>NZ_NNBP01000039.1 GCF_002803155.1 Streptomyces sp. CB02959
ACCTCAAGGACTGAGAACCGGGTAGCGGTCCCGGACCGCTACCGGCACCGGACAACCGGCGCCGTGGCCGCCGCACTGCGGCCGCGGCGTCGGTTCGTTGCGTCCCGTACTCCCGACGGCCCGTGCCGCACGCGCAGGCGGGCGAACGTCATGTCCGCCCCACCGGCGCCGCCCCCAACGGCCCCAGGACGACCGGGAGTCGGGCCGGTCCGCGCATCAGCCGCGTCCGTCGCCACGTGACACCGTCGGAGCCGCCGGGGCCGTCGGCGTCACGGCGGCCGTCCGCCGCCAGCCGCAGTCCGGGGAAGCGGGCGAGCAGGACCTCGAACGCGATCCGGGCCTCGGTACGGGCCAGCGGCGCCCCCAGGCAGTGGTGCGGACCGTGCCCGAAGGAGAGGTGCCCGCCCAGGGGCGCCCGCTCCAGCCGCACCGCGTCCGGCGCCTCGAACCGCGCCGGATCGCGGTTGGCGCCACCGGGGGAGACGAGGACCACGTCCCCCGCCCCGATGCGCACACCGCCGACGTCGAACTCCTCGGTGGCGTAACGGAAGGTCGCCAGCGTCACCGGCGCCTCGTACCGCAGGAACTCCTCCACCGCGGCGGGCAGCAGCCCCGGATCGTCCCGCAGGCGGGCCCGCAGCGCGTCGTCGCGGAGCAGGGCCAGCAGCCCGTTGCCGATCAGGTTGGCCGTGGTCTCGTGCCCGGCGACCACCAACAGCACGGCCAGCGAGACGAGTTCGGGCTCGGTCAGCCGGTCCCCGGCGTCCCGGGCGGCGATCAGACCGCTCAGCACGTCGTCCCCGGGCGCCGCCCGCCGCGCCGCGATCAGCTCCGTCATGTACCCGGCCAGCGCGTGCGAGGCCCGGTCGGCGGTGTCCGGTTCGGCCGCCGCGAACAGGTCGTCGGACCACCGCCGCACCGCGTCCCGGTCCGCCTCCGGCACCGCCAGCAGCTCGCAGATCACCGCGATCGGCAGCGCCGCCGCGAAGCCCTCGACCAGATCGACCGGCCCGCCGCCGGCCGCCTCCCCGGCCCGGCCCAGCGCCGCGGCCAGCTCCTCCGCGATCTCCCGGACCCGGGGCGCCAGTCGGCCCACCGCCGCCGGGGTGAACGCCGCCATGGCCAGTTTCCGCAGCCTGCCGTGGTCCGGCGGATCGGTGGCCAGCATGCTCCGGCTCACGGCGGGCGCCAGATCGCGCCCGGACGGCCGGTCCGCGAAATACCGCGCGGTGTCCTTCGACAGCCGCCCGTCGGCCAGCGCCGCCCGCGCCTCCGCCCAGCCGGTCACCACCCAGGTCGTACGGTCCTTGCCGGTCCGCACCCGCTGCACCGGGCCGCGCGCCCGCAGCGCGGCGAGCAGCGGATACGGGTCTCGGGAGAACTCGGCGGACTCCATGGGGTTGTTCACTGGCACCCTCGTGCTCTCGCTCGCGATTCAGGTCCGCGCCCGCCCGGCCGGACCGGCCCGGGAACCACCCCGCGCCGGCGCCGGCCTCCCCGCCCGGTCCGGATCCCATCCGTCCGGGTGAGATCCCACTGCCGAGGTGCGAGCGTGCGGAGCCCGGCGCACGCTGGAGGCATGTCCGAGCACCCGCCTGTCATCGTGCACCCACCGACCCCCTCCGGTGGACGCCGGGTGACGGTGCACGGGCAGATCGTCGGTCTGGCCCACGGCCGCGGTGACGTGGCCGAGTTCCTCCGCCGCGCGGGCGTCACCGACCCGGCCGAGGACATCGCCCTGGACGACCCCTGCCTGGTCGAGTGGCGCGGCGGCTCCCTGGACGACTGGCCGATGCCGTCGGCGTGAGGGGCCGCGGGGAGCACCGGTGCACCGGTTGCCCGCGAGAACGGCCGAGGCCGGTCGGCACACCGGTCCGCACTGCCACCGGGGTCCCGCGAAACGACGCCGGGCAGGGTCGTGTCCCGCCCACGGTCCGGGTCGTGTCCCGCCCTGCGCCCCGGCAGTGCCGGGGGAGTCTCCGGAGGGGCGGGCGACGGCCCAGGCCGCCTCGATCATCCGGAAGACCTCGTCGAGCGCGGTCTCCGGATCGGCCGCCTCCCGGGCCAGCTGGAAGGCGTCCACCACGAACCGCGCGAGCGTCCGGCACGCCGTGGAGGGCTCCGCCAGGCCGAGGTCCCCGGCGACGGCCGCGGCCAGCGACTCGGCGTGACGCAGCAGCATCGACTTCTCGTACTCCCGCAGCGCGGGTGAGCCGTCGATCATGCGCCAGGCCTGGGCGCCCATGCCCGAGGGGCTGACCTTCGAAGAGGCGGCCAGGTACCCGTCCGTCGTGGAGGCCGCGCTGCGGGTCATCCGCCAGGTCGGCGTGGAGTCCGGACAGACGCTGCTGGTCAGCGGCGCGTCCGGGGGAGTGGGGTCGGCGGTGCTGCAGATCGCCCGCGACCGCGGCATCTCGGTGATCGCCACGGCCGGGCCGGCGAACCAGGACTACCTGCGGAGCCTGGGCGCCGTCCCGACGACCTACGGTGCCGGGCTCGTGGCGCGGGTGCGGGAGCTCGGCCGTCTCGACGCCGCCCTCGACCTGGCCGGTTCCGGCGTGATCCGCGAGCTCATCGAGCTGACGGGGGATCCGCGGCGGGTGCTCTCGATCGCCGATCGCGGCGCGCCGGAGCTCGGCGCGCGGTTCTCCGCCGAGGCCGGGAACCTGTGGGACGCCATCACCGAGGCCGCCCGGCTCTTCTCGCGCGGCATGTTGCGCATCCCGGTGGACCGGACCTACCCGCTCGACCAGGCCGCGGCCGCGCACATCGACAGCGCCGCGGGGCACACGCGCGGGCGGCGGGTCCTGGTCGTCTGAAGGCCGGCCGCGGGCCGTGCTCGTGCGGCTCCCGCGTACCGCCCGCGCTCCGGCGCCGACGGCGGCCACCAGGGTGCCGGGCGACGGCCCGGCACCCAGCGCCGTGTCCGATTCCCGCCAGAACGGGGGCGCGGGATGCCGCACAGTGGGGGTGTGATGAGTGAGGACAGCAGGTACGAGGCGGTGCGGAGCCGGGACGCCAGGTTCGACGGGGCGTTCTTCTTCGCGGTGTCGACGACGGGGATCTACTGCCGGCCGAGCTGCCCCGCCACGACCGCGCGGCGGCGCAACGTCACCTTCTTCCCCACCGCCGCGGCCGCCCAGGGCTCCGGATACCGGGCCTGCCGCCGGTGCCGCCCCGACGCGGTGCCCGGCTCGGCCGAGTGGAACGCCAGGGCAGACGTCGTGGGACGGGCGGTGCGGCTGATCGGCGACGGCGTGGTCGACCGGGAGGGCGTGGCCGGACTGGCCGCCCGGCTCGGCTACAGCGCCCGGCAGGTGCAACGGCAGCTGACCGCCGAACTCGGCGCCGGGCCCACCGCACTGGCCCGGGCGCAGCGCGCGCACACCGCGCGGCTGCTGCTCCAGACCACCGGTCTGCCGGTCGCCGAGATCGCCTTCGCCGCCGGATTCGCCAGCGTCCGGCAGTTCAACGACACCATCAAGGAGATCTACGCCCTCACCCCGAGCGCACTGCGGGCGGTCCGCCCCGGCGCCCGCTCCGGCCCGGCGGCCCCGTCCGGCACGCCCGGTGTGCTGCCGCTGCGGCTGGCGTTCCGCGGCCCGTACGCGGCGCGGCAGGTCTTCGACTACCTGGAACGGCGGGCGTTCGACGGGATCGAGGAGGTCACCGGGGCACCGGGCCGCCGCACATACCGGCGGACCCTGCGGTTGCCCAACGGCACCGGCATCGCGGAGGTCGACGAGGTCACCGGCGACGGCTGGCTGGACTGCCGGCTGCACCTCACCGAACTGCGCGACCTCACCACCGCCGCCCAACGCGTCCGCCGCCTCTTCGACCTCGACGCCGACCCGTACGCGGTCGGTGAACGGCTCGGCACGGACCCTGTACTGGCCCCGCTGGTCGCCCGATGCCCGGGACTGCGGTCCCCGGGCACGGTGGACCCGGACGAGCTCGCGGTGCGCGCCGTCCTCGCCCGGCGGACCGGGACCGCCGCCGGCCGGGCCCTGGGCGCACGCCTGGTCGCCGCGCACGGGGAGCCGCTGCCGCGGCCCGCCGGCACCCTCACCCACCTCTTCCCGCGGGCCGCGGAACTGGCCGGGGCGCCGCTCACCGGGCTCGACCTGCCCCCGTCGCGGGCCGCCGCGCTGCGCGCCCTCGCCGCCGCGCTCACCGCCCGGGACGTCGTCCTGGACGCCGGGACCGACCGCGACCGGGCCGAACGCGCGCTGCGCGCACTGCCCGGCATCGGCCCGTGGACCGCCGGCTACCTCCGGATGCGGGCCCTGGGCGACCCCGACGTCCTCCTCGGCGAACCGCCCCCGGGCACCGCTCCCGCGCTCTGGAGCCCGTGGCGCTCCTACGCGACCCACTACCTCTGGGGCGCCGCCCCCAGAGGCTCCACCGCCCCGACCGACTCCGCCGCACGGCACCGGAACCCGACAGAACGGATCGACGCATGACCCTGTACGCCACCCTCGACAGCCCCCTGGGCGAACTCCTGCTGGTGGGCGAACTCCTGCTGGTGGGCGAGCGAGCGGCCACCGCGCCCGGCGGCACCGCACTGGCCTCGCTCTCCGTACCGGACCAGAAGCGCGGGGCGGTCGTCCAGGAGGGCTGGACACACGACCCGGCCGCGTTCGCCGGGATCGCCCGCCAGCTCCGCGCGTACTTCGACGGCGCGCAGGACCCGTTCACCTTCGCCGCCGTCCCCCGCGGCACCGACTTCCAGCAGCGCGTCTGGGCGGCGCTGGAGGCCATCCCGTACGGCACGACCACCACCTACGGGGCGATCGCCGCCGCCATCGGCGCGCCGCGCGGCGCGGTCCGCGCCATCGGGACGGCGATCGGCGCCAACCCCCTCCTGGTCGTCCGGCCCTGCCACCGCGTCATCGGCGCCGACGGCTCGCTCACCGGCTACGCGGGCGGCCTGGAGCGGAAGCGGCTGCTGCTGGGGCTGGAACGGGCGGTGCCGGACGCCGCCTGAGACGGCGGGCGCGGCCCGGGCGCTCCGGACGGGGGTCGGAGCGCCCGGGACGTGGCCGTCAGAGCATCGAACCGCCGGTGACGTCGATGCGCTGGCCGGTGATCCAACGGGAGTCGTCGGAGGCGAGGAAGGCGACGACGTCGGCAATGTCGGTGGGCTGCCCGATGCGGTTGAACACGGAATAGGCCGCCAGCGCCGCCCGTTGCTCGGGCACCGCCGTCCGCGCAGCCGTCACATGGGTCTCGACCCAGCCCGGGGCGAGGGCGTTCACCGTGATGCCCCGCGCGCCGAGATCCTTGGCGAGGGTGCGGGTGAGCGTGTCGATGCCGCCCTTGGAGACGCTGTAGGCGATCGACGACGGGTACGCCGTGCTGGTCACCGCCGACGAGATGTTGATGATGCGCCCGCCGTCCCGCATGCGGTGCAGGGCGTGCTGCACGATGAAGAACGGCGCCTTGAGGTTGATCGCGACGGTGCGGTCGAACTCGTCCTCCGTGGCTTCGCCGATGTGCCCGGAGAACCGCGTCGCCGCGTTGTTCACGAGTATGTCGAGACCGGGTTCGGCGCCGTACGCGGCGAGTTCGGCGTCGAAGGCGGCGAACAGGGCTTCCGCGTCGCCGGGCACCCCGAGCTCCGCGCCTATGACGAAGGCCTGCCCGCCCTCGGCCTTGATGCCGTCCAAGGTCTCCTTGGCCGCGACGTCATTGGTGTTGTAGTGAACGGCGACCAGCGCACCTTCCCGAGCCAGGCGCTGGGCTATGCCCCGGCCGATGCCCCTGCTCGACCCTGTCACCAGTGCGGTCTTTCCGTTGAGGTCACCCATGTCGTCGTTGGCCTTTCTCGTGCCGCGGCCGGCGTGCGCCGACGCGGACTGTCGATCTCGTGCTGATTGCGGTGGAGCGGGGTGCGTTGCCGGGCGTTCCGGTGCGACGTTCGGCGTGGGGACGTCAGCCCGTCCGTCTGCCGTGAGGATGCCCGGCCGGTCCTTCAGCCGCGTTCGTCCTGTGCGGTCAGGGTGCACAGGAACACCGGCTCACCGTCCTGAACTCCCGTGACCTGGACGGTCGCGGTGCCGGGCGCGGACGCGACCCGGCTGGCCTCGACGACACACGGGGTTCCGTGCTCGGCGTAGCGGCTGAACTGCATGTCGAAGGCGTGCGGTGCGAAGCGCCCGGGCGCGGTCAAGGCGTGTGCGGCCTGCTGTGCGGCATCGACCAGCACCATGCCCGGGACGTGGTCGTTGGCCGGGTTCACGACCGCGGCGTGGCCGGGGGCGATGCGCAGTTGCCACCGACCGGGCCGGTCGGTGGGGGAGAGCAGGACGTCGTGCTCGGTGTCGCTGCCGGTCAGCCGGGGGACGACGGGTGACGGCAGGGGCCCGATGTTGCGCTGGGCCGTCAGGTGCTCCCCGCGGATCCGGCGGTAGACGGTGGGGGAGGCCACGGTGACGTGGGAGTGCCCGACCGCGACGACCTGGTCCGCAGCGCGCATGGTCATGTCGAAGCGTCCACTGGTCAGGGTGCCGCGTCGCATGCGCAGGGCGCTGCAGGCGATGTCGACCGTCAGCGTGGTGGGCCCACCGTCGGCGGGGAGGTGCTCGGGCCGCATGGTGTAGACGAGGTCACCGAGGATGAAGTGGTGTCCCACCGGCACGTTGAATTCGGTGTGCGAGAGCAGCAGCCCTGCCTGGCGAATGGTTTCACCGGTCAGGATGAGCGAGTCCCGGCCACGGCGCGGCGCGAAATAGCCGTGATCCCGTGGCCAGTGGGCGGTGACCGAGAAATGACAGTCGTCCACTCGGCTCCAGGACGTGACCAGAATGTCGTCGACGACCGGACGGTGCACGTATTCACAAGGAACTGGGGTGTCGGTGCGGTTCTGCTGGACAGCCCGCTCGTCCTGATCCGGACGTAGCTGGTGCGGGGTCCTGGGCTGTACCGCGCCGCTGACGTGCATCGTGTCGCTCATGTATGCCCCCAGGCGTTTTTACGGGTTGAGGTCCGTCGCTGATAAGATACGTACCATCCGGTTTTATTTTCAATGCCGGGCTGGCGGAAAGAGGAAATAGGCTGACCGGGCGGAGACTTGAGCTCCAGCGAGCGGTTGGCACACTTGAGGAATTCGAGAGACAGGAGGCGTTCCTGTGGCACAGCAGGACCGCGCGATTCGGACCCGGCGAATGATCTTGGAGGCGGCGGCATCGGTCTTCGACGACCGAGGGTACGATCGCGCGACCATCGCCGAGGTTCTTGAACGCGCCGGCGTGACGAAGGGCGCCCTGTATTTCCACTTCGCTTCCAAGGAGCAGTTGGCGCTCGCCGTGCTGAATGAGCACGTGTTGGACATCGCCGTGGAGCCGCAACAGATCAGACTGCAGGAATTCGTCGATGCGGGACAGGTGCTCGCGTACCGCCTGCGCAACGACCCGATCCAGCGGGGGGCGGCCCGGCTGGCCGTCGAGCAGGGCTCCACTCACCTCGATCGCAAGCAGTCCATGCTCTCCTGGACCCGGTTTGTCGAAGGGTTGTTGAGCGAAGCGCGGGACCGCGGGGAAATCATGGAGAGCGTGAACGTGCGCGACACCGCCGAACTGTTCGTCGGTGCGTTCGCCGGGCTCCAGATGATGTCGCACGCGCTGACCAACCGTGCGGACCTCGGCCATCGGTTGGCCGTCTTCTTTGAGCACACGCTGCCGAGCATCGCGGTGCCGGCGGTGCTCGCCAAGCTCAAATTGGACCCCGAGCGCGGGGAGAAGATCGACGCCGCGTTGCAGGAGAAGGCCGTGCCGAGTGTGCCGCCCCCGGGTGATGGCGAGGCCGTGGCGAGCTGACCGGAACCCCCGGTCGGGGAGTCCGGCCATGTGCCTGATGCGGGGCTGAAATATACCGCGCACGCGGTGTTGAACGGTGAATCACCATGGGTCGTCCGGGGTGGTCCCGGGGGAAATCCGTCGTGTCGTGGCGGGCGGCGCCCGGCCGGGTGGGTGGAGCGTTGTGGGCGGAACGTTCCCGGGCTGTGCCCTCGGCTTCGTGCGGCACGGGTAATCGATGCTTGCAATCAGGTCGAGCCGAGTCGGGGCGGACCTGTTGGACGCGGCTCCGTAGCGACGGGGCGCGGTCCCCTCGGATCGTGCAGGGCCGGGGCGGTAGATCCCCTGGTGCACCGGTACGTCGGTTCCGTCCCGGCGTGCCGTCGGTGGGTGTGCTCCGCTCTTGACCCGCTCTTGATCCCTCGGGCGACCGATTGTCAGTGGCGTGCGGTTCACTGGATCCCACGTGCGCAACGAGATCGGGATCGAGGCCGGGGGAGGACCGATGGACGGGGTGACGAGTGGGCGCGGGCCGGGTGCGGTGCCCGGGCGGGCCGGGGCGGCTGAGGCGCCGAGGGGGGCGACCGGCCGTGCCACGTACGGAAGTTGGCGTGGCGCTCGGGCGCGCACGGCGAGCGTGAGGGAGATCACTGCCCGCGGTGCGAGACGGCCCGCTGGCTTGGAATAGCCCCTTGCGTTGAAACGTTCGCCATACACGTATCAGGGGGTGAATTCCCCTGCCCGCGCACCGCAGCGCACGGCGCACCCTTCCGCTCACTCCTGCCGCCCTGGAGGCCGCCCGCATGACCCGGACGACGACGGACCAGCTCCCCGCGAGGACGGCGGAACCCGCCGCCGCGCCGCCGCTGCCCCCGCCCCCGGAGGGCGGACACCGCAGAGCGCGCGCCGGCCTCGTCCCCGTCCTCGCCTTCGCAGGCATCGTCGTCGCGGTGATGCAGACGCTGCTCGTGCCGGTCATCAAGGACCTGCCGACGCTGCTCGGCACCGCGCCCAGCAACGCCACCTGGGTCATGACGGCCACCCTCCTCGCCGGGGCCGTCGCCACCCCCATCATGGGGCGCCTCGGTGATCTCTACGGCAAGCGCCGGATGCTGCTGGCGAGCCTCGCGGTCATGGTCATCGGCTCGCTGATCTGCGGATTCACCAGCCAGTTGATCGTCATGATCGTCGGCCGGGCGCTCCAGGGCTTCGCGATGGGCGCGATACCCCTCGGCATCGGCCTGATGCGCGACGAACTCCCCCGGGAGCGGCTCGGCTCGGCCATGGCCCTGATGAGCTCCTCGATCGGCGTCGGCGGCGGGCTCGCGCTGCCCGCCGCGGCCCTGGTGGCCCAGCACGCCGACTGGCACACGCTGTTCTTCGCCGCCGCCGGACTCGGTGTGCTCTCGATGCTGCTCACCCTGTTCGCCGTCCCGGAGACCTCGGTGCGGGCGCCCGGCCGCTTCGACGTCGCCGGCGCCCTCGGCCTGTCCGTCGGCCTCGTCGCCCTGCTGCTGCCGATCACCAAGGGCAGCGACTGGGGTTGGGGATCGCCCACCACCCTCGGCCTGTTCGGGGCCGCGGCGCTGATCCTGGTGCTGTGGGGCGTGATGGAGCTGCGGATCTCCGACCCACTGGTCGATCTGCGCACCAGTGCCCGGCGCGAGGTGCTGCTCACCAACCTCGCCTCCATCACGGTCGGGGTGGCGTTCTACGCCATCTCGCTGGTGCTGCCGCAACTGCTCCAACTCCCCAAGTCGACCGGCTACGGCCTGGGCCAGTCGATGGTGGTCGCCGGGCTGTGCGTGGCGCCGCTGGGCCTGACGATGATGTTCGTGGCGCCGGTCTACGCCCGGATCGCCGCCCGCCGCGGCCCCAAGATCTCGCTGCTGCTCGGCATGCTGATCATCGGCATCGGCTACGGCAGCGGGATCGGCCTGATGCAGGCACCCTGGCAGACGATCATCATCGCGGTGGTGGTCGGCGCCGGCATCGGCCTGGCGTACTCCTCCCTCCCGGCGCTGATCGTCGGGGCCGTCGACCCCTCCGAGACCGGCGCGGCCAACGGCCTGAACACCCTGATGCGTTCGATCGGCACCTCCGTGTCCAGCGCGGTGATCGGCATGGTGCTGGCCCACATGTCCGAGCCGCTGGGGCCGGTCGCGGTGCCCACGATGGCCGGGTTCCGGGTCTCGTTCCTGATCGCCACCGCCGCGGTCGCGCTCGGAGTGCTGGTGGCCGCCTTCCTGCCGTCCCAGCGGAAGGCGGCCGGGGCGCGGGAGGCGGTGGTGGCGCAGAGCGCGGAGGAGCGTGGCGCATCGGGTGCCGGCCCGGTTGAGGACGGGGGCCCGACTCCGCCCGGAAAGCCGACCGCGTCCGGAGCCTCGGCCGATTCGCTTGATTCGATGGGTTCGGCCGGTCTCGTGGATTCGGTGGATTCCATGGATCCGGTGGGTGTGGTCGATGGGGTTGCCGCCGGGTTCCGGGGGCGGGTCGTCGACAGCGCCGGTGGGCCGGTCCCGGGTGCCACGGTCACGTTGATCGACCGGCACGGGCAGCAGGCAGGCGTCACCACGGCCGCGGCCGACGGGAGTTACGCGCTCGCCGCCCCGACCGCGGGCACCTACGTCCTCACCGGCGCCGCCCCGGGCCACACCCCGCACGCCGCCTCGGCCACGCACTACGGCGAGGGCACGGTGGCCGAGGCGGAGCTGGTCCTGACCCCCGCCGGCAGCCGGCTCCGCGGCACCCTGCGCGGCGGCCCGGACGGGACCGCGCTGGCCGGTGCGAGCGTGGTGATCACCGACGGCCGGGGCGATGTGGTGACCCGCACGACGAGCGGTGCCGACGGGCACTGGGAGGTCGGTCAGTTGCCGGACGGCGACTACACGCTCGTCTTCAGTGCCGCGGGGCACCAACCGGAGGCGCGTGCCGTGCAGTTGGCCGGGGGCGTCGGGGCGGACACGGGGGGTGCGCCGACCGGCCAGGACGTTCGGCTGCGGCCTACCGCCACGGTGCGCGGCACGGTCCGTGGGCCGGACGGGCAGCCGTTGAACGATGCCGCCGTGACCCTGCTGGAGGACGGGACGGTGGCCGGTCACATGGTCACCGGGCCGGACGGCGCCTATGCGTTCGCGGATCTGATGGGTCGTCACTACACCCTGTCGGCGGCCGGATATCCGCCGCACGCGACGCCGATATCCCTGGCGGGAGGCGCGGACGAGCGACTGGATCTCGACCTGGTGCAGCCGGGCGGGGCCGGGGAGCGCTGACGGTGCAGCCCTTTACGGGCTTGCCGTCGGGCGTACGTCGTACGCCGTACCGCCTCCCGCCCGGCGGGTCGGGAGGGGCCGTCAACTGCACTGCCATGGAAGCCGGTTGCCGGTTGCCGGTTGCCGGTTGCCGTTGGGGGCGGGGCGGACTCTGTCGCTGACGGGGTGTCACTGACTGGCATCGAGTGACGCGCCGTCAGGAGCGGTGTGCGGGTCCCCTTCGGCGCGAACCGGAGCATCCCACTCGCGGTGTCAGCGTTGCCAACGGCTACGGCTACGGCTTCAGCTACGGCAAGGGCGGCGTAGCGGCCATCCGCCACAGACCACGCGCCACCCCGCCACCCCGTCGCCTCGCCACCCGACCGCCGACAGCGGCCGGGACCTCACCCCGGAGGGCCTGCGCACGTACGACAGGCGCGACAACGGTCTGTCGGCCGCGTTCGCCCGGGTACCGACCGCGACCGGCCGCCGGGTCGGCGTGACCGCGTGCGCCGCACACGCCACCGCCACCGCCACTGCCACCCCCACCGTGCCGGACGGCACCCCCGGGCGGCCGGTGGCCGGAAAGTGCCGTCCCCGTGCAACCTCGGCGTCAAGAGAAGCGTCTCGTCGACACCCTATGGTGGGATTTCGGTCGAGTGCGGACCCTGGTCCGCCCCGGGCGAACCGCGGCTTCACCCGCGCTGACGCCCGGGGCCCGGCCCTGCGCACTTACCACGGGCACAGGCCCGTGGCACGGGACGCCTGGGGCGCAGGGAGTCTTCCGGGGCCGGTGGGCGGGAAGGCTGAAACGGCCGAACCTCGTAGTGCCGCGCCCGCAACCGCGGATATTTCTGCGAGCCTGGGCGGCGCACCGGTGTTCCGGCTGGTCACACCGGTCGCCGGCGCAGCGTCGTACCGGGCGCGCGGCCTCGTTAGTGGGGTGTTAGTGCCTCGTTAGCGGACCGGCAGTGCCCGGGCGCACGCTGGAAGAGCAACGGACGGACCGTACGCACCCACCTTTACGAGGGTACCGACCTACCAGACGAGGGGGACTCATGTCGCTCACCATCAAGACCCTCGGCCGCGGCCGCCGTGTCGCCGCCGGAACGCTCATCGCCGTCACCGCGCTGACTCTCTCCGCCTGCCAGAACGGCACGGACGGCGCGTCGAAGTCCTCCTCGGCCGCGGCGCCCGCCACGTCCAGCGCGAACGGTGCGCCGTCGGCCGGTGGCAGTGCGCAGTCCGCGGGGCACTCGGCCCGGCCGTCCAACGTGGCCAAGCCCTCCGCCGGCACCGCCGGTGTGCCCAACGCCAGCCAGGCCAACCCCTCGGCCATGACGGCCTCGGACCGCTGCGCCGCGTCGGACATGTCGTTGCACATGGGCCGCACCGACGTCGGCGCGGGCAACATCCGGGTGCCGCTGGTCTTCACCAACAAGGGCAAGAAGGCGTGCTCGCTGCGCGGCTTCCCGGGCGTCTCGCTGATCCAGCGCGACGGCTCGGCGGTCGGTACGCCCGCCTCCCGCGAGGGCGGCGCAGGCGGCAGCGTGCGGCTCCAGCCCGGACAGAGCGCGCACGCCGTGCTGCACACGGTCAACGAGGGCGTCTCGGACATCCCCTGCTGGAAGAACTCGCAGATCGTCTTCGTCTACCCGCCCGGCTCCAAGGAGTCCATGACCACCGGCAGCGGCGGGCTGCGGGTGTGCGGCGGCACGTTCACCGTGTCCACCGTGGCGGCCGGAGTTCCGTCCTGACGGCAGTCCCTCCTCGGGCCTTAGGGCCGTTCCGGTGCTGGTGCGTCACCGGAACGGCCCTCTTCGGCTCTCCTAGCCTCCCCGGCGGTGTTACCAAGGTTGACGGAAGCCGTGCCGAGCGCTTCCGCCGCCCACCTCCCGGAGGAGGCACATCGCCATGGATGCCGCACCTGCCCCCGTGACCGCCCCGTCCGCACGGAAGGGCGAGGACGAGTCCCCGATCCACATTCTCTGGATCAACGCCGGCCTGAGCTGCGACGGTGACTCGGTCGCGCTGACCGCCGCGACCCAGCCAAGCATCGAGGAGATCGCCCTCAGCGTGCTGCCTGGCCTGCCCAAGATCCAGGTCCACTGGCCGCTGATCGACTTCGAGTGCGGGCCCACCCAGGGCGCGGACACCTTCATCGAATGGTTCTTCAAGGGCGAACGGGGTGAGATCGACCCGTTCGTGCTGGTCGTCGAGGGATCCATCCCCAACGAGGCCATCAAGCCGGAGGGCTACTGGTGCGGCTTCGGCGACGACCCCGCCACCGGGCAGCCGATCACCACCAGTGAGTGGATCGACCGGCTGGCCCCCAAAGCTCTCGCCGTCGTCGCCATCGGCACCTGCGCCACCTACGGCGGTATCCACGCCATGGCCGGCAACCCGACCGGTGCCATGGGCGTGCCCGACTACCTGGGATGGGACTGGAAGTCCAAGGCCGGCATCCCGATCGTGTGCGTACCGGGCTGCCCCATCAAGCCGGACAACTTCGCCGAGACGCTGGTCTACCTGCTCTACCAGGCGACCGGCGCGGCCCCGATGATCCCGCTGGACGACCAGCTGCGGCCCACCTGGCTCTTCGGCGAGACCGTGCACGAGGGCTGCGACCGGGCCGGGTACTACGAGCAGGGCCAGTTCGCCACGACCTACGACTCGCCCAAGTGTCTGGTGAAGATCGGTTGCTGGGGTCCCGTGGTCAAATGCAATGTGCCCAAGCGGGGCTGGATGGACGGCATCGGCGGCTGCCCCAACGTCGGCGGGGTCTGCATCGCGTGCACCATGCCCGGCTTCCCCGACAAGTTCATGCCGTTCATGGACGAGCCGCCCGGCGCCAAGCTCTCCAGCACCGCCAGTTCCGCCTACGGCAACGTCGTCCGCCGGCTGCGCGGCATCACGGCCCGGACCGTGGACCACGAGCCCAAGTGGCGGCACCGCGGCGAGAAGCTGACCACCGGCTACCGCCGACCCTGGTGACCGCACCCCTACCCGACGCTCCGTCAGACCCCCACACCGGCACGCGAAGAAGGGCATGGCACAGACAATGGCACCGAAGACCAAGACAGCCGGCGACGGCAGCGGTCTGACGGAGATGTCCTGGGACCCGATCACCCGGATCGTGGGCAGCCTGGGCATCCACACCAAGATCGACTTCAAGCAGAAGCGGGTCGCCGAGTGCTACAGCACCTCGTCCGTCTTCCGCGGCTACAGCGTCTTCATGCGCGGCAAGGACCCGCGCGACGCGCACTTCATCACCAGCCGGATCTGCGGGATCTGCGGCGACAACCACGCCACCTGTTCCGTCTACGCCCAGAACATGGCCTACGGCGTCAAGCCCCCGCACCTCGGCGAGTGGATCATCAATCTCGGCGAGTCCGCGGAGTACATGTTCGACCACAACATCTTCCAGGAGAACCTGGTCGGGGTCGACTACTGCGAGAAGATGGTCCGGGAGACCAACCCGGGCGTCTGGGAGCTGGCCCAGCGCACCGAGGCCCCGCACGCCGGCGAGCACGGCTACCGCACCATCGCCGACATCATGACCTCCCTCAACCCCATCGAGGGCGAGTTCTACCGCGAGGCGCTCCAGGTCAGCCGCTACACCCGGGAGATGTTCTGCCTCATGGAGGGCCGCCATGTGCACCCCTCCACGCTCTACCCGGGCGGCGTCGGCACCGTGGCTAGCGTCCAGCTCTTCACCGACTACCTCAGCCGGCTGATGCGCTACGTCGAGTTCATGAAGCGCGTGGTGCCGCTCCACGATGACCTCTTCGACTTCTTCTACGAGGCGCTGCCCGGCTACGAGGAGGTCGGCCGGCGGCGGGTGCTGCTCGGCTGCTGGGGCGCCCTCAACGACCCCGAGCACTGCGACTTCACCTACCGCAACATGACGGACTGGGGCCGGCGGATGTTCGTCACCCCGGGCATCATCGTCGACGGGAAACTGGTCACCAACGACCTCACCGAGATCAACCTCGGCATCCGCATCCTGCTCGGCAGCTCCTACTACCAGGACTGGGAGGGCCAGGAGCAGTTCGTCACCCACGACCCGCTCGGCAACCCCATCGACCCGCGCCACCCCTGGAACCAGCACACCATCCCCGCCCCGCAGAAGCGGGACTTCAACGACAAGTACAGCTGGGTGATGTCGCCGCGCTGGTTCGACGGCAAGGAGCACCTGGCCCTGGACACCGGCGGCGGCCCGCTCGCCCGCCTGTGGTCCACCGCGCTGAACGGGCTCGTCGACACCCCCTACGTCAAGGCCACCGGCAACAGCGTCGTCATCGACCTGCCGCGCAGCATGACCCGGCCCGAGGCCCGCTTCGAATGGAAGATCCCGAAGTGGAGCAACGCGCTGGAGCGCAACCGCGCCCGCACCTACTTCCAGGCGTACTCGGCGGCCATGGCGCTGCACTTCGCCGAGCAGGGGCTGGAGGAGGTGCGCGCCGGACGCACCCAGACCTGGGAGAAGTTCGAGGTCCCCGACGAGTCCATCGGCTGCGGTTTCACCGAGGCGGTCCGCGGAGTGCTCTCGCACCACATGGTCATCCGCGACGGGAAGATCGCCAACTACCACCCCTACCCGCCGACACCGTGGAACGCCAGCACCCGCGACTCCTACGGCACCCCGGGCCCCTATGAGGACGCCGTGCAGAACACCCCGATCTTCGAGGAGAACTCCCCGGAGAACTTCAAGGGCATCGACATCATGCGGACGGTGCGCAGCTTCGACCCGTGCCTGCCCTGCGGCGTCCACATGTACGTCGGCGGCCGGACCGTCCAGACCATGCACGTCCCCACCGGACTGAGCGGGCTGGCCGGATGACCGCGCCCGTCGCCGCCCCCGACGCCGAACTGACCGGCCGCCGGGTCGAGGAACTGCTGGACCGGCTCGCCGCGCACGGCGACGCCGCGACGACCGCGACCGCCGAGGAACTCGTCCGCGTCCTGATGGACTTCTACGGCGCCGGACTGACCCGCATCATGCACCTGGTCGAGCGGCGCACCGGCGCGGACGGGCCACGGACCGCCCTGCTGGGGGACGCCCTGGTCAGCAGCCTGCTGGTGCTGCACGACCTGCACCCGGAGGACGCCGCCACCCGCATCGACCGGGCGCTGGCCAGCGTACGGAGCCAGGACGCGGTCGAGGTCGCCGAGTTCGTCCCGGAGACCGGGGCGCTGCGGCTGGCGGAGAGCGGCTCCGGCGGCTGCGGGTGCGGCGGCGCGGCCGACCGGCCGGCGGTCGAGGGCGCGCTGTCCTGCTTCGCGCCGGAGGTCACCTCGGTCGCGTGGGAGACCCGGACGGCCGCTCCGGAGCCGCCCCTGCTCCAGATCTCCCGCCGTCCGCCGACCGCCGCCCCGGTGTCGTGAACGCGCCGCCGACCGCCGCCCACCGCGGCCTGCGGCGCTTCCGGGCCCCCGCGCCCCCGCCGCCCGAACGCTGCGAACTGTGCGGCATCGAACTCGCTGGCCGCCACCGCCACCTGGTCGACACCCGGAACCGCGCACTGGCCTGCGCCTGCCCGCACTGCGCGCTGCTCTTCGAGCGGCCCGGGGCCGGCGGCGGGCAGTTCCGCACCGTCCCGGACCGCTTCCTGACCGACCCCGCCCACCACCTCGACGACACGGTCTGGGACCGGCTCCGGATCCCCGTCGGCGTCGCCTTCCTCCTGGACAACGCCGCCCTGGGCCGGGTGGTGGCGCTCTACCCCAGCCCGGCCGGCGCCACCGAGAGCGAACTCGACCCGGCCGCCTGGCAGGCCGTCCGCGACGCCACCCGACTGGCCGACCTGCTCACCCCCGACGTCGAGGCCCTGCTGCTGCACCGCGGCGACGGCCGCACCGACTGCCACCTGATCCCGGTCGACCTCGCCTACGAACTCACCGGCCGGCTAAGGCTGTTGTGGCGCGGCTTCGACGGCGGCGCCGAGGCCCGCGCCGCCCTGGCGGACTTCTTCGCCGACATCGCCCGCCGGGCCCGGGAACTGCGGGAGGAGGTCCGGCGGCCGTGACCGAGCTGTCCTTCGCCTGCACCGGCGTCCGCGCCGACCGCTACGCCGCCGCCCCGACCCTCCTCTTCCGGCTGCGGATCACCGCCGCCGGAGCGGCGCGGGTGCACGCCCTGGCACTGCGCTGCCAGCTGCGCATCGAACCGGCCCGGCGCGACTACGACGCCGAGGAGGCCGCCGCCCTGGCCGACCTCTTCGGAGTACGGTCCCGTTGGGGCAGCACCCTCAAGCCCCTCCAGTTCGCCCAGGTCTCCCAGATCGTCCCCGGATTCACCGGCGAGACCGAGGTGGACCTCCCGGTCCCGTGCAGCTACGACCTGGAGGTCGCCGCGGGCCGTTACGTCCACGCCCTGCGCGACGGCGAGGTGCCGCTGCTGCTGCTCTTCTCCGGCACCGTCTTCGCCGGTCCGGGCGGCTTCCAGGTCACCCCGGTGCCCTGGCACAAGGAAGCCGAGTGCCGGCTCCCGACCGCCGTGTGGCGGGAGATGACCGACACCCACTTCCCCGGTTGCGGCTGGCTGCGGCTGCCGCGGGAGAGCCTGGACGGGCTGCTGGCGTTCCGGTCCCGGCACGCCCTGCCGTCCTGGGAGGCCACCGTCGCGGCGCTGCTGGCCGCCGCGGACGGCACCGGACGGGGATCCCCCGGCTTCCCCACCGCCGTCGCCCGCCCCGCCACCGAGAGGACCGCACCGTGACCACCCCCGCGCCCACGGACCCCCTGGCCGACCGGTTCGCCGTCGCCCGGCAGGTCGCGGACGCCGTGCTCTTCGAGGGGTACGTGCTCTACCCCTACCGGGCGTCCGCCGCCAAGAACCGGCTGCGCTGGCAGTTCGGCGTCCTCGTGCCGCCCGGCTGGGGCGCCGACCGGGCCGAACACTCCCACCAGCGCACCGAATGCCTCATGGAACCCCGCGCCGGCGCCCGGCTCCGCGCCGAGCTCAGGTTCCTGCGCGCCCAGCGGCGCACCGTCCAACGCCGGTGCCCCGACGGCGAGTTCGTGACCGTACCGGAACTGGAACTGCCCGACCGGGTGCTGGTCCCGTGGGACGAGGGCACCGAGGAGCGCTGCCCGCTCGACGTGGCGGTCGCCGACCTCGCAGGGGACGGCGTCACCGTCCCGCTGACCTGGCCGCCGGGCGAGGACACCGAGCCGGTGCACGACGCCGACGGCCGGCTCGTCGGCCGACTGGTGCGCCGCCGCGAGGAGATCAGCGGCGAGCTGCGGCTGACCGCCGAGGAGATCGCCGGCCCGTACGCGGTGCTGAAGCTGACCGCGACGGTGCACAACACCAGCGGCTGGGTCCCGGACCCGGCGGCGGACGACCGGGACGCGGCCCTGCCCCGCTCACTGGTCGCCGCGCACCTCCTCCTCGGCCTGAGCGCCGGCCGGTTCCACTCCCAGACCGACCCGCCCGAATGGGCCCGGGGCGCGGTCGCCGACTGCCGCAACGAACACACCTGGCCGGTGCTGGCCGGCCCGCCCGGGAGCACCGAGGTGATGCTGTCCGCCCCGATCATCCTGGAGGACCACCCGGCCGTTGCCCCCGAGAGCCCCGGCCCGCTCTACGACGCCCTGGAGATCGACGAGATCCTCGCCCTCCGCACGGCGGCCCTCACCGACCAGGAGAAGCGCGAGGCCCGCGGCACCGACCCCCGGGCCGCCGAGGTGATCGCCCTCGCCGACGGGATGCCGCCCGAGGTGCTGGAGCGGCTGCACGGTGCCGTACGGGCGCTGCGCGAGGTCACCGAGCCCGCCCCGGCCGCGGAACCGGCCCGCCCGGACACGCCCTGGTGGGACCCGGCCGGTGACCGCGACCTGGACCCGCTGACCGACCGGATCATCGTCGACGGCCGCTCGGTCGGCGCCGGCAGCCGGGTGGCGCTGCGCCCCGGCCGACGCCGCACCGACGCCCAGGACTTCTTCCTGCACGGGCGCGCCGCGCAGGTCGAGGCCGTCCTGCACGACGTGGACGGCGGGGTGCACCTCGCGGTGACCGTCGAGGGCGACCCGGGCGCCGACATCCGGCGCGAACAGGGCCGCTTCCTCTACTTCCAACCCGACGAACTCGCGCCCCTGGAGAACGAGTGAGCAGCGACCCGCCCCCCACCCCGCCACCCGGCCGCACCCTGATCGCGGGCGTCGGCAACATCTTCCTCGGCGACGACGGCTTCGGCGTCGAGGCGGTCCGCGCGCTCGGGGCGCACACCCTGCCCGACGGGGTGGAACTGGTCGACGCCGGCGTCCGCGGCGTTCACCTCGCCTACCGGATGCTGGACGGGTACGACACGGTGCTTCTGGTGGACGCCGCGGCGCGAGGCGGCGAGCCCGGCGCGCTCTACCTCCTCGACGCCACCGACCCCGCCGACACCGTCGCCCGCCCCGAGAACACCCCGATCGACGCCCACCACATGACCCCCGACGCCGTCCTGGCGCTGCTCGACACGCTCAGCGCGGGCACCGGCACCCGACGCCCGCAACGCGTCCTGGTCGTCGGCTGCGAACCCGCCGACACCGCCGAAGGCATCGGCCTGAGCGCGCCGGTCGCCACCGCCGTCGACGAGGCCGTCCGGCTCGTGCTGCGGCTGGTCGGCGCCGACGAACCGGAGCCGGCTGCCACCGGTGCCCCGGCCGCCACCAGTGAGAGGAACACGACACCATGCTGAAGATCGCCCTCGGCGGGGCCCTGGCCGCCGCCCTCGCGCTCGCCCTGCGCAACCTGCCCGACGTCAAGCGCTATCTGCGGATGCGCGCCATGTGAGGCAGGGGCGGTCCCGCGGGCGGCGGGCGCGCTGCACCGAACGGTGTATGCCACCGCGCCGCCCCGGCGAGGCACCCCGGACGCCCCGGGACCGCACCGTCTAATGAAGCCAGCGGCAACCGGTCGTCACACCAGAGAGAGACGGACCGATGCACGAGATGTCCATCGCGCTGGCGGTCATCGACCAGGTGGAAAGCGCGGTACGGCCCGCCGGCGCGACCGCGGTCAGCCGCGTCCGGCTCCAGGTCGGCGAACTGGCCGGCGTGGTCCCCGACGCCCTGGCCTTCTCCTTCCAGCTCGCGTGCGAGGGCACGGTGCTGGCCGGCGCCGAGCTGATCACCGAACCGGTCGCGGCCCGGGCCCGCTGCGGTCCCTGCGACCGGACCTGGCCGGCGGGCATGCCGCCGCGCCTGAGCTGCCCCGGGTGCGGCGGGGCGTCCGTGCAGCTGCTGTCCGGCCGCGAACTGCGGATCGCCGACGTCAGCTGGCACGACGCCCCGGCACCCCCTCCGACGCACGAGGAGCGCTGATCCCATGTGCCGTGTCCTTGACCTGCAACAGGCCGTGCTCGCCAAGAACGACGCCTGCGCCCACACCCTGCGCGAGGAACTGGCGGCCCGCGGCACCGCGGTCGTCAACCTGCTCTCCAGTCCGGGCAGCGGCAAGACCGCCCTGCTGGAACGCGAGCTGATCCTCGCCCGGGAACGCGGGGTGCCGGTCGCGGCGCTCACCGCCGACCTCGCCACCGAGAACGACGCGATCCGGCTGGCCCGCTCCCGAGTCCCCGTCAAACAGGTGCTCACCGACGGGCTGTGCCACCTGGAGGCCGAGATGCTCGGCGGGCACCTGGACGGCTGGCTGCCCACCGGGACCCGGCTGCTGTTCGTCGAGAACGTCGGGAACCTGGTCTGTCCCGCCTCGTACGACCTGGGGGAGACCCTGCGGGTGGTGCTCGCCTCGGTGACCGAGGGCGAGGACAAACCCCTCAAGTACCCCACCGCCTTCGGCCTGGCCCATCTGGTCCTGATCACCAAGACCGACATCGCCGCGGCGGTGGACTTCGACGAGGCGGCCTTCCGCGCCAACGTGGAGCAGGTCAACCCCGGTGCCGAGGTCGTCCGCACCTCGGTCCGCGGCGGCGAGGGCCTCGGGACGCTGCTGGACCGGGCCCTGGCGGCCCGGGACCGCGGACCGGCACACATCCCGGTGATGACCCGTCAGTCGCACCACGTGCACGACGGCCCGGCGGACCGGACCGGCGACCGCGACGCGGTGGCGTCGAGCCGCTCATGACCGTCGGGCAGCCCGGTACCGGCACTGTTCCCCCCGCTCTGGAACCGGCTGGAGCAGGGGAGGCCCCCACCCCCGGGGCGGCTCGCGCCGTGCGCCCTGCCGAGACCTCCGCCGCGGCCGCCGCCCGCCGCCGGATCACCGTGCGCGGCATCGTCCAGGGCGTCGGATTCCGCCCGTTCGTCCACAGCCTCGCCATGGAACTGGGCCTGACCGGCCACGTCAGCAACACCGGCGAGGGTGTGGTCGCCGAGATCGAGGGGCCGCCCGGCGCCCTGCACCGCTTCGGCACACGGCTGCGCGCCGAGGCGCCCCCGCTCGCGGTCGTCGAAGCGGTGGACGGCGAGGACATCGCGGTCACCGGCGGCACCGGCTTCGCCATCCTCGCCTCCCACACCCGCGGCCCCGCCCGCACCCTGGTCGCCCCGGACGCCGCCACCTGCGACGCCTGCCTGGCCGAGCTGACCGACCCGGCCGACCGCCGCTACCGGCACCCCTTCGTCACCTGCACGCACTGCGGCCCCCGCTTCACCATCGTCCGCGCACTGCCCTACGACCGCGCCCAGACCACCATGGCCGGCTTCCCGATGTGCCCGCGCTGCGCGGCCGAGTACGCCGACCCGGCCGACCGCAGGTTCCACGCCCAGCCCCTGGCCTGCCACGACTGCGGTCCCCGGCTGCGGCTGCTGGCCGCCGACCCGGACGGCCCCGGCGGCGCGCCGCGGCCGCTGCCCGGCGACCCGCTGGCCGGCACCCGACGGCTGCTCGCCGAGGGCGCGATCGTCGCCGTCAAGGGACTCGGCGGCTACCACCTGGTGTGCGACGCCGGGAACGACCGCGCGGTGGCCGAGCTGCGGCGCCGCAAGGCCCGCGGCGACAAGCCGTTCGCGCTGATGGCACGCCACCTCGACGACGTGGCCCAGCTGGTGGAGGCCGGCACCGCGGAACGGGCGCTGCTCACCGGGCCGGTGCGGCCGATCGTGCTGCTGCGCCGGCGCCCCGGTGGGCCCGCGCCCGACGCGCCCACCGTCGCCGCCGCCGTCGCCCCCGGCTGCCCCGACCTCGGGCTGATGCTCCCCTACACCCCGCTGCACCACCTGCTGTTCGGCCTGCCGGGCGACCCTCCGGGGCCCCGGCTGCTGGTGATGACCAGCGGCAACGTGGCGGGCGACCCCCTCGTCACCGACGACGCGGACGCCCTGGAGCGGCTGGTGCACCTGGCGGACGCCTGGCTCGCCCACGACCGGGCGATCCAGGTCCCGTGCGACGACTCGGTGGTCCGGATCAGCGACGGCGAGCCGCTGTACGTCCGGCGCTCGCGCGGCTGCGCCCCGTACCCGGTGCCGCTCCCGGTGCCGGTCCGGCCCGCGCTGGCCACCGGCGGGGACCTCAAGACCGTGCTGTGCCTGGGGGAGGGGCGCCGGGCCTGGCTGTCCGCGCACATCGGCGACATGGACGACCTGGCCACCCAGTTGGCTTTCGAACGGGCCGGTGCGCACCTGGAGACCCTCACCGGGGTCCGGCCGCGGCTGCTCGCCACCGACCGGCACCCCGGCTACCGCACCGGCCAGTGGGCCCGCCGGCACACCCGCGGCCGCCCCCTGGTCCGGGTCCAGCACCACCACGCCCACATCGCCGCCGCCATGGCCGAACACGGCCTGGACGGCCGGCAGCCGGTGATCGGCGTCGCCTTCGACGGCGCCGGCTACGGCGACGACGGCGCGCTCTGGGGCGGCGAGATCCTCCTCGCCGACTACGCCGGGTACCGCCGCTTCGCCCAACTCGGCTACGTCCCGCAGCCCGGCGGCGACATCGCCGTCCGCCGCCCCTACCGGATGGCCCTCGCCCACCTGCACGCCGCCGGCCTGCCCTGGACCCCCGACCTGCCGCCGGTGGCCGCCTGCCCGCCCGAGGAACTGCCGCTGCTGGAACGCCAGTTGGAGCGCGACATCAACTGCGCGCCGACCTCCAGCATGGGCCGGCTCTTCGACGCGGTCTCCTCGCTCGCCGGCATCTGCCACCATGCCGGCTACGAGGCCCAGGCCGCCGTAGCGCTGGAGGCCGCCGCCCGCACCGCCGGCGACGACCGCGGCCCCGGCTACACCTTCGCGCTGCGCACCGGCGCCCCGGCGGGCGGTGGCGCCGCGCTGGTCGCCGACCCCGCCCCGGTCCTCGCCGCGGTCGCCGAGGACGTGTCCGCGGGCACCGGCCCGGCGTTGATCGCGGCTCGCTTCCACGCCGCGGTCGCCGGACTGGTCCGGCGCTGCTGCGGCCTGGCCCGGGAGCGCACCGGCCTGGCGACCGTGGCGCTGACCGGCGGAGTGTTCGCCAACACCCTGCTGGCCGAGTCCGCCGCCCGGATGCTGCGGCAGGACGGCTTCACCGTGCTGCGGCACCGCCTGGTCCCGCCCAACGACGGCGGACTGGCCCTCGGCCAACTGCTGGTCGCGGCCCGCAGGCGCGACGCCTAGCCCCCGTATGAACCCGCATCCGCACCCGCACGACGAGGAGGACCCATGTGCCTGGCGGTGCCCGGCAAGGTGATGGAGATCGAGGAACGGGACGGCACCCGGATGGCCACCGTCGACTTCGGCGGGGTGGTCAAGGAGGTGTGCCTGGAATACGTCCCGGACCTCGCGGTCGGTGAGTACGCGATCGTCCACGTGGGCTTCGCGCTGCAGCGGCTCGACGAGGAGTCGGCCCGCCGGACCCTGGCCCTCTTCGAGGAACTCGGGCTGCTCCAGGAGGAGTTCGGAGACCCCTGGGAAGCGGCCGCCGGCCGGGACGAACCACAGGCGCAGGAGGCGCGGCAGTGAAGTACATCGACGAGTTCCAGAACCCGGAGCTGGCCCGGCGGCTGCTGGACGACATCCGCGCCGCCGCGACCCGGCCGTGGGCCCTGATGGAGGTCTGCGGCGGCCAGACGCACACCATCATCCGGCACGGCATCGACCAACTCCTGCCCGACGAGGTCGAGTTGATCCACGGGCCGGGCTGCCCGGTGTGCGTCACCCCGCTGGCCGTCATCGACAAGGCGCTGGACATCGCCGCCCGCCCCGAGGTGATCTTCTGCTCGTTCGGCGACATGCTCCGGGTGCCGGGCACCGACCGCGACCTGTTCCGGGTGCGCAGCGAGGGCGGCGACGTCCGCGTCGTCTACTCCCCGCTGGACGCGCTGAAGATCGCCCAGCAGAACCCGCACCGCGAGGTGGTGTTCTTCGGCATCGGCTTCGAAACCACCGCCCCGCCCAACGCCATGACGGTCTATCAGGCCCGCAAGCTGGGCATGCGCAACTTCAGCATGCTGGTCTCGCACGTCCGGGTACCGCCCGCGATCGAGGCGATCATGACCTCGCCGAGCTGCCGGGTCCAGGCGTTCCTGGCCGCCGGCCACGTGTGCAGCGTGATGGGCACCGACGAGTACCCCGCACTCGCCGACCGCTTCCGGGTGCCGATCGTCGTCACCGGCTTCGAACCGCTGGACATCCTGGAGGGCATTCGCCGCACCGTCCGGCAGCTGGAACGCGGTGAGCACACCGTCGACAACGCCTACCCGCGCGCCGTCCGCCCCGACGGCAACCCGGCCGCCCGGGCCATGCTGGCCGACGTCTTCGAGGTCACCGACCGCGCCTGGCGCGGCATCGGCACCATCCCCGCCAGCGGCTGGCGGCTCTCCGAGCGCTACCGCGACTACGACGCGGAACACCGCTTCCCGGTCGACGGCATCGCCACCCGCGAGCCCGCGGCCTGCCGCAGCGGCGAAGTCCTGCAAGGGCTGCTCAAACCCCACGAGTGCGAGGCGTTCGGCACCACCTGCACCCCGCGCAATCCGCTCGGCGCCACCATGGTCTCCAGCGAGGGCGCCTGCGCCGCCTACTACCTGTACCGCCGGCTCGGCAGCACGCCGACCCCCTTGGAGGCGACCCCCGTTGTCTGACACCACCGCGCGGACCCCCGCCACCGGGCAGGGCCCCCGCGACCTGCCCACGGTCGACATCACCGGCTGGACCTGTCCCACCCCGCTGCGCGAGACCCCGCGCGTCGTCATGGGCCACGGCGGGGGCGGGGCGCTCTCCGCCGAACTCGTCCAGCAGATCTTCGTGCCGGCGTTCGGCGGTGAACTCCTCGCCCAGCTCGGCGACTCCGCGGTCTTCGCGCTCGGCGGCCAGCGGCTGGCCTTCTCCACCGACTCCTACGTCGTCCGGCCGCTGTTCTTCCCCGGCGGCAGCATCGGCGACCTCGCCGTCAACGGCACCGTCAACGACCTCGCCATGAGCGGCGCCCGAGCCGCCTACCTCTCCTGCGGCTTCATCCTGGAGGAGGGCGTGGAGATGCCGGTGGTCGCCGGGGTCGCCGACGCGATGGGCGCCGCGGCCCGGGCCGCCGGAGTGGAGGTGGCCACCGGCGACACCAAGGTCGTCGAGGCCGGCCGCGGCGACGGGGTCTACCTCAACACCGCCGGCATCGGGGTGATCCCGCCCGGCGTCGACCTGCGGCCGCAGCGGGTGGTGCCCGGCGACGTGGTGATCGTCAGCGGCGACATCGGCGTGCACGGCGTGGCCATCATGAGCGTGCGCGAGGGCCTGGAGTTCGGCGTCGAGATCGAGAGCGACTGCGCGGCCCTCGGCGGACTCGTCCAGACCATGCTCGCGGTCACCCCCGACCTGCACGTGCTGCGCGACCCCACCCGCGGCGGACTGGCCGCCGCGCTCAACGAGATCGCCACCGCCTCCGCGACCGGCGTGGTCATCGACGAGCGCGCCGTCCCCGTACCGCCGGTCGTCGCCAACGCCTGCGCCATCCTCGGCCTCGACCCGATGTACGTCGCCAACGAGGGCAAGCTGGTGGCGTTCGTCCCCCGCGAGCACGCCGACGCCGTCCTGGACGCGATGCGCGCCCACCCGCTGGGCGCCGGGGCCGCGGTGATCGGCGAGGCGGTCGCCGCCCACCCCGGCATGGTGGTGGCCCGCACCCCGCTCGGCGGCACGCGGGTGGTCGACCTGCCGTTGGGGGAGCAGCTGCCCCGGATCTGCTGAACCCGCAGGGAGCCGACCACCGGTCGGCCGGGCCCGCCGGCCCGGCCGACCGGTGGTGTCGTGCCCGCTGACCTCTCGGCCGCACGCCGCTACCGTGCCGGGCCTGGGTGAGCGGAGCACGGCAGCCCTTCCGGCCGGCGGCCTGAGGCACCCGGCATGAGCCGGTCGACGATCGGTGCGCCATGTGTGGGCGGCACCGGGCGCGACGGCTCGGCATCGCCATGCAGGGTGCCCGGAGCCCGCCGCTGCCGCTCCTCCAACACCGGCCCCACTGTCGCCGAAAAGGTGCGCGCCCCCTCGCCCAGGCGCTGCGGTCCCCGGCGTCGACGCGGCGGCCGGCTGCCGGCTGCCGGTGCGGTCGCGGCCCGGCTCGCCGTCGGCCCGGCGACGCCGCGGCGGCCGCCGACGACGAAGATCTCCGATGTGACCGTCGGCGACCCGCCGCGCCAAGTGGACCGGCAGAACCGGCTGCTGGAGTCCGCGCTCGCCCCCCCCGGACCCCGGACCCCGGACGCGCCGATGTACGCCTGCCCCGGGACCGCCGTCGAACTCATCCCGTACACCGTCGGCAAGCGGCTGCGCGCCGACTGGTGCGCGGGGCGCCCGCTTCCAGTGGACCTCGGTCCCGTTCGGCGCGCACGTGCGCGGCGCGATCACGGGAGTGGCGTCGGCCGCCGACCGGTCGGCGGCCGACAACTGCACCTGGCCGCCGACCGGTTGCTGTCGCCTGGCGTGAAGCATGCCGGTTCGGGCCGGAATGCCGCTAGGTACCCGTATTGGTATGGACATGCCTGCGCGATCACCCATAGGGTGGCCTGGTCTAGACCGCCGACCCTTGCTGGTCGCAGCAGTTGGACTAGCTTGACGGTGCGTCAACAAGCTTGATTCGTAAGGCACTTCCCCCCACCGCGGCCGCCGCCCCGTCCGTCGGAGCCCGGCCGCACGAAGGAGTCACCGCCATGAGATCTCGCCTCGCCGCCCTGCTGAGCGCCACCACCATGGCCGTGGGCCTCGCCCTCGCCGTCCCGGCATCACCCGCGGCGGCCACGGCGGCCTGCCCCTCCTGTACGGCACCGGCCGACGCCGGGACGCGAGCGGAGGGATTCGTCGTCAGCGAGGCGCAGTTCAACCAGATGTTCCCGAACCGGAATCCGTTCTACACGTACAGCGGACTGACCGCCGCGCTGAGCGCCTACCCGGAGTTCGCGAACACCGGGAGCGACACCGTCAAGCGCCAGGAGGCGGCGGCCTTCCTGGCGAACGTCGGCCACGAGACCGGCGGTCTGGTCTACGTGGTGGAGCAGAACACCGGCAACTACCCGCACTACTGCGACGCCACCCAGCCGTACGGGTGCCCGGCGGGTCAGGCCGCCTACTACGGACGCGGACCGATCCAGCTCAGCTGGAACTTCAACTACAAGGCCGCCGGCGACGCCTTGGGGATCGACCTGCTGAACAACCCGTACCTGGTGGAGCAGGACGCCGCCGTCGCCTGGAAGACCGCGCTCTGGTACTGGAACACCCAGAAGGGCCCGGGCACCATGACCCCGCACAACGCGATGGTCACCGGCGCCGGCTTCGGCGAGACCATCCGCAGCATAAACGGCTCCCTCGAATGCAACGGCGGCAACCCCGGCCAGGTGCAGAGCCGGATCGACAACTACACGCGCTTCACGCAGATCCTCGGCACCACGCCGGGAGACCACCTGAGCTGCTGACCCGAAGGCCGTCGCCGCCCCGGCACCCGCCCCGGCGGCGGCCGTACCCCGCACGCGGACCCCGGGTCCCGCCGTCATGCCGTCACCGCGGTGGCAGTGGCGTGCGGGAGGCCGGGGTTTCCGGCGGCGTCGCGTCCACGGCGACCGCCACGTATGCAGAACTTGTGCGGCAGTCCAGTGAGCCCCGTCCGCCAACGGGCCGTCGGCCTCGCTCGCGCCTGCCGCTTTCCGGCGCTCGCGGGGGTCTCGTCCCGGCCCCGCCGGAGTTCCGGCGGGGCCAAGCGCCGTACACGACATCCGCGCACCGTGCGCCTCATCCTTGCGGTCGGGTGAACCCTGTCTAATATCCCGATGTGTCCGCATTACGCCGGATATGGCACGCAATGCCCCGGTTTGCCGACACCACGTCGCGCGTTCTGCATACTGAGAAGGGTTACGAGCTCCATGAAGACCTCCCGCGTCTCCTCCGCTTCGCGCACCTCCCTGCGTGCCATCTGCACCGCCGCTCTGCTGGCCGGCGCAGTGGCCGTACCGACCACCGCATTCGCCGCGGGCACTCCGCGGCAGCAGGACCGGCCCGCGTCCGCCGACACCGCGCACACCGCACCCCGGACGCCGGCCAAGGACAAGGTCAGGGCCGTCGGCATCGGCGGGGGCATGGAGGCCGTGATCCACAACGGGGTCTGCGATCTCCAGACGATCGGCAGCGGAAAGCCCTTCGCGAGGCTGAAGAAGGGTCAGAGCTACACCCGGGGCATCCGCGTCCACTTCGACGGCACGTACGTCTACGCCAAGCCGCTGGTCGCGAGCAGCCACGGCAGGACCAAGCCGGGCCCGGTCCGTACGGTCAAACTGACCAACGGCGCGCAGGCCACCGTGCAGAAGGTCAACGGCAGCTACACGGCGAAGATCCACCTCAGGAACAAGCAGATCGCCACCCTCAGCTCGACCCACCGGTCCGTCACGCACGAGGGCGTGCGCTACACGGTGAACCCCGCGGACGGGAAGGTGGCGGTGCAGGGCCTGAAGAAGCGTCAGGGGATGCACGGGGCGAAGCGCCGGGTGATCCACGCGACGGCGCAGCGGAAGAGCTTCCCGCAGCGTCAGGCGCAGACCCCGGTGACAAGCCAGATGCAGACCCCGATCACGGGCCAGGCGCAGACCCCGGTGACAAGCCAGCTGCAGGCCCCGGTGACGGGCCAGGCGCAGATCCCGGCGACGGGCCAGGCGCAGGCCCCGCTGGCGGGCCAGGCGCAGACGCCGGTGGCGGGTGAGGCGCAGACCCCGTTCTACGGCGGCGGGGGGACGCGCCAGGCGGCCCACCGGGCGGACGGTGCGCGGGCGGGCGCCGTCGCGATGTCGTTCGCGGCCGCGAGTTCCGGCGGGGGCCGCTGAGAGTCCAGGAGACGCCCGGGCCGGCGGCTGCACCCGCACCGTCGGCCCGGGGTCTGCTGCCGAAGCGGCCGCCGTTCGCGGGGATTTCCCGAAGGCGCGAACGGACGGACGAGGATCCGTATCGTGGCCGCATGGCAGACAAGGGCGGACCGGGACTCTTCGTGAACCGGTGGGGCGGCAGATTCGGTGCGGCTCAAGGGGGGCGCGGTTCCTCGCGGGACGGGTGCGCGTGCATCGACCAGGCCAAGCCACGCCCGCGCGCCCGTGTCGGCTTCCACGCCGAGCGCCAGGACACCTCGGCCGCCGGGTGGCGACGTCTCCTGGAGCTGATCGACGAGGCCGCGGACGACGGGCGGGAGGAGTTCAGTCCCCTCGCCGGACTCAGCGCCGAGGAACGGCGGCAGATCGTCACCCTGCCGCCGAGCATCGCCCAACTGACGGCGGTCAGGCACTTCGTGCTCTACGGCAGCAACCTGGTCCGCGTACCGCCCGAGATCGGCGCGATGAGCAGTCTGGAGGAGTTCACTCCGTACACGTCATACCGGCTGCACTGGTTCCCCTACGAGATCACCCGATGCCCGAAACTGGTCCGGAGCACGGTGAGCACCCGCGCGCTGTTCGGCAACTACAAGCTCCGTCCCCCCTTCCCGCGACTCCGGCCGGCGCGGGAGTCCGCTGCCGATCCCGGCCTGGCGGAGCTGGATGCCCGGCGCTGGGGAACCACGGCCGTCCGCGGATGCAGCGTCTGCGACCGGCAGATCCGGCCGGGCCGGGTCCACCAGGTGTGGCTCTCCCTGCGGGTGGCCACCGACGTGCTGCCTCTCCTGGTCAACGCCTGCTCGGCGGCGTGCGTCGCCGCACTGCCCTCCGGTGCCGAGGACCACGTGACCCTGCCGCACACGGGCGGCAGGGTCACGCAGCCGCCGTCCGACTGGGACTGATCTGCGTGCGCGGCGAAGCCGGTGCGAGGACGGCCGGCACCTCGCCGACGAGCCCGGCCGCGCTCTCCGACGGTCAGGATCGTGCCGTCTCGGGGGAGGCGGTGTGACCGGCTGAGGGCACGCGCCGGCAGCGGACGTGCCGACGGGCGGTGGCGCGGCGACGCGCTCACGCCCCGGGCAGGGTCCGCTGGGCGTCGGCCACCGGCAACGGCGGAGTCTTCGGTCCGGGACGGCTCACGGCCGACCGGCGACGAAGCTCCGGTTCGGGACGCTACCGGGTGTCGCCCATCAGCCGCGCGCCGAACCAGTCGTCGTTGTCGCGTACGCCGGGCAGGATGAAGAAGTAGCCGCCGCCCTCGGGGGTGATGAAGCGGGCGAGGGGCTCGTGCCGCAGTCGGCGCTGCACGGTGGCGAACTGGCGCTGCACGTTCTGCTGGTAGCCGCAGAAGACCAGCCCGAGGTTCATCCGGCCGTGCTGGTCGTAGCCCTGGTCGTAGTTGTAACTCCGGCGCAGGAAACGGGACGTGTCGGAGTGCGGGGTGCGGGGGTTGGCGAGCCGCATGTGCGCGTCGAGCGGGATGGTCCGGCCGTCGGGGTCGTCGCGGTAGTCCGGCGCGGCGTCCTCCCTGGTGCCTCCCAGGGGCGCGCCGCTCGCCTTGTGCCGCCCGAAGATCTTCTCCTGGTGGCCCACCGCCAGGTGGTCCCAGGACTCGGAGTGGAAGCGGATCAGCCGCACCACCTGGTAGCTGCCGCCCTCGGCCCAGTCCGGCTCCCCGCACCGCGGCGTCACCCAGATCAGCCGGTCCATCTCCGACGACGACTCGGTGTCGGGGTTGACGATCCCGTCCTTGAATCCGAGGAAGTTCCGCGGCGACCCCGAGGGCCGGGACGGGTTCATGAACGCGTCCATCCGCCACCGCGGTCGCATCATCCCGTGGGTCGCCCGGCCCAGGTCGCGCAGGACGTGCACGATCGCGTCCGGGTGCTCGGCGCAGACCTGGAGCGACAGATCGCCGTGGCAGCGCGCCGGTTCCAGCCGGTCGTCGGGGAACGCCGGCATCGCCTTCAGGTGCCGCGGTTTGTGCCCGGCGAGCCCGAACCGGTCGTCGAAGAGGGACGCCCCGAGGCCGACCGTGACGGTCAGCGAGTCCGGGGTCTGCGGCTCCGCCGCCGTCCTCTCGTCCTTCGGCTTCACGCCGGCCGTCAGCACCCGGGCCCGCTCGGTGAGCTTCCTCAGCAGCCGGGTCAGGTCGGCCCGGTTCTGCACCAGCACGTCGAACGCCGCGAAGCCGGAGAACAGCTGCTGCGGGGTGAGGATGCCGGCCTGGTGGTTCCCGTGGAACGGCACCCGGTCCGGTGGCAGCAGCCGGCCGTCCGAGGCCCGCTCCGGCGTGGGGCCGGTCGCCGGTCCACCGGTCGCCGAACGGCCCGCCGGCACGGCGACCGCCGGGCCGCCGCCCAGCCCGGCGCCGGCCGCCACTCCCGCGATCCCCGCCGCGTACTTGAGGAAGCCCCGGCGCCCGTCGTGCTGCGCCACGCCCTCGTCGCTGCTCCGCTCACGTCTCATCGCCCAACCATCCCCACTGCGGTATCCGCCGCCGGTGTGCGTGCCCATATGTCCGCGTGATCCTCGCCGCCGGTCCGGCGCCGCCCGGGAACAACACGGTCGGGCCCGCCGAAATCACGCTTGGGGAGGCCGCCCGGCCGCCGAACGGCGCAGGCCGCCGCGCCGCCCCCGGCGCCCGCTCCTAGCGTCGGCCGTGTGACCAGCCCGACCGAAGACCCCGCCGAGGTGCCGCTGCGCATCGTCCGGGGCCGTGCCGAGCCCGAGGAGCTGGCGGCGCTCACCGTCATCGTGTACGGCCGGCTCGCCCAGGCCCGTGCGCTCGCCGACGGCCACCACGAGGAGGCCCGCGACGACGGCCTCACCGAGCTCCAGCTGCGCCACCACCAGGTCCGTACCGCATGCTGGGCGGGTTGCTGGACCTGCGGGTGACCGCCGGCCCCCGGACGCCGGTGTTACGGCACGGCTGACGGGCATGCGGCAGGGGCAAGGACCGTGGGGCGCGGGCGGCCCGTCCCGCCGGTCGCCCTCGGCGTGGACCGGGCACGGCTGCCGCGCCGCCGCTCCGCATCGCGCTGCCACATCGACCGGGCCTAGTGCCGCCACCACCTCGGCGGCGCGGTCGACGCCTGGCCGTTCGCCCGGGACTGGTTGCGCGGCGGCCGGTACCAGCGGGTCGGCCGACGCACCGACGCCGGGCAGCAGGGGCCCGGTGCGCTCTTCGGCCCCACCCCCGGGCAACTCGTCCGACCCCGCCGCCACACGCTTCACATTGCCGCAACAAAAGGCCGCCCGCTGGCGCGAACATGTCGAGTAGGGTCCTGACCAGCGCAGACAGCGAGTCGAGGAGGCCGTTCCGTGGCGGAACGTCAGGTATCGGGTGAACCGGCCGGGGGCGCCGCAACCGAAGTGCGGACGCAGGAGCGCCGGTTGCGGCGGGACCTGGGGTTCTGGGGACTGACCGGGATCGGCTTCTCCAACATCGTCGGCTCCGGCTGGCTGTTCGCCGCCATGTACGCCGCACAGGTCGCCGGCCCGGCCGCGCTGTTGTCCTGGGTGGGCGCGGGCGTGCTGTGCGGGCTGGTCGCGCTGGTCATGATCGAGTTGGGCGCGTCCCGGCCGGAGGGCGGCGGCACCGTCCGCTGGCCGCTGTTCGCCAACGGCCGGCTGGTCGGCACGCTCGTCGGCTGGTCGGTGTTGCTGTCGGTCGGCGGCACCGCCGCCGAGATCAGCGCCATCATGCAGTACACCGCGCACTACCTCCCCGGCCTCTACAACGGCCACACCCTCACCCTCGCCGGGCTGGGCCTGGCCTGCGGCCTGAGCGTGCTGCTGACCGCGCTGAACTGGTTCGCGGTCCGGCTGTTCGCCCGGCTCAACACCCTGGTCTCGATCTTCAAGATCGCGGTACCGATCGCCACCGTGCTCGCCCTGATCGCCTCCGGCTGGCACTCCGGACGCCTCACCGACCATGGCGGGTTCGCCCCGTACGGCTATGTCGCCTGCCTGACAGCGCTGGCTGGTGGCGGCATCGTCTACTCCGTCAACGGCTTCCAGGCCCCGCTGGACTTCTCCGGCGAGACCCGCACCCCCCGACGCACCCTCCCGTGGGCCGTCCTGGCCGGTATCGGCCTGGCCCTCCTGATGTACCTGGCACTCCAGGTGGCCTACCTGTTCACCGTCCCCGAGAACCTGCTCGGCGGCGGCTGGAAGGGCGTCTCCTTCGACTCCCCCTTCGGACAACTGGCCCTGATCCTCAACCTCCACTGGCTCTCCAGCCTGCTCTACGCCGACGCGGTGCTCTCGCCCGGCGGCTCGGCCTACGTAGGGGTGGCGATCGACGCCCGGCACACCTACGCGCTGGCCAAGAACGGCACCATCCCCCGGTACTTCATGAAGGTCGACGAGGGCTCCGGCATGCCGCGCCGGGCGCTGGTGATCAACCTCGTCGTGATCGTGCTGTTCCTGCTGCCGTTCGGCGGCTGGCAGGACATCGTCAGCGTGATGGGCGACATGTACCTGCTGATCTACGCCGCCTCCGCGGTCGCCGTGGCGGTCTTCCGCACCGAGGCCGGCGGCGGCACCGCCGGCTGGGTGCCCGGACTGCGCTGGATCGCCCCGCTGAGCTTCGTGGTGGCCAGCGAGTTCGTCTACTGGTCGGGCTGGCAGCACCTGCGGCTGGCGCTGCCGCTGGTCCTGGCCGGACTGCTGCTCTTCCTGGGGATGCGGCGGCCCGGCGCCCGGGCCGCGGTGGACGACGGCGCCGGACCGCGCCGCCCGCTGGCGGCCGAACTCCGCACCGGCGCCTGGCTGGTGGTCTACCTCCTCGCGCTCACCGCGCTCTCCTGGCTGGGCACCTTCAAGGGCTCCGGCCACCTGCCCGCCCCGTACGACTCGGTCACCGTCGCCGCCGTTGCGTTGGCGGTGTTCTTCTGGGCGGTGCGGTCCGGCGTCGGCCAGCTGATCGCGGCCCGGCAGCCCGCCGCCTGAGCCCGCGGCCCGGACCGGCCCCGAGGCCGTCAAGCGGATGCCGGACCCCCGAAATATGATGGGGCCATGCTTCGGCGTCGTCCCCCGCGGTCGGCGAGCGCCGACGATCTGCTCACCACGCTCGGGCGGCTGACCGCCCAGGCGCGGGAAGGCGCGGAGTTCCAGCGGGCCAGAGTGGAACTGGCCGAGGTCCTGCAGCGCGAGATGCTGCCGGGCGCCCTCCCGGAGCTCCCCGGTCTGCGCACCGCCGCCACCTACGCCCCCGCCCGGCACGGCCTAGCCATCGGGGGCGACTGGTACGACGGGTTCCCGCTACCGGACGGGTCGCTGGCCTTCTCGGTCGGTGACGTGCAGGGCCATGACGTCGAGGCCGCCGCGTTCATGGGGCAGATCCGGATCGGGCTGCGGGCCGTCGCCGCGCACGCCGCCGACCCCGGCGAGGTGCTCAGCCGCGCCAACGACCTGCTCCTCTCCATCGACTGCGAACTCTTCGCGACCTGCACCTTCGTCCGCTTCGACCCGACGACCTGGGAGCTGACCAGTGCCCGCGCCGGGCACGTCCCCGGCATCTGGGCCACCACCGACCGGCGCTGGGGCCTGGTCGAGGACCCCGGGGGCATCCCGCTCGGCGTGCTGTCCGGACAGCGGTACCCGGTCACCCGCCGGCGGCTCACCGCGGCGGGTGCGTTCGTACTGTTCACCGACGGGGTGATCGAGGGGCCGTCGTTCCCCATCGAGGCCGGACTGGCGCAGGTGGCCCGGCTGGTCCGGGCGAAGGCCGGGGACGATCCGGCCGAGGTCGCCGACGCGGTGATGTGCGTCGCCGAACTGACCGGCCACACCGACGACGCCGCGGTGATCGTGCTGCGCCACGACGCGGCGCGGCGCGGGGCCGGGTGAAGCGCGGACCGGCGGCGCGTGTCGCGTCCGGTGCCCGGCCACCGGCGTTGTCTGATGACGGGTGTGGTGCGCACCGGGGAAATCCGTCGGCTGGCTCCGGCAGCCCTGGGGAACCTCGCGCTGGCCGCCGTCTACTACGGGGCCGCGAAGGTCGGTCTGCTGGAGCAGGTGGTGGTCGCGGGTGCCGTGGTCACCCCGCTGTGGCCGCCCACGGGCATCGCCCTGAGCTTCCTGCTCCTGCTGGGCCTGCGGATGTGGCCGGGCATCGCCGCCGGCACCCTCCTGGTCATCTCCACCCTCACCAGCCTGGACCTCGCGGGCATCGGCGTCGTGGCGGGCAACACCGCCGCCCCGGTGTGCGCCTGTCTGATGCTGCGGCACGTCGGCTTCCGCACCGAACTCGACCGGCTGCGCGACGGGGTGGCGCTGGTCGCCCTCGGCGCCTTCGCCGCGATGCTGATCAGCGCGACGCTGGGCAGCGGCACCCAGGTGCTCACCGGGGCGCTGCCCGCCGGGGACTTCTGGCGCACCTGGGCCTCCTGGTGGGCCGGCGACGCGATGGGCGTCCTGGTGATCACCCCGCTGGTGCTCGCCTGCCGGACGCTGCGGCCGCCCCGCGGCATCCCCCTCTACCGGTGGGTCGAGGCCGCCGGACTGCTGGCGTCCGCGGTGCTGGTCTCGCTGGTGATGACCCAGACCCGGCTGTCCCTGCTCTTCCTGGTCTTCCCGGTGATCGTGTGGGCGGCGCTGCGGTTCCAGCTGATCGGTGCGGCGCCCTGCGTCCTGGTCATCTCGGTCTTCGCGATCAGCGCGGCGAACGGCGGGCACGGCCCGTTCGCCGGGCTGAGCCTGCTGGAGACCATGGTCAACCTCCAGGCCCTCAACGCCTCCGCCGCGCTCACCGCGCTGCTGCTGTCGGCGATCGTCACCGAGCAGAACACCATCCGCCGCCGGATCGAGCAGGTGTGCCGGGAACTCGCCGACGTGGTGGACCGGCTGGCACCGGGGGAGAGCCGGCGCCGCCTGCCGCCGGAGGGCTGACCGGCCGCCCCGCGTCAGTCGCCCAGCAGCTCGCCCAGGTCGTAGCCGACCGGTTCCTCCAACTGCGCGTAGGTGCAGCTCTCCGGTGTGCGGTCGGGCCGCCAGCGGCGGAACTGCGCGGTGTGCCGGAACCGGCTGCCCTCCATGTGGTCGTAGCCCACCTCGCACACCAGCTCCGGGCGCAGCGGCACCCATGACAGGTCCTTGCCGCCGCTCCAGCGGCTCGGTCCGCCCGGCATCCGGCGGGCAGCGTGCGCCGCCTCGTCGGCCCAGTCGCCCCAGGGGTGGCCGGCGGTCTCGTCGCCGGCCGTCCGCAGCGGCGCCAACTCCTCGACCAGGGCGCGCCGCCGAGCCATCGGGAACGAGGCGCACACCCCGACGTGCTGGAGGTGCCCCGCGTCGTCGTGCAGCCCGAGCAGCAGCGAGCCGACCACCGGCCCGCTCTTGTGCAGCCGGTAGCCGGCGACCACGCAGTCCGCGGTCCGGGCGTGCTTGACCTTGTACATCGCGCGGTCGCCCGGCCGGTACGGCAGGTCCGGCGGCTTGGCGATCACACCGTCCAGCCCGGCCCCCTCGAACTGCGTGAACCACCGCTGCGCCAGCTCCCGGTCGGTGGTCGCGGGCGCCGTGTGCACCGGTGCCCGGGCCGGCCGCAGCGCCTCGACCAGGGCTTCCCGGCGGGCCGCCTGCGGTTCGCCCAGCAGCGACGCGGAGTCCAGTGCCAGCAGGTCGAAGGCGATCAGCGAGGCGGGCGTGCGGGCGGCCAGCGTCCGTACCCGGGAGTCGGCCGGGTGGATGCGCTCCAGCAGTTCCTCGAAGTGCAGCCGGCCGTCGTGTGCGATCACGATCTCGCCGTCGAGCACACAGCGCGGCGGCAGTTCGGCCCGCGCCGCCGCGAGCACCTCGGGGAAGTAGCGGTTGAGCGACTTGGTGGTGCGGCTGGCGATCTCGACCTCGTCGCCGTCCCGGAAGACGATGACGCGGAAGCCGTCCCATTTGGCCTCGTACTGCATGCCGTCGGGGATCTTCGCCACCGGTTTGGCGAGCATGGGGGAGACCGGGGGCATCACGGGCAGGTCCATGGTCCCGATCCTGCGGGCCGCCGCCCGTTCCTGCCCGCCGGGACGGGCCGGTCCGTCCCGGCGGGCGGCGGCTCCCGGCGGAACCTAGCGTGGAGGCATGGCCGGATCCCGAGCGGTGGAGCTGGAAGTCGCGGGTCGCACGGTGCGCGTGTCGAACCCGGACAAGACGTACTACCCGGAGCGCGGGTTCACCAAGCTGGACGTCGCCCAGTACTACCTGGCCGTCGCGGACGGCGTACTGCGCGGCCTGCGGGACCGGCCGACCACCATGCAGCGGTTCCCGGACGGCGTAACGGGCGAGTTCTTCTACCAGAAGCGGGCCCCCAAGGGCCTGCCGGACTGGCTGCCCACCGCCCGGATCACCTTCCCGAGCGGACGGTTCGCGGACGAGATGTGTCCCAACGAACCCGCCGCCGTGGTCTGGGCGGCCAACCTGGGGTGTCTGACCTTCCACCCCTGGCCGGTCCGGCGCACGGACACCGAGCACCCCGACGAACTGCGGATCGACCTCGACCCGCAGCCCGGCACCGGCTTCGCCGACGCGGTCACGGTCGCCCATGAGCTGCGCGCGCTGCTGGCCGAGCACGGGCTGCGCGGCTGGCCGAAGACCTCCGGCGGCCGCGGTGTGCACGTCTACGTGCCGATCTGCCCCAACTGGACGTTCACCGAGGCCAGAAGGGCCGCCATCGCCGTGGCGCGGACCCTGGAGCGGCGGCTGCCGCGGCTGGTGACCGCCGCCTGGTGGAAAGAGGAACGCGGCGCGAAGGTCTTCGTCGACTACAACCAGATGGCCCGGGACCGCACCATCGCCTCGCCCTACTCGCTGCGCGCCCGCCCCCGGGCGACGGTCTCCACCCCGCTGCGCTGGGAGGAGCTGTCCGACGCCGCGCCCGAGGACTTCGACCTGCGGACCGTACCGCCCCGGTTCGCCGAACTCGGCGACGTCCACGCGGACATGGCGGACCACGCCTTCGGCCTGGAGCCGCTGCTGGAACTGGCCGACCGGTACGCCGCCGACGAGGGCCTGGGGGACCTGCCGTACCCGCCGGACCACCCGAAGATGCCCGGCGAACCGGCCCGGGTCCAGCCCAGCCGGGCCCGCAGGCACTGACCTGATCGGCCCCGCGAGCCTGCTCGGTCAGCGGTCCCGGTGGTGCCCCGATCGGCCCAATTGCGGCGGCCGTTGGAGTGGCCGTGCGCCGTGCCTGCGAGGAACGCGGCGACGCGAGGTACCCATCACGTGTCCGAGTTCCTGCCACCCAGGAGTAACGCAATGGGTAAGTACATAGGCCGTTCCCTGGCCGCCGCGGCCCTCGCCGCCGCGACCGTCGTCCCGGTTGCCGGTCTGGCCGAGGCGGCCCCTCAGAGCCAGACTGTTGCGGTGAGCGGCGACCACGGCCGCAGCCACCACGGCCGCAACATGCGGCACCACCGGAACGAAGAGTGCCGCTTTTTCGCCTTCGGTCGGTTCGGCAACGAGGGCCGTGAAGGCCACCACGGCAAGAAGGGCCACCGCGGGCGTGAGCACCGCGATGGCTGCGAGGGCCGCGAGCTCGGGCTGCTCGGGCGCATCCTCCACGGCCTGTTCGGTTGGTGGTTCTGACCGTAGGCAGCCCGGCGGGCCGCCGCAGTCGTGTACTGCGGCGGCCCGTCATCGTCGGCCCGGTGCCGGTGCCCCTTAACGGGCCGGCCGGATCAGGCCGCGGCGCCCGACTCCTCGGCCTGGCGCCGGAGTTCCTTCTTGTCCGGCTTGCCGGCGTCGGTCAGCGGCAGTGCGTCGACGAAGGTGATCCGGGCCGGTTCGTACATCGCGCCGCGGACCTCGCGCACCATCGCGCGCAGCTGCTCCGCGTCGACGTCACCGCCGGGGGTCCGCACCACCGTCGCGTGCACCCGCTCCATCCGGTCCGCGTCGCGGACGCCGTAGACGGCGCTCTGGAGCACCTGCGGGTGCGAGTTCAGCAGGTCCTCCAGCTCGGTGGTGTACACATGGCCGCCGACCACGACGATCATGTCCTTGAGCCGGTCGACGATGGTCAAGTAGCCCTCGTCGTCCAGGAATCCGACGTCCCCGGTGTGCAGCCAGCCGTCCCGCAGGACCTCCGCGGTGAGCTCCGGCTGCTTCCAGTACCCCTGCATGATCATGGCGGAGCGGACGCAGACCTCGCCGTGCTCGCCGGTCGGCAGATCGCGTCCGGACTCGTCGCGGATCGCCACCTCGACGGCGGGCAGCACCTTGCCGGCCGAGCGCAGCCGGTCGGGGCGCTCGGGGTCGTGGTCCTCGGGCAGCAGCACGCTGATGCCGCCGGCCTCGTTCTGGCCGTAGCCCTGCATGAGCACCGGCCCGAACGCCCGGACCGCGTCGGCCAGTCGGGCCGGTGACGCCTGGCAGCCGCCGTAGGTGACCATCCGCAGGCTGGAGGTGTCGGTGTGCGGCCGGTCTGGGTGGTCCATCAGCTGGTACAGCAGCGGCGGCAGCAGGAACAGCGCGGTGATCCGCTCGCGCTCGATGGTGGCGAGGACCTCCTGCGCGTCGAAGTCGTCGAGCAGGACGACGGCGCCGCCGGAGTACAGCATGGTGTCGGCCATGTAGCCGGCCGCGTGGGCGAGGGTGGTGCAGACCAGCTGCCGGTGCTCCACGCCCTCGTACTCCGGGAGCACGCCCTGGAACCACCGCACCTGCTCGAAGGTGGTGCAGATGCCCTTGGGGTGGCCGGTGGTGCCGCCGGTGTGGCGGATGGTGCAGATGTCGTCGGGCCGGGCGTCGGCGGCGAACGGCTCGTCGCTCCGGTCGGCGGCCAGCTCCAGCAGGTCGGTGCCCAGCTTGGCCGGGCCGAGTACCAGGACGTCCGGTACGGGTGCCAACTCGACCAGTTCCGCGGCCCGTTCGACCAGTCGCGGGTCGACGATCAGGGCGTGCGTCTCGACGTCGCGGACGATCGCGGCCTGGGAGTCGGCGGAGAGCTTGTTGTACAGGTGGTTGACCCGGGCGCCGACGAGGTTGGCGGCGTAGCGGGCGGCGACGGTCTCGGGGAGGTTGCCGCTCAGCAGGGTGACGGTGGTGCCGCGGGTGACTCCTCGGTCGCGCAGGGCGCGGGCCATCCGCAGGACCAGGGTGCGGAACTCGCCGCCGGTGACCCGGCGGCCCTGGTGGACCAGGACCTCGCGGTGCGGGTCGCGGTTAAGTGCATCGAGGTTCTCCTCCACATATGTGCGGAACGGCTGGTCGGATATGGGCATTGGGGGAGTCCTCCTGACCCCGGCGGCGTATGGGGGTACGCCGGTGGTGCGACTGACTATTATTGGTTGCCTCCAGCAACTAAAGTCAGAGTAGTCCCAAGAGATCGACATCTCCAAGTCGGATGCTCCCGCGCGGGCGTTGTCCGGCCATCGCCGAGTGGATCAATATCGTCAACCCGGTCGCCCGGCCGGGGAAAGGCGGCCCATAATGCTCCATCCGGTGCGGTCCCCGCCTCTGGTGGGACCCGCTCTGCCTGCGGGTCCGTCCGGTGTCGAGAGATGATGGAGGGCAGCGGCAGCACGGCATGAACCGGCCGTGCACGGAGCGCCACGGCTGTCGGTCAGGAGACCGGCGGAAGGAGTGCCTGGATGGGTGCGACCGACGCGTTCCCGGACAGTGCTGCCCAGGCCGGGGCCGGCCCGGCACAGCCCGGCGGCCTGCTGGACGTGCTGGGCGTGGCCGCCGTCATGCTCGACGCCAAGGGCCGGATCACGCTCTGGAGTCCCCAGGCCGAGGAGCTCTTCGGATGGACCGCCGAGGAGGCGCTCGGCCGGTCCGCCGCCCGGCTGCTGGTCCACCCCGAGCACGTCGACCTCGTCCTGCGCCTCTTCGCGGAGGTGATGTCCGGCGGTGAGAGCTGGGCCGGGGTCTTCCCCGTCCGGCACAAGGACGGCGGCACCCGGCTGGTCGAATTCCGCAACATGCGGCTCCAGGACGAGCACGGCGCCTCCTACGCCCTGGGCATCGCCACCGACCAGGCCGTGCTGCGCGAGGTGGAGCGGGACCTGGCGCTGTCGGTGCGGCTGGTGGCCCAGTCGCCGATCGGGCTGGCGGTGCTCGATGCCGACCTGCGGTTCGTGATGGTCAACCCGGCGCTGGAGCGGATCAACGACCTGCCCGCCGAACAGCACATCGGCCGGCACGTCCAGGACGCCCTGTCGTTCCTGGAGACCGACGTCATCGAGGAGCGGATGCGCGAGGTGCTGGCCACCGGCCGGCCGCTGCTGAACCAGTTCTCCGTCGGCCGCACCGCCGCCCACCCCGACGTCGACCAGGCGTGGTCGGTCTCGTACTACCGGCTGGAGGACGCCAACGGACGGGTGCTGGGCCTGGCCACCTCCGTCGTGGACGTCACCGAGCAGCACCGGGCCGCGACCGAGGCGGCCCGCGCCCGCCGGCGGCTGGCGATCATCGCGGACGCCTCGGCGACCGTCGGCACCACCCTGGACGTCGGCCAGACCGCCCAGGAGCTGGCCGACGTCATCGTGCCCGAGCTCGCCGACCTGGCCGCCGTCGACGTCCTCGACGCCGTCCTGGACGGCCGCCGGCCCGGCGTGCCCGGCCGCGGCGGCCCGGCCCGCTTCCGGGCCCTGGCGGTCGCCGCGGCCGGTGAGACGCCCGCCGTCGGCGCCGCCGACCCCACCGGGCAGCTCGCCGCCTACGAGACCGAGCGGCTGATCACCCGCTGCGTCACCGCGGCCCGCCCGCTGCTGGTCGCCGACGTGAGCCCGGAGGACCGGCGGCACATCGCCGCCGATCCGCAGGGCGCGGAGCTGCTGCGGGAGGCCGGGCTGCACTCCTATCTGGCGGTGCCGCTGATCGCCCGCGGCGAGGTGCTGGGCGCGCTGTCGCTCTACCGCACCGACAACCCCCTGCCCTTCGACGAGGACGACGCGGCGCTCGCCGTCGAACTGGCCTCCCGGGCGGCGGTCTGCATCGACAACGCCCGCTCCTACCAGAGCGAACGACGCACCGCGCTCACCCTCCAGCGGCACCTGATGAACCACCGTCCGGCGGAGCCCGCCACGATGGACATCGCCTACCGCTACCAGCCCGCGCAGGCGGCCAGCGAAGTGGGCGGCGACTGGTACGACGTCATCCCGGTCGCCGGGGACAAGACCGCGCTGGTCGTCGGCGACGTGATGGGCAGTGGCATCAACGCGGCCGCCACCATGGGGCAGCTGCGCACCACCACCCGTGCGCTGGCCGACCTCGACCTCGCACCGGCCGACGTGCTCCACCACCTCGACCACATCGCCGGCGGCCTCGACCCGGCCTTCGCGACCTGTCTCTACGCCGTCCACGACCCGCACCGGGAGGAGTGCCGGATCGCCGTCGCCGGCCACCTGCCGCCCGTCGTGGTGCGGCCCGGCCGCCCGCCGGAACTCCTCGACCTGCCCACCGGCGCCCCGCTCGGCGTGGGCGGCGTCGGCGACGTGGCCTTCGAGCAGACCGTCGTGCCGCTGCGCGCCGGCGACCAGCTGGTGCTCTACACCGATGGCTTGATCGAGACCCGCGACCAGGCCATCGACACCCGCCTGGACCGCCTCCTCGGGCTGCTCGCCGAGCCCGAACGGCCGCTGGAGGAACTCTGCGACCGCCTGCTGAGCGAGCTGCGGCACGGCAACGACCACGACGACGTGGCGCTGCTGATCGCCCGCATCCGGGGCAGCGAGGGCTGAATCCCGCCGGTGCCGCGCGGAACGGCGAAAGTCGCCGGGCCGCGCGGCCGACGAATCCGTAGCGCCGCAAAGGCTCGCGAAATCCGCGTGGATGGGGCCCACTCGACATGGATAACCGTGTTTAGTGCGTCAACGGCTACGGATTTCGTTGCCACGCGGGCTTAACGAACTCTTGACGGGAGTGCCCGACGGAGGTTGTATTCCGGTCACCGAAGCGGCCCCGCAGTGCATCTGGTGCGACCGCTCACCGGCACTCCTCCCCACAGTGCCGCCCCCTCCTGCCCTCCAGCACCGATGGGACCCGGATGACCGATATGCCCACCACGCCCGTTGTCACCGCCACCGCAGCGCCGGAAGCCCGGACCGCGAAACCGGCGGACAGTCCCAAACTCACCCGGTCCATCGGTGTGGTCGGCGGCACTCTGCTCACCCTGTCCTGCCTGACCCCGGCGTCCTCGCTCTTCGTGATCGTGCCCGACTCGTTCGCCACCCTCGGCACCGGCACGGCACTGACCATCGCCATCGCGGCGGTGCTCTGCGTGGGAGTGGCCTTCACCTACTCCGAACTGGGCACCCTCATCCCCAGCTCCGGCGGCGAATACGCCATGGTCGGCACCCTGATGGGCCGGCTCGCGGGCTGGCTGGTCTTCGTGCTCTCCCTGATCGTCGTCATGATCGTGCCGCCCATCATCGCGCTGGGCACCGCCGACTACCTGGCCCCGATCGTGCACCTGGACAAGCAGGCGACCGCCGCCGCGGTGATGCTGCTGGCGACCGCCATGGGCCTGCTCGACCTGCGCGCCAACGCCTGGATCACCGGCATCTTCCTGGTCCTGGAGGTGGTGGCCGCCGCGGTCGTGGCGTTCCTCGGCTTCACCCACACCCAGCGGTCCGCGAGCACCCTCGTCCACCCCGTCATGGACGCCGGGCACGGCACCAGTACCGCGGTCACCGGCGGGCTGATCGTGACCGGGCTCGCCACCGCGCTCTTCATCCTCCAGGGCTTCTCCACCGCGGTGTACCTCGCCGAGGAGATGGAGAACCCGCGGCGCAACGTCTCCCGGACGGTGCTGTGGACGCTGGCCATCGGCGCCGCCGTGGTCCTCGTCCCGGTCGTCGCCATCACCCTCGGCGCCCCCGACCTCAAGACGCTCGGCGCCGGTGACGTCGCCGGCATGGTGCAGGGCTGGAGCAACTCCGCCATCGGCACGTTCGTCAGCCTCTGCATCGCCCTGGCGATCATCAACGCGGCGATCGTGATGGTGATCCAGAACTCCCGGGTGGTCTTCTCCTCGGCCCGCGACGCCGCCTGGCCGACCCCGGTCAACCGGATCTTCTCGCACGTCGGCGGGCGCTTCGGCTCACCCTGGGCGGCCACCCTCGCGGTCGGCGTCCCCGGCGCCGCGCTGTGCTTCGTCACCCTCGACACCCTGAACGAGGTCACCGGCGTGGCCGTCGCCGGGATGTACGTCTTCGTCGCGCTGGGCGCCCTGGTCTCCCGTCGCGGTGAGCACAAGAACCGGCTCGCCTGGCGGATGCCGCTGTGGCCGGTGGTCCCGGCGCTGATCGTCCTGGTCCTGGCCTGGGTGCTCTGCCAGCAGAGCGCCAAGAGCCTGCTGATCACCGGTGGGGTGGTCGCGGCGGCCACCGCCTACTGGGCCCTCTACCTCCGCCCGCGGCAGGACAGCCACTGGGTCATCTCGGTACCCGAGGACGAACTGGCCACGGCCGCCGAGCCGGCCCGCTCCTGACCGCCCGCGCCCTCACCGGCCGTCGGGCCGGGACAGCGCCAGCGCGTCCAACAGCAGACACACGTGGTCGACGGCATCCCGCCCGGCGGGGCCGTCGGCCACGTCCGCGTCGTCCAGCAGCCCGGCGGTGGCCCGCAGCAGCGCCAGCAGCCCGGCGGTCGCCCGCTCCACCGGCTCCGGGTGCGCGAGGGCGACACGGATCTGCTCGCCGGACAGCGGCAGCCCCGTCTCCAGGAAGCGGAACAGCGCGACGGCGGCGCGGCGGTCCGCGTCGTTCGGCTGCCACGCCCCGCGCGCATGGTGGTCGATGAGCACCGCCGCGTCGGCACGGATCTCCTCTGCTGCAACATGCATGCCCACGAACGTCTCATACGCGCCAGGCGGCCCCCGACCCGGCTCCGACCGCCCACCGACCGCCGCCGCACCCCGCCCGACTCCCGAGTAAGCGCCGCTGACCAGGAACGTTGCCCGCGGCGGTGGCACTGTCCGGCAGATCCACGGCCGCTCCGCAACCATCCCGATCTGTGGGAAGAGTTACATGGAGGGAGCCGGGAGGCGCACACCCGTAGCCGGGAAACAGACCCACAGGTTTTACTGGCGCTGCTGTGCCGCAGGCTTTCCGGGGCCGCTGCGCTGCGCAGTGCGCGGCTCGCCCACCGTATGCGGGAGGTGTAGAAAGAGGACATGGCCGGACGCTACGGCCGCCCGCGTTCGGTTCTGAGGATGCGAACTGTCGCTGGTCAGGTCTTTCTCCTGCAAGTGGCGATCGTGGTCTTGCTCGTCGCCGCCGCCATCGCGGCCCTGGTGCTGCAGTCCGGGACCGACTCCGAACGGGAGGCCCGGAACCGCTCGGTCGCCGTGGCCCAGACCTTCGCCAGCGCGCCCGGCCTCGAAGCGGCCCTCAAGAGCCCCCACCCCACCGCCGTGCTCCAGCCCCGCGCGGAAGCCGCCCGCAAGGGCTCCGGGGTCGACTTCCTCGTCGTCATGAACACCCAGGGCATCCGCTACACCCACCCGCTCACCGACCGCATCGGCAAGAAGTTCGTCGGCGACATCGGGCCCGCCCTGGACGGACAGGTGGTCACCGAGAAGATCACCGGCACCATCGGGCCGCTCGTCCAGGCCGTGGTGCCCGTCGTCGGCACCGGCGGCAAGGTCGTCGGCCTGGTCTCCGCGGGCATCACCATCAGCAAGGTGAGCGGCGTCGTCAACGACCAGTTCCCGCTGCTGTTCGGTTCCGCGGCCGGGGTGCTGCTGCTCACCACCGGCGGCACCGCCCTGGTCAGCCGCCGGCTGCGGCGCCAGACCCACGGGCTGGGGCCGGAAGAGATGACGCGGATGTACGAGCACCACGACGCGGTGCTGCACGCGGTCCGGGAAGGAGTGATCATCGTCCGCGGCGACGGGCGGCTGGTGCTCGCCAACGACGAGGCCCGGCGGCTGCTCGACCTGCCGCCCGACGTCGAGGGCCGCCAGGTCGCCGAGCTGGGGCTGGACCCGGCCACCGCCGTGCTGCTGGAGTCCGGCCGGGTCGTCACCGACGAGGTGCACCCGGTCGGGGACCGGCTGCTCGCGGTCAACCAGCGCTCCACCGCACGCGCCGGCGGCCCGCCCGGCAGCGTCACCACCCTCCGCGACACCACCGAACTCCGGGCCCTGACCGGCCGCGCCGACCTCGCCCGCGGGCGGCTGAGACTGCTCTACGACGCCGGCGCCGAGATCGGCACCACCCTGGACGTGGTGCGCACCTGCGAGGAACTGGCCCGGTTCGCCGCCGAGCGGTTCAGCGACATCGCCACCGTCGACCTGGCCGAGTCGGTGCTGAACGGCGAGGAGCCCGAGACCACCGGTGCGGCCGTCGCGATGCGCCGCACGGCCATCGGCGGCGAGGTGCCCGAAGGGTCGCTCTACCCGGTGGGCGAGCCGATGCAGTTCGCGCCCACCACCGTGCTCGGCACCCGGCTGCCGGCCGGCGAACCGGTCCTGGAGGCCGACCTGACCGCGTTCTCCGGCTGGCAGCGGCAGGACCCCGAACGCGCCCGGCAGATCGTCGCGCACGGTATCCACTCGTTGATCGCGGTCCCGCTGCGGGCCCGCGGCGCCATCCTGGGCGTGGTCCTCTTCTGGCGTGCGCACACCCCCGAGCCGTTCGACGAGGACGACCTCTCGCTCGCCGAGGAGCTGGTCGCCCGCGCCGCGGTGAGCCTCGACAACGCCCGCCGCTACACCCGCGAGCACACCATGGCCGTCACCCTCCAGCGCAGCCTGCTGCCGCGCGGCCTGCCCGACCAGAACGCCGTCGAGGCCGCCTTCCGCTATCTGCCCGCACAGGCCGGCCTCGGCGGGCTGGGCGGCGTCGGCGGCGACTGGTTCGACATCATCCCGCTGCCCGGCACCCGGGTCGCCCTGGTCGTCGGAGACGTCGTCGGCCACGGCCTGCACGCCGCCGCCACCATGGGCCGGCTGCGCACCGCCGTCCACAACTTCGCCAACCTCGACGTGCCGCCCGACGAGCTGCTGTGGCACCTCGACGAACTGGTCACCCGGATCGACCTGGACGAGGGCGCGGACGGCACCGGCAACGGCCCCAAGGCCCCGATCACCGGCGCCACCTGCCTCTACGCCATCTACGACCCGGTCACCGGCGCCTGCACCATGGCCCGCGCCGGACACGTCCAGCCGCTGGTGCTGCGGCCGGACGGCAGCGCGGAGTTCGTCGAGGTGCCCGGCGGCCCGCCGCTCGGGCTCGGCGGGATGCCCTTCGACACCTGCCGGCTGGAGCTCGCCGAGGGCAGCCGCCTGGTGCTCTACACCGACGGGCTCATCGAGGACCGCTCCCGCGCCATGGACGAGGGCATGGCCCTGCTCGGCCGCGCCCTCGCCGACCGTCCCGGGCTGACCCCGGAGGAGACCTGCGAGGCGGCGCTCGAAGCGCTGCTGCCGGACCGCCCGACCGACGACATCGCCCTGCTGGTCGCCCGCACCCGGCGGCTGGACGCCGCGCGCATCGCCGACTGGGACGTCCCCGCCGACCCCTCCGCGGTCGCCCAGGTGCGCGCCGCCGCGGTCCGCAAGCTGATCGAGTGGGGGCTGGCCGACGAGGCGTTCACCACCGAGCTGATCCTCAGCGAGCTGGTCACCAACGCCATCCGGTACGCCGTCGGTCCGATCCGGGTCCGGCTGGTCCACGACCGCTCGCTGATCTGCGAGGTCGCCGACCACAGCAGCACCTCCCCGCACCTCCGGCACGCCGCCAGCACCGACGAGGGCGGCCGCGGCCTCTTCCTGATCGCCCAGCTGGCCGAGCGGTGGGGCACCCGCTACACCGGCGACGGCAAGGTGATCTGGACCGAGCAGACGCTGTCCGACGCGAACCGGGCTCCGGAGGCCCCCGCCGACCGCGGGCCCTGACCCGGTCAACTACCGACTGCTACCCTCCAGTTGCGCGAAACGCGCAGCTTGCGGCAGTCGGAGCAGGACACGGCGGGAGGGGCGCGGTCACGTGACCAGTGGGGGACGTCCGGCCATCCGGCACCGGCGGGAGCGCATGGCGGAGCTGCCCGGCGCGGGCGGTGGCACCGTGCACGACGCCGCCCGCAGCCGCCGCACGGACCGGATCCGCGTCGCCCGCGGGACGGCGGCGGCCCGATGAACGACGCTCCGCGGACCGGCGACCCGACGGCCGGCACCGCCACCGCGCTCTCCGGGGCGGTACCGGCCAAGCGCTGGCTCTACGTCATCCCGGTCGCCGCGATCATGTACATGCTGGCGTACCTCGACCGCAACAACGTCTCCGTCGTCCTCCCCTACATGCACGGCGACCTGGACCTCTCCAACGCCGACAAGGGGCTGGCCGGCGGCATCTTCTTCCTCGGCTACGTCTTCCTCCAGATCCCGGCGGCCGTTCTCGCGCAGCGCTGGAGCGCCCGGAAGACCGTCCTGATCCTCATGGTCGCCTGGGGCCTGTCCGCAGTGCTGTCCGGCCTGGTGCAGTCCCGGGCCCAGTTCTACGCCGCGCGGTTCGTGCTGGGCTTCTTCGAGGGCGGCGTCTGGCCGGCCGTGCTGATCCTCCTCGCCTCGTGGTTCCCGCTCCGCGAGCGGGCCCGCGCCAACGCCCTGTGGATGGCCTGCCTGCCGCTGTCGTCGGTGCTGATGGCGCCGCTCTCCGGCTGGATGCTCGACCACGCGAGCTGGCGCTGGGTGCTGGTGCTCCAAGGGGTGCCACCGCTGTTGTGGGCGCTGGTCTGGTGGTTCGCGGTCTCCGACCGGCCCGCGCAGGCCCGCTGGATCTCCCCGGCGGAGGCCGACCACCTGGCGCGGGCGCTCGCCGCCGACGAGGCCGCCAAGCCCGCGACCGGCGGCGGCTCCTACCTCGGCGCGGTCCGCCAGCGGTCCGTCCTGGTCCTCATCGGGGTCTACTTCTTCTGGATCACCGGCTTCTACGGTTTCAGCCTGTGGCTGCCGGCCGTCATCAAGGAGCTCACCCACAACGGCTCCGCCACCGAGGTCGGACTGCTGACCGCGGTCCCGTTCACAGTGGCGCTGGTCGTGATGATCGGCAACGCCGTCTGGTCGGACCGCACCGGCCGGCGGCGGCAGGCGGTCGCCATCCCCTTGGTGGTGGGCATCGCGGCGCTGCTGCTGGGGCAGGCGGTACACGGCGCCGTGCCGCGGATGCTGCTGCTGTGCGTCACGGCCGCCGCGGTGTACGCGCCCTACGGCCCCTTCTGGGCCATCCCCGGCCAACTGCTCCGCTTCGAGGTGGTGGCCGTGGCGATGGGCCTCATCAACGCCCTGGGCAACCTCGGCGGCTTCGCCGGCCCCTACCTGGTGGGCTGGCTCACCGACGTCACCGGCACCAGCCTGACCGGTTTCGCGGTGCTCGCCGGCTTCCTGGCGGTGGCCGTCATTCTGGTGACGCTCGGGTTGCGGCCCGGTCCGGCGCGGCCCGGCGGCGGCTCCGCGGGCATTCCGTCGGACGAGGCGAACTCGCCTTCCAGCAGCGTGAGTTGAGGCCGGTCGGCGCGAGCTCACGCGATTGGCGGTAAGTCGGGTTTTAATATCTTTCGCCAGGGTGATCCCTGAGGGGATCGATATCACCCCTCAGTACTCCTGAGGAGCAGACATGCGCATCCGTGCCGTGATCGCAGTCAGTGCCCTGGCCGTCGGCATCGTCCTGGGCGGAGCGAGCACCGCGCTCGCCGGTGGGAAGGGCCACCACTACGGCAAGGGCTGGTTCGCGGGCCGCTCGTTCGACGCGGCCGTCATCGACGGCAACCCGGTCTTCCACGACGGCTTCCACAAGCGGCACTTCGCGCACGACGGCTCGAAGTGAGCGACGCGGCCGCCGCGTGACGTCATCGGACGCGCGTCGGCGGGTGCCGGCCGGGACCCACCGCCTTCGGGCGACCCGGCCGGCATCTGTCATATGAGGCGCGGTGCGGCCGCCGGGCCCGGTCAGGCGTCGCGCGAGGGGCGGTGCGGGGGGATCTCGGGGAGGGCGTGCAGCGCCAGCAGGCCGCGCAGGAAACCCTCCCGGTCGGCGGTCGGGAGGTCGGCGAGCAGGTGTTCCTCGCCGCGCTGGATGTCGGCCTGGACGGCGTCCCGCAGCCGCCGTCCCTCGGGGGTGACGGAGACCAGCCGGACCCGGCGGTCCCCGGGGTCGGGCCGGCGGTGGATCAGCCCGCGGGACTCCAGGTCGTCCAGGATCGGAATGATCCGGGTCTTGTCGGCCCGGATCGCCTCGGCCAGGGCGGCCTGGGTGCGGATCGGGGTCTCGTCGAGGCGCAGCAGCACCGCGTAGGCCCACATCGTCAGCCCGTGCGCGTCGAGCACCGGGCGTTCGGCGTCCACCAGGGCGCGGCACAGCGGGACCAGCATCGCGGCCAGGTCGGGGCGGGCGGTCGGCCGCCCTCGGGTCGGGGTGTCCCTGGATGCTGCGTGCTCGGCCATGCAAAGGAAAATACCCCTTGACAGATCATGTGCGCATGCAGATCGTAAGCGCATGCATACGAACTCGACACAGGACGCGGCGCACACGGCGCCCGCGACGACGGAACGGGCGGACCTGGACCGCCTGCGGAAGCTCGACGCCCGCGCGGTGCGGGACAGCGTGGCGCTGGTGAACCGGCTCGCCCCCGGCGACCTGGCCCGGCCCACCCCCTGTGCGGGATGGGACCTGGCCGCGCTGCTCGGCCATCTGGCGGCCCAGCACCACGGGTTCGCGGCGGCCGCGCTGGGACGCGGGCGGGACCTGGCGCACTGGGCGGTCCGCCCGGTCGGCGACGACGCGACAGCGGCGGCGACGCACTACCGCCATGCCGCCGACGACGTCCTCGCGGCCTTCGCGACCGTGGCGGACCCCGACCTCCCGTTCGCCCTCCCGGAATTCACCACCGATCGGACCATCCCCGCCGCCCAGGCCATCGGCTTCCACCTCATCGACTACGTCGTCCACAGCTGGGACCTCGCGCGGAGCCTGGACCTGCGCTACGACCCGGACCCCGAACTCCTCGACGCGGCCCTGCCGATCGCCTTGGCCGTCCCGGACGGCGCCGCCCGGCTCGCCCCCGGCAGTTCCTTCCGCCCCGGCCTGCCGGTGGCCGACGGCACCGGGACGCTGGACCGGATCCTGGCGCTGCTCGGCCGCTCGGCGGACTGGCGGGCGCCGGCATGCTGAGGACCTCCTGGATCGCCGGTCCGGACAGCGGTCGGCCCGGCCCCGCGCTCGTCAGCGTCACCGACCTCCGGCTGTCCGCGCTCGCGGACCTGCCCGGTGTGTACCGCGCGGCCCGCCGGCTCGCGGAGGACTGGCCCGTGCTGGACGGCGCGCACGGCATGTGGCTCTGGGCCCGCCCGACGGCCCGCCGCTGCGGCGCGGTGGCGATCTGGCGGGACCGCACCGCCCTCGCCGGATTCCTGGGCGCACCGGCGCATGTGGCGGTCATGCGCCGCTACCGGGGGCGCGGCACCGTGGCGTCGTCCACCTGGGAGGTGCCGAGCGCCGCGCCCGACGAGGTCTGGTCCCGCGCGGCGGCCGGCCTTCGCGGCTAGGTCGGGTCCGGCGGAACGGGGGGATGGACCGGCCCTGGAGTTCCTCACCCGCGACCGGGGGAGCCGGGCCGCAGTGTCGGTCGGCGGGCGAGCGCCACGCCGGCCAGGCACAGTGCCCCGCCCGCGAGGGTCAGCGGGCCGGGCACCTCGCCCAGGGTCGGCCAGGACATCAGGACCACCAGTACCGGCACCGCGTAGGTGGTGGCGCCCAACCGGCCCGCGGTGCTGCGGGCCAGGGCGAACGCCCAGGTGGTGAAGGCCACGGCGGTGGGGAAGACGCCGAGGTAGACCATGTTCAGGGTCGCCGGGAGGGGCGCGCGGCCCGCCTCGGAGACCAGGGTGCCGGCGAACGGCAGACAGACGACGGCGCCGGTCAGGCAGCCGTAGAAGGTCACCGTCAGCGCGCCGGTGTGGCGCAGCGCGGGCTTCTGGGCGGCCACCCCGCCGGCGTAGCCGACGGCGGCCAGCAGGCAGAGCAGGACGCCGAGCACGGACGACCGGCCGCCGCCGGACATCGACAGGCCCACCACCGCCACGCCCGCGAAGGAGACCGCCAGCCCCGCGAACAGCCCGCGCGGCAGCCCCTCGCCCAGGAACCGGGCGCCGAGCAGGGCGATCAGGATGGGGCCGGTGTTGACGAGCAGCGCCGCCGTGCCGGCGTCCACCTCCCGTTCGCCCCAGTTGAGGGCGATCGTGTAGATGCCGAACCACAGCACGCCCGAGCAGAGGATGCCCGGCCAGGCGGCGCGCGGCGGTCGGCCGCCGCCCCGGACGAGCAGGAACAACCCCAGGACCAGCGAGCCGGTCAGCAGGCGGCCGAGGGCCAGCGCGCCGGGGGAGTAGGCGGTGCCGGCGCTGCGGATGGCGACGAACGCGGAGGCCCAGAGGACGACGGTGACGGCCGCGGCGGCCAGCGCGGGCCGGCTGGCGGAGGGCTGGGTGGGAGAGGGCCCGGCGAGAGGTATGGGGGAGGGGGCGGCGGTTTCTCGGGAGGGGGTCGTCATGCGGAGGAGCCTAGGTCGGCGACTGTTCGGTATTCGGCGAAGTGTTGTCGTATAAGAGGGGAGTTGACCTGCGCATGTCGGCCAACGGCCAGCCGGTTTCGGCTCGTTCCCCGGGGGACCGTTCACAACGCGTTCATCAAACTGTTGAAGCGGATAGGGGTGGGTGGGCGCCGCGCGGGACCGCGGAGCGCCTCCGGAGCGGACCGAGCACGACGGAAGGAAGCATGCGATGGGCAGGGCCACGGCCGTGAACGGCGTACTCGACGTACCCGTCATCGACATCTCCGCCTGGACGGACGGCACCGCCGCCGACCGGGCCGGCATCGCGGGCGAGATCGACCAGGCGGCCCGCACCGTCGGATTCATGCAGATCGGAGGGCATGGGATCCCCGAAGCGGCGGCGCGCGCTTTCGCCGCGGCGCTGGACGACTTCTTCGGCCTCCCGATGGACGGGAAGAAGGCGCTGCGCGCCCCGTCGCCCGACGTCAACCGCGGCTACACCCCGCCGCGCACCGAGAAGCTCAGCCTGAGCCTGGGGGTGCCCGCCGCGGCCGAGGACCTCTTCGAGGCGTTCAACGTCGGCGCGGAGGCGGCCGCCTTCCCCGGCCTCGACCTGCCCGAGGCGCACTATCCGGCCAACATCTGGCCGTCGGTGCCCGGCTTCCGGGAAGCGGTGACGGAGTGGTGCGAGCAGGCGGGCGGGCTCGCCCGGCGGCTGACCGGGATCTTCGCGCACGCTCTGGGGCTGCCCGCGGACCACTTCGCGCCGTTCACCGACCACTCGCTCGACGTGCTCCGGATGAACCACTACCTGCTCCCCGAGCGGGAACTCGTCGTCGACCGCGACCAGATGGGGATGGGCGCGCACACCGACTACGGCATCGTCACCGTGCTGTGGGCCGACCGGGTCCCCGGGCTGCAGATCCTCGACACCGAGGGGCGCTGGCACGACGTCCTGCCCGAGCCGGGCTGCCTGCTGGTCAACCTCGGCGACCTGCTGGCGCGTTGGACCAACGACCGATGGCTGTCGACCATGCACCGGGTGCTGCCGCCGACCGACGCGAGCGGGCGGGTGGTGCGCCGCCGCTCCGCCGCGTTCTTCCACGACGGCAACTGGGACGCCGAGATCAGCTGCCTGCCCGGTTGCGTCCCGGTGGGCACCGAGCCGCTGTACCCGCCCACCACCGTCGGCCGGCACCTCGCCGAGAAACTGGGCGGCTCGCGCGCCGGGAAGTCCAACGCCAACTCGCCCCGTGAGGCCGCCCGGCTGCGCGCGGCCCGCAGCGACTGACCGTCATCTGACTTCTTCCGTACGGCAGTTGCGACCGGTCCCGGGCCACCGACGGCAGGGCCGGGCGCCTCCCCCACCGCCCGGCCCCACCCGTGCCCGAGAGGTCCGCCATGCCCCTGAAACCGCGTCATATTCCGCTCCGCCGCCCCCGGCCCGTCCGGGCCGACGGCGAACGGCACCCCACCGCCGGCCGGACGGTGGGTCTCGGGGTGCAGCACGCGCTGGTGATGTACGCGGGCGCGATCGCCGTCCCGCTGATGTTCGGCGCCGGCGCGGGGCTGACCGGCCCGGCGGTCGGCGCCCTGGTCAACGCGGACGTCTTCGTCGCCGGCCTCGTCACCGTCGTGCAGAGCCTGGGCGCCGGGCGGTTCCTCGGGGTCCGGCTGCCGCTGGTGACCGGCGGCTCCTTCGTCTGCGTCACCCCCATGATCATGATCGCCCGGGAGTACGGGCTGCCCGCGGTCTACGGTTCGATGATCGCCGCCGGGCTCTTCGGAATGCTGGTGGCGCTCCCGTTCGCCCGGCTGCTGCGGGCGTTCCCGCCGCTGGTCAGCGGGGTGGTGATCACCGTTGTCGGGCTGGCGCTGATCGGTGCCGCCCCCGGCATGATCGCCGGACCGGACCCCGCGGCGGCGGACTACGCCCCGCCCGCCCATCTGGCCCTGGCCGGCGGGGTGATCGGCTTCATGCTGCTGCTCCGGCGGTTCCTGCGCGGCTTTCTGGCCCAGGTGAGTGTTCTGCTGGCGCTGCTCGCCGGGACCCTGGCGGCGCTCCCGATGGGGCTCACCGACTTCTCCGGCGTCGCGGACGCGGACTGGCTCGGGCTGGTCACCCCGTTCCGCTTCGGCGCCCCCACCTTCCCGCTCGCCAGGGTGGTCTCCATGTGCGTGGTGATGCTGGTGGTGTTCGCCGAGTCCACCGCGCAGATGATCGCGGTCGGCGAGGCGGTGGAGCGGCCGCTGACCGACCGGGCGCTGGGCCGCGGCCTGGCCGCCGACGGCCTGTCGGGGGTGCTCGGCGGCGCCATGAACTCCTTCCCCGACACGGTCTTCGCCGGGAACATCGGACTGACCCTCATGACCGGCATCCGCAGCCGGTACGTCACCGCGGCCGGCGGCGTCGTGATGGTGTGCCTGGGCACCCTCCCCAAACTGGGCGAACTGATCGCCTCCCTCCCCCAACCCGTGGTCGGCGGAGCCTCGTTGATGTGTTTCGCCACCGTCGCCGCGGTGGGCATCGACATCCTGCGCCGGGCCCGGCTCGACCGGGGCGACAACCTGCTGATCGCGGCGGCGGCGATCGGCACCGGGATGCTGCCGGTCGTCGCCCCGCGCATCTACCACCGCTTCCCGGAGTGGTGGCAGCTGGTCTTCGGCAGCCCCTCGACCGCGGCGCTGGTGGTCGCGCTGGGTCTCCACTTCGTGTTCCACCACGGGCGGCGTCGGGCCGAGGGGGCGTCGGCAGCGGGCTGACGCTACGTCAGTCCAGGTTCTGCATCCGCCGGGCGACCCGGGCGTGCTCCCGCAACTTCGTTGCCAGCTCGGGGAGTTGCAGCTCGCCGCCGTCGACGAGCACCCGGCCGCCGACGACCGTGGTCCAGGCCCGGGACGGGGCGCAGCGCAGCCACGCCTCGACCGGGTCGGTGAGCGCCCCGGCCAGGGCCACCTCGGGGGTGTCCCAGACGACGAGGTCGCCGCAGGCCCCCGGGCGCAGCTGCCCCAGTTCGTCCGCCCGGCCCAGGCAGCGGGCCGAACCGCGGGTGGCGATGTCCAGGGCGTCCCGGGCGGTCATCGCCGCCGGGCCGCCGCGGTACCGGCCGAGCAGCAGGGCGCCCCGGGTCTCCAGCCACAGCGAGGCGTGGTCGGTCGAGGCCGATCCGTCGCAGCCGATGCCGACCGGCATCCCCAGCCCGCGCATCTCCTGGACCGCCGTCGTGCCGCCCGCGATCAGCATGTTGGAGCTGGGGCAGTGCGCCACCCCGACGCCCGCGGCGGCGAGCCGGGCGCGCTCCTCCGCGGTGGGGTGGACGCAGTGCGCGACCCACGTGCGGTCGGTCATCCAGCCGACGGACTCGAAGTACTCGACGGGCCGGCAGCCGTAGGTCGTAAGGCAGTAGGTGTCCTCGTCCGGGTCCTCGGCGAGGTGGGTGTGCAGCCGGACGTCCAGCCGCTCGGCCAGCTCGGCGGTGGCGGTCATCAGCTCCCGGGTCACCGAGAACGGCGAACAGGGCGCGAGGGCGACCCGGCTCAGCGCGCCCGGGGCCGGGTCGTGGTAGGCGCGGACCAGCCGTTCGCTGTCCGCCAGCACCTCCTCGGCGGTCTGGGTGACCGAGCGGGGCGGCAGCCCGCCGTCCTCGGTCGAGCGGGTCATCGAGCCGCGGGTGGCGTGGAAGCGGAAGCCGAGCTCCTGAGCGGTGCGGATCTGGGCGTCGATCAGACGGGGCCGCGGATGCACGTAGTGGTGGTCCGTCGAGGTGGTACAGCCGCCCATGAGCAGTTCGGCGATGCCGACGTAGGTGGCGAGGTGCACGGCCTCCTCGTCGAGGGCGGCCCACAGGGGGTAGAGCGTGGTGAGCCAGGTGAAGAGGGTGCCGTTGACGGCGGGCGCGTAGGAACGGGTGAGGTTCTGGTACAGGTGGTGGTGGGTGTTGATCAGGCCGGGGGTGACCAGGCGGCCCGCGGCGGAGAGCGTGCGGGCGGCCCGCGCCGGTTCGGTGCCGGCCGGACCGTACGCCGCGACGCGGCCGTCCCGCAGCGCGATCCAGCCGCCGGGGATCTCGGTGTCGCCGTCGACGACCAGCAGGCGGGCGTCCCGGACGAGCAGGTCGCAGGGTGATGCCGGGTCGGCGGCGCCGTCCGGACGGGCGTGGTGGTGGGTGTCGGTCATGCGAGGACTCCTGTGATGCGGCGTGCCGATGCTCCGGCACGGGGCACGATGCCTGCGCGCGGGCCCTGTACCGGTGTGGTGCGCGGCCACCGGATCGTCACCGCCGGGCCTGCCGGCGGACGGGCGGTCCTCCTTCCCGAGGTCTCACTTTCCGGAGTCGATGTCCCAACTCGACGGCGGGCAACCGTCGTTGGAGCCCTTCCCGGATTGCGGCGGGCCAGTCCCGGCCGGGCCGTGCGGGCGTCAGACCGGATGCTCCGCCGGCAGCGGGCGCCGCAGGACGTACCCGCCGACCGCCACCGCCACCGCGATCACGCACCCCGCGAAGGTCAGGCCAGCGCCGCGCAGCCCCAGTCCGGTGGTGAGCGCGCCGACGCCCACCACGGGCAGGGAGATGCCGAGGTAGGCGACGAGGAAGAAGGCGGAGAGGGTGCCGCCGCGGTGCTCCGGCGGGGCGGCGGTGCCCACCGCGGTGAGCCCGGCGCGGAAAGCCAGGCCCTGGCCGGTGCCGCCGCAGAGCGCGCCGGCGACCAGGACGGGCAGCGAAGCCGTGGCGAGCGAGGTGGCGACCAGCAGGAGTCCCAGCACCAGGACCAGGCAGCCGGTCGGCAGCGCGGCGCGGACGCCGATCCGGCCGGTCAGGGACTGGCCGAGGGTCGAGCCGAGGAAGACCGTGCAGACGACCGCCCCGGACACCGCGAGGTTGTGCACGTCGAGGGTCTGCGCGACGAAGGCCGGCGCGATCGCGGTGAACAGTCCGAGCAGCGCGAAACCGGCGAACGCGGCGACCGCGGCGGGCGCGAACACCCCGCGGACCGCCGGCGGGACCACGAGCCCCTGGGGCCGGAGCGAGCGCGGCCGGTGCGGGTGCGCGACGGTCTCCGGCAGGAGCCGGGTCACCAGCGTGGCGAGGGCCAGCAGGAACAGGTGGACGAGGAAGGGGAGGGCCAGCGGGCGGGGCGCGTACTGCGCGAGCACACCGGAGAGGAGCGGGCCGCAGCCCAGACCGCCCATGTTGGCGGCGGTGGCGGCGAAGGCGGCCCGGGACTCCTGGCCGGGGCGGGCCAGTTCCAGGACGGCGGCGGTGGCTGCGCCGCTGAACAGCCCGGCGGCGAAACCGGACAGCACCCGGCCGAGCAGCAGCAGCGGCAGCCCGCCTTCGAAGAGGAAGCACAGGGCGCTCGCCGCGGACAGGCCCAGCGCGGCGAACAGCACCGGGCGCCGGCCGGTGGCGTCGGAGAGGTTGCCCGCGCCGTACAGGACCGTGATCACCCCGAGGGCGTAGGTGGCGAAGACCACGGTCACCGTCAGTTCGGAGAAACCGAGCTGTTGGCGGTAGAGCCCGTAGAGCGGGGTGGGCAGGGTCGTTCCCGCCATGCCGATCGCGAAGACGCCCGCCGCGGCGGGGCTGCCGGGGCGACGGGCCCGGCCGGTGCGCACGGTCATGGCGTCAACGTAGGCGCCGGCCGCCGGGCCGGGCCAGGATGCGGCGCCCCGCGCGTGGCGGGGCACCGCGTCCGGCCGGATCAGCGCACTGTCACGGCGTCACGGTGTCGCGGTGTCACCGCGTGGGTGCGTTGGCGGCGGTGACGTTGACGGCGGCCCAGGCCCGGTCGACCGTCTTGTACGCGGTGCTGCCCGCGCCGTAGAGGTCCTTGGCGGCCTGGAGGGTGGCGGTCCGGGCGCCGTGGAAGTCGGTCGTGGAGACCATGTACCGGGTGAGCGCCCGGTAGAAGATCGCCGTGGCCTTGTCCCGGCCGATGCCGGTCACCTTGGCGCCGTCGAAGGTGGGGGAGTCGTAGGCGACACCGCCGATGGTCTTCTTGCCGCTGCCCTCGGCCAGCAGGTAGAAGGCGTGCGAGGAGACGCCGGAGCCGGCGTGCACCTCGGTGTCGTAGGTGTCCTTCGACCAGTAGTCGACGGTCCCTTCGAGCTTGTCCAGGGACGGCTTGTCCAGGCGGCGCAGGAACTTCTGCGCCAGGCCGAGCTTCTCGCCCATGAGGTAGTTGGGCGGGTTCTTCGGGTTGTTGGTGGCGAACTCCACCGCGCTGCCGAAGATGTCCGCGAGCGACTCGTTGAGCGCGCCCGGCTCGCCGAACTGGTGGCCCTCCGCGTCGACGCGGGTGGGCTGGAGGCCGGCGGTGGCGTCGACCACGCCGTGGGTCAGCTCGTGGCCGGTGACGTCCAGGACGACCAGCGGCTTGCTGAAGACCTTGCCGTCGCCGTCGCCGTAGAGCATGCAGCCGCAGTCCGAGGACCAGAAGGCGTTGCCGACGTTCGTGCCGAAGTGGACCAGGGCGTGTGCGCCGGTGCCGTCGTTCTTGATGCCGTTGCGGCCGAAGGTCTTCTTGTAGAAGTCCAGGGTGCTGGTGATGCCGAACTGGGCGTCGACGGCGGCGGTGGTCCGGTCGGCGGTGGTGCCGTTGCCCCAGCGGTTGGTGCCGTTGGTGAGGGGCTTGGCGGAGATGAACTTGTCGAGTTCCTTGCCGCCGGCGTCCCGGGTCTCGGTGTTGCCGCGGGTGCCGTCCCGCAGGACGAAGGCGTTCTTGGCGGTCTGCGTGGTGGACAGCGGCACCGTGCCGACGAAGAGGGACGCGCCGGTGCCGGTGGCCGCGGCCGGGTAGTGGCCGGCGGCGGGCTTGTGTGGAGTGGCCGGGGTGGCGGCCGCCGCGGTGCCGGGGGTGGGGCGCTCGCCCCGCTGCCGGAGCTTGTGCAGGACGGACGGCGACAGGAACGGGTCGTTGACCGGGATGTTGCTGAGGACGCTGCCGGTGGTGGCGTCGATGACGACGGTCCGGGCACCGCCGGCCTCGGCGGTGCGGCTGTCGTCGACCTGCACCTGGTAGGCGAGGGTGGTCCGGCCTTCGCGGGCGTCGACGACGAGCCGGGGCTCGCCGGCGGTGCCCTGCGCCGCGGCGGCGGCCTTGGTGGCGGCCTGGCGGGCCGACAGCTTCGGGTCGGTGCCGGGGAGGTCCACCTGGTGGCGGGCGGCCCGGGTCACGCCCTGGTAGGCGGAGTCCGCGCCGAGGTGGATGACCAGGTCGCCGCCGAGCACCGGCATCCCGCGGTGGGTCCGGACGAACCGCACGTGCCGGTGCCCGTCGGGGTCGACGAGGGTGTCGGTGACCGTGAGGGTGTCCTGCTTGCTGACGCCCGTCGTCGCGGAGTGCGCGTAGGCGGCGGCGCGTGCCGTGGCCACGAGGGAGGGGGTGCCGGCGGGCGAGGAGGCGGCGGGGGCTGCGACGGCGGCGCCCGCGGCGAGGGTGGCGGCCGTGGTGACGGCCAGGGCTATCGCCAGGTGGCGGCTGCGTATGTGGGGTCTACGCACAGCGTTGCGTCCTTATGTGCTGTGGGCGGTGGCATGCGCCAACCGGCCGTACACGCGGTGGCGTTGCACACCGCGGGGGCCGTCCGGCCCCGCACAGACCCTGGTATGTCTGGCATGGGCATGTAAAGAGAAATGATCAATTTTCCATGCCAGGTAGTCAAAAATTGATAATTGATCAGCTTTAGGTAGTCGGAAGATGACCAATCGTGTTCTGGCGGGAAAGACTCACCGGACCGCACGGAGGTTGTGCGGGAACACGGAAGATTTTCCGGACACGACTACCGCCGGGACGGCTGCTGCCGTCCCGGCCGGTCGGTCAGGGGTGGAGGGCGCGCCCTAGCCGGTGCGGAAGAGCTCCTCCAGCGACGCCTGGGCCTTCTCGCCGCCGCGGACCGCCTCGACGACGGCCTGGTGGAAGGCGCGACTGTCCGCCTCGGAGTGGCAAGGGACGGGGCTGCCCGTCATGGTGTACCAGTCCGAGGAGCCGGTGTACTGCACGGCGACGTGCGCCTCGTCCTCCGACCACGTGGTGTGGATGGTCAGATCGCCCTGCATCGGGCCGATCTCCTCGGTCTCCACCGCGCCGGGGCGGGCGTGGATCCCCACCGTGGTCCAAGATGCCCAGGTCATGTCGTTCCCCTCGGTCCCCAGGCCCCGGCCGGCCGCCGGGCGCGGTGCTTCAAGTCTGGCACTCGGCGTGCGGCGGCGCACCGCATCGACAGGCCGCCACGGCGCCCCCGCACACTGTCACCATCCTCGCCACCCCTCCCTCACCCGCTCGTCACGCCCCCGTCACACAGGGTGTCGGCCAGCCAGCTGCCGGCCGCCTCCAGCGCGGCGTCCGCCGCCGGCAGCGCGCCCGCCGCGCCGAGGAACCCGTGGAAGGTGTCCGGGTGTTCGTCCACCCGCACCGGCACGCCGGCGTCCCGCAGTGCCCGTCCGTAGGCGCGTCCTTCGTCCCGCAGCGGGTCGCACGCGGGCAGCACCAGCAGCGCGGGCGGCAGACCGGTCAGGTCCGGGGCGAGGCCGGGGGAGGCGTACGGGTTGCCCCGGTCGCCGTCCGGGCCCAGGTACTGGTCCCAGTACCAGCGCATATGGGCGGTGGTGTGGAAGAAGCCGGTGGCGTACTCGACGGCCGAGCGGCCCGCCAGGCGGTGGTCGAGCGCCGGATAGACCAGCAGCTGGGCGGCGAGCGGCGGCCCGCCGCGGTCCCGGGCCAGCAGGGTGACCGCGGCGGCCAGGTTGCCCCCGCTGGAGTCGCCCGCGACCGCCACCCGGGCCGGGTCGCAGCCCAGCTCCGCCGCGTGCGCGAGGGCCCACCGGGTCGCCGCGTAGGCGTCCTCGGCGGCGGCCGGGAAGCGGTCCTCCGGCGCCCTGCGGTAGTCCACCGAGACCACCACCGCGTCGCAGCGCCGGGCGAGTCGGCGGCACAGCCCGTCGTGGGTGTCCAGGTCGCAGAGGACCCAGCCGCCGCCGTGGAAGAAGACGACCAGCGGGCGGGGGCCGGCGGCGGGGGCGTCCGGCCGGTAGACGCGCACCGGGAGGGCGGGGGCGCCGGGCGGACCGGGGACGGTGCGGTCGGCCGAGGTCACCGTGCCGTCCCCGGGTTCGGGCCGCGGGGCCCGGGAGGCGCGGCGCAGCGCGGCGGCGTCCAGCGGGCCGCGCGCCGGGTCCGGGAAGCCCGCGGACATCGCGTCCACGAGTGCCCGGGCCCGGGGGGAGAGCGGGTCGGGGGCGTCGGCCGCGGGGGCGGGCGGGGCGTCGGTCATCGGGTGGTCAGCCCCCCGTCCACCGCGAACTCCGCGCCGGTGATGTACGCCGACGCGTCGGAGGCCAGGAAGCGGACCAGCTCCGCGACCTCGTCCGGGCGGCCGATGCGGCGCAGCGGCACCCGCGGCCAGTCCTGTTCGCCGGGGGCCGGGCCCAGGGCGTCCGCCACCATCGGGGTGTCGATCATCCCCGGGTGGACGGAGTTGACCCGGATCCGGTCCGCAGCCAGGTCCAGCGCGGCGGACTTGGTGAGCCCGCGCAGCCCGAACTTGCTCGCCCCGTAGGCCGAGTGACCGGGGATGCCCCGCAGTCCGGCGGTCGAGGAGATGTTGACGATCGAGCCGCCGCCCGCGGCGCGCAGCGCGGGGACGGCCGCCTGGATCCCCAGGAAGGGACCGAGGAGGTTGACCCGCAGCAGGCGGTCGAAGTTCTCCTCGGTCTCCTGGTCCACCGGCGCGGTCCACCACAGGGCGGCGTTGTTGACCAGTACGTCCAGCCGTCCGAAGGCGGTGACCGCGGTGTCGACGACCGCCCGCCAGCCGTCCGCGTCGGTGACGTCGTGCCGGACGAACCGGGCCGCGTCGCCGAGTTCGGCGGCCAGCGCCCGGCCCTCCTCCTCGCGGACGTCGCCGAGCACCACCCGGGCGCCGGAGGCCACGAACAGGCGGGCCTCGGCCGCGCCCTGCCCCCGCCCGGCGCCGGTGACGACCGCGACCCTGCCGTCCAGGGACGGCCCGTCGGCGGTCATGCCTGCTCCTCCAGCGCCCGGAAGTGCGGGATGACCGTCTCGCCCCAGTGCCGGATGGTCTCCATGCAGGCTTCCTGCGGCACGGTGCCCATCTGGATCAGGCACATCACCTCGTCCACCCCGATCTCCCGCAGCTGCTCGACGTAGGCGATGGCGTCCTGGGCGGTGCCGTAGGCGTGCTGGGCGTTGTAGGTGCCGGTGTCGACCGGGCGGGCCGGGATGTTGGCCTCGTGCAGTTTGGCGACCAGTTCCTGGCGGTCCTGTGCCAGCGCCGCCACGTGGTCGTCGTGCTCGTCGTGGACGGTGGGCGCCGGGCCGTTGCCGTACCAGTGGGCGATGGCCTCGGCGAAGAACCGCTGGCCGCGGGTGCCGAGGCGGTACGCGGCCGGGCCGTCGTCCAGCACGATCGTCGGGCAGAGCGCGGAGAAGTGGTCGTTGGTCTCGGTGGAGACCAGCCGGTCGCCGCTGCGGGTGGCGATCGCCTCGTCGTAGACCTTGCGCATGGTGCGCACGTCGTCGGCGCCGGCGAACCCCATGACCAGGGCGCCGATGCCGAGTTCGGCGGCGAGCTTGAGGGTGTCGTGCTTGCTGCACGCCATGAACAGCGGCGGGTGCGGGCCCTGCACCGGGCGCGGGAGGATCGCGCCGGGGCCGATGTCGAGCGTGCCGTGCCACTCGAAGGTCTCCTCCCGCCAGGCGTTGCTCAAGATCTGCAGCGCCTCTTCCATCTGCGGGTAGGTGTCCTCGGGCCGGACCCCGTACATCGACATCTCCTGCTTGGTGGCGCCGCGGCCGGCGCCGATGTCCACGCGGCCGCCGGAGAGGACGTCGAGCATCGCGGCCCGCTCGGCGACCCGCACCGGGTGCTGGTAGCCGAACGGCATGGTGACCACGCCGTGGCCGATCCGGATCCGGGAGGTCCGGGCGGCGACCCAGGTGAGGAAGATCTCCGAGGCGCTCATGTGCGCGTACTGGGTCAGCGCGTGGTGCTCCACCGCCCAGATGCGGTCGAAGCCCATCTCCTCGGCGTAGACGGCCTGTTCGACGCAGTCGCGGATGACCTGGCGCTCCCGTTCGGGCGTCGGGTCGGCCAGCTGTGCCTCGAAGATCATCGAGAACTTCATGGAACTGCCTCCTCGTTCTGGAGGGTGGGGAGACTATTTCTAATAGGAATATGTCTAGCAGGTATACGTAGCGAGAGGGAAGGGGGTCGGCGATGTCCCGTCAGGTGGGGGATCGGCGAGGCCGTAGACTGCGGAGCGTGACGGAGAAGAAGGCGCGCGGAGCGCAGGCCGGGGGCGACGCGGAGCGTCCGGCGCTGCCGGCGACCAGCTGGGCGGTGCTCGGACTCCTCTCCTTCGGCGAGGAGTTGTCCGGTTACGACCTCAAGAAGTGGTCGGACTGGTCGCTGCGCTTCTTCTACTGGAGCCCGTCGTTCAGCCAGATCTACGGCGAGCTCAAGCGCCTGGAGAAGGTCGGCTACGTCAGCTCGCGGATGGTCGCCCAGGAGACCGGCAACCGCGACAAGCGGGTCTACGTCATCACCGACGACGGCATGGCGGCGGTCCGCCGGTGGGCGCGCGAGGCGCCCGTCGAGCCGCCGGTGCTCAAGCACGGCGTGATGCTGCGGCTCTGGCTGGGGCACCTGCTGGAGGCCGAGCAGATGCGCGAGGTGCTGGGTCGGCACCGGGAGTACGCCGAGACGATGCGGCAGCGCGCCGAGGCGGACGCCGCCGGCGCCCGGGCCGAGGCGGCCTGGGCCTACCCCTCGCTGGCGCTGAAGTGGTCGGAGCGGTACTACGCCTCCGAGCGCGACCTGGCCGACGCTATGCTGGCCGACTTGGACGAGATGGTGGCCGCGGAGGCCGCCGATGCAGCCGGCGCCGCTGATGACGAAGGCGCCACGCGCCCGTAGGTGCGCCGGAAGTAGAGCAGCGGGTCGGTCTCGCGCAGTCGCTCCGGCGGCGTCAGGGCGGTGACCCGGCCGAGCGCGATCAGATGGTCGCCGCCGGGCAGCACGTCCGCCACCTCGCATTCGATGGTGGCGAGCGCCGCGGGCAGCAGCGGTGCGCCGTTGACGCCGGAACGCCAGTCGACGCCGGTGAACTTGTCGCCGCCGGTGACCGCGAACTGGCGGCACAGCTCCTGTTGGTCGGCGGCGAGGACGTTGACCGCGAACCGTCCGGCCGCGTTGATCTTCGGCCAGGTGGTGGACGTCCCGGCCGGGCAGAAGCACACCAGCGGCGGGTCCAGGGACACCGACGAGAACGACTGGACGGCCATGCCGGCCGGTCGCCCGTCGGGCTGGATTGCGGTGATCACCGCCACGCCGGTGCAGAAGCGGCTGAGCGTGTCCCGCATCGCGGCGTCGTCGACCCGTGTGGCGGGAGTGGTGGGCGGAGTGTAGGTGGGCACGCGACCTCCCGAGGAGTAATTTTCTCGACGTGTTTCTACTAGGTATATGCCTAACCGAAACACTGTGATTGGATACCGGCCACGTCCGCACGTCAAGTAGGCGGTACCGCACCGCACATCACCGCCACCTCCGAGCAAGGGAGCGGGAGGGCCAATGACCTGGGCACACCACACCACTCAAGGGCCGCCGCAGCCGGCGGCACCGGCCACCGTCGCACGACTCGCCGCCCACGCGGCCCGCGTCCACGGGGACCGTGAAGCGCTGTCCGACGGCGAAGTCCGCTGGACCTTCGCAGAGTTGGCGAAGGAGATCACCGCCGCGGCACGCGCCGCGATCGCCTACGGGGTACGGCACGGGGACCGGATCGCCGTCTGGGCCCCCAACAGCCGCCAGTGGATCACCGCCGTCCTCGGCGCGGTCTCCGTGGGCGCCGTACTCGTGCCGCTCAACACCCGGTACAGAGCGGCCGAGGCCGCCGACATCATCCGGCGCAGCGGGGCCACCGTGCTGTTCACCGCCCGCGGCTTCCTCGGCTGCGACTACGACGATCTGCTGCACGACTCCGGCGAGGACCTGGGGCACCTGCGGGGCACCGTGCTGCTCCGCGACGACGGCCCGCCCCGGGAACCGGAACGGCCCGGCACCCTCGCCTACGACGCCTACCTCGCCGCCGGCCGGCACACCCCCGACGCCGAACTCGCCGCGCGCACCGACGCCGTCGGCCCCGACGACCTGTCCGACATCCTCTTCACCTCCGGCACCACCGGCCGCCCCAAAGGCGTGCTCGCCACCCACGGCCAGACCATGCGGGTCTTCGACGCCTGGGCGCGGCTGGTCACCCTGCGCGCCGGCGACCGCTACCTCCTGGTCAACCCCTTCTTCCACACCTTCGGCTACAAGGCCGGGATCCTCGCCTGCCTGCTGCGCGGCGCCACCATGCTGCCCGAGCAGGTCTACGACGCCGACCGGATCCTGCGGCGCACCGCCGAGGAGCGGGTCAGCGTGCTGATGGGCCCGCCGACCGTCTTCCACGGCCTGCTACACCACCCCGAACGCGCCCGGCACCGCCTCGACTCGCTGCGGCTGGCCGGCACCGGGGCCGCCCTGGTCCCCGCCGAACTCGTGGTGCGGATCCGCACGGAACTCGGGATCCCGGACGTCTTCACCGCCTACGGACTGACCGAGTCCGCCGGGGTCGTCACCATCTGCCCGACCGACGCCGACGCCGAAACCCTCGCGCACACCGTCGGACTGCCGCTGCCCGGTACGGAGCTGAGGATCGTCGACCCGGCCAACCAGCCCCTGCCGCCCGGCGAACCGGGCGAGGTGGTGACCCGCGGCTACCACGTCATGCCCGGCTACCTCGACGACCCCGCCGCCACCGCCGCCGCCGTGGACCCCGACGGCTGGCTGCACACCGGCGACGTCGGCGTCCTCGACGACCGCGGCTTCCTCACCCTCACCGACCGCATCAAGGACATGTACGTCGTCGGCGGCTTCAACGCCTATCCGGCGGAGGTGGAACGGGTGCTGCGCGACCACCCGGCGATCGCCGACGTCGCCGTGGTCGGCGCCCCCGACGAGCGGCTCGGCGAGGTCGGGGTGGCGTTCGTCGTCCCCACCGAGGACGCGTCGCCCGATCCGGGGGAGCTCACCGACTGGGCCCGCGCACGGCTGGCCAACTTCAAGGTGCCCCGGCACTACCACCTCGTACCGGAACTGCCCCGCAACGCCGGCGGCAAGATCCTCAAGGGCGAGCTGCGCCGGACGGCCAGGAACGAAGGGAGGAACGGCGGATGAGGCCGACCGAGGAGCAGGAGGAACTACGGTCCGCGGTAAGGCAGTTGCTGGCGCGGCGGCCCGGTCCGGACGCCTGGGGTCCGCTCGCCGGGCAGATCGGCGCGGCCGGGCTGGCGGTGCCCGAGGAGTACGGCGGGTCCGGCTGCGGCCCGCTCGAAGTCCATGTGGTGATGGAGGAGTTGGGGCGGGTGCTGGCGCCGGTGCCCTTCCTGGGGTCCGCGGTGCTGACCGCCCAGGCGCTGCTCGCCTGCGGGGACACCGCACTGCTCCCCGGGCTCGCCGAGGGGGCCGCGGTCGGCGCACTGGCCTGGGCCGAGGACGGCTCCTGGGAGCCGTCCGCGGTCCGTGCCGTGGCCCGCCGGACACCGGGCGGCGGCTGGCGGCTGACCGGCGTCAAGGACCACGTACTGGACGGCGCGGACGCCGCGCTGCTGGTGGTGGCCGCCCGGACCGCCGCCGGGGTCTCGCTCTTCGACGTCCCGGTGGACGGGCCCGGCGTCCGCCGGGAGCGACTGGTGCCGATGGACCCCACCCGCCCGCAGGCCCGGATCGTGCTGGACGGGGCCGCGGGCCGGCTGCTGGGCGCGGACGGGGACGGCGAACGGGTGCTGGCCCGGGTGCGGGACCTGGGGAGCGTGGCGCTCGCCGCCGAGCAGGTCGGAGCGGCCGAACGCTGCCTGGAAATGACCGTCGGCTACGCCCGGGAGCGGGTCCAGTTCGGCCGCCCCATCGGCTCCTTCCAGGCGGTCAAGCACCGGCTGGCGGACGCCTACGTCCAGGTGGAGGCGGCCCGGTCGATCGCGCTGGGCGCCGCGTACGCCGCCGCCGACGGCGCCGCGGAGCTGCCCCGGTACGCCGCGGCCGCCAAGTCGGCCTGCGCGGAGGCGTTCTCGGCGGTGGCCGGGGAGACGATCCAACTGCACGGCGGGATCGGGATCACCTGGGAGCACGACGCACACCGCTACTTCAAACGGGCGCACGGCAGCGCCCAGCTCCTCGGCACGCCCGCGGCGCACCGCCGTCGCCTGGCCACCGAACTGGGACTGACGGCACGTCAAGTCGCCTGATCCATAAGGCGATTGCGCGGCAGAAAGCACTTGCGGCCCCGTGCCACCGGAGGTGATCCGGGGGCACGGGGCCGCGGTGTCCGCGGGGACTATCCGGCCAGGACCCGGGCCCGGCACTCGGCCGGGGTGCCCCAGGCGTCCCGCAGCGGGCGGGCCTTGCGGATCCACAGGGAGAGGTCCGGCTCGTCGGTGTAGCCGACCGCGCCGTGCAGTTGGAGGGCGGCGCGCGCCGCGGCGTAGCCCGCCTCGCCGGCCGCCACCTTCGCGGCCGCCGCCTCCGCACCTGCCGACGGGGCGTCCGCGGCCAGCGCCAGGGCCGCCGCGTGCACCAGTGGCTGGGCGAACTCCAACCCGATCAGGGCGTCCGCCAGCCGGTGCTTGACCGCCTGGAACGAGCCGATCGCCCGCCCGAACTGGGTGCGCTGGCGCACGTAGTCGACGGTCCCGGCCAGCAGGGCCCGGCCCACCCCGAGCGCCTGGGCGGCGGTGAGCAGCCGGGCCAGGTCGGTGGCGTGCCCGGCGGCCGCGGTGACCGCCGGGCCGCGGGCGAGGACGGTGCCGCCGAGCGGGCGGGACAGCCGCCGGGCCGGATCGAGCGCGGGTTGGACCGGGCCGTGGGTCTCGGTGCGGCACACCGTGTCGCACCGGACGACCAGGACGGTGTCGGCGGCGTCCGCGTCCAGGGCGAACGGGGCGCCGTCCGCACACAGGCCGACGACCGCTTCACCGGCGGCGATCCGCGGCAGCCAGGTGGCCGCCGCCTCGACGTCCCCGAGCCGGTGCAGGAAGACCGCCGCGGCGGCGGTCTCCACCAGCGGGCCCGGTACCGCATGGCGGCCCAACTCCGTGAAAGCGACGGCGAGTTCGAGGGGGAGTGGGCCCAGTCCCTCGTGCTCCTCGGGGACCGCGAGGGCGAACACCCCGGTCTCCGCGAGCCGGGCCCACAGGTCGCGGCCGGGCTTGTGCTCGCCGGCGGCCCAGGCGCGTACCGCGGTGGCGGTGTCTGCCGCACCCAGAAGGGCGTCCAGGGTGCGGGCGAAGTCCCGTTGCTCCTCGGTCAGCAGGAAGCGCATCGGCGGGCCCCTCCCGGGAGACCGGATCGGACCCGGCCGCTCCGGACCGTTCGGTGCTGCCTCATGCCCGAGCCTCCTTCGGCAGGCCGAGCAGCCGCTCGGCGCTGTGCTGTCCCGGGGGGCGACCCCCGGACCCCCGGCCGGACCGTCCGGCGCCGGGTCCCTCCGGTCGTGGCCGGACCGTGCCCGGCTGCCTCATGCCCGAGCCTCCTTCGGCAGGCCGAGCAACCGCTCGGCGATGATGTTGCGTTGGATCTCGTTGGTGCCGGCGTAGATGGGGCCGGCGAGGGAGAAGGTGTAGCCCTCGGCCCAACTCCCGTGCGCGGGGGCGTCGTCGGCGTCGTCGGCGAGTGCGCCGTACGGGCCGAGCAGGTCCAGTGCGGTGTCGTGGAGGGCGATGTCCAGCTCCGACCAGAAGACCTTGTTGAGGCTGGACTCGGCGCCGAGGCTGTCGCCGGCGGCGATCCGGGAGGCGTTGGCGTAGGTGAACAGCTGGTAGGCGCGGGCGCCGATCACCGCGTCGGCGACCCGGTCGCGCAGCGCGGTGTCGGCCGGGTCGGCGGTCTCCCGCCACAGCGCGGTGAGCCGTTCGGCGGCGGCGGTGAACCGGCCGGGGCTGCGCAGGGTCAGCCCGCGTTCGTTGCCGGCGGTGCTCATCGCCACCCGCCAGCCCTGGCCGGGCTCGCCGATGACGTCCGCGTCGGGGACGAAGACATCGTCGAGGAAGAGCTCGGCGAAGGCCGGTTTGCCGTCCAGGCGGCCGATCGGACGCACCGTCACCCCCGGCGCGTCCAGCGGGAACATCAGATAGGTCAGGCCCTGGTGGGGACGGGCGGTCCCCGGCTCGCTGCGGAACAGGCCGAACGCGCGGTCGGCGAAGGCGGCCCGGGACGACCAGGTCTTCTGGCCGCGGAGCAGCCAGCCGCCGTCGGTCCGTACGGCCGTCGAGCGCAGCGCCGCCAGGTCCGAACCGGCCTCCGGCTCGGACCACGCCTGTGCCCAGATGACCTCACCGGTCGCCATCGGGCCGAGGACGCGGGCGTGCTGCTCCGGGGTGCCGTGCTCGAAGAGCGTGGGGGCGAGGAGGTTGATGCCGTTCTGGCTGACCCGGCCCGGGGCGCCCGCGGCGTAGTACTCCTCCTCGAAGATCAGCCACTGGAAGAGGGTGGCGTCCCGGCCGCCGAACCCGGCCGGCCAGGAGACCACCGACCAGCGGTCGGCGGCGAGTTCGCGCTCCCATGCGCGGTGCGCCGCGAAGCCCTCGCGGGTCTCCAGCGACGGCAGCGGCGTCGCGGGGACGTGCGCGGCGAGCCAGGCGCGGGCCTCGGCCCGGAACGCGGCGTCGGCGTCGCTTGCGTCCAGGTCCATCAGGAACCGGCCTCCTTCATCTTCTTGATGTCCATCCCGCCCAGCGAGTCCCGGGCGGTCTCGGCGTTGTGGGCGTGCGCGAGGTGGTGCAGGCCGAAGACCGAGTCCAGGCCGGTGTGCAGGCCCTGGAGGTCCTCGGCCTGGTTGACGGCGCGCTTGGTCAGTGCCAGTCCCATCCGCGGCATCTCGGCGATGTGCTCCGCCAACTCCCGCGTACGGTCCGCGAGTTCGTCGCGCGGGACGACGCGGTTGACCATGCCCAGTTCGTACGCCCGCCGGGCCGGCATCCGGTCGCCGGTGTAGAGGAACTCCTTGGCGATCCGCGGTGGCATCACCCACGGGTGGGCGAAGTACTCCACGCCGGGGATGCCCATCCGGACGACCGGGTCGGCGAAGAAGGCGTCGTCGGCGGCGACGATCAGATCGCAGATCCAGGCGAGCATCAGGCCGCCGGCCACACACGCGCCCTGGACGGAGGCGATCACCGGTTTGGGCAGCTCCCGCCAGCGCCGGCACATCCCCAGGTAGACCTCGGACTCGCGGGCGTAGCGGCTCTCGGCGCCGGTCTTGTCCGAATGGTCCCACCACAGTCCGGCCTTGCGGTCGAAGGGGAGATGGGCGTCCCGGCCGGGGCTGCCGATGTCGTGGCCCGCGGAGAAGTGCCGGCCCTCGCCGGCCAGCACCACGACCTTGACCTCGTCGTCCTCCGCGGCGCGGTAGAAGGCGCGGTCCAGGGCGTAGGTCATCGCGGAGTTCTGGGCGTTGCGGTAGTCCGGGCGGTTCATCGTGACGGTGGCGACCGGGCCCTTGCGGGCGTAGCGCACCACGGGCGTTTCTTCGCCGGCGGTCATCGGCGACCTCCTTCCCTAACAAGTGTTTGGTAGGTTAACGTACGGCCATGAGCAGCGTCGAGGCCCCCACCACCGTCGAGAGCTTCCGCACCGAGATCCGCAGCTGGCTGCGGGCCAACCTCACCGGGGAGTTCGCGGCCCTGCGCGGCCGCGGCGGCCCCGGCCGGGAACACGAGGCGTTCACCGAACGCCTGGCCTGGGAACGACACATGGCCGCCGCGGGCTGGACCTGCGTCGGCTGGCCCGTGGAGTACGGCGGGCGCGGGGCGACCCTGGAGCAACAGGTCGCCTTCCACGAGGAGTACGCACTCGCCGACGCCCCCGCCCGGGTCAACCACATCGGCGAGCAACTCCTCGGCCCCACCCTGATCGCCTTCGGCACCGACGAGCAGCGGGCCCGCTTCCTGCCGGAGATCGCCGCCGTCCGGGAGCTGTGGTGCCAGGGGTACAGCGAACCGGACGCCGGCTCCGACCTGGCGAACGTCCGGACCCGGGCGGCCTTCGACGAGGAGCGCGGCGACTGGGTCGTCGACGGGCAGAAGATCTGGACCTCGCTCGCCCAGGACTCCCAGTGGTGCTTCGTCGTCGCCCGCACCGAACCGGGCTCCGCCCGCCACCGGGGGCTCTCCTACCTCCTCGTCCCACTCGACCAGCCCGGCGTCGACATCCGGCCGATCACCCAGCTCACCGGGACCTCCGAGTTCAACGAGGTGTTCTTCGACGGGGCCCGCGCCCCGCACGTGGTGGGCGCGCCGGGCGACGGCTGGCGGGTCGCGATGGCCACCCTGGGCTTCGAACGTGGAGTCTCCACTCTCGGTCAACAGGTCGGCTTCCAAAGGGAGTTGGAGACACTGATGGAACTGGCCCGGCGCAACGGCAAGGCCGACGACCCACTGATCCGCGACCGGCTGGCGCGGGCCTGGATCGGCCTGGAAACCATCCGCTGCAACGCCCTGCGGATGCTGGACGGCGTCGCCGCCGGCGCCCCCGGCCCCGAGGCGTCCATCGGGAAGATCTACTGGGCGACCTGGCACCGCGAGTTGGGCGAACTCGCCATGGATGTCTGCGGCGCGGGCGGCATGCTCGCCGCCGGCGAGCCGTACGACCTCGACGACTGGCAGCGGCTCTTCCTCTTCTCCCGCGCCGACACCCTCTACGCGGGCTCCAACGAGATCCAGCGGAACATCATCGCCGAGCGGGTGCTCGGCCTGCCGAAGGAGGCGAAGGCATGACGCAGCGGGGCACGTTCCGGCCACGACCGGAGGGACCCGGCGCCGGACGGTCCGGCCGGGGGTCCGGGGGTCGTCCCCCGGGACAGCACAGCGCCGAGCGGGTGCTCGGCCTGCCGAAGGAGGCGAAGGCATGACGTCAGCGACGCCGCCGTACGTGGCCGGTCACGAGCTGCTCAAGGGGCGGACTGCGGTGATCACCGCCGCCGCCGGGGCGGGGATCGGTGGCGCCACTGCCCGCCGGTTCCTGGAGGAGGGCGCCCGGATCGTCATCGGCGACGCGCACGCCCGCCGACTGGCGGAGAGCGCGGCCGCGCTGGCCGAGGAGTTCGGAGCCGACCGGGTCGCCGGACTGCCGTGCGACGTCACCGACGACGCGCAGGTGGCGGCGTTGTACGCGCTCGCCGAGGAGCGGCACGGGCGGCTCGACATCGTGGTCAACAACGCCGGGCTCGGCGGCACCGCCGATCTCGTCGACATGACCGACGACCAGTGGGCGAAGGTCATCGACGTCACCCTGGGCGGCACCTTCCGCTGCACCCGGGCCGCGCTGCGCCGGATGAAGGCCACCGGGGCGGGCGGCGTGATCGTCAACAACGCCTCCGTCGTGGGCTGGCGCGCCCAGCGCGGCCAGGCGCACTACGCCGCCGCCAAGGCCGGGGTGATGGCGCTGACCCGCTGCGCCGCGATGGAGGCCGCCGAGTACGGAGTGCGGATCAACGCGGTCTCGCCCAGCCTGGCCATGCACCCGCACCTGGTGAAGGTCACCACCCCCGAGCTGCTGGCCGAGCTGACGGCGAAGGAGGCGTTCGGCCGCTACGCCGAGCCGTGGGAGGTGGCCAACGTGATCGTCTTCCTGGCCGGCGACTACGCCTCGTACATGACCGGGGAGACCGTCTCGGTCAGCTCGCAGCATGCGTGAGGAGCGGCGCGGCGAACTCCTCGCCACCGCCGCCGAGGTCTTTGCCGCGCAGGGCTACAACGCGACCACGGTCCGGCAGATCGCGGATGCGGCCGGGATGCTGGCGGGCAGTCTCTACTACCACTTCGATTCCAAGGAATCGATGGTCGACGAGATCCTCGCCGCTTTCCTGGATGAGTTGTGGGCGGGTTATGACGCGGTCCTGGCGGGTGGTCTGGGGCCGCGGGAGACCATCGAGGCGCTGGTCACCGAGTCGTTCCGGGAGATCGACCGGCACCGCGCCGCGGTCGCGATCTACCAGAAGGAGGCCCGGCACCTCGCCGACCGGCACCCGCGCTTCGGCTACCTCGCCGACGCCCGCCGCCGGTTCGCCCGGGCCTGGCTCGGCACGCTGGAGCGCGGGGTGGCCGACGGGGTCTTCCGCGCCGATCTCGACATCCGGCTGACGTACCGGTTCGTCCGCGACACCGTCTGGGTCGCCGCCTCCTGGTACCGGCCGGGCGCACAGCACAGTCCCGAGGAGATCGCCCGCCAGTACCTCTCGATGGTGCTGGACGGCATCGCCTTGCGGGACTGACCGGTACATCCGCAGAATCTGACCAAGGAGTTCATCATGTCCGAGGCGTACCTCGTCGATGCCGTCCGCACCCCGGTGGGGAAGAAGGGCGGCGGACTGTCCGCCGTCCACCCGGCCGACCTCGGCGCGCACGTGCTGACCGCGCTGATGGAGCGCACCGGGATCGATCCGGCCGCGGTGGAGGACGTCGTCTTCGGCTGCCTGGACACCGTCGGGCCGCAGGCCGGGGACATCGCCCGGACCTGCTGGCTGGCCGCCGGGCTGCCCGAAGAGGTGCCCGGGGTCACCGTCGACCGGCAGTGCGGTTCCTCGCAGCAGGCCGTGCACTTCGCCGCCCAGGGGGTGCTCTCCGGCACCCAGGACCTGGTCGTGGCCGGCGGGGTGCAGAACATGTCGCAGATCCCGATCGCCTTCGCCAGCCGGCAGGCCGCCGAGCCGCTGGGGCTCACCCAGGGCCCGTACGCCGGTTCCGAGGGCTGGCGGGCCCGCTACGGCGATCAGCCCGTCAACCAGTTCCACGGCGCCGAACTGATCGCCACCAAGTGGGACATCTCCCGCCAGGTCATGGAGGAGTTCGCGCTCCGCTCGCATCAGCGGGCGATCCGCGCCATCGACGAGGGCCGCTTCGACCGGGAGATCGTCGCGTACGGGGAGGTCGCCACCGACGAGGGGCCGCGCCGCACCACCTCGCTGGAGAAGATGGCGGGGCTGGCGCCGGTGGTGGAGGGCGGCCGGCTGACCGCCGCGGTCTCCTCGCAGGTCTCCGACGGGGCCGCCGCGATGCTGCTGGCCTCCGAGCGGGCGGTGGCCGAGCACGGCCTGACCCCGCGCGCCCGGATCCACCACCTCTCGGTCCGCGGCGAGGACCCGATCCGGATGCTGTCCGCACCGATCCCCGCCACCGCGTACGCGCTGAAGAAGGCCGGGATGACGATCGACGACATCGACCTGGTCGAGATCAACGAGGCGTTCGCGCCGGTGGTGCTGGCCTGGCTGAAGGAGACCGGCGCCGATCCGGAGCGGGTCAACGTCAACGGCGGTGCCATCGCGCTCGGCCACCCGCTGGGGGCGACCGGGGTCCGCCTGATGACCACGCTGCTGAACGAACTGGAGCGCACCGGCGGCCGGTTCGGCCTGCAGACCATGTGCGAGGGCGGCGGCCAGGCCAACGTGACCATCATCGAACGCCTCTGACGGTACGTCACCCAAGTCGTGGCTCTTCGACGGGTCGATCGGTCGATCGGTCGATCGGTCGATCGGTCGATCGGTCGGTTGATCGGATGGGTCCGTCCGGTGGGTGGTAACTGATGCCGTGTGGGACCGGATCACGCTTCTGGCGCCGGCCGATCCGGTCCCACGCGTCCGTCACCGGCCTCCCCGGCGCCGACCTGGAGCGCGCCCCCGCGAGCATCGCCTGCGGCCACTGATCGCGAATGGAACAGCGCGTCGGGTGGTAGGTCGAGCCATGACACTTCCGGAGGGTGATCATGGGTGTGCAGGAGGGGGCGCGGGCCCGGGTGGATCGATTCCCCGACCCGCTTGTGGTCCGGCAGCGGCGTGGTCCGGTGCCGGACAGTCTCGCGCGGCTGGCCGACGGCCGGGCCGATCAGGCGTGCCGGCGGAGGCTGGCGCGGCTGACCATGGGGCTGCCCGGGCACCAGGGCCTGGACGGGGCGCAGGTCGTGACCGCCACCGCCTACCGGCCGTATGCGTCACCGGGGATACCCGACCCACGGGGAAACCTGCAATGAGGCGCTGCTGGCCGTCGCCACGGGAGGCGTCCGGTCGGTCACCGGATATGCCGCCGCGTGCGCCCGCGCCGTCGACGACGTCCTGGCGTGCGACTGCGGAGCGGACGGGCACGAAGAGGTGGCCGAGACGGCCATGGGCGGACTCGCCTGGTATCTGGTCACGCCCCGCTACGAGGTCCGCGCCCAGCTGCACGCGCTGTCCGCCACCGGAGGCGACTTTCCACGGGCGTTCTCCCTGAGCACGGCAGAGCCGCAGTTCGGATCGATCGCGCGGACCAGGCTGACCGAGGGCGACATGCTCCACGGCCCCGGCTGGGAACCGCTGTGGTACGAGGACGACACACCTGAAACGCACTGGGGCGATCAACTCGCCGAATGGGCCGCACGACGCGTCGTCACCGCCGACACCAGCGCCGCCACCACCCGCGCCTGTGCCGCCGCAGCGCACAAGGCCATCAGCGCCTGTGCCACGACCGCGCCCGACGAGCTGCCGTAATTGGTCTCCCTTTGGCGCGAGTTGTTCCTGACCGCCGCCGCCCCCGCGCTCGACGCGCCTGGCGCCCAGGACGTCGTCACCCGACTCGCCGACCTGACGGCCCGTGTCTGGGAGCACATCATCGCCGGCGCCGGAAACGCCCCCAACCCGCCCGGCGACGCCGACGCCGTCCTGTCGATCGACACCTGCCACGCCGTCTGGGACAGCTACTCCCTGCCGCCCCGGCAGGGCATCCCCCTCCGCCGAGCGTTCGTCGGCACGCTGGCAAGCAGCGCCGAACTCAGCGGAATCGGCCCATGCGGCCGGCTCATCGACGGAATCGTCACCGCCCTGACGCCGCAAGCCCAGGACCACACCCCCAGCCGACCCCGCCGGCCGTGACCAAGAAGGACACGAGCCGTCTCACGGAGGGCACGCGCCATGAACGAGACCATCCCCGAGGGCGGAGTCCGGAGAGCGACGGGAGTGCGGAGGAGGGCTCTCCAGCGGATCCCACCGGCCCCCCATGCATGGCCTCTGCTGGGCCACCTGGTGCCGCTGCTACGGGACACGTTGGCGTTCTTGAAGTCGCTGCCCGCCCACGGAGGACTGGTCCGCCTGCAGATGGGCTCGGTGCCGATGGTCGTGATCTGCGATCCGGAGCTGACCCGTCAGGCCCTGTTGGACGACCGCGTCTTCGACAAGGGCGGCCCGATCTTCGACCGCTTCCGGGATGTCCTGGGTGACGGCCTCGCCAGCTGTCCGCACCATGAGCACCGCCGGCTGCGCCGACTGGCCCAGCCCGCCTTCCAACCCGACCGGTTTCCCGGCTACGGACGAACGATGACCGCCTGCATCGAGGAGATGACCGGTTCCTGGACGCCGGGGCAGACCGTGGAGGTGACCGCCGAGATGATGTCGATCACCTCCCAGGTCACGGCCGCCACCTTGTTCTCCGGGTCGCTGCCCGCAACCGAGCTCGGACTGCTCACGGGCGACGTCAAGACCATCGCGAGCGGGGTCTTCCGGCGCATGTTCCTGATCCCGCCGCTGGACCGGCTGCCCACTCGGGGCAACCGCGCCTACCAGTCCGCACACGCCCGCCTGCGGCGCACCTGCGACCGGATCATCGCCGAGCGGCGCGCCGACGGCACCGACCACGGCGACCTGCTCTCGGCCCTGGTTGCGGCCCGCGACGTCGAAGACGGCGGCCGCGGCATGACGGACGCGGAGATCAGCGACACGATCCTGACCTTCTTCCTGGCCGGGACGGAGACGACGGCCAGTACCGTGGCCTGGGCCCTGGATCTGCTGGCCCGCCACCCCGAGATCGAGCAGCGGCTGCACACCGAGGTCGACACCGTCCTGCGCGGCAACCCCGCCACGTACGCCGATCTGCCCCGCCTGGAACTGGCCGGGCGCATCGTCACCGAAACCCTCCGCCTGTACCCCGCGGCCTGGTTCCTCACCCGCTCGGTCACCGAGGACACCCGCCTGGGCAGGCACCTCCTGCCCGCCGGCACCAGCCTCGTCTACAGCCCCTTCCTCATCCACCACCGCCCCGACCTCTACGCCGACCCCGAGACCTTCGACCCCGACCGCTGGGACCCCGAGCGCCCGCAACCTCCGCGCAGCGCCTTCATCCCCTTCGCCATCGGCGCCCGCAAGTGCATCGGCGACACCTTCGCGACGACCGAGGCCACCCTCGCCCGCGCCGACATCCGCCCGCTGGAGCCTGAAGTACCTGCCCGGCCATGACCGGACCCGCCCCATCCTGGGAGCGTCATTGGGAACGGGCGAACTGCGGATGCGGGCAACTCCCCGGTAGCGGCTGCGGAGTGCGGTCCACCGTGAAGGCGCGACGCGGCTGCCCTTCCGGCCGTCGCGCCGGGGCGACTTGCAGGCGGTGGCCGCCCACCGCCTGCCGCCGCCCGGCGGTGGTGCGCGGTCCGGATCAGTGCAGCAGCGCGCGGATCCGGGCCGTCGTTCTGGCGTCCACGCCCAGTCCGGTGGCCAGGTAGCGCGGGATGCTGCCGTAGTCCCGGTGGAGCCGGTCCAGCCCGGCCGTCAGATAGGCGGTGCGCACCTCCTGGAGCGGGATCAGCAGGTCCGGGTCCTGCATCATCCCGGCCTGCTTGAGCTGTGCGCGCACCGCGGCGTCCGCGTCGTGGCGCAGGGTGTTGGAGAGCAGGTAGTCCTCCAGCGCGGTGGTGTGCGGGACGCCGAGCAGGCGCAGCAGGAGGTAGCTCAGCCAGCCGGTGCGGTCCTTGCCCGAGGTGCAGTGGAAGAGCAGCGGCAGCCGGTCGCCGTCCGCGATCCGGGTGAGCATGGTGCCGAACGCGGCGCGGTTAGCGGCGTTGGTGACGAATGTCGGGTACATGTCACGCATAAGGGCCTCGGCCTTGCCGTCGCCCAGGAGGCGCTGCTGCGCGACCGGGTCCTTGGTGGCGATGGCCGCCTGTATGGCGGCGAACAGTCCGGTGTCGTCGATCGGCAGCGAGGCCACCGCCAGACCGGTGGGCAGGCGGTCCGCGCCGTCGAACGAGACCTCCGAGGCCACCCGCATGTCGATGGCCGTGCGGAGCCCGAGGCCGCCGACCGCGGTGACGTCTTCCGGGGTCAGCTTGGCGAGCGAGTCGGAGCGGAACAGGCGGCCGTACCGCAGCTGCTTCCCGTCCTCGGTCCGATAGCCGCCCAGATCACGGCAGTTGACCGCGCCGTGCAGCGGGACCCGGCGGTCGGGCGGCGGCGGGGTGCTCCGTCGGGTGCGCGGGGCGGTGGCGGCATCGGCGGTGGCTCCGCAGCCGGTGGCGGTGAGCCCGCCGAGGGCGAGCGCGGAGCCGAAGAGCAGGGTGGTGGCGCGTCGTCGGGAGGGGTGCACGCGGCAGCTCCTGGGGGAGGGGGAGGGGGAGGGGGAGGGGGGCCGGGGCGCGGGCCGGTGCCGGTCCGCGCCCCGGGCGGTGGGGGTCAGCGGGGGAGACCCGCCAGCGACCGGTGCGCCTCGGCCATGATCCGGTCGACCAGTTCGGCGCACGACGGAAGGTCCTCGATCACCCCGGCGACCTGCCCGGAGGCCATCACGCCGAGGTCCGTGCGGCCGTCCACCATCGACGCCTTGAGCAGCATCGGGGTGTTGGCCGCCAGCAGGATCTGACTCCACGTCAGGTCCTTGCCGTGCTTCATCGCCAGCCCGTCGCGGACCATCTGGGCCCAACTCAGGCCGGACAGCTTGCGGAACGACGCGGCGTGCCGCACCGCCCGGAGCAGCGCCCTGGTGCGCCCGGACCGCTCCAGTTCCTCGACCAGTTCGCTGCGCAGCATCCGGTGCGGCAGCCCGTCGACCTTCGTGGTGACGGTGACGTCCTTGACGGCGGCCTCCAGATAGCGCGCCTGGACGGCCGGCGGCACGGTGCTGTCCGAGGTCAGCAGGAAGCGGGTGCCCATGGCGATCCCGGCCGCCCCGTAGGCGAGCGCGGCGACCAGGCCCCGGCCGTCGAAGAAGCCGCCCGCGGCGATCACCGGGATGTCCACCGCGTCCACGACCTGGGGGAGCAGCACGGTGGTGGCGACGTTCCCGGTGTGCCCGCCGCCCTCGCCGCCCTGGACGACGACCGCGTCGGCGCCCCAGGCCGCCACCTTCTCGGCGTGCCGCCGGGCTCCGATGGACGGGATGACCACCACCCCGGCGTCCTTGAGCCGGGCGATCAGTTCCCGCGAGGGCGCCAGCGCGAAGGAGGCGACCCGGACGCCCTCGTCCACGATGATCCGCACGCGCTCGGCGGCGTCACCGGCGTCCGCCCGCAGGTTGACCCCGAACGGCTGGTCCGTACGCGACCGGACCTCGCGGACCGCCGACCGCAGCTGGCCGGGGGTCATGGTGGCGGAGGCCAGGATGCCCAGCGCGCCGGCGTCGGCGGCGGCGGACACCAGGCGGGGGCCGGCCACCCAGCCCATCCCGGTCTGCACGATCGGGTGGCGGACCCCGACCAGCTTGGTCAGCCGGGTGGCGAGGGCCGGGGAGACGTCCCCGGCGGGGTCGGCGGCCGGGGCGCGGTCGGTGCTCACGCCGGCACCTCGCGGTCGCGCAGCCCCTTCGGATCGATCACCTCGCGGATCAGCCGCAGCTCCTCGGCGGTCGGTTCCCGGGTGTACGGAACCTCGTCGGGGTGGGTCAGCGGGAAGCCGGTGGCCTCCCGCACCTCCTCGACCGTGACGCCCGGGTGCAGCGAGGCCAGCCGCATCGAGTGGTCCGCGGTGGCGAAGTCGAAGACGCCCAAGTTGCTGACCACCCGCGGGATGCGGTGGTAGCGGGTGGCGGACGGCCCGGCGGCGGCCGCGCTGTCGTAGCCGACCCCGCAGACCATGTCGACCTTCTCGACGAAGACCCGCCGGGAGTGCTTGGGAACCCAGTAACTCGTGGGGTTGTTCAGGGTGTTGACCGGGGCGCCGCGGACACCGAGGAGCTGTCGGTCGGGCCGCTCCCAGTCGCCGATGCAGGAGATGTTCTGGTTGCCGAACCGGTCGAGTTGGCTGGCGCCCATCATCACGTGCCGCTTGCCGCCGGTGACCATGGCCAGGTGCTGGCGGTAGGGCAGCCAGCCCTCGGCCCGCCCGTCGAGGCCGACCAGCAGCGCCTCGCCGTCGGTCAGCAGCAGGTCGGGGGAGAAGGTGCGCTTGGCGAGCCGCGCGCCGATCGAGGGGACGGCGCCCATCGGGCTGGCGAGCACCTCGCCGTTGTCGCGCCAGGCTTCGGCGCAGGCGAGCACGGCGTATTCGGCGCGGCTGGTCATCGGATCTCCTCGTGCCAGGTCTGGACGGCCGACTGGTAGTCCTTCTCGTCCCCGTGCAGGAACCGGGCGGCGAACTCCGGCCAGGGGGTGGTCGCGTAGAGCTTCTGGAACGCCTCGTCGCGGTCGTAGTCCGGGACGCAGGAGGTGAAGTGCGCGCCGTTCGGGGTCGCCACGACGCCGGTGACCGCGTGCCGCTTGACCAGCAGGGTCTGCGGGGCGGCCGATCCGAAGTCGTCCACCAGCTCCTCGCACGAGAGGTAGGCGCTGTCCGCCGCCTCGCAGAACAGGTCGTCGAAGTACGGGTCGGGCCCCAGGTACTGGCCGTTGCCGAGCCGGTCGGCGCGGTTGAGGTGCACCAGCGCCGCGTCCAGCCGCAGTGCGGGCATCGCCACGAAGGTCTCGCCGTCCTCGTACGGCGAGGTGACCGTCTTCAGGCCGGGGTTGACCCGCATCACGTCCGAGCCCAGACCGGCCCGGACCGGCAGGAAGGGCAGCCGGTTGGCGGCCGCCCGCAGCCCCCACATGAACATCGCCTCGTCGATCTCGCTCAGCTCGAAGCCGCCGGCCTGGCGGGCCGTGCGGAAGTGCGGCTCCAACGGGATCGAGTCCAGCGTGACGAATGCGGTGACCAGCTTGCGGATCTTCCCGGCGGCGGCCAGCAGCCCCACGTCCGGTCCGCCGTAGGAGACCACGGTCAGGTCGGTGATGTCGGACCGGAGCAGCGCCCGGACCAGCGCCATCGGCTTGCGGCGGGAGCCCCAGCCGCCGATGCCCAGGGTCATCCCGCTGCGCAGCCGCGCGACGACGTCCTCGGGGGTCATGGTCTTGTCGGTCACGATCGGTCCTCCTCGTCCTTGTGGGGCCGGTCCGCGCCGAAGGTGTCGCGGACCCGGTCCGCGACCCCGCTGAGGTTGGCCTCGAAGGTGAAGCCCTGCTCGAAGCGGTAGCTACGGCGTACGTCGACCGGGTCGATGCCGTTGATGGCGGCCTTGGCGAGCCGGATGAGGGAGCCGTCCTTGCGGGCGATCTCCCGGGCCAACTCCATTGCCACGTCGGTCAGTTCGTCACGCGGCACGACCTTCCAGACGGAGCCGTGCGCGTGCAGTTCGTGGGCGGTGGCGGTCCGCGAGGTGTAGTACAGCGCCCGCATCAGGTGCTGGGGGACCAGGCGGGCCAGATGGGTGGCGGCGCCCAGCGCGCCGCGGTCCAGCTCGGGCAGGCCGAAGGTCGCGTCGTGGCTCGCCACGATCGCGTCGGCGTTGCCCACCAGGCCGATCCCGCCGCCCAGGCAGAAGCCGTGCACGGCGGCGACCACCGGCACTTCGCACTCGTAGACCGCGGCGAACGCCTCGGCGCAGCCGCGGTTGGCGCCGATCAGCGCCCCGTGGCCGCCTGCCGCGGTGTCCCGCTGCATCTCCTTGATGTCGACGCCGGCGTTGAATCCGCGGCCCTCGGCGGTGAGCAGCACGCAGCGGACGTCGAGGTCGCGGCCGGCGGCCCGTACGGCGTCGGCGAGGTCGTACCAGCCCTGTACGGGCAGCGCGTTGACCGGGGGGAAGTCCACGGTGACGACCGCGACGCCCTGGTCGGGTGCGGAGGTGGAGACACCCATGAGCAGATCAGCTACCTTTCCACCAAGCGTTTGTTAGGTAGTGAAGTTAGCAGCGGATCGCCCGCCGCGGGAGGTACCAGTTGTCCCTGAACCTCGATCTGACCGGACGGGTCGCCGTCGTCACCGGCGGCACCCGGGGCGTCGGCGCCGGAATCGCCCGGGCCTTCCTCCAGGCCGGCGCGGAGGTCGTCGTGTGCGCCCGGCGGCCACCGGACACCCCGGTCACGGCGGACGGCCGCACGGCCCGCTTCCGCCCCCTCGACCTGCGCGCACCGGACGCCGTCCGGGAGTTCTTCCACACCGTCGCCGCCGACCACGGCCGCCTGGACTGCCTGGTCAACAACGCCGGCGGCACCCCCTACCGGCTGCTCGGCGAGACCGCCGCGGAACGCCACGCCCGGGTCGTCGAACTCAACCTGACCGCCCCCATGACCGCCTCGCTCGCCGCGTACGACGTGATGCGCGGCCAGCCGGACGGCGGTTCGGTGATCATGATCGGCAGCGTCAGCGGCACCCGGCCCTCGCCCGGCACCGCCGCCTACGGCGCCGCCAAGGCCGGCCTGGAAAACCTCGCCCGCTCGATGGCCGTCGAATGGGCACCCCGCGTCCGCGTCAACACCCTCGTCCTCGGCATGGTGCGGACCGAACTCTCCGCGCTGCACTACGGGGACGAGGCGGGCGTCGCCGCGGTCGGCGCGACCGTGCCGCTCGGCCGGCTCGCCGAACCCACCGAGATCGGCGACGCCTGCGTCTTCCTCGCCTCCGGCCGCGCCGGCTACGTCAGCGGCGCCAGCCTGCTCGTCCACGGCGGCGGGGAACGTCCCGCCTTCCTCGACGCCGCCACCGCCAACCACCCCAAGGAGTCATGAGATGACCGGAATCTGCACCGGACGCGTCGCCGCCGTCACCGGGGCCGGCCGCGGCCTGGGCCGCGCCCACGCCCTCGCGCTGGCCGCCGAGGGAGCCGCCGTCGTGGTCAACGACCTCGGCGTCGCCGCCGACGGCGCCGGCGCCTCCGCCGGCCCCGCTCAGCAGGTCGTCGAGGAGATCCGGGCCCACGGCGGCCGAGCCGTCGCACACACCGGCGACATCACCACCGACGACGGCGCCCGCTCCCTCGTCGCCACCGCGCTGGACACCTTCGGCCGCCTGGACGCCCTGGTGAACAACGCCGGGTTCCTGCGCGACCGGATGCTGGTCAACCTCGACGAGGACGACTGGGACGCGGTGATGCGGGTCCACCTCAAGGGCCACTTCCTGCCGCTCAAGCACGCCGCCGCACACTGGCGGGCCGAGGCCAAGGCCGGGCGCACGCCCGACGCCCGGGTGATCAACACCAGCTCGGGCGCCGGCCTCCTCGGCAGCGTCGGCCAGGGCAACTACTCCGCGGCCAAAGCGGGCATCCTCGGCCTCACCCTCGTCGCCGCCGCCGAACTGGGCCACTACGGCGTCCAGGTCAACGCCCTCGCCCCCGCGGCCCGCACCCGGATGACCGAGCAGACCTTCGCCGACACCATGGCGGCCCCCGCGGAAGGCGCCTTCGACGCCATGGCCCCCGAGAACGTCTCCCCGCTGGTCGTCTGGCTGGCCTCCGCCGACAGCACCGGCGTGACCGGCCGGGTCTTCGAGGCCGAGGGCGGCCGCATCACCGTGATGGAAGGATGGCGACCGGGACCCACCACCGACCAAGGAGCCCGCTGGGCCCCGACCGAGGCCGGCGCGGCCGCCCGCAAACTCCTCGCGGCGGCGGGGAGGACGTGGCCGGTGTACGGAGCGCGGTAGCGCTCCGCTTTTTGGGCCCCGTACGTTTTTGGCTGTCCCGCCGTGGGAGTTGCTGTTTTCCGCCTGCGGCGCTGGCTGTTGTCCGCTGCGCGGGGCTGTTGGGTGCGGTGTCGGGGCGGAGGGGTCGGTGTGCAGGACTGCTGCGCTTTACGTCCTGCACACCGACCCCTCCGCCCCGACACCTCCCGGTGGTGGTGGGGAGAGACGGTGAGTGGGGGTCGGTGGGAGTGGTCGCCTGCCGGTCGCTGATCGACCCGGTCACCACTCAACAGCGGACCCGCGCAGGCCCACTACGGGCACTCCAAC
>NZ_NNBP01000004.1:0-489 GCF_002803155.1 Streptomyces sp. CB02959
ACTTAATGCGTTAGCTGCGGCACGGACGACGTGGAATGTCGCCCACACCTAGTTCCCAACGTTTACGGCGTGGACTACCAGGGTATCTAATCCTGTTCGCTCCCCACGCTTTCGCTCCTCAGCGTCAGTATCGGCCCAGAGATCCGCCTTCGCCACCGGTGTTCCTCCTGATATCTGCGCATTTCACCGCTACACCAGGAATTCCGATCTCCCCTACCGAACTCTAGCCTGCCCGTATCGAATGCAGACCCGGGGTTAAGCCCCGGGCTTTCACATCCGACGTGACAAGCCGCCTACGAGCTCTTTACGCCCAATAATTCCGGACAACGCTCGCGCCCTACGTATTACCGCGGCTGCTGGCACGTAGTTAGCCGGCGCTTCTTCTGCAGGTACCGTCACTTTCGCTTCTTCCCTGCTGAAAGAGGTTTACAACCCGAAGGCCGTCATCCCTCACGCGGCGTCGCTGCATCAGGCTTTCGCCCATTGTGC
>NZ_NNBP01000004.1:984-411536 GCF_002803155.1 Streptomyces sp. CB02959
CGGAACCGTGAGGAGGAATAATCCTCGCGGTTCTCAGCGTCCTCGCTGTGTGTGCCTCCCAAAGCTTTGGGAGGGCTTTCAAAGGAACCTCATCTCCGTGATGGAGACGGGGTATCAACATATCTGGCGTTGACTTTTGGCACGCTGTTGAGTTCTCAAGGAACGGACGCTTCCTTTGCGCCTGTTTCACCAGGCCCTCCGGGCGCTTCCCTTCGGTCTTGCGTCTCCGACTCTATCAGATCCTTTCGGCTCTGATTTTCGCCGGTGCGATCCGGCCTTTCGACTTTCTCGCGGTTCCGACTTTATCAGATCCTTTTTCGTTTCCGGTCCGCTTCTTGGCGAAGCGCTACCGATTCGAATTCGGTTCCGATTTCCCGTCGGAGGGGGTTTGCCTTTCGGCGTGGTCACTACTTTAGCGGCTTTTCCTGGCGGCTCATAATCGGGCCGCTCGGGCCGAATTTCGGCAACGCCGAAAAAGACCCGTCAGGGGGTCGATCGAAGTAGTGGTTTCTGCCGCTTCCGGGTTACGCAGATAGCGCTGCCCGTGTCGAACGGCTCGGGCTACGTTAGGCGTTTGGCGGGACAGAGTCAAGTAGCCGTGGTGGTGCGTCGCCTGGGGGCGCGGGGACGGTAGGGACTCACCGTGGGGTCGCCGTCGATCCAGTAGCGCCAGGGGTGGTCGGCGCCGTCGCCGCCGACGCCGGTGCGCGGGCCGTTGCGGAGCCGGGCGCGTGGGGCCGGGGTGCCGTGGAGGATCGTGATCGGGGCGCCGGCGGGGGCGCAGACGTCGGTGCCGTCCAGGGAGCGGTCGATGTCGAGGGCGGTGGCCAGGCGGGCCGGGCCCTTGGCGAGCTCGTTGGTGTTGCGGGCCTTGGGGCGGCGGCCGGCGGCCAGGTGCGCGCCGGTGAGGATCTCGCCGGCGCGCAGCAGGACCGCGCCGGCCCGGCCCTCGGGGCCGCAGACCAGGTTGATGCTGAACCACATGCCGTAGATGAAGTAGACGTACGCGTGGCCGGGCGGGCCGTACATCGTGGCGTTGCGGGCGGTGCGGCCCCGGTAGGCGTGGGAGCCCGGGTCGCGCTCGCCGTCGTACGCCTCCACCTCGGTGAGGCGGAGTTCGATCGGGCCGTCGGGGCTGTGGCGTACCAGGGTGCGGCCGAGCAGGTCCGGGGCGACGTCCAGGACGGGGCGGTCGAAGAAGTCGCGCGGGAGAGGGGTGCGCTCCGGTACGTCCGTCATGGGTTCCGAGCGTAGTGGAGGGGGCGGGCGGGTGCCGGGGCCGGTTTGGGCGGGTGTGGAAACGGAATTGGGCCGATCGGTCCGCGGTACGTAAAGATCGGCCCACGATCGGCCGGCTGTACGGGGCGCGCGGCGTCAGGGGAGGACGGGCATGGGGTTCAGGAAGCTGCTGGCGAGTCTGGGGGCCGGGGGCGCGTCCGTGGAGACGGTGCTCTTCGAGGAGAACGTGGTGCCCGGCGGGGTGGTCCAGGGAGAGGTGCGGATCCAGGGCGGGTCGGTGCCGCAGGCCGTACAGGGGCTGTCCGTCGGGCTGCAGGCGCGGGTCGAGGTCGAGCACGGGGACGAGGAGGTGCGGCGGGACGTCGAGTTCCACCGGGTGCGGTTGGGCGGGGCGTTCGAGGTGCAGGCCGGGGCCGTGCACACGGTGCCGTTCGGGCTGGAGATCCCGTGGGAGACGCCGATCACCACGATCCTGGGGCATCCGCTGCACGGGATGGGCGTGGGGGTGACGACGGAGCTGGCGATCGCGCGGGCGGTGGACTCCAGTGATCTCGACCCGGTGCGGGTGCATCCGCTGCCGGCGCAGCAGGCGGTCCTGAACGCCTTCGAGCGGCTCGGGTTCCGGTTCAGGTCCGCCGATCTGGAGCAGGGGCAGATCCACGGGACGCGGCAGCAGTTGCCGTTCTTCCAGGAGATCGAGTTCTCGGCGCCGCCGCAGTACCACGGGCTGAGCGAGGTCGAGCTGTCCTTCGTGGCGGACGACCGGGAGATGGACGTGGTGCTGGAGATGGACAAGAAGCCGGGCCTGTTCAGCGAGGGGTCGGACACCTACCGGTCGTTCACGGTGGGGCTGCACGACTTCGAGGGGACCGACTGGGCGGGATATCTCAACCACTGGTTGGCCGAGGTCGGCGGGCGGCGCAACTGGCTCTAACCTGGCCGGACGAAGTGTCAGCAACCGACCAGGAGGTCCGAGGTGTCCGAGCTGAAGCGGCGGCCGCTCCCGCACGATTTCCACCCGCCGGTGGCGGAGTTCACCGTGGTGAGCGAGGAGGTGGAGCCGGGCGGGACGCTCGATGCGGAGCAGGTGTTCTCCGGTGGGAACCGCTCGCCGCAGCTGCGGTGGCAGGGCGCTCCCGCGGGGACCAAGAGCTACGCCGTCACCTGCTACGACCCGGACGCGCCGACAGGCAGCGGGTTCTGGCACTGGGTGCTCTTCGACGTTCCGGCGTCCGTGACGGAGCTGCCGGCCGGGGCCGGCAGCGGTGAGATGAAGGGGCTCCCCGCGGGGGCCGTGCACGTCCGCAACGACTACGGGACGCGGGACTTCGGGGGCGCGGCGCCGCCGCCCGGAGACGGGTCGCACCGCTACGTGTTCACCGTCTACGCGGTGGACCAGGAGAAGCTGGGGCCGGACGGGGACGCCTCGCCCGCGGTGGTGGGCTTCAACCTGCGGTTCCACGCGATCGGGCGGGCCCAGCTGATCGGCGAGTACGAGGTGCCCGCCGCCGGCTGAGCCTCGCCGGGCCGTCGGGCCCGGGAGAAATGCGTTGCGCCCCGGCGCCTCCGCCACGCACAGTGGTACCCGTACCGCCGCCTCCATGAGGCGTCGGGCAGCTGGTACCGCAGTGGCGGGAGCGTCGGGGCGCAGGTGTGTTCGCCCCGTGTTCGCCGGAGTCCCACGCACAGGGCGTCCGCGCCGGCTGCCGTTCGCTCCGGGTTCCGGGTATGCACGGGGGCCGGGACCCGGAGCGCACTCTCTTCACCTGCCCCCGCGGCGCCTTGGCCCCGACTGCGGCACACCTCTTCTTCACCCTGCGCTCACCCGCCATTTCCCTTGTGGCAGACGGAAATTGCGTTGTCCGGGAAATACCTGCCCCTGCACAGTGGAGCCACTTCGCCACGGCGGCGATCAGGGTCCGGGAGGTGGACGGGATGCGCGAGACGCTGGTGCTGAATGCGAGCTTCGAGCCGCTGGCGACGGTTTCGCTGCGGCGTGCGGTGGTGCTGGTGATGCAGGACAAGGCAGTCGTCGAGCACGCCCACCCGGGGCTGCGGATCCGGGCGGCCTCGATGGACGTACCGGTGCCACGGGTGATCAGGCTCAGCAGGTACGTCCGGGTGCCGTTCCGAAGACAGGCGCCGTGGTCGCGGCGCGGGGTACTGGCCCGTGACCAGCACCGGTGCGCGTACTGCGGGAGGCGGGCGACGACCGTGGACCACGTGGTGCCGCGGTCGCACGGCGGTGGGGACACCTGGCTGAATACCGTCGCTTCGTGCGCGGAGGACAACCATCGCAAGGCGGACCGGACGCCGGAGCAGGCGGGGATGCGGCTGCTCCGGCGGCCGTTCGAGCCGACGCCGGCGGATGCGCTGGTGTCGGCCCTGGGGGTGTCCGTACGGGACGAGCTGCCGGAGTGGCTGCGGGCGCTTCCCGCGTAGCGCCGCGGACCGCCGCCAGCTGGTGGCCGTCGTCCAACTACCGCTATTTCATGAGCAGTTGGACGATGGCCACCAGCCCGACCGCGACGATCACGCCGCGCAGCGCGGTGGGCGGCAGGCGGCGGCCGATCTTGGCCCCGATCTGGCCGCCGAGGGCGGAGCCGACCGCGATCAGGATGACCGCGGTCCAGTCGAAGTGGGCGACGAAGAGGAAGAAGATCGCCGCGACGCCGTTGACGAGGGCGGTGAGGACGTTCTTGAGGGCGTTGAGGCGCTGGAGGTCGTCGCTGAGCAGGACGCCCATCAGGGAGAGGTAGATGATGCCCTGGGCCGCGCCGAAGTAGCCGCCGTAGACGCTGGCGAGCAGCAGGCCGCTGAACAGGGCGATGCCGCCGTCACGGTGGGCGGTGGTGCCGTTGCGGGCGCGGTGCGCACGGACCGCGGCGGCCAGCCTGGGCTGCGCGACGACGAGCACCAGGGCGATGGCGATCAGGACGGGGACGACCGCCTTGAAGGCGCTGGAAGGCAGGGCCAGCAGCAGGATCGCGCCGGCCACACCGCCGATCACGGCGCCGATCCCGAAGCGCAGCACCCGGCGCCACTGGCCGCGCAGTTCGCGGCGGTACCCTATGGCGCCGCTGATCGAACCGGGCACCAGGCCAAGGGAGTTGGAGACGTTGGCGGTCACCGGCGGGAGGCCGACGGCGAGCAGGACGGGGAAGGTGATCAGGGTGCCGGAACCGACGATGGTGTTGATGGTGCCGGCTCCGAGGCCGGCGGCGAAGACTGCGACTGCTTCCCAGAGGGACACGTCGTTCTCCTTACAGAATCAGGGTTGCCTCCCCGCCATGGAGGTCGAGGGGCAACCCTGATCATGCACGAGCCAGGCGCGTCGTCAGTCGATGGGGGGCGCCTGGCGCTCGGGGCTGCTGGGCTTGGGGATGCTGCCGCCGCCCGTGGGGTTGAAGTTGCCGAGGGCGCCGCCGAGGCCCTTGAGCGCGTCGCCGATCTCGCTGGGGACGATCCAGAGCTTGTTCGCGTCGCCCTCGGCGATCTTCGGGAGCATCTGGAGGTACTGGTACGACAGCAGCTTCTGGTCCGGGTCACCGGCGTGGATGGACTCGAAGACCACCCGGATCGCCTGGGCCTCGCCCTCGGCGCGCAGGGCCGCGGCCTTGGCCTCACCCTCGGCGCGGAGGATCGCGGACTGCTTCTGGCCCTCGGCGGTGAGGATCTCGGACTGCCGGACACCTTCGGCCTGGAGGATGGCGGCGCGCTTGTCACGGTCGGCGCGCATCTGCTTCTCCATCGAGTCCTGGATGGAGGTCGGCGGCTCGATCGCCTTGAGCTCGACGCGGTTGACGCGGATGCCCCACTTGCCGGTGGCCTCGTCGAGGACGCCGCGCAGGGCCGCGTTGATCTCCTCGCGGGAGGTCAGGGTGCGTTCGAGGTCCATGCCGCCGATGATGTTGCGGAGCGTGGTGACGGTGAGCTGCTCGATCGCCTGGATGTAGCTGGCGACTTCGTAGGTGGCGGCGCGGGCGTCGGTGACCTGGTAGTAGATGACCGTGTCGATGTTGACGACGAGGTTGTCCTGCGTGATCACCGGCTGCGGCGGGAACGGCACGACCTGCTCGCGGAGGTCGATGCGGTTGCGGATCGTGTCGATGAACGGGACGACGATGTTCAGGCCGGCGTTGAGAGTGCGGGTGTAGCGGCCGAAGCGCTCGACGATGGCGGCGCTGGCCTGGGGGATGACCTGGATCGTTTTGATGAGTGCGATGAACACGAGCACCACCAGGATGATCAGGACGATGATGATCGGTTCCACAGCGGCTCCCGTGCCCTTCGTTGCTGGTCCATCCGGCCGCGGCCGGCTTGTTGTTGATCAGTCTTTCAGAGGTGCGGGCGGTAGCGCACCGGGTTCGGTCAGATGACGAGGGCGGTGGCGCCTTCGATTTCCACCACGTCGACCTGTTGGCCCGGTTCGTAGACCCGATCGCCGTCGAGGGCGCGGGCGGACCAGACTTCCCCGGCGAGTTTGATGCGGCCGCCGCTCCCGGCGTCGACCCGCTCCAGGACGGTGGCGGTCCGGCCCTTGAGGGCGTCGATGCCGGAGGCGAGCCTCGGGCCCTGGCCGCGGTGGCGGTTGGCGATCGGCCGGACGACGGCGATCAGCGCGACCGACACCGCCACGAAGATCAGGAACTGCAGAACGGTGCCGCCACCGAGCGCTGCGGTGACGGCACCGGCGACGGCACCGACCGCGAACATCCCGAATTCGGGCATCGCGGTCATGACGAGCGGAATGCCCAGTCCTACGGCGGCGATCAGCCACCACACCCATGGATCCACGGCCTCATGGTAGATCCGTCGGGTGCCCCGGGGACAGGGCGCGATCGGTCAGCGACGGGCCATTAACTACCGGCCGGTGACGGGCCGTTACTTGAGGGGCAGGCCCTGTGCGGTCCAGCGGTCGTTGCCGTTGTGGTCGACGACGAGCGGGAGGCCGAAGCAGTGCGAGAGGTTGCTGGAGGTCAGCTCCAGGTCGAGCGGGCCGGCGGTCAGCACCTTGCCCTGACGGATCATCAGGACGTGGGTGAAGCCCGGCGGGATCTCCTCGACATGGTGGGTGACCATGATCATCGAGGGGGCGTAGGGGTCGCGGGCGAGCCGGCCGAGGCGGCGCACCAGGTCCTCGCGGCCGCCGAGGTCGAGGCCGGCGGCGGGCTCGTCGAGGAGGAGCAGCTCGGGGTCGGTCATCATGGCGCGGGCGATCAGGGTGCGCTTGCGCTCGCCCTCGGAGAGGGTGCCGAACTTCCGGTCGAGGAAGGCGTTCATGCCGAGGCGGTCGAGGAAGGCCCGGGCGCGCTGCTCGTCGATGTCGTCGTAGTCCTCCTGCCAGCTGGCGGTCATGCCGTAGGCGGCGGTGAGGACGGTCTGCAGCACGGTCTGGCTGCGCGGCAGCTTGTCGGCGAGCGCGATGCCGGCGATGCCGATGCGCGGGCGCAGATCGAAGACGTCGACGCGGCCCAGCTGCTCGCCGAGGACCCGGGCGGTGCCGGCACTCGGGAAGAGGTAGCTGGAGGCGACGTTCAGCAGAGTGGTCTTGCCGGCGCCGTTGGGGCCGAGGATCACCCAGCGTTCCCCCTCCTTCACCGACCACGAGACCTGGTCCACCAGAGCCCGTCCTTCGCGGACCACGGATACGTCCACCAGCTCCAGCACATCGCTCATGAGCGCACTGTCTCCCATTGCTTCTCGGTCGTCGTGTGCGCCTGTAGGCGCAGCCCCCCTGCAAACCTACGCCACTCGTTGTCAGTGCCGTTCCCTAGGCTGGGGACCATGCTCGATGAACCTCGTTCCGGACGACTGGCAGCATGGGGAAATGCCCTTTTGGCCGGATTTGTCTCACCTGATGATGCCGCACACCACATCGCGGACGACGACGATGTGCACCGCGTCTCGGGCCTGCCCGGGGAGGACGCCCCGGTCGGCCTGACGCTCGCCCTGGGGCGGCTGCGGACGCTCGGCGCGACCGGCCTGCGGGTGGCGCTGCCGGCGCCGGGGCATCCGCTCGGCCTGAGCGGCCCGCCGGAGTTCAACGCGCGGGCGCTGGAGGCCGGTGAGGCGGTGCTCGCCCAGGGCGCCGGGCTCGGGCTGGTCCCGGAGGTGTTCGAAGCGGGCCCCGAGGGCGCCGCCGGCCCCGATTTGCACGTCGAGGTGGTCTGGCACTGCCTGCCCGCCCGGGAGGCGCCGCCGGCCGACGTGCCGTCGCTGGGCGAGGCCGAGCGGGAGCTGGCGGAGGCGCTGCGGGACGCGACGGAGGTGCTCTCGCGGCTGGACGTGGCCGGATCCGGCCCGGTGGCGGACGCGGCGCTGGCGGCGTACCGGGCCCGGGCGGAGGCCGGCCGGCAGGTGCTGGCGCCGGGCTACCCGCCGCGGGCCGTACGGGTGCTGGAGCTGGCCCAGCGGGTCGGCGCGCTGGTCGGCATCGCCCGGGGCGCGGGCGGGGACGGCCGGGAGCACGGCGCGGCGGTCAGCTCGTCGGAGATCGCGGCCCGCACCGAGGCGCTGCGGCCGGTGGAGCGGACCGCCCGCCGGGCGCAGGTGGCGGCGTACAACTCCGCGGTGGAGGAGCAGGAGCGGCGCCGGGGGTGAACGGCAGCAGGTCCCGCCGGCCATGGCGCGGCCGACGGGACCAGTCAGGAGAGTCGGGGCCGAACTGCCCCGGGCCGCCCGGGAGTTGCGCCCCGGGCCGGTGGCGTCAGTTGTTGACGGCCGGGTTGCCGAAGGCGGAGTTGAGCACGCCCACGACGTTGACGCTGTTGCCGGTCACGTTCGCGGGGATGTGCACCGGGGCCTGGACGAGGTTGCCCGAACCGACGCCCGGGGAGTTCAGGGCCTTGCCGTCGGCGTGCGCGCCGTCGTGGGCGAACGCCGAACCGGCGGCGGCACCGACGGCGAGACCGGTGGTGGCAAGGACAAGGGCGGCCTTTTTGACGCTGTTCATGGTGGCGTGTTCCTCACGTGGTGGCACAGGGCCGGAATAACGGTGTATGTGGAGGGCGGACCGGCCGCACGGCCAGGGCTGGGCGGGGCCGGTCCGGAGTGACCCGCGCGGGCCGGTGCACGGCCCGGCGCAGGGGTCAGCCGGTGGGAGCGGAGGCTCCTGGGCTCACTTGTTGACGCAGGTGTTGCCGAAGACCGGGTTGAGCAGGCCGATCACGGAGACGGTGTTGCCGCAGACGTTCACGGGGACGTGGACCGGCACCTGGGCGACGTTGCCCGAGACGACACCCGGGGACTGCACCGCGGCACCCTGGGCCTGCGGGCCGTCGTGCGCCGAGGCGACACCGGCGCCCGCCAGGACGAGACCGGCGCCCGCCATCGTGATGGCCGCAACCCGCTTGATGTTCTTCACTTCTCTTGCTCCTCGTTGCCGATGCCGTGGCCAGCCGCCACGACTGCACTGGGAAACGCCCGGCACCGAGCTGGGATACGCCGAATGGGCTACGTATACACGACAGTATGAATCTAGGATCCGCGAGGCGACGGTCGGTTCATAGCTTTGACGAACCGTCAGAATGCCGGTCTTCCCTGTGATTCAGGCCCCGATGCCGTGCCGCACGGCCCACAGGGCGGCCTGGGTGCGGTCGGCGAGGTCCAGCTTCATCAGGATGTTGGACACATGGGTCTTGACAGTCTTCTCCGAGAGCACCAACGCGCGGGCGATCTCGCGGTTGGACCGGCCGTCCGCGATCAGGCCCAGCACCTCGCGCTCCCGGTCGGTGAGCGAACTCCCGCGCCCCTGGCCGCCGTTGCCGTCCTCCTGGGAGAGCAGCGCGCCGGCCACCTCGGGCTGGAGCAGTACGTGTCCGGCGTGCACCGAGCGGATGGCGCCGGCCAGGGCGTCCGGGTCGATGTCCTTGTAGACGTAGCCGGCCGCACCGGCGCGCAGGGCCGGGACGACGGTGCGCTGTTCGGTGAAGCTGGTGACGACCAGCACCCTGGCCGGGTTGTCGAGGGTGCGGAGTCGGCGGAGCGCCTCGATGCCGTCCATGCCGGGCATCTTGATGTCCATGAGGACGACGTCCGGGCGCAGTTGCTCGGTGGCGGCGATGCCCTCGGCGCCGTCCGACGCCTCCCCCACCACCTCGATGTCGTCCTGGACCTCCAGGAACGTCCGTAGGCCGCGGCGGACGACCTGGTGGTCGTCGACGAGCAGGACGCGGATCGCGCGCCCCTCGCCGGTGGCCCGTTCCGTACCGCCCTGCGTGCTGTCAGCCACCGGGCACCTCCATCTCGACAGTGGTGCCCGTGCCGGGCTCCGATTCCACGGTGAGCTTGCCGCCGACGCCGCCGGCGCGGTCACGCATCGACACCAGTCCGAGGTGCCGGCCGGCCCGGCGGACCGCGCGGGTGTCGAAGCCCTGCCCGTCGTCGGCGATCCGCAGCAGGGCGCCCTGGCCGGACCGGGTGAGGCTGACCTCGACGCGCTCGGCGCCGGAGTGCCGCAGCGCGTTGTGCAGCGCCTCCTGGGCGACCCGGAGCATCGCCTCCTCCTGGGCGCTGGGCAGGGCCCGTACGCCCTGGGCGGTGAAGGTGACGCGGGCGGAGTGGGCCCGGTCCAGGACCTGGGCCTGGGACCGCAGGGTGGCCACCAGGCCGTCCTCGTCGAGGGCCGCGGGGCGGAGCTCGACGACGGCGGCGCGGAGCTCGTCGGCGGCCTCCGCGGCCAGCGCGGCGACCTGGTGGAGCTCGTCCTTGGCGCGGGCCGGGTCGCGGTCGACCAGGGCGGTCGCGGCCTGGGCGGTCAGCCGGAGCGAGAAGAGCTTCTGGGAGACGGCGTCGTGCAGCTCGTGGGCGAGCCGGGCGCGCTCGCCGGCGATGGTGAGCTCGCGGCTGCGCTCGTAGAGGCGGGCGTTGGTGAGGGCGATGGCGGCGTGCTGGGCGAGTATCCCCAGGAGCCGCTCGTCCTCTTCGGTGAAGAGGCAGCCGTCCCTGCCGGAAGGAGGGTCCTTGGGGCAGCGCTTGTTGGCCAGGAAGAGGGCGCCGAGGATCTCGTCGCCGTCGGCGACCGGCAGGCCGAGGAAGTCGGACATGTCCGGGTGGGCGGCGGGCCAGCCGCCGAAGCGGGGGTCCTCGCGGACGTCGGCGAGCCGCTCGGGGGTGGCGTTGTGCAGCATCGCGGCGAGGATGCCGTGCTGGCGGGGCAGCGGGCCGATGGCCTTCCACTGCTCGGCGCTGACACCGTCCACGACGAACTGGGCGAAGCCCCCGTGATCGTCCGGCACGCCGAGCGCGGCGTACTCGGCGTCCAGCAGCTCGCGGGCCGAGGCGACGATCGTCTTGAGGACGTCGCGCACCTCCAGATGCCTGCTCATGGCCAGGATCGCGGTGCTCACCGCGGGGATCCCGGCCCCCGGTCCGTTGCTCATGCGTTCACCGTACCGGCGTGCCGAGCGGCCCGTATCGGTCCGCCGACGCTCCGTGCCTAGGGCGGCGGGCCTAGGTCGAACGCCCCGCCCCGGCCGTACGCGGGCACTCCCCCGTGATCCATTTCTTCGACTTTGTGTAGTTATGTGCCTTATTTGCTCTCTATGCATGGATGCGCCTTATGCGTGCAGAGACCCCTATATATAGAGACACCCCATATAAGGGGTTCGGTGGGGCGGCTGCGGGAGTGGACGAGCAGGGCGCGACGGAATCAGAGCTTGTCCCCTTATATAGGGACAAGGTCGGGTGGGTCCGGCAGGCGGCTTCGCGTCGTTCTCGCCGGGGAGGCGGGCGGTATCGGCACTCCTGCGGTGAGCCGCGCCTCCTGCCGCCGGCGCGACCCCAGACTCTGGGCATGTCCTCTTCATCTCAGGCGCGCACCGCGCCGACATCCCCGGCGGAGCGCTGGACGCCGACCCACGGAGAGCCCTACCGGCCGGTGCCGTACCGGCCCGAGCGGATGCCCGCGGCCGAGTCGCTGACCCGCGCCGCCGAGCTGCGGGAGCGGATGGACCGGCGGCGGACGGTCCGGCAGTTCGCCGCCGACCCGGTGCCCGAGCAGGTGGTCCGGGACGCGATCGCCTGCGCGGCCACCGCACCGTCCGGGGCGCATCAGCAGCCGTGGACGTTCGTCCTGGTCAAGGACCCCGAGGTGCGCCGCCGGATCAGGGCGGCGGCGGAGGCCGAGGAGCAGCGCTCCTACGAGGGGCGGCTGGGCGAGGAGTGGCTGGCGGCGCTGCGGCCGCTGGGTACGGACGAGGTCAAGCCGCACCTGACCGATGCCCCGCAGCTGATCGTGGTCTTCCAGCAGCGGCACTGGCTGGGCCCGGACGGCAGTACCCGCAAGCACTACTACGTGGACGAGTCGGTGGGGATCGCGGTCGGGATGCTGCTGTCCGCGCTGCACCTGTCCGGGCTGGCGGCGCTGGTGCATACGCCCAGTCCGATGCGGTTCCTCCAGGAGGTGCTGGGGCGGCCGGCGAACGAGAAGGCGTTCGCGGTGATTCCCGTCGGGTACCCCGCGGCGGACTGCCGGGTGCCCGACCTGGTACGGAAGACCCTTGACCAGGTGCTCGTCGAGGTCTGACGGCACACAGCTCGCCCACAGCCTGCGCACAGCGTGTGCGACTGCAACTACTACCGGCGAGATAAACCCTGACCCGGTGTGACCCCGCGCATAGGGCGCAGGTCACTTACGACCCCGGTTAGTGGACCAACAATTCGTCCTTGAACTGGGAATATTCCGTTCCGGACGCATTCCCTGCCAGCCCGGTTCCACTAACCGGGGTCGTACGTCACATCATTGCCCGGCGAATTTCCGGCCGCTAAGAATGGCTCCCGTCGCTCGGCGCCGTGATGAGAACTCGGCGTTCTGCCGCCGCTCATGGCCCGTGTGACGTCCCCCATTGGAAGAGGTCGAGCCGCCATGTCCAAGTACGCCGTCTCCGGTCTGAATCTGACCCGTGCCCACAAGTTCACCGCCGCCGGCATAGCCGCCGCCGGTGCCGCCGCACTGGTCCTCACCGCCGTCCCGGGTGCCGACGCCGGCCAGGGCAAGGCCGAGGCCGCCTCCGCCAGCCTCAACGTCAAGCCGGTGGCCTTCAGCGCCGTCGACACCGCCGCCCGCGCCCAGCAGGCCACCATCGCCCAGCAGGCCGACACCTCCGCCGCCCAGGGCAAGGCCGCGGCCGCGGCCGCCAAGCAGAAGGCCGAGGCCGCCGCCAAGGCAAAGGCCGAGGCCAAGGCCGCCGCCAAGGCGAAGGCCGAGAAGGAGCGCCAGGTCAAGGAGGCCGTGAGCCGCGCCGCCGTGCGCCAGGCCATCCCCGCCGCGGTGCAGAAGCCGGCGAAGGTCTACCCGAACAACCTCGACGGCTGGATCCGCGAGTCGCTGGACGTCATGGCCAAGCACAACATCCCGGGCAGCTACAACGGCATCTACCGCAACCTGATGCGCGAGTCGTCCGGCAACCCCAAGGCGATCAACCTCTGGGACTCCAACGCCCAGGCGGGCATCCCGTCCAAGGGCCTGCTCCAGGTCATCGACCCGACGTTCCGTCAGTACCACGTCGCCGGTACCTCCTGGGACATCTACAACCCGGTCGCCAACATCACCGCCGCCTGCAACTACGCGGCCGCCAAGTACGGCTCGATGGACAACGTCAACTCGGCCTACTGAGCCGGACGTTCGCCGCGGACCGCGGCACCGTGCACACCGCCGAGGGGCGGCACCCGATTCCGGGTGCCGCCCCTCGGGCGTGCCGTTGCGGTGACCGCGCGCTACTTGCGCATGACCTCCGGCTCGTGGCGGCGCAGCAGCCGCGCGACGATGAAGGCGAGCGCCACGCCGAGGGTGACCAGGAGGACCACGTCCATCACGTAGACGCCGGTCTGGTGCTTCCACAGCGGGTCCGGGTTGCCGGGCTCCCAGGGCAGCAGGGTGTTCATGTCCTCGGTGGCGCCGAGTGCGGCGACCGCCCAACGGGACGGCATCAGCCAGGAGACCTGGGAGACGCCGACGGTGTCGAAGAGCTGGAAGAGGACGCCGGTGAAGACGACCTGGACGATGGCGAACATCACCAGCAGCGGCATGGTCTTCTCGGCGGTCTTGACCAGCGACGAGATGATCAGGCCGACCATCATCGAGGTGAAGCCGAGGGCGATGATCGCGATCGTCATCTCGACGGCCGGGGCCTTGGCGACGAGCAGGCCCTGGGACGGCATCGGCCGGGTGGAGAAGCCGATGGCCGCGATGATCACGCCCTGGAGGGCGGTGGCCACGCCGAGCACGATGATCTTCGACATCAGGTACGCCGAACGCGACAGGCCGGTGGCCCGTTCGCGCTCGTAGATGACCCGCTCCTTGATCAGCTCACGGACCGAGTTGGCCGCGCCGGAGAAGCACATGCCGACCGCGAGGATCAGCGAGATGGTGCTCGCGTCGCGGTTGGTCTGGTGCTTGGCGACCGGTCCGTACCCGAGGCCATAGTCGCTGGGGATCAGCAGGGAGACCACGCCGAGGACGGCCGGCAGGATCACCATCAGGGCGAGGAAGCCCCGGTCGGAGGCGAGCACCGAGACGTAGCGCCGCATCAGGGTCCACAGTTGGGAGCCCCAGCTCTGGGACTTCTGTATGCGGGCCGGCGGGGCCTGGACGTTGACCGACTGCGGCGGGGCGGCGTCGAGGTCCGCGGCGTACATCTGGTAGTGCGGGGAACCGCGCCAGCGGCCCGCCCAGTCGTAGTCGCGGTAGTTCTCGAACGCCGAGAAGACATCCGCCCAGGTCTCGTACTGGAAGAAGTTCAGTGCCTCCTCGGGCGGGCCGAAGTAGGCCACCGAACCGCCCGGGGCCATCACCAACAGCCGGTCGCACAGGGCGAGTTCGGCCACCGAGTGGGTGACGACCAGGACCGTGCGGCCGTCGTCGGCGAGACCGCGCAGCAGCTGCATGACGTCGCGGTCCATGCCCGGGTCGAGGCCCGAGGTCGGCTCGTCCAGGAAGATCAGCGACGGCTTGGTCAGCAGCTCCAGGGCGACCGAGACGCGCTTGCGCTGACCGCCGGAGAGCGAGGTGACCTTCTTGTCCTTGTGGACGTCGAGCTTGAGCTCGCGCAGCACCTCGTTGATCCGGGCCTCGCGCTCGGACTCCGCGGTGTCGCCGGGGAAGCGGAGCTTGGCGGCGTAGCGGAGCGCCTTGAGGACGGACAGCTCCTTGTGGAGGATGTCGTCCTGCGGAACCAGGCCGATGCGCTGGCGCAGCTCGGCGAAGTGCTTGTAGAGATTCCGGTTGTCGTAGAGGACGTCGCCCTGGTTGGCGGGGCGGTAGCCGGTCAGCGCCTTGAGCAGCGTCGACTTGCCGGAACCGGAGGGGCCGATGACGGCGATCAGCGACTTCTCGGGGACGCCGAACGAGACGTCCTTGAGGATCTGCTTGCCGCCGTCGACGGTGACGGTGAGGTGGCGGGCCGAGAAGGAGACCTCGCCGGTGTCGACGAACTCCTCCAGGCGGTCGCCGACCAGCCGGAAGGTGGAGTGGCCGACGCCGACGATGTCGTTCGGGCCGACCGGCGCGCTCCCGGACTTGGGGACCGGCTGACCGTTGACGTAGGTGCCGTTGTGGCTGCCCAGGTCGCAGATCTCGAAGCGGCCGTCGGAGGTCGCGCGGAACTCCGCGTGGTGGCGGGAGACCTGGAGGTCGGAGACGACCAGCTCGTTGTCGAGCGCACGACCTATCCGCATCACCCGGTCCATGTCCAGGCGGTGGAAGGTGGTCGGACTGCGGTCGCCGCCCTGGGCCTGCGGGGCCTGCTGCTGGGGCTGCGCGGACTGCTGTGCCGGGACGGCCTGCTGGGGCGCGTGCTGCTGCGGCTGTTGGGCCTGCTGGGGCGGGACGTACGGCTGCCGGCCCTGCGGCGGAGCCTGCCAGTCCTGCTGGGCCGGCGGCTGCTGCTGCGCGGGCGGCGCCTGCCAGCCCTGGTGCGGCGCGGCCGCGGCGGGCTGCGCGCTGAAGGCGTCGGCGGGCGCCGCGGCGGCGGACAGGCTCAGCCGGGGGCCGTCGGTGGCGTTGCCCAGGTGGACGGCGGTACCAGGACCGATCTCCAGCTGCTGGATGCGCTGGCCCTGGACGTAGGTGCCGTTGGTGCTGCCGTGGTCTTCGATGAGCCAGCTGCGGCCGGACCACCGGAGGGTGGCGTGCCGCCAGGAAACCCTGGCGTCGTCGAGCACCATGTCGCCCTGCGGATCACGCCCCACGCTGTAGGACCTGGACGGATCGAGCGTCCAGGTCCTTCCGTTCAGTTCCAGTACGAGTTCAGGCACTCCATGCCCCATTTACATAGTCCCCCGAGTGACGCCCTGTGTGGGAAGTCTAGGGATGGCGAACATCGTGAGGAACTATTTCAGGCTCGGCCCGCGGACCGGAAACCGGGACGGGACCGGGGTACGGGGCGCTCCCGTCGGCATCGGCGAACCCTCCCGGAGAGCCTGAAGAGCCCGTTCTGCCTGAAATGCCGGGAATTCAGGCCATTCGGTGCCGCCGCGGCGGCACCGGCCGCCCTTCCCGGGATCGAAAACGCCATACCAAAAGGGGAGTTGGAGTGCCAGCCGGGTCCCCCGGGCCGGTGCAACCGGGCGGAGGCGGACACGAGTCCATAACGATCACCGCCGGCCCCGGGACCCGGGCGCAGGACCGGCCCGGCGGCGGCCCGGCCCCCGGAGCGCGGGGTCCGAACCCCGGACACCCGTACGGTCGCCGCCGCCCGCCGGTTACCGTAAGGGCACCATGAGCGCATCGCAGACCCCGCCTGCCGCCGCCGCACCAGGCGAAGACGAACCGACACTCCTCGTCAAGATCTTCGGGAAGGACCGGCCCGGCATCACCGCGGGCCTGTTCGACACCCTCGCCGCCTACGCCGTCGATGTCGTGGACATCGAGCAGGTGGTGACCCGGGGCCGCATCACCCTGTGCGTGCTGGTCACCGCCCCCTCCCCCGGTCAGGGCACCACCGGGTCCTCCGAAGGCGACCTCCGCGCCACCGTGCACAGCTGGGCCGAGTCGCTGAACCTCCAGGCCGAGATCATCTCCGGCCGCGGCGACAACCGTCCGCGCGGTGTCGGCCGGTCCCACGTCACCGTGCTGGGACACCCGCTCACCGCGGAGTCGACGGCCGCGATCGCCGCGGCCATAACGGCCACGGGGGGCAACATCGACCGTATTTTCCGGCTCGCCAAGTATCCGGTGACGGCCGTCGAGTTCGCGGTCTCCGGTGCCGAGACCGAGGCGCTGCGCACCGTGCTGGCCCCGGAGGCCGCGAAGCTCGGGGTGGACGTCGCGGTGGTCGCGGCCGGGCTGCAGCGCCGGGCGCAGCGGCTGGTGGTGATGGACGTCGACTCCACCCTCATCCAGGACGAGGTCATCGAGCTGTTCGCGGCGCACGCCGGCTGCGAGGCCGAGGTCGCCGAGGTGACCGCCGCCGCGATGCGCGGCGAGCTGGACTTCGAGCAGTCGCTGCACGCCCGGGTCGAGCTGCTCGGCGGGCTGGACGCGTCCGTGGTGGACCTGGTCCGCAAGGAGGTGCGGCTCACGCCGGGGGCCCGCACCCTGGTCCGGACCCTCAAGCGGCTCGGCTACCAAGTCGGCGTGGTCTCGGGCGGATTCACCCAGGTCACCGACGCGCTCCAGGAGGAGCTGGGGCTGGACTTCGCCTCCGCCAACACCCTGGAGATCGTCGACGGCAAGCTCACCGGGCGGGTCACCGGCGACATCGTGGACCGGGCCGGCAAGGCCCGGCTGCTGCGGCGGTTCGCGCACGAGGCCGGGGTGCCGCTGGTGCAGACCGTCGCGATCGGCGACGGCGCCAATGACCTGGACATGCTCAACGCGGCCGGGCTGGGGGTCGCCTTCAACGCCAAGCCGGTGGTCCGCGAGGCCGCGCACACCGCCGTCAACGTACCGTTCCTGGACACCGTGCTCTATCTGCTGGGGATCACCCGCGAAGAGGTCGAGGCGGCCGACACCCACGCGGAGTGAGCCGCGGGGCCGCCCTCCTGCCGCCCGGCGGCGACCCGAGGGACCGCCCCGCCCCCGCCCCGGACAACCGGAAGGCCCCGGTGCGCGCACTGCGCACCGGGGCCCCTTCGTCGGTCACCCGCCGCCGCGGGCCGCACACCGTCCGGGACGGGCGCCGCGGCAGCCGGCGCACGGCCGGACCGGACGCGCCATGCCGTGGAGCGCCGCTGCGACCTCAGGCGTGCGGCGACCAGAAGGCGACGAGCCGGCCGACGCCGTGCTCGACCGACTTCCAGCTGCCGTTGAACGTCAGCACGGCCATCGCCGACGTCGGGAAGCCGCTGCGGTTCATCCGCGCCAGCAGGTCCCCCTCGGCCTCTCCCGCCAGGGCGTCGGCGAGGGCGTGCACCCCGGGGTTGTGCCCGACGACCAAAAGGTCGCTCACCTCGTCGGAGGTCTCGTTCAGGATCGCGATGAGCTCGCCGAGGGAGGCCTCGTACAGCCGCTCCTCGTAGACGGTCTTGGGCCGGTGCGGAAGCTCGGAGACGACCAGCTTCCAGGTCTCGCGGGTGCGGGTGGCCGTCGAGCAGAGGGACAGGTCGGGGGTGATCCCGGCACCGGCCAGCCAGCGGCCGGCGACCGGGGCGTCCTTGCGGCCGCGATCGGCGAGCGGACGCTCATGGTCGCTCTCGTCCGACCATTCGGCCTTGGCGTGTCGGAGCAGGACAATCCGGCGGGGTGTATCGACGCTCATGGGTCCCAGCTTCGCATGAAACCCGCCGCCCGGCGCGGGGTGTTGAAGCGCTTTGCCCGGCCGGGTGGCCCGCCCTCGGCCGGCGCCGGAAGGCACCCCCGAGCGGGCCCCGCTCACCCTCCGAGCCGGAGCACCCGGGCGAGGAACTCCAGCAGCGGCGCGAGGCTCTCCGGGGCCCGCGCCGCGGCGGCCGCACTCGCCTCGCCGGGGCTCACCACCAGCACCAGCAGGGCTATGAAGGAGACCACCGGCAGCGCCAACCCCCACCACGGCAGGGCCTTCCGCAGGCGCGGTGCCTGCACTGCGGACGGGCGGCTGAACGCGGCGGACATGGCGGGCTCCAGGAGGTGGCGCGGGAACGGCGCGACCGCGTACGGCGGCGCGCCCACCGCGGTACCGCGGTGTGACTCCGACGCTACGGATCTCCGGCGGCCGTTCCTATCCGGGAAGCCACCCATTGATCCCTGATACCGACCCCCTAGGGGATCGGGGGACAACCCCACCCCGGGCCACGGCGGACGGGCCGGGCGCCCGCCCTCCGGATCATGGCGCGGCGATGCTCGCGATGATCGCGACGACGGCGGTCACGCCGAGCATCAGGCCCAGGACGAGCAGCAGCTTCTTCTGGCTGTTCTGCGGATTCGGTTCGAGCACTGGCATGCGCCCAGTGTCGCACCCGCCCGCCGCGCCGCTCCCGCCAGGGCCCGCGACCGGGTGCGAGCGGCGCGGAACGCCACGCCGCCCGGAGCCGCGCCCCGGGCGGCGGCCGGGGCACGGCCGGGACGGGGGCCGGGGCACGGCCGGGACGGGGGTGCCCAGCCCGCGACCGCCGCCCTCACCGCTCGCCCCCGCTCGCCCCGCTCGTCACCGCTCGTCCTCGATGCGGCGGTTCCGCCCCGCCAGTACGCCCACCGCGATCTGCGGCACCATCAGCCCGATCATCAGCGCGATCGGCAGCCCCCAGCCACCGCTGTGCTGGTAGAGCGTGCCGACCAGCAGCGGCCCGGGGATGGAGATCAGATAGCCGACGCTCTGCGCGAACGCGGAGAGCTTGACCACCCCGGCGGGGCTGGTGGACCGCATCCCGATCATCGTCAGGGCCAGCGGGAAGGCGCAGTTGGAGATGCCCATCAGCAGCGCCCAGACCCAGGCCCCGGCAGCCGGTGCCGACCACAGGCCGATGTAGCCGGCCAGCCCGCAGCTGCCCAGGACCACCACCAGCGGCCCCTGGTGCCGCATCCGGGCCGCCAGCCGCGGCAGGACGAAGGAGAGCGGCACGCCGACGGCCATGGTGACGGCCAGCAGCACGCCCGCGGTGCCCGCCGAGACCCCGGCGTCGCGGAAGATCTGCGGCATCCAGCCCATGGTGATGTAGGCGGCGGTCGCCTGGAGGCCGAAGAAGACGGCCAGCGCCCAGGCGGTCGGCGACGAGGTGATCCGTATGGGGGTTTCCCCGGAGCCCGACGCGCCGCCGCCCGGCGCCGATGACGTCGCGGCCGATCGCCGCAGCAGCACCACCAGCCACGGCAGCACCGCGAGCACGGCGAGCAGCGCCCATACGGCCAGTCCGGTGCGCCAACTGCCGCCCAGCGCAGCCGTCATGGGGACGGTGAGCGCCGCCGCCAGCGAGGTGCCCAGGGCCAGCGCCATCGAGTAGAGCCCGGTCATCGACCCGACCCGGTCGGGGAACCAGGTCTTGATGACCACCGGCAGCAGCACGTTGCTGACCGCGATACCGGCCAGCGCCAGCGCGCTGCCGGCCAGGAAGCCGGCCGTACCGCCGGCGTACGGGCGCACCACGACGCCCACCGCGATCGCGACCATCCCGGCGCAGACGATCGCGCCGGGCCCCCAGCGCCGGGCCAGCCGGGGCGCGGCGAAGCCGAAGACGGCGAAGCACAGGGCCGGCACGGAGGTCAGCAGGCCGGCGACGGTGCCGCTCATGCCGAGCCCCGCACGGACCTCCTCCAGGAGCGCGCCGAGGCTGGTGATCGCCGGCCGGAGGTTGAGCGCGGCGAGGACGAGACCGGCGATCACGATCCCCGACAGCCAGCGGGCGGCGGGCCCTTGGTCCGGGACCCGCTCGGCTGCGGCGGCGGGCGGGGCGGTGGGGGCCAGGGGCTCGGCGGCCGGGCCGAGGGTCGTGAGGTCTTCGTCTGCCATAAGGGTCATCATAGAATCATGGGATGAATACTTGTCCAGCCGATATCGGTAGCCTCGGCTCGCCCCCACGGCGCCACCGGCTCCCCCGGACCGTCGCCGTCCGTGCCGCTACCGCCCGCCCGGCCCACCGGCCCCAGCACCTCGGAGCCCAGCCATGCCCCTGACCTCGCCCCGCCGGTCCGCGCTGGCCGACCAGGTGATCGCCCAGCTGCGCGCCCAGATCACGTCCGGCGAATGGCCGGTGGGGTCCCGCATCCCGACCGAACCGGAACTCGTCGAACAGCTCGGAGTGGCCCGCAACACCGTCCGCGAGGCGGTACGGGCACTGGCCCACAACGGCCTGCTCGACATCCGCCAGGGTTCGGGCACCTACGTGGTCGCGACCAGCGAACTGGCCGGGGTGATGAACCGCCGGTTCGCCGACGCCGACCCCCGGCACGTCGCCGAACTGCGCTCCGCCCTGGAGGCCGAGGCCGCCCGGCTCGCCGCACACCGCCGCACCGCACAGGACCTGCGCCAGCTCGACACCCTGCTGGAGCGCCGCGAGCGGGCCTGGGAATCCGGCGCCGCGGAGGCGTTCGTGGAGGCCGACGCGACCCTGCACATGGCGGTGGTGGCCGCCTCCCACAACGACGTACTGGCCGCGATCTACGCCGACCTCGGCGGCGTCCTGCGCAACTTCCTGCGGGCCGACGTCGGCACCGTGCTGCGCCCCGAGGCCCATATGGACCACTCCCGCCTGGTCGAGGCGATCCGCACCGGGGACGGCGAACGGGCCGCCGCCGAGGCGGGCGCCCACCCCTTCGGGTGCCGGGCGGGGGACGGGGCCCTGGGGGAGGTCGAACAGACCCCGTAGGGGGTGCGGAGGCCCCCTGCGGGCCGCAACGGGGCAAAGGCGGGGGATATTCCCGGCCGGGACAGCGGATGTCCCCGGCATCCCAGGCGTCCCCGGCATCCCAGGCATCCCCGGCGCGAACGCGCAACTGCCCGCCCCGGCGGACCGGGACGAGCAGCGTCGAGCGCGGTGGGCGTCAGGCGCCCATCATGTGCACACCGCCGTCGACGTGCACGATCTCGCCCGTCGTCCGCGGGAAGAAGTCGGACAGCATGCCGACGACACCGCGGCCGGCCGGCTCCGGGTCGGTCAGGTCCCAGCCGATCGGGGCGCGGTGGTTCCACACGTCCGCCAGCTCCTCGAAGCCGGGGATGGACTTGGCGGCCATCGACTTGATCGGGCCGGCCGACACCAGGTTGCAGCGGACGCCCTTGGGGCCCAGGTCGCGCGCCAGGTAGCGGTTGGTGCTCTCCAGCGCCGCCTTGGCCACACCCATCCAGTCGTACTTCGGCCAGGCGATCTGCGCGTCGAAGGTGAGGCCGACGATCGAGCCGCCGTGCTCCATCAGCGGCAGGCAGGCCATCGCCAGCGACTTGTAGGAGTACGCCGAAACCTGCACGGCCGTCGAGACGTCCTCCCAGCCGGCCTCCAGGAAGTTGAAGGCGCCCTGCGGGCCGAACGCGATGGAGTGCACGATGCCGTCGAGCCGGGCGTCCTCGCCCTGGTGCTCACGGATCTTTCCGGCCAACCCGTCCAGGTGCTCCTGGTTGGTCACGTCCAGCTCGATGACCGGGGCGGGCTTGGGGAGCCGCTTGGCGATCCGCTCCACCAGGGAGAGCCGGCCGAACCCGGTGAGGATGACGTCGGCGCCCTCGTTCTGGGCGACCTTGGCCGCCTGGAACGCGATCGACGACTCGGTCAGCACACCGGTGACCAGGATGCGCTTGCCTGCGAGGATTCCACTCATGCTGATCAGTGCCCCATGCCCAATCCGCCGTCGACAGGAATGACGGCTCCGGTGATGTACGCGGCCTCCTCGGAGGCCAGGAAGCGGACCGAGGCGGCGACCTCCTCGGGCTGCGCGTAACGCGCCAGCGGCACCTGCTTCACGATGTTCTCCCGCTGCTCGTCGCTGAGCGCCCGGGTCATGTCGGTGTCGACGAAACCGGGGGCGACGACGTTCACGGTGATGTTACGGCTGCCCAGCTCCCGGGCGAGCGAACGGGAGAAGCCGACCAGCGCGGCCTTGGAGGCGGCGTAGTTCGACTGCCCCGCCGCGCCCATCAGGCCGACCACCGACGAGATCAGGACGATCCGGCCCTTGCGGGCCCGCAGCATCGCCCGGTTGGCGCGCTTGACCACCCGGAACGTGCCGGTGAGGTTGGTGTCGAGGACCGTGCTGAAGTCCTCCTCGGACATCCGCATCAGCAGCTGGTCACGGGTGATGCCGGCGTTGGCCACCAGCACCTCGACGGGACCCTGCTTCTCCTCGATCTCCTTGTACGCCTGCTCGACCTGCTCGGCGTCCGTGATGTCGCACTTCACGGCCAAAAATCCCGTCGGGGGCTCGCCCGAGCGGTAGGTGATGGCGACCTTGTCGCCTGCCTCGGCGAAGGCACGGGCAATGGCCAGGCCAATGCCGCGGTTGCCTCCGGTGACCAGAACCGAGCGGCTCAAGAGATCACCCTTTCCGTTTTCTGTCCGTCTTGCGTTCGGTACGAAACTATCGGTCGGTGGGCCCGTACGAGGAATCGAGCCCACACAGGGGCGCGCCCCCGTTCACTGTCGGGTCCCCACAGAAGCACGGCATGATGCAACCGCCGACTACGGGAGGATGCCGTGCCAGCCGCACCCCATGACCTTGACGAGACCTTCCTCGCGCTACCCCTGCGCGCCCTGGCCGACGCCGCACTGGCTCGGGCCCGCGCGCTCGGAGCGGAACACGCCGACTTCCGCCTGGAACGGGTGCGCAGCGCGATGTGGCGCCTGCGCGACGCCCGCACCTCGGCCACCTCCGACAGCACCGACCTGGGCTACGCCGTGCGCGTGGTGCACAACGGCGCCTGGGGCTTCGCCGCCGGCGTCGACCTGACCATGGACGCGGCGGCACGGGTGGCCGGCCAGGCCGTGGCGATGGCGAAGCTGTCCGCCGCAGTGGCCGCGACCGCCGGCACCGGGGAACGCGTGGAACTGGCCGACGAGCCCGTACACGCGGACCGCACCTGGGTCTCCTCCTACGACGTCGACCCCTTCGACGTCCCGGACGCCGACAAGACCGGCCTGCTGGCCGAGTGGAGCGCCCGGCTGCTGGCCGCGCCGGGCGTGGCCCACGTCGACGCACACCTGCTGGCCGCCCAGGAGAACAAGTTCTACGCGGACACCGCGGGCACCAGCACCACCCAGCAGCGGATCCGGCTCCACCCGGAGCTCACCGCGGTCGCGGTGGACCCCGCCACCGGCGACTTCGAGTCGATGCGCACCCTCGCCCCACCGGTCGGCCGCGGCTGGGAGTACCTCACCGGCGGCTACGACTGGGACGGCGAACTGGCCCGGATCCCCGAGCACCTCGCCGAAAAGCTCCGCGCCCCCAGCGTCGAGCCCGGCAGCTACGACCTGGTGATCGACCCGTCCAACCTCTGGCTGACCATCCACGAGTCGGTCGGGCACGCCACCGAACTGGACCGGGCGCTGGGCTACGAGGCCGCCTACGCCGGCACCTCCTTCGCCACCTTCGACCAGCTCGGCGCGCTCGTCTACGGCTCGCCGCTGATGCACGTCACCGGCGACCGGACCGCCGAGCACGGCCTCGCCACCGTCGGCTACGACGACGAGGGCGTCGCCGCCCAGTCCTGGGACCTGGTCAAGGACGGGATCCTCACCGGCTACCAACTCGACCGCAGGATCGCGAAGCTGACCGGCTTCCCGCGCTCCAACGGATGCGCGTACGCGGACTCCCCCGGCCACGTGCCGGTCCAGCGGATGGCCAACGTCTCGCTCCGCCCGGCACCGGACGGCCCGTCGACGGAAGAGCTGATCTCCGGAGTGGAACGCGGCATCTACCTCGTCGGCGACCGCTCGTGGTCCATCGACATGCAGCGCTACAACTTCCAGTTCACCCAGCAGCGGGCCTTCCTCATCCGGAACGGACGGCTGGCCGGGCAACTGCGCGACGTCGCCTACCAGGCCACCACCACCGACTTCTGGGGATCGATGACCGCGGTCGGCGGCCCGCAGACCTACGTCCTGGGCGGCGCCTTCAACTGCGGCAAGGCCCAGCCGGGCCAGATCGCGGCGGTCTCGCACGGCTGCCCCTCCGCCGTCTTCGAAGGCGTGAACGTCCTCAACACGGCACAGGAGGCCGGGCATTGAACGCACACCACCGATCCGGCCGGGGAACCGGGGGACGCCCCCCGGGCCGGCACGGCCTCGACACGACACAGGAGGCGGGGCGATGAGCCCGCGCGGTACGCGCAGCAACCGGCCGTACGAGATCGTCGAGCGGGCCCTGGAGCTGTCCCGCGCCGACGGCTGTGCGGTCATCGCCGAGGAGCACTCCAGCGCCAACCTGCGCTGGGCCGGCAACGCCCTCACCACCAACGGCACCACCCGCGGCCGGACCCTCACCGTCGTCGCGACCGTGGACGGCGCCCAGGGCACCGCCTCCGGGGTGGTCTCGCGGTCGGCGGTCACCGCGCACGAGCTGGAGCCGCTGGTCCGGGCCGCGGAGGCGGCCGCCCGGGACGCCGGCCCGGCCGAGGACGCCCAGCCGCTGGTCACGGGCGGCCCGCCGACCGCCGGCTTCACCGACGCCCCCGCCGAGACCTCCCCGGACGTCTTCGCCGCGTTCGCGCCGGCCCTCGGGGAGTCCTTCCGGCAGGCCCGGGGCGGCGGCCGCGAACTGTACGGCTTCGCCCAGCACACCGTCGTCTCGTCGTACCTGGGCACCTCCACCGGCCTGCGGCTGCGCCACGACCAGCCCACCGGGACGCTGGAGCTGAACGCCAAGTCCCCCGACCGCACCCGCTCGGCCTGGGCCGGCCGGGCCACCCGGGACTTCACCGACACCGACCCGCGCGCACTGGACGCCGCACTCGCCCGGCGGCTGGCCTGGGCCGAGCGCCGGATCGAGCTGCCCGCCGGCCGCTACGACACGCTGCTGCCGCCCAGCGCCGTCGCCGACCTGCTGGTCTACCAGCAGTGGTCGGCGACCGCCCGGGACGCCGCCGAGGGCCGCACGGTCTTCTCCAAGGCCGGCGGCGGGGAGGGCGCCGCCGGGACCCGGATCGGCGAGCGGCTCTCCGCCCTGCCGCTGACCCTGCGCAGCGACCCGGCGGCCCCCGGACTGGAGTGCGCCCCGTTCGTCCTCGCCCACACCTCCGGCGCGGACGCCTCGGTCTTCGACAACGGGCTGCCACTGACCGCCACCGACTGGGTGCGCGACGGGGTGCTCGACCGGCTGGTGGCCACCCGGCACGGCGCCGCGCTCACCGGGCTGCCGGTGGCGCCGGCCGTCGACAACCTCCTGCTGGAGGGCGGGGGTTCGCGCACCCTCGACGAGATGGTGGCGGCCGCGGGCCACGACGGCCCGGCGCTGCTGCTGACGTCCCTCTGGTACATCCGCGAGGTGGACCCGGCGACGCTGCTGCTGACCGGGCTCACCCGGGACGGCGTCTACCTGGTCGAGAACGGCGAGGTCACCGGCGAGGTCAACAACTTCCGGTTCAACGAGTCGCCGGTGGACCTGCTGGGCCGGGCCGCGGAGGCCGGCCGCACCGAGCGGACGCTGTCGCGGGAGTGGGGCGACTTCTTCCCGCGGACCGCGATGCCGCCGCTGCGGGTGCCTGACTTCAACATGAGCTCGGTCAGCCGGGGCGTGTGAGCGGGGGCGCCGCCCGCCTACGGGCGGCGCCCCGACCTGCGGCCGGCGCGGCGGTCGGCCCGGCGGACAGCGCGGTGAGCGGCCGTTCCCGGCCTAATAGACTGTCGCCCTGTCCTCCCCTCGGGGAACCACGATCGATCAGGGACGCCATGACACGCCTCGGCGAATCCGTCGCCCGCGCCAGCACGCTGCTCTCCGCCGACCTCTCCTCGGACGACACGGTCCGGGAGCTGCTCCAGGAGACCGGTGAGCGGCGCTATCTCGACCTGACGGACCTGTCGCCCAAGGAGCAGGCCGAGCTGATCGCGTCCCGCACGGTCGAGGTGCTGCCGGGCGTGGCGAAGCTGGCCGAGCGCATCGAGGAGCGCCGGAGCGCCGGCAAGGGCCTGCACATCAAGCTGGGCATCGACCCGACGGCGACCGATGTGCACCTCGGGCACGCGGTGCCGCTGATCATCCTGAGCCGGTTCCAGCGCCTCGGCCACGACGTCACGCTCATCATCGGCGACTTCACCGCCAAGATCGGCGACCCGTCGGGGCGTACCGCCGAGCGGCCGCCGCTGACCGACGAGGACATCGCGCACAACCTCGCCACCTACCGCGAGCAGGTGCGCCCGTTCTTCGACTTCGAGAAGGTCAGCTTCCGGCAGAACAGCGAGTGGCTGGCGCCGTACACCTTCCCGGAGCTGCTGGGGCTGCTCGCCCAGGTGCCGGCGTCGCAGCTGCTCCAGCGCGAGGACTTCCGCAACCGCCTGGCGGCCGGCTCCGGTCTGACCATGACCGAGCTGCTTTACCCGATCGCGCAGGGCCTGGACTCGGTGGCGCTGGCCTGCGACGTCGAGCTCGGCGGCTCCGACCAGCTGCTCAACCTCCAGATGGGGCGCAAGCTGATGGAGCTGCGCGGGCAGCGGCCGCAGCTGGTGGTGACCATGCCGCTGATCGAGGGCACGGACGGCAGCGGCGCCAAGATGTCCAAGTCCAAGGGCAATTACGTCGGTCTGAGCGCACCCGCCGACGATGTCTTCGGCAAGATCATGTCGGTGCCGGACCGGCTGATGGAGCCGTACCTCAAGGCGTGGACCGAGTGGACCGACGAGGAGATCGCGCTCGCCCTGGGCCGGATCGGCGAGCGGTCGGTGCACCCGATGGACCTCAAGAAGATCCTCGCGGGTGAGGTCGTGGCGGCGCTCTACGGGCTGGACGCGGCGATGGCGGCCCGGGCCGGTTTCGTGGCCCAGTTCTCCAAGAAGTCGTTCGCGGACGTGGAGTCGCTGCCGGCCGTGGACGCCGGGGAGCACGGGGACCTGCCGGTCGCGGCGGTGCTGACGACGGTGCTGGAGTTCACCCCGAGCGCCTCGGCGGCGCGGCGGCTGGCGAAGCAGAACGCGCTGCGGCTGGTGGTCGAGGGCGGGTCCGGCCAGTCGACGGTGGTGCTCGCCGAGGCCGACGCGGTGCGCCCGCTGTCCGAGGTCCTGGCGGAGAAGCTGTCCGACGCGGAGGGTGTCGCGTACCTGAAGGCCGGCCGCAAGCTGGCTCAGATCACCGGCCGTTAGGGCTCGTCCCGGGCCCCTGCTGCCGACCTGCGTTCCCCCGTCCGCTCTCCCGCGGGCGGGGGGGCCGGGCGGCCCCGAGCCCCCTGCCGCCGGAAGCGCCCGCACCGCGGGAGTCCGACGTACGGCTACGGCGTTCGGAGTACCCCTCCGTACGCCGACGACGTGACCCGGTCTCGTGGGGCCGGGAGGGGCGGCGTACCGTGGAATCTGACCGGAATGCGGGGAGAATCCGGCACGACGGAGCAGGTGGTGGAACGAGATGCGGAAGCAGAGCGGTGGAGTCGAAGCCTTCCGGATCACCGGGGCTCGCCAGGGGCTGACCGAGGATGTGCGGGGACGCCAGCGGCGGTACGTGATCTCGATGGCGGTGCGGACCGTGGCCGTGGTCCTCACTGCCGTGCTGTGGAACATCGAGCGGCCGATTGCCATTGCAACGCTCGTGATCGGCTTGGGGCTCCCCTACATCGCGGTGGTCATCGCCAACGCCGGTCGGGAGAACGTCCCTTCGCTGCCGTCGACGTTCGTCAAGCCCGTGCGGCAGGAGCTGCCGCCGGGGCCTGCGGAATCCGTTGCGGAACGGCCGGCGGAGGAGTCCTCGGCCTCGCGCGAGGAGCGGGGCTGAGCTTCGGCGAGGCCGATCGCTCAGCAAAGCTCAAGAAAAGCTCAGATCAATGATGCGGTTCCGCTGCACCGCACACCATTCCCCGTGGCATACTGCGTACGCGCTCCGCATCCCCCGTCGGAGCGACGGACCGACGCCGGGCGGCTCCCCCCGTGGCTGCCCGGCGTCGTCATGTCCGCAGGGCGATGAGGCCGGAGCGGGCACGGGAGCGGGACGTAGGGTTGAGGCGTGAACTCCCCGAACGATTCCGAGAACGTCACCATCTGCTCGGCCAAGGGCTGCCGCGCCGACGCGGTGTGGGTACTGGCCTGGAACAACCCGAAGTTGCACACACCGGACCGGCGCAAGACCTGGCTGGCGTGCGACGAGCACCGGGAGCACCTGTCGCAGTTCCTCGCCGTGCGCGGATTCCTCAAGGACGTGGTGGCGCTGGCGGAATGGGAGCGGCCGCGGTCAGCCTCCGATAGCTGACATGGGGCGGTCGGGCTGGAGGAAGGTGGGGTCGTCGAGGCCGGATCCCGCCTTCTTGCCCCACATGGCCAGCTTCCACAGGCGGGCTATCTCGGCGTCGGGGGCGCCGGAGCGCAGGGCGGCGCGCAGGTCCGTCTCCTCGGTGGCGAAGAGGCAGGTGCGGACCTGGCCGTCGGCGGTGAGCCGGGTGCGGTCGCAGGCGCGGCAGAACGGGCGGGTCACCGAGGCGATGACGCCGACGCGGTGCGGGCCGCCGTCGACGGTCCAGCGCTCGGCGGGGGCGGAGCCTCGCTCGTCCTGGCCCTCGGGGGTGAGGGTGAAGCGGGTGCGCAGCGAGGCGAGGATGTCACCCGCGGTGATCATTCCGTCGCGCTTCCAGCCGTGTTGGGCGTCCAGCGGCATCTGCTCGATGAAGCGCAGCTCGTAGTCGTTGTCGATGGCCCAGGCAAGGAGGTCGGGGGCCTCGCCGTCGTTGAGGCCGGGCATCAGGACGGTGTTGACCTTGACGGGGGTGAGGCCGGCGTCGCGGGCGGCTTCGAGGCCGCGGAGGACGTCGGCGTGCCGCTTGCGGCGGGTCAGGGTCTGGAAGACGTCGGGCCGGAGGGTGTCGAGGGAGACGTTGACACGGTCCAGGCCGGCGTCGCGCAGGGCCGCGGCGGTGCGCTGCAGGCCGATGCCGTTGGTGGTCAGCGACATCCGGGGGCGGGGGGCGAGGGCGGCGACCCGCTCGACGATGCCGACCAGGCCGGGGCGGAGCAGTGGCTCGCCGCCGGTGAAGCGGACCTCCTCGACGCCGAGGTCGCGCACGGCGATGCCGATCAGCCGGACGATCTCGTCGTCGGTCAGCAGATCGGGCTTGGCCAGCCACTGCAGGCCCTCTTCGGGCATGCAGTACGTGCAGCGCAGGTTGCACCGGTCGGTGAGCGAGACGCGCAGGTCGGTGGCCACACGGCCGTAGGTGTCGATGAGCACTGGGCCCCCTCCCCGAGAGTGTGGATCGGTCTGTCGATCAGTACGTCTTCGAGACTACGCGATGGGTCCGACAGTGAGGAGGCGTGAGAAGCACGAGGTGGGCGGGGGGCCGTCGTAGGTCTCTACGACGGCACCCCGCCCGTGTCCTGTAGGGACGGCTCAGTGCGCTCCGGTACCGGTCAGGGAGCGGACTTCCAATTCGGCGTACTTGGCGGCGTCCGGTGCCTCCCGGGAGAGGAGGGAGCCGAGCCAGCCGAGGAGGAAGCCCAGGGGGATGGAGATCAGGCCCGGGTTCTCCAGGGGGAACACCGCGAAGTCGGCGCCGGGGAACATCGAGCTCTTCTTGCCGGAGACGACGGGCGAGAAGAGGACGAGGAGGACGGAGGAGAGCAGGCCGCCGTAGATGGACCAGAGGGCGCCCTGGGTGGTGAAGCGCTTCCAGAAGAGGCTGTAGAGGAGGGTGGGGAGGTTGGCGGAGGCGGCGACCGCGAAGGCGAGCGCCACCAGGCCGGCGACGTTGAGGCTGCGGGCGAAGACGCCGAGGACGATGGCGATCGCGCCGATGCCGACGGTCGCCCAGCGGGCCGCGCCGACCTCTTCCTTCTCGGTGGCCTGCCCCTTGCGGAGGACGTTGACGTAGAGGTCGTGGGCGAAGGAGGAGGACGAGGCGAGGGTGAGGCCGGCGACCACCGCGAGGATGGTGGCGAAGGCGACGGCGGAGATGACGGCGAGCAGGATGGCGCCGCCGGTGGAGCCCGCGCCGCCGCCGATCTCCTGGGCGAGCAGCGGGGCGGCGGTGTTGCCGGCCTCGCTGTAGGCGGTGATGGTGGCGGGCTTGAGGAGGGCGGCGGCGCCGAAGCCGAGGGCGAGGGTCATCAGGTAGAAGACGCCGATGATGCCGATCGCCCAGTTCACCGACTTCCGGGCGGCCTTGGCGGTGGGCACCGTGTAGAAGCGGATGAGGATGTGCGGCAGGCCGGCGGTGCCCAGGACGAGGGCGAGGCCGAGCGAGATGAAGTCGATCTTCGAGGTGGCGGTGGCGCCGTACTTGAGGCCGGGTTCCAGGAAGGCGGAGCCCTTGCCGCTGTTCTCGGCGGCGGCGCCGAGCAGGGCGGAGAGGTTGAAGTGGAACCGCCACGCCACCAGGAAGGTGATCAGCAGGGTGCCGGCGATCAGGAGGACCGCCTTGACCATCTGGACCCAGGTGGTGCCCTTCATGCCGCCGATGGTGACGTAGAGGATCATCACGATGCCGACCAGGACGACGACGAGGATCTTGCCCGCTTCGCTGGTGATGCCCAGGAGCAGGGTCACCAGGGCGCCGGCGCCGGCCATCTGCGCGAGCAGGTAGAAGATCGAGACGACGATGGTGGAGGTGCCGGCGGCGGTCCGGACGGGGCGTTGGCGCATCCGGTAGGCGAGGACGTCGCCCATGGTGAAGCGGCCGGAGTTGCGCAGGGGTTCGGCGACCAGGAGGAGCGCGACGAGCCAGGCGACGAGGAAGCCGATGGAGTAGAGGAAGCCGTCGTAGCCGAAGAGGGCGATGGCGCCGGCGATGCCGAGGAAGGACGCGGCGGACATGTAGTCGCCGGAGATCGCCAGGCCGTTCTGGAAGCCGCTGAACTGCCGTCCGCCGGTGTAGAAGTCCTCGGCGCCCCTGGTCTGCCGGCCGGCCCAGACGGTGATGCCGAGGGTGGCGGCGACGAAGACGGCGAAGAGGGTGACGATCAGGGCGCGGTGGTCGCCGGCGCCACCGGCGGCGAGGTGGTGGGGGAGGTTCATGCGCCGGCCTCCTGTACGCCGGTCGGCTCGGGGCCGTCCTTCGGGGCGTCGGTCTGCGGGGCGCCGGCCTGCCGGGCCGCGGCGGCCTGCGGGGCGGGGGCGGGGGCCTCCAGGCGGGCCTTGATCGCGTCGGCGCGGGGGTCGAGCCGGGCGGCGGCGTGCCGGGAGTACCACCAGGCGATCAGGAAGGTGGTGGCGAACTGGGCGATGCCGAGCACGAAGGCGACGTTGAGGTGGCCCGCGACCTTGAGGGCCATGAAGCCGCCGGCGTAGCTCGACAGCAGCACGTAGCCGAGGTACCAGAGGACGAAGGCGAGGGTGAGCGGGAAGGCGAACGAGCGGTGTGCGCGGCGGAGTTCGGCGAACTCCGGGCTCGACTGGACCTGCGGGTAGTCGGGCGGGTCGTGCTGTCCCCGGTCGGCGTTGGGTGCGGTGATCACGGGTCTCCTGACGCTCGGTGAGCTGGTGCGGGGCCGACAATAAGGCCCGCATAAGTGATGTGGATCACGCATCGTAGGGCCGCCGGACGCGATGCGACAGACGATGGATGGTTGAATTCCCGAAGAAATCGGGGGAATGGGTGCACCGGCCGCCACCGCCCGGGCGACGCTTCGTTGAGCCGGTCATGACTCCGCCGCCCCAGCAGGACCCGCCTCCGTACGCCCCGCGCCGGCGCCCGTACGGCAGCGTCCGGCTGTCCGCGCCGGTCGCCGTCGCCCCCGCGCGGCCGCGCCCGGGGGCGGACGCCCGGCGCTGGTACGGTCCGCGGATCCCGCTGCCGCCGCTGAGCATGGGCGCGCTGCGGCGGCGGGACTGAGGGCGCCCGGCCCCGCCCGAACCCCCATACCAGATCGACTGCCTGACTGGCCGTCAATTTGCCGTGCCTGTGGAGTATTCTCCGCGTTCCATTGCTGTGCGCCGGTGATCGCCGATAGCTTCACCTGTCATGCACCCGCCCCTGCGCGCCCCGCGTACGGGCGGTCCGACGGATGAGGTGGAGTACCCATGGCACGTCCCCTTGCACATCGCCGGAACAGACGCATGCGGGCCCTGGCCGTACCGCTCGGGCTGGCACTGACGGCGACGACCGGGTTCCTCGGATCCCTCCCGGACGCGGTCGGCGCCGCGCCGCCGGACAGTGGCCCGCTGCTGTCGTACGTCGTGAACACCGTCCCCGACCACGCCACCGTCGACAAGGTCGAGCGGGCGATAGGCCGGGCCGGCGGCAAGGTGATCACCGCCCATGAGCGGATAGGCGTGATCGTCGTCCATGCGGCCGATCCCCGGTTCGCCGCCACCATCCGGACGGTGCCGGGCGTGCAGTCGGCGGGCGCGACCCGCACCGCGCCGCTCAAGCAGTCCGGCACCGCCGACGTCGGCACACCGCAGAAGGTCACCGCGGCCCAGCTCGCGGCGGCGGAGCGGACCGCGAAGGCCAAGGGCCAGGAGCCGCTGGAGCCGCTCCAGTGGGACATCCCGGCCATCAAGGCCGACCAGGCGGCGAAGGTGAACCCGGGCAGCCGCAAGGTGACCGTCGCGGTCATCGACACCGGCGTGGACGACACCCACCCCGACCTCGCACCGAACTTCTCCGCCCGGCAGTCCGCCAACTGCGTGGGCGGGGTGCCCGACACCTCGCCGGGGGCCTGGCGGCCCTACGACCCGGTCGAGGACGCCCACGGCACGCACGTGGCGGGCACCATCGCCGCGGCCCGGAACGGCATCGGGGTGACCGGCGTCGCGCCCGGCGTGAAGGTCTCCGGCATCAAGGTGAGCGAGCCCAAGACCAGCCTGTTCTACGCGGAGAGCGTGGTGTGCGCCTTCGTCTTCGCGGCCGACCACGGGGTCCAGGTCACCAACAACAGCTATTTCGTGGACCCCTGGATGTTCAACTGCAAGGACGACGCCGACCAGGCGGCCATCGTTGACGCGGTCGGCCGGGCGGCGAAGTACGCGCAGGACAAGGGCGTGGTCAACGTCGCGGCGGCGGGCAACGCCAACACCGACCTCGCGGCCGACAAGATCACCGACACCGGCAGCCCCAACGACTCCACGCCGGTCAGCCGCACCCTCAGCCCCAAGACCTGCTGGGACGTGCCGACCCAGCTGCCCGGGACGGTGACGGTCGCGGCGACCGGTTCGCACCGCCTGAAGTCCGGTTACTCCAACTACGGCCTGGGGCAGATCGACGTGGCCGCGCCGGGCGGCGACTCCAAGCAGGTGCCCGACCTGCCGGCCAAGAACGGCAACGTGCTCTCCACGATCCCCGGCGGCGACTGGGCCTTCTACGCCGGTACGTCCATGGCCTCTCCGCACGTCGCGGGCGTGGCGGCGCTCCTGAAGAGCACGCACCCGAAGGCCAGCCCGCAGGAGATCCAGTGGCTGCTCAAGCAGCAGGCCGACAACCCCGGGTGCCCGGCGGGTGACGCCACCTGCACCGGCACCCCGCGGGTCAACAGCCACTTCGGCTACGGCATCGTCGACGCGCTGAACGCGGTGGAGTAGCCGGCGGCGCGGCGGGCGGGGCGCGGGCGGGGCGCGGGCGGGTGGCCGACCATCCGCCGGCGGCCCCGCCCGCCGCGTCCGTCACCCCGCCCGCCGGGTCACACCGCGCGCCCCAGATAGGCGGCGAGCCGGTCCGCCGCCGGGGCACCGGGTGGGGCGGGGCGCTCCGGGGCGAACGAGCCGCCTTCGGTGCGCGGCGCGGCCCCGTAGATCCGGCGCGCCGCCGCCAGGGTCTCCTCGGCGACCTCCGGCGCCAGCCCGGTCGGGGCGCCCAGCGCACGCGCCAAGTCCCAGCCGTGCGCGAGGAGTTCGACCACCACCTGTTGGACGAGCAGCGCGCCGGGTGCCTCGTAGGGGCCGAAGGTGCGCGTCAGCATGCCGCTGCTCCGGAAGGTGGTGAGCGCGGTGCGGGTGGCGTCCTCGAAGGCGGTGCGGGGGTCGTGGCCCAGGTGGTCGGCGGCGTGGTCGGTGCGCGGCGTCCCCTCGGCGATCGAGGTGACCATCAGGCTCTCCCACACGAGGTGGTCGAGGAGTTGCCGGACGGTCCAGTCGGCGCACGGTGTGGGCCGGGCGAGGTCCGCCGGTCGCACGCCCGCGACCAGCGCGCCGACGGCCCGGCCGACCCGCTCGTAGGCGTACAGCACCCGCTCCGGGTCGGTGGCGCCGAAGACGGTGCGGTCCACCTGGAGGGGGGTGAGGTGGGCGCGCAGGGCGGCGGCGGTCCAGGTGCCGGCGGTGTCCCAACGGGGCGGTGCGGGGCGGCCGGTGGCGGTGCACAGCAGTCGCCAGTACCGCTCGGCGAGGGGTTCGGTGGCGGCCCGGAGCTGTTCCAGCAGCCGGGTCCGGGCGGCCGGGCCGTCCTCGGTGGGCGGGTCGGGGGTGCCCGCCTGGGTGGGGAGCCAGGCAGCCACCAGTTCGGCGACGAGCGGGGCGGCGGCCGGTGAGTCCGGTGCGATGCCGTCGGCGACGGCGGCCTCGGCGCGGGTGCGCATCAGGGTGGCCACGCGCAGGGCGGCGTCCGCGTCCGCCGCGGGGTCGCCGTCGGCGGGCGGCGCGGTGCGGGTGCTGTAGGCGGCCAACCGGCGCAGGGCCGCGCCGAGTTCGGGGTCGCGGACCAGGGCGGCCAGCTCGACCCAGGCGTGGAGTTGTTCGGGGGTGGGGTCCTCGGGGAGGTCGGGGGTGGCGGCCAGCAGGCCGCTGCGGTAGGCGGGGGCGGGCACACCGTCCAGGGCGTCGTCGATGAAGTCGGCGACGATCCGGCGGCGTTCCTCGGCCGACAGGCGGGCGAGTCGGGTCATCTGCGGCAGCTCCTCTGCTGCGCTGCCCCGCGCGGCCACCGCCCGGAGGACGGCGCGCTGCGAGCGCAGCGCGGCGATCTGCGCGTCCAGGGCGTCCGCCGAGCGCTCGGCCGTATCGGCGAGGGTGCGCTCGCGGTGCAGGACGGCGCGGATCGCGGCGGTGCCGACGCCCAGGTCGCGCAGGCTGCGCACGATCTCCAGGCGGGCCACGGCGTCCGGTCCGTAACGGCGGTAGCCCGCGGGGGTGCGGGCGGCGGGCGGCAGCAGGTCCTGGTCCGACCAGTTCCGGATCGTCTTGACGGAGACGCCGGTCAGGCGCGACAGCGCGCCGATCGACAGCAGTCCCGTGCCGTCCTCGTACATGCCCCCACCTTCGGGTCTCCCACGGGGGGAGACTCAAGGGGCACGCTACGCGACCGCCGGGCGGGGCGCCGCGGACGCCGGGTGCTCCGGGCCGGTCGCGGCGGCCAACACCCCGATGGCGAGGGCCCATTGGGCCGCCGTGTAGGTGAGCATGATCCAGAACTGCGGGGCGGGGAGCTGCGGCCACCGGGCGATGCCGCCGGCGATCAGGGAGTCGGAGAGCAGGAAGAGCAGCCCGCCGACGGCGGCCCAGGGGGCCGTCCAGAGCGCGCCGAAGGCCATCACGGTGAGCAGCAGGCTGTATCCGGCGACCGGGATCCGCAGGTCGGCGGGGAGGTCCGGCCACAGCAGGACCACGGTGGCGACCAGGGCGGCCGCGTACAGCCCGGCGGCGCCGGCGGTGCGCGCCCGGCGGCGCCCGGTGCCCGCGGCGGGCCCATCGGGGCGCCCCCGGCGGCCGTGCCGGGCGAACAGCACCAGGTAGCAGAGGTGTCCGGCGGCGAACGACCCCATGCCGACGAGGAACGCGGTGCCGCCGCCGATCTGGAGGAAGGTGTCGCCGCCGCAGCCGAACAGCAGCGCCCCGGCCAGCAGCGGCGGCCCGCCGCGGAGCAGGACGTGGGCGGCGAGCAGCGGCATCAGGGCCGGTTTGGTGAGGCGCACGACCGTGTCGGCCAGGGCCGCGGGGCCGCTGCCGGGCGCGGCGGCGGCGTGCGCCACCAGGGCGGCGAGGTGGCCGGCGCCCAGGACGGCGAAGACCAGCAGCAGGGCCCGGGCGGCGCGGGGCCGGGGCGCGGGCGGTCTCACGCTGCGGACTCCCCCACGGCGGGCTCGGCGGCACCGGTGCGGTCCGCGGCCGGGCGCGCACCGGCCTGCCCGGCCGTGGCGGCGGCTGCCGCGGCCGCTTCGGCCGCCACCGCGGCCCGGACCCGGGCCGGCTGCCAGCCCGGCCCGCGGAACACCCGGCCGGCGCGCTCGCTCCAGCTGTCCGCGGACCGGATGTCGCGGGCGATGGCGGCGTACTCGTGGGTGGCGACCCGCAGCGGGTTGAAGGAGTCGACGTTCTTGGTGAGACCGTAGACGGGCCGCTCGGTCTCGGGGACGAACGAGCCGAACATCCGGTCCCAGACGATCAGGATCCCGCCGAAGTTGCGGTCCAGGTAGCCGCCCTGGGAGGCGTGGTGGACGCGGTGGTGGGAGGGGGTGTTGAAGACGAACTCGACGGGGCGGGGCAGGGTGCCGATCCGCTCGGTGTGGACCCAGAACTGGTAGACGAGGTTGGCGCCGGAGGTGAAGGCGATCACGGCCGGGTGCACGCCCAGCGCGACCATCGGCACGTAGAACGGCCATACCGTCCAGGTCGTCCAGGGCTGCCGCAGTGCGGTGGTGAGGTTGAACTTCTTGCTGGAGTGGTGGACCACGTGGCAGGCCCACAGGACCCGGATGACGTGGTGGCCGCGGTGCGACCAGTAGTAGAAGAAGTCCTGGGCGAGCAGCATCAGGGGCAGCGTCCACCACAGGATGGGGATGCGCAGCGGGGTCAGCTCGTAGACCGCGGCGTAGATCGCCACGATCGGTATCTTCCACAGCGCGTCGAAGACCAGGCTGCCCAGCCCCATGGTGACGCTGGTGGCCGCGTCCTTCGCCTCGTACCCCTCGGCGTCGTCGTCGGGGTGCAGGCGGTAGCTCACCATCTCCACGACGGTGAGCAGGACGAAGGCGGGTACGGACCACAACACGACATCGGGCAGGTGCGGCATGCCCCGCACCATAAAGGCGCCGACGGGCGTACCGCTAGAGGTTGTTACCGATAAGTATGTAAGACGCGGCGTCAGCTTCGGGGCGGAGGCGTACCGACGGTAGCCCCGGATCCGGGCGGCGGTGGGGGCCGGCGCCCGGACCGAGGGCGTCCACCGGCGGTGGAGCGCTCACCACACCCGCATCGAAGCCCCCGGTGCGAAGGCCGGGCTGGTGGCGTCGGCGGGCGGGGTGGTGAGGGGTTCGGTGAGTTCGGTGGCGGTGGGGCCGATCCGGGCGGCCACGGGGGCGAGGGCGGCGAGGTCGAAGCCGTAGACGCGGGCGGCGTTGCCGCCGGTCATGGCGGCGATCTCGGCGGTCGGGAGGCCGGCGTAGGCGGCGCGCAGGGCGTGTCGGGAGTAGGGGTGGGTGCCCTCGTCGTGCGGGTAGTCGCTGCCCCACATGATCTTGTCGAGGCCGATCCGGTCGCGCAGCGGGACCTCGTGGGGGCGCATGAAGCTGGCACCGACGTAGCAGTTGGCGTGCCAGATCTCGGTGGGGGTGCGGTCCAGGGAGGCCGCCAGGCCGGCGCCGAAGCGGGATTCCGCGGTGCCGGCGCGGGCCGTGGAGGCGACCAGGCGGCCGTGGTAGTAGTCCAGCATGTCCAGGACGCCGGGGATCCAGCCGGAGCCCTGTTCGGTGAGGACGAGGGTCAGCTCCGGATGGCGGGTGAAGACGCCGCCGAAGATGAGGTGCCACAGCGCGCGGTGGGAGAACCAGGTGGTCTCCACCATGAAGACGGCGCGGGCCGCCGGTTCGTCGCCGAGCGGCGGGGACGCCGAGCCGCCGTGGTGGTTGACCGGGACGCCGAGGTCGGCGCAGACCGCCCAGAGGGGGTCGTAGCACGGCGAGTGGAGCTCCGGGAGGCCGGAGCCGGGTGGCGTGCCCGGGAGCATGATGCCGCCGGTGAGGCCGGCGTCCTTGGCCCGGCGGACCTCGCGGACCGCCTCGTCGACGTCGTTGAGGAGGATCTGGGCGACGCCCGCGCGGCGCCCCGGGGCCTGCGCGCAGAAGTCCGCGAGCCACCGGTTGTGGGCGCGCAGGCCGGCCCAGCGCAGCTCGAAATCGGTGCCGGTGGGTGCCGGTGCCATCAGGGACGCGCTGGGGAAGAACGGCGGGATGGTGTTGGGGAAGACGACCTCGGCGACGATGCCGTCGGCTTCCTGTTCGGCCAGCCGCCGGTCGGAGTTCCAGTTGCGGTCGGCGGTGTCGGCGAGCAGGTCCTCGTGCGGATTGACGTAGGTGGCGGCCCAGGCGTCGAACTCCTCGTGGTGGCGGGCCGGGAGGTAGGACCGGTAGTCGAGGAGGTCGGCGCCGGCGTGGCAGTCGGCGGAGATCACGGTGTAGCGGGGCGCGTCGGCGGTCGCGTCCGGCACGGCGGTGGGCTCAGGCATGGGTCACCCCCACGTACGGGAAGTCGTGTCCGGTCAGCCAGTGGCGGCCGGTGTCGCGGGCGCGGCGCCAGGACGCCTCGACCGCGCTCTGGTCGGCGGGCTGGCCCAGTTCCGCCGGGGTGGGGCCGATCCGGCGGGCGTGCGGGGCGAGCCGGTCCGGGTCGAAGCCGAAGACCTCGGCGGCGGACGTGCCGAGGATGCGGCGGGTCTCGGCGACCGGGATGTCGTGGAAGGTGCTGGTCAGCCACTCGCGGGTGCGCGGCCAGGTGCCCTCCGGGTGCGGGAAGTCGCTGCCCCAGAGGATGTTGTCGACGCCGATCTCGTAGCGCTGGGCCAGTTCGCGGCGTTTGGTGTTGGTGGCGCAGACGAAGACGTTGCGGTCGAGGTACTCGTGCGGCGGGCGCCGCAGTCCGGCGAACGGGGAGAGCTTCTTGCCGCCGTGCGCGCCCAAGTAGAGCCGGTCCATGAACCACAGGAGGTTCGGCAGCCACCAGCAGCCCGACTCGGCGACGCCGAACCGCAGGCCGGGGTGGCGTTCGAAGACCCCGGACCAGAGCAGGAACCACAGCGGGCGGGCCGGCCACCAGGTCACCTCGCTGACGAAGATGCCGAGGTGGTCGCCGTACTCCTCGCGCGGCGCGGCGCCGGAGTGGGTGACGACCGGCATCCCGGCCTCGGCCGCGGCGGCCCACACCGGGTCGTAACACCGGTCGTGATAGGGGGTGTTGGCGCCCCACATGGCGGGGATCATCAGGGCGCCCAGCCCGTCGGCGCGGGCCCGGTGGATCTCCGCGACGACGGTGCGGGGGTCCGCGGTGACCGGTAACAGGGCGACGCCGCAGTGGCGTTCGGGATCGGTGGCGCAGAACTCCGCGAGCCAGCGGTTGTGGGCCCGGGCTCCCGCCATGCCCAGCTCCGGGTCCTGGTCGCCGGTCAGGCCGAGGCCGACGCCGAAGGGCGCGGCGGTCGAGCTGTCCACGGCGTCCGCGTCCGGGAAGACGACCTCGGCGGCCACCCCGTCGCCGTCGAGTTCCTTGGCCCGCTGCACCGGGTCCCAGCCGCCGCGCAGCCCCTCCTCGTGGTCCTCGAACCACTGGGCGGCGAAGGTCTCGTTGCGGACGCCGAGCCGGGTCATGGCCGCGCGGCGGGCCTCCCGGCCGGCCAGGAAGTCGTCGAAGGCGCGGTGGAAGCGGGCCTCCAGATAGGGGCGGTACTCCTCGGTGGGCAGCCCGGCGTGGCAGTCGGAGGAGATGATCAGGTACGGGTCCCGGGAGCCGGGGTCCGGCGGCGGGCCGCCGTCCGGTCCGGGGTGCGGTGCGGTGGTGTCCTGGTACGGGTCGCTCATGGCGGTCCCTCACTCGTCGTCGAGGATGAAGTGCTCCAGGTACGCGGGTGCGGCGCGGTCGAGTTGGGACCGCGCCCGCGCCCGGATCTGCGCGTCGGTGTGCGCACTGGGCGGCAGCATCCAGAAACGGCCGGCCCGGATGCCGTCGACGACCTGCTCGGCCACGGCCTCGACGGGCGTGAACGCCACCTCCTTTCCGGCCTCCCCCATGGCCGCCTCCCACTCCGCGAGGCTGCGGTAGGGCGTCCGGCGGGGGCGGGACTTGGCGTGCCGCGCGGGCCGGTTGCGGTGCGACTCCCACAGCCCGGTACGGAGCATGTGCGGGCCGGGGAAGAGCACCGACGCCCCGATGGGCGCGCCCTCGGCCGCCAGGTGCGCGTACAGCGACTCGGTCAGCGTCACCACGGCGGCCTTGGTGACGGCGTAGACGGAGGCGGTGGGCAGCGGCGCGATCCCGCCGTCCGTGGAGGAGGTGTTGACGACGTGGCCGGGCTCCCCGGAGGCCACCATCCGGGGCAGGAAGCACTGGACGCCGTGGAAGACGCCCCAGACGTTGACCTCGAACGCCCACCGCCAGTCGGCGGGGTCGTGCTCCCACATCCGGCCCTCGGCGCCGGAGCCCACCCCGGCGTTGTTGCACAGCACGTGGACGGCGCCGAAGGTCTCGTAGGCGGCGCCGGCCAGCGCCTCGACCTCGGCGCGCACGCCGACGTCCACGGTGCGGGCCAGCAGTTCGACGCCGTCCGCGGCCAGTTCGTCGGCGGCGGCCCGCAGCGGTGCCTCCTCGACGTCGGCGAGGACCACCTTCAGGCCCTCGGCGGCGAAGCGGCGGGCCATCGCCCGGCCGATACCGCTCGCCGCACCGGTGACCACCGCGACCTGCCCGGCCCGCAGCTCCATCACACGCTCCCTTCCGGCGGGGCGTCGAGGACCTGCCGCGGGTCGTCGTAGCGCTGGTGGACGTAGGGCAGCAGGTCCTCGGCGCGGACCCGCGCGACGACCTTGCCGCTCTGGTCCGAGGTCTTCTCGCCGAGGGTGATCCCGACGAGAGTGCGTACCGGGAGGTCGGCGACCGGGTCGTACATCGACTCGCGCAGCACCACGTCGCCGGTGATCCGCTCCAGCCTGCGGACCTTCTCGGTGCGCCGGCAGTGCACCAGGACCGGGTCGCCGTCGAAGCCCGAACCGTCCACGGCGGGCAGGAACTTGAAGTAGAAGTCGGTCCGCACGTCCGGTGCGGGGAGCGCCAACGGGCCGCTGACCGCGCCGCGCACCTCGACGAAGGCGATGCCGTGCCGGGCGAGGGCGGCGCGGACGGTCAGCCCGTCGCGGTCCACGGTGACCTCGCCGAGCTTCTTGGGTTCGCCGAAGACCTCGCGGCCGCCGGTCAGCGCCCGCTCGTGGGTCATCGGCATGACCAGCGGGTACCAGCCCTCGGTGCCGTCGTGGGCGGCCGCGACCGCGACCGAGCCGGCGCCCAGCGGATAGCCGGGCAGGTTGACGGAGCTGATGGTGGCCCGGACCAGCGGGCGGCCGGTGGGGGTGAGCGGGGGCGGCAGGACGGCCGCGACCGCCTCCGGGTCGGTCTCCCACAGGGCCACCACGCCGGTGGACCAGATGTCGGGGAGCCGGGTGCCGGCGGTCCGGGTCGCGGCGATCTCCGCCTCGGTGCGGGCTCCGTAGCGTATGCGTGCCATGGCGTACCACCCTTCGTCGTCCGTAACGCGCGGGGGTCGTGCGAGGCGTCTGTAACACAGTTACACCGCCGCCGATGAAGGGTAAAGAGCCATGCAGGAAAGGGAGTTGGGAGATAGTGGGGTGCTATGACACGTACCGCGCTCACCGGTGAGGAGGTCCTGGCGGCGGCCGCCCGGCTGGTCCGGGCGCACGGCCCGGCGGCCCTGACCATGCGCCGGCTCGCCACCGAACTCGGCACCGCCGTCACCTCCATCTACTGGCACGTCGGCAACCGCGAGTCCCTGCTGGACGCGCTGGTGGCCCGCACCCTCCAGGAGATGGGCGAGATCCGGCCCACCGGCGGCACGCCCCGGGCGCGCGTCGTCTCGGTGGCCCGCACGCTCCGCACCGCGCTGGGCGAACGCCCGCACCTGATCGCGATGGTGCACGAACGCGGGCTGACCGAGCGGATGTTCCTGCCCGCGCAGCAGGCGCTGGTCCACGAGGTGCACGCGGCCGGGCTGCGCGGGGAGCTCGCCGCCGAGGCGGTGCGCGCCGTGCAGTTCCTGGTCGTCGGCTCGGTCCTGGTGGAGCGCAACCGTGCGCGCTCGCCCGCGCAGCACCCCAGCGAGCGCGAGCTGTGGGACTCCCCCGCCGCCGGACGGGATCCGGCGCTGGCCCGCGCGCTGGCCGCACCGGCCGACGCCGAACGGCTCTTCCTGGTGTCCCTGGAGGCCCTGGTGGCCTCACTGCTCGGACCGGACCGGACCGGCAGCGCGCCCGAGGGCGTGGGACGAGGCTGAGGGCATGGGCCCGGGGGGCATGGGCCCGGGGGCGCGGTCCCGAGGGCCCGGGACGGGCATCGGGAAGGGCGGGCAGCGGCGGTGCCCGTCGGCCGGCCGGGCGCGGGCCCGGGCCGGATCCACAGGGCGTCCGACCTGCGTCCGACCTGCGCCGACCGACCCCGGACCGGCCTCCCCGCGGGCCCTCCCGGCAGGCGCCCGGCCGCGGCGGCGCGCGGCGTCCCGGCCGGATGCGCCCCCGGCGATGCGGTGCCTGTCGGTCCCGGCCCGTATCCTCAGTGACCATGCTCGAAGACCGCAGCGCAGCCGCCCCCTCGATCGCGCCGAAGATCGGCCGGCAGCCGGGCCCGCAGACGCCGCCGGCTGAGTGGCCGGCCGGGTACCCCCAGGGGTACGCGGTGGTCGACGTGGAGACCACCGGCCTGGCCCGCGACGACCGGATCATCTCCGCCGCCGTGTACCAACTCGACGCCCACGGCGAGTTCCAGGACTCCTGGTACACCCTCGTCAACCCGCAGCGCGATCCCGGACCGGTCTGGATCCACGGTCTGACGAGCGAGGTGCTGGCGGACGCCCCGCTCTTCCCGGAGGTCGTGCCGGAGCTGTCGGCGCGGCTGGCGGACCGGGTGCTGGTGGCGCACAACGCCATGTTCGACTGGTCGATGCTGGCCCGGGAGTACGCCCGCGCCGCGGCGGTCGCCCCGGTGCGCCAGCGGCTGTGCACCATCGCGCTCTCCAAGGAACTGGGCCTGCCGCTGCCCAACCACAAGCTGGAATCCCTCGCCGCGCACTTCGGCGTCACACAGGAACGCGCCCACCACGCCCTGGACGACGCCCGCGTGCTGGCCGAGACGTTCCGCCCCAGCCTGCACCGGGCCGCGCAGGCGAACGTCCGGCTGCCGCTGCTGACCTGCCAGCCGCTGACGGAGTGGACCGACGCCCCCGCCCCCCGCTCGCACGGCAGCGCCTCCTCGTACCGCCCCGTCTCCTGGCGGCCGGCCCGCAAGCGCCCCGCCTGCCCGTACCCCAACCCCGGGCGCTACGAGCCCGGCGGCCGGCTCGTCCAGGGGATGCGGGTCGCCTTCTCGGGTGACACCTCCGTCGACCGCGAACTGCTGGAGGACCGGGCGATCGAGGCCGGGCTGCACGTGGCGACGAGCGTGTCCCGGCTGACCAGCCTGCTGGTGACCAACGACCCGGACGGCCGGACGTCCAAGACGGTCAAGGCCGCGACGTTCGGTACGGCCGTCATCGACGAGGCGGCGTTCATGCAGCTGCTGCGCGACGTGGCACCGGCACCGGGGACACCGGCGTCCGGGTGAAGCCCGGCCGACACACCCGCCGACGCCTCGCCCCGTAGCGGCCCCACCCGCACGCTGTGGCGCTCCGTGATGCCCCACAGCGCATGTGAGCCGGGGGCCCTACGTGCGGTAGGCGGGGTGCCCGAAGCCCACGATCCGGCGGGCCGCGGCCGTCCGCGCAATTCACCAAAGCCGCTGATCAGCGGCCTGATGAAAGCTCAAGAAAAGCTCAGATCAATCCTGCGGTTCCGGTGCCACGCGGCCGGTTCCCCGGGGACGGGCTCACGCCGCCACGGGCCTCGTATTCGGCTGGCGCGAGGACGACCCAAGCGGACTGGACCCCAAGACTTCGGAGATCAGAAAGAGCCGCTTTCGAATGACTGGGAGAACCTATCCGTCGAGCGGCAGCAAATCGTAACCCGAAAGACACTTCGGATCGTTGTCATCCATCCAGCCAAGAGCCGTGGCGGACGGTTCAACCCAGAGCGGGTCAAGCCAGTCTTTCATTGCGTAAAAGAATAGGCCCTCTCCCCACAGAAGAGGGCCTATCTTTCATCACGCAGATGCACTTACACTGCCGATTCTATCGATAATTCCCACCTTTCCATCCGCGCGGGAGCAGTGCGCGCCGCAATACCATTTGCCTTCCACTTCCACGCCTTGGCCGATGATCTGCACCCGACAGTGCTCGCAGATCGGCGCCATGCGGTGGATCGCGCAGGCGAATGAGTCGAACGTGTGACGTGCACCGTCTCGGGTTTCGATGGTGAACGCCAGGTCATAGTCATTTCCGCATACTTCACAACGTCCCATGCGCATAATGCTTCCCTCTGACAAGTTGGCGGCGCCCTACCCACCAGGGGTTCTACCCGGTCAGCGTAGCGAGGCCATCTGCCACTACAGCTCCATCAACTCCAGGATCTCATCGACCTGCTCCCCGGTCAGGGTCGGAGCTTCCGAGATCCACTTCTCAAGCCACTCTTCCTTGGTCATACGCCCTCTGATTCTTGAAGCTTCCAGTTCGAGAACCGGACCCCGGGAACGCTCACCGATTTCGGCGCCCCCCGGGACGGGAACAAGGCAGAAGCGGTCATCGAATCTCGCGCGACCATCACCTGAGCCAAGCCTCGCCGGCGGCGGAGACTCCAGGCCGCGACGCAAGCCTCATAGCCACCAACACCCCGGCGCGGGCTCCTTCCGGTCGGGGCACCTCCGTAAGCCGCGAAAAACTTCCCTACGGTCCTTCTTTTCTATGACTCACATGAGAAAAGAAGGACCGTAGGGAAGTTTTTCTGCCCCAGGCGTGAGAGAGGCCGACTCACCGGCGAACAAGCTTGTCACGGCCCCCAGTTAATGCTTATGCAGGCGGGCCCGCGCCACGGACTCCAGCGTCCGACGTGGAGGCGTGAGCGCTCCTTCCGCACCGCTCCTCCCGCGCGCCCCGGTGTCTTCCGAGATGCCGCGCGGGAGTTGAGCACCTGCCCCCGTAGCTCAATGGGAGAGCGCCCGACCGACGGCCAGGAGGCCGCCGGTTCGATTCCGGCCGGGTCGCTTACAGCGTCTCCTATGCGGTCGGTAACTCCCGATCGTCGCTGTCGCTGCCGCAGGTCCATCCCTTGAGTGCGTTCACCATGGCGATCATGGACGCTCGCCTCTCTCCTGAGAGAAACAGCCAAGTCAGCGCGGCGGGCGCCATGAGGATGACCAAGAGGACTACTGGAATCAGGCGCATGGTGATAGCGACCGCATGCACGCAATGACTTCATGCCCCCGGGCCCGCGACTACGACCGCCAATGGCAGGAGGTCACCCGCGGAATGACCGGCGCGGAGGCCCGGAGGGCATGGCGTCGCCACGTCGAGGCGTCTAGTGGGCACTAGCCAGCCACATGAGCTGGCCGTTCACCCCTCATGCGTGCTCAGTCTTCATCACCCTGGCCCATCTCGTCGTCATCGTCGTCATCCGCAGGGGAGACGACCTGGTTGGAGTGGGTCGAGGGAGTCTTGTGCACAACGGCAGCCGCCGCACCTGCTCCGTGGAGTACGGCTGTCGCGACCAGGGCTGCGGCAGCAACTGCAGTGCGAATGCGCATGGAAATCTCCAAGGGTCGAAGTCGAACTACTTGCTGAGAAGGTCCCCTGGTGACTGTCCTTCGATCCGTTCACGTAAGGCAGTTAACCCGATCAGGCTCCGTTGCTTCACCTAACTGTCCGGCCTGGGTAGCTGGGGCCGCGCTGCGCATCAGATCCTCACAACACCGAGGAGAGGTTCCTGCATGGGGACCACCCCCACCACCTCCGAGCCGGCCGAAGTTCCCGTCGACAGCGAATCGGAGCCCGACCGACGCGATGAACGACCCAGAGGAGCAGGGCGACGGCCAGGGGCTGGACGCCGACGCGCTCCGCGCGGAGCGGAGGGCCGTACGGGCGGAGGCGGCGAAGTACCGCACCAGGGCACGGGAGACGGCAGAGGCCCTGAAGTCGGCCCGGACCTCGACCCCGACTCGGACGACGATCACTGCCCCTGGCATAAGGCGAAAACCTCCCGCATCGAGAACGCCAAGACCATGCCGTCCCAGGCCGAGATCACCGTCTGGTGCCGGGCCTGCAACGCTGCCGACCACGCCCAGGACCTCATCGCCGCGTCACGCTCGGCTGACTCGATGTACGTCGAATGGCGACATCGGCAACGCACCGGCCTGCGACGCGTCCAAGAAGCCGGCGTTCCCCTGTACCAGCGCACCGCCCGGTTCCGCATCCACTGTTCGCGACCCATGCCCGGACTCCTGCAAACAGAGGGCTACGCCAGAGCCCTACTCGCACACCATCGCGGACTTCCGGGGCCTACCCGACGACTCGGCACGCGCCGCAGCAGCCCGTGTTGACCGCTCGCACATCATCCGAGACGGACACCGCCGCGTCGCCCTCGACTCCCTCGGGTAACTCGCCGGCAACAGACTGCAACAGACTGGCCCACCTCACAACGCCCCGGTGCGCACTGCGCCCGCTCGGCGGGGCGGGTGGGCATCGTCGACCGGGTCTGACGCCGGTCGGGGCGGCGGTGTGCGGCCGTGCCCGGCGTCCCCGACTGCGCCTTCCCGCACCGCTGGGGGGACCCCGGGGCCGGGCGTCCGGGGACGCGGGGTACCGTCGCAGCCGTGTACCGCTTCCTGTTGACCCGGCAGTGGGTGATCCTCACCCTCGTGGGCCTCGCCCTGATCCCCATCATGATCAAGCTGGGGTTCTGGCAGTTCCACCGCCATCAGCACAAGGTGGCGCAGAACGCGCAGATCGCGCACAACCTGGCCGCCACCCCCGTCCCGGTGACCGATCTGGCCGCGGTCGGCCGGACGCTGCCGCACGGCGACATGTGGCGCCGGGTCACCGCCACCGGAAGCTACGACACCGCGCACGAGGTGGTCGTCCGCCAGCGCACCGCCGCCGACGAGCAGACCATCGGCTACTACGTCCTGACCCCGCTGATCCTCGGCAACGGCGACGCCGTCGTCGTCAACCGGGGCTGGATCCCGGCCGGCGACGACCTCACCAAGTTCCCGAAGATCCCGGCCGCCTCCAAGGGGACGGTCACGGTCACCGGCCGGCTGATGGCCGACGAGACCACCGCGGAGAGCGGGATCAAGGACACCAAGGGCCTGCCGCCCCGCCAGGTCATGCTGATCAACAGCAAGCAGCAGGCGAAGCGGGTGGGCCGGCCGACGCTCGGCGGCTACATCGAGATGACCGCTCCCAAGAGCGACAGCCCCGAGCAGGTGCCGGAACCGGACCACGACTCCATCGGGCCGCACATGGCGTACGCGATCCAGTGGTGGCTGTTCGCGGCGGCGGTGCCGGTCGGCTGGGTCGTCCTGGTGCGCCGGGAGCGCCGCGACCGACTGGCCGCCGCGGCCGGGGACGCCGGCTCCGGGGCGGCCGGTGACGGCCCCGAACCCTCCGGTGCCGAGCCCGCCGGCACCGAGGCCGCCGACGAGCAGCCCGTAGCCCGGACGGCCGTCGCCCCCGAGTAACGCACCCGCCGCGCGGGAATGGCCGCGGAGTGCATCCACGCATCGAGGACTACGCGCTCATCGGCGATCTGCAGACCGCCGCGCTCGTCGGCCGAGACGGCTCCATCGACTGGCTCTGCCTGCCCCGCTTCGACTCCCCCGCCTGCTTCGCGGCCCTCATCGGCGGTCGGGACAACGGCCACTGGGCGCTGGCCCCGCGGTCCGGCGAGGCCCGCGCCGCACGCGCGTACCGCGGGGACTCGCTGATCCTCGACACCGTCTGGGAGACCCCCGAGGGCAGCGTCCGGGTCACCGACTTCATGCCGCAGCGCGACCGCATGCCCGACGTCGTCCGGGTCGTCACGGGGCTGCGCGGCCGCGTCGAGATGCACAGCGCGCTGCGGCTGCGGTTCGACTACGGGCGGGTGGTGCCCTGGGTACGCGCCACCGAGGGCTGCCGGGTGGCGATCGCCGGCCCGGACTCGGTGTGGCTGCGCACCCCGTCCCGGGGCACCACCTACGGCAAGGACCTCAGCACCCGCACGGACTTCACCGTCGCGGCCGGCGAGCGCACCGCGTTCGTGCTCACCTGGCACCCCTCGCACGAGCCCCGGCCCGCCCGGATCGACCCGTTCCAGGCACTGGCGGACTCCACCGACGACTGGCACGCCTGGTCCGCCCGGTGCCGCTACGACGGTCCGTACCGCGCCGCGGTGATCCGCTCCCTGATCACCCTCAAGGCCCTCACCTACGCGCCCACCGGCGGGATCGTGGCGGCCCCCACCACCTCGCTGCCCGAGGAGCCGGGCGGGGTCCGCAACTGGGACTACCGCTACTGCTGGCTGCGCGACGCCAGTCTGACCCTGAACTCCCTGATCTCCGCCGGGTATCTGGACGAGGCCGGGGCCTGGCGGGACTGGCTGCTGCGCGCGGTCGCCGGCGTCCCCGACGACCTGCAGATCATGTACGGGCTGGGCGGGGAACGGCGGCTGCCGGAGGCCGAGGTGCCCTGGCTGTCCGGGTACGAGGGATCGGTGCCGGTGCGGATCGGCAACGCCGCCGTCGAACAGCGGCAGCTCGACGTCTACGGCGAGGTGATCGACTCGTTCCACGTCGCACGCACCGCGGGCATGCCGGCCGAAGCGCACGCGTGGGGCATCCAACGGGCGCTGGTGGACTACCTGGAGTCGACCTGGCGCGAACCCGACGAGGGCATCTGGGAGATCCGCGGCCCGCGCCGGCACTTCGTGCACTCCAAGGTGATGGCCTGGGTCGCGGCCGACCGCGCGGTGCAGCTGCTGGAGGGGCACCCGAAGCTCGGCGGGAACGTGGACCGCTGGCGGGCGATGCGCGACGAGGTGCACCGGGAGGTCTGCGCACGCGGCTACGACGCCGAGCGGGGCACCTTCACCCAGTCCTACGGCTCGACGGAACTGGACGCCGCGACGCTGCTCATCCCGCGGGTCGGCTTCCTCCCGGGCGACGACCCGCGGGTGGTCTCCACCGTCGACACCGTGCGCCGCGAGCTGTCGCGCGACGGTCTGGTACGCCGTTACAGCGCCGAGGGGCAGTCGGTGGACGGGCTGCCCGGCGGCGAGGGCACGTTCCTGGTCTGCTCGTTCTGGCTGGCGGACGCGCTGCTGCTGACCGGGCGCCGGGCGGAGTCGCGGAGGCTGTTCGAGCGGCTGCTGGCGCTGCGGAACGACGTGGGGCTGCTCTCCGAGGAGTACGACCCGGTCACCGGGCGCCAGTTGGGGAACTTCCCGCAGGCATTCAGCCACATCGGGCTGGTGGGCACCGCCTTCGCGTTGCACCACGGCCGAGGGGCAGACTAGGTCCATGGATCTTGGACTCACCGACCGGACATACCTCGTCACCGGCGCCACCCGCGGCCTGGGCTTCGCCACCGCCCGCGCACTGGTCGCCGACGGCGCCAATGTGGTGATCACCGGACGCACGGAGGAGGCCGCGGCCAAGGCGGCCGCCTCCCTGGGCGAGCGGGCCCTGGGCGTCGCCGCCGACAACACCGACCCGGAGGCCCCGGCCCGCCTGGTGGCGGCCGCCCGGGATCGCTTCGGCCGCTTCGACGGCATCCTCGTCAGCGTGGGCGGCCCGGCACCCGGCACCGCCGCCGACAACACCGACGCGCAGTGGCAGGCGGCCTTCGAGACGGTCTTCCTGGGCGCGGTGCGGTTCGCCCGCACCGCCGCCGCCGAACTGGGCGAGGGCGGCGCCATCGGCTTCGTCCTCTCCGGCTCCGTGTACGAGCCGATCGCCGGGCTCACCATCTCCAACGGACTCCGCCCGGGCCTCGCCGGCTTCGCCAAGTCCCTCGCCGACGAGGTCGGGCCGCGCGGCATCCGCGTCGTCGGCGTCCTGCCCGGCCGGATCGCCACCGACCGGATGAACCAGCTCGACGGGCTCTCCGGCGACCCCGAGGGCTCCCGGGCCCGCAACTGCGCCACCATCCCGCTGCGCCGCTACGGCGACCCCGAGGAGTTCGGCCGCACCGCCGCCTTCCTGCTGTCCCCCGCCGCGTCGTACCTGACGGGCGTGATGGTCCCGGTGGACGGCGGGGCCCGGCGCGGCTTCTGAGGACCGGGGGCGGCTTCCGGGACCCGGTGGGCAGCCACCGCGTCCCGGCCCGCCCTCCGTGCAAGCAGCGCGCGAGTGACGCCGGGACCTGGACGCCGGGACCTAGCTGACCCGTTCCGCCCGGTGGCGCAGCGCCCGCAGGCGGACCTCCACCGGCAGCCGGTCCAGGCCCGCCGAGGTGCGGGCGTGCGCCACCGCCCCGTCGGACAGCCGCCGCACCACGGTCCCGGGGTCGGCGTGCGGGGCGAGGACCACGAGGGCGCGCACCTGCGGGTCCGTGCGGCGGCCGGTCAGTGCGACGGCCGCCCGGTCGACGCCGTCCACCGCCACCGTCTCGGCCGCCAGTACGGCCTCCAGCGCCCGCCCGCGCACCACCGCGTCCGCCCCGTCGCCGGTGTCGACCAGCACCGCGCCGAGCCGGCGCCGCCGGAACTGGGCGAGCAGCCACCACAGCAGCAACAGCAGGAGCACGGCCAGCACGGCGATGACCACCGGCCACCACCAGCCGCGGTCGGTGAACCGGGTGCGCTGCCGCGCCGTGAGCAGGACGTCGTCCGGGCCGGTCCAGGGCCAGCCGGCGGGCAGGTCGAGGTGCCACCGGGCCGGCAGGTCCAGGCCGCCCAGCAGGACCAGCCCGCCGGTGCCGAACAGCAGCAGGCCGACCAGCCCGAGCAGCACCCGGTTGACCGTCGCGCGCACGGTGCGCATCGCGCGCTCACCTCCTCTTGGGGCGCTGGACGTCGACGGTCAGCCGCGGCCGGCGCGTCAGGTCCAGTTGCCGCAGACCGTCGTCGAGCACCGTGCCGAGGTCGCCGCGGACCTCGTCCAGCTCCCGGAAGTGCGCCACGGCCCGCGCCCGCGCCCGGCGCCGGCCGACGGTCACGTGCACCGACTGCACACCGGAGACCTCCATGGCCCGGTCCCGCAGCACCAGCGCGGCGGCCGGCCGGTCCAGCCCGGCCCGGACGCCGGGGGCGGTGCGCCGCATCGGCAGCACCGTCCGCAGGCCCGGGGTGGCGGCCAGCACGAGCAGCCAGAGCCCCAGGGCCGCCGCGGCCCCCGCGGCGCCCAAGACCCAGGGGTCGTCGAGGTGCCGGACGGCCAGTTCGTGCGCCAGCCGCCGGCGCCAGGCCATGGCGGCGCGGCCGGCCCGCACCGCGGCCACGTCGTAGAGCAGCAGACCCGTGGCGCCCACCAGCACCAGCGCGACCAGTGCGGCCGGCACCCGGCGGGCCGACCAGAAGCGCCCGGCCGGCCCGTCGTCGACCGGCCCGGGGTCCGCGGTGTCCGGTGCCGCCGCCGGCAACCCGCCCGCGGCGCCGGGCCGTTCACCGGACCGTTCACCGGACCGCTCGTCTGCCCCTTCGCGGGCCTCCGCTCCCTCCGCGCTCCCGGGCCCCGTCACCGCAACCGCTCCCGGTCGGCCAGCAGCGGCGAGTTCAGCCGCTCGACCTGCACCGCCACCTCGGCGACCGTCATGCCCGCCAACGTCCTTACGCGCTCCGCCACCTGACGGCGCACCAGGCCGCAGTGCGGGCCGATGGGGGCGGGGTAGGCCAGTTCCACGGCGATCCGCAGCCGGGCTTCGCCGAACGGCGGGTGGACGTCGCGACGGGTCACCGTCACCGTGGCGTGGGCGCCGGTGGGGTCGCCGGGGGACGCCTCGCGCAGCGCCTCCCGGGCCGCCCGCGCGGCGATCTTGGCGACCACCCGGTCGGCGACCCTGGTCGCGCCGCGCTCACCGGCCGGTACGTCGACGGCAGCGGCCGGCGGGGACACCGTCGCCATCCGGGTTCACCGCCGCCGATCGTCGCGGTCGCCGGTCCGGATACGGAAGAACTCCCCGGCCTCCAGGTCGCCCTCCAGGAACCTGCCGGCCACGAACCCGACGGCGCCCAGCGCCGCCACCAGGACGAAGGCCCCGAACCCGCCGAAGTACCCGGCGAAGCCCAGCGCCATCCCCGCCACGAGACCGATCACGGCCATGCTCATCGTGCGCTCCTTCGCTACCGCTCCGGCCGGGCCCGGTCACTGGAGCCGCGGCTCCGCTCCGCCGGCCCCGCCTTCCTCGTCTTCCTCGTCGGGCAGCTGCACGTCGCTCACCGCGATGTTGACCTCGACGACCTCCAGGCCGGTCATCCGCTCCACGGCGGCGATCACGTTCTCCCGGACGGCCCGGGCCACCTCCGCGATGGCGACCCCGTAGTCGACGACGATCTCCAGGTCCAGCGCGGTCTGCACCTCACCGACCTCGGCCTTCACCCCGCGCGTCGCGGTGGCCGACCGCCCGCCGCCGGGCACCCGGTCGCGCACCGCACCCAGCGTGCGGGCGAAGCCGCTGCCCATCGTGTGGACGCCCACCACGTCGCGGGCGGCGAGCCCGGCGATCTTCTCCACCACACCGTCGGCGATGGTCGTCCGGCCGCGGGTGGCGGGGTCGCCCCCGCCCCGTTTCACCGGCGGCTTCGTGGTGTCCGCGCCCTGCTGGCTCTCGGTCATCGCCGTGCGTCCCTTCTGCGCCGCGTCACGGACCCGCCGCCCGACGGCTCACGGACCTGCCGCGGCGACTGGCCTGGCGCGCATCAAGCGGCCTACGCCTTTGGCGCTATTCACGCCATTCGCGCCATTCATCCTGTTCCCCACAGTAGGGGCGGGCGGGCGGGCGCGCTCCGGGGATGCGGCAGCGGAGTGCCGCATCCGGCCGCGGCGGGCGGGCTGCGGCAGGCTGGGGAGGTGGTCCGGAAAGGGGTGACACGGTGGCCTCGAACGAGTTGGCACGCGCCGTACGGGAGCAGCTCGGCCTCGGCCGGGTCCTGCCGCTCGGCGGCTCGGCGGACGGCGCGTGGATCACCGAACGTGCGGCCCGCACCGCGCTCCTGCGGGCCCCCGGCACCCCGCCCGGCATCCGGCTGGGCACCCTGCGGCTCTCCCTCGCCGCCCCCGACGACGCCCCGGCGCCGACCGTACCGGCGCCGCCCAGCGCCCTGCCGCCGGGCCCGCTGCGCATCACCGCGGACTTCGCCGCACCGCCCGGCCGCCCCCTGCCGGCGCTCGCCGAACAGCTCCGGACGGCCCTGCTGGCCGCGGCGGAGGAGGGCCTGGGCCTGCGGGTGAGCGCCGTGGACCTCCGGGTCGGTGCGCTGCTGGACGACGCGGCCGAGCCGGCGGACACCGCGCCGGACGCGACGGGGGACGGTCCGCGGGCCGGGGCGGGCCCGGGCGGCGCCGAGGAACCGGAGGACCTCGCCGCCCGGGTGCTCGCCGTCCCCGGGGTGGCCGGGCTCGCCCCGGCGGGTCGCTCCCGCCCGGTGGCCCGCAGCGGCGACGGGGACCACGTACTGATCCAGGTGGCGACCGCCGCCGGCCACCGCCCGTTGGACGTGGCCCGCGCGGTCCGCCGGGCGGTCACCGGTCGGCCGCCGGCGCCGGCCTCGGCCGCGGTACTGGTCACGGCGGTGGACGGCGCCTGACGGCGACGGATGCGCGCGGAGTGGACGGTCAGTCGCCGACCCCGGCCAGGTCCCGCAGCCGCCGCGCCTGGGCGGCGCGCTCGGCCCGGCGCTGCTCCTCGTAGGTGCGCCCCGCGGCGCCGGCCAGCAGGGCCTTGGTCTCGATGACGGCGTCCCGGGGCGCGGCGGTGAGCGCGGCGGCCAGGTCGGCCACCGCGGCGTCGAGTTCGTCACCGGGCACGACGAGGTTGGCGAGGCCGATCCGCCCGGCCTCTTCGGCATGCACGAAGCGTCCGGTGGCGCAGATCTCCAGCGCCCGGGCGTAGCCGACCAGGCCGACCAGGGGATGCGTGCCGGTCAGGTCGGGAACCAGGCCCAGGCTGGTCTCGCGCATGGCGAACTGCACGTCCTCGGCGGCGACCCGCAGGTCGCAGGCGAGGGCCAACTGGAAGCCAGCGCCGATGGCGTGGCCCTGGACCGCGGCGATCGACACCAGGTCGCTCCGCCGCCACCAGGTGAACGCGTCCTGGTACTCGGCGATCGTGGCGTCCAGCGCTTCGTCCGTACCGCGCGCCAAGTCGAGGAACGACGGTTCGCCGTCGAATCCTTCGGGCGTGAACGCCTGCCGGTCCAGCCCCGCGGAGAAGGACTTGCCCTCACCGCGCAGCACCACGATCCGTACGTTCCCCGGCAGCAGCGAGCCCGCCTCGACCAGCGCCCGCCACATGGCGGGGCTCTGGGCATTGCGCTTGGCCGCGTTGGCAAGGGTCACCGTGGCGATCGCGTCGTCCACGGTGAGCCGCACACCGTGCTTGTCGAGCAGAGTCATGAGGGCGCCTCCGAGTCAGCCACCGCACCTGCGTGCGTAAGTGACTGAACGGTAACCTCCCGGCCGAACCATCGGACGGCCGGGGGGTGACCGCCTGCACTCGGAGCCGCGGCCGTCAGACCGAGGCGGCCTTCTTGCCCCTCGTGGCTCCGCCGCGGCCTCGCAGGACCACACCGGATTCGCTGAGCATCCGGTGCACGAATCCATAGGAGCGGCCGGTTTCCTCGGCCAGCGCCCGGATGCTCGCTCCGGAGTCGTACTTCTTCTTCAGGTCTGCCGCGAGCTTCTCGCGCGCGGCGCCGGTAACCCGGCTGCCCTTCTTCAGAGTCTCGGCCACCCGTGCCTCCTCGTGGGAAGTGCGCTCTGGACTCTCATGATCACCCCTCCCCGGCTTCCTGGCCACCCATTCCGCAAGGTCTGTGGGACATCCTTTGCCGTCCCGCCGGCGCCCGGCGCGCTCGGAATTGCCGCTTCCGTCCGCTCCGCGGCCCCCGCGCGCACCCCGGCATGGGGGAAGTGCCAGGTCAGGTGGTGTGCCGCCGAAAAGGAAACGGCCGGGCCCAAGAGGCCCGGCCGGTCGCCGCAGGCTCGCCGGTGTACGAGCCGTTCTCACTCAGATGATGGATCACCCATGGGCCGAATGATCCAGCCGGCGTGATCCATCCGGCGGCACCGGTAGGGCGGTGATCAGGCCAGGGCGACCAGGTCCGCGTAGTCCTGGCCCCACAGGTCCTCGACACCGTCCGGCAGCAGGATGATCCGCTCCGGTGTCAGCGCGTCCACCGCGCCCTCGTCGTGCGTCACCAGGACGACCGCGCCGCTGAAGGTGCGCAGCGCGCCGAGGATCTCCTCGCGGCTGGCCGGGTCGAGGTTGTTGGTGGGCTCGTCGAGGAGGAGGACGTTGGCGGAGGAGACGACCAGGGTCGCCAGGGCGAGCCGGGTCTTCTCGCCGCCGGAGAGCACGCCGGCCGGCTTGTCGACGTCGTCGCCGGAGAACAGGAAGGAGCCGAGCACCTTGCGGACCTCGACGAGGTCCATGTCGGGCGCGGCGGAGCGCATGTTCTCCAGGACCGTGCGGTCCGGGTCCAGGGTCTCGTGCTCCTGGGCGTAGTAGCCGAGCTTGAGGCCGTGGCCGGGGCGGACCTCGCCGGTGTCGGGCGTCTCCACGCCCGCCAGCATCCGCAGCAGGGTGGTCTTGCCGGCGCCGTTGAGGCCCAGGATGACGACCCGGGAGCCCTTGTCGATGGCCAGGTCGACGTCGGTGAAGATCTCCAGGGAGCCGTAGGACTTGGAGAGGCCCTCGGCGGTGAGCGGGGTCTTGCCGCACGGCGCGGGGTCCGGGAAGCGCAGCTTGGCGACCTTGTCGGAGGCGCGCACCGCCTCCAGGCCGGCGAGCAGCTTGTCGGCGCGCTTGGCCATGTTCTGGGCGGCGACGGTCTTGGTGGCCTTGGCCCGCATCTTGTCGGCCTGGGAGTTGAGCGCCGCGGCCTTCTTCTCGGCGTTGGCGCGCTCGCGCTTGCGGCGCTTCTCGTCGGCCTCGCGCTGCTGCTGGTAGAGCTTCCAGCCCATGTTGTAGACGTCGATCTGCGAGCGGTTGGCGTCCAGGTAGAACACCTTGTTCACGACGGTCTCGACCAGGTCGACGTCGTGCGAGATGACGATGAAGCCGCCGCGGTAGGTCTTGAGGTAGTCGCGCAGCCACGCGATGGAGTCGGCGTCGAGGTGGTTGGTCGGCTCGTCGAGCAGCAGGATGTCGGAGTCCGAGAAGAGGATCCGGGCCAGCTCGACGCGGCGCCGCTGACCACCGGAGAGGGTGTGCAGGGGCTGGCCGAGGATGCGGTCGGGCAGGCCCAGGCTGGCGGCGATGGTCGCGGCCTCGGCCTCGGCGGCGTACCCGCCCTTGGTGAGGAACTCGGTCTCCAGCCGCTCGTACTTCTTCATGGCCTTCTCGCGGGTGGCGCCCTGGCCGTTCGCCATCCGGTCCTCGTTCTCCCGCATCTTGCGCAGGACGGTGTCCAGGCCGCGGGCGGAGAGGATGCGGTCGCGGGCCAGGATGTCCAGGTCGCCGGTGCGCGGGTCCTGCGGGAGGTAGCCGACCTCGCCGGAGCGGGTGACCGAGCCGCTGGCCGGCATGCCCTGGCCGGCCAGGACCTTGGTGAGGGTGGTCTTGCCGGCGCCGTTGCGGCCGACCAGGCCGATGCGGTCGCCCCTGGCGATGCGGAAGGAAGCGGATTCGATGAGGACGCGGGCGCCGGCGCGCAGCTCAAGGCCGGAAGCGGTGATCACGGGAAAACTCCAGGGCAGGAAGACGGCGGGTTGGACGGACGGTCCGAGAGCGGTCTACGCCGTCTAATGAACCCAAAGGAGGACTGCCATGGAGGCAGTCTAACGGGCCGGTGCAAGTCGTTTCCCGGCGTCGCCGGACCCCGCCGCGCGACTGTGAGCCAGGACACAGGGCCGCGGACGGCGCGTGACCGCCCGGTGACGCGCGGGGCGTTTCCCCGTGCCGAACTCACAACTCACCGGCGGGGAAGGGAGGATGACGCCCGGTTCGAGGGGCGCGGCGGCCCGTTCCGCGGAGCGACAGGGGCGCCGAGGGCGGCGTCCGGAGCGTCGGCGCCTGCCGGCCGGGCGGGACGGGGTCGTGACCCGTCGGCGCCCGGCCGGGGCGTCCGGGCGGTTACGCGCCGCCGGTGTGCACCTGGAAGGCCGCCCGGCGGACGGCCTTGGCGAGCGCCGGGTCGGGGTGGGCGGCGGCCAGCGCCACCAGCACCTGGACGGTGCGCGGGTGGCCGACCGCGCGGACCTCCTCCAGCAGCCGCGGCACCGAGCCCTGGACGGCCGAGTCCAGGTGCCGGACCAGCAGTTGGGTCTCGCCGTGGTCGGCGACGGCCGCCGCGGTGTCCACCCACAGCCAGGTCGACTCCTCGCGGGTGAGGACGTCGGGCGCGGTCTCCGGGTCGCCGCCCTCGTGCTCGAAGAGCCACAGCAGGGCGTAGGGCCGCAGTACCGGCTCCTCGGCGACGGCGCGGACGGCGGGTTCGGCGGGGGCGCCGACCGCGCGCAGCGCCTCGAAGGCCAGCCCGCGCAGCAGTGCGTCCTCGCCGCGGGCGGCGGCCAGGAGTTCCTCGACGGCGGCGCCGACGGAGCGGGCGGCGAGCCAGGCGCGGTACTCGGCGCGGGCCGGGCCCGGGGTCAGCCGGGCGCAGCCGCGCAGCATCGCCTCCGCGGACTGCTCGATGTGGCCGGCCGGGCTCTGCGCGGCGACGCAGATCTGCTCCAGCTTGACCCACACCGACCAGTTGCCGAGCGGCGTCAGCTGGGCCTCCTGGCCGTAGTGGCGGCCCTCGTCGGCGTCTTGGGGGGCGCCGTCCGGCGGCATCAGCGCGCCGACCGCGAGCAGCGCGTCCAGCGCCCAACGCAGGAGGGCGGCGAGCGGCGCCCCCGCGGCGTCGCTCACCGTCCCCCCGGCGTCGGTGCCGTCCGCGGCCGGGTCCGCCTCGTAGGGGACCTCGCAGCGTTCGGTACGCAGTTCGGCGACGCGCTGGTCGAGCATGTCGAGCAGCACCGGCAGCCGCACCGGCCCGGCGGACAGGTGCAGCAGGGACAGCAGCTGCGGGACGGCCTCGACGACCTCGGCCACGGCGGCGGGGCCCGCCTCGGCCGGGGTCGGCAGGGCCAGCGACCAGGCGTCGAAGAGCGCGACCCAGCCGCGCAGCGCGGCGGTGTCGTCGCGGTCCCAGGCGCGCAGTCGCCAGCCGGGGCGGGCCAGGCCGTCGTGGAGTTCGACCAGTCCGGCGAGCCGGGCCCGGTCCCAGTCGGCGCGGACCTGGCGGGGGGACAGGCCCAGGGCGTCCGCGGCGACGGCGACGGCGTCCTCCGGGAGCGATCCGTCCGGACCGGCCCGGAGGCTGCCCGCGCGGTCGGCCCAGCGTGCGAGCCGGGCCGGGCCGGCCAGTACGGCACGGGCCTGGCGGGCCAGTTCCGCGGGCGACGGGGTGCCCTCGGGGGGCCTGGGCGCCGGGCGGGTGGCCCGGGTGCTCACCGCCCGGCGGGCGGCCGCAATCGGTTGTCGGGGGACGAGTCGGAGCCGGGAGTCGCGCGGAGTACGGGACGTCACAGGAGCAGTCTTGCCGCTGACGGCCCGAAAGCCCAATCGGAACCCGGTTTGCGGCTCTTCAGGCCCGCGTCACCGCACCGTCCCACCCCTGATGGGGGCAGTTGTCCCCCCGTACACCTGCGGGCCGGGCCGGGGTCCTTCGGGGGCGGTGGCGGCCGGCGGCCGGCGGCGTCACATGAGCGGGGTGAGGAAGCGGCGCAGGGTCTCCTCGTAGCGGTCCGGTGCGGCGTTCCACATCGCGGCGTGCGGGGCGTGCGGGACGGGCTGAAGGGTGATCAGCTCCGGGCGGCGGGCGGCGAAGCGGCGGGAGGCGTCCCAGGGGGCGAGGGTGTCCTCGGGGCCGTGGAAGAGGAGGACGGGCGCGTCGAGTTCGTCGGGGTCGACGGCGTCGGCGGGGCGGTCGACGGGCAGCCCGGTGTGGCCCTCCGCGGCGCGGACGGCCAGCGGCAGCAGGGCGCGCGGGATGTGGCGGGCGGTGGCCAGGGCGCGGACGGTGGCGTGCCGGTCGAGGACCGGGGAGTCCAGGACGAGGCCGGAGACCCGGTGGCGCAGCCCGGAGTTGACGGCGGCGCGCAGCGCCATGGTGGCGCCGGTGGACCAGCCGTAGAGGACGACCGCACGGGCGCCGTAGCCGACGGCGTAGCGGATGGCGGCGTCCAGGTCGCGCCACTCGGTGTCGCCGAGGTGGTGGATGCCGTCGGCGGTGCGCGGGGCGCCGGCGTCGTTGCGGTAGGCGAGGGAGAGGACGGGGAAGTCGTGGCGCCGCAGGAACGGCAGCACCACCATGGGGTGTTCGCGGGTGGTGCCGATGCCGTGGACGGTGATGACCCAGGTGTCGCGGGCGCCGGGCACGAACCACGCGGGCAGGGCGCCGAGTTCGCCGGGGATGTCGACGTCGGCGCAGGTGATGCCGAGGGTGTCGTGGGGGTTGCCGATGTGCACCTGCGGGGTCAGCCGCATCCGGGCGCCGGGCCGCAGGGTGCCGTGGGTGACCCGCTCCAGCCGGCGCACCACGGCGTCGGCGGGGTGCGGGGTGCCGTGGACGACGGGGCCGACCACCGCGTGGCAGCCGGCGCCGGAAAGTCCGTAGGTGCCGGGCCTGAGGGAGGCCAGGCTCCGGGTGAGGACGATGTGGTCGCCGACGGCGGAGTGGACGGTGAGCCGTGAATCGCCGGGGAAGGGATGGCCGGGCGACGGTTTCAGGGCAACGTCGCCGGCGTACCTCCCGGCGGCCACGGCGGCCACCGCGGCACCGATCACAGTGGTGGCGGTCACCGCCGCCACGGTCCCCAGTCGCATCTCTCCAGTGTGCGCAGCGTCGCCGGTCCCGGCCACCGGGCGCCCGGTGCCGGCGGCCGGACCAGCGGTGTCGTGCGGTGCGGGGTGCGGTGCGGGGTCCCGCGAAGGGCTATGCGGGGCCGTCGGCGCGCTGGCCGTAGCCGCGCAGCCGGTCGCCCGCCGCGTCGAGCTGGGCGGGCGACAGCAGGCTGGGGGTGTGGCCGGGCACGGTGGCGGCGATGAGCCAGACCCGGCACATCCACTCCAGTTGGGCGGTGCGGTCCAGTGCCTGGGCGAGGTCGGTGCCGTACGCGATGGTGCCGTGGTTCTGGAGGAGTGCGGCGGTGCGGTCGCGGAGCGCGTCGAGCATGTGGGCGGCGAGTTCGTCGCTGCCGTAGAGGGCGTAGGGGGCGACGCGGACGGGGCCGCCGAGCGCGGCGGCCATGTAGTGGATGGGCGGGAGTTCGGTGACGAGGGTGGAGACCGCGGTGGCGTGCGGGGCGTGGGTGTGCACGATCGCGGTGGCGTTGGTGTTGCGGTAGACGGCCAGGTGGAGCGGGAGTTCGCTGGTCGGGCGGAGTCTGCCGATGACGGCGCGGCCTTCGAGGTCGACGCCGGTGAGGTCGGAGGGGCCGAGCCGGTCGTAGGGGACGCCGCTGGGCGTGACGAGGATCAGGTCCCTGACGCGGACCGAGACGTTGCCCGAGGTGCCGACGACGAGGCCGTCGGCGGCGGTCCGGCGGGCGGTGGCGACGAGTTCGCTCCAGGCGTCGGCGAGGTGGTCGGGGTGGTCCTTCATGCTGTCCTCCGGTGCGACGCTGCGGGACGTGCGGAAACACACGAGGGCGCTGCACGACACCGTACGAGCAGGCCGGGGCACTGTACGCCAAGGTGCCAACTGTCCGTTATCCGCCATATGGGGGTAACTGGCCATCTCAGGGCGATTGGCCGGAGATCATCCACCTTGCGTCGATCATCCACTAACGTCGAGTGAACTACACCCCTTCACATGTCATCACCCAGGGGGACCCATGACTTGTGACCGCTCCACGCCCCGGGCCAGGCTGGCGACCGCGATAGCGGTGGCGTCACTGGCCGGCACCGCACTCGCCGAACACCCCTCCCTGGCCGTCGCGGACAGCCGGCCCCTCGGGCACGACGTCTCGTCGTACCAGAAGCAGATCGACTGGCGGGCGGCCCGCGCCAAGGGCGCGCGATTCGTCTACGTCAAGGCCACCGAGTCGGCCGGCTACCGCAATCCGTACTTCTCCGCGCAGTACAACGGCTCCCGCGCGGCCGGACTGCTGCACGGCGCCTACCACTTCGCCGTGCCCAGCGCGTCGTCGGGCACCCGGCAGGCCCGGTACTTCCTCCAGCACGGCGGCCACTGGAAGGCGGACGGCTGGACGCTGCCGCCCGCCCTCGACATCGAGCACAACCCGTACGACGCCCGGCAGCCGTGCTTCGGGCTGGGGCGGACGGCGCTGGTCCGCTGGATACGGGCGTTCAGCGACGAGGTGCGGCGCAGCACCGGCCGGCGGCCGGTGATCTACACCACCGCCCGCTGGTGGGACCGCTGCACGGGCGGCAGCCGGGCCTTCGGCGCGAACCATCCGCTGTGGCTGGCGGACTACTCGGGCACGGCGCAGACGCCCGCCGGCTGGTCGTACCCGACCATCCGGCAGTACGCCTCGCACGGGCCGCTGCCCGGTGATCAGGACCGCTGGAACGGGACCCTGGCCCAGCTCAGGAAATTTGCCGACGGGTGAGACGCAAGTGGCAGTAGGGGCGCCTCCGCGTGAACACTGCGGGGGTGTCACCGCGGCGCCCGGCCGAGTTCACTTTCCGTTCACCCGCCGTCCGTACGGTCCCGACGACACTGACCTTCGACACGGATTGCCTGGGTGAATGGAACACATCACGCTTCTCATCGGGATCGTGATCGTCACGGCCTTGGTGTTCGACTTTACGAACGGCTTCCACGACACGGCCAACGCAATGGCCACCACCATCTCCACCGGCGCCTTGCGACCCAAGGTCGCGGTGGCGATGTCGGCGGGACTCAATCTCGTCGGGGCGTTCCTCTCCGTGGAGGTGGCCAAGACCATCTCCGGCGGCATCATCGACGAGAGTGCCGGCATCAGACCTGAAGTGATCTTCGCCGGCCTGGTCGGCGCCATCATCTGGAACCTCCTGACCTGGCTCGCCGGCCTTCCCTCCAGCTCCTCCCACGCCCTCTTCGGCGGTCTGATCGGCGCGACGCTGGTGTCCGTCGGCACCGGCGGCGTGCACGGCCAGGCCGTCGTCATGAAGGTCCTGATCCCGGCGGTGGCCGCGCCGTTCGTCGCGGGACTCGCCGCGATGGCCGCGACCCGGCTCACCTACCGGCTGACCCGCGGCCGCGCCGAGGCCGACACCGCCAAGGGCTACCGCGCCGGACAGATCGCCTCGGCGGCCCTGGTCTCGCTGGCCCACGGCACCAACGACGCGCAGAAGACGATGGGGGTGATCACCCTCGCGCTGATCACCGGCGGGGTCATCGCCCCGCACTCCGACCCGCCGATGTGGGTGATCGCCTCCGCGGGCCTGGCCATCGCGCTCGGCACCTACCTGGGCGGCTGGCGGATCATCCGCACCATGGGCAAGGGCATCACCGACATCCAGCCGCCGCAGGGCTTCGCCGCCCAGACCGGCGCCGCGGCCACCATCCTGGCCTCCTCCCACCTCGGCTTCGCGCTCTCCACCACCCAGGTCTGCTCCGGCTCCGTGATGGGCTCCGGACTGGGCCGCAAGGGCGGCGTGGTGCGCTGGTCCACGGCCGGCCGGATGGTCGTGGCCTGGGGTCTGACCCTGCCGGCCGCCGGTCTGGTCTCCGCGGGAGCCGCGTTCCTCGCCGACCAGGGCACCTGGGGCGTGACCGCGGTCGCCGTCCTGGCACTGGCCGTCTGCGGCGGCATCTGGGCCGCCTCCCGGCGCAAGCCGGTGGACCACACCAACGTCAACGAGGGTCCGGCGGCGGAGCCGGCCGGTGTCGTCACCACGGCGCTGCAGACCGTCTCCCCTCCCCCGGCGGGCCCGCTCGCCCCGGCGACCGCCGAAGCCGCGGAAGCGGCTGCCGCTCCCACCCCGGCCGTCGCCCCCGCCCAACCCGCGTCGGTCACCTCCTGACGCCGGCCGATCCGACCTAAGGACTACGCAATGCACATCGACTGGGCAGCTCTCGGCCAGGTCTTCGGCGTCAGCCTCGTGGTGACGGTGGGAATCGTGGGCCTGTTCACCGTCGGGATCGTGGGGACCTCCCGCAAGCCGGCCGTGGACGGCGACGCGGCGGCCACGACGGCGCCGGGCGCGGGAGCGCGCGCCGGGGCGGTGCTGGCCTTCGCGCTCTGCGCGGCCGCGGTGGCGTACGGGATCTATCTGATCGTCGCCGCCTGAGACCGGCGCCGGCCCGGGCCGGCAGCGGACGGGGCGTCCGGCGGACGCGGCAGCAGCCGCGGCCCCGGGCGCCCCGTCCGCGTTCCCGGGGCCCCGCGTCCGTGCGCCGTCGGACGCCCTGTGGTGTGCGCCACAGGGCCGACAGCCGGGCTGCGTCGCAGGTCAAGGGCGAGTTGACGGACCCTCGCGGGCGTGGTGGACTGCCGGGGCCAATCGGCGACAGCAGAGGAAGTCCGGTGCGAATCCGGCGCGGTCCCGCCACTGTCACCGGGGAGTGCTCCTCCGACGAGGGCCACGGCCCGTACGCACCCCGTACGGGCGGGAAGGCCGGGGGAGGCACCGATCCGGGAGCCAGGAGACTCTGGTCGCCGTCACGTCGAGCCAGGGCGAGGACCCTGAGTGAGGACACACACCATGCCTGGCTGCCCGTCGAGAGCTCCACTGCCCGCTGCCGCAGGGCCCCTTCGAGGGCGGACGGCGGCCTGATCCGATGCGCGGCGAACACGCGGGATATGCGTGCGGCGCAGCCCTCGGCTTCCTCGGTGACCTGATCGCGGCGGATCCACGGCGCGGCCATCCGGTGGCCGCGTTCGGCCGGGCCGCCGCCGCCGTCGAACGCCGGCTGTGGCGCGACCACCGCGGCCACGGGGCGGCCCACACCGTGCTGTGCGCCGGCGGCGCGGCCGCCGGTGCCGCACTGCTGGAGCGCGCCGTACGGCACCGCCCGGCCGCCCGGACCGCGTTGACCGCGGCGGCGGTGTGGGCGGTGCTCGGCGGCACGTCGCTCGGCCGGGAGGCGCGGGCCGTCGGCGGCGCGCTGGCGGCGGGCAACCTGGACGCGGCCCGGGCGCGGCTGCCGCACCTGTGCGGGCGCGACCCGCAGGCCCTGGACGGGCCGCAGATGGCCCGTGCGGTGGTCGAGTCGGTCGCCGAGAACACCTCGGACGCGGTGGTCGGCGCGCTGGTGTGGGGCGCCGTCGGCGGGGTGCCCGGTCTGGTGGCGTTCCGGGCGGTGAACACCCTCGACGCGATGGTGGGTCACAAGTCGCCGCGCTACCGGCGGTTCGGCTGGGCCGCGGCCCGCCTCGACGACGTCGCCGGCTGGCCCGGCTCCCGGCTGACCGCGGCACTGACGGTACTGGCGGGCCCGGACCGGCGCGGCGCGCTGCGGGCCTGGCGGGCGGACGGCGGGGCGCATCCGAGCCCCAACGCGGGCCCGGTGGAGGCGTCGTTCGCGGGCGCGCTGGGCATCAGGCTGGGCGGCACCCTGGCGTACGGCGGGCGGGTGGAGCACCGGCCCGTGCTCAACGGCGGCGCACGGCCGCCCGGGGTGTCCGACATCGAGCGGGCGGCGCGGCTGTCCCGGCAAGTGAGCCTGCTGGCGCTGGGCGCCACGGTGGCGGGCCGGTTTGCGGCGGGCGCGGTACGGCGCGGCATCAAGGGAAGGATGACCCGGTGAACGGGCGGAGGAAGGCGGCCGGCGGGGCCGTGGGCGGCGGGCTGCTGGTGGCCGGGACGACGTCCGACGCGGGCAAGAGCGTGGTGACCGCCGGGATCTGCCGCTGGCTGGTGCGGCAGGGCGTCTCGGTGGCGCCGTTCAAGGCGCAGAACATGTCGCTGAACTCGTTCGTGACCCGGGAGGGCGCGGAGATCGGCCGGGCGCAGGCGATGCAGGCGGCCGCGGCCCGGGTGGAGCCGACCGCGCTGATGAACCCGGTGCTGCTCAAGCCCGGTAGCGACCGCAGCAGCCAGGTGGTGCTGCTGGGGAAGCCGGTGGGCGAGCTGAGCGCCCGCGGCTACCACGCGGGCCGGCAGGAGCAGTTGCTGGGTACGGTGACCGACTGCCTGGCGGAGCTGCGGCGCACCCACGACGCGGTGATCTGCGAGGGCGCCGGCAGCCCGGCCGAGATCAACCTGCGGCGGACCGACATCGTCAACATGGGCATCGCCCGGGCGGCGCGGATCCCGGTCGTGGTGGTCGGCGACATCGACCGCGGCGGCGTCTTCGCCTCGTTCTTCGGGACCACCGCGCTGCTGTCCGAGGAGGACCAGTCGCTGGTCGCCGGCTACCTCGTCAACAAGTTCCGCGGCGATGTGACGCTGCTGGAGCCCGGGTTGGAGATGCTGCGCGGCATCACCGGGCGGCGCACCTACGGTGTCCTGCCGTACGCCCACGGGCTGGGCATCGACGAGGAGGACGGGATGGGGGTCCCCCCTGGTCGAGCGAAGTCGAGACCTTGGGGGAGGGTGTCGCTGCGCGGGGCGGTCCGCGAGTCGGTGGTGGCGCCGCCGGCCGGGGAGGACGTGCTGCGGGTCGCGGTGTGCGCGGTGCCGCTGATGTCCAACTTCACCGACGTGGACGCGCTGGCGGCCGAACCGGGCGTGGTGGTGCGGTTCGTGGACCGGCCGGAGGAGCTGGCCGACGCGGACCTGGTGGTGCTGCCGGGGACCCGCGGCACGGTCCGCGCGCTGGCGTGGCTGCGCGAGCGCGGGCTGGCCGACGCGGTGGTCCGGCGGGCCGCGGAGGGCCGCCCGGTGCTGGGCATCTGCGGCGGCTTCCAACTGCTCGGCGCGCACATCGAGGACGAGGTCGAGTCGCGGGCGGGCGCCGTCGACGGGCTGGGGCTGCTGCCGGTCCGGGTCCGGTTCGCGGTGGAGAAGACCCTCGCCCGGCCGTCCGGTCGGGCGCTGGGCGAGCCGGTGGAGGGGTACGAGATCCACCACGGTGTGGCCCAGGTGACCGGCGGCGAGACGTTCTTCTCCGACGACCGGGGCGACAGCCTGGACGGCTGCCGGGTCGGCGCCGTGTGGGGCACGCACTGGCACGGCTCCCTGGAGAGCGACGGTTTCCGGCGGGCGTTCCTGCGGGAGGTGGCCCGCGCGGCCGGGCGCCGGTTCGTACCGGCGCCGGACACCCGCTTCGGGGCGCTGCGCGAGGAGCAGCTGGACCGGCTGGGCGATCTGATCGAGGAGCACGCGGACACCAAGGCGCTGCTGCGGCTGATCGAGGAGGGGGTGCCGGAGGGGTTGCCGTTCATTCCTCCGGGGGCGCCATGAGGGCGGATGCAGGGGACACGACAGGAGCCGGCCGGCGACGTGGAGGACGACAGGGCATGACAACGACGCAGAACCCGACCCGGCAGTACCCGTTCACCGCGGTCGTCGGCATGGACGAGATGCGGCTGGGGCTGCTGCTGAACGCGATCTCGCCGGCCATCGGCGGGGTGCTCGTCCGGGGCGAGAAGGGCACCGCGAAGTCGACGATGGTGCGCGGGCTGGCGGAGCTGATGCCGGTCGTGGACGTGGTCGACGGCTGCCGGTTCTCCTGTGCGCCGGCCGCGCCCGACCCCGGCTGTCCCGACGGGCCGCACGGCGCGTCCGCCGCCGGGCAGCGCCCGACGCGGATGGTCGAACTGCCGGTGGGGGCGTCCGAGGACCGGCTGGTCGGCGCGCTGGACATCGAACGGGCCCTGTCGGAGGGCGTGAAGGCGTTCGAGCCGGGCCTGCTGGCCGACGCGCACCGGGGCGTCCTGTACGTGGACGAGGTCAATCTGCTCCACGACCACCTGGTGGACCTCCTGTTGGACGCCGCCGCCATGGGCGCGTCCTACGTGGAGCGCGAGGGCGTCTCCGTGCGGCACGCCGCCCGCTTCCTGCTCGTCGGGACGATGAACCCCGAAGAGGGCGAGTTGCGGCCGCAGTTGCTGGACCGGTTCGGGCTGACCGTGGAGGTCGCGGCGTCCCGGGATCCGGAGCAGCGGGTCGAGGTGGTCCGGCGCCGGCTGGCGTACGACGACGATCCGGCGGGCTTCGCGGCGCGCTGGGCGGACGAGGAGCGGCAGCTGCGGGAACGGATCGCGCTGGCGCGGGAGTTGCTGCCGTCGGTGCGGCTCGGCGACGCGGCGCTGCGGCAGATCGCGGCGACCTGCGCGGCGTTCGAGGTGGACGGGATGCGGGCGGACATCGTGATGGCCCGCACGGCGACCGCGCTGGCGGCGTGGGCGGGGCGGACCGAGGTACGGCCGGAGGACGTCCGGCAGGCGGCGCTGCTGGCGCTGCCGCACCGGCGGCGGCGCAATCCGTTCGACGCGCCGGGGCTCGACGAGGACAAGCTCGACCAGGTGCTGGAGGAGTCCGGCGGCACGGACGGCGACGACGACCCGGAGCCGGAGCCGGAGGGTCCGGACGGCGGCCCGGACGGCCCCGGCGGGGGTCCGGACGGCGGGCCCGGCGGGCTGCCGCCGCAGGACGGCGGGGGCCGGGAGCAGTCGGGGGACGCGCCGCGCCCGGACGTGCCGCGGCAGCAGGAGCCGGAGCGCCCGACGCCGTCCGAGAGCCCGGAGCGGGCGCCGGAGGGCGAGCCGGCGGCGTCCGGGCCGGGCCGGGAGCAGGCCGCGGTGGGCGCCACCGAGCCGTTCCGGACGCGGCGGCTGGACGTGCCGGGGCTGGGCGAGGGCGCGGACGGCCGCCGGTCCCGGGCGCGTACCGCGCACGGCCGGACGACCGGGGCGCGGCGGCCCCGAGGCACCCTGGGCAAGCTGCACCTGGCGGCGACCGTGCAGGCGGCGGCGCCGCACCAGTGGGCCCGCGGGCGGCGCGGGCCGGGCCTGGTGGTGCGCCGGGACGACCTGCGGGAGGCGGTGCGCGAGGGGCGCGAGGGCAATCTCGTGCTGTTCGTGGTGGACGCGTCCGGGTCGATGGCGGCGCGGAAGCGGATGGGTGCCGTCAAGGGGGCGGTGCTGTCGCTGCTGGTCGACGCGTACCAGCGGCGGGACAAGATCGGGATGATCACCTTCCGGGGTTCCGGTGCCGAGTTGGCGCTGCCGCCGACGTCGTCGGTCGAGGCGGGCGCGGCGCGGCTGGCGCAGCTGCCGACGGGCGGCCGGACGCCGCTGGCGGAGGGGCTGCTGCGGGCCCACGAGGTGCTGCGGGTGGAGCGGATGCGGGACCCGTCCCGCCGGCCGCTGCTGGTGGTGGTCACCGACGGCCGGGCCACCGGCGCATCAGAAGGGGCGGCGCGATGGGGGTCCCCCCGGACGGAGTCTGGGGGAGGCGCGGCCAGGGGTGGCGGTCGGGCGACGGGCGGGCCGGTGGGGCGGGCGCACCGGGCGGCACAGCTGCTGGCCGCCGAGGGCACCGCGTCGGTGGTCGTGGACTGCGAGGCTGGTCCGGTGCGGCTGGGGCTGGCCGGGGAGCTGGCCCGGGAGCTGGGGGGCACCGCCGTCACCCTCGACGAGCTGCGCGCGGACAGCGTCTCCGCGCTCGTACGGACCGTACAGGGCAAGCCCGGCCACGGCGGCGGCAGTGCCGGCCGGGACCGGGATCACGATCACGCCAACAGGGAGAAGGTCGCGTAATGCCACAGGGACAGCCGTCCGTCGTACCGGAGGACGGGCTCACCACCCGCCAGCGCCGCAACCGCCCGCTGGTCCTGGTCCACACCGGCCAGGGCAAGGGCAAGTCCACCGCCGCCTTCGGGCTGGCGCTGCGGGCCTGGAACCAGGGCTGGCCGGTCGGGGTGTTCCAGTTCGTGAAGTCGGCGAAGTGGAAGGTCGGCGAGGAGCGGGCGCTCACGGTGCTGGGCGCCACCGGGGAGGGCGGCACCGTCGCCTGGCACAAGATGGGCGAGGGCTGGTCCTGGGTGCAGCGCGACTCTCAGTTCAGCAACGAGGAGGCGGCCCGGGAGGGCTGGGAGCAGATCAAGCGGGACCTGGCCGCGGAGACCTACAAGCTGCTGGTGCTGGACGAGTTCGCCTACCCGCTGAAGTGGGGATGGGTGGACGTCGAGGAGGTGGTGGCGGTGCTGCGGGACCGTCCCGGGACGCAGCACGTCGTCATCACCGGGCGGGACGCGCCCGAGGCGCTGCGGGACTTCGCGGACCTGGTGACGGACATGACGAAGGTCAAGCACCCGATGGACGCGGGGCAGAAGGGCCAGCGGGGCATCGAATGGTGAGCACGTCATGAGCGGCGGCGCCGTCCCCCGGCTGGTGATCGCCGCGCCGTCGTCGGGCGCCGGGAAGACGACGGTGGCCACCGGCCTGATGGCGGCGTTCGCCGAGGCGGGCCTTGTGGTGTCGCCGCACAAGGTGGGGCCCGACTACATAGACCCGGGGTACCACTCGCTGGCCACCGGCCGGCCCGGCCGCAATCTGGACGCCTACCTGTGCGGCCCGGAGCGGATCGCGCCGCTGTTCCTGCACGGGGCGGCGGGCGCGGACCTGGCGCTGGTCGAGGGCGTGATGGGGCTGTTCGACGGGGCGTCGGGGATGGGTGAGCTGTCCTCGACCGCGCAGGTGGCGAAGGTGCTGCGGGCCCCGGTGGTGCTGGTGGTGGACGCCTCCTCGCAGTCCCGGTCGGTGGCGGCGCTGGTGCACGGCTTCGCGTCGTGGGACCCGGAGGTGCGGCTGGCCGGGGTGATCCTCAACAAGGTCGGTTCGGACCGGCACGAGGAGCTGCTGCGGGACGCCATGGATTCCTCGGGGGTGCCGGTGCTCGGGGCGCTGCGCCGTGCCGAGCAGGCGCGCACGCCGTCCCGGCACCTGGGTCTGGTGCCGGTCGCCGAGCGGCGGGCCGAGGCGCTGGACTCGGTGCGGGCGCTGGCCGCGCGGGTGCGCGAGGGCTGCGACCTGGAGGCGCTGCTGGCGCTGGCGCGCACCGTGCCGGAGCTGCCGGACCGGCCGTGGGACCCGGCCCGGGCGGTGGCGGCACCCGCCGCGGGCGCCGGGCGGCCGGTGGTCGCGGTGGCCGGCGGGCCCGCGTTCACCTTCTCGTACGCGGAGCACGCCGAGCTGCTGACCGCGGCGGGCGCCGAGGTGGTGCCGTTCGACCCGCTGCGGGACGAGCAACTGCCGGCCGGCACGCGGGGGTTGGTGATCGGCGGCGGCTTCCCGGAGGTGTACGCGCCGGAGCTGTCGGCGAACGCGCCGCTGCGGGCGGCGGTGGCGGAGCTGGCCGCGTCCGGGGCGCCGGTCTCCGCCGAGTGCGCCGGGCTGCTCTACCTCTCCCGGTCGCTCGACGGGAAGCCGATGTGCTCGGTGCTGCCCGCCGACGGCCGGATGACGGAGCGGCTGACCCTCGGCTACCGGGAGGCGGTGGCGCTGAGCGACAACGCGCTGGCGGTGGCCGGGACCCGGGTGCGGGGCCACGAGTTCCACCGGACGGTGCTGGAGCCGGGCGCGGGCGCGTCCCCGGCGTGGGGTGTGACGCATCCCCGGCGCGCGGTGGAGGGCTTCGTGACGGGCGGGGTGCACGCCTCGTACCTGCATGTGCACTGGGCGGCGGAACCGGCGCTGGCCGGGCGGCTGGTGGCGGGGGCGGCGCGGGCCGCGGTGCCGCTCGCGGACGGCGCCCGGTGAACGCCGTGGACGGCACGGCCGGGGCAGCCGGGGCGGACGCCGCCCCGGTCCTCGACCACCTCGTCTACGCCACGCCCGACCTGGACCGGACCGTCGCCGAGGTCGCCGAGCTGACCGGTGTGCGGCCGGTGCGGGGCGGCAGCCACCCCGGGCGCGGCACCCGCAACCATCTCCTGGGGCTGGGCGGCGGCGGGTACTTCGAGATCATCGGGCCGGACCCGGCGCAGCCGGCGCCCGGGCGGCCGCGGTGGTTCGGCATCGACGCGCTGGACGGGCCGCGGCTGGTGGCGTGGGCGGTGCGGGTCACCGGGATCGCCGGGCGGGTGGCGCGGGCCCGGGCGGCCGGCCACGACCCGGGGGACCCGGTCGCGATGTCCCGCCGGACGCCCGACGGCACCGACCTGGCCTGGCAGTTGACGCCGCCGGGGGCGGACGGTGGGCTCGCGCCGTTCCTGCTGGACTGGGGCGGCAGCCCGCATCCGTCGGACGCCGGGCTCCCGGTGGTGCCGTTGGTCTCGCTGGCCGCGACGCACCCGGATCCGGCGGCGGCGCGGGCCGAGTGGGCGGCGCTGGGCGTCCGGTGGCCGGGTGCGCCGGTCGCCGCGGGGCCGGTGCAGCTGACCGCCGTCCTGGCGGGGCGGCACGGCCCGGTGGCGTTCGGGCGGGGAGCCGTCGCCCGGTGAGCGACGGGCCTGCGGCCGCCGTCCCGGAGCGGGCGGGCGCGGCCCTCGTCGCGGGGGTGGGGGCCCGTCGGGGGGTGGCGGCGGAGGAAGTAGTGGAGCTGGTCGGCACCGCGTTGGCGGTGGTCGGTCGTACGCCGGGCGCGCTGGTCGCCCTGGCCACCGTCGAGGCCAGGGCGGCCGAGCCCGGGGTGCTGGGTGCGGCGCGGCGGCTCGGGGTTCCGTTGCGGTCGTTCCCGGCGGCGGAGCTGGCGGCGGTGCGGGTGCCGGCGCCGTCCGCCGCGGTGCGGGCCGCGGTCGGCACGCCGAGCGTCGCCGAGGCGGCCGCGCTGCTGGGCGCGGGGCCGGGTGCCCGTCTGGTGCTCGGCAAGCGGGTGTCGGCGCCGGAAGGCCGGCCGGCCGCGGCGACCTGCGCCCTGGCCGCCCGTGCCACCGCGGACACTTGGGACACTGGGACCATTACCTCCGGTACGGCGGGCGCGGCCGACGCTCCCACGGCGGCTGCCGCTATCGTCGTCCCCTCCCCCAACCTGCCCCGCCCCGGCGCGGATCGGCCGGCGGTGGAGGTCGGCGGCTGCCACCCCGAACAGGAACTTCCCGGCACCAAGGAGACGTTTTGACCACCCGTCCCGCACTGCTCATCGCCGGTCACGGCACCCGTCACGAGGGGGCGGCCGACGCGCTGCGCGCGCTGGTGCGCGCGCTCGCCGAACGGCATCCCGACGTGCCGGTCGCCGGTGGTTTCTTCGGCGCCACGGCATCGCCGCTGCCGCTGTCCGGCGCGGTCGACGAGCTGGTCGCGCGGGGCGCGACCCGGTTGGTCGCGGTGCCGCTGCTGATGGCGCCCACCGGGGCCCTTCGGGAGACCCTGCCGGACGCGGTGGCGCGGGCCGTCGCGGCGCACCCCGGCGTCCGCGCGGTCTGCGGTCCCGAACTGGGGCCGGACCCGCGGCTGCTGGGGGCGCTGGAGCGGCGGTTGGACGAGGCGCTGGGCGGCGGTGCGCGCCGTCCCGAGGACCGGGCCCGTACGACGGTGCTGCTGGTGGGGCGGGGCGCGGCCGATCCGCTCGCCAATGCCGAAGTGGTCCGGGCCGCCCGGCTGTTGTGGGAGGGCCGGGGCTTCGCGGGCGTGGAGAGCGCGTTCGTGACGCTGGCGGCGCCGGACGTGCCGGCCGGGCTGGACCGGTGCCGGGTGCTGGCCGCGGCGGCACCGGGGCCGTCCTACGGGCGCCGGACCGTGGTCCTGCCGTACTTCTTCTTCGCCGGTGACCTGCTGGAGCGGCTGCGGATGCAGACCGAGGGCTGGGCGGCGGCGCACCCGGGCGCCGAGGTGCTGGGCGCGGAGCCGATCGGTGTGGCGCCGGAGTTGGCCGAGGTCGTCATGGAGCGCTACCGGGCGGCGGGCGCGGACGAGGCGGCGTTCGACGGCCGGGCGGCGGCGGAGGACGCCCGGCCGGCCGGCGGCGCGCTGCCGGGCGCCGCCATGAGTGCGGCGGCCGCCGGGGGCCCGGCGTGACCGGGCCGGTGCTGTCCGCGGCACGCACCGGGTCCGGCTCCGGGGAGGTGGACCTGCGGCACCACGGTGACGCGGAGGTGCGCGGCGCGGATCTGACGGACCTGGCGGTCAATGTCCGGACGGGCACTCCCCCGGCCTGGCTGAAGGAGCGGATCGCGGCGTCGCTGGACGGGTTGGCGGCGTATCCGGACGGCCGGGCGGCCCGCCGTGCGGTCGCCGTACGGCACGGACTGGCGGCGGACCGGGTGCTGCTGACGGCCGGTGCCGCCGAGGCGTTCGTGCTGCTGGCGCGGGCGGTGCGGGCCCGTCGGCCGGTGGTGGTGCATCCGCAGTTCACCGAGCCGGAGGCGGCGCTGCGGGACGCCGGGTACGAGGTCGGGCGGGTGCTGCTGGCCGAGCGGGACGGGTTCCGGCTGGATCCGGCTGCGGTGCCGGACGACGCGGATCTGGTGGTGGTCGGCAATCCCACCAACCCCACCTCGGTGCTCCATCCGGCGGCCGTGCTGGCCTCCTTGGCGCGGCCGGGCCGCACCCTGGTGGTGGACGAGGCGTTCATGGACGCGGTGCCCGGGGAGCGGGAGTCGCTGGCCGGGCGGGTGGGTGAACTGCCCGGGCTGGTGGTGCTGCGCAGCCTGACCAAGACGTGGGGACTGGCGGGACTGCGGATCGGCTACGTGCTGGCGGACGAGGAGACGGTGGCGGCGCTGGAGCGGGCGCAGCCGCTGTGGCCGGTCTCCAGCCCGGCGCTGGCCGCCGCGGAGGCGTGCTGTGCGCCGGCGGCGCTGGCCGAGGCGGAGGCGGCGGCCGAGGGGATCGCCGCGGACCGGGCCCATCTGCTGGCCCGGCTGGGCGAGTTCCCCGCAGTGACGGTGGCCGGTCCGGCGGCGGGGCCGTTCGTGCTGGTTCGGCTGCCCGGTGCGGCGGCGGTCCGGGCCGGGCTGCGGGCCCGCGGTTTCGCGGTGCGCCGCGGGGACACCTTCCCGGGCCTGGGCCCGGACTGGCTCCGTCTGGCCGTCCGGGACCGGGCAACCACCGACCGGTTCGCGGCCGCCCTGGCGGACGTGCTCGGCCGACCTCCGCGGTAGCGGGGCGCGGGCGGCGGCCCGGGGCCCCTCGCCGGGGTGCTCCACCGGGCCACGCCCCGGCGGCCCCGGCGAGGGGTGGGTGCGCCGCGCGGGCCACGCGACGCACCCGGTCGTATCCGCGGCGGCGCCCCCACGGCACCGGTGCGGATACGGACTCGTCAGCCGCGCCCGTCCGGCGCGGCGTTCCGGCGGCGGCGGGTGTAGGCCAGCGCCCCGGCACCGCCGGCGACCAGCAGGGCCGCGCCGCCGGCGAGGTACGGGGTGGCGGAGCTGCCGCCGGTCTCGGCGAGGTGCTTATCGGTCGCCGGGCGGACACCGCCGCCGGAGTTCACCTGGGTGCCGCCGGAGTGCGTGCCGGGGCCGTGGGGCCCGCCGGGCGACGGCGGGGTGCTGGGCTCGCCGGGGGCGCCGTGCGGGGTGGTGCAGGTGGCCTGGGCCAGGGTGACGTCGCCGTGCACCTCCGCCACGTTGAGCTTGAGCGGGTTGACGGAGACCCGGAGGCGGAGTGCGGTGGCGGCGGCGCTCGCCGAGGTGGTGCTCTTCTGCGACAGGTCGAGCCGGACGTCGCCGACCCCCGGGACGGTGACCACGGTGGTCCCGCCGGCGCGCAGCGCGACCCGCTTGCCGAGCACCACGACGTCGCCCAGCACCTGGGCCTCGGCCCGCGGCCGCTGTCCGGCCTGGCAGACGGCGCGGGCGGTGACCTGCTGGACCTGTGCCAGCGGCAGCGCCGGGAGGCCGGGGAGTTGGACCCTGGCCCGGACGAGGTTGGCGTAGCCCTCGGCGGTCCGCCCGTCGGCGGTGGCGCGGGCGGTGGCGACGTCGGCGCGCAGCAGGCCGACCGGCCGGCCCCCGTCGATGCCGTCCAGGCGGACGGTGAGCGCGGTCTTGTCGGCCGAGGCCGGGGCGTGGACGTCGTTGAGGACGGCCCGGACGGGGATGTTCAGGGTCTTGTCGAGCAGGCCGACGTCCAGGGCGGTGCGCAGCACCACCGCCCCCGAAGTGCCGTGGATGCGGCCGTCGTTGCCACTGGCGTGGGCGGCGGGCGCGGCGGCGGCGAGGGCGACGGCGGGACCGGCCGTCAGGACGGCGGCGGCCAGGACGGCGCCGATCCGTCCGGTCGTGCCGGTGGCGCCGGCGGAACTGGTGGACACGTGTGTGGAACCCCCACATGAGAGATGGAGCCGCCGACCGCGCCAATGGGGGACATCACGCGGGCCGACGGCCTCGACCCGCACATCGTGTACGCACTGAGGGTGAACGGGCAGCCACGCGAGGTGAGTTCACCCCAAAGGGTGGCTTCCGTGCCTTTATTCGATTGCTTCCGGCTCGTCCGCCCCGGCGGGCACCCCACACCACAGCCGTACCGGGCCACGGCGGCCCGGTACGGCGACGGTGCGTCCGCACGGTCAGCGCATCAGGGCGCCGCCGTTGACGTCGTAGGTGGCGCCGGTGACGAACGACTCCCGGGAGGCGAGGAAGAGGGCGACCCGGGCGACCTCCTCCGGGGTGGCGATCCGGCCCATCGGCACCTGGGCGGTGAGCTCGGCGAGCGCCTCCGGTCCGATCGAGCGGACCATCGGGGTGTCGATCATGGCCGGGGCGACCGCGTTCACCGTGACGCCGTACGGGGCCAGTTCGGCCGCGAAGACCCGGGTGAGGGCGATCAGCCCGGCCTTGCTGGTGCCGTACGCGGCGCCGGTGGGGCGGGGCGTCTGGCCGGCGAGGGAGGCCATGTTGACGATCCGGCCGAAGCCGCGGTCGCGCATGTCGGCGGCGACCGCGCGGGTCAGCAGGAAGACCGCGCGCAGGTTGACCGCGAAGACCTCGTCCCACTCCTCGGCGGTGATCTCCCACAGCGACCGGGCGAGCGGCCGGGCGGCGTTGTTGATCAGCACGTCGACCGGGCGCCAGGCACGGACCGCGTCGTAGGCGGCGGCGAGCGCCTCCGGGTCGCCCAGGTCGACCCGGAACGGCCGGATCCGTTCGCCTTCCGGGTCGAGCCGCTCGGCGAGGGCGCGGTTGGCTGCCTCGTCGATGTCCAGCGCGGCGACGTGGGCGCCCTCGGCGTGGCAGGCGCGGACCAGGGCGGCGCCGAGCCCCTGGGCGCTGCCGGTGATCAGGACGGTCCGGCCGTCGAGTCCGGTGTCGAGCACAGCGGTCCCCCCTCAGGCCGTACCGAAGAAGAGCGGGCGCCCGACCCGGGCCTCGATGCGCAGGTAGCGCCAGAGCCGCCCGTCGCCGACCGGGGTGTCGCGGACGATGTCGCACACCGTGGCGACGGTGTCCAGGTCGGGGACGTCGGCCAGGATGTACGAGGTCCACGGCCAGCCGGGGGTGGCGCCGACCATCAGCCGGTCGTCGTCGAGGGTGCCGAGCACCGTGACGCCGAAGCGTTCACCCAGTCGGTCGAAGGCGGGTGGGATCGCGGCGGCCACGGTGGCGCGCAGCGCGTCGTCGGCGGCGAAGAAGTCCTGGGTCACGCCGATGCAGAAGAGCGTGCGCAGCGGCCCGCCGGAGGTCGGGCCCTCGGCGGATACAGGAGCGGATGCGGGTACGGGTGCCGGGTCGGCGGTGGTCATCGCGGAGCCTCGCGGGAGCGGTCGGTGCCAACGGGGCGGGCGGGGGCCCGGTGGCGCCGGGCGCGGGCGCCGTCGGTGAATAATTAGAGGATCGTCAACGCATTGACGATCGCCGACCGTATCACTCGTTTAGAGAGTTCTCGAACAATGCCTCGTACGGACCCGGGCGCGGCCCCTCCCCAGAGCCCCCAGGAAGCTGGCGGGACCTCCGGCGCCGCCTCCGCGCCGGCCGACCCCGACCAGCCGGAGACCGCGCGGATCCGGCTCGGCGACCTGCTCCAGGCGTTCAGCGACCCGCTGCGGCGGCGGGTCGTGCACCGGCTCGCCGCGGAAGGCGAGGTGGGCTGCGGGGAGATCGAGCTGCCGGTCAGCCGGGCCACCGGCTCCTACCACTTCCGGATCCTGCGGACGGCGGGCTGGACCCACACCCGCCGGGCCGGCCGCGAACGCTACGTCTCACTGCGCCGCGCCGACCTCGAAGCGCGCTTCCCCGGCCTGGTGGAGGCGCTGCTGCGGGCCGACGCGGCGGAGCGCGGCACGGCGGCGGACGCACCGCCGCACGACACCCGGCCGCAGGACCCGCCCCGCCCCTGATCCACCCGGAGAGGGCCTGGCAGGCCCGGCCCCGCCCCTGATCCACCGGACCGGGCCCCGGGAGCCGTCCGGCCGCGCCCCGGGGCGGTCAGCCGACGATCCGGCCGCGCAGCACCACCAGGCGCGGCGCCGCCAGCACCCGGACGTCGGCCCGCGGATCGGTCTCGAAGACGACCAGGTCCGCCGGGGCGCCCTCGGTGAGGCCGGGGCGGCCCAGCCACTCCCGGGCGCCCCAGGTCGTCGCCGAGAGGGCGGCCTCGACGGGCAGCCCGGCCTTCATCAGTTCGGCGACCTCGTCGGCGACCAGGCCGTGCGGCAGCGAACCGCCGGCGTCGGTGCCGGCGAAGATCGGCACGCCCGCGTCGTAGGCGGCCCGCACGGTGTCGTAGCGCCGGTCGTGCAGCCGGCGCATATGGTCCGCCCAGCGCGGGAACTTCCCCCCGCCGGCGAAGGCCAGCTGCGGGAAGGTCGCGATGTTGACCAGGGTGGGGACGATGGCGACCTGGCGCTCGGCGAAGAGCGGGATGGTGTCCTCGGTCAGGCCGGTGGCGTGTTCGATGCAGTCGATCCCGGCCTCGACCAGCGGGGCGAGGGACTCCTCGGCGAAGCAGTGGGCGGTGACCCGGGCGCCGAGCCGGTGCGCCTCGGCGATGGCGGCGGCCACCTCGCCGGGCGGCCAGCAGGCGGCCAGATCGCCGACCGAGCGGTCGATCCAGTCGCCGACGAGCTTGACCCAGCCGTCGCCGCGCCGGGCCTCCTGGGCCACATAGGCGACCAGGTCCTCCGGTTCGATCTCGTGCGCGTAGTTGCGGATGTAGCGCTTGGTGCGGGCGATGTGCCGGCCGGCGCGGATGATCCGCGGCAGGTCGGGGCGGTCGTCGATCCACCGGGTGTCCGAGGGCGAGCCGGCGTCACGGATCAGGAGGGTGCCGGCGTCACGGTCGGTGAGCGCCTGCTTCTCGCTGGTGGCGGCGTCCACCGGCCCGTGCGCGTCCAGTCCGACGTGGCAGTGGGCGTCGACCAGGCCCGGCAGCACCCATCCGGTGACGGTCCTGGCATCCCGTGCCATGGCCGGTCGCTCGAACGTCACCCGGCCGTCGAGGACCCACAGCTCGTCGCGGACCTCGTCCGGCCCTACGAGCACCCTCCCCTTGAGGTGCAGCACCGCACCTTCACTCATGGACGTCATGCACGCACTGTATGCGGGGGCCACGGCCGGGGACCACGGTGCGCCCGCGGCCCGCACCCACACATCCGTCGAGTGGATATCCGAAATCCCGCCGCGCTATCCGCCGTATCACCTCGCGGCACTTCCCGCATCTTGTCGGAGTCGGACTTCGGTGACTTCTCGCGGACCTTTTGGTGAACCGTCCGCGGCGCCTTCCGGAGGCGAATTCCCGGCTTCTCCGGAAGTCAGCTTCCCGTATTCGTATGCCCGCTTTCCCGAACCTCAAACGCCAAGATTTCGCTAGCGTCAAGTCTCATTATTCAGGCACTTCGCACGAGCGTTACTGAGCTGTGACCGACTACACAGCGTGTCCATTTCGCCCGGAACTTCCGTGACGAAACGTGACAACCTGCCGCCGGATCGCGCGCTCGCACGCCCCCGCGTGATAACACAAAAACGCCTCCCGCGTAACCCGGACCCGCGATGCAATTTACTTTTCGCCTGGGTAAATTCAATTGCATGACCGCCGCACAAGCACACCATGCCGGTGCCCGAACCGATATCAAGGAATTCCCGGAGGGCTTCGAGCTCGACACCCCCCGGGTGGAGGACGGGGCAGCGATCTGGCGCATCGCCTGCGACTCGAAGACGCTGGACCTCAACTCCTCCTACAGCTACCTCCTGTGGTGCCGCGACTTCGCCGCCACCTCCGCCGTCGCCCGCAACGCGGCGGGCGAACCGGCCGCGTTCGTCACCGGCTACGTGCGCCCCGACCGCCCGGACACCCTCGTCGTCTGGCAGATCGCCGTCGACGAGGCGCACCGCGGACGGGGCCTGGCCGCCGCCCTCCTGGACGGGCTGACCACCCGCGCCATCGAGGAGCTGGGCATCTGCCGCGTGGAGACCACCATCACGCCCGACAACGACGCGTCCAACCGGCTGTTCGCGTCCTTCGCCGAGCGGCACTCGGTGCCGGTCACGCACGAGGTGCTCTTCGACGCCGCGCTCTTCCCCGAGCAGGGCCACGAGCCGGAAGTCCGGCACCTCATAGGCCCGTTCGAGGTGCCGTCCGGCAGCAGTCGCTGACCCGGGCCGCGCACGCGGCGCCGCCCCAGGCTTCTCCCTCCCCGCACTCATCTCCCAGGAGCATGCTGTGACCATCACCCAGCCCGATCTGAGCGTCTTCGAAACCGTCGAGTCGGAGGTGCGCAGCTACTGCCGTGGCTGGCCCGCCATCTTCGACCGCGCGCAGGGCAGCCGCCTGACCGACGAGGACGGCCACACCTACCTGGACTTCTTCGCCGGTGCCGGTTCGCTCAACTACGGCCACAACAACCCGGTCCTCAAACGCGCCCTGATCGACTACATCGAGCGGGACGGCATCACCCACGGCCTGGACATGTCCACCACGGCCAAGCGGGCCTTCCTGGAGTCGCTGCAGAACATCATCCTGCGGCCGCGCGACCTGCCCTACAAGGTCATGTTCCCGGGCCCGACGGGCGCCAACGCGGTCGAGGCCGCGCTCAAACTGGCCCGGAAGGTCAAGGGCCGGGAGTCGATCGTCTCCTTCACCAACGCCTTCCACGGCATGTCGCTGGGCGCGCTGGCGGTCACCGGCAACTCGATGAAGCGGGCCGGCGCCGGCATCCCGCTGGTGCACGGCACCCCGATGCCGTTCGACAACTACCTCGATGGGCAGACGCCGGACTTCCTGTGGTTCGAGCGGCTGCTGGAGGACCAGGGCTCGGGCCTGAACAAGCCCGCCGCCGTGATCGTGGAGACCGTGCAGGGCGAGGGCGGGATCAACGTCGCCCGCGCCGAGTGGCTGCGCGCCCTGGCCGCGCTGTGCGAGCGCCAGGACATGCTGCTGATCGTCGACGACATCCAGATGGGCTGCGGCCGCACCGGCGCCTTCTTCTCCTTCGAGGAGGCGGGCATCGTGCCGGACATCGTCACCGTCTCCAAGTCCATCAGCGGCTACGGACTCCCGCTGGCGCTGACGATGTTCAAGCCGGAGCTGGACATCTGGGAGCCCGGCGAGCACAACGGCACCTTCCGCGGCAACAACCCGGCCTTCGTCACCGCGGCCGCCGCCCTGGACACGTACTGGGCCGACGGCCAGATGGAGAAGCAGACGCTGGCCCGCGGCGAGATCGTCGAGTCGCACCTCAAGGCCATCGTCCAGGAGCACCCGGGCACCTTCGCCGAGTACCGCGGCCGCGGTCTGGTGTGGGGTCTGGAGTGCACCGACAAGGACCTCGCCGACAAGATCGCCAAGCGCGCCTTCGAGCTGGGTCTGCTCATCGAGACCTCCGGCCCGCAGAGCGAGGTCGTCAAACTGCTGCCCGCGCTGACGACCACCCCCGAGGAGCTGGACGAGGGCCTGCGGATCCTCGCCCGCGCGGTGCGCGACTGCGCCTGACCGCTCCCGTCGTCCGACGCCCCTCACCGTTCAACAGAAAGGCACCCGACGCACCATGATCGTCCGCTCGTTCCAGGACATCGAAGGCACCGACCGCCACGTCAAGGCCAAATCCGGCACGTGGGAGAGCAAGCGCATCGTGCTCGCCAAGGAGCGGGTCGGCTTCTCGCTCCACGAGACCGTCCTCTACGCCGGCACCGAGACGTCGATGTGGTACGCCAACCACATCGAGGCCGTGGTCTGCGTCGAGGGCGTGGCCGAGTTGACCAACGACGAGACCGGCGAGAAGCACCTCATCACGCCCGGCGTGATGTACCTGCTCGACGGGCACGAGAAGCACACCATGCGGATCAAGGAGGACTTCCGCTGCCTGTGCGTCTTCAACCCGCCGGTCACCGGCCGCGAGGACCACGACGAGAACGGCGTCTACCCGCTGCTCACCGAGCCCGAGCCCGAGGCGAGCTGAGCACGGACACCGGACCGTCCACCGTCCGGCGTCACCGTGACGCAGTGAGATTCCGTACGAGAGGAGAGGAAGGCACCACCATGACCACCGCACCCGAGCGCACCGCCGACCTGTACCCGACCCGTGGGACCTCCGAGGTCATCACCCCGCGGCAGGACCCGGTGGTGTGGTCGCAGCCCGGCGCGGCGGGCCCCTTCGCCGCGTCCGAGCTGGGCGACTTCGAACGTGACGGCTTCTTCGCCCTTCCGGAGCTGCTCACCGCGGACGAGGTCGCGGTGTACCGCGCCGAGCTGGACCGGTTGGTCGACGACCCGGCGACGCGTACCGATCCGCGCTCGATCGTCGAGCCGACGTCGCAGGACGTCCGCTCGGTCTTCGAAGTGCACCGGATCAGCGAGGTGTTCGCGAAACTGGTCACCGATCCGCGCGTGGTCGGCCGGGCCCGCCAGATCCTCGGCTCGGACGTCTACGTCCACCAGTCGCGGATCAACGTCAAGCCGGGGTTCGGTGCCTCCGGCTTCTACTGGCACTCGGACTTCGAGACCTGGCACGCCGAGGACGGGCTGCCGAACATGCGCACGGTGTCGGTGTCGATCGCGCTGACCGAGAACTACGACACCAACGGCGGCCTGATGATCATGCCCGGGTCGCACCGCTACTTCGTCGGGTGCGAGGGCGCCACCCCGAAGGACAACTACAAGAAGTCGCTCCAGATGCAGGACGCGGGCACGCCGTCGGACGCGGCGCTGACGAGCATGGCGGACCGGCACGGCATCCGCCTGTTCACCGGCAGGGCCGGCTCGGCGACGTGGTTCGACTGCAACGCCATGCACGGCTCCGGCGACAACATCACGCCGTACCCGCGCAGCAACGTCTTCATCGTCTTCAACAGCATGGAGAACACCGCGGTGGAGCCGTTCGCGGCCCCGGTCCGGCGCCCGGAGTACATCGGCGCACGGGCCCCGTTCGTGCCGGTCAGGTAGGGATCCGCGGCGCGCCCGCCCGGCGGTGGACGGCGCGCACGGCGGCGGCCGCCGCACAGCACCCCCGTGGCGCTGTGCGGCGGCCGCCGCGCTCCGCGATCTGACGTAACGTCAGTTCTCCTCCAGGGCCGGGTAGTCCACGTATCCGCGGTCGTCGCCGCCGTAGAAGCTGGGCCGGTCCGGGGTGTTGAACGGGCCGCCGGCCGCCAGTCGGCGGGGCAGGTCGGGGTTGGCGATGAACAGCGCGCCGTACGCGAGCAGATCGGCCTCGCCCCGCTCGACGAGCGGCAGTTCCTCGGGGCCGGTGGGCCGGCCGTCGGTGACCGGGTTGAGCAGGAACGGGCCGCCGAACAGCTTCCGCAGCCGGGCCAGCAGCTCCAGGTCGTGGACGTCGCAGGTGTGGAGGTAGGCCAGGCCCAGCGGGGCGATCGCCTCGACCAGCGCGGTGTAGGTGGCCTCCGGCGCGGGCTCGGCGATGTCGTTGAACGGATTGCCGGGCGAGAGCCGCAGACCGGTGCGGTACGCGCCGATCGCGTCGGCGACCGCGGTGACCACCTCGATCGCGAAGCGGGCGCGGGCCGCGTCGGAGCCGCCCCACGCGTCGGTGCGCCGGTTGGCGTTGGGGGCCAGGAACTGGTGGACGAGGTAGCCGTTGGCGCCGTGGATCTCCACCCCGTCGAAACCGGCCTCGACGGCGTTGCGGGCCGCGGCCGCGAACCCGTCGACGGTCGCGCGGATCTCCTCGTCGGTCAGCTCGCGCGGGGTGACGAAGTCCGTCGGGCCGTTCTGGGTGAAGCCCTGGCCCGCCGCCTTGACCGCGGACGGGCCGACCGGCTCCAGCCCGTCGGGCAGCAGCACCGGGTGGCCGATCCGGCCGCCGTGCCACAGCTGGGCGAAGATCCGGCCGCCGGCCGCGTGGACGGAGTCGGTGACCCGACGCCACCCGGCGACCTGCTCGGGGGTGTGCAGGCCCGGGGTGAGCGGGTACCCGCGGCCGACCACCTCGGTCTGGGTGGCCTCGGTGACGATGAGGCCGGCCGAGGCCCGCTGGGTGTAGTAGCGGACCATGGACGGGGTGGGCACCCCCTCTTCGGTGGCGCGGTTGCGGGTCATCGGCGCCATGACGATGCGGTTGGCGAGCGGGATGCCGGCGAGGTCTATGGGGTCGAACGCAGTGCTCACTGATGGCCTCTCAGCTGGGGGAAACGGGGCGTCAACTCGTCAGCCGAGCTGAACCCTTGGCCATTACATCAGCCACCGCATCCCGCCCCGCATTCCCCCTGGCCTGCGGAAACACCGCGGCAACGGACGGCAATCGCGCCGTCACGAAACCAGCAGCGCCAGCGCCCGTGCCACATCCTCGGAGGAGTTGTAGAGGTGGAACGCCGCCCGGAGCAGCCCGCCGCGGACCGAGACCCGTACCCCGGCCTCGGCCAGCCGCGGTTCGGCGTCCGCCAGCCCGGGGGTGGAGACGATCGCGGACCCGGGCGCCGGGCGCGGGGTGAACCCGGCCGCCACCAGCCCGGCGCGGTACTGCTCGGCCAGCGCCACGTTGTGGGCGTGGACGGTGGCCACACCGATCTCCGCCAGCAGCCCGAGGGACTGCTCGGCGCCCGCGTAGGAGTAGTGGGCGTGCGGCTCGTCGTAGCGGCGGGCGGTCGCCGCCGGCCGCTCGATCGGGCCGTAGTTCGACTCCCCCGGGTCCTCCCCGGCGACCCATCCGGCGTGCACCGGCACCGGCCACCCCGGGCCGCCCGCGTCGCCGTGTGCCGTCCGCTCCCCGCCGAAGACCATGAACGTGGTCCCCTTCGGGCACAGTAGCCACTTGTACGCCCCGCACACCACGTAGTCGAAGTCGGCGACCGGCACCGGCAGCCACCCGGCGGCCTGCGTGACGTCGACGTAGGTCAGCGCCCCGTGCGCCCGGGCGGCGTCCCGGACGGCGGCCAGGTCCGCGATCCGGCCGTCCATGGCGTGCACCGCGCTGACCGCGACGAGCGCCGTGCCGGGCCGCACCGCATCGGCGAGCGCCTCCCGCGGCACCGCCCGCACCGTGCACCCGCCGTGCGCCACCAGCGGATTGACCAACGAGCTGAAGTCCCCCTCGGCGACCAGCACTTCGCTGCCGGCCGGCAGCGAGGCCGCGACGAACGCCGACTGCACCGCGACCGAACTGCCCACCGCGACCCGCTCCGCGGGCACCCCCATCAGCCGCGCGAACGCCCCCCGCGCCCGCTCCGCCGTCCCGAGGTAGTCGCGCCCCATCGTCCCGTACGACGCCGACTCCGCCAGCGCGTCCCGTAGCGCGGCGGCGGTCCGCGCGGGCAGCAGCCCGCTGGCCGCGGAGTTCAGGTAGACCGTCTCGGGCGCGAACTCGTCGCCGCCCAGTGCCGTGTGTCGCTGCATGGCCCCCACTCTGGCCGGTAACCGGTCCGGCGTCCACGGAAATGCCCGGGGCGCCGGACCGGTTCCGGTCGGCTCACGCCTCCGGGACGGCGCAGCCCCCGTCTCCGCAGGTGTCCGCGTCGCCGGCGGCCAGGACCTGGACGGCGGAGTCGGCGTGCGCACGCTCCAGCGCCTGCCGGAAGACGTCCACCGGCTGAGCGCCGGAGATGCCGTAGCGGCGGTCGATGACGAAGAACGGGACGCCGGTGGCGCCGAGTTCGGCGGCGGTGCGCTCGTCGGTGCGGACGTCCTCGGCGTAGGCGTCCGGGTCGGCCAGCACCCGGGCGGCCTCGTCGGCGGGCAGACCGGCCGCGACCGCGATCCCGGTCAGCACCGCGGGGTCGCCGAGCTGCCGGGCCTCGGCGAAGTTGGCGTGGTAGAGGGCGGTGAGCAACGCGTCCTGCACCCCGTGGGCCTTGGCCAGGTGGAGCAGGCGGTGCAGGTCGAAGGTGTTGCCGTGGATGCGGTCGGAGCGGTAGTCCAGCCCCTCCCCGGCCGCCGCCTCGGCGACCCGGGCCTCCATCGCCTCGGCCTGGTCCCGGCTGACGCCGTACTTCGCCGCGAGCATGTCGAGGATCGGCACGTCGGTGGCGGGCGGGGCGTCCCGGTCCAGCTCGAAGGAACGGTGGACGACCTCGACGTCCGCCCGGTGGGCGAAGGCCGCCAGACCGGCCTCGAACCGTGCCTTGCCGATGTAGCACCAGGGGCAGGCGATGTCGGACCAGATTTCGACGCGCATGGGGATGACTTTCCTCGGGGGGACCGGCCGGTGGCCGGTCAGGTGTACGGAGGGGTGCAACGGGGTGGCGGCGGGGGTTATTCCGGCGGCGGGCGGCATACGGAAGCTTGCGATGATATGGGCGATAACGTCCCTGTATGGGCATGCCACCGCCACGCGCGACCGACGGGTTCTGGGAGACGACCGGGGCCGCCAAGACCTTCACGCACCCGATCGACCCCGGGCTGCTGGCGGAGTTCGTGCCGCGGTCCGCGCGGGTGCTGGACTACGGCTGCGGGTACGGGCGGCTCACCGCCGAACTGGTGGGGCAGGGGTATCGGGCGGTGCGCGGGGTGGACCGGTCGGCGGCGCTGATCGCGCGGGGGCGGCGGGAGAATCCGGGGCTGGCGCTGATGCGGTGGGCGGGGTTCCCGCTGCCGTTCGCCGACCGGAGCTTCGACGCGGCGCTGCTGTTCGCGGTGCTGACCTGCGTCCCGGACGATGCCGGGCAGCGGGCGATCGTCGGGGAGCTGGCGCGGCTGGTGCGGCCGGGCGGGGTGCTGTACGTGAGCGACGTGCCGTTGCGGGACGACCCGTTCAACCGCGAGCGGTACGGGCGGTTCGCGGCGCGGTACGGGACGTACGGGGTGTTCGAGACGGAGGACGGCGGGGTGTTCCGGCACCATGCGCCGACGTGGCTGCGGGGGCTGCTGCGGGCGGCGGGTTTCACGGTGCTGCGGGAGTGCCGCGCGACGGTGCCGACGCCGGACGGCCGGACCGCCGAGCGGCTCCAGATCATGGCGCGGCGGGAGCCGGCGGGTCCTCCGGAGGCGTCAGGGACAGGGTGAGCGCGAGGTGGGTGGCGTCGGGGGCCGGGCGGCGGTCCGGATCGGGGCACCAGCCGAGGCGGCTGTAGAAGGTGCGGGCGCGGTGGTTGTGCCAGAGCACGTCGAGGACGGCCCGGGAGCAGCCCGCGGCGCGCCAGGCGTGCAGGCAGGCGGCGTGCAGGGCCCGGCCCACGCCGGTGCCCCAGTGGGCCGGGTCGACGTGCAGCTGGTGGAGCGTGACGGTGTCCGCGGGGGCGGCGCGATGGCCGTCTCCCCGCGCCGTCGGGGCGTGCGGGAGGTAGGAGGCGGCGCCGACGACGGCGCCGTGGCGGACGGCGCAGAGCGTCGGGGCCTCGTCGTGGTGCAGCAACCGGTGCCAGGCGTCCCGCCAGCGGGCGTGTTCGGCGGGGGCGTCGAAGGGCGCGTCCGGCATCCGGCCGCGGAGGTAGGCGGCGCGGGCGGCGGTGTGCAGGGCGGCGATCGGCTCCAGGTCGGCGGGGGTGGCGGGGCGGACCTGCGGGGTGGGGTGCGGCGGGGCGGCGGGGGTCATGGGGCGGCCTGCGCCCCCTCGGCCCGGCCGTCGACGCGGCGCGGCAGCCCCAGCGGGTTGGCGTCGCGCAGCTCGGGCGGGAGGAGGGCCTGCGGGGTGTCCTGGTAGGCGACGGGGCGGAGCCAGCGCTCGACGGCGGTGGCGCCGACCGAGGTGGCGGTGGAGGTGCTGGCCGGGTAGGGGCCGCCGTGGTGCTGGGCGGGGGCGACCGCGACGCCGGTGGGCCAGCCGTTGACCACGACCCGGCCGGCGAGCGGGGTGACCGCGGCGAGCAGTCGGGCGCCGCGGCCGGCGGGGTCGGTGCCGGCGCCCTCGGCGGTGGAGAGCTGGAGGGTGGCGGAGAGGGTGCCGGGGATCCGGGCGAGGACCGCGGCGGCCTCGTCGTCGCCGGTGCAGCGGGCGACGACGGTGACCGGGCCGAAGCACTCCTCCAGCAGGAGGTCGTGCGGGCCGGCGGTGGCGAGGCGGGCGGCGGGGACGGTGAGCACGGCGGCGCCGACGGTGTGTCCGCCGTCCTCGGAATCGGGGGCCAACGGGGCCTGGACGTCCGGGAGTTGAGTCCGTTCGCGGACGCCGGAGAGGAAGGCGTCGCGCATCCGGTGGGCGAGCATGGTGCCCGGCCCGGTGGCGCCGGCGGCCGCGGTGAGCGCGGCCAGCAGCCGGTCGCCGGCCGCTCCGTCGGGCACCAGGACCAGCCCCGGCTTGACGCAGAACTGTCCGGTACCGAGCGTCGTCGAGCCGGCCAGGCCGGTGCCGATCTCCTCGGCGCGTTCGGCGGCCGCGGCCTCGGTGACCACCACGGGGTTGAGGCTGCCCAGTTCGCCGTGGAAGGGGATGGGGTGCGGGCGGGCCGCGGCGGCGTCGTGGAGGGCCCGGCCGCCGCGGACCGAGCCGGTGAAACCGGCCGCGGCGACCAGCGGGTGGCGGACCAGGTCGAGCCCGGCCCCGAAGCCGTGCACCAGGACCACGGTGTCGGCGGGCAGCCCGGCCTCGGTGGCGGCGCGGCGCAGCAGGGCGGCGCACCGCTCGGAGGTGGCCGGGTGGTCGGGGTGGGCCTTGACGACGACCGGGCAGCCGGCCGCGAGGGCACTGGCGGTGTCGCCGCCGGGCACGGAGAAGGCGAGCGGGAAGTTGCCGGCGGCGTAGACCGCGACGACGCCCAGCGGGATCTTGTAGCGGCGCAGGTCGGGGCGGGGCGGGGTGAGGCCGGGGTCGGGGTGGTCGATCCGGACGTCGAGGAAGGCGCCCTCGTCGACCTGGTCCGCGAAGGAGTGCAACTGGTAGGCGGTGCGGGCGAGTTCACCGGTCAGGCGGGCGGCGCCGAGGGCGGTCTCGGCGTCCGCGGTGGCGACGACCCGGTCGGCGTCGGCTTCGAGGAGGGCGGCGGCGCGGCGCAGCAGGGCTGCCCGTCGGCCGCGGTCGGCGAGCGGACCGCGGGCGGCGTGGGCGGCGCGGACCGCGGCGTCCACCGCGTCGGCTGTGGCCTCCACCGCAACCCGCTCCCGGCGCTTCCCGGTTCGGGGGTCGACGCTCCAGACTGGTGCTGCCACCGGTGCTGCTCCCGCCACTGTCACCGTGCGTCCCTCCCGGGCCGAGTCGTTGCCGCGCGAACCCTTGCCGCACACGGGACGGCGTTCTATATGCTGAACGCTGTCCCAGATGATGAATCCCTGGGACTCTATGGCTGTCCGAACAGAGGGGTCAAGGGCGATGTCAGCTGCCGAGGCCGGTGGAGCGCAGGTCAAGTCCGCGGTGCGGACGGTGGAGTTGCTCGAATACTTCGCGGGCAGCCCCGGCATGCACAGCCTCGCCTCCGTCCAGGAAGCCGTCGGATACCCCAAGTCCAGCCTCTACATGCTGCTGCGCACCCTGGTCGACCTCGGCTGGGTGGAGACCGACGCCACCGGCACCCGCTACGGCATCGGCGTCCGCGCCCTGCTGGTCGGCACCTCGTACATCGACGGCGACGAGGTGGTGGCCGCCGCCCGGCCCACGCTGGACCGGCTCTCCGACGACACCGCCGAGACCATCCACCTCGCCCGGCTCGACGGCGTCAACGTCGTCTACCTCGCCACCCGCCAGTCGCAGCACTACCTGCGCCCGTTCACCCGGGTCGGCCGCCGACTGCCCGCGCACTCCACGTCGTTGGGGAAGGCGCTGCTCGCCACCCACACCGACGACCAGGTGCGGGCGATGCTGCCGCCCACCCTGGCCGCGCTGACCGAGCACACCCTCACCGACCGCGAGCAGCTGATCGAGGAGCTGCACACGGTCCGCGAGCAGGGCTTCGCGGTGGACCGCGAGGAGAACACCCTCGGGCTGCGCTGCTTCGGCGTGGCGATCCCCTACCGCACCCCGGCCCGGGACGCGATCAGCTGCTCGGTGCCGGTGGCCCGGTTGACCTCCGCCCACGAGCAGACGATCAAGGACGCGCTGTTCGACGCCCGGGACCGGCTGACGCTGGCCACCCGCCGGCTCTGAACCGGGCGGCCCGGCGGCCCTCCGCCCGGCGGCTCCTGGAGGCGGTGCACGGGCTCACCTACGCTGTGCGCATGATCACGGGGATGCCGGTGGCCGTCGCGGGGGCCCGTTTCTTCGCCGAACGCGCGGCACGGACCACCGGAGCCGTCCGATGCGGCTGACCGCGGGCCGGGTGGCGCGGCGCTGGGTCCATCTGGTGCTGGGCGGGGCGCTGTTGATGCCGTTCTTCCTGCTGACGTCGGTGGCGCTGACGCTCCTCGTGCCCGGCGCGGACCCGCTGGGCCGCCTCGGCTGGCAGTTCGCCACGTTCGGCGGGGCGCTGCCGCTGGCCGCGCTGGCCGCGCTGCTCTTCCCGCTGCTGCGGCCGTTGGAGACGGCCGCCGTCCGGGCGCTGTGCGCGGTGCCCGCGGAGCGGCTGGCCGACGGACCGGCCCGGTCCTGGGCGGCGCGGCGGCGCAGCGCGCTGTGGTTCACGGCGCACCTGCTGGCCGGCGGGATCGTCAGCGGGATGACGCTGGGCGTGCCGCCGGCCGCGGTGGTGCTGCTGGCCGCGCCGTTCGGCGTCGACGTACCGCCGCTGGGATGGCCGCGCGCCGCCGACGGGTGGGCCGCGCCGTCGGCCGGTCTGGCCCTGCTGGCGCTGCTGCTGGGCACCGTCTGGGGCGCGGGGGCACTGCTGGCCCGCTGCGCGCCGGCGCTGCTGGGCCCCACCACCGCCGACCGGCTGGCCGCCGCCGAACGCCGGGCGGCCGAACTCGCGGCCCGCAACCGGCTGGCGCGCGAACTGCACGACGCGGTGGGCCACGCGCTGAGCGCGGTCACCCTGCAGGCGGGGGCGGCCCGCCGGGTGCTGGACAGCGACCCGGAGTTCGCCCGGCAGGCGCTGGCCGCCATCGAGGACACCACCCGCGAGGCGGTCGCCGAACTCGACACCGTGCTGGGCCTGTTGCGGGCCGAGCACGACACCGGTCCGGCCGGTCCGGCCGCGCCCGCGCCCACCCTGGACGCCCTGGAGGCGCTGTTCGACCGGACCCGCGCGGCGGGCGTCGAGATCGCGGCGGAGCTGTCCGGGGACCGCGCGGCGGTGCCGCCGGTGGTCTCGCGGGAGGCGTACCGGATCGTCCAGGAGGGGCTGAGCAATGCCCTGCGGCACGCCGGACCGGTTCCGGTGGCCGTGCGAATTCGGGTGGAAGAGGGGGAGTTGGCGTTGGTGATGGAGAATCCGGTGGCCGCTGCGGCGGAGCCGGGCGGGGCGGGCCGCACCGGCGGCGGGCGCGGGCTGCGCGGCATCGCCGAACGGGCCCGGCTGCTGGGCGGTGCGGCGTCGGCCGGGTCCGCGGACGGCGGCTGGCGGCTGACCGCCCGGCTGCCGTTCGCCGGGCCCGGCCGCGGGGACGGGGGCCCGGCGTGATCCGGATCGTGCTCGCCGACGACGAGCGGATGGTGCGCACCGCGCTCCGCGCCATCCTGGGCGCGGAGGCCGACATGGAGGTGGTCGGCGAGGCGGCGGACGGCGCGGCGGCGGTGCCACTGGTCCGCGACCTGCGCCCGGACGTCGTGCTGATGGACGTCCGGATGCCGGGGATCGACGGGATCCGGGCGACCGAGCGGATCCTGGCCGGCTCGGCGGATCCGCCCCGGGTCCTGGTCGTCACCACCTTCGAGAACGACGCCTACGTCTACGACGCGCTGCGCGCCGGGGCCAGCGGGTTCCTCCTCAAGCGGGCCCGCGCCGACGAGCTGGTCCAGGCGGTGCGGCTGGTGGCGCGCAGCGATTCGCTGCTGTTCCCGGCCGCGGTGCGGGCGCTGGCCGCCCGGCACGCCGGGGAGCGGGCCGCGGCCGAGACGGCGCGGGCGCTGCGGGACCGGCTGTCGGAGCGGGAGGGTGCGGTGCTGCGGCTGATGACGGCCGGGCTGACCAACGCGGAGATCGCCGAGCGGCTGGGGGTCGGCCCGGCCACCGTGAAGACGCATGTCGCCGGGGTGCTGGCCAAGCTCGGGGTGCGGGACCGGACGCAGGCGGTGATCGCCGCGTACGAGTGCGGGTTCGTCCGGCCGGGGTGACCGTGGGACCCGGACGGCGCAGTCGGCCGGGTCCGCTCACCCGTTCACCGTAGGCCAGCAGGACCGCGGGGCCGTCGGGGGCTTATCTCGTGGGAGGAGGCGCGGAACTCCACCGACTTCCCCAGTGGCACACCTGTGCCGCGGCCGCGCTTCGCGGAGGTTGTTCCCATGCGTTCCACCCGACTGCTCACCGGCACCGCGCTGTCCGCCGCCACGCTGGGTCTGGCCGCCACCGCGGCGTACGCCGGCGACTTCGGCACCATCGAGGTCTCACCGGGCATGGCCAAGGCCGGTTCCACGGTCTCCCTCTCCACCACGGGGTGCGGGAGCAGCCGCTCGGCGAGCGTGGACGCCGCCGCCCTCGGCGGCGGCACGGTCACCTTCGCCCCGGGCTCCGCCAAGGGCTCCCTGATGGGGAAGGTGATGGTCAAGTCCGGCACCAAGCCGGGCAATTACGGGATCGGCGGCAAGTGTGCCGACGGCAAGGAGCTCACCGGTACGGTCCGGGTCGGCACGCAGGAGGCGTCCGCCGGTCCGAGCATGAGCCCCGGGATGAGCATGAGCCCGAGCATGAGCATGAGTCCTGGGATGGGGCACAGCGCCAAGCCGAGCATGCCCGCCAAGGAGCACTCCGCGATGCCAGCGCCGGGCAGCACCATGCCGCCCAAGGGCAAGATGAAGACCGGCGAGGGGTCCACCAGCGAGGACGGCGTCAGCACCACCGAGATCGCCGCGGGCGCCGGTGTGGTGCTGGTGGCCGCCGCCACCGGGGTCTGGCTGGTCCGCCGGCGGCGGCCCGGCGGCCGGTACTGACTCCGGTCCCCGCTCCCGGCCGACCATGCCGCCCGACGGCTCCCCACGGCCTGGTTCCCCGCCGCCGGGTGGCGGCGGGGAACCAGGGCGGATGGGCCGCGGACGCGGCCGCAGGGGCCGGGCGCGGTGGGCCGGTGCGCTGGCGGCCGCCGCCGCGTGCGCTGCCGGCGGCTGGCTGATCGCCAACGGCACCCGGGACACCGCGCCGCCCCAGCCGTCCGCCGCGCAGGGGTTCACCACCGGGCCGCCGGGCGCGGGGGCGGCGACCGGGCACCCGGCCGCGCCACCGCTGCCGGCCGCGGAGCCGCTCCGGGTGGCGGTGCCGTCGCTGCGCATCGACGCACCGCTGACCCGGCTGGGGCTGGCCGCGGACGGCAGCCTGGCGCCGCCGCCGGAGGGCGACCGGAACCTGGCGGGCTGGTACGCGGAGGGCACCCCGCCGGGCGCCACCGGCACCGCCCTGATCGCGGGGCACGTGGACACCCGCGCGGGCCCCGCGGTCTTCTACCGCCTGGGCGCCCTGAAGAGGGGGCACACCGTGCGGATCCTGCGGGCGGACGGGCGGACCGCGGTGTTCACGGTCGACGCGGTGGAGGTGTACGACGGGCGGCACTTCCCGGACGAGAAGGTCTACGGCGAGGCGCGCCGCCCCGAACTCCGCCTGATCACCTGCGGCGGCGGTTTCAACCGGTCCCGGCAGGAGTACCTGGGCAATGTCGTGGTCTTCGCTCATCTGACGAGTAGTCAGGTGGGTGGGGCGGACTCCGCGCCGCTGCCCTGGGCCCGGCCGCCGGCCGACCGGTTCAGCGCCCGCAGCGCCCCCCGCACCGCCGCCAGGTCCGCCGCGCCGGCCAACCCCGCGTGGTAGAGCCGCAGTTCGTCCGCGCCGAGCGCGGCGGCGTGTGCGGAGTCGGCGGCCAGCGTGCCGGGGCTGCCGCCCATCCCGGCGACCACGGTGAGGTTGGCGGCCAGCGTCGTGCCCGCCGGGCGGGACGCGAACGGCCCCAGTGCCGCGGCCCGGACCGCGGCGTCCCCGGTACAGGGCACCACCACCCCGTCCGCGCACGCCAGGGCCGCCGCCGGGTCCACCCCGGCGTTGGCCCCGCACCGGTGCGGGGCGGGGTCTGCGTGCAGCAGCACCCGGAAGCCGTCCACCCCGGCCGAAGCCGCGGCGTCCCGCACGGCGTGCACCACCGCGCGCCGCAGCGCGCCCGCTGCCCGGTCCCGCCAGGCGCGCACCGCACCGGCCGTCTCCTCGCCCAGCAGTTCCTCGACGGCGGCCCACTCCGCCGCCCGGCCGCCGCCGTCCGGTGGCGCGGCGCCGGCCCACACCGGCTCCAGGGCGCGCCGCACGGCCGCCGGCACCTCGTCCTCCGCCAGGCCGAGTCCGGCGTATCCGGCGAGGCACACCGGGCAGCAGCACAGGGACATCAGGTACTCCGCGGCGCCGCCCAGTCCGACGCCCGCGACCTTGTCGTGGCCGTGCAGGTGCGCCAGCCCGTACCAGCCGCAGGATTCCAGCTCCACGCCCCGGGCGCCGGGCCGGACGGCGGCCTCGGCGGCGAGGCGGACGAGGTGGTCGAACACCTCGGGGCGGGCGATGCAGGGCGCCCACGGGTAGCGGTCGCCGTAGGCGTTGCGGACGACCGAGGACGGATGGTCGGCGCCGAGGCGGGAGTTGTGGGCGAGGACGACCCAGCTGTGCACCTCCAGGCCGGCGGCGGTCAGCGCCCGCGCGGCGGTGCCGAAGGGGTCCGGGTCGGCGACCCAGTCCTGGGTGTACGGGCGCAGCGCGCGGCCCGCCCAGCGGTCCGGGTCGGGCGGGTAGAGGACGGCGGAGTGCCGGGCGGTGACGATGCGGTGGCGGGGGTGGCGCGGGGTGAGGGCGCGGGTGGAGTGGTAGGCGGCGGCCAACGTGACCTGCTGGAGGCCGAGTTCGGCGAGGCGGGTGGCGGCGCGCGGGTCGCCGACCACGTCCCAGGGGTAGAGGAAGGCGGCGGCGCGCATCAGGCGCCGCGCCCGGGGGCGGCCGCGGCCAGCGCCAGACCGCGGTCGAGGAGGTGGGCGAGGCGCTCGACGTGTTCGGGCCGGGGGTCGCACAGCGGTGGCCGCACCCCACCGACGGCCGGTCCGCCGCGCAGTCCCACGCCCGCCTTGACCAGCGAAACGGCGTATCCGCGGCCCTCGTTGCGGAGTTCCACCAGCGGGCGGTAGAAGCCGTCCAGCAGGCGGGTGACGGTGGGCTCGTCGCCGTCGCCCAGCGCCCGGTGGAAGGCGAGCGCGATCTCGGGGGCGAAGGCGAAGACGGCGGAGGAGTAGAGGTGGACGCCGAGGCCGCGGTAGGCGGGGCCGGTGAGTTCGGCGGTGGGCAGGCCGTTGAAGTAGCGGAACGGCCGGCCGGGGGCGTCGGTGCGGACCGCGCTGATGATCCGCTGGAGCAGGTCCAGGTCGCCCAGGCCGTCCTTGAGGCCGATGATGCCGGGGGTGCGGGCGAGGGCGGCGACGGTGTCCGGCGTGAAGACGGCGTTGTCGCGCTGGTAGACGATGACCGGGAGCGGGGTGGCGGCGGCGAGCGCGGCGTAGTGGCGGAGCAGGCCGGACTGGTCGGCCTGGACGAGGTACGGCGGCATGGCGAGCAGTCCGTCGGCGCCGGCGGTGTGCGCGAGGCGGGCGAAGTGGCCGGCGAGCGCGGTGCCGTAGCCGGTGCCGGCCAGCACCGGGACCCGCCCGGCGGTCTCCTCGACGGCCGCGGCGACGCAGGCGGCGTACTCGTCGGGGGTGAGGGCGTGGAACTCGCCGGTACCGCAGCAGGCGAAGACGGCGCCCGCACCGGCGTCGAGGCCGCCGCGCACATGCGCGCGGAAGGCGTCCAGGTCCACCGCGCCACCGGGTGCGTACGCGGTCACGGGGAAGAACAGCAGTCCGTCGAGGCGGTCGGCGAGGTCGGGGGACCTCCCGGCGGCGGGGCGAGGGTGTGCGGTCACGGGCTCTCCCTGACGTACACAGACGCGATCTCGTATACGTTTATGATCGATGTCCATATCTCTGAACGGCAGCACGGTATTGCAGCCGAACCGGGCGGGTCAAGGGTCCCAAACCCGTGCCGTACAAGCCGATTTGACCATTCCGTCATACGTCTTGACCGGCCAGGATCGGCCTCCCTAGCGTGTCCCCCCATCTGGCGCGTCCACCCATGTGAACCTGGTCCGCGCGCCTGCCCCCGCCGCCCAGCCGGAGGAGTACCGCCCATGACCGCACCCCGCACCGTCCTGCTCACCGGCGCCGCCGGCGGCGTCGGCACCCTGATGCGGGCACTGCTGCCGCCCTACGGCTACCGCCTGCGCCTGTTCGACGAGCGCCCGATCGACGGCGAACCGGACGCCATCACCGCGGAGTTGGCCGACACCGGGGCGCTGCGCGCGGCCGTCGAAGGGGTCGACGCCGTCGTCCACCTCGCGGGCATCTCCCTGGAGTCGTCGTTCGAGAAGATCCTGCGGGCCAACATCGAGGGCACCTACCGGCTCTACGAGGCGGCCCGCGAGGCCGGCGTGCGGCGGGTGGTCTTCGCCTCCTCCAACCACGCCGTCGGCTTCGCCCCGCGCCCGCCGGACGGCTCCGCCGCCCTCCCGGTCGACATCCCGCACCGTCCCGACACCTTCTACGGCCTGTCCAAGGGCTTCGGCGAGGACCTGGCCGCCCTCTACTGGGAGCGGCACGGCATCGAGACCGTGTCGCTGCGCATCGGCTCGTGCTTCCCGGAGCCGACCACGGTGCGGATGCTCTCCCTCTGGCTGAGCCCGGCGGACTGCGCCCGACTGCTGCACGCCGCGCTCACCGCCGACCACGTCGGCCACACCATCGCCTACGGTTCCTCCGCCAACACCCGCCTGTGGTGGGACCTGTCCACCGCCCGCGCCCTCGGCTACGAGCCGCAGGACGACTCCGAGCCGTACGCCGCCCGGCTCATCGCCGCCCAGGGGGAACTCGACCCGGAGAACCCCGAACACACCCACCTCGGCGGAACCTTCTGCACAAACCCGCCCATTTGGCAGCATTGATCGCGATTCCCTGACAATCCACCACCGTACGGAACCTCGTCCCCGCCGCCCGGCGTCCTTGAGGGCACAACGCCCGCCGGCACCCCACCGGGTGCCGGCGGGCGCGAAGCACACGACGCGAGAACGAGGTAACACACCATGGGCATCGTCAGCTGGCTCCTCCTGGGCCTGATCGCGGGCGTCATCGCCAAGGTCCTGCTGCCGGGACGGGACCCGGGCGGCCTCGTCGGCACCACCCTGATCGGCATCGCCGGCTCCTTCATCGGCGGCTGGCTCTCCACCCGCATCCTGGACCGCCCGATACCCAAGGACTTCTACGACCCGGCCATGTGGATCGCCGCGGTGGCCGGCTCCCTGGTCCTGCTGATCGCCTACCGGCTGCTCTTCGGCAACTCCCGCGCCCGACGCTGACCAGCGCGGACACCCCCCCCGGCCGCCCCGGGGCGGCGCCCGCGGGGAACCGCGCACACCCCCGGACCGTTAGGGCTGGCATGACCGCAATGACTCCTGGCTCGAACCTCCCGCTCACCGCCGCGCGGGTGGCGGTGACCGTCACCGCACCCGTGCGGCTGGACGTGTCGGGCCTGCTGCTCACCGCCGGCGGCAAGGTGCGCTCCGACGACGACTTCGTGTTCTACAACCAGCCCACGGGGCCGGGGGTGAGCCACGGCACGGCGCCCGGCGGCGACACCATCACGGTGGACACCGCCGCGGTGCCCGCGGACATCGACAAGGTCGTGATCACCGCGAGCCCGGACGCGCCCGGTGCGACCTTCGCCGGGACCGAACCGACCGGCACGGTCCGCGACGCGGACGGCGGCGGAGTCCTGGCCACCTTCACCCCGCCGCAACTCGGCCCGGAGACCGCGCTGGTGGTCGTGGAGCTCTACCGCCGCGGCGGCGGCTGGAAGGTCCGCGCGGTCGGCCAGGGGTACGCGAACGGACTCGCCGGCATCGCCACCGACTTCGGGGTGAGCGTCGAGGAGCCGGCCGCCGCGCCGGCGCCCCAGGCACCCGCCGCGACCGTTCCGCCCGCCCCGCAGGCGCCTCCCGCCCCGCCGGCACCCCCGGCGGCGGTCCCCGCGGAGCAGTGGGCACCGCCGGCCGGAGCCCCGGCGCCGCTCGCCCCGCCGCAGCCCCCCGCCCCGGCGGCCCCGCCGGCCGCCGGGAAGGTCAACCTCGACAAGGGCCGGGTCAGCCTCCAGAAGAACCAGACCGTCTCGCTGGTCAAGGACGGCCGCCCGCTGCTCAGCACGGTCCGGATGGGCCTGGGCTGGGAGCCCGCCCGGCGCGGCCGCAGCATCGACCTGGACGCCTCGGTGATCGCCTACGGCCCGGACCGCGGCAAGATCGACAGCTGCTACTTCGGCAAGCTCAGGATCCTCGACTCGGCGATCCAGCACTCCGGCGACAACCTCACCGGCGACGGCGCCGGCGACGACGAGGTGATCACCGTCCACCTCGGCGGGATCCCCCCGCAGGTCTCCGGCCTGGTCTTCGTCGTCAACTCCTTCTCCGGCCAGAAGTTCTCGGACGTCGCCAAGGCATACTGCCGGCTGACCGACGCCCAGACCGGGGAGGAGCTGGTCCGCTTCGACCTGACCGGCGCCGAACCGCGGACCGGCGTGATCATGGCCAAGCTGATCCGGCAGTTCTCCGGCGAGTGGGAGATGACCGCGCTGGGCTCCTTCGTCGACGCCCGCACGGTGCGCGGCATGGTCAAGCCCGCGGCCGCCGCGCTGTAGTCCGCTCCCCCGGTGGATGCGGCGCCTGCGCCCGCACCCACCGGGGCCGGCACCGTACCGCTCAGCCCCGTTTGGACAGTCCCGCCAGCCGGGCCAGCCGCTCGAAGGACTCCAGCAGCGCCGCCCGGTCGTAGGTGCTGGTGGTCACCAGCACCTCGTCCGCCCCGCTCCGCTCGATCAGCGTCCCGAGCTCCTGTGCGACCTGCTCCTCCGTGCCGTGGAGGTGGCCTCGCAGCGCGTCCTCGTAGAAGCCCCGCTCCCGCTCGGACACGCCCGCCCCGGCGGCCGCCGGCTCCCCGTCCGCCACCGGGCGCAGCGGCGGGAACACCCCGTGCGTCCGCGAGTACGCCAGCGCCCGCGCCTCCGGTACGAGCAGCCGCCGGGCCGCCTCCGCCGTCCCGGCCACCGCCACCGTCCCGGAGACCACCACGTACGGCCGCGCCCAGAGCCCCGACGGGCGGAACGCCGCGCGGTACTCCTCGATCGCCGGCAGCAGCTTCGCCGGGTCCCGGACGTCGCCGATCACCAGCGCCAGCCCGGCCCGCGCCGCCACCCGCGCCCCCGCGCCGGTGGCCAGCACGAACGCCGGTACCGCCAGCCCCTCGGCGGGCCGGGCGTGGACCTGCGGATGGGCGGTCCGGGTGCCCGTGAAGTAGCCCAGCAGCTCGGCGAGCTGCGCCTCGAAGTCCTCGGCGGCGTCCTTCTCCGTGCCCAGCGCCCGCCGGATCCCGCCGGTGAAGCCGACCGAGCGGCCCAGACCCATGTCGATCCGGCCCGGGAAGAGCGAGGCGAGCACGCCGAACTGCTCGGCGACCACCAGCGGGCGGTGATTGGGCAGCATCACCCCGCCGGTGCCCACCCGGATGGCGGTGGTGGCCGAGGCCACCGCGGCGGCCAGCACCGTGGGCGCCGAACCGGCGACACCGGGCACGCTGTGGTGCTCCGCCACCCAGAACCGGTGGTACCCGAGCCGCTCGGCATGCCGGGCCAGCTCCACGGTGTCCCGCAGCGCCGCCGCGGGCGGGTGCCCTTCCCTGGTGCGGGAGCGGTCAAGGATCGAGAATTGTGTCGTCCGCATCGTCGAGCTCACCTCCCCTTCAACATCCGCACGCGCCCAGGATTCCGTCCCCACGCCCCCTCGGCCCCTCTCCCCCCCCACGGCCTACGACGAGGAGCGTCCGATGACCGAGCAGCCGCCCCCGACCTGCGGATCCGGCCGGTCCGCGCACCCCGACCAACCGGACGGCGCAGCCCGCCCGGACCTCCCCGAGCGGGTCGCCGCCACCTACGGCGAGGAGGACCTCAGCACCGTCACCGCGTTCACCGGCGGCTTCATCAACTTCGGCTACTGGGCCTGGCTGCCCGAGCCCGCGGACCGGCCGCTGACCGAGGACGACCGGCTCCGCAGCGAGCAGGACCTCTACCGGCTGGTGCTGGACACCTTCGACCGGCCGCGCGGCCGCACCGCCCTGGAGGTCGGCTGCGGGCGCGGCCTGGGCTGTGCGCTGGCCCTGCGCGAGTTCGACTTCGGGTCGGTGATCGGCCTGGACGCCCATCCGGACCAGATCGCCCGCGCCCTGGAGGCCAACGCCGAACTGCTCCACGAGGCCCCCGGCGCCCGCCGGCTGGAGTTCGTGCTCGGCCCGGCCCAGCGGATGCCGCTGCCGGACGCCTGCACCGACTTCGTCTACTCCGTCGAGGCCGCCCAGCACTTCCGCGACCTGGCCGGCTTCGCCCGGGAGGTGGTGCGCGTACTGCGTCCGGCCGGCCGGTTCGCGCTGACCACGTTCTTCGCCCGGGTCCCGGAGGCGGTCCGGGTACTGCCCCAGCTGCTGCCCCCGTACGCGGACGGGCTGGACGTGACCCACCTGGTGGACGACGTGGCCGCCACCTTCGACGGGGCCGGGCTGGCCGACGTCGCGGTGACGCCGATCGGCGACGGCGTCTGGGAGCAGTACGACCGCTATATGGCGCAGCGGCCGGAGCTGCGCGACAAGTGGCCCCGGCAGTACCTGACGGCCTATCAGACGGGGCTGCTGGACTACTACCTGATCACGGCGGCGGCCCCGGCCGGCTGAGCCGGGGCCCCCGTGCGGGACCGGCTCAGCCGGCCTGCCGCGACCGCGCCTTGAAGGCGGCCTTGCGCGCCTCCTTGGCGGCCTTCTTGTCCGGGTGGAGCCGCCCCATGGCCTCCAGCACGTCCGCGGTGGCCGGGTGGTCCACCCGCCAGACCGCGTCGAAGAACCCGCTGTGCTGGTCGCTCAACCCCTGTAGCAGTTCCTGGAGTTCGGCGGTCGACTCGTCGTCGGTGTCGCCGAGCTGGGCCGCGATGGTGTCCACCGTCAGCCAGAAGACCAGGTCCTGGGACGGCTCGGGGATGCCGGGCAGTCCGCGCTCGGCGAGCCAGACCCGGGCCAGCCCGCCCAGGTGCCGGTCGTCGAGCACCTCGCGCAGCGCCGGCTCGGCCTCGGGGGCGATCAGGGAGAGGGCCTGCTGGGCGGCGAGCCGGCGCAGCGGGCCGTGCCCGTCGTCGCCGCGGGCGGCCGCGAGCAGCTCCCGGGCCGCGTCCAGCGGGGCGCGGGCGGCGAGCCACTGCTCGGACTCCGCCTGGGCCATCGCCTCGGGGTAGTCGGGCAGCGCCGTCAGCAGGGCATCGGCGCCCTTGGTGGCGAGGTCGCCGACGGCGGGGGCGTCCACACCGGCGTCCAGCATCCGGGCGCGGACCGCCCAGACGCCGAGCGGGGTGAGCCGGACCAGGCCGTAGCGGGCGACGTCCTCGTCCGCGAGCGGCTCGGCCGCGCTCACCGTCTCGCCGTCCTCGTCGAGCTCCTCGATCAGCGCCTCGTCGACCGGCCGGTAGGCGACCAGTCCGATCGGCTCCAGCACCCGGAACTGGTCGTCGAGCCGCATCATCGCGTCGGAGACCTCTTCGAGGACCTCGTCGGTGGGCTCGTCCATGTCGTCCGGGACGATCATGGAGGCGGCCAGGGCGGGCAGCGGGACATCCTGGTCGGGGACCTCGCCCAGGGCGCTGAGGAGGTAGAGGTTGCCGAGGATGCCGTCCAGGAGCTCGGCCTCCTCCTCCGGGTTCCAGTCCAGGGCGTCCAGGTCGAGCTCCTCGCCCTCGGCGAGCTGCTCGGCGATGTCGGAGAGGTCCGGGGCGACCGCGTCGGCGAGCACGGTCTCCATGCCGCCGAGCCAGATGTCCAGGACGTCCTGCGGGCTGCCGGAGGTGAGCAGGTCCAGCTCCTCGCCGGGGGTGGCGGTGCCGACCGCGGCGTCGTCCGGGAGGTTCGCGGCGTCGACCCCGTCGGCCTCGTCACCCTCCTCGTGCTCGGCGATCTCGACCAGCCCGGTGTCCACCGCCAGCTGCCACGCCTCGGCGGCGTAGGCGGGGCCGTCCTCGTCGTCGGCCAGGCCCAGGTGCTCGGTGGCCTCGGCCAGCGGCTTCTCCAGCAGCTCACCGCCGACACCGACCGGGACGCCGGACCCGGCCCACCGGGCGAGCCGGGCGGCCCGGGCCAGCAGCGGGGCGCTCAGCGCGGCGCGGGCCAGCTCCGCTTCGGAATGCAGCCGCACCGGCGGCATGGTGGGGCGGTCTGCGGACATCTGGCTCAGCTCCTCGGACGGACATCGGCTCGTGCGCCGCCCAAGCGTAGACGGAATCCGCACCATCCCGGACGGTTCACCCTCCCGTACGCTCCCGTCCACCGGGAGAACCTTGACAACTCCCTTGCGCACACAAGAGATTGACGCGCGTAGCGAGCGCCGGTCCCGCTCCGCCACATCTCCTACCCCCCTTCTCCGGAGGCATTGATGCCATCCCGTCGTACGCTCCGCAGACCGGTCGCCCTCACCGCGGTGGCTGCCTGTGCCGCCCTCGCCGGCGGACTGCTCAGCGTGCAGTCCGCCTCGGCGGCCGGCACCCGGATCCACGACATACAAGGCAGGACCCGGATATCCCCGCTGGCCGGCAAGCAGGTCGGCGACGTTCCCGGCACCGTGACCGCGATCCGGGCGTTCGGCTCGTCCCGCGGCTTCTGGGTCCAGGACCCGCACCCGGACGACGACCCGGCGACCAGTGAGGCGGTCTTCGTCTTCACCGGCAAGGAGACGCCGAAGGTCGCGGTCGGCGACGCGGTCACCTTCAGCGGCACGGTCAGCGAGTACTACCCGGGCGGCAAGGACGCCGGCGGCCAGTCCGTCACCGAGATCACCGGTGCCACCTGGCAGGTCACCGCGAGCGACCAGCCGCTGCCGGCACCCGTCAAGCTCAACGCTTCCTCGATTCCCGCGGCTTACGCGCCCGACGCGGGCGGCGGGAGCATCGAGTCGCGCACCCTCCGGCCCACGAAGTACGCCCTCGACCGCCTGGAGTCGCTGGAGGGCATGCGGGTCTCGGTCACCGGCGCCCCGGTCGTCGGCCCCACCAACACCCACAACGAGCTGTGGGTGACCGCCACCCCCGGCCACAACCGCACCGCCCGCGGCGGCACGCTCTACGGGTCGTACGCCGACCCCAACGGCGGCCGGATCAAGGTCCAGTCCCTCATCCCCCCGGCGCAAGCGCCGGCTCCACCGGAGCTTCGCACCCCTGAAGGGCGGCCGTTCCCGGTGGCCAACGTCGGCGACCGGCTGAACGGCACCACCGCCGGCCCGCTGGACTACGACAACTTCGGCGGCTACACCCTCCAGGCCACCGAACTGGGCACGCTCGCCGTCCACACCCCGGCGCCCGAGGTCACCCGCAAGCAGGCGGCCGACGAGCTGGCGGTGGCGACGTACAACGTCGAGAACCTCGCCCCGGACAACCCGCAGACCAAGTTCGACCGGCTGGCGAAGGGGCTGGTGCACAACCTCGCCGCCCCCGACGTCGTCGCCTTGGAGGAGGTCCAGGACGACAGCGGCGCCACGGACGACGGCACGGTCACCGCGGGGACCACCCTCAAGAAGCTCACCGACGCCATCAAGGCCGCCGGCGGCCCGGCGTACGAGTGGCGGGCGATCGACCCGCAGAACGACCAGGACGGCGGCCAGCCCGGCGGCAACATCCGGGTGGCGTTCCTCTTCAACCCGCAGCGGGTGGCGTTCACCGACGTCAAGGGCGGCGACGCGACCACGCCGGTGAAGGTCGTCGACGACCACGGCCGGGCCGGACTGTCCGCGTCGCCGGGCCGGATCGCGCCGACCGACGCGGCGTGGAAGTCCAGCCGCAAGCCCCTGGTCGGCGAGTTCGCGCTGCGCGGCAAGCCCGACCGCCGGGTCTTCGTGATCGCCAACCACTTCAACTCCAAGGGCGGCGACCAGGGCCTGGACAGCCGCTTCCAGCCGCCGGCCCGGACCTCGGAGACCCAGCGCACCGCGCAGGCGAAGCTGGTCAACGCCTTCGTCAAGGAGCTGCTGGCCAAGGACCCCAAGGCCGACGTGGTGGTGGCCGGCGACCTCAACGACTACCAGTTCTCCCCCGCGCTCAAGACCCTCACCAGCGGCGGCGTGCTCACCGACCAGGTCACCAAGCTGCCGGCCGCCGAGCGCTACAGCTACGTCTACCAGGGCAACTCCCAGGTACTGGACCACCTGCTGACCAGCAAGGCGCTGACCCGCGCCGACTACGACGTGGTGCACATCAACGCCGAGTACGCGGACCAGACCAGCGACCACGACCCGCAGGTGCTGCGGATCAAGCCCTGACGCCCGGCATCCCTGCCCCTCGCCTCACCTGGGGTGACCGTCCCGTCACTCCACCAGCCCACTTCCGGGGGCCGACTGCGCCCCGGGGTGCGGTACTGGAACGGCAAGCACCGTTTCGGCGAGACAAAGGGAGTCATGATGCCGAAGTCGCAGAACCGTAAGTCGGGCAAGCAGGACCGGGCCGCCGAGCGCCGCTCCGACCAGCACCGGCCGCAGTCGGAGGAGTCCGCCGCCGAGCGCACCCAGGACCTGAAGCCGCGGTCGCGCAAGGCTGACTGACGCGGGTAGGGCAGTACGCAAGAGCGGCCGCCGCACCACACGGTGCGGCGGCCGCTCCGTCGTTCCGGGCGCCCCCGGACGCGGTCACCAGGCGGCGGGCACCGCCCGTCCCTCCGGCTCCTCCCCGTCCGCCACCGGCGGCCCGGCATCCGGTCCGGCCGGCACCAGCTCCCGCACCAGCAGGGTCGCCCCGGCCACCGCGCCCGGCATCAGCACCACCGCCACGAACGGGATCAGGAACAGCAGCACCAGCGGCGTCCCGAAGCCCACCGCCAGCGCCTTGCGGCCGCGCAGCAGCCGCAGCCGCTCGCGGACCGGGATGTCCCGGCGCTGCATCGCCACCGTGGTCAGCTCGACGGTGAGGAAGAAACCGGAGACGCAGAAGCCGACGGCCGGCACCACGGTCTGCCCGACGAACGGCAGGAAGCCCAGGAGGAACAGCAGTACCCCGAACCCGGCGGCCCGCAGCAGCACATGGACCATGTCCCGCAGCGCGATGCCGATCTCCCGCCACAGCGGACGGCCCGCGGCGGGCGGGCAGCCGCCCTCGCTCTCCTCGACCTGCTCCGACAGCGACTCGTAGAACGGGTCGCCGATCAGCAGGGTGACGGCGGTGAACGTCAGCACCGACAGCGTCAGCCCGCCGGCCAGCAGCAGCGCCACGAACAGCCCGCGCAGCAGGCCCTGCCACGGCGAGCCCCAGCCGTCGGCGAACGGCGTCGCCCAGGCGGCGAGGTCGCCGGACCACAGGGCCAGCACGGTGAGCAGCCCCGCGTACAGCACCAGTGCGACCAGTGCGGGGATCAGCCCGAACCCCCACCACCGGCCGTGCCCGGCGACCCAGCGCACGCCCCGGCCCAGATACCGCACCCCCGCTACAAGATCACGCATGGGGCACACCCTATCGGCGCGGGGTGACAACCGACCGGTCCGGGACGACGCTTCGCGGTACCGGGTCGACACGCGCACACGCCCCGGGCCCGGCGGTGCGGCCGCCGGGCCCGGGGCGAGGACTGCGGGACGGTGCCCGGTCAGTTGTGGCTGTGCAGGATCTCGTTCAGACCGCCCCAGACCGCCTTGTTCGGGCGGGCCTCGACGGTGCCGGTGGTGGAGTTCCGGCGGAAGAGGATGTTGTCGGCGCCGGACAGCTCCAGTGCCTTGACGATCTGGCCGTCGGGCAGCGTGACGCGGGTGCCCGCGGTCACGTACAGACCGGCCTCGACCACGCACTCGTCGCCCAGCGCGATGCCGATGCCGGACTCGGCGCCGAGCAGGCAGCGCTCGCCGATCGAGATGATCTGCTTGCCGCCGCCGGAGAGGGTGCCCATGGTGGAGGCGCCGCCGCCGATGTCGGTGCCGTCGCCGATCAGCACACCGGCGCTGATCCGGCCCTCGATCATCGAGGTGCCCAGCGTGCCGGCGTTGAAGTTGACGAAGCCCTCGTGCATGACGGTGGTGCCGGCCGCGAGGTGGGCGCCCAGCCGCACCCGGTCGGCGTCGGCGATCCGGACACCGGCGGGCGCCACGTAGTCGGTCATCCGCGGGAACTTGTCGACGCTGGTGACCTGGAGGTGCAGGCCCTCCGCGCGGGCGTTCAGCCGGGCCGTCTCCAGCTGGTCTACGGGCACCGGGCCGAGCGAGGTCCAGGCGACGTTGGCCAGCAGGCCGAACATGCCTTCCAGGCTCTGGCCGTGCGGCTTGACCAGGCGGTGGCTGAGCAGGTGCAGGCGCAGGTAGACGTCGTGCGCGTCCAGCGGCTTGTCGTCCAGGGAGGCGATGACCGTGCGGACGGCCACGACCTCCACGCCGCGGACCGGGTCGGGGCCGACGGCCTTGCGGACGGCGTCGCCCAGCAGCTCGGCGGCGCGGTCGTCCGCCAGCTGCTCGGTGCCCGCCGGGCCGGGCGCGTCGACCAGCTCGGGCGCGGGGAACCAGGTGTCGAGAACGGTGCCGTCGGAGGCGACGGTGGCGAGCCCGGCGGCGACGGCGCCGGTGGTACGGGGAGTTGCAGCATCGGTCATGTGGGAAACCTAACCGGAGCCCGCCCGCGGAGGCGAACCGGTCTCAGCGATCGGTCCCGGGCCGTACGGTCGTACCATCCGGCTCGTAGGGTCGCACCAGCCGCCCGGCCCGCGGCCGCCGCTCACCGGGCGGCTCCCAGCACCCCGGCCAACCCCTCGCGCACCAGGGCCGGCTGGAACGGCTGCCCGGTGAGCAGGTGCTGGAGCATCAGCCCGTCGGTGAAGGCCACCACCGCCCGGGCGGCGGCCCGGTCGCCGATCCGCCGGGCGAGCAGCGTCACCATCTCGTCCAGGCACTCGGCCGCGATCGGCCGGACCGCCTCGTGGCGCAGCGCCGCCAGGTACAGCTCGTACTCCAGCTCCACCCGCGCCCGGTCCCCGGCGAGGGTCTCGGCGACCAGGCGGGCCGCCTCGTCGGCGAGCGGCACGTCCGGGTCGATCCCGTCCACCCAGCGCGCGAAGTCCGCCAGCCACCAGCCGTTGGCCTGCCGCAGCGCGGCGACCAGCAGGTCGTCGAGGGTCGCGAAGTGGTACGTCGTGGAGCCCAGCGGGACGTCCGCGGCGGCCGCCACCGCGCGGTGGCTGAGCCCGGCGATCCCCCGCTCTCCGACCACCGCGAGCGCCGCGTCGATGATCCGCTGCCGCCGCTCCGGGTCGTAGCGCCGGGCCATCAGTGCGCCCCGTCGAGGTTGAGCACCACCACCCCGGCGATCACCAGCAGCACCCCGAAGATCTTGGCTGCGCTGGCGCTCTCGCCCAGGAACACCATCCCGATCGCGGCGATCGCCGCGGTACCGGCCCCGGCCCAGATCGCGTACGCGGTCCCGACGCTCATCGACTTGAGCGTCTGGGCGAGCAAGGCAAAGGCGAGTACGTATCCGAGGGCGGTGCCCAGCGAGGGCCACAGCTTGCTGAAGCCGTGGCTGTACTTCATCGAGGTCGTCGCGAGGACCTCGGAGAGGATCGCGCCGGCGAGCGTCAGATAGGCCATGCGTACGAGCGTACACATCGTTGTGTACGGCCGTACGCAACGAACGGGGGGAGACGGCTCCCGGCTCCCGGCTCCCGGCTCCCGGCTCCCGGCTCCCGGAACGACGAAAGCGGCCGTGCCCACCGGAGGAACCGGTGGACACGGCCGCTTCGACCGTGCGGTGGCGCCGCGGAGCGACGCTCAGACGTTGAACCCCAGCGCGCGCAGCTGCTCGCGGCCGTCGTCGGTGATCTTGTCCGGGCCCCACGGCGGCATCCAGACCCAGTTGATCTTCAGCTCGTTGACGATGCCGTCCGTGGCGGACCTCGCCTGGTCCTCGATGACGTCGGTCAGCGGGCAGGCCGCCGAGGTCAGCGTCATGTCGATGGTGGCGATGTTGGCGTCGTCGATGTGGATGCCGTAGATCAGCCCGAGGTTGACGACATCGATGCCCAGCTCGGGGTCGACGACGTCGTACAGCGCCTCGCGGACCTCTTCCTCCGAGGCCGGCTTGGTGGTGGTCGGGGTGTCGGTCATGCGGTCTTCGCCTCCTGGGAAAGGGCCTTGGCCGTGGCGTCCTTCCAGGCCATCCAGCTGAGCAGGGCGCACTTCACACGCGCCGGGTACTTGGAGACACCGGCGAACGCCACCGCGTCCTCCAGCACCTCCTCCATGGCGTCATCCGGCTCCACCTGGCCCTTGGACTGCATCAGCGCCAGGAACGTCTCCTGGATCCGCTGCGCCTCGCCGAGCTCCTTGCCGACCAGGAGGTCGTTGAGCACCGACGCGCTGGCCTGGCTGATGGAGCAGCCCTGCCCCTCGTACGACACGTCCTCGATGGTCGTGCCGTCGAGCCGCACGCGGAGCGTGATCTCGTCGCCGCACGTGGGGTTGACGTGGTGCACCTCGGCGTCGCCGTCCCGAAGACCGCGCCCGTGGGGGTGCTTGTAGTGGTCCAGGATGACGTCCTGGTACATGGAATCCAGCTTCACGACTCAGTCAGTCCTCGTCCTCATCCGCCGTGCTCGTTAACCGCGGTGATCATTAACCGAAGAAGTTGCGGACGTGCTCCAGGCCCTCGACCAAGGCGTCGACCTCACCCGGGGTGGAGTACAGATAGAACGACGCTCGCGTGGTCGCAGGAATTCCGTAGCGCAGGCAGACCGGGCGCGCGCAGTGGTGCCCCACCCGCACCGCGATGCCCTGCTCGTCCAGAACCTGGCCCACGTCGTGCGGGTGGATGTCGCCGAGCGTGAAGGAGAGCGTCGCCCCGCGGTCCTCGGCCGTGCTCGGGCCGATGATCTTGAGGTCGGGGACCTCCAGCAGCCGCTTGACGGCGTACTCGGTGAGCGCGTGCTCGTGCGCGGCGATGTTCTCCATGCCGATCGCGGTGAGGTAGTCCACGGCCGCGCCGAGGCCGACGGCCTGCGCGATCGGGGGCGTACCGGCCTCGAACTTGTGCGGCGCGGGCGCGTAGGTCGAGGAGTGCATGGACACCGTCTCGATCATCTCGCCGCCACCGAGGAACGGCGGGAGGTCCTCCAGCAGCTCCTGGCGGCCCCACAGGACGCCGATACCGGTCGGGCCGCACATCTTGTGGCCGGTGAAGGCCACGAAGTCGGCCTGCAGCGCCTGGACGTCCAGCACCATGTGCGGCGCGGCCTGCGAGGCGTCGATGCACACCAGCGCGCCGACCTCCTGCGCGCGCCGGACGATCGTCTCGACCGGGTTGACGGTGCCCATGATGTTGGAGACCAGCGTGAAGGAGACGATCTTCGTCTGCTCCGTGATGACCTCGTCGATGTTGGACAGGTCGAGGCGGCCGTCGTCGGTGATGCCGAACCACTTCAGCTTCGCGCCGGTGCGCTGCGAGAGCAGCTGCCACGGGACGATGTTGGAGTGGTGCTCCATCTCCGTGATGACGATCTCGGTCTCGCGGTCCACGCGGTAGGGCTCGTCGGCCCAGCCGAGCATGTTCGCCACGAGGTTGAGCGACTCCGAGGCGTTCTTGGTGAAGATCACCTCGTCGCGGCTCGGCGCGTTGATGAAGGCGGCGACCTTGTCGCGGGCGCCTTCGTACAGCGCCGTGGCCTCCTCGGCAAGCACGTGCACGCCGCGGTGGACGTTGGCGTTGTGGCGTTCGTAGTAGGCACTCAGGGCGTCGAGGACCTGGCGCGGCTTCTGCGAGGTCGCCGCGTTGTCCAGGTACACGATCTTCTTCCCGTCGTGGACCTGGCGGTCCAGGAGGGGGAAGTCCTTGCGGATCGCCTCTGTGTCGAGGAGGCCCGGCAGCTGTGTCACGCGGTCGTACCACCCTTCACGTACGCCTCGTAGCCCTCGGCCTCCAGCTTGTCCGCCAGCTCGGGACCGCCGGACTCGGCGATCCGGCCGTTGGCGAAGACGTGGACGTGGTCGGGCTTGATGTAGCGGAGAATCCGCGTGTAGTGGGTGATGAGCAGGGTGCCCACCTGGCCCGTCTCGCGGATGCGGTTGACGCCCTCGGAGACGATCCGCAGCGCGTCGACGTCGAGGCCCGAGTCGGTCTCGTCGAGGATCGCGATGGCCGGCTTGAGCAGCTCCAGCTGGAGGATCTCGTGGCGCTTCTTCTCGCCGCCGGAGAAGCCCTCGTTGACGTTGCGCTCGGCGAACGCCGGGTCCATCTGGAGACGCGCCATGGCCTCCTTGACCTCCTTGACCCACGTGCGGAGCTTGGGGGCCTCGCCGCGGATCGCGGTGGCGGAGGTGCGCAGGAAGTTGGAGACCGAGACACCGGGGACCTCGACCGGGTACTGCATGGCGAGGAAGACGCCGGCCCGGGCGCGCTCGTCGACGGACATCTCAAGGACGTCCTCGCCGTCGAGGGTGACGGTGCCACCGGTGATCGTGTACTTGGGGTGACCTGCGAGGGAGTAGGCGAGGGTCGACTTGCCGGAGCCGTTGGGGCCCATGATGGCGTGCGTCTCGCCCTGCTTCACGGTCAGGTCGACGCCCTTCAGGATCTCGCGCTGGCCGTTCTCGGCCTCGACGGAGACGTGCAGGTCGTGGATCTCAAGCGTTGCCATGGGGAACTCAGGACTCCTGGGTGACGGAGACGAGCACGTCGTCCCCTTCGATCTTTACGGGGTATACGGGGACGGGGCGCGTCGCGGGAAGGCCGGACGGCTTGCCGGTCCGCAGGTCGAAGCTGGAGCCGTGCAGCCAGCACTCGATCGAGCAGTCCTCGACCTCGCCCTCGGAGAGCGAGACGTTGGCGTGCGAGCAGATGTCGTTGATCGCGAACACCTCGCCCTCGGTGCGCACCAGCGAGATCGGCGTGCCGTCGATCTCCACCCTCTTGGGGGTGTCCTCCTCCAGCTCGCTCAGCGCGGCCGCGCGTACGTAGCTCATGCCGCGGACGCTTCCAGCTCGGCTTCGATCTTGCTCATCAGGCGCTCCTCGACGTCCGGGACGCCGATCTGCTGGACCAGCTCGGCGAAGAAGCCGCGGACGACCAGTCGGCGCGCCTCGTCGGCGGGGATGCCGCGGGCCATCAGGTAGAAGAGCTGCTCGTCGTCGAACCGGCCGGTCGCCGAGGCGTGGCCGGCGCCGACGATCTCGCCGGTCTCGATCTCCAGGTTGGGCACCGAGTCGACCCGCGCGCCGTCGGTGAGGACGAGGTTGCGGTTGAGCTCGTAGGTGTCGGTGCCGGTGGCGGCCGCCTGGATGAGGACGTCGCCGATCCAGACCGCGTGCGCGTCCTGGCCCTGCAGCGCGCCCTTGTAGGTCACGTGGGAGCGGCAGTTGGCCACGTCGTGGTCGACGAAGAGGCGGTGCTCCTGGTGCTGGCCTTGCTCGGTGAAGTACAGGCCGTAGAGCTCGGCCTCGCCGCCCGGCGCCGCGTAGGTGATCCGCGGGTGGAGGCGGACCAGGTCGCCGCCGAAGGTGACGACCACGGACTTGAAGGTGGCGTCCCGGCCGACCAGGGCGTTGTGCTGGCCGCAGTGGACGGCGGTGTCGTCCCAGTCCTGGACGGAGACCACGGTCAGCTTGGCGCCGTCGCCGAGGAGGTAGTCGACGTTGGCGGCGAGCACGCCGTCACCGGTGTGGTCGATGACCACGACGGCCTCGGCGAACGCGCCCAGCTCGATGACCTGGTGGCCGAAGGCGGTGCCGCCCTCGCCGTGCACCCGGATCCGGATCGGCTCGGTGAGGACCGTCTCCTTGGGGACGGTGACCACCGACGCCTTCTCGAACGTGCTGTACGCCTGCGCGGCGACCCGGTCCACCGGCGTGCCGGCCTTGCCGACCCGCGGGTCGGCGCGGTCGACGAGCTCGTGGGTGACGCCCTCGGGCGCGGTGATGTCGACCTTCAGGTCGGGACCGCCGGCCGCGGCGCTGCCGTCGTGCAGACCGCGCAGCCGCGCGAGCGGCGTGAACCGCCACTCCTCCTCGCGGCCGTGCGGCACCGGGAAGTCCGCCACGTCGTAGGACGGCGGGGCGCTCATCCGGGTGGCGACGGTGGACTCCGCGGCCACCGCGACGGAACCGGCGGTCGTGGAACCCAACGGGATGTTCTGAGCCTCAGCCATGGCTGTCGTCTAGCTCGCTTTCTGCGTTCTTGCGGGAGTCAGTCGCTGCGTGGGGGCCGGGGTCAGCCGACCGCGCCTTCCATCTGCAGCTCGATCAGCCGGTTGAGCTCCAGCGCGTACTCCATCGGCAGCTCACGGGCGATCGGCTCGACGAAGCCGCGGACGATCATCGCCATGGCCTCCTGCTCGCTCAGACCCCGGCTCATCAGGTAGAAGAGCTGGTCCTCGCTGACCTTGGAGACGGTCGCCTCGTGGCCCATGGAGACGTCGTCCTCGCGGACGTCCACGTACGGGTAGGTGTCCGAGCGGGAGATGGTGTCCACCAGCAGCGCGTCGCACAGCACGTTGGACTTGGAGCCCGCGGCGCCCTCGCCGATCTCGACCAGACCGCGGTAGGAGGTCCGGCCGCCGCCCCGCGCCACCGACTTGGAGACGATGTTGGAGGAGGTGTTCGGCGCCATGTGGACCATCTTGGAACCGGCGTCCTGGTGCTGGCCCTCGCCCGCGAAGGCGATCGAGAGGGTCTCGCCCTTGGCGTGCTCACCCATGAGGTAGACCGCCGGGTACTTCATGGTGACCTTGGAACCGAGGTTGCCGTCGACCCACTCCATGGTCGCGCCCTCGTAGGCGACGGCGCGCTTGGTGACCAGGTTGTAGACGTTGTTCGACCAGTTCTGGATGGTCGTGTAGCGGCAGCGGCCGCCCTTCTTCACGATGATCTCGACGACCGCGGAGTGCAGCGAGTCCGACTTGTAGATCGGCGCGGTGCAGCCCTCTACGTAGTGGACGTAGGCGTCCTCGTCGACGATGATCAGCGTCCGCTCGAACTGGCCCATGTTCTCGGTGTTGATCCGGAAGTAGGCCTGCAGCGGGATGTCCACGCGGACACCCTTGGGCACGTAGATGAACGAGCCACCGGACCAGACCGCGGTGTTCAGCGACGCGAACTTGTTGTCGCCGACCGGGATGACCGTGCCGAAGTACTCCTGGAAGAGCTCCGGGTGCTCCTTCAGCGCGGTGTCGGTGTCCAGGAAGATGACGCCCTGAGCCTCCAGGTCCTCACGGATCTGGTGGTAGACGACCTCGGACTCGTACTGCGCGGCGACACCGGCGACCAGGCGCTGCTTCTCCGCCTCCGGGATGCCCAGCTTGTCGTAGGTGTTCTTGATGTCCTCGGGCAGGTCCTCCCAGGAGGCGGCCTGCTGCTCGGTGGAGCGGACGAAGTACTTGATGTTGTCGAAGTCGATGCCCGAGAGGTCGGAACCCCAGGTCGGCATGGGCTTCTTGTCGAACAGCTTCAGCCCCTTGAGGCGCAGCTTGAGCATCCACTCCGGCTCGTCCTTCTTCGACGAGATGTCGCGGACGACGGCCTCGGACAGGCCGCGCTTGGCAGCGGCGCCGGCGATGTCGGAGTCGGCCCAGCCATATTCGTACTTACCCAGTCCCTCGAGCTCAGGGTGAGCAGTCTCCGTGGGGAGCGTCATGCGGGGTTCCTCCCGGCCGTGCTAGCAGATGCTGTGGTGGTCTTGGTGGGGCGCTCACCGGTGCGGTGAGCTGCCTTGCCGGCGCCGGCCTTCGGGACGAAGGTCGTGCACACCCCGTCGCCGTGGGCGATGGTGGCAAGGCGCTGTACGTGGGTCCCGAGCAATCGGGAGAAGACCTCGGTCTCCGCCTCGCACAGCTGCGGGTACTGCTCGGCGACGTGGACGACCGGGCAGTGGTGCTGGCAGAGCTGTTCACCGAGCTGTGGATTGGGCGCACTGCGCGCCGTAGCAGCGTACCCGTCCGCGGTCAACGCCTTCGCCAGGGCCTCGGTGCGGGCCTCCGGCGCGGCCGTCTCGACCGCCTCGCGGTACCCCTCGGCCTGGGCGGCGAGCCGGGCCCGGGCGAACGCGGCGACCGCCGCCTCGCCCTTGGCGCCGCCGCCCGCGCTCTGCGCGATCCAGCGCATCGCATCGGCGGCGAGGTCGTCGTATGCCTGGTCGAAAGCGTCCCGACCGCACTCGGTGAGGGCGAACGCCTTGGCCGGACGGCCGCGGCCGCGAGCGCCGTAGACCCGCTTCTCGCGAGGCTCCACGACCCCCTCGGCGACCAGCGCGTCCAGATGACGGCGGACCGCGGCCTGGGTCAGCTCCAGACGGAGGGCCAGCTCGGCCGCGGTGGACGGGCCGTGGTCGAGGACGGAGCGGGCGACGCGGTTGCGAGTGCCGCGCTGCTCGTCGTGCGCGGGCGCGGTGGAGTCCGGACCGGCGGTCTGCCGGGCCGCGGGCCCCTTCCGATCCTCGCTCGCGTTTTTCACAACGCCATTGTTGCGTAATTCGTCGAAGCGATTCAACCCCGTATCGCATCGCGGACCGGTGGCCTCCATCACTTAGGGTCACCTAATGACGGGGTCGCCCCTCACGCTCCGAAACCGGCATCGGCCCTTCCGGAGGACCGCTCCGGAGGCCGCCCCCGCACGCCTCCTGGACAGGTCCCGGCCCCCGCTCCCGGCACCCCGTCCCGCTCCGTAGACTGCCCGGCATGCCCAGCACCTCCCCAGGGGACGCCCCCCGCTCCCCCGGCCGTGAGCCTGCCGTCGAGGTCGTCGGCCTGGTCAAGCGGTACGGGACCAAGACCGCCGTGGACGGTCTCGACCTCACCGTCGCACGCGGCACCGTGACCGCCGTCCTCGGCCCCAACGGCGCCGGGAAGACCACCACCGTCGAGACCTGCGAAGGCTACCGGCGCCCGGACGCCGGCCGGGTCCGCGTCCTGGGACTGGACCCGGTCGCCGACGCCGCCGCCCTGCGCCCGCGGATCGGCGTGATGCTCCAGTCGGGTGGGGTCTACGCGGGCGCCCGGGCCGAGGAGATGCTCCGGCACACCGCCACCCTGCACGCCCACCCCCTCGACGTGGACCAGCTGATGGACCGGCTGGGCCTGGACAGCTGCGGGCGCACCTCGTACCGGCGGCTGTCCGGCGGCCAGCAGCAGCGGCTCGCCCTGGCGATGGCCGTGGTCGGCCGCCCCGAGCTGGTGTTCCTGGACGAGCCGACGGCCGGTCTCGACCCGCAGGCCCGGCGCGCCACCTGGGAACTCGTCCGGGAGCTGCGCGCCGACGGCGTCAGCGTGGTGCTGACCACCCACTTCATGGACGAGGCCGAGCAGCTCGCCGACGACGTGGCGATCATCGACGGCGGCCGGGTCGTCACCCAGGGCAGCCCGGAGCAGCTGTGCAAGGGCGGCGCCGAGAACAGCCTGCGCTTCACCGGCCGCCCCGGCCTGGACGTCGCCTCGCTCCTCAAGGCGCTGCCGGCCGACAGCGCCGCCGCCGAGCTGACCGCCGGCACCTACCGCGTCCAGGGCCGGATCGATCCGCAACTGCTGGCCACCGTGACCTCGTGGTGCGCCCAGAACGGTGTGATGCCCGCCGCGATAGCCGTCGAGCGCCACACGCTGGAAGACGTCTTCCTGGAGCTGACCGGCAAGGAGCTGCGCGCATGACCACCGCGACCGGTACGTTCGCCCCCCGGCCCGGTGCCGCACCGCTGCCCCGGATGATCCGCGCCCAGGCCGCCCTGGAGACCAGGATGCTGCTGCGCAACGGCGAGCAGCTGCTGCTGACCGTGATCATCCCGACGCTGCTGCTGGTGCTGTTCTCCGCGGTCCGCATCATCGACACCGGCGCCGGCAAACCGGTGGACTTCCTCGCGCCGGGCGTCCTGGGGCTCGCCGTGCTGTCCACGGCGTTCACCGGGCAGGCCATCGCCACCGGCTTCGAGCGGCGCTACGGCGTGCTCAAGCGGCTGGCCGCCTCGCCGCTGCCGCGCTGGGGGCTGATGACCGCGAAGACCTGCGCGGTGCTGGTCACCGAGGTGCTCCAGGTCGCCCTGCTGACCGCGGTCGCCCTCGCGCTGGGCTGGTCCCCGCACGGCAACCCACTCTCCGTGGTCCTGCTGCTCCTGCTGGGCACCGCCGCGTTCTCCGGTCTGGGGCTGCTGATGGCCGGCACCCTCAAGGCCGAGGCCACACTGGCCGCCGCCAACCTGGTCTTCCTGCTGCTGCTGGTCGGCGGCGGGGTGATCGTCCCGATGGACAAGTTCCCGGCCGCGGCCCAGCAGGTGCTCCAGTTCCTGCCGATCTCCGCGCTCTCGGACGGGCTGCGGGAGGTCCTCCAGCACGGCGCCGGCCTGCCCCTGGCCGACCTGGGGATCCTGGCCGTCTGGGCCGTCCTGGGCCTGGGCGCGGCGGCGAAGTTCTTCCGCTGGGAGTAGTCGGGGCGCGTCGGGGGCGCAGCACGCCCCCGACCAGGCCCGCACGCCCGTTTCGCACCCCTCGTGAAAACACGCACAAGCCGCCGCCTACGATGACACCCGTGCCGAACACGCTGAATCCCCTTGAGCTGATCGCCCGCCACTGGCAGCCCTCCGCGCGCTTCGTCCGGCGGGCGGCGCTCGCCGCCGTCGTGATGGCCGTGGTCATCGTCGTGACCGGCGGCGCGGTCCGGCTGACCGAGTCCGGTCTGGGCTGCTCGACCTGGCCCAAGTGCACGCCGGACAGCCTCACCCCGACCGCCGCGATGGGCATCAACGGCCTCATCGAGTTCGGCAACCGCCTGCTGACCTACGTCCTGTGCGCGGTCATCGGGCTGTTCATCATCGCCGCCCGGGCCCGCGCCCCGCGTCGCCGCTCGCTCACCCGGCTCGGCTGGGCGCAGTTCTGGATCGTGATGGGCAACGCGGTCTGGGGCGGCGTCGTCGTACTGACCGGCCTGAACCCGTACCTCGTCGCCGCGCACTTCCTGCTCACCAGCGCCCTGCTCACGGTCGCCGTGCTGAGCTGGCAGCGCGCCAAGGAGGGCGACGAGGAGCCGCGCGACCTGGTCGCCCGGCCGGTCAGGCAGCTGTCCTGGCTGCTGGTGGCGGCGACCGGCGCGCTCACCGTCATCGGCACGGTCGTCACCGGCACCGGCCCGCACGCGGGCGACGCGCACAAGGTCCACCGCATCCCGCTGAACTGGCAGGAGATCACCCAGCTCCACGTCGACTTCGTCTACGTCGTGGTCGGGCTGAGCGTCGCGCTGTGGTTCGCCCTGCGCGCGGTCAAGGCCCCGGCCGCCGCGCGCCGGACGGCGCTGGAACTCCTCGGCTGCATCGCCCTCCAGGGCGTCATCGGCTACGTCCAGTACTTCACCGGCCTGCCGGAGATCGTCGTCGGCCTGCACATGCTGGGCTCGACCCTGGTCTGGATCGCCGTGCTGCGGGTCTGCCTGTCGCTGCGCGACCGCGGCCCGCTCCAGGAGGACGACGAGCGCCCGGCGGCCGCCGACGAGGCGACGGACGCTCAGCTCGCCTCCGCCGCCAGCCGGTAGACCCGGCGCGCGGTCCCCGAGCCGATCAGCTCGGTGATCCGCCGCCCGTCCGCGGCGGCGCACAGCCCTTCGGCGGTCCACTCCCCCATCACCCGCGCCATGGCCCGGGCGAAGAGCCGGGCCGCGGTGACGTAGAGCTCGGGCAGCCCGCGCGCCCCCGAGGAGAACAGCAGCTTGCCGAACGGCGCCTGGCCCAGCGCCTCCTCGGGGAACGGTCCGGTGTCCGCGTACACGTGGGCGTGCACCCCGGCGAGTTGTGCGGCCCGCCGGTGGTGCGGGGCCGCGGGCAGCAGCACGAGGTCGGAGCCGAGCCCGGCGGTGGCCCGGAGGAAGGCGGCCAGCGGCTGCGGGTCGGAGCAGTGCAGCTGTACCGGGAGCCCGGTCGCCACCGCGCTCCACAGCAGGTGCCGGACGAGCGCGGGCTCCCCCAGCGGCTCCCCGGGGCGCCGGCCGCGCAACCAGCGGTCAGCGGCCCGCCATACCTCACCCGCCCCCGGGGCGTGCCCCTCGCAGTACACGGCGCCCGAGGCGAAGGCGGTGGCGTGCTGGGCGGCGGAGTACAGGGCCTCGGCGGTGTAGCCGAGGAAGGAATCGACGCTGCCCGAAGTGTCGGCGACCTGCTCGGCGAGCGGTTCCAGCCGGACCACCTCATGGGCGCGGCCCTCGGCCGCGGCGGCGAGTTCGGCGGCCGAGGTCAGGCCGCCGGGAGTGCCGGACTCCACCAGGAACGTGCCGATACCGGCCCCGCGGAGCAGCATCCGGCCGGCGTGGAAGGCGCCCACCTCGCGCCGGCGGGCCAGATAGCGCACCGGCGCGCAGTGCGGCTCCAGACCGAGCAGCGGGGGGCACCAGCGGCGTATCGCGAGACCGGTGCGGGTGTCGAAGTGGCTGGTGCCGGCGGGGGCCGGACCCTGCGCACGGGCCGCGGCGGCCAGATGGGCCTCGAAGGAACCGAGGCCCAGTTCACCGTGGACGGCGCCGTGGCTGTGCTGGTCGACGAGCGGGGGGAGTGTGTCCATCCGCCCCTCCTCGCCATCAGCCCGATGGGCGTGGCCGGTCCACCGCGCCTGTGAGCTTAACGGGCGAGCCGGTGGTGAGGTAGCGGGCGATGCGCCCCGGCGCACGGCACCGGGGCGGGAGTTCGAGCGTCCTACGCGTTGGCCGGGCCGCCCACCTGGATGCCGGCCATCCGGGACCACTCGTAGCGGCCGGTGCGGACCTTGGCGGCCAACTCGCCGTCGAAGTCGTCCTGGAGCGTGATCCCGGCCTGCTCGGCGGCCCGCTCGGCGGCGGCGTAACTGTCCGCGACGAGGTTGCCCCATTCGCCGTTGGCACCGACCAGGGCGATCCGGGTGCGCCCGCGGCCGATGTGGGCCAGCTGCCCCTCAGCGCTGCCGCCGTGGGTGCTCGCGAAGGCCCGGATCTGCTTGGCGAGTCGGGCCGCCTGCTTGTCGGCCCGCTTCTGCGCCGGGGTCGCGGTGGCCGTGCCGCCCGCCGCCTGCTCGTCCGCCTGCTGGGTGTCTGCCATGGTCAGCATGCTACTCGCGAGTACTGCTTTTGTGGGGGTGATCCCCCACACCTCCTAGCGCAGGAACGGGTCCACGGCGACGGCGACGAACAGCAGCGACACGTAGGTGATGGACCAGTGGAACAGCCGCATCTCCTTCAGCTTGGACCCGGTGATGCCGGCCTTGGCACGGCCCTGGAGGGCGTGCGCCTCACGCAGCCAGAAGGCGCCGCAGGCGACCGCGACCGCGGTGTAGAACCAGCCCGTGTAGCCCAGCGGCTGGAGCAGCAGCGAGACCCCGACCATCACCCAGCTGTAGAGGACGATCTGCCGGGCGACGACCTTGTTGCCCGCGACGGCCGGCAGCATCGGCACGCCGGCCCGCTTGTAGTCGTCCGAGACCTTCATCGACAGCGGCCAGTAATGCGGCGGTGTCCAGAAGAAGATGACGAGGAAGAGGACGACGGACGCCCAGGAGACCGTGTTGGTCACCGAGGACCAGCCGATGAAGACCGGCATGCAGCCCGCGATGCCGCCCCAGACGATGTTCTGCGAGGTCCGCCGCTTGAGGATCATCGTGTAGACGACGACGTAGAAGAGCAGCGCCCCGAGGGACAGCATCGCCGACAGCGGGTTGACGAGGTACCAGAACCAGGCGGTGGAGCCGACCGCGAGGACGGTGGCGAAGACCAGGCACTCGCGCGGCGAGACCATGCCCGTCACCAGCGGCCGCTGGGAGGTGCGGTCCATCAGCGCGTCGATGTCGCGGTCGAGGTACATGTTGTACGCGGCGGCACCGCCGGCGGAGAGGTATCCGCCGATGCAGGTCGCCAGCACCAACCACAGGTCCGGCACACCACCGGCCGCCAGGAACATCACCGGCACCGTGGTCATCAGCAGCAGCTCGATGACCCGCGGCTTGGTCAGCGCGAAGAACGCCTTGAGCCGGGCCCCGAACGGCCGGTTACCGGGACTCCCGGGGACCTGAGAGAGCCCCCCCGCAGGACGGGTTTCGACGGCCGTCACGCACACCCCTGGAAGTTAACGTCAGCGGCCTGGGCCGCGGAGATAAGGCCAGCAAGCTCCGCCGGCGGTGAACACCCGGTAAAGGCTTGCGCTTACCACGCCACTTTAGACGTTGGCCATACGGCGGCTCTCGCGGGGGTGGGGTCGTGTTGGGCGCCCGGCCGCGGGGTGGTGGTGGCGGCTCTCCCGGCGGACCCCGCGGCGGTTTGTCCGGAGCATTCCCGGGACGTTCGCCCGGCGTTCAGGAGGCGGAGGCGCCCGGTGCCCGGCAGTCTGGTCCTATGGCGCGACCTCGGCGCCGGGAATACCCCAAGTGTCTACTTCGTTGCCCTAAGCGACAATTGTTCCCTCGACAGCCATCCGCCGAGTGAGCGCCCCGACCACCGACTGAGCACCGACTGAGCGGTGAAATCACCGACTGAGCGTCGAAAAGGCGGGCGCATTTACGGGGGTAGGCTCGACACCGCCTGGCGGACATGCAGTCCGCGTTCGACATGTGGAGAGGAGCCCTGACTCAGGGTGAGCACCAAGCCGACCACCACAGATTTCGAGTGGACCGAACTGGACCAGCGGGCGGTGGACACCGTCCGCGTCCTGGCCATGGATTCCGTGCAGAAGGTCGGTAACGGCCATCCGGGTACGGCCATGAGCCTGGCGCCCGCCGCCTATGTTCTCTTCCAGAAGCTGATGCGGCACGACCCCGCCGACGCGGACTGGACCGGCCGGGACCGGTTCGTCCTCTCCGCAGGCCACTCCAGCCTGACCCTCTACATCCAGCTCTACCTGGCCGGCTACGGCCTGGAGCTGGACGACCTCAAGAGCTTCCGCACCTGGGGCTCGAAGACCCCGGGTCACCCGGAGTACGGCCACACCACCGGCGTCGAGACCACCACCGGCCCGCTGGGCCAGGGTGTCGCCAACGCCGTGGGCATGGCGATGGCGTCCCGTTACGAGCGCGGTCTGTTCGACCCCGAGGCGGCGCAGGGCACCTCGCCCTTCGACCACATGGTGTACGTCGTCGCCGGTGACGGCTGCCTCCAGGAGGGCATCGCCGCCGAGGCGTCCTCCATGGCCGGCCACCAGAAGCTCGGCAACCTCGTCATGCTGTGGGACGACAACCACATCTCCATCGAGGGCGACACCCAGACCGCCGTCTCCGAGGACACCCTCAAGCGCTACGAGGCGTACGGCTGGCACATCCAGCGCGTCGACCAGCGTCCCGACGGCGACCTGGACCCGGCCGGCCTGGCCAAGGCCCTGGAGGCCGCCAAGGCCGAGACCGAGCGCCCGTCGTTCATCGCGGTCCGCTCGATCATCGCCTGGCCGGCCCCCAACGCCCAGAACACCGAGGCCGCGCACGGCTCGGCGCTGGGCGACGAGGAGATCGCCGCCACCAAGCGCGTGCTGGGCTTCGACCCGGAGCAGTCCTTCGAGGTCGCCGACGAGGTCCTGGCGCACACCCGCGGCGCCCTGGACCGCGGCCGCGAGGCCCGCGCCGAGTGGGAGAAGTCGTTCGCCGCCTGGCGGACCGCCAACCCCGAGCGCGCCACCGAGTTCGACCGGATCGCTGCGGGCGAGCTGCCCCAGGGCTGGGAGGACCACGTCCCCTCGTTCGAGACCGGCAAGGCCGTCGCCACCCGCGCCGCGTCCGGCAAGGTGCTGCAGGCGCTGGGTGCGGTCATCCCCGAGCTGTGGGGCGGCTCCGCCGACCTCGCGGGGTCGAACAACACGACGATCGACAAGACCTCGTCGTTCCTGCCGGAGGGCAACCCGCTGCCGGGCGCCGACCCGTACGGCCGGACCATCCACTTCGGTATCCGCGAGCACTCCATGGCCGCGGAGATGAACGGCATCACGCTGCACGGCAACACCCGCGTCTACGGCGGCACCTTCCTGGTGTTCTCCGACTACATGCGCAACGCCGTCCGGCTGTCCGCACTGATGCACCTGCCGGTGACGTACGTGTGGACGCACGACTCCATCGGCCTGGGCGAGGACGGCCCGACCCACCAGCCGGTCGAGCACCTGGCCTCCCTGCGCGCCATCCCGGGCCTGAACGTCGTGCGCCCGGCCGACGCCAACGAGACCGCCATCGCCTGGCGCGAGATCATGCGCCGCTGGACGAAGGAGTTCGGCGTGGGCGCCCCGCACGGTCTGGCGCTGACGCGTCAGGGCGTGCCGACGTACGAGGCCGACGAGAACACCGTCAAGGGCGGTTACGTCCGCTTCGAGGCCGAAGGGGCCGACGGCCGGAGCGCCGAGCCCCAGGTCGTGCTGATCGCCACCGGTTCCGAGGTGCAGCTGGCCGTCGCGGCCCGCGAGCAGCTCCAGGCCGAGGGCGTCCCGACCCGCGTGGTGTCGATGCCGTCGGTGGAGTGGTTCGAGGAGCAGGACCAGGAGTACCGCGACAGCGTGCTGCCGCCGTCCGTCAAGGCCCGGGTGGCCGTGGAGGCCGGCATCGGCCTGACCTGGTACCGCTACGTCGGGGACGCCGGGCAGATCGTGTCGCTGGAGCACTTCGGCGCCTCGGCCGACGCCAAGCTCCTGTTCCGCGAGTTCGGCTTCACCCCCGAAGCGGTGGCCGCCGCCGCGCGGGAATCGCTGACCGCCGCCGCGCGCTGACGCCCGTATACGACAAGTAGGAGATGCAGAACCCATGACAGACGCACTCAAGCGCCTCTCCGACGAGGGCGTGGCGATCTGGCTGGACGACCTGTCGCGCAAGCGCATCACGTCCGGCAACCTGGCCGAGCTGATCGACCAGCAGCACGTCGTCGGCGTCACCACCAACCCCTCGATCTTCCAGAAGGCGATCTCCTCGGGCGACGGCTACAGCCAGCAGCTGGCTGACCTGGCGACCCGCAAGGTCACCGTGGACGAGGCGATCCGCATGATCACCACGGCGGACGTCCGGGACGCCGCCGACGTGCTGCGTCCGGTCTTCGAGGCCACCGGCGGCCAGGACGGCCGGGTCTCCATCGAGGTGGACCCGCGGCTGGCGCACCACACCGCGCCGACCATCGCCGAGGCCAAGCAGCTGGCGTGGCTGGTGGACCGCCCGAACACGCTGATCAAGATCCCGGCCACCAAGGCGGGCCTGCCGGCCATCACCGAGGTGATCGGCCTGGGCATCAGCGTCAACGTCACCCTGATCTTCTCGCTGGAGCGCTACCGCGAGGTGATGGACGCGTACCTCGCGGGCCTGGAGAAGGCCAAGGCCGCGGGCCTGGACCTGTCCGAGATCCGTTCGGTGGCGTCGTTCTTCGTGTCCCGCGTGGACAGCGAGATCGACAAGCGCCTGGAGAAGCTCGGCACCGACGAGGCCAAGGCGCTCAAGGGCAAGGCCGCGCTGGCCAACGCCCGGCTGGCGTACCAGGCGTACGAGGAGGTCTTCTCCTCCGAGCGCTGGTCCGCCCTCGACAAGGCGGGCGCCAACAAGCAGCGTCCGCTGTGGGCCTCGACCGGCGTGAAGGACCCCGCGTACAAGGACACCCTGTACGTGGACGACCTGGTCGCCCCGGGCACGGTCAACACCATGCCGGAGGCCACCCTGCAGGCCACCGCCGACCACGGCCAGATCATCGGTGACACGGTGCGCGGCACCTACGCCGCCGCCCGGGCCGACCTCGACGCGATCGCTGCGCTCGGGATCTCGTACGACGACGTCGTGCAGCTCCTGGAGGACGAGGGCGTGGAGAAGTTCGAGGCGTCCTGGAACGACCTGCTCAAGTCGACCGAGGCGGAGCTCGCGCGCCTCGCTCCTTCGGAGGGCTGATCCCTTGACCGCTGTTCATGGAGCGAACCCGCTCCGTGACGCCGCGGACCGACGGCTCCCGCGTATCGCGGGGCCGTCGGGCCTGGTCATTTTCGGCGTCACTGGCGATTTGTCGCGCAAGAAGCTGATGCCCGCCGTCTACGACCTCGCGAACCGGGGTCTGCTGCCGCCGGGCTTCTCGCTGGTCGGCTTCGCCCGTCGCGAGTGGGAGGACGAGGACTTCGCGCAGGAGGTGTACGAGGCTGTCAAGCAGCACTCCCGTACGCCGTTCCGCGAGGAGGTGTGGCAGCAGCTGGTCCAGGGCTGCCGCTTCGTCCAGGGCAACTTCGACGACGACGAAGCCTTCGAGACGCTCAAGGACACCATCAACGAGCTCGACAAGGCGCAGGGTACGGGCGGCAACTTCGCCTTCTACCTGTCGGTGCCGCCGAAGTTCTTCCCCAAGGTCGTCCAGCAGCTCAAGAAGCACGGGCTGGCCGACCAGAAGGCGGACTCCTGGCGCCGCGCGGTCATCGAGAAGCCCTTCGGCCACGACCTGGCCAGCGCGCAGGAGCTCAACCGGATCGTCCACGAGGTCTTCCCGCCCAACGAGGTCTTCCGGATCGACCACTACCTGGGCAAGGAGACGGTCCAGAACATCCTGGCGCTGCGGTTCGCCAACACCATGTTCGAGCCGCTGTGGAACCGCAGCTACGTCGACCACGTGCAGATCACGATGGCCGAGGACATCGGCATCGGCGGCCGGGCCGGCTACTACGACGGCATCGGCGCCGCCCGTGACGTCATCCAGAACCACCTCCTCCAGCTGCTCGCGCTGACCGCCATGGAGGAGCCCGCCTCCTTCGAGGCGGACGCGCTGGTCGCGGAGAAGACCAAGGTGCTGGGCGCCGTCCGGCTGCCGAAGGACCTCGGCAAGGAGACCGTCCGGGCGCAGTACACGTCCGGCTGGCAGGGCGGCGAGAAGGTCGTCGGCTACGTCGAGGAAGACGGCATCGACCCCCGGTCGAAGACCGACACCTACGCCGCGATCAAGCTCGGGATCGACAACCGCCGCTGGGCGGGCGTCCCCTTCTACCTGCGGACCGGCAAGCGCCTGGGCCGCCGGGTCACCGAGATCGCGGTGGTCTTCCAGCGCGCTCCGCACTCCCCGTTCGACCACACCGCCACTGAGGAGCTGGGGCAGAACGCCCTGGTCATCCGGGTGCAGCCGGACGAGGGCGTGACCGTGCGGTTCGGCTCCAAGGTGCCCGGCACCTCGATGGAGGTGCGCGACGTCTCGATGGACTTCGCGTACGGCGAGTCCTTCACGGAGTCCAGCCCCGAGGCGTACGAGCGGCTGATCCTCGACGTGCTGCTCGGCGACGCCAACCTCTTCCCGCGCCTGGAGGAGGTCGAGCTCTCCTGGAAGATCCTCGACCCGATCGAGACGTACTGGGACAAGCACGGCAAGCCCGCGCAGTACCCGGCGGGCACCTGGGGTCCCGACGAGGCGGACGAAATGCTCGCACGAGACGGACGGAGCTGGCGTCGGCCATGAAGATCGATCTGACGGAAACCACAGCCAGCAAGATCAACAAGGCACTGGTCCAGGGCCGCCGCGCCGTCGGCACCCCGGCCATCGGCATGGTGCTCACCCTCGTCATCGTCACCGACGAGGAGAACGCCTACGACGCCCTGAAGGCCGCCAACGACGCCTCCCGCGAGCACCCCTCGCGCACCCTCGTCGTCATCAAGCGGGTCAGCCGGTCGCCGCGCGACCGCGCCAAGGCCCGCCTGGACGCCGAGGTGCGGGTCGGCACGGACGCCGGCACCGGCGAGACGGTGGTGCTGCGGCTGTACGGCGAGGCGATCGACCACGCCCAGTCCGTGGTGCTGCCGCTGCTGCTGCCGGACGCCCCGGTCGTCGTCTGGTGGGCGGTCAACGCCCCGCTGGACCCGGCCAGCGACCCGCTCGGCGCGCTGGCGCAGCGCAGGGTCACCGACGCCTACGCCTCCGAGGAGCCCGTCCGGGACCTCTCCGCACGCGCCGGCACGTACACCCCGGGTGACACGGACCTGTCCTGGACCCGGATCACGCCCTGGCGTTCGATGCTGGCGGCGGCGCTCGACCAGTCGCCGTGCACGGTCACCTCGGCCGTGGTCGAGGGCGAGGAGTTCAACCCCAGCTGCGAGCTGCTCGCCATGTGGCTCGCCAGCAGGCTGGACGTACCGGTCGAGCGCACCGTTTCGACCGGCCCCGGGCTCACCGCGGTGCGCCTGGAGTCCAGTGGCGGAACGATTGTCCTGGACCGCCCGGACGGCTCCCTCGCCACCCTCTCCATGCGCGGCCAGCCGGACCGCGCGGTGGCGCTCAAGCGGCGGGAGACCTCCGAGCTGCTCGCCGAGGAGCTGCGCCGGCTCGACCCGGACGACATCTACGCCGCCGCGCTGAAGTACGGCGTGGAGCGGATCGGCGAGCCGGGCGGAGCGCCGGCGGCACCGGCCGCGGCGGACCGGCCGGCGGACCCGGTCGGCGGCAAGGCCGCGGACGAGGACAGCGCCCCGGCCAAGCCCGCGGCGAAGAAGGCGCCCGCCAAGAAGGCGGCCGCCAAGTGAGCACACCTCAGGTCGTCGTCCACCGCGACAAGGAGCTGATGGCGAAGGCCGCCGCGGCCCGGCTGATCACCAAGATCGTCGATGCCCAGTCGGCCCGCGGCACCGCCTCCGTCGTGCTCACCGGCGGGCGCAACGGCAACGGGCTGCTCGCGGCCCTGGCCGAGGCGCCCGCCCGGGACGCGATCGACTGGTCCCGGCTGGACCTGTGGTGGGGCGACGAGCGGTTCCTGCCGGACGGCGACCCGGAGCGCAACTACACCCAGGCCCGCGAGGTGCTGCTGGACAGCGTCCCGCTGGACCCGGCCCGGGTGCACCCGATGGCGCCCTCGGACGGCCCGTTCGGCCACGACGCGGACGCCGCCGCGGAGGCGTACGCGGCCGAACTCGCCGCCGCCGCGAGCCCGGAGCACTATCAGTCGGCGGCCACCGACGGGGGCGGCGCGGTGCCGTCCTTCGACGTACTGCTGCTGGGCGTCGGCCCGGACACCCACGTCGCCTCGCTCTTCCCCGAACTCCCCGCGGTGTACGAGCGGGAGCGGTCCGTGGTCGGGGTGCACGGCGCCCCCAAGCCGCCGCCCACCCGGGTCACGCTGACCCTGCCCGCGATCCGCGCGGCACGGGAGGTGTGGCTGCTGGCGGCCGGCGAGGACAAGGCCAACGCCGCGGCCATCGCGCTGTCCGGTGCCGGCGAGGTGCAGGCCCCGGCGGCCGGGGCACGCGGCCGCAGCCGGACGCTGTGGCTGTTGGACGAGGCGGCCGCCGCCCAGCTGCCGCGCGCCCTCTACCCCCCGGCGTCCTCCTGAGCCGGGCGGCGCGCCGGGCCCACCGGAGCGCCGCGCACACGCCGACGGCCCCACACCCCCGCGGGTGTGGGGCCGTCGGCGTATCGCATCAACGCCCGCGCAGCTCGCGGTACTTGGCGACCAGGCCGGCCGTGGAGGCGTCCAGGCCCGGCACGTCGGCGCCCTCGGCGAGCGCCGGTTCGACGCGCTTGGCCAGGACCTTGCCCAGCTCGACGCCCCACTGGTCGAAGGAGTTGATGTTCCACACCGCGCCCTGGACGAACACCTTGTGCTCGTAGAGCGCGATCAACTGGCCCAGCACCGACGGGCTGAGCTCCGACGCCAGGATCGTGGTGGTGGGGTGGTTGCCCTGGAAGGTGCGGTGCGGCACCAGTTCCTCGGCGACGCCCTCGGCCCGCACCTCGTCGGAGGTCTTGCCGAACGCCAGCGCCTGGCCCTGCGCGAAGAGATTGGCCATCAGCAGGTCGTGCTGGGCGACCAGGTGCGGCTGGAGGTCCTCGACCGGCCGGGCGAAGCCGAGCAGGTCGGCCGGGATCGTCTTCGTGCCCTGGTGGAGCAGTTGGTAGTAGGCGTGCTGGCCGTTGGTGCCGGGGGTGCCCCAGACCACCGGGCCGGTCTGCCAGCCGACCGGCCGGCCCTCGCGGTCCACGGACTTGCCGTTGGACTCCATGTCCAACTGCTGGAGGTAGGCGGTGAACTTGGAGAGGTAGTGGCTGTAGGGCAGCACGGCGTGCGCCTGGGCGTCCCAGAAGTTGCCGTACCAGATGCCCAGCAGGCCCAGCAGCAGCGGAGCGTTCTCCTCCGGCGGGGCGGTGCGGAAGTGCTCGTCGACGAGGTGGAAGCCGGCCAGCATCTCGCGGAACCGCTCCGGGCCGATCGCGACCATCAGCGACAGGCCGATGGCGGAGTCGTACGAATAGCGGCCGCCGACCCAGTCCCAGAACTCGAACATGTTGTCGGTGTCGATGCCGAACTCGGCGACCTTCTCGGCGTTGGTCGACAGCGCCACGAAATGCTTGGCGACCGCTTCCTGGCCGGCGCCGAGACCGGCCAGCAGCCAGTCGCGGGCGGAAGTGGCGTTGGTGATCGTCTCGATGGTGGTGAAGGTCTTCGAGGCGATGATGAACAGCGTCTCGGCCGGGTCCAGATCGCGGACCGCCTCGTGCAGGTCGGCGCCGTCGACGTTGGAGACGAAGCGGAACTGCATGTCCCGGTGGGTGTAGGCGCGCAGCGCCTCGTACGCCATCGCGGGGCCCAGATCCGAGCCGCCGATACCGATGTTGACGACCGTTTTGATGCGCCGGCCGGTGTGGCCCTTCCAATTCCCGGAGCGGACCCGGTCGGCGAACGTCGACATCCTTGTCAGGACGTGCTGCACCGCGGGGACGACGTTCTCCCCGTCGGTGGCGATGACCGCCGAGCCGGGCGCGCGCAGCGCGGTGTGCAGCACGGAGCGGTGCTCGGTGATGTTGATCTTCTCGCCGCGGAACATCGCGTCCCGCAGCTCGGCCACGCCGGTCGCCGCGGCCAGTTCGCGGAGCAGTCGCAGGGTCTCGTCGGTGACCAGGTGCTTGGAGTAGTCCAGGTGCAGATCGCCGACCTGCAGGGTCAGGCGCCCGGCACGACCGGGGTCCTTGTCGAACAGCTCGCGCAGGTGCACCTCCCCCATCTGCTCGCGGTGCTTGCTCAACGCGGTCCACTCAGGCATCTGGTCGAGCCTGCCGCGGCCTTCTGCGTTCATTCGGACATCAGCCTTCTTCGTCTCGTAGCGGCCCCGCCGTTCTCCAACCTAATTGATCAGGGCGCGGTATGAGGTATCTGTCCCCTGTCGGACGAGGTGCTGTCGCCGCCCCGAACAACCGGTATCAGCACCACGGTGCCCACCCCCAGCAGCGCGGCGGCCAGCAGCGCCGGGGAGTTGGGCCCGCAGACCACCGCGGCCGCGCCGCCCAGCAGCGCGCCCAGCGGGGTCCCGGCGATCGAGGCCGTGCGGAACGCGGAGCTGATCCGGCCCAGCATCGCCTCCGGTGCGCGCTGCTGCACCACCGTGGTCTCCAGGACGTTCCACACCGTGCCGGCGAAGCCGAACACGCCCAGCGCCAGCGCCGCGGGCCACAGCGCACGTACCGTGCCGAACACCACCAGCACCGCGGTCTCCACCACACCGGCCACCAGCAGGGTGCGGAGCTGACCGCCGAGCGCGGCGACGACCCGGCCGGCCAGCAGCCCGCCGAGCACCGTGCCGGCGCCGTATCCCGTGGTCACCGCGACATAGCCGAAGTCCCCCGCGCCCAGCCAGTCCTTGACGATCACGACGAGTTCGGCGATCAGCGCGCCGATGCCGACGTTGCCCAACGCCACCGAGAGGCAGCACCCCCGCAGCACCCGGTCGCCCCGCAACGCCCGTACGCCCTCCGCGATTTCCCGCCGCAGGGTGCGCCCGGACGGGGCCGGCGGCCGGGGCGGCGCACCGGTGCGCAGCGACGCCACCAGGGCGGCGGCGATCAGGTACGTCGCCGCGTCGGCCACGAAGGGCAGCGCGACGCTCACCCCGATCAGCACCGGCGCCACCGGTCCCCCGACGAACCGGCCGACGACCTCCTGCCCGGTCATCAGACGGGCGTTGGCGGTGGTCAGCGCCTCCCTGGGCACCACCGCCGGCAGCAGGGCGGTGGCGGCGTTGTCGAAGAGCGTCTGGAGGGTGGTGAGCGCGAAGGCCAGCGCCAGCAGCAACCCGATACCCGCCGCGCCCGCCGCCACCGCCAGTGCGAAACCGCCCATCAACAGCCCGCGCAGCAGATCGACCGCCCACATCGCCCGCCGCTGGTCGACCCGGTCGGCGACCGCGCCGCCGAGCAGTCCGAAGAGCAGCCACGGCGCGAACCCGCAGGCGGTGACCAGCGCGATCAGCAGCGGATCGCTGGTCACCGCATGGGCGAGCAGCGGCAGGGCGGTGCCCCGCAGCGCGTCACCGAAGCGGGAGACGACGGCGGCGCTCCACAGCCGCCCGAACCCGCCGCCCCAGGCGAACCCGGCAACTCCCGCCGCACCGCCCGCTTCCGTCCGCGCCATGCCCGCCCCCGTACCGCGCCTCCGAAGACCCCCGAGTGGGATCCGCCGCTACGAAAACCGTACGGTCGACCACTGACAACGGGCCTGGGGCAACTTCCCCATCCCACCCCTCAGATGCCGCCGGCCCCGCCCGGCACCGCGCGGCGGGACCCGGAAACGCGGCCGGCCCGGCGGGAGGGACGCGGTGTCCCTCCGGCCGGGCCGGTCGTATCGAGCGGGGTGAACGTGTGGTGCGGTTCCGTCAGATCTCGCCGCGGAGTTTGGCGAGCGCCTCGGCCAGGATCGCCTCGCCGTCGGCATCGCTGCGGCGCTCCCGGACGTAGGCGAGGTGCGTCTTGTACGGCTCGGTACGCGGCGGGTCCGGCGGGCTGTCCCGGTCCTTGCCGGCCGGGAAACCACAGCGGGGGCAGTCCCAGGTGTCCGGCACCTGGGCATCGCCGGCGAAGCTGGGCTGCGTCTCGTGCCCGTTGGAGCACCAGAAGGAGATGCGGATGCGCGGCGCGGACTCGCCACGCTCGGCCTCCCCCATCGGCCCCGCCCCGACCCGACTTCCTCGGATCGCGTTGCCACTTGCCACGGTCGTAACTCCCTGCGTAATGGTGCCGCGTGCCTCTCACAGCAACTGCGCTGCGGGCGCCCCAGTGTACGAAAGGCCCAACGCGCGTCCAGTGACACGAGTTACCGTCCCGGGACGCTGCCTTCATGATAGGCCGCGTCCCCGACGGCGTGTCAGCTGCCGAGCTTCATCAGGATGCCGAGCACCACGATGCAGGCGAACCACAGCAGACCGATCACGATGGTGATGCGGTCGAGGTTGCGCTCGGCGACCGAGGAGCCGCCGACCGTGGACTGCATACCGCCGCCGAACATGTCGGACAGACCGCCGCCCTTCCCCTTGTGCATGAGCACCAACATCATCAGCAACACGCTGAAGATGATGAGGGCGATCGAGAACCCGATGACCACGGCTGGACCAACTCTCTGAGGACTGTCGGACGGAACGTGCCGGCCGTCCGGCGGGGCCGGACGGTGCGGGGCCGGGCGGTGCACGCGACACCGGACCCGGCCCCGACAGGGTACGACGGGCCGGGCCCGTCGTCATAGCTGCTACTGATCGCGGAAGCGGACGATCTTCACGAACTCGTCCGCATCCAGTGCCGCGCCGCCGATCAGGGCGCCGTCCACATCCGGCTGCGCCATGATCGCCGCGACGTTGCCGGACTTGACCGAGCCGCCGTACTGGATGCGGACCTTGTCGGCCAGCTCCTGGCTGTAGAGCTCGGCGAGGCGGCCGCGGATGGCACCGCAGACCTCCTGCGCGTCCTCGGGCGTGGCGACCTCGCCGGTGCCGATGGCCCACACCGGCTCATAGGCGATCACGATCGTCTCGGCCTGCTCGGCCGGGACGTCCTTCAGACCGCCGTCGACCTGGGCGAGGGTGTGCGCGACCTGGTTTCCGGCCTTGCGGACGTCCAGGCCCTCGCCGACGCACAGGATCGGGGTCAGGCCGTGCTTGAACGCGGCCTTGACCTTGGCGTTGCAGATCGCCTCGTCCTCGCCGTGGTACTGGCGGCGCTCGCTGTGGCCGACGGCCACGTAGGCGCACTTGAGCTTGGCCAGCATGGCGCCGGAGATCTCACCGGTGTAGGCACCGGAGTCGTGCGCCGACAGGTCCTGGGCGCCGTACTTGAACTTGAGCTTGTCGCCGTCGACGAGGGTCTGCACCGAGCGCAGGTCGGTGAAGGGCGGCAGGACCGCGACCTCCACCTGGTCGAAGTCCTTGTCGTTGAGGGCGAAGGCGAGCTTCTGGACGTGGGCGATGGCCTCGAGGTGGTTGAGGTTCATCTTCCAGTTGCCCGCCATCAGCGGGGTGCGGTCACTCACGGTTGTTCAGTCCTCCAGAGCGGCGAGGCCGGGGAGCGTCTTGCCTTCGAGGTACTCGAGGCTGGCGCCGCCGCCGGTCGAAATGTGGCCGAAAGCATTCTCGTCGAAGCCGAGCAGGCGTACCGCGGCGGCCGAGTCACCGCCGCCGACGACGGTGAAGGCGTCCGACTCCAGCAGCCCCTGCGCCACGGCCTTGGTGCCGTTCGCGTAGTCGGGGTGCTCGAAGACGCCCATCGGGCCGTTCCAGAAGACGGTGCCCGCGTCGGCGAGCTTCGCGGCGTAGAGCTCGCGGGTCTTCGGGCCGATGTCCAGGCCCTCCTTGTCCGCCGGGATGGCGTCCGAGGCGACGACGTCGTAGGTGGCCGGGGCCTTGGTCTTCAGGTCCGGGAAGTCGGCCGAAACCAGCACGTCGACGGGGAGCACGAACTCCACGCCGCGCTTCTCCGCCTCCGCCAGGTACTTCAGGCAGACCGGGATCTGGTCCTTCTGCAGCAGCGAGATGCCGACCTCGTGGCCCTTGGCTGCGAGGAAGGTGTACGCCATGCCGCCGCCGACCAGGATGCGGTCGGCCTTCTTGAGCAGGTTGTCGATGACGGCGAGCTTGTCGGAGACCTTGGCGCCGCCGAGCACGACGGCGTACGGGCGCTTGACGTCGTCGGTGAGCTTCTTCAGGACGCCGACCTCGGTGGCGATCAGGTCGCCGGCGGCGTGCGGCAGCCGCTTGGGCAGGTCGAAGACCGAGGCGTGCTTGCGGTGCACGGCGCCGAAGCCGTCGCCCACGTAGAGGTCGGCGAGCTCGGCGAGCCGGTCGGCGAAGGCGCCGCGCTCGGCGTCGTCCTTGCTGGTCTCACCGGCGTTGAAGCGGAGGTTCTCCAGGACGGCCACCTGGCCGTCGGCCAGGCCCGCGGTCACGGACCGGGCGGAGTCGCCGACCGTGTCGGTGGCGAATGCCACGTCCCGACCGAGGATTTCACCGAGCCGCGCGGCCGCGGGGGCCAGCGAGAAGGCGGGGTCCGGGGCGCCCTTGGGACGGCCCAGGTGGGAGGCGACGATCACCTTGGCGCCGAGCGCGGCCAGCTTGGCGATCGTCGGGGCGACGGCGCGGATCCGGCCGTCGTCGGTGATGGTGGTGCCGTCCAGAGGAACGTTGAGATCGGCGCGGACGAAGACCCGCTTGCCGGCGACGCCTTCCGTGGCGAGGTCGTCGATCGTCTTCATATGAAGTGACTCCGTTGTAGTCCGTCATGGGACGGGGCCCGTACGACGCGTTTCCGCGTCCTACGAGCCCCGTCCACACATTCCGGTGCCTTGGGTGACGTCAGGCAGTGATCAGAGCTGGCCACCGACGAAGACGGTGAGGTCCACCAGACGGTTGGAGTAGCCCCACTCGTTGTCGTACCAGCCGACGATCTTGACCTGCTTGCCCTGCGCCATCGTAAGCGAGGAGTCGAAAGTGCAGGAGGCCGGCCAGTTGACGATGTCCGAGGAGACGATCGGGTCCTCGGTGTACTCCAGGATGCCCTTGAGCTGACCCTCGGCGGCCTTCTGGAAGGCGGCGTTGATCTCGTCCTTGCTGGCCTCGCGGTCGAGTTCCAGGACGAGGTCGGTGACCGAGCCGGTGGGGACCGGGACGCGCATGGCGATGCCGTCCAGCTTGCCCTTGAGCTGCGGGAGGACCAGGGCGGTGGCCTTGGCGGCGCCCGTCGAGGTCGGGATGATGTTCTCCGCGGCGGCCCGGGCGCGGCGCAGGTCCGAGTGCGGGAAGTCCAGGATGCGCTGGTCGTTGGTGTACGCGTGGACCGTGGTCATCATGCCCTTGACGATGCCGAAGTTCTCGTCGAGAACCTTGGCCATCGGCGCCACGCAGTTGGTGGTGCAGGACGCGTTGGAGATGACGTGGTGGTTGGCCGCGTCGTACTTGTCGTGGTTGACGCCCATCACGATGGTGATGTCCTCGCCCTTGGCGGGCGCGGAGATCAGGACCTTCTTGGCACCGGCGGCGAGGTGCTTCGCGGCGTCCTCGCGCTTGGTGAAGATGCCGGTCGACTCGATGACGATGTCGGCACCCAGCTCGCCCCAGGGGAGCTTGGCGGGGTCGCGCTCGGCCATCGTCTTGAAGGTCTGGTTGCCGACCGTGATGGAGTCGTCGGTGTGGCTGACGTCCTGCTTCAGGCGACCCAGGATGGTGTCGTACTTCAGCAGGTGGACCAGGGTGGCGTTGTCGGTCAGGTCGTTGACACCGACGATCTCGATGTCCGCACCCTGCTCCAGGAGCGCGCGGAAGTAGTTGCGACCAATGCGGCCGAATCCGTTGATGCCTACGCGGATCGTCACGAACCGATCTCCTCGTTGGTACGCCGGTTTTGGATACCGGCGAGGTGTATGGACTGTCCCCGACCGCCTCCGACCCTACCTCCTGAACGAGACGTACGTGACATTGACATCGGGGCTCAAAGATGCTCAGGTGAGCGGCTTCCAGCCCCTCTGACGCCCACCCGTGCGCACCCCCGCACGGCGTCCGCACGCACGCGCCCCCGACACCCGGTGCGGGTGTCGGGGGCGCGTGTGGACGAGGGGCGCTCCGGGTCAGCCGACCATGCCGTCCGCGAGCTCCTCGGTGAGGTTGGACTCGGTGCCCGGGATGCCCAGGTCCTGGGCGCGCTTGTCGGCCATCGCGAGCAACCGCCGGATCCGCCCGGCGACCGCGTCCTTGGTCAGCGGCGGATCGGCCAGCGCCCCCAACTCCTCCAGGGACGCCTGCTTGTGCTCCATCCGCAGCCGGCCGGCGGCGGCGAGGTGTTCGGGCACCTCCTCGCCGAGGATCTCCAGGGCGCGCTGGACCCGGGCGCCGGCGGCGACCGCGGCCCGCGCCGAGCGGCGGAGGTTGGCGTCGTCGAAGTTGGCGAGGCGGTTGGCGGTGGCCCGGACCTCGCGGCGCATCCGCCGCTCCTCCCACGCCAGCACCGACTCGTGGGCGCCGAGCCGCGTCAGCAGCGCGCCGATGGCATCACCGTCACGGACGACGACGCGGTCCACACTGCGCACCTCGCGGGCCTTGGCGCCGATGCCGAGCCGGCGGGCCGCGCCGACCAGGGCGAGGGCGGCCTCGGGACCGGGGCAGGTGACCTCCAAGGAGGACGAGCGGCCGGGCTCGGTCAGCGAGCCGTGGGCGAGGAAGGCACCGCGCCAGGCGGCCTCCGCGTCGCAGGTCGCGCCGGAGACCACCTGCGGGGGCAGGCCGCGGATGGGGCGGCCGCGGCCGTCGACCAGCCCGGTCTGCCGGGCCAGCTGGTCGCCGCCGGCCACCACGCGGACCACGTAGCGGCTGCCGCGCCGCAGTCCGCCGGGGGCCATCACCACCAGGTCGGAGGAGTGGCCGAAGATCTCCAGGATGTCCTTGCGGAGCCGGCGGGCGGCGATGCCCGTGTCGAGCTCCGCCTCGATCACAATGCGGCCACTGACCAGGTGCAGACCACCCGCGAACCGCAGGATCGACGAGACCTCCGACTTCCGGCAGCAGGTCCGGGTGACGGGGAGCCGGGAGATCTCGTCCTTCACCGCAGCCGTCATCGCCATGGGCCGATCCTTCCATGCATCCGAAAAATACGGTCGTACGCGGCTGCCAGCAGTTCCGGATCGTGCCGGTCGGGGGCTTCCCCGGCACCGGGCCGGGTGTCCTCTTCGCGTGCAGCGACCGCGGCCAGCTCGACCTCGCTGCCCACCAGCTGCTTGGCGGCAACCGTCAGACCATCGATGTCGGGCACCGCGGCCTCGTCGGCCAGCACCACGTCGAAGGCGAGTTTAGGGGCGTGTCGGGCCAAAACCTCCAAATGACGCTGCGGGGAGAAGCCCTCGGTTTCGCCCGGCTGGGGCGCGAGGTTGAGCGAGAGCACCTTTCGCGCCTTGGTCTCCTCCAGTGCCTCGCGCAGCTCGGGCACGAGCAGATGCGGGATGACCGAGGAGAACCACGAGCCGGGACCCAGCACCACCCAGTCGGCGTCGCGGACCGCGGCGACCGCCTCGGGGACGGCCGGCGGGTCCTCGGGGACGACGTGGACGGACTGCACTTCACCGCGGGTCAGGGCGACGGTGGCCTGGCCCCGGACCGTGCTGATCTCGTCCGGGTGATTCTGGTCCAGGCCCTTGACCTGGGCCTGGAGCTCCAGCGGCACCGCCGACATGGGCAGCACCCGGCCGTGCGCGCCGAGCAGCTTGCCGACCAGGTCGAGCGCCTGGACGTGGTCGCCGAGCTGCTCCCACAGCGCGACGATCAGCAGATTGCCCACCGCGTGGTCGTGCAGCTCGCCCTCGCTCTCGAAGCGGTGCTGGATCACCCGGGCCCAGGTCTGGCCCCAGTCGTCGTCACCGCACAGCGCGGCCAGCGCCTTGCGCAGGTCGCCGGGGGGCAGCACGCCCAGCTCGTCGCGGAGCCGGCCGCTGGAGCCGCCGTCGTCGGCGACGGTGACCACGGCGGTCAGGTCCCGGGTGATGCGGCGCAGCGCGGCGAGCGAGGCGGACAGGCCCATGCCGCCGCCGAGCGCCACCACCTTGGGGGTGGCGCCCTTCGCCGCGCGGGCGCTGGGAACGAAGCGGCGGACCCGGCGCAGCCGCGGCGTACGGGGGGTCATTCGCGCCCCATGTCCCGGTGCACGACGACCGTTTCGACGCCCTCGGAGACCAGTCGGCGGGCCAGCTTCTCGGACATCGCGACGCTGCGGTGCTTACCGCCGGTGCAGCCGACGGCGATGGTCACGTAGCGCTTGCCCTCGCGGCGGTAGCCGGCCGCCACCAGGCGCAGCAGCTCGGTGTAGCCGTCCAGGAACTCCTTGGAACCGGGCTGGTTGAAGACGTACTGGGAGACCTCTTCGTTCAGGCCCGTGAAGGGGCGCAGCTCGGGGACCCAGTGCGGGTTGGGGATGAAGCGGCAGTCGACGACCATGTCGGCGTCGACCGGCAGGCCGTACTTGAAGCCGAAGGACATGACCGTGGCCCGCAGCTCGGGGACCTCCTCGCCGGCGAACTGGGCGTCGAGCTTGGCGCGGAGTTCGTGGACGTTGAGGCTGGAGGTGTCGATGACCAGGTCGGCGTCGCCGCGCAGCTCGCGCAGCAGGTCGCGCTCGGCGGCGATGCCGTCGACGATCCGGCCGTCGCCCTGGAGGGGGTGCGGGCGGCGGACGGACTCGAAGCGGCGCACCAGGGCCTCGTCGGAGGACTCCAGGAAGACGATGCGGCGCTTGACGTTCTGTGCGTCGAGGGTGGCCAGCGACTCCTTGAGGTTGGCGAAGAAGCGGCGGCCGCGGACGTCGACGACCACGGCGATCTTGGCGACGTTGCCCTGCGAGCGGGCGCCCAGCTCGACCATCGGCGGGATCAGCTCGGGCGGGATGTTGTCGACGACGAACCAGCCGAGGTCCTCCAGACACTTCGCCGCCGTGCTGCGTCCGGCGCCGGACATGCCGGAGATGATCACCAGCTCGGGGATCGCGGCGCTCTCGCCCTGGTCGGCTTCGCGCATCGTGCCCGTACTCACCTGTGCACCGTCTCTCTCGGGTTCCTGCGTCTCGTGCGGTGTGCTCATCGGTCCTGCCCCCGTTCTGCTGACAACGCGGCCGGTGGGGCCCCGTCATCCTCAATGATCTCTCCTGTGGCGGTATTCACCGCGGGGGCGGGCGGGGCCGCGGCGGCCAGCGCCGCGGCGACCGTCTCGGCGGTCTTCCGGCCGACGCCCGGGACCTGGCAGATCTCCTCGACCGTGGCGGCCCGGAGCTTCTTCAGCGAGCCGAAGTGTGTGAGGAGCGCCTGCCGGCGGCTGTCGCCGAGGCCGGGGACGACGTCCAGCGGGGAGGACTTCAGCCGCTTGCCGCGCTTGTTGCGCTGGTAGGTGATCGCGAAGCGGTGCGCCTCGTCGCGGACCCGCTGGAGGAGGTAGAGCCCCTCGCTGCTGCGCGGCAGCACCACCGGGTCGTCCTCGCCGGGCAGCCAGACCTCTTCCAGGCGCTTGGCCAGGCCGCAGACCGCGACGTCGTCGATGCCCAGCTCGTCCATGGCCCGGCGGGCGGCCGCCACCTGAGGGGCGCCGCCGTCGACGACCACGAGCTGGGGCGGGTAGGCGAACCGCTTGGGGCGGCCGTCCTCGTCGGTGAGGTGGCCGGCGGAGTCGGCGGCGGTGGCCGGATCCGCGGCCGGATCCGCGGCGGCCGGCCCGGCGGGGTCCGCGGCGGCCGGCTCCTCGACCCACTCCCCGGACTTCTGCTTCTCCTGGAGGTAGCGCCGGAAGCGGCGCCCGACGACCTCGTGCATGGAACGCACATCGTCCTGGCCGGCGAAGCCCCTGATCTGGAAGCGGCGGTATTCGCTCTTCCGGGCGAGACCGTCCTCGAACACCACCATCGAGGCGACGACGTCCTCGCCCTGGAGGTGCGAGATGTCGAAGCACTCGATGCGCAGCGGGACCGTGTCCAGGTCGAGGGCCTGGGCGATCTCCTCCAGGGCGCGGGAGCGGGTGGTCAGGTCCGAGGCGCGCTTGGTCTTGTGCAGGGCCAGCGCCTGCTGGGCGTTGCGCGCGACCGTGGCCATCAGGTCCTTCTTGTCGCCGCGCTGCGGGATGCGCAGCGAGACCTGGGAGCCACGGCGCTGGGTGAGCCACTGGGCGACCGGCTCGACCGGCTCGGGGAGCGCCGGCACCAGGACCTCCTTGGGCACCGCGTCGCCCTGCTCCTCGCCGTAGAGCTGCTGGAGGGCGTGCTCGACCAGGCCGGCGGTGGTGACCGCCTCGACCTTGTCGGTGACCCAGCCGCGCTGGCCGCGCACCCGGCCGCCGCGGACGTGGAAGATCTGGACGGCGGCTTCGAGTTCGTCCTCGGCGACGGCGATCAGGTCGGCGTCGGTGGCGTCGGCGAGCACCACCGCGCTCTTCTCCATGGCGCGCTTGAGCGCGCCTATGTCGTCCCGCAGGCGGGCGGCGCGCTCGTACTCCATCTCCTCGGCCGCCTCCTGCATCCCGCGCTCCAGGCGGCGGAGGTGGGCGCCGGTGCGGCCGGCCATGAACTCGCAGAACTCCTCGGCGAGTTCGCGGTGCTCCTCGGGGGAGACGCGGCCGACGCAGGGGGCCGAGCACTTGCCGATGTAGCCGAGCAGGCAGGGGCGGCCGATCTGGGCGGAGCGCTTGAAGACGCCGGCGGAGCAGGTCCGCACGGGGAAGACCCGCAGTAGCAGGTCGACGGTCTCGCGGATGGCCCAGGCGTGGGCGTACGGGCCGAAGTAGCGGACGCCCTTCTTCTTGGCGCCGCGCATCACCTGGACGCGGGGGAACTCCTCGCCCAGGGTCACCGCGAGGTACGGATAGCTCTTGTCGTCGCGGTACTTGACGTTGAACCGCGGGTCGAACTCCTTGATCCAGCTGTATTCGAGCTGGAGCGCCTCGACCTCGGTGGAGACGACGGTCCACTCCACCGAGGCGGCGGTGGTGACCATCGTGCGCGTGCGCGGGTGGAGACCGGCCAGGTCCTGGAAGTAGTTGGCCAGGCGCTGGCGCAGGCTCTTGGCCTTGCCCACGTAGATGACCCGGCCGTGCTCGTCGCGGAACTTATAGACCCCCGGCGAGTCGGGGATCTGTCCCGGCTTGGGTCGATAGCTGCTGGGGTCTGCCATGCCCACCACCCTACTGACCGCCACCGACAATCAGGGCCGCAGCGGCGGAGCCCGCCCCTCCCGTGCCCGGCGGACGGGGCGGAGGGGCGGGCTCCGGTGATGCGGTGGCGCGGCGTCCGGTCAGCGGCTGCGCCGCCGGCGCACCGCCGCCGCGGCCGACAGGCCCAGGGCGAGCACGGCGGCGGCCCCCGCGACGGTCGAGGCGGCAGTCACCGCGCCGTTCGCGGTGTCCGCGGTGTCAGCCGCGTCAGCGGTGTCCACCGCGGAGGCCGCGAGCGGCTGCGGCGCGCGGCCGGTGTCGGCGGTCGGCGCCCCGTCGGGGCCGAAGCCGCCGGCCTCGCCGCGCTTGTCGTACGCGGAGCCGGGGAGCTTGTCGCCGTACGCCTCGGTGACCCGCTTCCGGTAGGCGGCGACGGTGGTGCCGTCGGCGCCGACGGCCTTGCGGGCCGCGTCGTCCAGGGGCTCGATGCGGTCGCCGCGCTGGACGTACCAGGCGTCGATCTGCGGCTCGTGGAAAACCGTTCCGCCGCCCTGTCCGGCGCCGGCCGCGGCGTAGCGGGTCTCGTCGTCGCCGCTGGCGATGTTGACGACCTTCCAGGCGGAGCCCTTCTGGGCGGTCCACACGGAGGCCGTGCGGCCGTCGGCGGCGACCGCCTTGCTGGCCATGAACTCCACCCGCGCCACGGGGGCCCCGGCCTTGCCGCGGACGAAGTCGGGCGACAGGACGTAGACGGGCACGGTGGCGCCCTCGATGCGCGGGGCGGTCCCGGCCGGGGCGGCGAGGCCCGCTCCGCCTTCGGCGCGGGTGCCGTCCTTGGCCGGTGCGGCGGCGAAGAAGCGGGCCAGGGTGTCCGCGGTCGCGGCGGAGGCGGCCGCGTCACGGGCCGCGGTGACGGCGGCGCTGGGCGGGGCCTGCGGCGCGGGCACGTCGGCGGCCAGCGCGGTGAGCGGGGCCAGGCCGAGGAAGGTGGCGGCGAGCGCGCCCGCGGTGGCGGCGCGGGCGACGGTGCGCTTCGTCATGACCTCAGGCCCCTATCCGGTAGAGGGAGTGCGTCCAAGAGAAGGAGCTGCCGTTCACGTAGTTGTCGAAGTCGCCCCAGTTGTAACGGTTGTTGGTGGCCCATGGGTCGCCCCAGTACACCCAGTTCCGGGAGGCGTCGTAGCCGTAGATGACGTGCATGTGGCCGCCGCCGGACGACCACTGGATGCGGGTCTCGATGGGGCGCCTGGCGTTTATCTCGCTCTGCACGGTGCCGTAGCGGAGCCAACCGGTCACATATGAGCCAGAATTGATGCCCATCCAGCCGAGCGCGTTCTGAACATTGCCCAGTGTGGCCTGGTTGTTGGGGCAGTTGGAACCCTGCTGGCGGTTGAAGGCCGCGTTGCAGAACTGGTTCTGGCTGTACTTCCTGCCGTACCAGGTCGCGATGGTGTTGCCCGACGCGGCCCAGCACCAGTTGGTGTTCTCCTGGGCCTGCATGGTGATGTCCAGGCGGTTGGCGGCCTGCGGGGCGGCACCGGCGGCCCCCGGGATCGCGGTCAGCGCCACCGCGGCGAGCACGGCCGCCGACAGCCGTCTACCGCGCCGACGGCGGGTGCGAAGGGGTTGGGACATGGCGTTCCTCCCGGTCAGTGGGTGAGGGGGGAGAGGAGCGCATCCGGATGCTGTTGAGGAGCATCGGGTGTTGTCGCAGGCAGGTCAACACGCTTCAATGCGAGGTGACATGGGGGTGTGGACGAACGGGCCCGGAAGTGAACGGCCGGCGCCCGGCGTCCTGCAGTGACAAGGCAGGGAGAGCGCGCGCCGTGCGTCCCGGTTGTGAATGTTCACGTCGCGCGCCGGAGGATTGAGGCAATGGCACAGAACACCCCCGACATGACGCAAAACCTTCCCATTTCGGCCGAGTTGGCGCAGCTCCTGCGGACCGGCCCGTTCCATCTCGCCCTGCGCGGCGCACTCACCGCCCGCGGGCTGGCCCTCACCCGCGTCCAGCACAAACTCGCCCAGCGCGGCATCACCATCGGCGTCACCAGCCTGAGCTACTGGCAGCAGGGGGCCCGGCGCCCGCAGCGCCCCGAGTCACTGCGCGCGGTCCGCGCCCTGGAGGACGTCCTCGGGCTGCCCGACCGGTCGCTGCACCGCCTCCTGGTGCCGGAGGGCGGCGCCCGCCCGGAGACCGAGCGGCCACCGGCCCGCTCCTACCGCTCGCTGGTCGCACCGGCCGACTGCCTCCAGCAGCTCTTCGCCGAGCTGGAGACCCCGGTGGACGGCGGGCTGCACACGGTCGGCCACCACGAGTGGGTGCGGATCGGGGCCCGGCGCGAACTGGGCGAACGGGAGTCGCTCCAGGTGGTGCGCGCCCACCGGGACGGGGTGGACCGCTACGTCGCCATCCACCAGGGCGACGCCGGCTGCGACCCGTCCCTGGTGCGGGTGCGGGCCACGGAGAACTGCCGGCTGGGGCGGGTGCGCGGGGACGCGGCGAACGGCGTGGTCGTCGCCGAGCTGCTCTTCGACAGCCGCCTGCGGGCCGGCGAGACCCACGTCTTCGGCTACACCTTCGAGGACGGCAGCGGCGGCCCCAGTTCCGAGTACCTGCGCGGGTTCAGCTTCGCCGGCGGCCAGTACGTCCTGCAGGTGCGGTTCGACGAGGCGGCGCTGCCGGTGCGCTGCCGCCGCTTCACCCAGGCGTCGGCCGGCGCCCCGCGCACCGGCCAGCAGGAGCTGACGCTGAGCGGGCAGCACCACGCGGTGCACATGGTGGAGCAGGGGGTGCGGCAGGGCATCCTGGGGATCACCTGGGACTGGGGGTGAGCCGGGCGGCGGGGCGCCGGCTCAGCCCGCCATCAGCTTGCCGCCCTTGACCTTGACCGGGACCTCCTCCAGCGGGCTGGACGCCGGCCCCTGGGCGACCTTGCCGGTGGCCACCTCGAAGTGGCTGCCGTGCAGCGGGCAGACGGCCTGCCCCTTCTCGATCTTGTTCAGGATCGCGCCCATGTGCGTGCACACGCTGCTGAAGCACTTGAACTCGCCCTTGGTGGGCTGCGAGACCAGCAGCCGCTGCGCGGCGTAGAGCTTGGCGCCGCCGACCGGCACGTCCGCGGCCGGACCCAGCTCGACCGGCGCGTCGGAGGACGGCCGGGCGCCCGATCCCTGCTCCCCCGCGGCGCAGCCGGCGGCGCCGAAGCAGGCGATGCCGGCGAGCGCGGCCCCGCGCAGCACGGTCCGGCGGTCCGGGGACCCACTCATGTGGTACCTCCTGGTCAGTGGGCGGCGTCGGCCCCCGACGATACCGGGGCGGTCCGCTCGCTCGGACGGCGGTCCACCCCGCCCCGCAGCAGCTCCGCCTCGATCTCCTCCAGGCTGCGGCCCTTGGTCTCCGGCAGCAGCCGCTGGACGAAGACGAACGCCAGCAGCGTCGTCCCGGCGAAGAAGCAGAAGTTGATCCCGGCACCCCAGGCGTGCAGCAGGGAGGGGAAGAGCAGCGCCACGATCATGTTAAACAGCCAGTTGAAGAGGACGCACAGGCTGACCGCAGCGGCCCGGATCCGCATCGGGAACAACTCCGGCAGCATCACCCACTGCACCGGCCCCCAGGAGACCGCGAACGAGGCGATGTAGAGCGCGATCCCGAGCAGGGTGAGGGTGGACAGCAGCGCGCCGTAGCCGAGCCCGGAGAGGTTGGTGACGGCCAGCAGGACCATCGCCGCGCACATGCCCAGCGCCCCGGTCCGCAGCAGCGGCTTGCGGCCCCTGCGGTCGATCAGCCGCATCGCCGGCAGCGTCATCAGCATGTTGAGCAGGCCGATGCCGACGTTGGCGAGGATGGCGCCGCCCGAGCCGAAGCCGATGTCGGTGAGCAGGGTCGGCGCGTAGTAGATGATCGTGTTGATCCCGACGAAGTTCTGGAAGAGCACCAGCAGCATCCCGACCGTGAAGGCCGGCCGCAGCTGCGGCGACAGCAGCCGCCGCAGGCTCAGCGGCTCGCTCGCCTCCCGTTCGGCGCGCTCGGCCCGCTCGATCTCGGCCAGCTCCTCCCCCGCGGCCGCGGCGTCCCCGCGCAGCCGGGTCAGCACCGCCCGGGCCTCCGCGCCCCGGCCCCTGCCCACCAGCCAGCGCGGGCTCTCCGGCTGGGTGACGATGCCCAGCGCCAGCACCGCGGCCGGGACCACGCCCAGGCCGATCATCCAGCGCCAGGCCCCCGAGTCGGCGAGCAGGTAGTCGGTGACGTAGGCGACGAAGATGCCGACGGTCACCAGCAGCTGCATCAGCGAGGTCAGCCCGCCCCGCAGGTGCTTGGGCGCGAGTTCGGTGAGGTAGAGCGGGACGACCACGGAGGCGATGCCGACACCCACGCCGATCACGCAGCGGAACGCGATCAGCGGGACGGCCCCGGTCGCACAGGCCGCGCCGAGGGTGCCGAGGATGAAGACCCCGGAGGCGGCCAGGATCAACCGGCGGCGGCCCCACGAGTCGGAGAGCCGCCCCGAGAGACCGGCACCGAGCATCGCGCCTACGAGGAGGCCGGAGACGACCAGGCCCTCCAGGAGCGGGGTGAGCGCGATATCGCGCTTGAGGAAGAGCATGGCGCCGGAGATGACGCCGGTGTCGTAGCCCCAGAGGATGCCCCCGAGGGCGCCGAAGACCCAGATCATGGCGTTCTTGACGGATGCCGGCACGACGGTCAGCCCTTCTGCGGGGCGATGTGGATCTTGCGGCCGGTGCCGGCCCGGAAGCGGGCCACCGCCTCGTCGAAGCCGTCCAGGCCGTAGACGTCGGAGACCAGCGAGTCGACGGGGACTCCGCCGAGGCCGGCGGCGAGCAGGTCGATGGCCGGCTGGAAGCTGTTGTGCACGGCCATCGAGCCGATGATGTCGATCTCCTGGCTGTAGACGCGGTACGGCGAGAAGGACGCGGCGCGGGCCGGGTCGGCGACGCCGAACTGGAGGAACGTCCCCCCGCGGCGCACCCGGCCCAGACCGTCCTCGATGGCCGCGATCACCCCGGTCGCGTCGATCACCACCTCGAAGCCGGGCGCCCGGCCGAGGGCGTCGGCGTGCGTCACCGCCGCGTCCGCGCCGAACGACCGGGCGAACGCCAGCCGTTCCTCGTTGAGGTCCACGACGGAGACCGAGGCGGCCCCCGCGGTCCGCACCAGCGCGGCCATCAGCAGGCCCATGGTGCCCGCCCCGTAGATCAGGTAGTGCTCGCCGGGGCGGCGCGGCAGCCGGTTGAGCCCGTGCACCGCACAGGACAGCGGCTCGACGAGCCCGGCGGCGGCCTCCGAGAGGTGCGCCGGCAGGACGTAGGCGCAGCGGGCCGGGACGGCGACCAGTTCGGCGAAGCCGCCGGCCCGGGTGACGCCGATCGCGGTGTAGTCCTCGCAGAGGTTGCCGCGGCCGATCCGGCAGTAGCGGCAGGCGCCGCAGGGCATGTTGGGGTCGACCGCGACCCGGTCGCCGACCGCCCGGTCCCGCACCGCCGCACCCACCGCGACGACCTCGCCGGTCAGCTCGTGCCCGGGGACCAGCGGGTAGCCGACCACCGGCAACTCGCCGCCGAGGATGTGCATGTCGGTGCCGCACAGCCCGCACGAGGTGACGCGCACGACCACCTCGTCGGGCTCCGGGCGGGGATCGGGCAGTTCGGTGACAGCGGCGGTGCCCCGGGGGCCCGGCGCGGTGACCACGAGAGCGCGCATCGGCGCCTCCTCACGACGTCGTGCGGGTTCGATGGCGGGGACACTACAGAAGATCCACCAGTACGTAAACGCTTACGCAAGCGTTTACGTTTGGGCCTGCGCGGACGTACTGTGATGGACTGCGACGGACGGGCACGGAGGCCGTCCGCCGGGAGCCGGAGCACGGTGCGCCGTGCGCCGTGCGCCGGGGCATCGGGGAGGAAAGAGCCGGATGACGACGATGGTGGATGTGGCACGGCGCGCGGGCGTCTCCGTCGCCACGGTCTCGCACGTGGTGAACGGCACCCGGCCGGTGCGCCCGGACACCCGGGCCTCTGTGCTGGCCGCCATCGAGGAGCTCGGCTACACCCACAACACCCTCGCCCGCTCCCTGGTCACCTCCCGCACCCGCTCCATCGGCCTGGCGGTCTCGGCGATCAGCAACCCGTACTTCACCGAGATCCTCCAGGGCGTCGAGGCCGGCGCCCTGGAGGCCGGATACAGCCTGCTGATCGCCGACCCGCACGACGATCCCCGGCACGAGCGCAAGGTCGTCCAACTGCTGCACGAGCGGCGGGTGGACGGCATGATCGTCGCGCCCTCCGCGGAGCCGGCCGAGACGACCGACTACGTGTTGCGCCGCCGGGTGCCCACGGTCTTCCTCGACCGGCTGGTCGGCGACGGCTTCGACCAGGTCTGCGCGGAGAGCACCGGCCCGGTCCGCCGACTCGTCGAGCATCTTGCCGACCTGGGGCACACCCGGATCGGCCTGGTGGCGGGCCTGCCCGGACTCAGCACCACCACCGAGCGGGTAGAGGGCTACCGCGCGGGACTGCGCGCCCGCCGACTGCCTTTCGCGCCCGAGCTGTTGGCCGGCGGCAACTCCGAGGCCGAGGGCGCCCAGGACGCCACCCGCCAGCTGCTCGCCGCGCCGGAACCGCCCACCGCGATCATCACCGCCAACAACGCGATGACCATCGGCGCGCTCCAGGCCCTGCGCGACCTGGGCCTGGAGGTCCCCCGCGACATCGCCCTGGCCTGCTTCGACGACTTCTCCTGGGCGGACCTCTTCACCCCGCGGCTGACCGCGATCGCCCAGCCCAGCAGGGAACTGGGCGCCACGGCGGTCCGGCTGCTGCTGGAGCGACTGGACGATCCCGACCGGCCGCCCCGCACCGTCCGGCTGCCCTGCACCTTCGTGCACCGCACCTCGTGCGGCTGCCCCGAGACCGCTTAACGGCCGTCCGGCGGACCGGGCACCCCGCCCGCCGGACCGCCCCGGGGCCCGGACGGGCCCCCGCCCGGCACGCCCCGGCCGACCCCGGCCTCCGTAGGAAAGGACCCGCCCCCGTGATCGTCGTCGCCGGCGAGGCGCTGATCGACCTCGTCCCCAGTCAGCAGCCGTCCCCGGACGGCCCGTTGCCGGCGCTGCTGCCGCGGCGCGGCGGCGGGCCGTACAACACCGCGGTGGCGCTCGGGCGGCTGGGCGCGCCCACCGCGTTCTGTTCCCGGGTCTCGACCGACACCTTCGGTGCGTCGCTGCTGCGCGGCCTGCGGGACGGCGGGGTGGACACCTCACTGGTGCAGCGCGGTCCGGAGCCGACGACCCTGGCGGTGGCGGACATCAGCCCGGACGGCTCGGCCGGCTACGGCTTCTACGTGGAAGGCACCGCCGACCGGCTCTTCACGCTGCCCGCGGCGCTGCCGGAGGCGGTGCGGGCGCTCTCCCTGGGCACCTGCTCGCTGGTGCTGGAGCCGGGCGCCGGGGCGTACGAGGCGCTGCTGCGCCGGGAGGCCCGGCGCGGGGTGTTCACCGCGCTCGACCCCAACATCCGCCCCGGGCTGATCCCCGACCCGGACGCCTACCGGGCACGGTTCCGCTCCTGGCTGCCGGACCTGGCGCTGCTGAAGCTGTCCGAGGAGGACGCGCTGTGGCTGGCCGGGGCGGGCACCGGCCGACCGGGCGCGCCGGGCACCGATCGGGCGGCGGTCCTCGCGGCGGCCCGGGAGTGGCTTGCCGCCGGACCGGCGGCGATCGTGCTCACCCACGGCGGCGACGGGCTGACGGTGCTGAGGCGGGGCGGCGGTGAGCTGGCGGTGCCCGGTGAGCGGGTCGCCGTCGTCGACACCATCGGCGCGGGCGACACCGTCAACGCGGCGCTGCTGCACCGCCTGGACGTCCATGGCGCGCTGTCGTACGCGGCGGTCGGGGCGCTCGGCGACGGCGACTGGGAGGACATCCTCCGCTTCGCCGCGCGGGCGGCGGCCGTCACCTGCTCCCGGGCGGGCGCGGAGCCGCCGTACGCCGCGGAACTGGCGGCCTGAGGGGCCGGCCGGACGGCCCGGCAGGCCGCGGGCCGGGGCCTGCCGGATAGCGGGAAAGCACAGCGGGGGCGGCGCCCCGGAAAGAGGCTCCGCCCCCGCTGTTCCGTGCGGCGGTGCGGCGATGCGGCGTCAGGTGGTCCGACGGGCCCGCGTCGTCGTCTTCTTGGCGGCGGTCGTCTTGGCCGCCGTCTTCTTCGCGGGGGCCTTCTTGGCGGTGGACGCGGCGGTGCTCTTCTTGGCGGCGGTCTTCTTCGCCGCGGTCGAGGCGGTCACCGTCGTCTTCCCTGCCGAGTCGGCGGCCACCGCCTTCTTCGCCGCGGTCTTCCGGGCGGCCGGCTGCCGGGGCGCGCCGTCGACCAATGCCGCGTCGCTGACCCGGTCGCCGAGGATGTCCCGCAGGAACTTGCCGGTGTGGCTGGCCGGGATCGCCGCAACCTGCTCCGGGGTGCCCTCGGCGACGACCATGCCACCGCCGTTGCCGCCCTCGGGGCCCATGTCGATGACCCAGTCCGCGGTCTTGATCACATCGAGGTTGTGCTCGATGACGATCACCGTGTTGCCCTTGTCGACCAGGCCGGACAGCACCTTGATGAGCTTGCTGATGTCCTCGAAGTGCAGACCGGTGGTGGGCTCGTCGAGGACGTAGACGGTGCTGCCGGTGGAGCGCTTCTGGAGCTCGCTGGCCAGCTTGACCCGCTGCGCCTCACCGCCGGAGAGGGTCGGCGCGGACTGGCCGAGCCGGACGTAGCCGAGGCCGACCTCGTTGAGCGTCTTGAGGTGGCGGGCGATGGTCGGCACCGCCTCGAAGAAGCTCAGCGCCTCCTCGATCGGCATGTCCAGCACCTCGGCGATGGACTTGCCCTTGTAGTGGACCTCCAGCGTCTCGCGGTTGTAGCGCGCGCCGTGGCAGACCTCGCACGGCACGTACACGTCCGGCAGGAAGTTCATCTCGATCTTGATGGTGCCGTCGCCGGAGCAGTTCTCGCAGCGGCCGCCCTTGACGTTGAAGGAGAAGCGCCCGGGCAGGTAGCCGCGGACCTTGGCCTCCATCGTCTCCGCGAAGAGCTTGCGGACGTGGTCGAAGACGCCGGTGTAGGTGGCCGGGTTGGAGCGCGGGGTCCGGCCGATCGGCGACTGGTCGACGTGCACCACCTTGTCGACGAGGTCGTCGCCGGCGACCCGGGTGTGCCGGCCGGGGACCGACTTGGCACCGTTCAGCTCGCGGGCGAGGTGGGTGTAGAGGATGTCGTTGACCAGCGTCGACTTGCCGGAGCCGGAGACGCCGGTGACGGCGGAGAGCACCCCGAGCGGGAAGGAGACGTCGATGTCGCGGAGGTTGTTCTCCTTCGCGCCGTGGACCGTCAGCTTGCGGGACGGGTCGGTGGCGCGGCGGACGTCCGGTGTCGCGATGGCCTTCTTGCCGGCGAGGTACTGGCCGGTGATCGAGTCCTTGTTGGCCAGCAGCTGCTTCATCGGGCCGCTGTGGACGACCTTGCCGCCGTGCTCGCCGGCGCCCGGGCCGATGTCGACGACCCAGTCCGCGACCTTGATGGTGTCCTCGTCGTGCTCCACCACGATCAGGGTGTTGCCCATGTCGCGCAGCCGCACCAGGGTCTCGATCAGCCGGTGGTTGTCGCGCTGGTGCAGACCGATCGACGGCTCGTCGAGGACGTAGAGCACGCCCACCAGGCCGGAGCCGATCTGGGTGGCGAGGCGGATGCGCTGGGCCTCGCCGCCGGAGAGGGTGCCGGCCGCGCGGTTCAGCGAGAGGTAGTCCAGGCCGACGTCGACGAGGAACTTCAGCCGCTCGTTGACCTCCTTGAGGACCCGCTCGGCGATGGTCTTCTCGCGGGCGTTGAGCGTCATCGTGCGCAGGAAGTCGGCGCAGTCGCTGATCGACATCGCCGCGACCTCGGCGATCGACTTCTCCTGGACCGTGACGGCGAGCACGATCGGCTTGAGCCGGGTGCCCTCGCAGGTCGGGCAGGGCACCTCGCGCATGTAGCCCTCGAAGCGCTCCCGGCTGCTGTCGCTCTCCGCTTCGCTGTGCCGCCGCTTGACGAACGGCACCGCGCCCTCGAAGGCGGTGGTGTAGGCCCGCTGGCGGCCGTAGCGGTTGCGGTAGCGGACCTCGATCTGGGTCTTGTGGCCGTACAGCAGGGCCTTCTTGGCGCGCTGCGGCAGCCCGGCCCAGGGGATGTCCGTACGGAAGCCGAGGGCGTCGGCGAGCGCGCCGACCAGGCGGCCGAAGTAGTCCTTGGTGTGGCCGCCGGACCAGGGGTGGATGGCGCCCTCGTCGAGGGAGCGCTCCTCGTCCGGGATGATCAGCTCCGGGTCGACCTCCATGCGGGTGCCGATGCCGGTGCAGTCCGGGCAGGCACCGAAGGGCGAGTTGAAGGAGAAGGAGCGGGGCTCCAGCTCCTCGAAGGAGAGGTCGTCGTAGGCGCAGTAGAGGTGCTCGGAGTACATCCGCTCGCGCTGCGGGTCGTCGGCGTCGAGGTCGACGAAGTCGAGGATGACCATGCCGCCGGAGAGCCCGAGGGCGGTCTCGACGGAGTCGGTCAGCCGGCGCTTGGCGCTCTCCTTGACCGTGAGGCGGTCGATGACCACCTCGATGGTGTGCTTCTCCTGCTTCTTCAGCTTCGGCGGATCGGTGAGCTGGATGGTCTCCCCGTCGACCCGGGCGCGGCTGTAGCCCTTGGTCTGGAGGTCGGAGAAGAGGTCGGCGAACTCGCCCTTGCGCTCGCGCACCAGCGGCGAGAGCACCTGGAAGCGGCTGCCCTCGGGGAGCTCCAGGACCTTGTCGACGATGGCCTGGGGCGACTGCCGGGCGATCGGCCGCCCGCACTCCGGGCAGTGCGGCTTGCCGATCCGGGCGAAGAGCAGCCGGAGGTAGTCGTAGACCTCGGTGATCGTGCCGACCGTCGAGCGCGGATTGCGCGAGGTCGACTTCTGGTCGATCGAGACCGCGGGGGACAGGCCCTCGATGAAGTCCACATCGGGCTTGTCCATCTGCCCGAGGAACTGCCGGGCGTACGAGGAGAGCGACTCGACATAGCGCCGCTGCCCCTCGGCGAAGATCGTGTCGAAGGCGAGCGAGGACTTGCCCGACCCGGAGAGCCCCGTGAAGACGATGAGGGAGTCGCGGGGGAGGTCGAGCGAGACGTTGCGGAGGTTGTGCTCGCGAGCGCCACGGACGATGAGACGGTCGGCCACGCCGGTCGGCACCTTTCTTGGAGAGGGGCGGAAGCCGCGGGCTGCGTCCACCGCGCGGTGAGCGAGCAGAGGCGGCGGAGCGGAGCGGGCCCCCGACCAAGGGTATGGGGGCCGTCGCGGCAGTGTCTTTGGGATGCCACACACGAGCCTATAGCACGTGCATTCGATTTACGGGCCTCGCAAGCCCTCTTCACCCAAACGTGTGGCGGCCCCACAACCTTCCCACCGCGGTGACCAGCCGTTACGCCGTCCGGTGGGCGACACCCCCGCGCTCAGGTCCGCCCCAGCCCCCCGTCCGGCAGCGCCCGCGCCAGCACGTCGAACGTGTGCCGGATCACTGCTTCGTGCTCAACGGCCACCTCCTCCACGGGGTCACCCTCCAGCTGCCGGTCGACGAGCTCCGCATAGAGCGCCCGCCAGGCCGCGATGATCATCGCCGCGGCGAGCCGGGCGCTCCGGTCGGGCCGTGCGGGGTCGCCGCCGGCCGCCTCGGCCAGCGCCCCGGCCAGCGCCGCCTCGATCTCCTCGGCCGCCTCGCGCGCCCGCGCCCGCAGCGAGGGCGCGTCCACCACGGTGCGGAAGAAGTGCCCGAACCCCTCCCCCAGCCCGCCCAGCGGATGCCGCCGGGCCAGCAGGTCCAGCGCCAGCCGGCGCAGCGCGGCGAGCGGCGTCTCGTCCGCGCCGCGCTCCCGCACCGCGCCGACGATCAGCTCCACGGCCTCGGGGATCCGGTCGAGGAAGAGGTCCTCCTTGCGCGGGAAGTAGTTGAAGACGGTCATCGTGGAGACCCCGGCGGCGCGGGCGACCTCGGCGACGGCGACGTTGTCGAAGCCGCGCTCCAGGAACAGCAGCGTCGCCTCCCCGGAGATCCGCTGCCGGGTGAGGCGCTTCTTGCGCTCGCGCAGGCTCAGTTGCGCGTCGTCGTCGACACCCCCGGCCACCTGGCGTTCCGCGGTCGCCCCCCGATCCCCCGTGGACTTCTTCTCGTTCACCGTCTCGCCTTCCACGGCAAAAATTGTAGCGGAAACAAATTTTTAGTGACTACACTCTCGCCACATGAAGCGCGACGCAGACGTAGTGGTGGCAGGGGGCGGCCCGGTGGGGCTGATGCTCGCCTGCGAACTGGCACTGGCGGATGTCCCGGTCGTCGTCCTGGAGCGACTGACCGAGGTGGACACCACGATCAAGGCGGGGGCCATCAACACCCCCAGCGCGGAGGCCTTCTATCGGCGCGGGCTGCTGCCGCCGCTGAGGGAGGTGCAGAAAGTCGGCCTGGCGCAGTTCGCGTCGTTCACCCGGCAGCGGCAGGCGGCCGGCGCCGCGGTCACGGGGTCGGCGCCGCGGTTCGCCGGGCACTTCGCGGGCATCATGCTCAGCGGCGACCGGCTCGACGAGTCGGATCCGGACTTCGCCGACCGCGGCCCGGCCGGCGAGGTCGGCATGATCCCCCAGGATGCCCTGGAGCGGATCCTCGCCGAACGCGCCGCCGAACTGGGCGTGACCCTGCGCCGCGGGGTGGCCCTCACCGGCTTCGACGCCGACGAAGAGGGCGTGCACGTCCACACCTCGCACGGGTCGCTGCGCGCCGGCTGGCTGGTGGGCTGCGACGGCGGCCGCAGCACGGTGCGCCGGCTCAGCGGCATCCCGTTCCCCGGGACCGCCCCGTCGATCACCGGCCGCCAGGCCATGGTGGAGATGACCGGCGCCGACGACCTGGGCGCCGGCTGGAACTGGACCGACATCGGGACGTACGTCCACGGGCCGATGCCCGGCCGGATCCTCACCGTGGAGTTCGACGGACCGCCCGCGGACCGCGAAGCCCCCATCACCGCCGAGGAGTTGCAGACCTCGCTGCGCCGGGTCTCCGGCGTCCCGGACGTGACGGTCACCAAGGTGCTCTCGGCCACCCGGTTCACCGACAACGCCCGGCAGGCGTCCGAGTACCGCCGCGGCCGGGTACTGCTGGCCGGGGACGCGGCCCATGTGCACTCTCCGTTCGGCGGCCAGGGGCTCAACCTCGGGATCGGCGACGCGATGAACCTCGGCTGGAAGCTGGCGGCCACGGTGCGCGGCTGGGCCCCGGAGGGCCTGCTGGACACCTACACCGCCGAGCGGCACCCCCTCGGCGCGTGGGTGCTGGACTGGACCCGGGCCCAAGTGGCCCTGATGCGGCCGGAGTCGCACGCCGCGGCGCTGCGCCGGGTGATCGACGAACTGTCCGGGACGACCGACGCCACCACCTTCTTCGTCAAGAAGATCTCCGGCGTCTGGCAGCGCTACGACCTGCCCGGTTCGCACCCGCTGACCGGCCGCAGCGCCCCCGACCTGGAGCTGTCCGACGGCCGCCGGCTCGCGGACCATCTCCACGACGGCCGGGGCCTGTTGCTCGACCTCGCCGACGACCCGGCGCTGCGCGAGCGCGCCGCCGGCCACGGCGACCGGCTGCGGACCCTGACGGTGGCCTGCCCGGACCGGCCCGACCTGGCCGGCCTCCTGCTGCGCCCGGACGGCTGCACCGCCTGGGCGGCCGACGCCCCCGGCGCCTACGAGGAGTTGGACGCCGCGCTGGGCCGGTGGTTCGGGGCGCCCGCCGCGGTCCCGGCCGCCTGACGCCCGCCCTGGGCCTGTCCGGCCCCGGCCACCGGACAGGCCCGGCAGGGGGCGCAGGCCGGGCGGACGGCGTGGCGCAGCCGGCGGACCCGTCCGCCCCTGCCGCGCCCGCGCGCACCGTCCGCGCGACCGGCACCACCCCGCGGGCGCCGCCGAATGCCGCCGTACGGCTCCCGCGCCCGCCCGCCCGGCGCTAGCGTCGGGCCATGACCATCCCTCCTGATTTCCCGCGCGATGCGGCCGCCGTCCACGAGTCGACCGACCGGCTGCTGGTCTCCCTGGGCAAGCTCGACGACGCCGCGGTCGGCGAGCCGTCGCTGCTGCCCGGTTGGACCCGGGGTCACGTCCTGGCCCATCTGGCCCGCAACGCCGATGCCCTGGTCAACCTCCTGACCTGGGCGCGGACCGGCGTCCGCACACCGATGTACGCCAGTGCCGCGGTCCGTGACGGCGACATCGAGCGGGACGCCGACCGTCCGCTGGCGGTCCACCTGGAGGACCTCCAGGAGAGTGCGGCCCGCTTCGAGGCGGCCGCCCAGGCCCTGCCGGCGGACCGCAGGGCGTACGAGGTCGAGATGCGCAACGGTGTCGTCGAGCGGGCCGACCGGCTCGCGCTGCGCCGGCTGGCCGAGGTCGAACTGCACCACGTCGACCTGGGCGTCGGGTACACCGTCGAGCAGCTCTCGCCGGCCTTCGTGGGCAGCGAGTTGGACTTCCTCACCGGGATCAAGTTCGCCGGGCACCCGGACCTGCCCGCGCTGGAGCTGCACGGCGACGACGGCCGCCGGTGGCACACGGGGCGTTCCGCCGACGGCGCGACGGCCGCCCCCGTGGTGGTCGGCGGCTCGCCGACGGACCTGGTCGGCTGGCTGACCGGGCGCGCGGACGGCGGACGGCTGGACACCCACGGCGCGCCGCTGCCGGTGATCCCGCCGCTCTAGAGTTGGTGCCATGACCTACAGCGGAGCAGTGAAGGTCGGCGGACCGGCCGACGTGCACGAGCTGACCGACCTGATGATCTCGAAGGTCGCGGTCGGCCCGATGGACAACAACGCGTACGTGCTGCGGTGTCGTGCGACCGACGAGCAGTTGCTGATCGACGCGGCCGCCGACCCGCACACACTCCTCACCCTGGTCGGCGACAGCGGTCTGGCGTCCGTGGTCACCACGCACCAGCACGGCGACCACTGGGGCGCGCTGCGCGAGGTCGTCGACGCCACCGGCGCGCGGACGTACGCGGGGCGGTACGACGCCGAGGGCATCCCCGTCCCCACGGACGTCCTGGTCGAGGACGGCGACACGATCACCGTCGGCCGGGTCCGGTTGACCGCGCGCCACCTGGTCGGGCACACCCCGGGCAGCATCGCGCTGGTCTACGACGACCCGCACGGCCACCCGCACGTCTTCACCGGGGACTGCCTCTTCCCCGGCGGGGTCGGCAACACCTGGGGCAGCGCCGAACGGTTCGCCAGCCTGGTGGACGGCGTGCAGACCAAGCTCTTCGACCAGCTGCCGGACGAGACCTGGGTCTATCCGGGGCACGGCTCCGACACCACGCTCGGCGCCGAGCGGCCGCACCTCGCCGAGTGGCGGGAGCGCGGCTGGTAGCGGCCGGACGCCCGGCACCGGGCCCGGCGGGCGGACCTCCGCCCGCCGGGCCCGCGTCGTTCGCCGCGGCGCTCAACCGCGGGTGTGCGCCCCGGCCCCGTCGGCCGCCTCCGCGGACTCCTCGGCCGCCTGCCGCCGCGAGGCCCGCAGGCTGGTGACCGTCGTGACGGCCAGCACCGCGCAGATCACGCCCAGCGAGACCGGAATGCTGATCTCCGGGACGGCCACCCCGGACTCGTGCAGGGCGTGCAGCACCAGCTTCACGCCGATGAACCCGAGGATGACCGACAGCCCGTAGGAGAGGTGGACCAGCTTCTTGAGCAGTCCGCCGATCAGGAAGTACAGCTGCCGCAGGCCCATCAGGGCGAAGGCGTTGGCGGTGAAGACGATGTACGGGTCCTGGGTCAGGCCGAAGATCGCCGGGATCGAGTCCAGGGCGAAGAGGACGTCGGTGGTGCCGATCGCCAGCATGACGATCAGCATCGGGGTCATCAGCCGGCGGCCGTTCTCGACGATGAACAGCCTGGTGCCGTGGTACCGGTCGGTGGACGGGAAGCGGCGCTCGACCGCCTTCAGGAAGCGGTTCTCCTCGAACTCCTCGTCCTCCTGGCCGGCCCGCGCCTCCTTGATCAGCTTCCAGGCGGTCCAGATGAGGAACGCGCCGAAGAGGTAGAACACCCAGGAGAAGTTGGCGATGATCGCCGCGCCCGCGCCGATGAATCCGGCCCGCAGCACCAGCGCGATGAGCACCCCGACCATCAGCACCCGCTGCTGGTAGACGGCCGGGACCGCGAACTTGCCCATGATCAGGACGAAGACGAAGAGGTTGTCGACGCTCAGCGACTTCTCGGTGATGAAGCCCGCGAAGAACTCACCGGCCGGCGCGCCCCCGCCGAAGGCCAGCAGGCCGAGTCCGAACAGTACGGCGAGGCCCATCCAGACGCCGGTCCAGATGCCCGCCTCCTTGAGGGACACCTCATGGGGTTTGCGTCCGCCGATGAAGAAATCGACGGCGATCAGGGCACCCAGACCGAGGATGGTCAGCACCCACAGGGTCAGGGAAACGTCCACTGCTTCCTCCGGCATGGTCGTACGGCACACACAGCGTCGTCGCTGCCGGGGATTCCTACACCCCTCCAAAGAAGGGTAAAGGAAGTTCATGAAATGGCAAAGAAAAGGGTAAAACCGCAGGTGAGAGGCGGTTTATGGAACGGCTGACAGGGCCGTTCGGGGTCAGCCCCGCCCGGGGTCCACGGCCGGACGGGCGTCGGCGACCCGGTCCAGGACCCGGCGGATCACCTCGCTGCGCCGGGGCGCGAGGGGCGGCTCGTACGTCCAGGCGTGACCGACCCACGGATCGGCGAGATGGGCGTCGGGAACCGGGGTGATCCGCAGCAGGGCGCGCCAGAGCGGATCCAGCACCGGCCCGTACTCCCGCGCCCGTTCCCGGTCGGCGACCAGCATCAGATGGACCCCGACCGCGGGGCCCTCGTCGGCCAGATAGCGCAGCTGGTTCAGGGCGCGGTCGTCGAAGCCGTGCGGGAAGTCATGGACGATCAGCAGTTGCTCGGCGGGGTCCAGCTCCGGCGGCAGGGCCTCCGTGGCGCGGTGCCGCACCGCCATCTGGAGGAGGTCGACCCGCCGGGTCAGCGCCTCCAGTACGGCGGCCACGCCCCGGGCGCCGGCGGGCGGGGACGCGGGCAGCACCCCGCTCTCCCGCAGCGGGGCGAGCGCCGGTCCGGCCGTGCCGGCGGGGTCGAGGACCTGGACCGCGAACGCACCCGGCGGATGGGCGGCCAGCAGCCGGGCGGCGACCGCGACGGCGGTCTCCAGGGCCAGCCGCGCCAGCGCGGCCTCGTCGGGCGCCGCGTCGGTCAGCGCGCTGCCCAACTCGCGGCGGCCGTACTCCCGCTCGGGGTCGTGCTCGGCGCGCGGATACGGTCCGGGACCGCTGTCGATCCACAGTCCGCGCTCCAGGGGGAGCCGGACGAGCAGCGGGATGCGCAGGCCGGGGGCCTCCGGGAGGTGCAGATCGCCCAGCCGCACCGCCATCGGGTGCTGCCGCGGGACCTCGTAGCCGTGCCACACCGGGTGGTCCCAACGGGCGAGGGCGGGCGGTAGCGCGGGCTCGACCACCTCCGACTCGGCGGTCAGCTGGGCGAGGTCGCGGTCGAGGACCGCGCGGGCCCGGTCGACCAGGTCGGTGTGCCGGTCCCGGGCGGCGGCGCGGGCGGCCTCGGCGGCGTCGCCCAGGCGGGCGCCGGGGTCGGCGAGCGCCGCGTCGAGCTCGCGCTCCAGTCGGGAGGCGGCGAAACCGGCGGCGCTGCGGTACGCCGCGACCGACCGGGCCAGATCCTCGAACATGCCGCGGACCTGGTTGTAGAGCCGCTCCTCCATGCTCCAGCCGTTGGCGTCGCCGGCGACCGGGGCGGTCGGGCCCGCCGGGTCGCCCGGGGCCGTGGCCGGACCGGTGGGGGCTGAGGGCGTGGACGGCGTGGACGGGGCCGCGGGGGCCGGCTCGGGGACGGTGGGCCGCCCGGGGTGGCGGTAGTCGACCCGGCCGCCGGAGGGCGGGGCGGCGGGGCCCGCCGCCGGGGTGCCGGGGGTGCCCGCGGTGGTCCCTGCCGCCGGTCGCTCGGGGCGGCGCTCGGCCGCCGCCCCGGGCGCCGCCGCCGTCGGGGCCCGGTGGTGGCCGGCCGCCTCCTCGATCTCCGCGGCCAGCTCCGCGGCCCGTCGCAACCCCAGATCATGCAGCAGCTCCGCCAGTCCGCCGGCGTACCCCTGGCCCACGGCGCGGATCCGCCAGGCGCCCCGCCGGCGGTAGAGCTCGACGGCGACCAGCGCGGACTCGGCGCCCAGGCCGGTGACGGGGTAGGCGACGAGGGGGGTGCCGTCGACGCGTGTCACGGCGATCGACGGCGCGGCGGCGGCGGCGCCGAAGCTGCGCGGCGCGCCGGGCCCGCCCGGCAGCGCCAGCAGCACGCTCACCCGGTGCACCTCCGCGGGCAGCGCGTCGAGCGCGACCGCGACGCGCTGCCCGGCGGCCGCCCCGGAGGGAACCTCGACGCCGGGCCGGTGGGGCGCCCCCGGATGGACCACCGCCTCGGCGCCCGGCGGCCGGCCCTGCTCGTCGCCGAGCACGACCGCGACCAGGACGGGCCCGGCGGCCGCGATCCGGATCTCCACCCGGGTGCCGTCCAGTGGGTGGTTCTGCCCCCGGACCAGCTCCGCCGTCATCGTCGTCCCCTTGTGTGTCGTACCGGTGGTGGGCGGTGTGTCGACCGGTCGCTGGTCGGTGCCGCGGTGCCTACAGGTGCGGCCGGATCGCCGGCACCAGGTCCTCGAAGGTGCGGCCGGCGGCGGGCTCGCCGATGGCGGTCAACTGCCAGCCGTCGCCGGAACGGTGCACCTTGCACATGACCTGCGCGGTGTGGTCGCCGCCGCCGGTGAGGGTGTAGCGCGCCAGTTCCTGGCCGGTGGTCTCGTCCACCAGCCGGCAGAACGCGTCCTGGACCTCGGCGAAGGTCTGGCCGGTGAAGGAGTTGACGGTGAACACGATCTGGTCGACGTGGACCGGCACCCGTTCCAGGTCGACCAGGATCGACTCGTCGTCACCCCCCTGGCCGGCCCCGCCGACGCGGTTGTCGCCGGTGTGCCGGACCGCGCCGTCGTCACTGGTGAGGCGCTGGAAGTAGACCACGTCGGCGGGGCTGTCGTCGGCGAAGAGCAGCGCCGAGGCGTCCAGGTCGATCTCCTGGGTGCGGCGCCCGAACAGGCCGCGGCGCGGCGCCGACCGCCATCCCAGACCCATCCGGACCGCGGTCAGCGTCCCCCCGTCGGACTTCCGCAGGCTGATGCCCTGCCCCTTGGACAAGTCGACCGACACGTGCCGTCCCCTCCTCGCCGTCCCGTCCGCCGTTTCAGCGGCCCCTGCCGACCCTACGCACGTGGGCGGGCGGCGGCGCGGCGGGCCTGCCGTCTGTGGCGGTTCTGCAACACGCCCGTGCAGGTCCGCGGCGCGACCACCGTCGCCCGGCGTGCGTGCCGCGGACCCGGCCGCTACTTCAGTCCGGCCTCCTTCATCTGCCGCAGCTCCTTCTTCAGCTCGCCGACCTCGTCCCGGAGCCGGGCCGCGACCTCGAACTGCAACTCCGCGGCAGCCGCCCGCATCCGCTCCGTCAGCTCTTCGATCGTCTCGGCGAGTTCGGCGGCGGGACGATCCGTCAGGACCTCGCCGCCCTTGCCGCCCTTGCCCTTGGCGGCCTTGCCCGCCTTGCCGGCCTTCCCGCCGAGCGCCGGGACCGGTGCCTTGGCCTTGCCGTCCTTGTCGCCGGCCTTGCGGTAGCCGGAGCCCAGCAGCTCCTGGGTGTCGAGCTCCTCGCGGGCGAGGGTGGCGACGATGTCGCCGATCTTCTTGCGGAGCGGCTGCGGGTCGATGCCGTTCTCCTTGTTGTACGCCAGCTGCTTCTCCCGACGGCGATTGGTCTCCTCGATGGCCTTCTCCATCGCCGGGGTGATCTTGTCGGCGTACATGTGCACCTGGCCGGAGACGTTGCGAGCCGCGCGGCCGATGGTCTGGATCAGCGAGGTGCCGGAGCGCAGGAAGCCCTCCTTGTCGGCGTCCAGGATCGCCACCAGGGAGACCTCCGGCAGGTCCAGGCCCTCCCGGAGGAGGTTGATGCCGACGAGCACGTCGAACTCGCCCGACCGCAGTTCGCGCAGCAGCTCCACGCGCCGCAGGGTGTCCACGTCGCTGTGCAGGTAGCGGACCTGGATGCCGAGCTCCAGGAAGTAGTCGGTGAGGTCCTCGGCCATCTTCTTGGTGAGGGTGGTGACCAGGACCCGCTCGTCCTTCTCGGTGCGCTTGCGGATCTCGTGCACCAGGTCGTCGATCTGCCCGTCGGTGGGCTTGACCACCACCTCCGGGTCGATCAGGCCGGTCGGCCGGATGATCTGCTCCACGAAGCCGTCGCCGCGGGACAGCTCGTACGGGCCCGGCGTCGCGGAGAGGTAGACGGTCTGGCCGACCCGCCCCAGGAACTCCTCCCACTTCAGCGGCCGGTTGTCCAGCGCGGACGGGAGCCGGAAGCCGTGGTCGACGAGGGTGCGCTTGCGGGAGGCGTCGCCCTCGTACATGGCGCCGATCTGCGGGACGGTGACGTGCGACTCGTCGATGACCAGCAGGAAGTCTTCCGGGAAGTAGTCGAGGAGGGTGTTGGGCGCCGTGCCCGGCTCACGGTCGTCCAGGTGCATCGAGTAGTTCTCGATGCCCGAGCAGGAGCCGATCTGCCGCATCATCTCGATGTCGTAGGTGGTGCGCATCCGCAGCCGCTGGGCCTCCAGCAGCTTGCCCTGCTTCTCCAGGGTGGCGAGCCGGTCCGCCAGTTCCGCCTCGATCCCGGCGACGGCCTTCTCCAGGCGCTCGGGGCCGGCGATGTAGTGGCTGGCGGGGAAGACGTACAGCTGCTGGTCGTCGCTGATCACCTCGCCGGTGAGCGGGTGCAGGGTGGACAGCGCCTCGATCTCGTCGCCGAACATCTCGATCCGGACGGCCAGCTCCTCGTAGACCGGGAAGATCTCGATGGTGTCGCCGCGGACCCGGAAGGTGCCCCGGGTGAACGCCACGTCGTTGCGGGTGTACTGAATGTCGACGAAGCGGCGCAGCAGCTGGTCCCGGTCGATCTCGTCACCGACCCTGAGGGGCACCATCCGGTCGACGTACTCCTGGGGCGTACCCAGGCCGTAGATGCAGGAGACCGAGGCGACGACGATGACGTCCCGCCGGGTGAGGAGGGAGTTCGTCGCGGAGTGGCGCAGCCGTTCGACCTCCTCGTTGATGGAGGAGTCCTTCTCGATGTACGTATCGGACTGGGGGACGTACGCCTCGGGCTGGTAGTAGTCGTAGTAGGAGACGAAGTACTCGACGGCGTTGTTGGGCAGCAGCTCGCGGAATTCGTTGGCGAGCTGCGCCGCGAGGGTCTTGTTGGGTGCCATCACCAGCGTCGGGCGCTGCAGCTTCTCGATCATCCACGCGGTGGTCGCCGACTTGCCGGTACCGGTCGCGCCCAGCAGGACGACGTCCTTCTCACCGCCGCGGATGCGCCGTTCCAGCTCGGCGATGGCCGCCGGCTGGTCGCCGCTGGGCTGGTAGGAGCTGACGACCTCGAAGGGCGCCACCGTGCGTTCGATCTTGGAAACGGGCCGCATGGGATCCACCGTACGACCCGCCACTGACAATCGGTGCCGCATCGGACCTGACCTGCGGTTTTCCGAGGGCCGCCGGAGTGCTGGGACGCCCGGTCCGGCCCCGGCCGAGCCGTGGGCGCTCCACCGGCACGATCACGGTGGCCGCCCCGGGCCAGGGCGTCACGGCCGGCCGGAATGATATGCCCTGGGCACGGGCGGCAAAACCGGTCAACTGCCCGAGGGGTGACTCCTCGTCGGCCGAGATGCGCGGATGCCGCGGCTCCGGCAAGTTGGACGACGGCGGGACGTATGTCTGCTGCACGGCCATTCCGGGCATCCTGCAACTGCGACGCTCCGCACGGATAACCGGCCATTGTTCGTTCAGCGCCCGGCCACCGCACGTCCGCCTCCCCCTCCGGCCCGGCTGCGAGCCTCCGTCTGTCCGTCCGCCCCGTTCACCTCACTTCACGTCAGCTCCCTACCACGACGTCACGAGGAGTCCGTATGCGTATTCGCCCCGTCGCCGCCCTCGCCGGTGCGCTCCTGGGTCTCTCCGCGCTCGTCCTCCCCGCCAGCGGCGCCCAGGCCGCGGCCCACGGACATGGCCCTGTGGTGGTCGGCCACCGCGGCGCCGCGGCCTACGCACCCGAAAACACGCTCGCCTCGGTCGACGCGGCGCACCGGCTCGGGATCTCCTGGGTCGAGAACGACGTCCAGCGCACCAAGGACGGCGAGCTGGTCGTCCTGCACGACACCTCGCTGGCCAGGACGACCAACGTCAAGAAGGTCTTCCCGAACCGCTCCCCCTGGAACGTCGGCGACTTCACGCTCCGGGAGATCGAGAAGCTCGACGCGGGCAGCTGGTTCGGCGCGAAGTTCAAGGGAGTGCGGGTGCCGACCCTTGAGGACTACCTGGACAAGGTCGAGCACAACGGCCAGCGGCTGCTGATGGAGCTGAAGAACCCGGAGCTCTACCCCGGGATCGAGCGGCAGGCTCTCCGGGAGCTGCGCCGTGACGGCTGGCTGGACAGCGGGCACCTCAAGCGCCGTCTGATCGTCCAGAGCTTCAACGCCGACGCGATCAAGAAGGTCCACCGCCTGAACCCGGCGGTCACGACGGGCTTCCTCGGCAACCCCCCGGTGGCCGACCTGCCCAAGTACGCCGCATACTGCGATCAGATCAATCCGCCCCACACCGCCGTCACCCATGCGTACGTGAAAGCCGTACACGCGCTGCGAGGCCCGCACCACCGGCCGCTGGAGCTCTACACCTGGACCGTCGACGACGCCAAGGCCGCGGTCGGCTCCGCCGGCCTGGGGGTCGACGGGGTCATCAGCAACAAGCCCGACGTGGTGCGCAGGGCACTGGCCGACGCGGGCTACTGACCGCCCGGCGCGGCGGGTGACGGAGCCGGCGGCGGCCGCCGGGGCCGTTTCCCGCCGCGTTGTCGGTGGCCGGTCCTACCCTGGGGCATGTGACGAACGCAGAGCACGCTCCAGGACCCGCCGCGGCGCCGGACGCCGCCCCGGAGGCGGTCCGCCAAGCCCGCCGCGACTGGGCCTGGACGCGCATCGGGACCCCGATCGGCCCGCTGCTGCTGGCGGCGACGCGGGAGGGCCTGGTCAAGATCGCCTTCCATGCCGACGAGCGGGTGACCCGACGGACGCTGACCCGACTGGAGGACACCTTCGGCGGGCCGCCGCTCCCGGAGATACCCCATCTGGCGACGGCCACCGCCGAGCTCGCCCGCTACTTCTCCGGTGAACTGCGGGCCTTCACAGTCCCCCTGGACTGGTCGCTGTCGGGCGGCTTCAACGCCCGGGTGCTGCACACGCTGGCCGCCGGCGTCCCGTACGGCGGCGTGGTCGGCTATCAGGACCTGGCCGACCGGGTCGGGGAGCCGGGCGCGGCCCGGGCGGTGGGCGCGGCGATGGGGTCCAATCCGCTTCCCGTGGTCGTCCCCTGCCATCGGGTGGTGGCCAGCGACGGCGGGATCGGCGGCTTCGGCGGCGGTCTGGAGACCAAGCGGCTGCTGCTGGCCCTGGAGGGCGTGCTCCCCGCTCCCCTGTTCTGAGCGCCGCCCGGCCGCTCTCCCGAGTGCTTCCCGTCCGTTCCCCGGGTGCTTCCCGTCCGCTCCCTGTCCCCGCCGCCGGGCTCCGTCCCGCCGGCCGGCACCGTCCACGAAGGGCCGCGCATGTCCCGTCAGATCGCCCTGCTCCGCGGTATCAACGTCGGAGGCCACAATTCCTTCCCCAAGGCCCGCCAGCTGGAGCTGGCCCGTTCCCTGGGGCTGGAGGAGGTCTCCGTCCTGCTGCAGACGGGCAACATCGTCTTCGCCGACCCGGGGACGCCGCCGGCGGAGACGGCCCGGCGGATCGAGGAGCGGATCGCGGCCGACCTGGGCCTGACGGTGCCGGTGGTCGTGCGGACCAGGGGCGAGCTGGCCGCCACGGTCGCCGGGAACCCGTTCCCGGCGGCCGTGCCGGAGCCCAGGACCCTGCACGTGACGTTCCTGTCGGAGGTGCCAGCCGACCCGGCCCGGCTGGACGCGCTCGACCAGGCCGCGTACGCACCGGACCGGTTCCGGCTGATCGGCCGCGAGCTGTACCTGTGGTGCCCGCAGGGCATCGGGCGCTCCAAGCTCGCCGAGGCGGTCGGCCGGGCCCGGCTCGGTGTGACGGCGACCGCGCGCAACTGGAACACCGTCACCAAGCTCCTGGCGCTGGCCGACGCCTGATCTGCCTGCGGGGGCCCGGGGCTGGGATCGGCTCCGGGCGCGGCGCGGGCGTCAGCGCCAGCCGTGGAGCTCCCGCAGCCGGTTGGCGACGAGGTTGAAGCGGCCCCGGTCGAGCGCGCACGCCTCTCGTCGCATCCCGTCCGCGTGGACCCGCAGCACCCGGTCCGCGGCCACCCAGGAGTCGCGCCCCGCGCGGTCCCAGGGGCCCGCGCCGATCGCCACCCAGTCCCGGTCGTCGTTGTGACGCTTGCTCGACAGCTGCACGGCCAGCAGCGTCCCGGCCGCCTCCCGCGCCACGACCAGCACCGGCCGGTCCTTGCCGCGGCCGTCGTTCTCCTCGAAGGGGACCCAGGTCCAGACGATCTCGCCGGGGTCGGGGTCGCCGTCCGGGTCGGGAGCGTAGGACATCGACACGGTTCCGACGGCGCGCGGCGGGATCTCCACGGTCGCGGTGGGGCCTTGGCTGCCGGGCAGGGGCGGGTGCGAGTCTGCTGCGTTGAACGAGGTCGTCATCCCCCGCACGCTACCGGCCGCGGTGAACACGCTGTCGGGCGGCCTGCGTCGGGCCGTCCGCGGTCGATTGTCAGTGGTCGGCCGTACGGTTTTTCACAGCGGGGGCGGTCGCCGGGACCGTCACGGCGGGGGGGAGCACCATGTCCGAGCACACGACGTATCGGGAACCGCCCCAAGAAGGCGGCGAGGCAAGGGAGTTGCCCGGTGTTCCCGTGGGGGGCACCGTGGGCGGGGCGCGACCCGGGCGGCTCGTTCGCCGGCCGTGTGCGCGGCGGCCGGTCCGCTCAGTCGGCGGCTCCGTTCCAGGCCGGCCGGCGGGGGTCGTCGGCCCGTACGACGACGTCCGCCGCCTCCTCGGGCCGGGTCTCGGCGTCGTAGCGGGTGAACGCCGGGAGCGTCCAGCGCTGGTCCTGCGGGGTGCGGCGGGAGAGCGCGCCCGGGGACAGCTTCAGATGCACGGAGAGATCGAACGGAAACCACTGCCCGAGCAGCAGCGGGCCGTGCAGCAAGAGCACGCCGCCGGGCGGCAGTTCCACGTAGGCGCTGCGCGTCGCCCGGTCCGCCACCGGGTCCCAGAGGTCCGAGAGCACCCGCCCGGTGCCGCCCGGCTCCAACGGCTGGAACAGCTCGCGCCACAGGGCCCGCCGGTCGAACCACTCGTCGTAGTAGGCATCCGGGTCCTCCCGGCCGTACTCCAGTCGCAGCGAGGCGGGCCGCAGAAAGCCGTCGGCGCCGGCCTCGTGCACCGCCCGCCCCCTCAGCCGCAGCGCCTCGGCGAGCCGCCCGGCGAGGTCTCCGGGAGCGGCAGCGGGAGCCCCGTCGACCGCCACCCGCAGCCAGGGGCTCCCGTCGTGCGCCGTCAGCCTGTCGATGCGCCCGGCGAGCGCATCGGTGAGCCGTTCCCAGGTGATCGCTTCGAGCCGCACCCGGCCATTGTGCCCCGGCGGCGGGTGCCGGGCGCCCGGGGTCAGCGGGATCGCGGTCCGCTGGGCGGGAAGCCGTTCTGGACGTCCCCGGAGACCAACCCGACCTGCATCACCATCCCGTGCGAACCACCACTGATGTTGTTGTGGATGTCCCGCACGGTGCCCTGGGTCTGCTGCTGGGGCGCCACCTCGTCGAGCAGTCGGCGCAGTTCGGCCGCCGCGGCCGGGTCCTCGGCGAGCAGCCGCCGCAGCCGGGCCTTCCAGACCACGGCCACCCCTTGGGCCACCTCCTCGTCGCCGTCCTCCTGGGCGATGACGACGTCGGTGCGCGCCTGGTCCAGCTCGCGTTCGACCGCCGCCTCCTCCTCCGCACCGCTGCGCCGGGCGAGCAGGGCCGCCATCCGCCGGCGGACCGCGCCCCAGCCCTCGGTCGCCATCTGCTGCACCAGCGTCGTCGCCCCCGCCGTCGCGAGCGCCACCAGTTCCGCTTCCATCGGACCCCCTTGTGTGTCGTGCGCGTCGTGTCGCGCTGGTGCCACGGTAGAGAGGCGGGCCGCCTCATGAACAGCAGCGCCGCCGGGTGCCGCCGCGATCCGGGTTCAGGAGTCCGAGGTCGGCCGGGCCGCGCCGTGGCGGCTGAGTACGGCCGCCGCCTCCTTCGTCGCCTCGATGACGCGGTCGGGGGCCTGCGGCATCACGGTCTTCTGCTTGAGCAGCAGCACCGCGCCCATGATGGACCCGTCCCACATGATCGGCGCGGCACAGGAGTTCCAGCCGGCCATGCACTCCTCGTAGCCGAGCGCGTGGCCGAGGTCGCGGACCTCCGCCAGGGAGGCCAGCAGCGCGTCGTTGTCCCGGTAGACGCCGGGGCCGGCCTGTTCGGGGACGGGCTCGGCCAGTACGCGCTGCTGGAGGACGTCCGGGAGGTAGGCGAGGATGGTGCGCCCGGAGGCACCGGTGCGCAGGGAGCGGGTCACGGACAGCACGTCCCGCGGTGTCATGCCGAGTTCGGCGAGGTCGGAGTCGCCGACGGCCATGTCGACGCACTGCCGCTGCGCGCCGGAGAACGGCGCCACCATGTAGAGGAACACCAGCCCGTTCCCGGTCGCCTCGCGCAGGTCGCTCAGGACGGTCTGCGCACCGTCGAGGCGGTGGTCGAGCGCGGTGAAGGCGAGTTGGACGGCCGAGGTCCGCAGGCGGTAGAGGCCGCGGTCCACCCGTTCGAAGATCCGCTGGTAGATGCCGGATTGCAGGATGCGGTAGACGACGGAGTCGTCCAGGCCGGTGAACTCCGCGATCTCACCGGGTCCGTGGGCGGATCCGCCGAGTTCGGCGAAGGCCGTCTGGACGAGGAAGACCCGCTCGGCATGGCCGGATCCGGACGTCCGGGAGCCGGCGGCGGCCGTGCCCCCGCGGGCCTGGCCGGTGTGCTGCGCGGCCTCCGGAGCCGTGGACTGCGACGCTGCGGTGCGATGGCCCATCGTGTGCTCTCCTCCCTGGCAGTGGTCCGCGCCCGAAGGCGAACGGCGTGTGCGGTGCGGGGCGCCCCGCCCCCGATGCCTCCGGCGTCACCGGTTCACGTCGAGGGCGAGTTTCCCGGTCGGGGTGCGGGCGGCGAGGTCGTGGTGCGCCTGCGCCGCCTCCCCGAGCGCGTAGGTGGTACCGGTCAGTGTCGTGAGGGAGCCGTCGGCGACGGCGTCGAACAGCGCCCGCATGGACGTCGGCAGCGCGGTGCGGTCCCCGTAGAGCTGGGGCAGCCAGAAGCCCGAGACGGTGAGGGAGCGCTCCATCAGTTCGCGGGTGGACACGTCCGCCAACTCCCCGCCGGCGAAGCCGTAGACGGCGAGGCGGCCGCGCGGCGCGACGGCGGCCAGGGTCCGGGCGAAGGTGGCGCCGCCGGTCATCTCCAGCGCCGTCTCGACCGGCCCGCCGGCCGCGTCCAGGATGCGCTCCGTGAGGTCCTCCGCCGTGGAGTCGACGACCGCGTGCGCGCCCAGGTCCAGGGCCAGTTGGCGCTTGGCCGCGGACCCGGCGAGACCGATGACCCGCGCGCCGGCCCGGGCCGCGAGCTGGACGGCCAGTGTGCCGACCCCGCCCGCCGCGGCCGGGACGACGACGGTCTCGCCCTTGGTGAGGCGCAGCGCGGTGAACAGCAGATGCCAGGCGCTGTTGCCCTGGAGGGCCAGCGCGACCGCCTGCTCGTCGCTGACGGCGTCGGGGACGTCCCAGGTGACGCGGCGGTGCAGCAGCGCGCGTTCCGCGTATCCGCCGCCGCGGGTGAGTCCCACGACCCGTCGGCCGTCGATGGTGCCCACGACTTCGTTGCCGGGTGTGTAGGGCAGTTCGACCGGGGCGAGGTAGGTGTCCCCACGGACGTGCACATCGGCGTAGTTGACACCGGCCAGGGCCACCTCGACGAGTGCGTGACCGGCGCGGGGCGCCGGCTCGGGGGCGTCCTCCAGCCGGAGCACGTCCGGGCCGCCGAATTCTCGCATCACGATCGCGCGCACGACTCTCCCTCGGGTTCTCCGGTGCGGTGCCCGCACAGGGTAGGCACGGCACCGGGCGGGCCGCCGCTCCCCGATCATTTCGCGCCAACCCTCCGGGCTTTCCCGGAACGGCGCCCTCCCCCGCGCCCCCGATTCCTGGGGACTTTCTCGTGTCGCGAGAAAACTCCGGCGCAATTACCACCCATTGCGCCCTTTTGGTGTGGGTCTACCCGGCGGTATAGGGCGGGTGGCTCCCACACATCCCTCACTCCCCGCCGGCTACCAGAAGTGATCGACGCCGCCTACCATCCGGACGTGTGTCCGCCGTTGACCAGAGGCGACGGCCGCGTCCTCAGGGGCAGAGCACGGCGTGCGAGGCTGCAGTGCCGGCCCGTCCCGCCCGGTACCCCGGGCGGGGAGTGGCGGAGGACGGGGTCCGGGCTGCGGCAGGGCGGGCACGGCCTGAGGGGGAATCATGATGGGGAAATCGGGGGGCGGCAGGCCGGCGTTCGCGCCGGCCTGCCGGGACCTACAACGGGCTCTGCCTCTTCCGCCGGCACCTCTGCGCATCCTGCGAACCGCGTCTGCTTCCCTGCCGTCGCTGACGGCGCGGGTCACCGCCGCCACCGACGCCGTCATCGCCGCCGCGCGCCGCCACTCCCGGCCGTATGCCGCCCCGCCCTTTCTGGAGACGGCCGGGCCGCGCCGGGGATTCGCGCGCCACCGCCGAGAAGGGGACCGCCCATGAACGCGTCGAGCAGAACGAGCAGCGCCGAGCTCCAGTTCACACACCCGTACCTCGCCGTGGTGCTCGGCGGCGGGTTCACCGGCATGCTCGCCGCCGCGGCGCTGTCCGCGTACGCCGACGTCATCGTGGTGGAGCGGGAGCGGCTGCCGCGGACCCCCGCGCTGCCCACCGACCTTCCGCAGCCCCGGCACGCCCATCTGCTGGCGGCGGACGGCGCCCGGGTCGTCGAGGGCCTGCTGCCCGGCACCGTCGAACGGTGGCTGGCGGAGGGCGCGCGCCGGCTCGCGGTGCCGTCGGAGCCCACCGGTCTGCTGCTGCCCGGCCGGCCGGTCCGCCGGGCCCGCACCCGGCAGGTGTTCGCCTGCTCCCGCGATCTGCTCGACCGGGTCGTCCGCGAGCAGGTGCCGGCGCTCGCCGGGGTGACGGTCCTCGACGGCACGGAGGCGGAGCGGTTGACCGGCACCGCCGAGCACGTCACCGGAGTGTGGGTCAGGGGCACCACCAGCGGTGAAACGTACCGCCTGGACGCCGATCTCGTGGTCGACGCCACCGGCCGCTCCTCCACCACCCCGGACCGGCTGTCGGGGCTGGGGCTGCCCGCCGTCCCGGAGGACGTCCGGGACTCGGGAATCGTCTGCGCCACCCGCATCTTCCGCGCCCCGGCCGGATACGAGAACTGCCGGGTGCTCACCGCCCGTTCGGCCCGCCGCCCCGTCGGCGGGGCCCCGGCATCCGGATCCCGGCTCCCGGCCGCCCGGACGGCGACGCTGGTCCCGATCGAGGGCGGGCGCTGGCTGGTGACCCTCACCGGCGGCGGCAGCGACGCCGAGCGGCCGTCCGAACGCGCCGATCACTTCGTGCCGTTCGCCCGTCGGATCCACGCGGCCATCGGTGACCTCATCGCCGACGTCGAGCCGCTGAGCGAGGTGCGGCTGACCCGCGACACCGCCAGTCGCCGCCACCGTTACGAGCAACTGCCCGGCTGGCCCACCGGGTTCCTCGCCCTCGGCGGCGCGGTGGCCTCGGTCAACCCGGACTGCGGCCAGGGGCTGTCCCTCGCCGCCCACGGCGCCGCCGCGCTCCGCGAGGCGCTGCGGCGGTACGGCCTGGACGACCCCGCGCTGGCCCGCCGGGTGCAGCGCACCGTCGGCGGTCTCGTCGAGGCACCGTGGGCACTGGCCACCGGCGAGGAGTTCCCGGTCCCCTCGCGCCCGGGCGCGTCCCGGCCGTCCCTGGCCACCCGCTTCGTACGCGGCGCCGTGAGCAGCGTGCTCGCCCCGGCCGCCGGCCTGCCCCCGGTCTGCCGCGGCTACGTCGATGTGGTCACGCCCACCGCCCCCGCGGCCTGCCCGCCGCCGGCACCGGACCAGCAGCCGGCACCCGCCGCCGCATCGTCCGCGGTGCGGTCACCGGGCTCCGACGCACCGGACGAGCCGTCCGCGCTGCCGTCCCTGTGCGCCTCCTCGGCCGCCACCGCATTGACCGCGGCGCCGCCCCCGGCCACGCCGAGCGCCGCCGGCCCCGAGCGGGCGCCCCGCCGGCTGCCCCGCTCCCTGGGCTTCGGCCCCGCGTCGCTGCGGTTTCGGCGGTTCAACGGCGGCCGGCGCAAGCCCGACGGCGTCTGAGGCCCGGCCCTGGCCCCGGTGCGGCGTCGGCCCTGAACTACGGTGGGCCCCAGGGACACGTTCGATCACCGGTGACAGGCTGCCGCCGATCGTCACCATCAGGGGGTTGCGGAGAAGGGTGATGCGCGCTAAGAGCACTCTGCCCGCGAACCGCGAACCGCGAACCGCGAACCGCGAACCGCGAACCGCGAACCGCGAACCGCGAACCGCGAACCGGGGATGGGGGATGGGGCGGGGGCGGAGATGGCGGCATCGAGGAGTGTGCGTCCAGGGGCGCGGCTGATCCCAGCCACGGACTGCTGCCTCCGCTGCGGGTGCCCGTGGGTGAGGATCCCGAGCGCTGGCGGACGTTCCCCGGCGCGCGGTTGGTCGTCGCCGTCGCCCGCACCGTCACCTCGACCGTCCGGGTCCTCGATGTCCTGCGCCCGGTGCTGCGCGACGACCCGCGGGTCCACCTGGTCTTCGCCTTCGACCCCACCTCGGCGTTCAACGACGGCGTGCACGCGCTGCTCCGCTCGGTCGGCGCCCGGGTGCTGCCCTGGCACCAGTTCGCCCGGGTCAGCCCCGACCTGATCATCACGGCGACCGAGAACGCCGATCTCACCGCTGCGCACCACACCTGCCCGGTGCTGGTACTGCCGCACGGCGTCGGCTTCCACAAGGTCGTCCCCGACTCCCGCAGCGATCGCGACCGGCTGGCCGGCGTCGTCCCGGACGCACTGCTGCACAGTGGCCGCGCCTGGCTCGCGATCTCCCACCCCGACCAGGCGGCCCAACTCGCCGCCGCCCATCCCGCCACCGCCGGCCGCACCCTGCTCGTCGGCGATCCCTGCCATGACGCCCTCCTCGACGGGCGGGCCCTGCGCACCACGTACCGCACGGCGCTCGGCATCGCCGACGGGCGACGACTGATCATGCTCAGCTCGACCTGGCGCGACCACTCGGTCCTGGGCCGCGACCCCGCCCTACCGGCCCGGCTGCTCGCCGAACTCCCCCTGGACGACTACGCCGTCGCCCTGGTCACCCACCCCAACATCACCTCCGCCCACGGCAGTTACGTCCTCCGATCGCACCTCGACTCCGCACATGACGCCGGGCTGCTGACCATTCCGCCGACCGCAGGCTGGCAGGCCACCCTGCTCGCCGCCGACCTGCTGATCGGTGACCACGGTTCGGTCACCTTCTACGGCGCGGCACTCGGCACACCCCTGCTGCTCGGCGCGTTCGGCGACGACGAGGCCGTCGACGGAACCCCCATGGCGGAGCTGGGCCGGATCGCCCCGCGGCTGCGACCCGACGCAGCGCTGCGGCCGCAGATCGAGCGCGTGCTCGGCCTGGGGCGGGTGCCCGGCGACGACACCCTGGAACGGCTGCGGAAGGTCGGCGAGAGCGCCTTCGCCGCCCCCGGCCGCGCCCTGGAACTCCTGCGCACCGCCGTCTACGACCTGCTGCGCCTACCCGAGCCGGCGGACGGCTCGCCACCTCCACGCCGGGCCCCGGAGCCGCCCGTTCCGCAGGACCGCCCTGAACCCGTCACGGCCTGTTACGTCCACACCTCCCTCTCCGAGGACTCTGGCGACTCCTGGGGCTTTGGGGACTCCCGGGACTCTGGTGATTCCTCGAACTCTGGTGACTCCTGCGGCTTTGGCTACTCCTGGGGCTCTGGTGACTCCTGGAATCCTGGCTACTCCGGTGGGCTCGGTGACTCCGAGAGGCCCGGTGGCTTCGGGGGATCCGGTGGCTTCGGCAGTTTCGAGGAGACCGGCTGTCCCCGGATATCCGTCGAACGCACCCCGGCGGCCGTGGCCGCCTTCTCACCCGCGCCCGTGCCGCTCACATCCGATTCATCCGTGTCACCCGTCCCATCCATCTCACCTGTCCCATCCACCACATCCGGCTCGGCCATGGCGCGGGGCGATGGTCCCGACGGCCCGTACCGCCATCTGTCCTGTGCCGACGACGAGGGGGACCGGCGGTGGCCGGAGAGCGCGTCCGTCCTGGTCCGCCGGGCCCCGGCCGGCACCACCGTGGCTGCCGATCGGTGGATCGAGGACACCCTCGCCCGCTATCCCGGCTGTCTGCTCGCCGCCGCGACCGTCACCGGCCGAGGCTGCCGGGTCGGTCTGCGCGACGGGCGGACGGTCGAGGTGTCCGCCACCGGCCCGAAGTGCGACGCCACCGTCCTGGCCGCTGTCGTCTACGCCTGCCTGCGCGCCCGACGCCCGCCGACGGGCTTCGTCACCCTCGTACTGGGCGACCGTAGCGAGGACGCGGTGCTCCGCCTCACCCGACGGGCGAGCCGGCCGCGCTCCCCGGGCTGACGTATCCGCATGCGGGGACCGCCGCGCCCCGGCGCCCCGGCACCCCGGCACCCCGGCACCCCGGCACCCCGGCACCCCGGCACCCCGGCACCCCGGCACCCCGCGACGGTCCGCTGCCGGGTGGGGCCGCACCAGCCCCGCCCGGCCACGCACTGCCTACGCTCCCCCGGCCGCCGCACCGTCCGCGCCGTCCGAACCGTCCACGGCATTCGAACCGCTCGCACCACTCGAACCGTCCGCGGCACCCGTCAGTCTGCGGCGCAGCTCCACGGCTCGCGGGCCGCCGCCCGCCTCGTATATCTCCAGGGCCCGCGTCAGATGGCGCCGCCACCGCTCGTGGTCACCGCGCTCCTCGGCAAGCTCTGCCAGCGTCTCGCACACCTGCGCCTCATAGTGGACAGCGCCGCGCTCGCGCAGCATGGCCACGGCTTCCTCCAGGGCGGCCACGGCCTCCGCCCCCTGCCCGAGCTCGCGGAGTACGCCCCCGATGGCGGCCAGCGCGCGGGCGCCCATCCGCTGGTCGTCGATGGCCATGAACCCGTCGTAGGCGTCCTCCAGAGTGGCCCGTGCCTCCTCGGTGCGGCCGACGGCGTGCTGCGCACAGCCCATGAAGTAGCGGCCGATGGCGATACCGCGCTCGTCGCCCGCGGCACGGTAGAAGACCATCGCCTCCTCGTAGGTCGTCACGGCGCGGGCCGGATCGCAGCGGTCCCAGTAGCGGCCGTGGAACTCGCGGACGGAGGCGCGCAGCAGGGTGTGGCCGGACTCGTCGGCCCGGGCGACGGCGGTCTCCAGTTCCCGGCGGGCGCGGCGCAACTCGTCGCGGTCCATCAGCGGGCGGGACAGCAGTGTGCGCAACCGGGCCTCGGCGGCGGGGTTGCCGTCCGCCGCGGCGTGCCGGGCGCCCAAGTCCCCGCTTCTGACCCAGTCGTTGAGATATCTGCGGTTGAGGAAGAGCGCGGTCATCGCCTCGGCGAGCTCCCACACCCGCCGGTGCCATCCGTGGTCGGCGGCGGTCTGCTGGGCGGACAGCAGCTCGCCGCGCCAGGCGTCGAGCCAGTCCAACGCCTCCTGCCGACCGGCGAAGGCGGTGGCTCGGTCCGCCTCGCCCAACCGGTCGGTGTACGACCCGATGCGCATCCGGCGGCCCATGACGGCGAGATCGGCCTGGGCGGCGCGGGTGAGCAGGTGGTCGACGATCCGGGCCACGGCTGCCGTGCGCTCGGCCTCGTCGTCCTCCTGGACGGCCAGCTCGCGGGCGTGCAGCCGCACCAGGTCGTGGAACCCGTAACGCCCGTCGGGGGTCACCGCGACCAGGCTCGCGGTCTCCAGGACGTCGAGTTGCTCGGCAGCCCGGTCCGCAGTCGTCCCGGCTGCCGCGGCTGCCGACCCGGCGTCCCAGTGGCGGCCGGGATGCAGGCCCAGCAGCCGGTAGAGCCGGGCGGCCGGCGCAGGCAGTCCCGCGTAGGCCACTCCGAAGACAGCGGACACCGTGCGCTCCCCTCCCCGACGCAGGGCGTCCAGCCGGCGTCGGTCGTCGGCCAATTCATCGGCCAGTGCGGCGACCGGCAAACGCGGATGCATCACCAGTCGTGCGGCGGCGACGTGCAGGGCCACCGGCAGTCCGCCGCAGCTCGCCACGATCCGCTCGGCCGTGCCCTCGCCGCCCGCGGCGATCCGCTCCTCCCCGCACAGCCGGCGGAGCAGTTGCAGCCCGTGCTCCGCCGACAGCGGCTCCAGCGGCATCAGGCGGGCGCCGTCGTCGAGCAGTTCCCCGAGCATCGATTGGCTGGTCGCCAGGACGACGCTGCCGGGGGCGCCCGGGACCAGTGCCCGCACCTGGGCCGGCTCGGTCACGTCGTCGAGCACCATCAGCACCCGTTTGTCCGCCGTCATGGTGCGCAGCAGTCCGGTCAACTCGCCCAGGGTGTCGGGGAGATAGCGGTCCTCGACGCCGAGCGCCCGCAGGCAGCGGCTCACCCCGGCGGAGACGTCGCCGCCGGCCTGCGCCCGCAGCTCGGCGAAGTCGATGTAGAACTCGCCGCCGGGGAACCGGCCGCGCTCCTCCTGCGCCCATCTCCGTACGGTCGCGCTCTTGCCCACCCCCGGCAGGCCGCTGAGCACCGCGAGGCCGCCGCCGTCCCCCACCCAGCCGTCGATCTCGGCCAGCACCGGCTCGCGGTTGACGAACTGCGCCGCCCCGGCCGGCACCTGCCGTGGCACCGGCAGCTCCGGTCGCGGCAGCTCGAACCGCACATCGCCCTCGATCACCCCGGCCTGGACCACCAGTCCGTGCGCCGTCCCGCTGAATTCGTTCCGGACGCGCTCGGCGTCCGCCTCGTCGTTCCTCACGCCGGCTCCCCCCGTCGGTCGATTCCGTCCACGAAAAACGCTACTTGACGCCACTGACAACGCGGCGCGGCGGTCGGCCGGATGGTCACCTCCCACTCCACCACACGGTCACATCCGGTCAACAGCAGCGAAATTCGGTCGCTGGTCGACATTGACTCGATCACAGTGGTGGCGGAGCACCGACCGGCACCGCCGACCGGAAGCACCACAACACCGAGCCGGCAACGGCGACAGCAACAGCAACAGCAACAGCAACAGCAACAGCAACAGCAACAGCAACAGCAAGAAGAAACGGGGGACGGCGTGTCGACGCTGCGCGTCACGGTCGAGGAACTGACGGTCCATGAGCATCCCAACGCCGATGCGCTGGAACTCGCCCAGGTGGGCCTGTATCGGGCGGTGGTCGCCAAGGGCGCCTATCGGACGGGGGACTTCGCCGTCTACATACCGGAGCAGGCCGTCCTCCCGGAGGGGCTGATAGCCGAGCTGGGCCTGACAGGCAAGCTGGCCGGTGCGGCCGCCAACCGGGTCAAGACGATCCGGCTGCGCGGCGAGTTGTCGCAGGGCATCGTCTGCCGTCCGCGGGCGCTGGCCGGGGTGGTCGATCTGGCCGGCGCGCACAAGGACGGCACGGATTTCGCGGTGGAACTCGGGATCGTGAAGTGGGTTCCCCCGGTGCCGATTTCGATGAGCGGGGAGGTCGAGCCGGCACCCGACCTGCTGCCGTGGATCGACGTCGAGAACCTGAAGCGGTACCCGGCGGCGTTCCCCGAGGGCGAGCCGGTGGCCGTCACCGAGAAGGTGCACGGCACCGCCTGCTGCCTGACCTACCACGCCGGCGAGGGCCGGGTGCAGGTGACGTCCAAGGGGCTGGGAACGCAGCGGCTGGCGCTCGTCGAGGATCCCGGGAACCTGTACTGGCGGGCGGTACGCGGGCACGGCCTCCCCCAGGTCGCCGCGGAGCTGGCCGGGGAGTTGGGGGCGTCGCGGGTCGGGATCTACGGAGAGGTGTACGGCGACGGGGTCCAGGACCTCGGGTACGGCGCGGACAGCCGGCGCGGAGTGCCCGGCTACGCGGTCTTCGACGTCGCGGTGGAGACCGGCGGCGAGGTGCGGTGGCTGGATCCGCAGGAGCTGACGAGCGTGCTGGACGGGCGGCTGCCCGTGGTGCCGACGCTGTTCAGCGGTCCGTACGAGGCGCGGCGGGTGATGGCGCTGGCCGAGGGCCGCGAGACGCTGTCCGGGCGGGCGGCGCACCTCCGGGAGGGGGTGGTGATCCGTCCGCTGACCGACCGCCACAGCCCGGAACTCGGCGGGCGGGCCATCGCCAAGGTGGTCAGCGGCGCCTACCTGACCCGTAAGGGCGGCACGGAGTACGAGTGACCGGACGGCGCCCCGGGCCGCGCCGACCTGACGGTGCGGCCCGGATCAGCCGCCTCCGCTCGTGGCGCTCTCCCGGGACGCCGCCTGGTGCCCCAGGAGGCGCCGGGCGAGGGCGAGCGCGGCCTGCGGGGCGCGGGTGGGGCCGGGGGCCGCGGTGCGGTGGCTGGGGAGCCGTTCGACGGTGGCGGCGCCGGTGCCGGACTCCAGGGAGGGGGCATAGCCCGCGGCACGCAGGGCGTCCAGGGTGACGGCCGGCGGGCGGGCGCTGACCAGAACGGTCGGGGCGATGGCACGCAGCGCGAGTTCGCGCAGCGCGTGGTGGGCGGCGAGTTCGGCGACCAGGGCTTGGTCGTCGGAGCGGATGCAGCAGGCGGCGGGCACGACCCGCATCCGGCCGTGGGTGCGTGCGGTGTCCTGGAGGAGGTAGCCGAGGGGCTGCGGCAGGGCACCGGTGGCCGAGGCGGCGGTCAGCGCGGCGCGGAGGGTGTCGGCGGTGTGGCCGGAGTCCAGCGCACGGCGGACCGAGCCGGGGGTGAAGCGCCAGGTCACGGCGTGGCCCTCGGACTCCCGGTCGGCGGCGGAGGCGAGGAGTCCGGCGAGCGCGGTGGCCGGGCGGCCGGGCACTACGGCGGTCAGATCGGCCTGGAAATGGGCCTGTTCGACGGGTGGCGGCAGCAGGTCGCGGAGCGGCTCGTCGAGGTCCGTCGGGTCGGTGAGCAGGGCCCGGCCGAGGGGGGTGAGGGTGCCGTGGGCGGTGAGTCCGAGGTAGGCCGCCTCGTGGAGGGTGTGGGCGGCGCGTTCCTCGGCCATCGGCTGCTCGGTGACGGCCAGCGGACGGTGCCAGTCCGCCGTCCGGAGCAGACGCCGGAAGGGCCCGAGGGCTTCCGTGTCCGCCGGCGAGTCGGGGAGCGGCAGGGGCGGGGGCGTCGAGCCGGCGCCCGGTGGGACGTCGGCCAGGGAGGCGAGGAGGGCGTGCCGGAGGGCGGGGGCGTGCCGGTCGTGGCCGCGTACCAGGGCGGTCGGCGTCTCGCCGAACGGGGTGTGGGTGGGGACGTCCCAGAGGGCGTGCCACGCGGCCAGTACGGGAGCGAGGCGGGCGCCGGGCGGGCGGCTGAGCCAGTCGTCGTAGGCATGGGTGGGCAACGCCGTGATCCCCGACGGGCTGCGGGTCAGCGCGATCAGGCCGGCGGCCAGCGCCAGATCGAGCAGGAGCCGGGTGTGCGCTTCCGTGGTGCCGGCCGCCTTGGCCAGGCGCTTGAGCTCCCGGACGGTCAGTCCGCCTGATTTGCGGAGCGTGGCGGGCTCGGTGGCCAGGGCCGCAAGCAGGCGCTCCACGGTGGTGGCCAGGTGCGCCGCGGCGGCCCGGGATTCGTCGTACGGCGAGGTCCGCGGGGCGGGCACGGCAGGGGCACCGGACCGGTCGCCGTGGCGTACTGCGCCCTCGGGGACGGGCTCCGGGGCGTGCGGCGCGAACGAGCCGAAGTCGTGGGCGGCGAGCAGTTGCGGAGCGCGCGGCGGGACGACGACGGCGCCGCCCTCGGTGACTGCGGCGAGGCCGTCGGCACACAGCGCGTCCAGGGCGGCTTCGGCGGCGGTCCGGGCGGGTCCGGGAGCGGTGGCACCGAGCGCGGCGTGGACGTCCTCGGGCGGCACCGGTTCGCTGGCCAGCTGCGGGAAGGACAGCCGGTGGGCCATCAGGGACTGGTAGTCGGCGCCCGCGGCCGGGGCGGCGGGCGCGGCCGCGTGCCGGGCGGCCCGTTCCTGGCTGATGCGGGCGGTGGCGGCGAGCACCTGCAATCGGGGGTGATCGAGGTGCAGCACCACGTGGTGGAGGGTTTCGTACGACCACAACGCGCTCGCCAGGCCGCGGAGTTCGGTGGGTGCGGGCCGGCGGGCGAGCGGCTCGGCGTGGCGGGTGAGGAGTGCGGCGAGCTGTTCGGGGGTGCGCTGCGCGAGGGAGCGGGTGAGTGCGTCGAGACCTTCCACGACGTCGAGGTTAGTCATCGTGCCAACAAGGTCGTCAGGGCACCCACGGGGTCCGGGGCCGCGGGGCCGGTGGGCCACCAGTCGTCGGTGCCGGGCTCGGATTCGTACGGGTACCAGCGGTGGTCGCGGCCGAAGCGCAACTGGATGCCCCGGGCGGAGTCGGTGAGGTGATTCCGGTGCGGGCGGAGCGCCGGCAGGCCGGCGGCCAGCAAGGCGCTGCGGGCCCGGTCGAAGTCGCCGGCCGGGGGATTCCAGGCGTCTCCCAGGAGGGCGAGCCCTTCGGGACCGCCCTGCCGCCAGGCGGCGACGGAACGTGCGATGTCGGCGGAGGTGCGGCCGGTCGCCGCCGCGATGTCGCGGTAGAGCGCACGGGTGGTGGCGGTCAGACCCGCCGTGGGATGGGCGGTCGCGACCAGGCGGATGGCGTCCTCCCACGGGGGCAATGCCGCGAACGGGCCGGGGCCGGCCGGGCCGGCGTCCCCCGTGGCGCCGGCGGCGGACAGATGGGCGTGGGCACGGGCGGCGGCGTCGGTGGCAACGAGTTCGAGGGTGGCGGCCTCGAACGGCAGCCCGTCGGCGTCCGGGAGCGTCTGCGGTCGACCGGGCCGCGGCGGCACCACCGCCGGTGGCGGAAGCGGCGGCCGGGGCCGGTCGGCGAGGGCCTCCCGCGCGAGGACGCCCCGGGCCGAGGCCGCCACGGGCGCGGTCTCCCCACCCCGCTCAGCAGCCGACCGCGGCCGGACCGCGCCGGGCGGTGCGGAACGGTCCGCAGCTCCGGACGCTGAGGTGGAGGTGGCAGTGGAGGTGGACGGGGCGGCCGAGGTGGAGATGGCGGCGGAGGTGGTGCCGTACGCAGCGGTTGCGCCAGCCCCGGACACGGCGGCATCACCGGTTCCGGACTCGGAGGACGGCCCGTCTCCCGGCAGGGACTCAGGCACCGCGGAAGCCTCGGATACCGAAGCGGAGACGGACTCGGACGCCGAGACCGAGGCCGACGCCGACGCCGACGCCGAGGCGGACGCGGACGCGGATACGGACGCGGACCCACCGCTCCCCGGCGCCGTGGCGGACACGACCGCGACCCGCCCCCGACTTTCCCGTGCACCGTGGCCGGCGTTGCGGCGCGCGAGCTCGTCGAGGAGCTCCCGCTCGCCCCGCCCACGGATCAGCAGCAGGACGAAGGGGTCCGCGTCGAGCAGCCGGGCCACCTGGAAGCAGAGCGCGGCGGCATGCTTGCAGGGCCGGCCGCTGTCCGGGCAGGAACACCGGGGCACCAACTCACCGGGCCCCGGAAGGAGACCCGCCTCCCCCTCGGCCAGCGCACGGGGCAGCTTCTTGGCCAACAGCTCCGTGAGCCGGTCGGGCTGGGAGGCGACATCCTCCAGGAGGGATTCCCACTCCTGCTCGGTGAGCGTTCTGACGCGCAGCTCGGCGCTGTACGGGCGGGGCCGGCTGCCCCGTACGGTGGCGATCACCCGGCCCGGTGTGATGTTGATCGTGTCGACGTGGCCGTCGCGGGCGTAGGCCCGGCCGCGGTCGAGGCGGGCACCGTCGAGAGCGCTGCTCTCCAGCGCTTCCAGCCACGCGCCGCCCCACCAGGATTCCGCACGCGCCCCGTCCGTGGCGTCCTGGCCCGGCAGCGGCGGGAACGTACGCGAACGGTCGGCGCGGACCAGCCGGTCCGCCGCGACGGCGCGCCCCGAGAGTGGCATACGGCGCCGGTGTCCGGGGCTCATCCGGCCCTCCTCAGGGAGACGAGGTCGGCGAGTTCGGCGTCGGTCAGTTCGGTGAGCGCGCTTTCGCCACCGGAGAGCACCGCGTCGGCGAGCGCCCTTTTGGCGGCGAGGAGTTGGGCGATGTTGTCCTCCACGGTGCCCTCGGTGATCAGCCGGTGGACCTGGACGGGCTGGGTCTGGCCGATGCGGTAGGCGCGGTCGGTGGCCTGCTCCTCCACCGCGGGGTTCCACCAACGGTCGTAGTGGATGACATGTCCGGCGCGAGTGAGGTTCAGCCCGGTGCCGGCCGCCTTCAAGGACAGCAGGAAGACCGGTGTCCGGCCCGACTGGAAGCGGTCGACCATCTTCTCCCGTTCGGCCACCGGGGTGCCGCCGTGCAGGAGTTGGCTGGGGATGCCCCGACCCGCGAGATGGCGTTCGAGCAGCCGCGCCATTCCGACATACTGCGTGAAGACCAGAGTGGCGCCGCCCTCCGCCAGGATGGTGGCCAGGAGTTCGTCGAGCAGTTCGAGCTTCCCGGAGCGCGCGGCGAGTCCCGGGGCGGTCTCCTTGAGGTACTGCGCGGGATGGTTGCAGATCTGCTTCAGGGCGGTGAGCAGCTTCATCACCAGGCCGCGCCGCGCCATGCCCTCGGCGCCCTCGATCCTCGCGAGGGTCTCGCGCACCACGGCCTGGTACAGCGCGGCCTGTTCGCGTCCGAGCGGAACCGGGTGGTCCGTCTCGGTCTTGGGCGGGAGTTCGGGCGCGATCCCCGGGTCGGACTTCTTGCGGCGCAGGATGAACGGGCGTACCAGTCTGGCCAGCCGTTCCGCCGCCCGTGGGTCCTCGCCGCCCTCGACCTCCCGGGCGTGCAGCGCACGGAACGTCTTGAGCGGGCCGAGGAGCCCTGGGGTCGTCCAGTCCAGCAGCGCCCACAGCTCGGACAGGTTGTTCTCGACGGGTGTGCCGGTGAGGGCGATGCGCGCCGGGGCGTTGATGCCGCGCAGCGCCCGGGCCGTCGAGGACCGCGGATTCTTCACGTGCTGCGCCTCGTCGGCGACGACCCACGCCCAGGTGCGTCCGGCGAGTGCGGCGGCGCTGCTGCGCATCGTCCCGTAGGTCGTCAGCACGAAGCCGCTGTGCACGCCGTCGAGGCTGCGGCCCGCCCCGTGGAAGCGGTGCACGGGCGTGCCGGGGGCGAAGCGTTCGATCTCGCGCTGCCAGTTGCCGAGCAGGGAGGTGGGGCAGACGACGAGGACGGGGGCGGTGGGCCGCCGGTGGAGGTGGAGCGCGATGACGGTGATGGTCTTGCCCAGGCCCATGTCGTCGGCCAGGCAGCCGCCCAGCCCGATGGAGACAATGGTGTCGAGCCATGCCATGCCGCGCAGTTGGTAGTCGCGCAGGGTCGCGCGGAGGCCGGGCGGCTGGGGCAGCGGGCGTGCCCGGGTGGTGAGCCGGCCGCGCAGGGCGGCGAGCGCGCCCAGGGGCACCACCTCGACCTCTTCGCCGTCCACCTCCGTGCTGCCGTCGAGCGTCGCGGCGAGCGCCCGGGCCGGGTCCAGATAGCCCAGTTCGCGTTTGCGCGCCTTACGGACCAGTGCGGGATCGATCAGGACCCACTGGTCGCGCAGTCGGACCACCGGGCGATGCGCCTCGGCAAGGATGTCCATCTCCGCCTCGCTGAGCGGTACGCCGTCCATGGCCACCTGCCAGCGGAACTGCGCCAGTGCGCCGGCGTCGAAGAAGCCGAAGCCGTCCGCCGCCGACCCCGGCGCGGGGCGCAGCACCGTCGTCGCGGTCAGGCCGCGGCTCAGCTCCTTGGGCCAGTGGACGGCCACCCCGGCGGCGCCGAGGCGCGGCGCGGCCTCCCCCAGCAGCTCGGACAACTCGTCCTCGCTGAGCGGGAGTACGTCGGGGACGGGGCGCTCCAGGAGACGGTCGAGCGGGGGCCAGACACGGGCGGCCCGGCGCAGCGCGAGGAGCGTATCGGCGTGGGACCGCGGGCCGAAGGCGTCGGGCGCCTCGCCCTCCCACAGCTGGCGCGCGTCCACCATCAGGGTGGGGTCGGTGAGGCTGTGGACCTGGAGGACTGCCGCCGCCGCTCGGCGTTCCTCGGCACCGGCGTGCGCCGCCGGCCCTCCCCCGGCCTCGCTCTCCGGGCCCCCGTCCGTCGTCGCGCCGTCTCCCTCTCCCGCCGTGTCGAAGAGCTGGTGCGGGGCGAGGTCGAGACGGAGCGAGAGCCGCACACCGGCGTCGACACCGGCCGCGACCTCGGCCGCCCACTCCCGGGCGGCCGGGAGGTACTGCGGCGCCGTCGCGGCGAACGGGGCACCGGCCACCAGCGCCGCGGCCGGGGTGCGCGGCAGGGTGTCGACGACGGCGTCCACGAACTGCCGTACCAGGCCGAACGGATCGGGCAACTGGAGAGGCCGGCTGCCGGGGAGCGGTGCGGCGTACGCCTCGCCGGGCATGGCGGCGGCGATGGCCCGTAGATGGGCGACGTCGTCCGGGTCGAGCGGACCGGCCCGCCAGGCGTCGGTGTCGTCGCCGGTCAGGCCGGGCAGGAGTCTGCCGCGGGCGGCCAGGTGCAGGGCGTGCAGGGTGGCCGCGCCCCAGCAGGCCGCGGCCGGGTGGGCGTCCGGCGCGCGCCGGGCCCGGACCAGAACCGGAACGGCCTCGGTCAGGGTGAGCACCAGCGCGGGCACCGTACGGCTGCGTGCCCCGTTGCCGTGGCGCCGGGCCACGGCGAGCCGTGTGACCACACCTCCCGGCTCCCCCTCGCCCCCGGCCGCGGCGTCGGGGAGCGGCCCGCCGTCCGGCCGCCAGAAGGCCACCGTCCCGGCGCGCGGCGTGGGAGCGGGCAGGAAGACCGCGGCGCACCCCTCGACGGCCGCGATCAGGTCGCCGACTCCGCCGTCGACCGTCTCAGCCACCCCGGGCGCCCTCTCGGCAGGGGTGACCGACGGCCGGGGCGCCCCTCTCGACGCCTCCTGCCACCTCGCCATGCCATCCCCTGCCGTCGGGTCCTTCCACGCCGGTAACGGCGCGCGCCGGGCCCGTCGCGCCCGGATACCTTCTGCTGCTCCCCCGACCTGCGAGTCTACGGTCGTCGCCATGTCGTCCTCCCCCGTCGTTCTGCGGCGGCCACGACGCGCTCAAGCGGTCGCGGCGCACTCCTCGGTCGACTGCCCCACTCCCCTCCCTTCCGCGCCATCCGCCACGGCCTTCCGCGCCGCTTCCGCCGTCTCGGCTCTGCGTGATGTCGAGGAAAGCAGACACCACTGACAATCCACCCGCGCACAGCCGCCCGCGGAGCCCGCACACTGCACCGCTGCCCCCACCCGCATCCGCAAGCCCCCTCCCGACCAGCGCAGATCCACCCGCACAACGCCTCGCGAACAACGCGGAAAATGCCCCGGCGAAGTTATCCACAGGCCGAGCGCACCTCACCCACCCGCACACCAAAGCGATTACAGTCAGTAATCGAATCGCGGCACGGTGGCTCGCTGCGACGCACCACTCACCGTGCATCACGCCACCGGAGCGACAGTTCCGACCCCATCGAGGAGCACCCATGCGCATCCCGACCCCCGAACAGACCGCCGCCGCCGAGGCCTTTCCGACCGGCGCCCATCTCGTGATCCAGGCCGGAGCCGGCACCGGCAAGACGACGACCCTGGCGATGCTGGCGCACACCGCACGGCGGCAGCGCCGCACCGGCCGCTACGTCGCGTTCAACCGCGCCGTCGCACGCCACGCCGCCCGGACCTTCCCCACCGAGGTGGCCTACGGAACCGCCCACGCCCTCGCGTACGCCGCGGTGGGCAGGCACTACCAAGCGCGGCTGAACGCCCCCCGCCAGGCAGGCTGGCGCATCGGTGCCGCCCTGGGGGTCGATGACGGCATGCGCTTACACATCGGCCCGCGCAAGGTCGACAACAAGGCCCTCTCGCACACCGTCCTGCGCACCGTCACCCGCTTCCGCCAATCCGCCGACAGGAAGATCGCCCACCACCACGTCCCGCCGCTGCGCGGAGCCGAATCCGAGCCGCTGCACGCCCAACTCTCCGGCCTCGTCCTGCCGTACGCCCGCAAAGCCTGGGCCGATCTGCGCCACCCCGACCACGGCGTGGTCCGCTTCGAGCACGGCCACTACCTCAAGATGTGGGCACTGGGCGACCCCGTCATCCCAGCGGACTTCCTCCTCCTCGACGAGGAGCAGGACACCGACCCGGTCGTCGAACAGGTCCTCACCGCGCAGCGCGATCACGCGCAGCTGGTCCTGGTCGGGGACTCCGCGCAGGCCGTCTACGGCCGGCGCGGCGCCCGCGATGTGATGACCGGCTTCGACGGCATCCACCTCAGCCTCTCCCGGTCCTTCCGCTTCGGCCCCGCCCTCGCGGCCGAGGCCAACCGCTGGCTGACGATCGTCAGCGCCCCCATCCGCCTCACGGGGTCGCCCCACCGGGAGACCGAGTTGTGCCGCCTCCCCACACCCGAGGCGATCCCGTGCCGGACGGACGTGGGCGCCATGGTCGAAGTGATACGTCAGCTGGAGGCAGACCGGCGGGTCGCGCTCGCCGGGGGCGGGGAGAGCCTGAGCGCCCTGGCCCGCGCCGCCCACGACCTCGCGTCGGGACGGCGCACCGCCCACCCCGAGCTGGTGCTCTTCGAGTCCTGGTCCGAGCTCCGCGGGTACGCGGAATTCGACCCGGCCGGCCGCGATCTGCTGCCCCTGGTGGAGCTCCTCGACGAACATGGCGCAGACGCCGTACTACGCGCCTTGGATCAGCTCTCCCCCGAGGAGTCCGCCGAGGTCACGGTGTCCACGGCGCACCGCGCCAAAGGCCGCGAGTGGTCGAGCGTACGCATCGCGGACGACTTCACCGGTCCCGATGATCTCGACGAGCACGACGAGGACGGCACCCCACTGCCCGGTCCGGTGGACCTCGACGAGGCATGCCCGGCCTATGTCGCGGTGACCCGCGCCCGGTCGCGGCTCGACATCGGCGGACTGTCATGGATCAACACCCACCCGGCCGGCGATCCGCGCCCCGGAACCAACGTCCCGGAGCCACGACGGCCCAGGAACCCACCCGCCACCACCCGGAAACCGGCAACGTGAGAGACCGCACGGTCCGGAACGGCACACCACGAGGAACACCCACGGGAAAGGAGGAACGCCACGGGAAAAGCGTCCGCCGGGACGGAGCAAACGGCACATGACGGACGTCTCGATCAGGAGGATGCTGGAGGTGGGAGATGGAGAGCGATGCGCTCGGGTGATGAACCTCTGCACGCACGCAGCCCGCTTCGAATGCGGTGCGGGTTGGCGCTGTGGGGGCTGCTGTGGGCCACCGCCGGCACCGTGGCCTTCGTGATGGCCGGCCGGCCGCAGTGGGCGGCCGCGTGCGCCGCCCTGGCCGCCGTGGCCGCCACCGATCTGGTCATGGTGATCCGGCACATCCACCAAGGGCCGCACTACCAACCCGGCAGGAACATCCCGCCCTACGAACCCGACCGGGGTCGCAACGAGATACGTGGGACTGCCGGGCGGCGGCGCGGCTTCAGACCGTAGCCACAGCCGCCACCCGACGGCGGACGACCGGTTCCTCAGCGGTGGTTACCCGGCGGCGTCATCCGGACCGACCGCGCGGCCCCCGTTGCCCCGGTCCGGCGCGAAGTCGGCGGCCTCGAGGAAGTCCGGGCGCGGTTCGAGGGCTGCGGCCAGGCGGAAGTGACGCAGCGCCTCGTCGGGACGGCTAGCGCGTTCCAGGGTGCGGCCGAGAGCGAAGTGGGCGAAGGAATTGTCCGGTTCGCGTTCCAGCACGATCTGGAACTGCAGCTCGGCGCGGCGGAGTTGGGCGGAGAGAAAGAAGGCACGGGCGCGCAGCAGTCGCGCCGCGGTGTTCTCGGGGTGTGCGGCGATGACCGAATCCAGCAGCTGGATCGCGCCGCGCGGATCGCGGGCGGACAGCAGTTGCTCCGCGGCACGGTAATCAATGACGTGTGTCTCGGGACTGCGCTCAGGCACGGGCCGTCTCCTCTCCGGGTGGCGTCGGGCAGGTCAGGAAGGACCATGCTCCGTACCGCGATCTGTGCGGTACAGCGACCACGTCGTCAACACACGGGTCTGTTGCCGCATTCCCGGTCCGGCGGGCTCGTCCCGCCGGGTGCCCCCGGCTACCGGTGGCGCGTCCCGCACCGACGTCAGCCCCTCACGCTGACGCCGATGCACCACCGCTAGAGGCTGATGTGGTACGCCTTGCGCAGCGTCTCGTGCACCGTCCATCGCGTCCGGTCACCCTCGCGCAGGACGCAGGCGTCGCCCGGCCCCACCTCCAGGACCTGGCCGCCCTCGACCTCGATGGTGGCGCGCCCGCTGACGACCACGAACAGTTCGTTCGCCTCGGTGTCCGTCACGACACCCGGTGTGATCTGCCAGATGCCCCGGATCTGGCGGCTGTCCGGCGACTCCCACAGCACCTTGCCGGTCACCACCGGGTCACCGGAGACGATCTGTTCGGGGTCGAGGGGCTCCGGCTCCAGATCGGCGTCCGCGAGTCCGGGGACATTCACCACGAATGATGCGGGGGCAGCACCGGCGGCGTCGGCGGCCGGGCCGGAGTCCCCGGCGGTGGTTCCGGGGCCGGTGGCAGGGGTCTGGGGATCAAGCTCGGTAGTTGTCATGGCGGTGAGGCTATCGTCCGGCCTCAGGCACCCCTCAGGCGCTCCCACACCTCGCGGACCTGGGGCTCCAGCGCCTCCAGCGGACCGTCGTTGTCGATCACCAGATCGGCCACGGCCAGCCGTTGCTCGCGGCTGGCCTGCGCCGCCATCCGCTGCGCCGCCTCGTCCTGCGACATGCCCCGCAGCCGCACCAGCCGGTCCAGTTGGGTCTGCGGTGCCGCGTCGACGACCACCACCAGGTCGTAGAGCGGCGCCAGGCCGTTCTCCGTCAGCAGCGGCACGTCGTGGACCACCACGGCGTCCGGCCCGGCCGACCCTTCGAGTTCAGCCGACCGCACCCCGACGAGCGGATGCACGATCGCATTGAGCGCCTTGAGCTTCTCCTGGTCGGAGAAGACCAGCGCGCCCAGCTTCGGCCGGTCCAGGGTGCCGTCCGGCGCGAGGACGTCCGCCCCGAATTCCTCGACCACCGCCGCGAGTCCGGGGGTCCCCGGCTCGACGACCTCGCGTGCGATCTTGTCCGCGTCCACGATCACCGCACCGTACGACGCCAGCAGTCGCGACACTTCACTCTTGCCGGCGCCGATCCCGCCGGTCAGCCCCACCTTCACCATGGCCCCACGCTATACGGCCCCTGCCGCGAAACGACGCCCGGGCGCCGCCCCGTACGCAACCGGAGCCACACCGCCCGAAGACGGCCCACCCGCAAACACCTCAGCCCGGAGTCCCACGGCGAGCCCCACCGGCCCGGGCGTGGGCCACCGGCACGGGACGAGAGGCGACCGGCTGCCCCCGTACAGCCCGCCAACCAGCCTTACTGGGGCGGCAGTTGGCAGCCGACATCCGGCCTTCCCCTCCAAGCCCCGCCCATCGTCCCGCCTCAGATCACGCCCCCGCCGCCCTCGGCCTCGCGCTCCGCCAGGAATTGTTCGAATTCGCGTCCGATCTCGTCCGCCGACGGGAGTTCCACCGGCTCGGCGACGAGATTGCCCCGGGTCTCCGCCCCGGCCACCGCGTCGTACTGGTGCTCAAGACCGCTGACCAGGGCGACCAGTTCCTCATCGCCCTCGGAGATCTGCCGCTCGATCTCCTCCTGCGTCCGCAGCGCCTCCGTGCGCAGCGCGTGCGCGGCGCTCGGCAACACCAGGCCGGTGGCGGCCGTCACCGCCTCCAGAGCGGTGAGCGCGGCGTCCGGGTACGCGGACCGGGCGATGTAGTGCGGCACGTGCGCCGCCACGCCCAGAACGTCGTGGCCCGCCTCGGCCAGCCGGAATTCGATGAGGGACTCGGCACTGCCGGGCACCTGGGCCTCGTCGAAGAAGCTGCTGTGCCCCGGCATCAGGTCGGTGCGGTTGCCGTGCGGCGTGAGACCCACGGGCCGGGTGTGCGGAACGCCCATCGGAATGCCGTGGAAGTTGACCGACAGCCGGACGCCGAGCCGCTCCACCATCTGCCGGACCGCCGCCGCGAACCGCTCCCACTCGACATCCGGTTCGGGCCCGGACAGCAGCAGGAACGGCGCACCGGTGGCGTCCTCGACCAGATGCAGTTCGATGCTCGGGGTCTCGTACGCGGTCCAGCGGTGCCGTTCGAAGGTGAGCAGCGGGCGGCGCGCCCGATAGTCGACCAGCCGGTCGTGGTCGAAGCGGGCCACGACCCGATGCGGCAGGCCGTCCAACAGCCTGTCCACGATCTGATCGCCGGTCTCACCGGCGTCGATGTAGCCGTCGAAGTGGTACAGCAGCACCAGACCGGCGGAATCCCTGGCAGTGATCGCCTCGACCGCCGCGAGCCCGCTCGGCTCCCATTCGTACAACCCCTGGGGATCCAACACAGTGACCGCTCCTCCTCATGTCCACAAGCAAGAACGTCCCGCACGGTCCCGGGCATTCCCGCCCCCGCTTTCCCGTCCCGGCTTTCCCGCCCGACGCCCCCGGTCCCACCCCCGGCCCCACCCTGGCCTGCCCCTGGCCACCCGGCCCGGCAGCGCACCGCCCCTCCTCCCCCTCCCGCAACCCCAGCATTCACGTCAATGAACCCCAAGGCCTCCCGGACCAGTTACCGCACCCCGCCACCAGACCGTCCATCGCACCTCAGCCCACCCCCGCGCGAACCCTTGACGCCGCTTGGTCCGTACCTCTACCTTCACCACCGCCCCAGCGATTCACATTCCCGCCCAACGTTCATATACGGAAAGGCAGTTGAATGCGCACCGGACCCCTCACCGCCCTCGCCGCCGCCGCACTCCTGGCCGCCACCACCACGCATGGCGCGCCCACCCCGGCCACCGCCACCGCCCCAGCGACGGCCTCCCCCGCCCGCGTGATCGACGTCTCGACCGCGCCACAGCTCAAGACCGCCCTCGCCGCCGCCCGCCCCGGCGACACCATCCAGCTCGCCGACGGCACCTACCGCGGCAACTTCTCGGCCTCCACGGCCGGCAGCGCCACCTCCCGCATCACCCTCACCGGTTCCCCCAAGGCCGTGCTCACCGCCGGCGGCGGCTACGGCCTCCACCTGGACGGGGCGTCCTACTGGACCCTGCGGGGCCTCACCGTCACCGGCGGCCAGAAGGGCATCGTGATGGACGCCGCGAACGGCGTCGTGATCGATACGGTCACCGTCCACGACCTGACCATGGAGGGCGTGCACTTCCGTACGTCCAGCAAGGACGGGATCATCCGGAACTCCACCATCCGCGACACCGGCAAGGACGGCCGGGGGATGGGCGAGGGCGTCTACGTGGGCAGCGCGGGCGGCACGGACGACAAGAGCGACAACGTCCAGATCCTGAACAACACGATCGGCCCGGGCGTCGGCGGCGAGAACGTCGACGTCAAGGAGGGCACGACCGGCACCAAGATCATCGGCAACACCTTCGACGGCAGCGGACTGACCGGCGCCCACTTCGACGACTCATGGGTCGACATCAAGGGCAACAAGGTCCTCGTCGAGAAGAACACCGGCGTCCACACCACGAACAACGGCTACGAGACCCACACCCAGCAGCCCGGCTGGGGCTGCGGCACGGTCTTCCGCGGCAACCGGTCCGACCTGAGCGGGGCGACCGGCGCGGGCCGTTACGGCTTCAACATCACCAACTACCAGGCAGACGACTGCCCGGTCGGCATCGCGGCCGACAACACGGTCACCGGCGGCCGCGGCACCGCCAACCCGGGAGTCCCGGTCGGCTGAGCCACACCCCGGCGAACGATCCAGCACCCGCCCCCGCTCACGCCCGGACCGATCCGCCGGCCACCGCCCCACGACACGACGAAGGCCCGCCCCCCTAAGGGAGCGGGCCTCACGTCTTCAGCTACCGCAACCGGCTAGCGCTGACGGTGGGAACCGTTCAGCTCTGGCCGCCGGCCAGCTTCTCGCGGAGCGCGGCGAGGGCCTCGTCCGACGCCAGGGCGCCGGAGTTGTCCGCCGACTCCGAGGAGTACGAGCCACCGGAGACGTTGCCGCCGCCGCCCTGGCCACCGGCCGCCGGAGCCGCCGCACCCTCGGCCGCAGCCTGCTCGTCGGCCTCGCGGGACTTGATGACCTGGGCCTGGTGCTGCTCGAAGCGCTGCTGAGCCTCGGCGTACTGGTTCTCCCAGGCCTCGCGCTGCGTCTCGTAGCCCTCGAGCCAGTCGTTGGTCTCGGGGTCGAAGCCCTCGGGGTAGATGTAGTTGCCCTGGTCGTCGTAGGACGCGGCCATGCCGTACAGGGTCGGGTCGAACTCGACCGCCGACGGGTCGGCACCGAAGGACTCGTTGGCCTGCTTCAGCGAGAGGCTGATGCGACGACGCTCGAGGTCGATGTCGATGACCTTGACGAAGATCTCGTCGTTGACCTGGACGACCTGCTCCGGGATCTCCACGTGGCGCTCGGCCAGCTCGGAGATGTGGACCAGACCCTCGATGCCCTCGTCCACGCGGACGAACGCACCGAACGGCACCAGCTTCGTGACCTTGCCGGGCACGACCTGGCCGATCTGGTGGGTGCGGGCGAACTGCTGCCACGGGTCTTCCTGGGTCGCCTTGAGCGACAGGGAGACGCGCTCGCGGTCCATGTCGACGTCCAGGACCTCGACCGTGACCTCCTGGCCGACCTCGACAACCTCGGACGGGTGGTCGATGTGCTTCCAGGACAGCTCGGAGACGTGGACGAGACCGTCGACGCCACCCAGGTCCACGAAGGCACCGAAGTTGACGATGGAGGAGACGACGCCGGAGCGCACCTGACCCTTCTGCAGGGTGGTGAGGAAGGTCTGACGGACCTCGCTCTGGGTCTGCTCCAGCCAGGCACGGCGGGACAGGACCACGTTGTTGCGGTTCTTGTCCAGCTCGATGATCTTGGCCTCGAGCTCCTTGCCCACGTAGGGCTGAAGGTCGCGGACACGGCGCATCTCGACCAGGGAGGCCGGGAGGAAGCCGCGGAGGCCGATGTCGAGGATGAGACCACCCTTGACGACCTCGATGACGGTACCGGTGACGATCCCGTCCTCTTCCTTGATCTTCTCGATGGTGCCCCAGGCACGCTCGTACTGGGCGCGCTTCTTCGAGAGGATCAGGCGGCCTTCCTTGTCCTCCTTCTGAAGGACAAGGGCCTCGATCTCGTCACCGACGGCGACGACCTCGTTGGGGTCGACGTCGTGCTTGATCGAGAGCTCACGGCTCGGGATGACGCCTTCGGTCTTGTAACCGATGTCGAGCAGGACCTCGTCCCGGTCGACCTTCACGATGACGCCGTCGACGATGTCGCCGTCGTTGAAGTACTTGATCGTCTCGTCGATCGCGGCGAGGAAAGCTTCCTCGTTACCGATGTCGTTGACCGCAACCTGCGGGGTGGTGGCGGTGGTCTCGGTGCTGCTCGTCATGTGGGAAAGGGCTCCGGTACGGACATTGAAGTCGTAGGTACTGCTACGCCGAGAGCCCGTATCGCCTCTGCATCAGACCGGACAGCGTCTAAGGCGCATCCTCCGGACGCCCGGCAAAAGCCGGATCAATCCGAAACGCCTCAAAACCGAGGGGACATTCATACAGATGCGAGCGCGGCCTGCTCCGTCCGAGGCGCGCAGGCCCGCAGCGCAACTTGTAGCATACGGGGGCAGCCGGGCAGGGTCAATGCGCGAAAGGCGCACACCTGGGACAGAAGGCCCCATAACCGGCACACGCGATGTTCCGCGAGGCCGTGCGGCCTCACAGTCCCCCGCTGCAACAAGCAGAGCGAAGACTACGACGACGGGCGCGATGAGCCAATACGCGAAGGACAGCGAACCGGAGGCGACTCGCCGTGATGCCTCGGACACCGAGAGCAGTCGGGCCAGTCGCGGCTGGTGGGACCGCAATGCGGACGAGTACCAGAGGGAGCACGGCGCCTTCCTCGGGGACGACCGGTTCGTCTGGGGCCCGGAGGGGCTCGACGAAGCGGATGCCGCGCTGCTGGGGCCGACCGCGGAGCTGAAGGGGCGGCGGATCCTGGAGATCGGGGCCGGGGCGGCGCAGTGCTCCCGCTGGCTGGCGGCCCAGGGAGCGCTTCCGGTGGCGCTGGACCTCTCCCATCGGCAGCTCCAGCACGCGCTGCGGATCGCCGGCGACGACGGTGACGGCCCGGTGGACCTGGTGGAGGCGGACGCGGGCGCGCTGCCGTTCCGCGACGGCAGCTTCGACCTGGCCTGCTCCGCCTACGGGGCGCTGCCGTTCGTCGCCGATCCGGTGCGGGTGCTGCGCGAGGTCCGGCGGGTGCTGCGGCCGGGCGGGCGGTTCGTCTTCTCGGTGACCCACCCGATCCGCTGGGCGTTCCCCGACGAGCCCGGGCCGGAGGGCCTGTCGGTGGGGGCCTCGTACTTCGACCGCACGCCGTACGTGGAGCAGGACGAGAACGGGCGGGCGGTGTACGTGGAGCACCACCGGACGCTGGGCGACCGGGTGCGGGACGTGGTGGCCGCCGGCTTCCGGCTGGTCGACCTCGTCGAACCGGAGTGGCCGGACTGGAACACCCAGGAGTGGGGCGGCTGGTCGCCGCTGCGCGGGCATCTGATTCCGGGGACGGCGATCTTCGTGTGCACGGCGGACGGGGCGTAACGACCCCTGGGCGGACCGTGCCGGGGCGGGCGGCCGGCGCGGGCGGACCGGGCGGCAGACTGGAGCGGTGAGCCTCACCCCTTCGCCGGCCGCGGGTACGCCCGCTGCCGCCCTCGCCCAGCTGCCCGTCCGCAGCGCGCTGCCCGCGCTGCGCAGTGCCCTCGACACGGTCGGTGCCGCGGTGCTGTGCGCGCCGCCGGGCACCGGCAAGACGACCCTCGTGCCGCTGGAGCTCGCCGGGCTGACCGGCGCGGGGCCGCGGCGGCGGGTGCTGGTCGCCGAGCCGCGCCGGATCGCGGCTCGTGCGGCGGCCCGGCGAATGGCGTGGCTGCTCGGCGAGCGGGTGGGCGACAGTGTCGGCTTCACGGTGCGCGGGGAGCGGCGGGCCGGGCCCCGCACGGCGGTGGAAGTGGTGACCACCGGGGTGCTGCTGCAACGACTGCAGCGCGATCCGGAGCTGGCCGGGGTGGACGTCGTGGTGCTGGACGAGTGCCATGAGCGGCATCTGGACGCCGATACCTGCGCGGCCTTCCTGCTGGACGTGAGGGCGGCGCTGCGGCCGGAGCTGCAGGTGCTCGCCGCCTCCGCGACGACGGACGCGGAGGGGTGGGCGCGCCTGCTGGGCGGCGACGGGGAGCCGGCTCCCGTGGTGGCGGCGGCGGGGGTGTCGTACCCGGTGGAGGTCGTGTGGGCGCCGCCGGCGCGGCCGGTCGCGCCGGCGCACGGGATGCGGGTGGATCCCGCGCTGCTGGCGCACGTCGCCGCCGTGGTGCGGCGGGCGCTGCGCGAGCAGGCCGGTGACGTGCTGTGCTTCCTGCCCGGGGTCGGGGAGATCGCGCGGGTCGCGGGGCAGCTGGGCGGGGTGGACGCCGAGGTGCTGCAGGTGCACGGGCGGGCGCCGGCCGAGGTGCAGGACGCCGTGCTGGCCGGCGGGGACGGAACCCGCCGGGTCGTCCTGGCGACCTCCGTGGCGGAGTCCAGTCTGACCGTGCCGGGGGTGCGGACCGTGGTGGACAGCGGGCTGGCGCGGGTGCCGCGGAGGGACCATGCGCGCGGGCTCAGCGCACTGGCGACCGTGCGGGCCTCGCGGGCGGCGGGGCGGCAGCGGGCCGGGCGGGCCGGGCGGCAGGGGCCCGGCGTGGTCTACCGCTGCTGGGCCGAAGGGGAGGACGGGCGGCTGCCGCGCTTCCCGGATCCGGAGATCAGGGTCGCCGATCTGACCGCGTTCGCCCTCCAGGCGGCCTGTTGGGGCGATCCGGCCGCGAGCGGGCTGGCGCTGCTCGACGCACCGCCGGCCGGGGCGCTGGCCGCGGCCCAGGAGGTGCTGGCGGCGATCGGCGCGGTGGACGCGGCGGGCCGGGCCACCGGGCGGGGCGTGCGGATGGCGCGGCTCGGGCTGCACCCGCGGCTGGCCCGCGCACTGGTGGACGGCGCGGCGGAGGTCGGGGTGCGGCGCGCCGCGGAGGTGGTGGCGCTGCTCAGCGAGGAGCCGCCGCGGTCCTACGGGGACGATCTGGCGGCCGCCTGGCGCACCGCGCGGCGGGGCGGCGATGCCTACGCCGCGCGGTGGCGGCAGGAGGCGCGGCGGCTGGCGTCGGCGGCCGGGGAACCCGCGCGGGAGGACGGCGAGCGGCCGGGGCCGGCGACCGGAGGGCCCGCGTCCGAGGACGCGGTGGCCGGGCTGATCGCGGCGCTGGCCTTCCCGGAGCGGGTGGCCCGGGCGCGCGGGGCGGGCGGCTACCTGATGGCGTCCGGGACCGGGGCCGAACTGGCCGGGGCGGAGGCCGGCGGCAGGGCCGGGGACGGGTCGCGGCTGCGGGACGCGGCGTGGCTGGCGGTCGCGGTGGCGGACCGGCCGGTCACGGCGGCGTCGGCGCGGATCCGGCTCGCGGCGGTGATCGACGAGGAGACCGCCCGCGCCGCGGCCGGGGCGCTGTACTCCTCCGGGGAGGAGGTGCACTGGGCCGATGGGGAGGTGGTGGCCCGGCGGGTGACCCGGCTGGGCGCGATCGAACTGGCGGCCCGGCCGCTGACCGCACCGGATCCCGCACTGCTGCGGGACGCGGTCGTCGACGGTCTGCGGCGGGAGGGGCTCGGGCTGCTGCGGTGGACGGCCGGGGCGACCGCGGTGCGGCAGCGGATGGCCTTCCTGTACCGGGAGGTGGGCGCGCCGTGGCCGGAGGTGTCGGACGCGGCGCTGCTGGAGCGCGTCGAGGAGTGGCTGGGGCCCGAGCTGGGGCGGGCGCGGCGGCGGGCCGATCTGGCGCGGGTGGACGCGGGGCAGGCGCTGACCCGGCTGCTGCCGTGGGCGACTGGTGAGGCGGTGCGTTTCGAGGAGCTGGCGCCGGAGCGGATCGAGGTGCCGAGCGGGTCCCGGGTGCGTGTGGACTACGACGGTGAGCAGCCCGTACTCGCCGTCAAGCTGCAGGAGTTGTTCGGACTGCGGGAGTCGCCGCGGCTGGCGGGCGGGCGGGTGCCCGTGGTGGTGCACCTGCTCTCCCCGGCGGGGCGGCCGGCGGCGGTCACGGCGGACCTGGCCTCCTTCTGGCGGGAGGGCTACCGGGCCGTCCGGGCGGAGTTGCGCGGCCGCTACCCGAAGCATCCCTGGCCGGAGGACCCTTCGACGGCCGAACCGACCCGGCACACCGCGGCTCGGCTGCGGCGGGGGTGAGAGCCCGCCGGGCGGGGCGGTCCCGCCGCCGGGCGGACGGCCCCGCGCGCCGCGCTCTCCGGGGGCGGCCGGGCACGTCAACTCCCTTTCGTGGCGGGTCGTTCGGAGGGTGGGCGGTCGGTTCGTCGGTGTCATGTCTCCACGTTACGGACCGCCACTGACAACGCCCTCGGCCGCCGGTGGCGCAGCGTCGCGGCGGGGCCGCCGGCCGCGGGCTTCGAGATGCAGGCTGACGGCGAGGAGCACGGCGCCGAGGGCCAGGAAGCCCCAGGGGAGGTAGCGGGTGAGCAGCAGCACGAGGGTGCGCTGGGACTTGACCAGGGACACGGTGGCGTCGACGTAGTCGGGGCGCATCTTCACGTCGCCGGCGAAGGCGGTGACCTTGCCGCCGCCGGGCAGCAGTTGGCCGCCGCGCAGCTCCTCCTTGTGGAGCTCCTCGCCGTTGACCGGGGCGCCGGTGACCGGGTCGACCCAGAACATCCGCGTGGTGGAGTACCAGCGGGTGGTGCCCATCTTCTCGACGGCCTCCGGGGTGATGCCCTTGACCGGCATCTTCTTGGGGAGCGGGACCCTGGTCCAGGGGATGGTCTGCTCGAAGTAGTAGACCTCCAGGCCGTGGAAGGTGCGGGTCCCCTTGTAGTGGATGGGGGCGGAGGTGCGGGTCTGCGCGTCGAAGTAGGTGTAGTCGCGCTTCTCGGTGAGGAACGGCCACTTGTACTCGATGCCGGACCGGCGTACGGGGTCGCCGTCGACCATCTCGCCGGCGGCGTGGACGGGGTCCTGGGAGTGCGCGTCGAAGACGTAGCGCTCGGGGACCTCGGAGACCATCTTGCCGTCGGGGCCGGCCACGAAGGAGAGGGTGTCCCAGACCACCACGTCGCGGCCCGCGGTTCGCCTGATCCGGTCGGCCTCGGCGACGTCGCCCTTGAGGGTCTGCACGATGGTGACCTTGGGGACCTGCCGGGCCTTCATGGTGCCGTAGTCGAGGAGGGTGGCGGGCCGGGCCTCCAGGACCATGTCCTGGTACTGGCTGGGCGGGATCTTGGCGAGGCGGGGGAAGGCGTACCACCGCATCAGCGGGGACAGGGCGGTGAAGAAGGCGGCGAGCCCGAGCAGGACGAGGCTCGCGGTGCGGCGCATCCCTCTCCGCTGCTTCGACGGGTGCGCCCCGGTACCGGGCGGGTTTCGGCGCATGGCGGTGGCGGCCCTCCCTCAGGGGTGTGCGGGGACGGTGGTCAGCAGTGGCTTGGGGGAGGTACGCCCCTCGGGGGCGCCGATCGCGGTGACGGTGAAGATGAGGGCGAGCGCCGCGGCCAGGCCGATCGCGGCTGCTATCAGGGCGCGCATGGCCGTCCTCCCGGAGAACTGAACTGATGCAGCGTCAGGGCGGGGGCACGGTAGCAACGGGCGGCCGAGATGAGAACACGTTTCACCGCCGCCCCGCCCGGGTGAACGGGCGGGACGGCGGTGGCGGCGGAGATGCGGCCGGGGGCCGGGCGGTCAGGAGGAGGCGGCCGGTGCCGTGACGGTGAGGGTGACGGTCAGCACGGCGCCGTCGGCGGTGGTCAGCCGGAGCCGGAAGGTGCCCGGGTGGGCGTCGGTGTAGATCGTCGGGAGGGTGAGCAGGCCGTCGGCGCCGGTGGTGAGGCCGGTGAGGGTGCGGATCGGCTTGTCCTTGTCGGCACCGGTGGCCTTGGGGTCCTTGAAGTAGGGGCCCCGGTCGTTCTCGACGGGCTTCTTCGGGTCGTCGGTGACCAGGGTGGCGGTGACCGCGACTCCGGCCGCGGCCTTGCCCTGGTAGGTCGCCTTGACCTGGACGGCGTCGGCGGCGTACGCGCCGCCGGTCTTCGCGGTCGGCTCCTTGTCGGACGTCCGGGCGAGCGCGTCGGCCTTCGGTGCGGGCTTGGCGGTGACGGTGCCGGTGAAGTCGACGGGGGGCACGGTGCGCCCGACGGCGGTGGCCCGGACGGTGAACGGGCCGGCCGTGTCGCCGGCGTGCAGCGTCGGGGCGGTGGCCAAGCCGTCCTTGTCGGTGGTGACCGTGACCGCGGTGGCGTCACCGGGGAAGCGGGTGCCGGTGGTGCCGGTGAGGGTGAAGCGGACGTCGGCGCCGGCCACCGGCTTGCCGTCGGCGTCCTTGGCGCGGACCCGGGGCGCGGTGGCGAAGTCGGTGCCCGCGGTGGCGGTGAGGTCCTTGCCGTCCTTGTCGCCGACCGGTTCGAGGGCGGTCGGCGGGGCGGGCTTCGTGGGCGGCTTCGGAGTGGGCGTGGGGGTCGGGGTGGGCTTCGGGTCCGGGGTCGGCTTCGGGTCCGGGGTGGGCTTCGGATCCGGGGTGGGCTTCGCGGGCGGCGTGGGGGTGTGGGTGCCGCCGCCGGGGGCGGGCCCGGTGGAGCCGCCCGGGACAGCCGGCTCGTCGGGCTTCTCCCGGCCGGCCGCGCCACCGGGCGCCGGGGGCGTGCCCTTCGCACCGCCGCGGGCGCGGCCCGCCTTCCCGGCGCCGTCACGGGTGTCGGCGGTGCCGCCGCCGCGCTGTACGGGGAGTACGCCCTTGCCGTCCGGCACCTCGAACGTGCCGTTCCGGTAGAAGGCGTACCAGGACAGCACCGTGCGCAGGTACTCGCCGGAGTCGTTGTAGCCGAGGACGGCCCGGTCCAGGTCGGCCTGGACGGACAGGTCGCGGCCGTTGGCGCAGAGGTAGCGGCCGGCGGCGAGGGTGGCGTCGAAGACGTTGTTGGGGTCCTTGATGCCGTCCCCGTTGCCGTCGGCGCCCCAGCCCTCGCCGTGCGGGCCCCCTTGGGACCAGGTGGAGGGGATGAACTGCATCGGGCCGACGGCGCGGTCGTGCGTGGTGTCGCCGTCGTAGCGACCGTGGTCGGTGTCGGGTATCAGGGCGAAGCCCTGGCCGTTGAGCTGGGGGCCGAGGATCGGTTGCAGGGTGGTGCCCTCGGCGTCGACCGCGCCGCCCCGGGCATGGCCGGACTCCACCTCGCCGATCCCGGCGAGCAGTTGCCAGGGCAGCCGGCAGCCGGGGGTGGACGCGCGGAGTTGGGCCTCGGCCTTCTTGTAGGCGGCCAGGACGGTGGCCGGAATACCCGCCTGGGACGGGCCGTGCGCCGGACGTACAGTGCTGCCGGAGTGGCCGGAACCCTTCGGTGGGACGGGGCTCTTGAGGGGTGGCAGGTCGGTGTAATACGGCGAGCCGCCGTCGATGGGGGTGCCGGCGGGCGGTACGGGGCCGCGGTCGGCGCGAGCGACCGCGCGTTCGACGGCACCGGGCGCCTGGGAAGCGGTCAGCGCGGCCAGCGCCGCCGCTGCCACGGCCGTCGAGGCCGCTCCCCTTTGGAGCCGCCGCCGGAATGTGGCTGCCATACCTGGTGTCCCCTCCGTGTCGACCGACCGCGCACACCTGTCTCAGGTCCTGCGTGTCGTGCGTGACGCCGTACGGCGCTCCCCCAGCGCCTCAACTCCGGCGACACTACGACAACTCGGGCCGCGCAGCCACCACTCGCATCGGCCACATAATGATCCGAATCGATCAAGGAGGGGCAGATGCCGTTCACCCTGAGCCATGCCGCCGCCGTCCTGCCGCTCATCCGTCGAACCGGCGCGGCGCGTGGCCCCTTGGTCGCCTCGGCGCTGGTCGCCGGATCGTTCGCACCGGATGTGACGTACTACGCGGGCACCGTGGTTCCCGGGGGCATGGCGTTCGGCACGGTCACCCACTCCCCGGTCGGCGTGGTGACGGTGGACGTGCTGCTCACCGCGGTGCTGGTCGGCGGGTGGCGGCTGGTGCGCGCACCGCTGCCGGCGCTGCTGCCGCGGGCCGGGCGGGAGCGGCTGGGGGCGTTCCTCGGGGGCCGGCCGAGGCGGCCCCGGACACTCGGCGAACGGGCCGCGTGGGCGGGCTGGTTCGCGGTGTCGGCGGTGCTCGGCTCGGCGTCCCATGTGGTCTGGGACGCCTTCACCCATCCCGGCCGCTGGGGCACCCGGCTGCTTCCCGTGCTCAACACGGTGGTGGGCGACCGGCCGCTGGCCATGTACGTGCAGTACGGGACCTCGGCGCTGGCCCTGGCGGGGATCGGGTGGTTCCTGTGGGCGGCGCTGCGGGAGCCGCCCGCGGCGGGGGCCTGCGGCGTCGGGCGGGCGGCGCCCGAACTGCCGGTGCGGCTACGGCTGTTGCTCGCCGCCCCGATCGTCCTGGGGATGCTGCTCGGCGCCGGGTACCGCACGCTGCGGGCGTACGCCGTCCACGGGGCGACGGTGGGGTGGTTCGACTACCTGCCGGACCTGCTCTTCGGGGCGGGTGCCGGGCTCGTACCGGGGCTACTGGTCTGCGCGGCGGCCTTCCGGCTGCTGGACCGGCGGGCGCACCGGAGCGGGGCCGCGGCGGACGGGGCCGTGCCGGGGCGGCCGGCGGGCGCCGGGGCCGAAGCCACCTGACGGGGCGGGCGGGCCGGGGTGCGTACGGCGCGAGCACCGTACGCACCCCGGGCGGCGGTCAGTGCGCCGCGGACTCCCAGTCCTCGCCGGAGCCGATCGAGACGTCGAGCGGGGCGCGGAGTTCGACGGCGGCGGCCATCTCCCTCCGGAGCAGTTCCTCGACCGCGGCGCGCTCGCCGGGGGCCACCTCGACCACGATTTCGTCGTGGACCTGGAGCAGCATCCGGGAGGTCAGCTCCGCCGTGCGCAGCGCGGCGTCGACCCGCAGCATCGCGATCTTGACGATGTCGGCGGCGGTGCCCTGGATCGGGGCGTTCAGCGCCATCCGCTCGGCCATCTCGCGGCGCTGGCGGTTGTCGCTGTTGAGGTCGGGCAGATAGCGGCGGCGGCCCAGGATCGTCTCGGTGTAGCCGGTGGCGCGGGCCTCCTCGACGACGCGCTGGAGGTAGTCGCGCACCCCGCCGAAGCGCTCGAAGAAGGTGTCCATCAGCTTGCGGGCCTCGTCGGGCTGGATGCCCAGCTGCTGGGAGAGGCCGAATGCCGAGAGTCCGTAGGCCAGGCCGTAGGACATCGCCTTGATCTTGCGGCGCATCTCCGGGTCGACCTCGCGCTTGGCGACCGAGAAGACCTGGGAGGCGACGGTGGTGTGCAGGTCCTCGCCGGAGGCGAACGCCTCGATCAGGCCCTCGTCCTCGGAGAGGTGGGCCATCACCCGGAGTTCGATCTGGCTGTAGTCGGCGGTCAGCAGCGACTCGAAGCCCTCGCCGACGACGAAGCCGCGGCGGATCGCCCGGCCCTCGTCCGTCCGCACCGGGATGTTCTGCAGATTGGGGTCGGTGGAGGACAGCCGGCCGGTGGCCGCGACGGTCTGGTTGAAGGTGGTGTGAATCCGGCCGCCCGCGGCGATGGCCTTGATCAGACCCTCGACCGTGGTCCGCAGCTTGGCCTGCTCCCGGTGGCGGAGCATGATCACCGGGAGTTCGTTGTCGGTCTGCGCGGCCAGCCAGGCCAGCGCGTCGGCGTCGGTGGTGTAGCCGGTCTTGGTCTTCTTGGTCTTGGGCAGGCCCAGCTCGCCGAAGAGGACCTCCTGGAGCTGCTTGGGCGAGCCGAGGTTGAACTCGTGGCCGGCGGCGGCGTGCGCCTCCTTGACGGCCTGCTGCACGGCGCCCGCGAACTGCTGCTCCATGCGCTCCAGCCAGCCGCGGTCGGCGGCGATCCCGGCCCGCTCCATCCGGGCCAGCAGCTCGCTGGTGGGCAGCTCGACGTCGCGCAGCAGATCGGTGGCGCCGACCTCGGCCAGCTTCGCCTCGAATGCCGCCCCGAGGTCCAGGACCGTGCGGGCCTGCGCCATCAGGGCCTCCGCCTCGGCCTCGTCGTCCGCGCCGAACGCCAGCTGCCCGTCGCCGGCGGCGGCCGGGGCGAGATCGCGGCCCAGGTACTCGACGGAGAGGGCGTCCAGCGCGAAGGAGCGGCGGCCGGGCTTGACCAGATAGGCGGCGAGTGCGGTGTCCATGGCGACGCCGTCGATCCGCCAGCCGTGCTCGCCGAAGACCCGCATCAGGCCCTTGGCGTTGTGCATCACCTTGGGCCGGGCCGGGTCGGCGCTCCAGGCGGCGAAGGCCCGCTCGTCGGCCTCGTCCAGCTGGGCCGGGTCGAACCAGGCGGCCGGACCGTGCCCGGTGGCCAGCGCCACCTCGGCGACGCTGCCGCTGCCCAGCGTCCACACGTCGACGGTGGCCACGCCCAGCGGTCCGGTGCCGTGCTCGGCCAGCCACGGGGCGAGCTCGCCGGTGCCGAGGACGGTGCCGTCCACCTCGACGCCGGCGGCCGGCTCGACCGTCTCGGCGGACTCGGCGGCGCCCGGGTCCACGGCCAGCAGGCGGTCCCGCAGGCCCTGGTTGCGGATCTCCAGGGCGTTGAGGAAGACCTTGAGGGCCTCGCGGTCGTAGGGCGCGCGGCCGAGCTCGGCGGGGCCGCAGGGCAGCTCGACGTCGCGGACCATCTCGGTCAGCCGGCGGTTGAGCTTCACCGACTCCAGGTGGTCGCGGAGGTTCTGCCCCGCCTTGCCCTTGACCTCGTCGACGCGCTCCACCAGCTCGGCGAACGAACCGAACTGGTTGATCCACTTCGTGGCGGTCTTCTCGCCGACGCCGGGGATGCCGGGGAGGTTGTCCGACGGGTCGCCGCGCAGGGCCGCGAAGTCCGGGTACTGGGCAGGGGTCAGGCCGTACTTCTCGGCGACCTTCTCGGGGGTGAAGCGCGTCAGCTCGGAGACGCCCTTGGTCGGGTAGAGGACCGTGACGTCCTCGGAGACCAGCTGGAAGGAGTCGCGGTCGCCGGTGACGATCGCGACCTCGAAGCCCTGGGCGGTGGCCTGGGTGGCCAGGGTGGCGATGACGTCGTCGGCCTCGAAGCCGTCCACCGCGAAGCGCTTGACGTGCATCGCGTCGAGGAGCTCGCCGATCAGCTCGACCTGGCCCTTGAACTCGTCGGGCGTCTTGGAGCGGTTCGCCTTGTACTCGGGGAACTCCTCGGAGCGCCACGTCTTGCGGGAGACGTCGAACGCCACCGCGAAGTGCGTGGGCGCCTCGTCACGCAGGGTGTTCGCGAGCATCGACGCGAAGCCGTAGATCGCGTTGGTCGGTTGCCCGGTCGCGGTGGTGAAATTCTCCACGGGCAGGGCGAAGAACGCCCGGTATGCCATGGAATGCCCGTCCATCAGGAGCAGGCGCGGACGGCCGCCCGCCGCCTCGGTGCCGGTCGCTTCGCTCATCTTCACTGCCTTTCCTGCCACGCCCCCGATCCTGCCACGGCCCACTGACAATCCCCGCCGCGACGGGAGACACCGGGCCGACGGACCGCCGCCGCGCCACACCCAGCGCCCCGCAGTCCCCTTACTGCCCCGTCCCCGTCCATGACAGGATCGGGGGCGCACGAAAGCAGATGTGCACGGCAACGATCCACCGCGACCCGGCGGTCCGACACCGGCACACGAACCGAGGGAGAGTGCCATGGCAGGCAAGCCGCCCGCGTCGGACCCCGTCCAGGACGCGCCCGAGGTCGGCGCGCCCCAGCACTCCGCGGTCGGTATCCCGGCCATCGCCCACGCGCTGAAGATCTCCCAGCAGCAGATGGGCGTCCGCCGCACCGCCCTCACCCTGCTGCGGGTCAACCAGAAGAACGGCTTCGACTGCCCCGGCTGCGCCTGGCCCGAGGACGACAAGCGGCACGCCGCCGAATTCTGCGAGAACGGCGCCAAGGCCGTCGCCGAGGAAGCCACCCTGCGGCGGGTCACCCCCGACTTCTTCGCCGCCCACCCGGTCGAGGACCTCGCCACCCGCAGCGGCTACTGGCTCGGCCAGCAGGGCCGCCTCACCCACCCCATGTACCTCCCCGAGGGCGCCGAGCGCTACGAGCCGGTCACCTGGGAGCGCGCCTTCGACCTCATCGCCGAGGAGCTCACCGCCCTCGGCTCCCCCGACGAGGCCGTCTTCTACACCTCCGGGCGGACCAGCAACGAGGCCGCCTTCCTCTACCAGCTCTTCGCCCGCGAGTTCGGCACCAACAACCTCCCCGACTGCTCCAACATGTGCCACGAGTCGTCCGGCTCGGCACTGACCGACACCCTCGGCGTCGGCAAGGGCAGCGTCCTGCTGGAGGACCTCTACAAGGCCGACCTGATCATCGTCGCCGGGCAGAATCCGGGCACCAACCACCCCCGGATGCTCAGCGCCCTGGAGAAGGCCAAGGCCGGCGGCGCCAAGATCATCTCGATCAACCCGCTGCCCGAGGCCGGCCTGGAGCGGTTCAAGAACCCCCAGACCCCGCGCGGCCTGGCCGGCGGCGGCACCGCCCTCACCGACCTCTTCCTCCAGGTGCGCATCGGCGGCGACCAGGCCCTCTTCCGCGCCCTCAACCGCGGCATCCTGCAGACCGACGGGGCCCTCGACGAGGACTTCATCCGCGACCACACGCACGGTTTCGAGGAGTTCGCGGCCCTGGTCCGGGCCGGCGAGGACGCCGACGACACGCTGCGCGCCACCGGGCTCACCCAGGACGAGATCGAGCGCGCCCTGGCCATGGTCCTCGCCTCCGAGCGCACCATCGTGTGCTGGGCGATGGGCCTGACCCAGCACAAGCACTCCGTCCCCACCATCCAGGAAGTCGTCAACCTCCTCCTGCTGCGCGGCAACGTCGGCCGCCCCGGAGCCGGCGTCTGCCCCGTACGCGGCCACAGCAACGTCCAGGGCGACCGCACCATGGGCATCTTCGAACGGCCCGCACCGGCCTTCCTCGACGCCCTGGAGAAGGAGTTCGGCTTCGCCCCGCCCCGCGAGCACGGCTACGACGTCGTCCGCGCCATCCGCGCCCTGCGCGACGGCCGGGCCAAGGTCTTCTTCGCCATGGGCGGCAACTTCGTCTCCGCCACACCGGACACCGACGTCACCGAAGCCGCCGTCCGACGCGCCCGCCTCACCGTGCACGTCTCCACCAAGCTCAACCGCTCCCACGTGGTCACCGGCGCCCGCGCCCTGATCCTGCCGACCCTGGGCCGCACCGAACGCGACCGCCAGGCGAGCGGCGACCAGTTCGTGACCGTCGAGGACTCCATGGGCATGGTGCACGCCTCCCGCGGCCGCCTGGAGCCCGCCGGCCCCCGACTGCTGTCCGAGCCCGCCATCGTCGCCCGCCTCGCCCGCCGCACCCTCGGCGACCGCAGCAGCACCCCCTGGGAGGCGTTCGAAAAGGACTACGCCGCGATCCGCGACCGGATCGCCCGCGTCATCCCCGGCTTCGAGGACTTCAACGCCAAGGTCGCCCGCCCCGGAGGCTTCGCCCTGCCGCACGGCCCCCGGGACAGCCGCAGCTTCCCCACCGCCACCGGGAAGGCCAACTTCACAGCCGCCCCCGTGGAACACCCCACCGCCCCCGAAGGGCGGCTGCTCCTGCAGACGCTGCGCTCCCACGACCAGTACAACACCACCATCTACGGCCTCGACGACCGCTACCGCGGCATCAAGAACGGCCGCCGCGTCGTCCTCGTCCACCCCGACGACGCCCGACAACTCGGCTTCGCCGACGGCGCCTACGCCGACCTGATCAGCGAGTGGACCGACGGCAGCGAACGGCGCGCCCCCGGCTTCCGGGTGGTGCACTACCCCACCGCCCGCGGCTGCGCGGCCGCCTACTACCCCGAGACCAACGTCCTGGTCCCGCTGGACCACACCGCCGACACCAGCAACACCCCGGCCTCGAAGTCCCTGGTCGTCCGGCTGGAGGCCGCGCGGGAGAGCTGACCGCCGCCCCGCGCGGTGCACGACCACGGGCACCCCGCGGCGGGTGCCCACCCCGAGACCTGATAGGAACAGGCCCAGATCCGCGACGATCAAGGGCGCGTTCAGGGCGAACGAAACGGAGCAGTCCATGGGTGAGCAGAGCACGACCACGTTCCCGCAGGAGATCCTCGACCAGTGGGCCGGCATCGGGGTCGACCTGCCCGCCCTGTTCTCCGCCGGGCACCTGGGCGAGCGGATGAGCGTGCAGGTCACCGAGGCGGCCGCCGAGCGCGTCGTCGGCACCATGCCCGTCGAGGGCAACACCCAGCCCTACGGACTGCTGCACGGCGGCGCCTCCGCCGTACTGGCCGAGACCCTCGGCTCCGTCGGCGCCATGCTGCACGGCGGCCCCGCCAAGGCGGCCGTCGGCGTCGACCTCAACTGCACCCACCACCGCGGCGTCCGCTCCGGACTGGTCACCGGCGTCGCCACCCCCGTACACCGCGGCCGCTCCACCACCACCTACGAGATCACCATCACCGACGAGGACGGCAAGCGGGTCTGCACCGCCCGTCTGACCTGCCTGCTGCGCGACGCCGACCCCGGCATGTACCGCGCCTGACGTCGGATATCAGCCAGCCAGCCGGCCGGCGCCTCGGCGCCGGCCGCCACGGCCCCGCACCCGGACCCCGGGGCGGGGCCGTTCGCCTTCCCGTCACACTGCGTCACACGCGCGCGGTGCGGCCCTCCGGCCGAACATCTCCCCCCGGCCACCGCCCCCCTGTCACCAGGCGTCGCAGCCGTTCCGCCCCACCAACTCGGGGCCACAAGTGCGAGTTCACGCTCCGCTCCCCCGCCGCCACTCGGTAAGGGGCATGGCGGCAAAACGCTCATAGAAGGTCATAACAAGAGCGTCACAAGCTCGACAGGGTCAGTTCCGGCCAGCCGAAGGGCGCTCTAGAGTCCACCGCCAGTCACTGCGCCGCCGGGCGCGCACGAGCACGGCCCTGCACCGCCCCGTACGGCCCGGCGCGCGATCCGGCCAGGCGTCAGCCGTGGCCGCGGCCAAGGAAAGGACTGATCGTGCGTCACCGTTCCTTGCTCCTCCTCACCACCGCACTCACCACCGGCGCCCTCACCCTCACCGCCTGCGGATCCCGCGGCGACAACAAGAACGCCGACGGCGGGAAGACCACCGTCGTCATCGGCCTCGACGCCCCGACCACCGGCGAACTCTCCGCCCTGGGCCTGGGCATCCGCAACTCCGCCCAACTCGCCGTCGACACCGCCAACAAGACCGGCGAGGCACCGGCCGTCACCTTCAAGCTCGAACCCCTCGACGACAAGGCGCTCCCCAACGTCGGCCAGCAGAACGCCACCAAACTCGCCGGCGACAAAAGCGTCCTCGGCATCGTCGGCCCGCTCAACTCCGGCGTCGCCCAGTCCATGCAACAGGTCTCCCAGCAAAACGGCGTCACCCTGATATCCCCCGCCAACACCACCCCCGACCTCACCCAGGGCAAGGACTGGAAACAGAACAGACGCACCCGCCAATTCCCCACGTATTTCCGCACCGCCACCACCGACGAGGTACAGGGCGCCTTCGACGGCCAGTACGCCTGGGAAAAGATGAAGGCCAAGAACACCTACGTCATCGACGACCAGAAGACCTACGGCACCGGCCTGGCCTCCTCCTTCAAGGACCAGTTCACCAAACTCGGCGGCACCGTCGTCGGCACCGACCACATCAGCCCCGACGACCGCGACTTCAAGGCCGTCGTCTCCAAGGTCAAGGCCGCCGCCCCCGACATGGTCTTCTACGGCGGCGAATACCCCGCCTCCGGCCCGCTCAGCCAGCAGCTCAAGGACGGCGGCGTCACCGTCCCGCTCATGGGCGGCGACGGCATGTACAGCGCCGACTACATCAAACTCAACAAGAAAGCCCAGGGCGACTACGCCTCCTCGGTCGGCAAACCCGTCGAACAGCTCGCCTCCGCCAAGAAGTTCATCGCCGACTACAAAGCCGCCGGATTCAAAGAACCCTACGAGGCATACGGCGGCTCCGCCTACGACGCCACCTGGGCCCTCATCCAGGCCGTCAAGAAAGTCGTCACCGACAACAACGGAAAACTCCCCGACGACGCCCGCGCAAAAGTCACCACCGCCATGAACACCGTCACCTTCGACGGCGTCACCGGCCACATCGCCTTCGACAAATACGGCGACACCACCAACACCATGATCACCGCCTACCAGGTCGAGAAGAACGCCTGGGTCTCCCGCTTCAGCGCGGAGTTCAAGAAGTTCGACAAGAGCTGACCGGCCGCACCGGCCCCCACCGACGCCCCGGGCCGCGCCCGGCCCCACCCCCCGCCCCGGCGCGGCCCCCCGGCACCACGGAAACGCACACCTTCCCACCCCACGGAGGCCCTGCGGTGACCGAACTGCCGCAACAGCTGGCCAACGGACTCATCCTCGGCGCGATGTACGGCCTCATCGCGATCGGGTACACGATGGTCTACGGCATCGTCCAGCTCATCAACTTCGCCCACGGCGAGATCTTCATGGTCGGCGGATTCGGCGCCCTCACCGTCTACCTCGCCCTCCCCACCGGCACCGGCCTCGCCGTCGCGCTGCCCGTCATGCTCCTCGGCGGCATCGCGGTGTCCGTCCTCGTCGCCGTCGCGGCGGAACGATTCGCCTACCGCCCGCTCCGCGGCGCCCCCCGCCTCGCCCCCCTCATCACCGCCATCGGCCTGTCCATCGCCCTCCAACAAGCCATCTGGAAGTGGTACCCCGACGGCAAACAAGCCCGCGTCTTCCCCCAGTTCAAAGGCCACGCCCTCAACATCCTCGGCGCCACCGTCCAGCGCGGCGACCTCTTCGTCCTCATCGCCGCCCCCCTGTGCATGACCGCCCTCGGCCTCTACGTCGCCCGCACCCGCACCGGCCGCGCCATGCAGGCCACCGCCCAGGACCCCGACACCGCCCGCCTCATGGGCATCAACACCGACCGCATCATCGTCCTCGCCTTCGCCCTCGGCGCCGCCTTCGCCGGCGTCGCCGCCGTCGCCTACGGCCTGCGCACCGGCGAAGTGCAGTTCCGCATGGGCTTCATCATGGGCCTCAAAGCCTTCACCGCAGCCGTCCTCGGCGGCATCGGCAACATCTACGGCGCCATGCTCGGCGGCATCGTCCTCGGCATCGCCGAAGCCCTCGCCACCGCCTACATCGAGCACCTCCCCGGCATGGAGCAGTTCGGCGGCGGCGCCTGGAAAGACGTCTGGGCCTTCGTCCTCCTCATCCTCGTACTCCTCCTGCGGCCCCAGGGCCTCCTGGGCGAACGCGTCGCGGATCGGGCGTGATACCGATGACCACCACAACCCCCGCCACACCCACCGGCCTCCTCCCCCTCCCCGCACGCGCCGCCCGCCTCACCACCGCGGCCGGCGCCCTCGCCACCGCCGCCACCACCGGCCTCGCCTGGACCTGGACCAGCGACTTCCCCGGCGACCTCACCTACTACGGCTCCCCCGCCGGCCTCCAACTCGTCACCCTCGCCGGCGCCCTCCTCACCCTGCTGTTCGCCACCTCCGCGCACGGCCTCCCCGGCCTCCGCTGGCTCACCCCCGCCGGCCGCACCGCCCCCACCCTGCTCGCCGCCCTCGGCACCTTCGCCACCACCGCCTTCACCCTCACCGCCATCGCCGTCCACCTCGGCGGCCTGGTCAACCTCGAACCCGGCGGCTGCCTCGCCGGCACCACCGCCCTCCTCACCCTCCTAGGCGCCCTCGCCCTACCCCCCGACCACCCCACCGACCCAGCCCCCGCCGGCCCCCGGCAACGCCTGACCGCGGCCCTCACCGCCGGCCCCCTACAACCCCCCGCCCGCCCCCTCCCCACCTGGGCCGAGCACCTGGCCATCGCCGCCGCCACCGCCACCGCCCTGCTCGCCTTCACCTACGGCATCGACACCGACGACGGCGCCCCCTTCATCGGCTACCTCCTCCTCGTCGCCCTCGCCGTCCCCGCCCTCCACCGCGCCGGGCTCCTCGCCCGGCTCACCGCCCTCACCCACCGGCACCGCGGCACCGCCCTCGGCACCGCCTTCCTGGCCGCCGCGGTCTTCCCCTTCACCCAGGACACCGACCAGTACACCCTCATCGGCGCCAACATCCTGATCTTCGCCACCGTCGCCCTGGGCCTCAACGTCGTCGTCGGCCTCGCCGGACTCCTCGACCTCGGCTACGTCGCCTTCCTCGGCGTCGGCGCCTACGCCGCCGCCCTCGTCTCCGGCTCCCCCGAATCCGCCCTCGGCCTCCACTTCCCCTTCTGGGCAGCCCTCCTCACCGGCGCCGCGGCCTCCCTCGCCTTCGGCGTCCTCATCGGCGCCCCCACCCTCCGCCTCCGCGGCGACTACCTCGCCATCGTCACCCTCGGATTCGGCGAGATCTTCCGCATCGCCATGCTCAACCTCAACGGCACCACCGGCCCCGACATCACCAACGGCGCCATGGGCATCCCCAACATCCCCAACCTGGAGATCCTCGGCTTCAACTTCGGCGAACCGCACCGCATCCTCGGCCTCCCCCTCGCCCCCTACGGCAACTACTACCTGCTGATGATCCTCGTCACCGCCCTCGTCGTCCTCGTCTTCCGCCGCGCCGCCGCCTCCCGCATCGGACGCGCCTGGATCGCCATCCGCGAGGACGAGACCGCGGCCGTCGCCATGGGCATCAACAGCTTCCGCCTCCGGCTCCTCGCCTTCGCCCTCGGCGCCGCCCTCGCCGGACTCGCCGGAACCGTCCATGTACACGTAGTAACCACCGCCACCCCCGAACAATTCCAGTTCGCCGGCCCCCAACCCCCCAACTCCGCCTTCCTCCTCGCCGCCGTCATCCTCGGCGGCATGGGCACCCTCAGCGGACCCCTAGTCGGCGCCGCCCTCCTCTTCCTCATCCCCGCCAAACTCGACTTCCTCCAGGACTACCAACTCCTCCTCTTCGGCATCGCCCTCGTCCTCCTCATGCGCCTCCGCCCCGAAGGACTCGTCCCCGACCGCCGCAAGCAACTCGAATTCCACGCCCCCGACCGGCCCGACACCCCCGAGAAGGAAGTCCCCCCGACCGGACCCCGGGGGAGCCTCACCGACCCCGCCGGCACCCTCGGCGCCCCCCAGGCGAAGGCATGACCCCCATGACGACACCCACACCCGCCCCCACCACTCCGGCACCCGCCACCGGACCCCTCCTCGAAGCCACCGACGTCACCATGCGCTTCGGCGGACTCACCGCCGTCCACCGCGTCGACCTCACCGTCCGCACCGGCGAAATCGTCGGCCTCATCGGCCCCAACGGCGCAGGAAAAACCACCTTCTTCAACTGCCTCACCGGCCTCTACACCCCCACCGAAGGCACCATCACCTACCGAGGCACCCGCCTCTCCCCCAAACCCCGCCGCGTCACCCAAGCCGGCATCGCCCGCACCTTCCAGAACATCCGCCTCTTCGCCAACATGACCGTCCTCGAAAACGTCCTCGTAGGACGCCACACCCGCACCAGAGAAGGACTCTGGTCCGCCCTCCTCCGCACCCCCGCCTTCACCCGCGCCGAACGCCACAGCACCCAACGCGCCACAGAACTCCTCGACTTCACCGGACTCGCCGCCAAACGCGACCACCTCGCCCGCAACCTCCCCTACGGCGAACAACGCAAGCTCGAAATCGCCCGCGCCCTCGCCAGCGAACCCGGACTCCTCCTCCTCGACGAACCCACCGCCGGCATGAACCCCCAGGAAACCCGCGCCACCCAGGACCTCGTCCACGCCATCCGCCGCGACCACGGCACCGCCGTCCTCGTCATCGAACACGACATGCGCTTCGTCTTCGGCCTCTGCGACCGCGTCACCGTCCTCGTCCAGGGCCGCAAACTCACCGAAGGCACCCCCCACACCGTCCAGGCCGACGAACGCGTCATCGCCGCCTACCTCGGCACCACCGACGACCCCGCCCCCACCCCCGACACCCCCGGAGAACCCACCGGAGACACCCCATGACCCCGCTGCTCGAAGTCGAGGACCTCCACATCGCCTACGGCAAGATCGAAGCCGTCAAAGGCATCTCGTTCACCGTCCGGGCCGGCCAGGTCGTCACCCTCATCGGCACCAACGGCGCCGGAAAGACCACCACCCTGCGCGCCCTCTCCGGCCTCCTCACCCCCCGCGCCGGAAAGATCACCTTCGACGGACACCCCCTCAACGGCGTCCCCGCCCACACCATCGTCCGACGCGGCCTGGCCCACTCCCCCGAAGGCCGCCGCCTCTTCCCCCGCCTGACCATCGCCGAGAACCTCCAACTCGGCGCCTTCCTCCGCAAGGACACCGCCGCCGTCAACGCCGACACCCAACGCGTCTACGACCTCTTCCCGGTCCTCGGCGAACGCCGCCGGCAACCCTCCGGAACCCTCTCCGGCGGCGAACAGCAAATGCTCGCCATGGGCCGCGCCCTGATGTCCCGCCCCAAACTCCTCATGCTCGACGAACCCTCCATGGGCCTCTCACCGATCATGATGCGCACCATCACGGACACCATCCGCGCCCTCCGCGACCAGGGCACCACCATCCTCCTCGTCGAACAGAACGCACACGCCGCGCTCTCCCTCGCCGACGAGGGCCACGTCATGGAAACCGGCCGCATCGCCCTCTCCGGCACCGGCGCACACCTCCTCCACGACGCCTCCGTCCGCAAGACCTACCTGGGCGAGGACTGACCCCACGGAACCCCGGCCGACCCCGGCCCCGCACACGACAAAGCGCCGGCGGCGCCCCACACGGGCACCACCGGCGCTCGACGAACCAGTCCGGGCCTCCCGGCCCCCCCGGCCCCGGACCTACTGGTCCTGACCCGGCTCCTTCGCCTGACCCTTCTGCTGCTGACGCTCCGTCGCGTCCTGGATGACCGCCTCGGCCACCTGGTGCATCGACAGCCGACGGTCCATCGACGTCTTCTGGATCCACCGGAACGCGGCCGGCTCCGACAGCCCGTACTCCGTCTGCAGAACGCTCTTCGCCCGATCCACCAGCTTCCGCGTCTCCAGCCGCTGGCTGAGGTCGGCGACCTCCTTCTCCAGCGCCCGCAGCTCGGTGAACCGGCTCACCGCCATCTCGATCGCCGGCACGACATCGCTCTTCGAGAACGGCTTCACGAGGTACGCCATGGCACCCGCGTCCCGGGCCCGCTCCACCAGCTCGCGCTGCGAGAACGCGGTCAGCATCAGGACCGGCGCAATGCTCTCCTCGGCGATCTTCTCGGCCGCCGAGATACCGTCCAGGATCGGCATCTTCACGTCCAGGATCACCAGATCGGGACGGTGCTCCCGGGCCAGCTCCACGGCTTTCTGACCGTCCCCGGCCTCACCGACGACGGAGTAGCCCTCCTCCTCCAGCATCTCCTTGAGGTCGAGGCGGATGAGCGCCTCGTCCTCGGCGATCACGACGCGCGTGGTCAGCGGCGGGACGTGCGACTGGTCGCCGTCGGCGACGGGCTGCTGGGGCTCGGCAGCACTCAAGGGGACTCCTCGTTCCAGGCAGGTGGTGCCCCATGAGCCTACCTATCTCCTGTAGGGTGGTCCCACAGCAGGTAGGCACTAGCCTTTGATTCCGCTGGCCCCGGTAGCCCAATTGGCATGAGGCAATGGATTCAAAACCCATACAGTGTCGGTTCGAGTCCGACCCGGGGCACTTTACCTTCGATTGCAAGGTCACCCAAGAGCCTAGGGAATTCGCTCGATAGAGCGAACAATCGTCCATTCGGACACCCCGGGGCATTTTTTTGCCTCACGGTCGCTTCCGTGTACGACCGAGCAGCCCGTGAGCACGCCCTCGCCCTCGTAGCGCAAGGCCGCAGCCTCAACTCCGTCAGTAAACAGACAGCGATATCACGCCACGCGATCCGGTCGTGGCAGCACCGTATCCAGCCACTCTCGCGCACGACGGCGTGCACCCGCTGCGAACGGGAGCCACGACCGCCCGACGCGACCGCGCCGTACGCCTATCTGCTCGGCCTGTACCTCGGCGACGGCTGCATCAGCCGCCAGCCCAGGGGCGGCTACGCACTCCGCATCGCGTGCGCGGATGCCTGGCCCGGACTAATCGCGGCGTGCCGAGCAGCGGTGCGGGCGGTTCGCCCGATGAACAGCGTGTGCGTCGCGCAGAAAGCGGGCTGCGTCATGGTGACGAGTTACAGCCGGCACTGGCCGTGCCTCTTCCCCCAGCATGGCCCCGGCAAGAAGCATGAGCGGCGGATCATCCTCGAACCCTGGCAGCAGCAGATCGTGGACGACCATCCGTGGGAGTTCCTCCGCGGGCTCATCCACTCTGACGGCTGTCGGATGACCAACTGGACAACCCGTGTGGTCGGTGGCGAGCGCAAGCGCTACGAGTATCCGCGGTACTTCTTCACCAACATGTCTGCGGACATCCTGCGGCTCTATACGGAGACACTCGACAAGGTCGGTGTCGAATGGAAGCCCGCACGGCAATCCCGGAAAGCGGAGAACATCTCCGTCGCCCGGCGCGCCTCCGTCGCCCTCATGGACAAACACATCGGGCCGAAGTACTGACAGGGACGGCAGTCAGTTCCTCGGCCCAGCGGGTTCAGGTGCGGGTGGAGCTAGTTGCGGATGTCGTCCTCGCCGATGTGGTGGACGCGGACGAGGTTGGTGGAGCCGGGGACTCCGGGCGGGGAGCCGGCGGTGATGATGACGACGTCGCCCTTCTTGCAGCGGCCGATCTTGAGCAGTTGCTCGTCGACCTGGGCGACCATCTCGTCGGTGGAGTTGACGGTGGGGCCGAGGAAGGTCTCCACGCCCCAGGTGAGGTTGAGCTGGGAGCGGGTCGCGGGGTCGGGGGTGAAGGCGAGGAGGGGGATGGGCGAGCGGTAGCGGGAGAGGCGGCGGACGGTGTCGCCGGACTGGGTGAAGGCGACGAGGAACTTGGCGCCGAGGAAGTCGCCCATTTCGGCGGCGGCGCGGGCGACGGCGCCGCCCTGGGTGCGGGGCTTGCTGTGTTCGGTCAGCGGCGGCAGTCCCTTGGCGAGGATGTCCTCCTCGGCGGCTTCGACGATGCGGCTCATGGTGCGGACCGTCTCGGTGGGGTACTTGCCGACGCTGGTCTCGCCGGAGAGCATCACGGCGTCGGTGCCGTCGATGATGGCGTTGGCGACGTCGGAGGCTTCGGCGCGGGTGGGGCGGGAGTTGTCGATCATCGAGTCGAGCATCTGGGTGGCGACGATGACCGGTTTGGCGTTGCGCCTGGCGAGTTTGACGGCGCGCTTCTGGACGATCGGGACGGTTTCCAGGGGCATTTCGACGCCGAGGTCGCCGCGGGCGACCATGATGCCGTCGAAGGCGGCGACGATGTCGTCGATGCTGTCGACGGCCTGGGGCTTCTCGACCTTGGCGATGACGGGCAGGTAGCGGTTCTCCTCGCGCATGATGCGGTGGACGTCCTGGATGTCGCGGCCGCTGCGGACGAAGGAGAGGGCGATGATGTCGGCGCCGTAGCGCAGGGCCCAGCGGAGGTCGTCCTGGTCCTTCTCGGAGAGGGCGGGGACGGAGACGGCGACGCCGGGGAGGTTGAAGCCCTTGTGGTCGGAGACCATGCCTCCTTCGACGACCTTGGTGTGGACGCGGGGGCCTTCGACGGCGGTCACTTCGAGGGTGACCTTGCCGTCGTCGACGAGGATGCGTTCGCCGGGGGTGACGTCGCCGGCGAGGCCGGGGTAGGTGGTGCCGCAGAGGTGGCGGTCGCCTTCGACGCCGTCCTCGACGGTGATGGTGAAGGTGTCGTCGCGTTCAAGGAGTACGGGTCCTTCGCGGAATCGACCGAGGCGGATCTTCGGGCCTTGAAGGTCGGCGAGGATTCCGACGCTGCGGTGGGATTCTTCGGATGCTTTGCGGACCCGGTCGAAGCGCGCTTCGTGATCGGCGTAGGTGCCGTGGCTGAGGTTGAAGCGGGCGATGTCCATTCCGGCGTCGACGAGGGCTTTGATCTGCTCGTACGAGTCGGTGGCGGGTCCCAGTGTGCAGACGATCTTTGCTCGGCGCATGTTTCGACCCTATGACTTACCCGGCGGTAGGGAACTGTGGGGACATGACTGCTCAACGACCGCTTGGTGAAAGGCTGTTGACAAGTAATGGAATGGGCGCGAAGCCGCTCCGATGAGCAGAATTACGGCTTCGCGCGGTGTCGTCTCACAGCACGGGACGGGTCATCGTGAAGCGTGCGTTGACGCTGGCGTAGACGGTCTGGCGGCGGGGTTCGAGGTCGAGGGCGGGAGCGGATTCGAGTCCGGCGCCGCGGGCGGAACCGGGGGCCGCGAAGCCGTAGCCCTGCTGCTGGGGCGGGCCCTCGGCGCCGAGGTCGGCGATTTCGAGGACGGCTTCGAGGCGGGCGCCGAGGGCTTCGGCGTATTCGCGGGCGCGTTGGACGGCTTCGTGGACGGCCTGGGTGCGGGCGCTGCGGTGGGCGGGCGAGTCGGGGCGGAGGGCCCACCAGGGGCCGTCGACGCGGGTGAGTTCGAGGTCGGCGAGGCGGGTGGTGAGTTCGCCGAGGGCGGTGAAGTCGTTGAGGGTGGCGGTGAGGGTGACGCGTCCGTGGTAGGCGCGGATGCGTTCGTGGCGGCCTTTGTCGGTGAGTTGGGGGGTGAGGGTGAAGCTGCTGGTCTCCAGCTTTTCGACGGCGTCGCCGTAGCTCTTGATGAGGGTGAGGGCGTGTTCGTTGCGGCGGGTGAGGTCGGTGAGGGCGGTTTTGCGGTCGGTGCCGCGGGCGCTGACGGTGAGGGTGATGCGGGCGATCTCGGGGTCGATTTCGAGGCGGGCTTCGCCGCGGACGGCGAGGCGGGGGGCATCGGGGGTGCCGTAGGGGAGGGCGGCGGCGGTGGGTTCGGTCATGGGTGGCAGGTGCCTTTCGGGTGGTGGGTGCGGGGCCTGGGGTTGCAGGGTTGCACAGGGAGGCGGGGTGGGGTTGGTCATCGGATCGCAACCTGTTGGGGGTGTTGCGCGGGGGGTGGCTGCGCCAGAATCTACGCGCGTTGCCCCGGGCCGGACGTCCGGGTCCGTCGCGCGGTGCAGGGCATGTGCCGTGTTCTTTCTGGGAGTTGCGATGACGTTCGACCGGAGGAAGTTCCTGGGTGGTTCCGTGGTGACGGGGGCGGGGGTGGTGCTCGCGGGAGCGGGCGCGCCGACCGCGGCCGCGGCACCGGCCGCCCCGGCGGGCCGCGGGGGCGGTGCGGGTCGGGAGCGTTATGCGTTCACGGTCATGGGGACGACGGATCTGCACGGGAACGTCTTCAACTGGGATTACGCCACCGACGCCGAGTTCGACGACAAGGACCACAATGATGTGGGGCTGGCGAAGATCTCCACGCTGGTGCAGGACGTCCGCCGGGAGAAGGGGCGGAAGAACACCCTGCTGATCGATGCGGGCGACACCATTCAGGGGACGCAGCTGGGGTATTACTACGCGAAGGTGGATCCGATCACGGGGCCGCACGGCCCGGTGCATCCGATGGCGCGGGCGATGAATGCGATCGGCTATGACGCGGCGGCGCTGGGGAACCACGAGTTCAATTACGGGATTCCGGTGCTGCGGAAGTTCGAGGAGAGCTGTCGTTTTCCGCTGCTGGGTGCGAACGCGGTGGATGCGAAGACGCTGCGGCCGGCGTTCCGGCCGTATGTGATCAAGCGGTTGCGGACCCCGCGCGGGCGGGACGTGCGGGTGGCGGTGCTGGGTCTGACGAATCCGGGGATCGCGATCTGGGACAAGGCGAACGTGCAGGGGAAGCTGGCGTTCCCGGGCCTTACGGAGCAGGCCGCGAAGTGGGTGCCGAAGCTGCGGTCGATGGGTGCCGACGTGGTGATCGTGGCGGCGCATTCGGGGGCCAGCGGTACGTCGTCGTACGGGGATCAGTTGCCGTATGTGGAGAACGCGGCGGCGCTGGTGGCGGAGAAGGTGCCGGGGATCGACGCGATCCTGGTGGGGCATGCGCATGTGGAGATCCCGGAGCGGCGGGTGGTGAACAAGGCGACGGGCCGGGAGGTGGTGCTGTCGGAGCCGCTGAAGTGGGGGCAGCGGCTGACGTGCTTCGACGTGGAGGTGGAGTGGCGTCGGGGCCGTTGGGCGGTGGCGTCGGTGGGTTCGAAGGTGCTCAACTCCAATGCGGTGGCGGAGGATCCGCAGATCACGGACATGCTGCGGGCGGCGCATGCCAAGGTCGTGGCGTATGTGAACCGGGTGATCGGGAAGTCGAAGGCGGAGATGTCGGCGGCCGAGGCGCCGGTGAAGGACACCGCGATTCTGGATTTCATCGCGTTCGTGCAGGCGGAGGCGGTGCGTAAGGCGCTTGCCGGGTCGGCGCACGCGGCGTTGCCGGTGTTGTCGCAGGCGTCGTGTTTCTCGCGGACGGCGAAGGTGCCGGCGGGGGAGGTGTCGATCCGGTCGATGGCGGCGCTCTACCCGTTCGACAACACCTTGGAGGCGCGGGTGTTGACGGGCAGGCAGCTGCGGGAGTACCTGGAGTTCTCCGCGCGGTATTACGTGCAGACGGCGCCGGGCGGTCCGGTGGATCCGGCGCGGGTCACCAATGCGGACGGTACGCCGGATTACAACTATGACGTGGTGAGCGGGGTCTCGTACGAGATCGATATCGCGCAGCCGGCGGGTCGGCGGATCGGGAAGCTGACGTTCGAGGGGAAGCCGTTGGCGGATGACGCGCGGTTCGTGCTGGCGGTGAACAACTACCGGGCGAGTGGCGGTGGTGGTTTTCCGCATGTGGCGTCGGCGGAGCAGGTGTGGTCGACGTCGGAGGAGATCCGGAATCTGATCATCGCGTGGGTGGAGGCGAGCGGGTTGATCGATCCGGCGGTGTTCGCCTCGGTGGACTGGAGGCTGACGCGGGACGGGGTGCCGGTGTTCTAGGCACGGTCGGGTCGTGTCGCCGTCGTGTCGGCGGGCCGCCCCTCTCCCCCGGTCCGGGTTCGGGCGGGGTGGGAGGGGCGGTGGCGTTCAGTGGCGCGGGACGAGGGTGGAGCTCTGGCGGGGGACGGTGCCGGTGCGGCGGGTCGGGGGGTGGCTGAGGCCGAAGGTGGTGAAGGCGGTGCGGTGCGGGAGGGGGTAGGCGGGGCTGCCGGTGAGGGAGTTGAGGATGGTGGCGCTGCGCCAGGCGGCGAGGCCGAGGTCGGGGGCGCCGACGCCGTGGGTGTGGCGTTCGGCGTTCTGGACGTAGAGGGAGCCGGTGATGGCGGGGTCGAGGACGAGGCGGTGGTGTTCGTCGATGCGGGGGCGTTCGGAGGCGTCGCGGCGGAGGTAGGGGTCGAGGGCGGCGAGCAGGGTGTCGAGGCGGCGTTCGCGGTAGCCGGTGGCGAGGACGACGGCGTCGGTGGTGAGGCGGGAGCGGCTGCCCTGCTGGGCGTGTTCCAGGTGGAGTTCGACCTTGGTGGTGCCGACCCGGCCGGCGGTGCGGACCTGGACGCCGGGGGTGAGGACGGCGTTGGGCCAGCCGCCGTCGAGGGTGCGGCGGTAGAGCTCGTCGTGGAGGGCGGCGAGGGTGTCGTGGTCGATGCCTTTGTAGAGCTGCCATTGGGCGGGGAGGAGCTCGTCGCGGACGCGTTCGGGGAGGGCGTGGAAGTAGCGGGTGTAGTCGGGGGTGAACTGCTCCAGGCCGAGTTTGCTGTATTCCATGGGCGCGAAGGCCGGGGTGCGGGCGAGCCAGTGGAGGTTCTCGCGGCCGGCGGGGCGGGCGCGGAGTTGGTCGAGGAAGATCTCCGCGCCTGACTGGCCGGCGCCGATGACGGTGAGGTGGTCGGCGTCGAGGAGGCGTTCGCGGTGGTCGAGGTAGTCGGCGGCGTGGATGACGGGGACGGTGGGGGCCTCGGCGAGGGGGCGCAGGGGGATGGGGATGTGGGGGGCGGTGCCGATGCCGAGGACGAGGTTGCGGGCGTAGGTGCGGCCGAGGGCTTCGGCTTCGCCGTCGGCGCCGAGCTGGGTGAAGTCGACTTCGAAGAGGTTGCGTTCGTGGTTCCAGCGGACGGCGTCGATGTGGTGGCCGAAGTGGAGGGAGGGGAGGTTTTCGCTGACCCAGCGGCAGTAGGCGTCGTATTCGGCGCGGTGGATGTGGAAGCGCTCGGCGAAGTAGAAGGGGAAGAGGCGTTCGCGGGTTTTGAGGTAGTTGAGGAAGGTCCAGGGGCTGGCGGGGTCGGCGAGGGTGACGAGGTCGGCGAGGAAGGGGACTTGGAGGGTGCTGCCGTCGATGAGGAGGCCGGGGTGCCAGTGGAAGGCGGGGTGCTGGTCGTAGAAGGCGGTGCGGAGCTCGGTGAGGGGGTGGGCGAGGGCGGCGAGGGAGAGGTTGAAGGGGCCGATGCCGATGCCGACGAGGTCGAGGGGCTCGTCGGGGCCGGGGGTGTCGGTGGCGGTGCCGGGCTCGGTGTGCGGTGGGGTGTTCATCGCGGGGTGTGGCCTTCCACGAGCTTGAGGAGGTTGGTGAGGTCTCCGGGTTGGGTGTGGGGGTTGAGGAGGGTGGCTTTGAGCCAGAGGCCGGTGGGGGTGGTGGCGCGGCCGAGGACGGCGTGGCCTTCGGTGAGGAGGGAGCGGCGGATGGCGGCGAGGGTGGTGTCGTCGGCACCGATGGGGCGGAAGAGAAGGGTGGCGAGGGTGGGGCGGGAGTGGAGTTCGTAGCCGGGGTGGGCGTCGATGAGGTCGGCGAAGGTCCGGGCGGCGGCCAGGGTGCGGTCGACGAGGTCGCCGAGGCCCTGTCGGCCCAGGGCCTTGAGGGTGACGGCGATCTTGAGGATGTCGGGGCGGCGGGTGGTGCGCAGGGAGCGGCCGAGGAGGTCGGGGAGTCCGGCTTCGGTGTCGTCGTCGGCGTTGAGGTAGTCGGCTTGGTGGGCGAGGGGGGTGAGGGTGGCCGGGGCGGGGACGGCGAGGAGGCCGGCGGCGACCGGTTGCCAGCCGAGTTTGTGCAGGTCGAGGGTGACGGTGTGGGCGCGGGCGAGGCCGGTCAGGGCGTGCCGGTGGGTGTCGCTGAAGAGGAGCGGGCCGCCGTAGGAGGCGTCGATGTGGAAGCGGGCGCCGTGCCGGTCGGCGAGGGCGGCGAGGGCCGGGAGGGGGTCGATGACGCCGGCGTCGGTGGTGCCGGCGGTGGCGATGAGCAGGACGGGACCGGTGCGTCCGGTGAGTTCGGCGAGGCAGGTGTGGACGGTGGCGGGGTCGAGGGTGCCGTCGGGGGTGGGGAGGGTGAGGGGTTCGGGGAGGCCGAGGAGCCAGGCGGCGCGGTGGATGCTGTGGTGGGCGTTGGCGCCGCAGACGATCCGGAGCGGGCCGGTGGTGTCCGGGGGGCGGGGGGCTTCGCGGGCCAGGAGGACGGCGAGTTGGTTGGATTCGGTGCCGCCGGTGGTGACCAGCGCGTCGGGTGCGGTGGCCGCGGGGTAGACGAGGCCGGCGAGGGCGCGGGCGGTGCGGACTTCGAGTTCGGCGGCGGCGGGGGCCTGGTCCCAGGAGTCCATCGAGGGGTTGAGGGCGCCGACGGCGAGGTCGGCGGCGGTGGCCAGGGCCAGTGGCGGGCAGTGCAGGTGGGCGGCGCAGTGCGGGTCGGCGGGGTCGGCGGCGCCGGCGGCGAGGGTGTGGACGAGGGTGCGCAGGGCGGTGTGCGGGCCGGTGCCCTGCTCGGGGAGGAGCGGCAGGCAGGCGTCGCGTACGGCGCGGGCGACGGCGTCGGGGCCGCCGGGCGGGAGGGGGCCGGAGCGGTCCTGGGCGCCGGTGGTGAGGGCGTCGAGGACGATGTCAAGGAGGGGGCGGAGCGCGCGGGGGCCGTCGGTGCCGCCTGCGAGGGCGGTGCCGGCAGGGGCGACTGGCATCAAAGGGCTCTTCTTCAACGGGAGTTGGGTGCACGGTGCACCGGGCCTTAGGCCGCCCTAAGTTACTGGCCCGGTACGGCGGGTATCCACCCGTTGCGCCGGGACCACCCGTTCGCGGGACGGATGTCCCGCAGGTGTTCGATTGCCTGCGGTCTTGCGTCCCGTCGAGGAGCGGGTGCCCGGGGGGCATGGAGGTGGCGTGGACGCGGCGCGGGTGCCGTCCGGCGGTCTCCCTCCGCCCGACGGCACCCGTGCGTACCGCGTCCGGTGAGCTAGCGCACGGCGGCCGTCCGCACCCTCAACGCCCGGTGCAGGTCGTCGAGTTGGTCGGCGAGGGCGCGTCGCAGGGCCGGTGTCGGGTCGCCCTCGGTCAGGCATTCCTCGCCGCGGCGGAGGGTGTCCTCCTCGACGAGGACGGCGGGGAAGGCGTATCGGCCGGCGGCCTGGGCGAGGGCGGGGCCGCGGCGGGCGGCGAGGGCGGGGACCTCGGCGAAGTAGCGGGCGGCGTAGGGGCGGAGCAGGTCCAGCTGCTCGGGGGCCCAGAAGCCGCCGGCGGTGGCGGTGAAGAGGTAGTTGGAGAGTTCGGACTGCGTGTCGGTGGTGAACAGGGCGTCCCACGCGGCCTGTTTGGCGGCCGGGTCGGGGAGCGCGGCGCGGCAGCGGGCGGCGCCCTCCTGGCCGGTGGCGCTCGGGTCGCGGGCGAGTTCGGCGTCGATGGCCTCGTGGAGTGCGGCCAGCGGTGTGGCGCCGAGCGTGGCGAGCCGGGCGAGGATGCGCCAGCGCAGTTCGTGGTCGAGGGCGGGGCCGCCGGGGACGCTGCCGTCGTCGAGCCATTCCTGGAGGGTCTCGGGGCCGGTGGCGCCGGCGATGAAGGCGCGGACGGCGGTCAGCCGCAGTCCGGCTTCGGGGCCGTGGCCGGGGCCTTCGGTGCGGCGCAGGATGTCGCGGCTGAGGGAGGTGAGGGTGGTCAGGGCGGTGCGGCGGGCCTCCGGGGGGAGGTAGCGGTCGGCGATCTGGGTGCGGGCGAAGGCCAGGACGCCCTGGACGATGGCGAGGTCGGTCTCGTGCGGGAGGTGGTCGCGGGCCGCGTCCAGGTAGGCGGTGGGCGCCAGTTCGCCGTCGCGGACCAGGTCGCGGGCGGCGTTCCAGACGACCGCGCGGGTCAGCGGGTCGGGCAGCCCGGACAGTGCGCGGGCGGCGGTCTCCCAGGAGGCGGCGTCGAAGCGGACCTTGGCGTAGCTGAGGTCGCCGTCGTTGAGGACGACGAGGGCGGGGGCGGCCTTGGGGAAGGTGTGCCGGGTGGGGTGGCCGTCCGCCGGGATGTCCACGTCGAAGCGGTCGCGCAGGGTCAGCCGGTCGGGGTGGTCCGGGTCGGGGGCGTAGGCGCCGACGGCGATGCGGTGCGGGCGGCTGCCGGTGTGGGCGATGTCCAGGTGCCAGGTGCCGGCGTCCTCGGCGACGGTCGGGGTGAGGGTGTCGACGCCGGTGGTGCGCAGCCAGCGTTCGGCCCAGGCGTGCACGTCGCGGTCGGTGGCGCGGGCCAGGGAGTCGATGAAGTCGGCGAGGGTGGCGTTGCCGAAGCGGTGCCGGGCGAAGTGGTCGTTGATGCCGGCGAGGAAGTCCTTCTCCCCCATCCAGGCGACGAGTTGGCGCAGGGCGGAGGCGCCCTTGGCGTAGGAGATGCCGTCGAAGTTGAGGAGTGCGGAGGCGGTGTCGGGGACGTCGTCGGGGGCGGGGGCGACGGGGTGGGTGGAGGGGCGCTGGTCGGCGTCGTAGCCCCAGCCCTTGCGGGCGATCGCGAAGTCGGTCCAGGTGTCGGTAAAGCGGGTGGCCTCCGAGAGGACCTGGTAGCCCATGTACTCGGCGAAGGACTCGTTGAGCCAGATGTCGTCCCACCACTGGAGGGTGACGAGGTCGCCGAACCACATGTGGGCCATCTCGTGGGCGATGACCATGCCGCGGGTCTGCCGCTCGGTGTCGGTGACGGCGGAGCGGAAGACGAATTCGTCGCGGAAGGTGACCAGGCCGGGGTTCTCCATCGCGCCGGCGTTGAACTCGGGGACGAATGCCTGGTCGTAGGAGTCGAAGGGGTACGGCTCGTCGAAGATCTCGTGGTAGCGGTCGTAGCAGCGGCGGGTGAGGTCGAAGAGCTCCTCGGCGTCGGCGTCGAGGTGGGGGGCGAGGGAGCGGCGGCAGTGCAGGCCGAAGGGGAGGCCGGCGTGTTCGGTGTGGAGGGAGTGCCAGGGGCCGGCGGCGACGGCGACGAGGTAGGTGCTGATGCGGGGGGTGGCGGCGGCCCGCCAGGTGCCGTCGGGGAGCTGTTCGGTGCGGCCGTTGGCGAGGACGGTCCAGGCCGGTGGGGCGGTGGCGGTCAGCTCGAAGACGGCCTTGAGGTCGGGCTGGTCGAACGCGCCGAAGACGCGCTGGATGTCGTCCATGAACAGCTGCGTGTAGACGTACTGCTCGCCGTCGGCGGGGTCGGTGAAGCGGTGCATGCCCTCGCCGGTGCGGGAGTAGCCCATGGTGGCGTCGAGGCGCAGTTCGTGGGGGCCGGCGGTCAGGGCGGTCAGGGGGAGGCGGTTGCCGTCGAGGGCGGCGGGGTCCAGGGGCCGGCCGTCGAGGGTGGCGGCGTGGAGTGCGACGGGCCGGATCTCGACGAAGGTGTCGCCCGGTTCGCGGGCGGTGAAGTGGATGACGGTGCGGGAGGTGAACTCTTCGTCGCCGTGTGTGAGATCGAGGGCGATCTCGTACCGGTGGACGTCGAGCATCTGGGCACGGGCCTCGGCTTCGGGGCGCTGCAGTACGGGCATGCGTGGCAGCTTCCCACGTCGCGGTCCCGGTGGCGCGGGGTATTCCGCGGGCCCGGTCGGGGGCGGGGTGCGCCCGTCCTACTGCACCCGCGGGGGGTCGGCGGGGTCCGGTACCTGCGTCGACCATCCGCCGGGTACGGAGCGGACCTGGCGGTCGCGGAAGCGGGCCGGGGCGAGGCCGACGCGGCGGGTGAAGAGGCGGCTGAAGTAGGCGGGGTCGTCGTAGCCGACGCGGCGGGCGACGGCGGCGACGGGGAGGTCGGTGGCGACGAGGAGTTCCTTGGCGCGGCCGAGGCGGATGCCGAGGAGGTAGTCCTTGGGGCTGCAGCCGGCCCCGTGGCGTACCGCGGTGCGGAGTGCGGCGGGGGTCATGCCGTGCCGGGCGGCGTGCTCGGCGACCGAGAGCGGGAGGAACGCGTCGCGGGCGAGGGCGGCCAGGACCGGTTCGCCGTCGGCGTCGGTGTCGGCGCGGGCGCGGCGCAGCGCGACGAGGAGTTCGTGGACGGCGGCGGCGGTCTCGACCTCCAGGAGCGGGTTGCCGCGGCGGGCGGCACGGGCGATGCGGCCGATCGCGGCGCGGGCCGGTCCGGGGTCGGCGAGCGGGACGAGGGGCTGGTGGGGGTCGATGTAGCCGAGTTCGGTGTAGGTGTCGGCGGCGGGGCCGGTGAAGTCGACGAAGCTCTCGTCCCAGCCGGTGTCGGGGTCGGCGCCGTAGTGGTGCGGGACGCCGGGCAGGAGCCAGAGCAGGGCGGGGGCGGTGACGGTGCGGCGGCGGCCGTCGGGGGCGGTGCACCAGCCGCGGCCGGCGCTGATGACGACGGCTACGTGGTGGTCGAGGGTGCGCGGGCCGACGGGTGGCAGGGCGCCGTGCTGGAGGCCGACGCCCAGGCAGACCAGGCCGAGCCGGTGGTGGACCGGGCTCGGGGTGAAGTAGCGCATCCAGGTGTGGTACATGCCGGCCGGCCTCCCGTCCTCGTGCGCCGCCGCTCCGCCGCGCCCGTGAAGCGCCGGGCCGTCGGGCGGTCCGGACGATCCGAGCGGTCCGGGACGCGCCGTCCGGGGCGAACCGTCCAAACAGCCTTGATCTTTGTCCATGGACCGGCGGGCCGCCAGAGGGCGAGGGTGTGGGCGATCGGGGAACGAGCGGGGGAACGACCAGCCGGGAGGCGTGACGTGCGGTTTGCCGTTGGGGAGCGGGACTTCGAGGTGGACGGGCGGCCGGTGCGGCTGCTGTCGGGCGCGCTGCACTACTTCCGGGTGCACGAGGCGCAGTGGGGGCACCGGCTGGCGATGCTGCGGGCGATGGGGCTGAACTGCGTGGAGACGTACGTGCCGTGGAACCTGCACGAGCCGCGGCCGGGTGAGCTGCGGGACGTCGCGGCGTTGGGGCGGTTCCTCGACGCGGTGCGGGCGGCGGGGCTGCTGGCGATCGTGCGGCCGGGTCCCTACATCTGCGCGGAGTGGGAGAACGGGGGGCTGCCGTCGTGGTTGACGGGGGCGTTGGGGCGGCGGGTGCGGACCCGGGACACGGCGTTCCTGCGGGCCGTGGACGGCTGGTGGCGGGCGCTGCTGCCGCAGGTGGTGGCGCGGCAGTGCGACCGGGGCGGGCCGGTGGTGCTGGTGCAGGTGGAGAACGAGTACGGGTCGTACGGGTCGGACGCGGAGTATCTGGATCATCTGGCGCGGCGGTTGCGGGAGCTGGGGGTGACCGTCCCGCTGTGCACGTCGGACGGCGCGGAGGACCACATGCTGACCGGTGGGAGTGTGCCGGGGGTGCTGGCGACGGTGAACTTCGGGTCGGGGGCGCGGGCGGCGTTCGCGGCGCTGCGCCGGCACCGGGGGCGGGGGCCGCTGATGTGCATGGAGTTCTGGTGCGGGTGGTTCGCGCATTGGGGGCGGGCGGAGGAGCCGCGGGGGGCGGCGGACGCGGCGGCGGCGCTGCGGGAGGTGCTGGAGTGCGGTGCGTCGGTGAATGTGTACATGGCGCACGGCGGGACGAGTTTCGGTGGGTGGGCGGGGGCGAACCGGGCGGGTGAGCTGCAGGACGGGGCACTGCTGCCGACGGTGACGTCGTACGACTACGGGGCGCCGGTGGACGAGCGGGGGCGGCCGACGGAGAAGTTCTGGCGGATGCGGGAGGTGCTGGCGGAGTTCGCGGAGGGGCCGTTGCCGGAGCTGCCGGAGCCGGAGCCGGTGTTGGCGGGGCCGGTGGGGGTGGTGTTGTCGGGGTGGCTGTCGTTGGACGCGGTGCTGGAGGCGTTGGGTGATCCGGAGGTGTGCGCGGGGGTGCCGCCGACGTTCGAGGAGGTGGGGGTGGACCGGGGGCTGGTCCGGTACCGGGTGGCGGTGCCGGGGCCGCGGGAGCCGTACGAGCTGCGGGTCGTCGGGTTGCGGGACCGGGCGGTGACGGTGGTGGACGGGGTGCGGGGGCCGGTGCTGGTGGAGGAGTCCGGGGCGGGCCCGGCAGACCCGGCGGGCGCGCTGCTGGGGGCGGTGCCGGGGCCGGCGGAGGTGGAGCTGTGGGTGGAGTCGCTGGGCCGGGTCAACTACGGCCCGCGGCTGGGCGAGGCGAAGGGGATCACGGGCGGGGTGCTGCACGAGCGGCAGTATCTGCACGGGGTGCGGGCGCGGGGGTTGCGGCTGGACGCGCTGGAGGGGCCGGCGGGGGTCGCGGCGGTGGCCGGGCTGGGGTTCGGTGCGCCGGCGGCGGGGGCGCGGGGGCTGCACCGGGGCACGGTGACGGTGCCGGCGGGCGGGGTGGGGGATGCGGTGCTGGAGTTGCCGGGGTGGACGCGCGGGTTCGTGTGGGTGGGGGGATTTCCGGTGGGGCGCTACTGGTCGGCGGGTCCGCAGCGGGGGTTGTTCGTGCCGGGCCCGGTGTTGCGGGAGGGGGCGAACGAGGTGGTGGTGTTGGAGCTGGAGGGGCCAGAAGGGTCAGAAGAGAGCGAAGGGATGGAAGGGATGGAAGCGGCAGCCGGATCGGAAGGGTCGGCTGGTGCGGGCGGGGCGGTGGGGGTGCCGCGGCTGGTGCCGTGAGGCAGGCAGGCAGGCGGGCCGGGGCGCGGGGGTCGGCGCCCCGGCCCGCCGGTCCTCACACCTCGGTGACCTGGAAGGCGTCGAGGGCGAATTCGGCGGTGCCGTCGGTGCCGGTCTTGCGCAGGCCGACCCAGGCTTCGCCGTGGTCGGGTGCGGTGAACTCGTAGCTGAGGGTGGTGGGTTGGGTGGCGGCCGGCAGTGGCAGGCGGGTGAGTTCGCGGGCCGCGGGGTCGTCGACGGCGGTGATCCAGGCGTACTGGCCGGCCTTCTCGTTCTCGTAGCGGAAGGTGACGCGGTAGCGGCGGCCGGGGGCGAAGCGGGCGGTGTGCGGGACGGTGCGGTAGACCAGCCCGGCATTCTCGCCGCGGGACTTGAGGGACTGGCCGCCGTCGATGACGTCGTCGATCGCCTTGCCGTTCCAGCCGCGCTGGGTGTAGGGCGCGTGGCGTTGGGCGAGGTGGGTGCGGGGGTCGGTGGAGCCGCCGGCGTCGCCCTTGACGAACGGGCCCCAGCCCTGCGGAACCTGCTCGAAGTCCTCGAAGACGAGGGTGCCCGGCCGGGTGGTGCGGGGCGCGGGGACGATGCGGACGTTGTCGAAGCGGATCCGGGCCTGGCCGGGGGCGGCGGTGAGGGTGAGGGTGGCGGGGCCGCCGCCGTCGGGGACCGTGAAGGGGGTGGACATGCGTTGGAAGCGGGTGCCGGTCTTGCGGTCGGCGGCGACGTAGTTGGCGGCGGTGGAGGTCTCGGTCCAGTTGGTGGCGGTGACGCCGTCGGCGGTGCGGACCGTCAGGCCGGCGCGGCGCCGCTCCCCCGCGGTGGCGCCGACCTCGACCTGGACGGAGGCGGTGTAGTCGCCGGGGGCGAGGCGGGCCAGGCGCTGGGCGACGGTGGCGGCGGCGCCGGGCCCGATGACGAGTTCGTAGTCGCCGCGGTCGCTCGGGTGGACGGCGGCGGGGCCGGTGGTCCGCCAGGCGGCGAGGTCGCCGGCGTGGAAGCCGGGGTCGGCCAGGGGGGTGCCCTCGCCCCAGTGGGGGTCGGGCTGGGCGGGGGCCTTGGTGCGGTAGACGACGTAGGCGGTGCCGGGGCGGGCGGTGAGGGTGATCCGGCCGGCGGTGACCGGGGTCCGGGTCTCGTCGGTGCGGCCCTGGTCGGTGAGCCGGTAGACGTAGACCGCGGAGGCACCCGACCAGCCGCGCGGCAGCTGCCAACTGCTGTCTCCGCCACGGGCGTTGTAGTGGTAGAGCTTGGCGGGGTCGGTGGCGCGGCGGGGTTCCCAGGGCAGGAGGTAGCTGCCGCCGTCGTAGACGAGGCGGCCGTCGGTGGTGATCTTGCGGGTGCCGTCGGCGTCGGTGACGACGGTGCGGGTGGGGCCCTCGAAGGTGATCTCGTGGGTGTCCCAGGTGCGGATGGGGTACGCCTGGAGGTATTTGGCGGGGAGGGCGTCGTTCCAGACGATGGCGTGGAAGGTGTGCCAGTCGTTCTTGCCGGTCCAGCCCTCGAAGTTGCCCATGCGGGGTGCGCCGAGCAGGGTGGGCCACTTGTCGGCGAAGACGTCCTTCTGGTGGTTGCGGAGGAAGCGGATGAGCCGGGAGTTCAGGCCGCGGGAGGTGTCGGGGCCGTAGTCGGTCTCGTTGGCCCAGTGCGACCAGAGGGCGGAGCGTTCCAGGCCGTGGCCCCATTCGGTGGCGACCTGCCAGCCCTGGTCGCGCAGGTGGCGCTGGAGGCGGTCGGAGTTCCAGCCGGATTCGCGGAAGACGTCGAGGTAGACGGTGTTCAGGGCGGGGTCGGTCTCCGTGCGGAGCTGGGCGAAGCGGGCGGCGATGTCGCCGGAGACCAGGTCGCGGCGGGCGTCGATGCGGTAGGACTGGTCGAGCCAGTCCCATTGCTTGTCGTCCTTGTTGACGAGTTTCTCGGAGAAGGCGTGCGCGACGGGGTAGGACTCGGTGGCGTTGACGTGCACGGCGAAGTCGCTGTGCCACTTCTTCCCGGCCCGGAGCAGGGTGTTGAGGTCGGTCAGGCCGCCGGCGCGCCGGTTGTAGTTGCCGCCGTAGTCGGGGTGGGCGGAGTCGTGGCCTTCGGACTGGTAGCCCTTGAGGAGGGTGAACTGCCGCAGGCCGTCGGTGGCCAGGGCGATCCGTTTGACGTTGTCGAGGGTGGCGAGGAACGGGTTGGTGGCCTGGCTGGCGAAGTTGAAGGGGATGTGCGGGACGACGCGGAGGTGCTGTTCGTCGGCGCCGAGCGGGCTCACCATGATGTCGCGCAGCGCGATGGCGGCGTCCTGCCAGTCGGTGCGGCCGTCGCCGTTGCGGTCGCGGGTGAGGATGACGGTTGCGTACGGCAGGGGTTCGGTGGCGTCGGCGGGTTGGCCGGCGGCGCGGTGGGTCCACTGCCCGGGGGCGAGTTGGGCCTTGACGTAGCCGTCGCCGTGCAGGGTTTGGCGCCAGAGGCGGCCGTTCTCCCAGGTGGTGGCGCCGGTGGGGATGTCGTAGACGGTGTTGGTCTCGATGGCGGCGGCGAGTTGGCCGGTGGCGACGACGGCGTAGGCGCAGCCGGTGGGGGTGGGCTCGGCCGGGGTGTCGGGGGTGAGCTGGACGAGGGTGTCGCCGCTGGTGGCCTTGTCGAGTTGGAGGCGGGCGGCGAGGAGGTGGGCGCCGGGTTGGTCACTGCGGACGGCGAGCAGGGCGAGGTCGGGGATCTGGAGCGTGCCGACACGGAGCGCGGGGGTGTCGTGGACGGCGGTCAGCCGCCAGGTGACCTGCCATTCCTCGACGGCGATCTCGGCGGTGAGGGTGGTGCCGCCGTCGAAGGCGAGGGTGTAGGTGGCGCGGTCGGCGCGGGCCTGGTGGGTGACGCGGGGGGTGTGCGGGGTGCCGTCGATGAGGACCTGGGTGACGGGGGTCTCTTGGCCGTACAGGACGGCGCCGGTGGTGCGGTCGGTGTAGTCGAGGATGCGGGGGAAGGCGGGGTCGACGCGGACGTCCAGCGCGGTGGAGCGCAGGACCGTTTCTCCGGTGCGGGGTGCGGCGGCCGCGGTGCGGGTGCCGAGTGGGAGGGCGGTGGCGACGCCGGCGAGTGCGGTGGCGGCGACGAGTTGTCTGCGGCTGGGCCCTGGCTGTGCGGTCACGCGCGTCCTCCTCGGTGGCGGTGCGGCCTGTCGGCGGACAGCGTGCGCGGCGGGCGGGGCGCAGGCCCATGGACTAAGGGGCGGGAGGTGTTGGACAGATGTGGGGCGGCGGCGGCCCGGGTCAGTCGCCGTCCGGGCCGGCCGCGGGAAGGACCGCGGTGACTTCCCAGCCGCCTTCGGGTGCCGGGCCGGCGGTGAGGGTGCCGCCCAGGGCCTCGGCGCGTTCGGTGAGGCCGGCCAGGCCGAAGCCGCCGCCGCGGGCCTGTGCGGCGCGACGGCGATCCGGGCCCCGGTGGTGAGCGGGATCCGCCGGTACGGGACGGCGCACAGGCAGACCACGGCGGCCGCGGCGACGACGACGGCGGCGGGCGGGCGGGTGGGCTGCTGGGTGAGGACGACCGACTCGACGCCGACGAGGAAGAGCAGGACCCCGGCGAGGGCGGTCTTGACGGCGGCGGCCTTGCGGGGGTGGGCGCGGGCTCACCCGGTCATCGGACTCATCCGCCGGCGGCCAGCCCGGTCTCCCAGGCCCAGGCGGCGATCTCGACGCGGTTGCGGGCGGCGAGTTTGGCCTGCACGTTGGCAAGGTGCGTCTTGACCGTGGAGAGCGAGACGAAGAGTTCGTCGGCGATCTCGGCGTTGGTGCGGCCGGTGGCCAGGGCGCGGACGACCTGTTCTTCGCGTTCGGTGAGCGGTTCGGCGGGGGTGCGGGCGGTGGCGCGGCCGGCGGTGGGGGCCATGGCGCGCAGCAGCCGCAGGGTGATGGCGGGTGAGACCAGGGCGTCGCCGGCGGCCGCGGCGCGGACGCCCTCGATGAGCAGGGCGGGACTGGCGTCCTTGAGGAGGAAGCCGCAGGCGCCGTCGTGCAGCGCGGCGTGCACGTACGCGTCCAGGTCGAAGGTGGTGACGATGACGATCCTGGGGCGGTCGTGGTATTCGGGGTGGGTGGCGGCGCGTTCGGCGAGCCGGCGGGTGACCTCCAGGCCGTCCGGCTCGGGCATCCGGATGTCGAGCAGCAGCACGTCCGGTTGGAGCCGTTCGACGGCCTCCAGGGCGGCGGTGCCGTCGGTGACGTCGTCGAGGACCTCGATGTCGAGCTGGCTCTCCAGGATCATCCGGAAGCCCGTCCGGACCATCTCCTGGTCGTCGGCGATGACCACGCTGATCGGCATGGCTCCATCGGACCCGGGGCGGGCGGGGCCCGCAAGCCGCGGCGGCGGATGGTGGTACCGGCCGGGGCCCGGGGCAGCTGCCCCGGTCCCCGGCCGTCGGCGGTGCGCGCGGGTCAGCCGCCGAGCTCGGTGGCGGCCTTCTTGATGTCGGCCGCGAAGGTGCTCACCTCGCTGTAGACGCCGGGCTTGCCGGGCCGGGCGCAGCCCTCGCCCCAGGAGACGATGCCGACCTGGAGCCACTGGCCGGCGTCGTCTTTGCGGAACATCGGGCCGCCGGAGTCGCCCTGGCAGGTGTCGGTGCCGCCGGTGTCGAGCTTGCCGGCGCATATCTCGTCGCCGGGCGTGAGGGAGTCGCCGTACGCCTTCTGGCAGGTGGCGTCGTCGACGAACGGGACGGTGGCCTTGAGGAGGTAGCGCTGCTGGTCGCCGCCTTCCTTGTCGGCGCCCCAGCCGGCGATGGTGAAGTCGCCGTTGTTGTAGGTGTCCTGTTCGGCGATCTTCAGGGTGGGCTGGTCGATGGGCTTGGCGAGCTTGATGAGGGCCCAGTCCTTGCCCTTGCCGTTGTAGCCGGGGGCCTGGAGGACCTGGGTGGAGTTGACCTTGACGGCCGCGGAGTCTTCGAGGTCGACGGCACCGGCGGTGGCGGTGATGGACGTGTTGGGGCCGCTCCCGTCGACGCAGTGCGCGGCGGTGAGCACGATGTCCTTGGCGTAGAGGGCGCCGCCGCAGCCCATCGACAGCCGGACCATGAAGGGGAAGTCGCCCTGGTCGGCGCGGGTGCCGCCGACGACGTGGGAGTGCACGGAGCCGCCGGGGGTGGGGGCGGGGGCGGCGTGTGCGGCGGCCGGCTGGAGGCTGGCGGCGGCCAGCAGGATCGCGCCGGCGGCGGTGGTTCTCTTGAGGTGCTTCAGGGAGCTGCGCACGGGGCTTCCTTTCGTGGGGGGTCGAAAGCGCCATGACAGGCCCATGCCAAACCCAGCGCCGGGCATGGCGGCCGTAAAAACCGCGTGACCCACGGCAGCACACCGCAAAGCATCCGGGCATCCAGGCAATGAACCCGTAAAGCGCCCTGTGATTATGTGGAGTGCGGTATCAGAGTGACAAGGGTCAACATCCGGCCAACTCCCTTACCCCATACGCCCCGTACGCCCCGGTACCGCCGTCGGCCGCACCGGTCGTACAGTGTCGGGATGACCACCGGCGGCAGCGGGATCGCACACGGCTTCCCCCATCTCGACACGGTCCGCGCGGCCCTCACGGCGCTCTACCGGCGCGTCTCCCACGACACCGTGAGCACCTTCCCCACCAGCGTCCTCCCGGTGGACGTCGCCTTCGACGACACCGAGGACCTCCACCTGGGCGCCCAGCGGATCGCCCGCGCCATGGTCCACCAGCTGCACCTGCCGGACGCCCGGATCGTGCTCACCTTCCGCGAGATGGAACACGCCGCGACCGTCGAACTGACCGCGGGCCCGGAGTACTTCGTCGAGCTCAACGACCGCTTCCGGCACCACCGCAAGGACATCGGCGCCGCCCTCGCCCACGAGGTGACCCACGTCTGGCTGCACCGGCTGGACCTGTCCTTCCCCGGCACCCGCGACAACGAGATCCTCACCGACACCACCGCCGCCTACCTCGGCGCCGGCTGGCTGCTGCTGGACGCCTACCGCGAACACGGCCCGTTCTCGCAGAAGCTGGGCTACCTCACCCCCGAGGAGTTCGGCTACGTCCTGGCCAAGCGCGCCGACCTCTTCGGCGAGGACCCCGCACCGTGGTTCACCAGCCCGCAGGCGTACGACGCGTACACCGCCGGACGGGCGCGGGCCCGCCAGGACGCCCACCGGCCGCCGCTGGCCGGCGCCGGCTGGGCCGCCCGGCTCCGCTACGCCAAGGACCGCCGGGCGGCCCAGGGCCGCACCGCCCCGCCCGCCACCGGCCCCGGCGCCGGCTACGCCTTCGAGGCCGCCTCCGGGGGCGGGGCACCACTGCGGGTGTCCTTCCCCTGCCCGACCTGCTGCCAGCGGATCCGCGTCCCGGTCCGCGGCCGCCTCCAGGCCCGCTGCGGCCTGTGCAAAACCCTGTTGGACTGCGACACCTGAAGCACCGTCGGCCCGCGGGACGGCCCGGTCAGATCCAGCCCTCCAGCCCGGCCAGGAACCCCTCGAAGTCGTCCCGGTGGATGGTGTGCCCGGCGCCCTGTACCGTCCGGACCTCGAAGCCGCGGCGGGTCAGCTCCTTCGCCGCCTCCTTCGTGAAGAGGAACCCCTCCCCCGCGATCTGCACCAGCGACGGCACCACCGGCCGCTCCGGCGTCCGGTCCTGGAGATGGCCGCCGGACAGGGCCAGCGCCGTCCCGGTGTCCCAGTCCGCGATCGTGGCCAGCTCGATCTCGACGTCGGCGTCGTCCCAGCGCGGGTTGAAGGCCCGCACCCGGGACTCGTTGGCGTTCTTGAACGTCACGAAAACCGCCGGGTCGACGGCCTGGCCCACCCCCGCCAGTGCCCACGCCGGGTCGCTGTAGACCGCGCGCCGCGGCTGCAGCCGCTCGACCGCCAGGGACAGCGCCAGCCCGCCCAACGAGTGGCCGAGGACGACCTCGGCGCCGACCGGCAGGGTGTCCACCAGGTCCTCGGCGAAGAGCTCGGGGCCGTAGTCGCCGCGCGGGCTGCGGCCGTGGCCGCGCAGATCGACGCCGATGACGCGGTAGCCCCGCTCCGCGAGGGCCGGGCCGACCCGGCGCCAGGTGCGGTGGTCGGACATGATCCCGTGGATCAGCACCGCGATCCGGTCGCCGTCGCCCCACTCATGGGTGTGCAGCTGCATCCGTGCTCCTGTCCCGCTCGTCGCTCGTCTCCCGCCCGCGCCCAGGCGCCACATACGCCGCGCGCCGCCCCCGAGGGGCCGTCCGGCACGGCCGCACGGCCGAAGTTACACGTGTAAGTTGTCGGGCGAGCGTAAGCGGTGCCGCACACCGCCGACCCGCACCCCGGCGCGAGGATCCCCAGCGACATGACCGACGACCCCACCGGCCCCGACGCCACCCCGACTCCCCCGACCAGCGCGGCCGTTGCCCGCCGCGCCGGGGTGTCGCGCGCCACCGTCTCGTACGTGCTCAACGGGCAGGCCGCCGGGCGCGTCGGGGCGCGCGCCCAGGCCCGGGTGCGGGCCGCCGCCGAGGAGCTGGGGTACGTCCCGCACGCGGCGGCGCGCAGCCTGCGGGCCGGGCGGGGCCGGATCGTGCTGCTGGCCGCGCCGGCGGACTCCGCGCCCGCCTTCGGCCCGCTGTTCACCGGCTTCCTGGCCGGGTTCCAGACCGCGCTGCACCGCCTCGGCTACACCGGCGTGCTGCACGGCGCACCCGCCGGCTCCCCGCTGGCCGCCGCCCGCGCCTGGGCCGAGCTGCGGCCCGCCGCCGTGCTGGCGCCGCACGGGCCGCCGCTGGACGCCCCCGCCGTCGCCCTGCTCAAGCGCTCCGGCACCGCGGTCGTGCTCACCCCCGGCCCCCAGGCGACGCCCGGCGCCCACACCCTCCTGCTGGACCAGGCCGAGGCCGGTCGCCGGGCCGGTGCGCACCTGCTGGCCGCGGGCCGCCGCCGGATCGGGGTGGTCCGCCCCGCCGAGGGAGGTCTGGCCGCCTTCGCCGAGCCGCGACTGGCCGGCGTACGGGAGGCGGCCGCCGCCCACCCCGACGCCGCGGTCCGCCCCCTGGACCTGGCGCTCACCGAGGAGTCCGCGGCCCGGCTCGCCGCGCGGTGGCCGGCGCTCGGCCTGGACGCGGTGTTCGCCTACAACGACGAGTACGCGATGCTGCTGATGCGGGCCCTCCAGGACGCCGGCCACACCGTCGGCACCGGCCCGGGGCGGATCGCGGTGGTCGGCGCGGACGACCTGCTGCCGGCCCGGCTGCTGCGCCCCCGGCTGACCAGCGTCCGCACCGAGGTCATCGCCCCGGACCGGATCGCCCGCCTGGTCGACGCCCTGATCCGGGACCCGTCGGCCGCACCGGCCACCCACCGGCTGGGGACCTTCCACGTCGTGGCCCGCGACTCCGGCTGACGCTCCGTCACTTCACTGCGCGCAAAGTCACGTTGGCCAGAACTGCCGCAACCGCCCGGCCCGCACGACCGGTCCGCCTCCCGACCGGCCGCGCCCGGGACGGAACCCGTCGCGCCCCCGGCACGTCCCATCCGCGACCGACCCGAGGAGGCACGTCATGCAGCACCCCGCCCCCCGCAACCGCCCGCGCACCCGTGCGACCGCCCTGGTCGTCTGCCTCGCCGCGGCCGGCGCCGTCGCGCTCTCCGGTTGCGGCAGCAACACCCGGACGGTGGGCGCCGCACCGCCGCCGCGGGCCAAGGACGCCTTCGACCAGCGGGCCGCACAGATAGTGCGGGACTGGCCGAAGGTCGCCCCCGCCCCCGGCCGGCAGGACGCGCTGCTGCCGCTGGCCGGCGCCGACCACCCCAAGAGCCAGGACGTCCGGGAGCTCACCGTGACCGTCGGCCACAGTGCCTGCGACGCCGGCTACGGCACCCGCGTCCTGGAGTCCAAGGAGCTGGTCGTGGTGTCCGGGTGGGGCCGGAAGAAGATCCCCGAGGGGATGTGCACCGAGCAGTTGGCCACCGACAAGGCGAAGGTGCGGCTGGACGGCCCGCTGGCCGGCCGGAAGGTGGTGGACGCGGCCACCGGCAAGCAGTTGCTGAAGGGCTGAGCGCGTGCCGGCGGGCCGCGACCCGGGCGGCGGACGGCCGCGGGTTCCGCCGGGAGTGCGCTCCACGCCCTAGGCTCGCGTCCATGAGCCCTTCCATCGCCACCACCACCCGGGTCGACCTGTCCGAGCTGCTGGAGTTCGTCCGCCCCCGACACCACGCGATCCTGCTCACCCGCCGCTCCGACGGCACCCCGCAGGGTTCGCCGCTGACCTGCGGGGTGGACGACTCCGGCCGGCTGGTGATGTCGACGTACCCGGAACGGGCCAAGGTCCGCAACGTCCGCCGGGTCTCCTCGGTCAGTGTGCTGGTGCTGTCCGACGAGTGGACCGGCCCGTGGGTGCAGGTCGACGGCGAGGCCGAGGTGATCGACGCCCCGGACTCCATCGAGCCGCTGGTCGAGTACTACCGCAACATCGCCGGCGAGCACCCGGACTGGGACGAGTACCGCGCCGCGATGCGCAAGCAGGGCAAGTCGCTGATCCGGGTGACGCCGCGCCGCTGGGGCCCGATCGCGACCGGTGGTTTCCCGGCCCGCCTGGTGGCGGGCGACGGCGCCTGACGGGCGGCCCGCGGCGTCAACGGGTGGTGTGGGCACCCCCGTTGACGTTCAGCACCTGACCGGTGACGTGCCGGGCCGCCGGGGACGCCAGGAAGGCGACCGCGCCGGTGATGTCGTCCAGGGTGCCGGGGCGGCCGGTGGCGGTGGCCGCGATCAGGTGCACGCGGCGCTCGTCGGCGAGCTTGTCGCGGAAGAACTCGGTGCCGGCGATGTAGCCGGGCGAGACCACGTTGGCGGTGATCCCGCGGGGCCCGAGGGTCCGGGCCAGCTCGACGTTCCAGGAGGCGAGTCCGGCCTTGGCCGCCCCGTAGGAGCCGGAGCCCTGGTCGGCGGCGATGGACCCGATGTGGACCACCGCGCCGCCGGCCGCCAGCCGGTCCTCCAGGGCGCGGGTGGTCAGCGCGGCGCCGAGCAGGTTGGCGTCGAGGTTGGCGCGGAAGTCCCGGGCGTAGGAGGCCAGGTCGGTGGCGCCGTCGGCGTCGAAGTCGGTCTGGCCGCCGGCGTTGTTGACCAGGACGTCGAGGCGCTCGGGGAGTTCCCCGGCGAGTCGGAGGAGCGCCGCGGGGTCGGTGTGGTCGCAGACCAGGCCGGTCACCCCGGCGAGGGCGTCCGCGGTCTCCTGGAGCGGGCCGGGGCGTCGGCCGGTGATGACGACGCGGTCGCCGTGGCCCGCGAAGTGCTCGGCGAGGGCGCGTCCGATGCCGGTGCCGCCGCCGGTGATCAGGATGGTGCGTGCCATATGCTGCACTCCGTCCGTAATTTTTAGGTCTAAATACACAGCTCGCGAACGCCCTGCGTTCAGGGCTAAATTTAGACCTGAACATAACACTTCCAGGAGGTCCGGTGGCAAGCGAAGCCGAGGCGCAGGACGACGGCGGCCGCCCGGCAGCCTCCTCCACCTACCCCGTCGAGGAGATCGCCGCCGCCTGGCGGCGCGAGCGTCCGGGCACGCCGGTCTCCTCCATCGGGATCGTCACGCCCATCTGGCGGCTGGCCAAACTGCTGGGCGACGACCGGCGCCGGGTGCTGAACCGCGCCGGGATGGACCCGGCCACCCTCGACCTGCTGAGCGTGCTGCGCCGCGGCGGCCCGCCGTACACCCTGAGCACCCGGGAGCTGAGCCGGCGCACCATGGTCACCGCCGGGGCGATCTCCCAGCGGGTGGCCCGCGCCGAACGCGACGGCCTGGTCACCCGCCGCCCCGGCGAGGGCCGCCCGCGCACCGTCCTGGTCGAACTGACCCCGGCCGGACACGACCTCGTCGAGTCCACCGTCGACCAGGTCCTCGGCCGTGAGGCCGAGTTGATCGACGCGCTCGCCCCCGAGCAGCAGGAGCAGCTGGCCGGACTGCTGCGGATCCTCCTCCAGGACGTCCAGCACCGCCTGGGCGACGACCGGATCACCCAGGTCGGCGAGGACTGACCTCCGTCCGCTCGCGGGGCGGCGCCGGAGTGGGCGTCAGTACCGCTTCGGGCAGCCCCAGCCGGCTCCGGAAGGCGACCCGGCCGGCCTCGGTGACCGCGAGGATCCGGCTGGCCGGGGCCCTGATGACCCAGCGGTGCTCCAGCGCGTGCCGGTACAGGGCGGCCCCGACCGCGCCGGAGAGGTGCTGACGGCGCGAGGTCCAGTCCAGGCAGGTGCGCACGTGCGCCCGATGGGCCGGTGAGTGAGCGGCCTCCGGGATGCCCAGGTCGGCCAGCCACGCGGCGCCGGCGGCGGTCAGCTCCCACCCGTACTCCCGTACCAGCAGGCCGCGTTCGGTCATCGCCTCGGCGACGGCCACCCCGAGCGCCCCGGCGATGTGGTCGTAGCAGGTGCGGGCGTGGTGCAGGGCCCGGCGGTGGTTGGCCTCGGCCAGCGAGCGGATCCGCACCCGGCGGTAGGGGGCGAGTCCGGCGAGGTTCTCCAGGATCTCGGCGGTGTCCGGCCCGGCGAGTCCGACGTAGCGCCGCCGCCCCCGCCGCTCCTCGGCCAGCAGACCGCCGGCGACCAGGAGGTTGAGGTGCTCGGTCGCGGTGGACGGCGCCACCCCGGCGTACTCGGCCAGCTCGCCGGCGGTCCAGGTGCCGCCGTCGAGCAGGGCGATGCAGATGGCGGCGCGGGTCCGGTCCGCGAGCAGCGCCGCGAGGGCTGCCAGATCGGGGGTTTCCGCAGTGCTTACGTGATCGGCGTCCCATCGAATCATGTGCAGAGCGTAATCACATATAACACTTCGGTGAGTACCGAATCGTTCGGCTTCTATCCTCAGGAGTTATGAAATCCGCGCTGGAGAAGAGCAGTTCGGTCGTGCCCGCGCTGCTGTCCACGGAGAACGACGACGGGACCTTCGTGCTGGTCGCGCTGCAGATCCGGTGGGACCTCGGCCCGGTGGTGAGCGTCTGGCTGCCCGCCCGGGGGCGCACCGCCCAGAATCTCGCGGTACGCCCCGACGTCGTCTTCAACCTTCCGCCCCAGGAGACAGCGGCACAGGAGGGAACGGGCGGCGGCCCCGAGGGGGAGGTGCCGTGGACGGAGCCCTCCGAGCTGGTCCGGCCGCCCCGACTGGCGCACTGCCCGGTGCAGTTGGAGGCCCGCCGGGTCGGTGAGCGGACGATGACCGACGGCGCCTGGACCCAGATCGAGGCGCAGGTGCTGCGGGTGCACGCGGACCCGCGCTGGGTGCTGCCACTGGGCGACGGCAGCATCGACGTGTCGGGCTGGCGCGCGCCGGTGCACGATTTCCGGCCGCCGGCCGCTCCCCCGCCGCAGACCGTACCCGCGCCCGCCCGGGAACTGGCCCGGCAGTTGGGACGGCGCTTCCCGGCCCGGCGGGACTGCTTCCCCGCCCAGCGGGACTGCTAGCCCGACGGGGGCCGGGCGGCCGGGCCGCGGGGCCCGGAAAACAGCGCGGCGCCTGCCCTCCGGTCGGGGGAGGGGACAGGCGCCGCTGTACGGGGGCCGGGCTCTCACCCGGTCCCCGTGCCTCCGTACGACGCTGTACGGGACATCAGGGGACGGACGTTCACACCGTCAGGGCGCGGTCCGTCGGCTTGATCGGGGCCGGCAGGGCGCTGGCTCCGGTGAGGAAGCGGTCCACACCGCGGGCGGCGGAGCGGCCCTCGGCGATGGCCCACACGATCAACGACTGGCCGCGACCCGCGTCGCCGGCCACGTAGACGCCGGGCACGTTGGTGGCGAAGTCCGCGTCGCGGGCGACGTTGCCGCGGGCGTCCAGCTCCAGTCCGAACTGCTCGACCAGGCCGTTCTGCTGGTCGGTGCCGGTGAACCCCATCGCGAGGGTGACCAGCTGGGCCGGGAGCTTCCGCTCGGTGCCGGGCTTCTGCTCCAGCTTGCCGTCCTTGAACTCCACCTCGATCAGGTGCAGCCACTGGACGTTGCCGTCCTCGTCGCCCTCGAAGTGGGTGGTGGAGACGGAGTAGACCCGCTCGCCGCCCTCCTCGTGCGCGGAGGTGACCTTGTAGAGCATGGGGAACGTCGGCCAGGGCTGGCCCGCGGCCCGGTCCTCGCCCGGCTTGGGCATGATCTCCAGCTGAGTCACCGACAGGGCGCCCTGGCGGTGCGCGGTGCCGACGCAGTCCGCGCCGGTGTCGCCGCCGCCGATGACGACCACGTGCTTGCCCTCGGCGCTGATCGGGGCGACGGTCAGGTCGCCCTCCTGGACCTTGTTGGCCAGCGGCAGGTACTCCATCGCGAAGTGGACGCCGTTCAGCTCGCGGCCGGGCACCGGCAGGTCGCGGGAGATGGTGGCACCGGCCGCGATGACCACCGCGTCGTGGCGCTTGCGCAGCTTGCGGGCGTCGATGTCGCGGCCGATCTCCACCTCCGTGCGGAACTTGGTGCCCTCCGCGCGCATCTGCTCGATGCGGCGGTTGATGTGCCGCTTCTCCATCTTGAACTCGGGGATGCCGTAGCGGAGCAGGCCGCCGATGCGGTCCGCGCGCTCGTACACCGCCACCGTGTGGCCGGCGCGGGTCAGCTGCTGGGCGGCGGCCAGACCGGCCGGGCCGGAGCCGATGACGGCGACCGTCTTGCCGGAGAGCCGCTCGGGCGCCTGCGGGGTGACGTCACCGTTGTCCCACGCCTGGTCGATGATGGAGACCTCGACGTTCTTGATGGAGACCGGCTGCTGGTTGATGCCCAGCACGCAGGCCGCCTCGCAGGGCGCGGGGCACAGCCGACCGGTGAACTCCGGGAAGTTGTTGGTCGCGTGCAGCCGCTCGCTGGCCGCGGTCCAGTCCTCGCGGTAGGCGTAGTCGTTCCACTCGGGGATGAGGTTTCCGAGCGGACAGCCGTTGTGGCAGAACGGGATGCCGCAGTCCATGCAGCGCGACGCCTGCTTGGTGATGATCGGCAGCAGGGAGCCGGGCTGGTAGACCTCGTTCCAGTCCTTGACGCGCTCCTCGACGGGGCGGGTCCTGGCGTTCTCGCGCTCGTGGGTAAGGAAGCCCTTGGGGTCAGCCATTGGTCGCCGCCTCCATCATCTTCTCGTGGGTCTCGGACTCGGAGAGCCCGGCCTGCTCGGCGGCTTCCTTGGCGACGAGCACTGCCTGGTACGTCGGCGGGATGACCTTGCTGAAGCGCGCGGCCGCGGCATCCCAGTCGTCGAGGAGCTTGCCGGCCACGGTGGAGCCGGTCTCCTCCTGGTGGCGGCGCACCACGTCGTGCAGCCACTGCTTGTCGTTCGCGTCCAGCGGGGAGACCGCGGCGGCCAGTTCCTTGTTGACGTTGGCCGGGTCCAGGTCGATGACGTAGGCGAAGCCGCCGGACATGCCGGCCGCGAAGTTGCGGCCGGTCTCGCCGAGGACCACCGCGTTGCCGCCGGTCATGTACTCGCAGCCGTGGTCGCCGACGCCCTCGGAGACCACCGTGGCACCGGAGTTGCGGACGCAGAACCGCTCGCCGACCCGGCCGCGCAGGTACAGCTCGCCGCCGGTGGCGCCGTAGGCGAGGGTGTTGCCGGCGATGGTGGAGTACTCGGCGAGGTGGTCGGCACCGCGGTCCGGGCGGACGACGATCCGGCCGCCGGACAGGCCCTTGCCGACGTAGTCGTTGGCGTCGCCCTCCAGGCGGAGGGTGACACCGCGCGGCAGGAACGCGCCGAACGACTGGCCGGCCGAGCCGGTGAAGGTGAGGTCGATGGTGTCGTCGGGCAGGCCCGCGCCGCCGAACTTCTTGGTGACCTCGTGGCCGAGCATGGTGCCGACGGTCCGGTTGATGTTGCGGATCGCGACCTGCGCGCGGACCGGCTGGGCGGCCTCGGCGGTGTCCGCGGCCAGCGCGTCGGCGGCGAGCCTGATCAGCTCGTTGTCCAGCGCCTTCGCCAGGCCGTGGTCCTGGACGGTGACCTGGTGGCGGACCGCGCCCTCGGCCAGGTCGGGGACGTGCAGCAGCGGGGCGAGGTCCAGACCCTGGGCCTTCCAGTGGTCCACCGCCCGGGCGACGTTGAGGACCTCGGCGTGGCCGATGGCCTCGTCCAGGGTGCGGAAGCCCAGCTCGGCGAGGATCTCGCGGACCTCCTCGGCGATGAACTCGAAGAAGTTGACGACGAACTCGGCCTTGCCGCTGAACCGCTCGCGCAGCACCGGGTTCTGGGTGGCGATGCCGACCGGGCAGGTGTCCAGGTGGCAGACGCGCATCATCACGCAGCCGGAGACCACCAGCGGGGCGGTGGCGAAGCCGAACTCCTCCGCGCCCAGCAGGGCCGCGATGACCACGTCGCGGCCGGTCTTGAGCTGGCCGTCGGTCTGCACCACGATCCGGTCCCGCAGGCCGTTGAGCAGCAGGGTCTGCTGGGTCTCGGCCAGGCCCAGCTCCCAGGGGCCGCCCGCGTGCTTGAGGGAGGTGAGCGGGGAGGCGCCCGTACCGCCGTCGTGGCCGGAGATCAGGACCACGTCCGCGTGCGCCTTGGAGACGCCCGCGGCGACCGTGCCGACGCCGACCTCGGAGACCAGCTTCACGTGGATGCGGGCGGCCGGGTTGGCGTTCTTCAGGTCGTGGATGAGCTGGGCGAGGTCCTCGATGGAGTAGATGTCGTGGTGCGGCGGCGGCGAGATCAGGCCGACGCCCGGGGTGGAGTGCCGGGTCTTGGCGACCCACGGGTAGACCTTGTGGCCGGGCAGCTGGCCGCCCTCGCCGGGCTTGGCGCCCTGGGCCATCTTGATCTGGATGTCGTCGGCGTTGACCAGGTACTCGGAGGTCACGCCGAAGCGGCCGGACGCCACCTGCTTGATGCTGGAGCGGCGCGCCGGGTCGTACAGGCGCTCCGGGTCCTCGCCGCCCTCGCCGGTGTTGGACTTGGCCCCGAGCTGGTTCATGGCGATGGCGAGGGTCTCGTGCGCCTCGCGGGAGATCGAGCCGTAGGACATCGCGCCGGTGGAGAACCGCTTGACGATCTCGGAAGCCGACTCGACCTCGTCCAGGGGGATGGCCTGGCGGCCGGAGGCGAAGGAGAACAGGCCGCGCAGCGTCATCAGCCGCTCCGCCTGCTCATTCACCCGTTCGGTGTACTGCTTGAAGATGTCGTAGCGGCGCGCACGGGTGGAGTGCTGGAGCCGGAAGACGGTGTCCGGGTCGAAGAGGTGCGGTTCGCCCTCGCGGCGCCACTGGTACTCGCCGCCGATCTCCAGGGCGCGGTGGGTGGCCGCGATGCCGGAGGCCGGGTACGCCTTGGCGTGCCGGGCCGCGACCTCCTGGGCGATGACATCCAGGCCGGCGCCGCCGATCTTGGTGGTGGTGCCGTGGAAGTACTTCGCGACGAATTCCTCGTCCAGGCCGATCGCCTCGAAGACCTGCGCGCCGCGGTAGGAGGCGACGGTGGAGATGCCCATCTTGGACATCACCTTCAGGACGCCCTTGCCGAGCGCCTTGATCAGGTTCTTGATGGCGGTGTCGGTCTCCACGCCGGGCAGGAAGGTGCCGGCCCGGACCAGGTCCTCGACGGACTCCATCGCCAGGTACGGGTTGACCGCGGCGGCGCCGAAGCCGATCAGCAGCGCGACGTGGTGCACCTCGCGGACGTCGCCGGCCTCGACCAGCAGCCCGACCTGGGTGCGGGTCTTGGTGGCGATGAGGTGGTGGTGGACCGCGGCGGTCAGCAGCAGCGACGGGATCGGCGCGTGCTCGGCGTCCGAGTGGCGGTCGGAGAGCACGACCAGTCGGGCGCCGTCGGCGATGGCGGCGTCGGCCTCGGCGCAGATCTCCTCGATCCGGGCGGCCAGCGACGCGCCGCCGCCGGAGACCCGGTAGAGGCCGGACAGGGTCACGGCCTTCATGCCGGGCATGTCGCCGTCGGCGTTGATGTGGACGAGCTTGGCCAGCTCGTCGTTGTCGATGACCGGGAACGGCAGGGTCACGCTGCGGCAGGAGCTCGCGGTGGGCGTGAGGAGGTTGCCCTGGGGGCCGAGGGAGGAGATCAGGGAGGTGACCAGCTCCTCCCGGATGGCGTCCAGCGGCGGGTTGGTGACCTGCGCGAACAGCTGGGTGAAGTAGTCGAAGAGCAGCCGGGGCCGCTCGGACAGCGCGGCGATCGGCGAGTCGGTGCCCATCGAGCCGATCGGCTCGGCGCCGGCCTTGGCCATCGGGGCGAGGATGACCCGGAGCTCTTCCTCGGTGTAGCCGAAGGTCTGCTGGCGGCGGGTGACCGAGGCGTGGGTGTGCACGATGTGCTCGCGCTCGGGCAGGTCGGCCAGGTCGATCAGGCCGGCGTCCAGCCACTCCTGGTAGGGGTGCTCGGCGGCGAGCTGCGCCTTGACCTCGTCGTCCTCGATGATGCGGTGCTCGGCGGTGTCGACGAGGAACATCCGGCCGGGCTGCAGGCGGCCCTTGCGGACGACCTTGGCCGGGTCGATGTCCAGGACGCCGACCTCGGAGGAGAGCACGACCAGGCCGTCGTCGGTGACCCAGTAGCGACCCGGGCGCAGACCGTTGCGGTCCAGGACCGCGCCGACCTGGACGCCGTCGGTGAAGGTGACGCAGGCCGGACCGTCCCAGGGCTCCATCATCGTGGAGTGGTACTGGTAGAAGGCCCGCCGGGCCGGGTCCATGGCGGTGGCGTTCTCCCACGCCTCGGGGACCATCATCAGCACCGCGTGCGGCAGCGAGCGCCCGCCGAGGTGGAGCAGCTCCAGGACCTCGTCGAAGGAGGCGGAGTCGGAGGCGTCCGGGGTGCAGACCGGGAAGAGCCGGTCGAGGTTCTCGGGGGCTCCGTCGCCGAAGAGCGCGCTGGCCAGCTGGGACTCGCGGGCCCGCATCCAGTTGCGGTTGCCCTTGACCGTGTTGATCTCGCCGTTGTGCGCGACGAAGCGGTACGGGTGGGCCAGCGGCCAGCTCGGGAAGGTGTTGGTGGAGAACCGCGAGTGGACCAGCGCGATGGCGGTGGCGAACCGGCGGTCGGACAGGTCCGGGAAGAAGGGCTCCAGCTGGCCGGTGGTCAGCATGCCCTTGTAGACGAGGGTGCGGGCGGACAGCGAGGGGAAGTAGACCCCGGCCTCCCGCTCGGCGCGCTTGCGCAGCGCGAACGCCTTGCGGTCCAGTGCCAGCCCGGTGTTCTCGCCGTCCGCGACGAACAGCTGGGAGAAGGCCGGCATGGTGGCGCGGGCACCGTTGCCCAGCAGCTGCGGGGCGACCGGGACGACCCGCCAGCCCAGGACCGTGAGGCCCTCCTCGCCGGCGATCGTCTCGATGGTCGAGACGGCCTGGGCCGCTTCGTGGGCATCGGACGGCAGGAAGGCGATGCCGACCGCGTACGAGCCGGCCTCGGGGAGCTCGAAGGTGACGTTCTCGCGCAGGAACGCGTCCGGGACCTGGAGCAGGATGCCCGCACCGTCGCCCGAGTCGGGCTCGGAGCCGGTGGCACCGCGGTGCTCCAGGTTCGTCAGCACGGTCAGGGCCTGTTCGACCAGGGCGTGACTGGCCTCGCCGGTGAGCGTGGCCACGAATCCGACGCCACAGGCGTCGTGCTCGTTGCGCGGGTCGTACATGCCCTGCTGGGCGGGGCGGCCGTCCATGGGCGACCAAGCGGCGGCGGCGCTGCTGGTGGTCGCGGAGTGCGTGGACGCGAAGCGCATCGGCTCTCCCAACGTCGTCGTGGCATTTGCATTGCCGAGGGACGACGTTGGCCCTCCGCGAAATTTCGTGCAGGTTACAGGATGGCCCGCTTCTCAAAAAGCGAAAGATGCCTTCCAACATGCGGACACCGCGCCGGCGGTGAGACGGAATTTCTGGGAACTGCGGACGGAAACGAGCCGCCCTCTGCGGCGGCGTTCGGCGAGCGACATTGCCCGCGACGCCAGGGCCTTATGCCCGGTCGTCAACAAACCGAAACCGCTGGGTAACGCGGCCATGATGCGGTCACCCGAATGGGACGTCAACCCATCACCGTCCCGAACAGCACGCCGAGGGCGTACGTCACACCCGCCGCGGCGCCGCCCAGAGCCAGCTGACGCAGCCCGCTGAACCACCACGAACGCGCCGTCACTCGCGCCACCACGGCACCGCAGCCGAAGAGCCCGAACAGCGCCAGCAGCACCGCCGGCCAGAGCACAGTGGCGCCCAACAGATAAGGAAGAACAGGCAGCAGCGCGCCCAACGCAAAGGATCCGAAGGAAGAAACGGCCGCAACCATCGGAGAAGGAAGGTCCGACGGATCGATGCCCAATTCCTCGCGGGCGTGGATCTCCAGCGCCTGCTCGGGGTCGCGGGAGAGCTGTTCGGCGACCTGCCGGGCGAGCTCCGGCTCCACCCCGCGGGACTCGTAGAGGGCCGCCAGCTCGTCCTGCTCATCCTTCGGATGCTTGCGCAACTGGGCCCGCTCGACGTCCAGCTCCGCGACCACCAGTTCACGCTGCGAAGCCACCGAGGTGTACTCCCCCGCGGCCATCGAGAACGCCCCGGCCGCCAGTCCCGCCAGACCGGTGATCACGATCGTCTGCTGCGACACCGCGCCGCCGGCCACACCCGTCATCAGGGCGAGGTTGGACACCAGACCGTCCATCGCGCCGAAGACGGCGGGGCGCAGCCAGCCACCGTTCACATCGCGGTGGGTGTGGTTGTCGCGGTGCGCCACGTGCGTCGGTGCGGCCGCGTCCATGATCTCCATGACCGACATATCTGGACCTGCTCCCTGCTCTGCGAGGTGTGGGCCGCTGACGGCACTTCCCCCTCCAACACCTCGAAGCTATGCGCGAATTACCCTCCTCCGCTAGCAAGGAAGGCCGAACTTACCCCGCTGACCTGCGGTTTTACCGAGAACAGCACCTTGTGATCCGGATCACAAGGGATTCTCGTGGCCGCCGAGGGCCGTCCGCCACGGTCGACCGGGTGACCGTGGCGCCCCGGACAGCACAGCCGGCCCGCCGCGGGGGACGGATACCGCGCCGGGCGGCGACACGCGGGCCCCGCCGCCACCGCCGCCCGCCCCGGCACCACCGGCCCCCGCGAAAGGACGCCCCGCAGATGACGGACGCCACCACCGCCACCACGACACCGCCGGCCCCGGCACCGCCGGCCCCGGCACCGCCCCTGAGCCCGCACGGCGTCGGCCCGGACCCCGGACCGGCCGCCCCCGAGGTCGCCCCCCTTGAGGACCGGGCGACCGGTGCCCTCGTCGGCGCCGCGGTCGGCGACGCGCTCGGCGGGCCGGCCGAGGGCCTGACGCCGGAACAGATCGTGGCCCGGCACGGCGGCCGCATCGAGGGCATCGTCGGGCCGTTCCACACCGACTGGCGCACCGCCAGACCGCTCACGCCGTACCACAAGGGCGACGGCCACATCACCGACGACACCCTGATGACCCATGCACTGGTCCGCGTCTACGAGACGGTCCGCGACCACCTCGACGCCTACGACATCGCCGAACACCTCGTCCCCGACCTGATCGGCACCCCCCGCTGGATCCCCGAACTGGAGGCCGAGGCGCTGCCGTTGCAGCGGATCTTCCTCGCCGAGAAGTGGATCGTGGCCCGGCTGCACTACGGTCACGCCGATCCGCGCGAGGCCGGCGTCGGAAACATCGTCAACTCCGGTGCAGCGATGTACATGACGCCGGTCGGCATCGTCAACGCCGGTAATCCTGACCGGGCTTACGCCGAGGCCCTGGACATCTCCGGTGCCCATCAGGCGTCTTACGGGCGCGAGGCGGCCGGGGTGTTCTCCGCCGCGGTGGCCGCCGCGTTCCTGCCGGACGCCACTCCGGCCTCGGTCGCCGGGCATGCGCTGCGCCTGGCGAAGGACGGCACCCGGGCCGCGATCGAGGCGGTCTGCGACGTCGCCGCGCCGCACACCGACTACGAGTCCGCCCTCGTCCCGCTGCGGGCCGCGGTCGCCCCGTTCGACACCGTCGGCCCGGACCACCGCCAACCGTCGCTGGGCGCCCGCCGGCCCTCCCGGCTCCACGCCGTCGAGGAACTCCCCATCGCGCTCGGCATGCTGCTGGTCTCCGACGGCGACTACCGGGCCACCGTGCTCGGCGCGGTCAACTACGGGCGGGACTGCGCCGCCACCGCCACCATGGCCGGTGCGCTCGCCGGCGCCCTGAACGGCGCGGCGGCGGTGCCCGCCGCGTGGCACACCGAGGTCGCGCGGGCGAGCCGGCTCGACCTGCACGCCCCGGCCGCCGCGCTGGCCGCCGTCAGCCGCGAGGTGTTCGCCCGCGACCAGGCCCGCCGCCTGCGCCACGAGCAGGCGTTCGGTGCCATCGCGACGCGGGCCGTGGTGACCGAGGCCAGCGGGCGGTGACGGCCCGGCGGCAGAAACGGCGGAGCGCCGGGCGGTCCCGCGGTGAGCGGGTCCGCCCGGCGCTCCGGTCGGAGGGTTGCGCCGGCGGCGTCAGGGCGTGGCGCCGCCCGGGCTCCCGGCGGTCTTGACTGAGCCGGACGCGGAGGTGTCGGTGCGCTCGGCGCCGTCCGCGTCCCCGCCGTCCTTCTTGCCGTCGGCCCCGTCGGGCTTCCCGGCCGCCGCGTCCGACGCGCCGTCGGCGTCCTCGGACCCCTTGACGACCCCGGAACCCTCGGCCTCCTTGGTGCCCTTGGCGCCCTCGGTGTCCTTCGCGTCCTCGGTGCCCTTGGTGTCGTCCTGGGCGCCCTCGGCGAGCTGCCACTCCGGCTCGACGATCTCCTCGCGGCCCGGGGCCTTCCGGGCGGAGACGATCATGTAGATGACGGCCAGGATGAAGACGACCAGCGAGGTCCAGTCGTTCAGCCGCAGGCCGAGGATGTGGTGCGCCTCGTCGACGCGCATGTACTCGATCCAGGCGCGGCCCGCGCAGTAGGCGGCGACGTAGAGCGCGAACACCCGGCCGTGGCCGAGGCGGAAGCGCTTGTCCGCCCAGATCACCAGCGCCGCGACGCCCAGGCACCACAGGGACTCGTAGAGGAACGTCGGGTGGTAGGTACCGCCGATGCGGCCGATGGCCGGGTCCGGGTCGATCTTGAGCGCCCACGGGAGGTCGGTCGGCTTGCCGTACAGCTCCTGGTTGAACCAGTTGCCCCAGCGGCCGATCGCCTGGCCGATCGCGAGGCCCGGCGCCAGCGCGTCGGCGTAGGCCGGCATCGGGATACCGCGGCGGCGGCAGCCGATCCAGGCACCGAGCGCACCCAGCGCGACCGCGCCCCAGATGCCGAGGCCGCCCTGCCAGACCTTGAAGGCGTCGAGCGGATGGCCGTTCTTGCCGAAGTACGGCTCGTAGGTAGTGATGACGTGGTAGAGGCGCCCGCCGACCAGGCCGAAGGGCACCGCCCACACGGCGATGTCGGCGACGGTGCCGGAGCGGCCGCCGCGCTGCACCCAGCGCTTGTTGCCGAGCCAGACGCCGACGAAGACGCCGATGATGATGCAGAACGCGTAGCCGCGCAGCGGGATCGGGCCGAGATGGACGACACCGGTCGGCGGGCTGGGAATGAATGCGAGGTCCATGGCAGGACCGACGCTACCGCGCCGGGCCGGGTTGACGACAACCCGCCCGGCAACGGCTGCGTAACGACCCCGCTGGGGCCGCGGCCCGTACCGCCGGGCGGCTCAGCCCTTGGGCGACTGCTCGCCCTTGTTGGCGGCGAGGACCATCTTCTTGAGCTCGGCGGGGGTGACCTGGCCGCCCTTGACCTGGGCGAGGTCCTTGCCGTTCAGCAGGACGGTCGGGGTGCCGCGGAACCCGCCGCCGGCGAAGGCCGCGTTGGACTTGCGCACGAACCCGTCGTACCGGCCGTCCCGGACGCACTTGGTGAACGCGTCCGACACCAGGCCGTTGACCTTCCCGGCCAACTGGATCAGGTACTTCTTGTCGCTGAAGCGGTCCTGCTGCTCCGGCGGCTGGTGGGAGTAGAGGACGTCGTGGTAGTCGCGGAACTTCCCGGCGTCCTGGGCGCACAGGGCGGCGTTGGCGGCGGTCAGCGAGCCGGTGCCGCCGGCGTTGCCGTCGATGAGGGTGGCGAGGTGGTACTCGGTCTTGAGCTGGCCGGAGTCCTGGAGCTCGTGGATCACCGGGCGGAAGCCGGTCTCGAACTGCTGGCAGGCCGGGCAGCGGAAGTCCTCCCAGACGACGAGCGTGGAGCGGGCGCCGGCCGCGCCCACCGGGACGGCGGGCTTGTCGCCGTCGCTGGCCTGCTTGGGGAGGGCGAACGCGGTGTCGGTGGTGCTGCCGGTCCCGCCGCCCGAGGACACCCAGACGGCGACCCCGCCGGCCACCGCGAGCGCGGCCACCACCGCGCCGCCGACGACGGCCTGGCGGACCCGCCGGGCGCGCGTCTTCTCCTTGGTGCGCTGTTCCTGCAGCCGCTCACGGGCGCTGCTGATTCCGTCACGGTTCTGGCCGTCATGGCTCTTCTCGTTCACGCCCGTGGACAACGAGGCGGAGGGGCGCGGTCGCACCCCTCCGCTCCGAGGTTCGCTCCATCGGGCGAACGGACCGGGTCAGTCCCGGGCCGCACCGCCCCGGCGCACACCGTCGCCCAGTCGGCCGGCGAGGGCGCGGACCGCGGCCAGTCCGGCGTCAAGGTCGTCTTCCGCCGCCAGCAGGCACTTGACGAACGCCGAGCCGACGATCACACCGTCGGCGAACCGGGCCACCTCGCGGGCCTGCGTGGCGTTGGAGACCCCGAGCCCGACGCAGACCGGCAGTTCGGTCGTGGCGCGGGTGCGGGCCACCAGGTCCTCGGCCTCCCGGCCGACGGACTCGCGGGTGCCGGTGACGCCCATGAGGGAGGCGGCGTAGACGAAGCCGCTGCCGGCCGCGGTGATCTTGGCCAGCCGCTCGTCCCGGCTGCTCGGCGCGACCACGAAGACGGTGGCCAGGCCGTGCTGCTCGGCGGCCTTCCGCCAGACCTCGGACTCCTCGACCGGGAGGTCCGGCAGGATGCAGCCGGCGCCGCCCGCCTCGGCGAGGTCGGCGGCGAACCGCTCGACGCCGTAGCGGTCGACCGGGTTCCAGTACGTCATGCAGAGCACCGGTGCCCCGGTGGCGGTGTGCACCTCGCGGACCGTGCGGATCACGTCGACGATCTTGATGCCGGCGCGCAGCGCGATGTCGTCGGCGGTCTGGATCACCGGGCCGTCCAGGACCGGGTCGCTGTGCGGCAGCCCGACCTCGACGATGTCGCAGCCGCCGTCCAGCATCTCGGTCATCGCGCGGATGCCGCCGTCGACGGTGGGGAAGCCGGCCGGGAGGTAGCCGACCAGCGCCGCCCGGTCCTCGGCGCGGGCCTGCGCCAGGACGGACGTCAGAAGTTCGATGTTGCCCGCCATCACTTGTCCCCCTCGCCGGTCCGGGACGCCTCGTCCGCGGTGTCGTACAGCCCGAAGTACCGGGCGGCGGTGTCCATGTCCTTGTCGCCGCGCCCGGAGAGGTTCACCAGCAGCAGGCCGTCGGGGCCCAGCTCCCGGCCGACCTCCAGGGCGCCGGCCAGCGCGTGGGCGCTCTCGATGGCCGGGATGATGCCCTCGGTCCGCGACAGCAGCCGCAGGGCCTGCATCGCCGCGTCGTCGGTCACCGCGCGGTACTCGGCGCGGCCGACGTCCTTGAGGTAGGCGTGCTCGGGGCCGATGCCCGGGTAGTCCAGTCCGGCCGAGATCGAGTACGGCTCGGTGATCTGGCCGTCCTCGTCCTGGAGAACGTAGGAGCGGGAGCCGTGCAGGATGCCGGGGGTGCCCTCGGTGAGGGTGGCGGCGTGCTCGCCGGTCTCGATGCCGTGGCCGCCCGGCTCGCAGCCGATCAGGCGGACGTCGGCGTCGGGCAGGAAGGCGTGGAAGAGGCCGATGGCGTTGGAGCCGCCGCCGACGCAGGCCACGGCGGCGTCCGGCAGCCGGCCGGCGCGCTCCAGGATCTGCCGGCGGGCCTCGACGCCGATGACCCGGTGGAAGTCGCGGACCAGGGCCGGGAAGGGGTGCGGGCCGGCGACCGTGCCGAAGAGGTAGTGGGTGCGGTCGACGTTGGCGACCCAGTCGCGGAACGCCTCGTTGATGGCGTCCTTGAGGGTGCGGCTGCCGGACTTCACGGCGATGACCTCGGCGCCGAGCATGCGCATGCGGGCCACGTTGAGGGCCTGCCGCTGGGTGTCGACCTCGCCCATGTAGATGGTGCATTCGAGGCCGAAGAGGGCGCAGGCGGTGGCGGTGGCGACGCCGTGCTGGCCGGCGCCGGTCTCGGCGATGACCCGGGTCTTGCCCATGCGCTTGGTGAGCAGCGCCTGGCCCAGCACGTTATTGATCTTGTGCGAGCCGGTGTGGTTGAGGTCCTCGCGCTTGAGGAACACCCGGGCCCCGCCGGCGTGTTCGGCGAACCGCGGCACCTCGGTGAGCGCGCTGGGCCGCCCGGTGTAGTTGACCATCAGGTCGTCGAGCTCGGCGGCGAAGGCGGGGTCCGCCTTGGCCTTCTCGTACTCGGCGGCGACCTCGTCCACCGCGGCGACCAGCGCCTCGGGGATGAACTTGCCGCCGAACGCGCCGAAGTAGCCCTCGGCACTGGGCACTTGGCCTTCCGGGTCGGGAAGGAAGAAACGGGAACTTTCGGAGGACATCTGAGCACTCCTCGACCGGGGCGTACCGCCCCGGAGGTCCGGTATGTCGGGGTGACGTGACGACTGCTGCGCGCAGTGCTGCGCCGTCGCTACGGGGACGGGCGCGTCAGCGCGCGGTCCCCGGGCGCCATCGCATCCCGTTGATCTGACCCGGTTCGGAGCCGATGTGGTACCGGACCCGGCGTCCCCGGACCCGCCGGGCGGGGGCCCGGCAGCCGCGGTGCCACGAGGGCAGCGCCGAGCGCTTGGCCTCGGGGCGGCGGGGAACGGCGGTCATGTCGGTGTACCTGTGTCCTTCGGTGGCCCGCGCTCAGTCCCGGCCGTGCCGGATCGCCGGGTGGGAGCCCGCCGCGACCAGGTCCGCGACCGCGGTCCTGGGGTCCTTGCCGGTGACCAGCGACTCGCCCACCAGGACGGCGTCGGCGCCGTCGTTGGCGTACGCGATCAGGTCGTGCGGGCCGCGGACGCCGGACTCGGCGACCTTGACGATGTGGTCGGGGACCTCCGGGGCGACCCGGGCGAAGGTGCCCCGGTCGACCTCCAGGGTCTTGAGGTTGCGGGCGTTGATCCCGATGATCCGGGCGCCGGCGTCCACCGCGCGGGCGACCTCGTCCTCGTCGTGCGCCTCGACCAGCGGCGTCAGCCCGATCGACTCGGCCCGCTCGATCAGCGAGACCAGCGCCTCCTGCTCCAGCGCGGCGACGATCAGCAGCGCGAGGTCGGCGCCGTAGGCCCGGGCCTCCCAGAGCTGGTAGGCGGTGACGATGAAGTCCTTGCGCAGCACCGGGATGTCGACCTTGGCGCGGACCGCCTCCAGGTCGGCGAGCGAGCCGCCGAACCGGCGCTGCTCGGTGAGGACGGAGATCACCGCGGCGCCGCCCGCCTCGTAGTCGGCGGCCAGGCCCGCGGGGTCGGCGATCGCGGCCAACGCGCCCTTGGAGGGGCTGGAGCGCTTGACCTCGCAGATCACCCGGACGCCCTCGCCCTTCAGAGCGGCGACACCGTCCTTGGCGGGGCGTGCCTTGCGGGCCCGCTCCTTGAGCTCGTCGAGGCTGACGCGCGCCTGCCGCTCGGCGAGGTCGGCGCGGACTCCGTCGATGATCTCATCGAGCACGCTCACGCGAGCGGCCTCCTTCTTGAACGGTGGAGGTGGACAGTGACCCTGTGGGACAGGCCACTGTCCCAATCGGTTCTCTGATGGTATCCGCCAGCGGGGACAGGTCCCGCATCCGGTTGACTCCGGTCCCACAACCTGGACATCTCCGGGTTTCGCGGTGGTTTGCGCCGGGGGCGGTGCCGGGGCCCGCGCGTGGTGCGGATCACGGGCGCAGTCCGGCGCCGAAGGGCAGGTTGCGGACGACCGTGAAGGCCAGCAGCAGGCCGCCCAGCGCCCACCAGTGGGCCGGCCGGGGCCGTGGCCCCGCGGTGGGCAGGCCGCGGGCCGCCCGGGTCAGCCAGACCAGCCAGAGGAGCGCGAACGCGGCGTAGCCGGCCACCGCGGGGGCGTTGGCGCCCAGCGCGGCGGCGAGGTCGCCGTGCGCGACGGCGTGCGCGCTGCGCAGCCCGCCGCAGGCCGGACAGAGCAGGCCGGTGAGGTGCAGCAGCGGGCAGACCGGGTAGTGGCCCGGTTCGTTGGGGTCGACGGCGCCGACCCAGGTGAAGGCGGCGGCCACCGCCGCCAGGGTGCCGACCGGCGCCGCGAGGCGGCGCAGCGGACGACCGGGCCGGGAACCGTCCGGCCGCAGCGGAACCACGGGATCGCTCACGGTGCCGATGGTGCTACCGGACGCGGAAAGGCGCAGCTTCTCGGCCGCCGTACGGGGCGCGGGCCGTACGAGGGGCGGGAAGCGGCGCCTCCGGGTTCGTGCCGAGCGGGGCTCAGCCCTCCTGCGGCTGGACCGTGGCCGGGGCGACCTTGGCGGAGCGCTTCGGCTCCTGGCCCATGCCGGCCGCGCGCATCAGGCCACCCACGACGGCACCGGCGCCGATCAGCACCATGCCCGCCCAGAAGCCGGCCACGTTGGCCATCACGATGAAGACACCGGCCACGCAGAAGCCGATGAACGCGATGATGACGCCGGTCCAGGCGGCGGGGGTGTGTCCGTGGCCACTGCTCGACATGGAGTGCTCCTCGTTGCTCTGTCGCGCCGGGGTCCGGGCGCGGGAATGTCGTCGTCCATTGTCACCGATGCCGGGCGGAACCCTTTTACCGGGTGGGGTCCTCGCCGCGGTCCAGGGACTTCCAGATCTCCTCGGGACGGTCCAGGTCCGGCGCCGCCGGGGCGCGCCGCGGACCGCGGGCGCCGCCGGGGGTGCGCTCGTACCGGCCCGACATCGCAGGCCAGGAGCGGCCGTACACCAGGGCCAGCACCCCGGCGAGGAACAGCAGCAGGCCGCCGGCGGCGGCCACCCACGGCCAGGCGGTGTGGGTGACGTGATGCACATCGGCGCCGGCCAGCCCGACCGCGTCGGCGGCCTTCTCGCGCAGTGCCGAGGTGTCGGTGTTGCCGAGCGCGGCGGCGGCGGTGATGCCCAGCCCGCTGAGGGCCAGCAGCGCGGCGACCACGATCCGGCCGACCCGGCGGACCGCGAAGACGGCGACCAGGGCGGCCAGGCCGACCACCGCCAGCGCACCGGGCACCCCGGTCACGTCGGCGCCGGTCACGGTGCGCGGCAGCTCGCCCTGGGCGAGCACCGCGGTGCCCTGGGCCCAGGTGCGGCCGGAGGCCAGCAGCGCCAGGCTCGCGCCGGCGGCGCCGAGCAACAAGGCCAGGGCGACGGAGCGCTTGGCGCTGCGCGCGGGCCGGGCCGGGGTCGCGGCCGGCTCGGCGTCGGTACGGGGCTGGGGTACGGCACTCACGCGTACCACTATCGCCCACCGGCCCGGGTGGACCGGTGGGCGGGGGTGCGGCGGATCATTTCCCCAGGTGGTTGGCGGTGTGGACGGCGCGGAGGACGGCCGCGGCCTTGTTGCGGCACTCGGTGTCCTCGGCGACCGGGTCGGAGTCGGCGACGATTCCGGCGCCGGCCTGGACGTAGGCGGTGCCGTCCCGCAGCAGGGCGGTGCGGATGGCGATGGCGGTGTCGGAGTCGCCGGCGAAGTCCAGGTAGCCCACGCAGCCGCCGTAGAGGCCGCGCCGGGTCGGTTCCAGCTCCTCGATGATCTGGAGGGCGCGCGGCTTGGGCGCGCCGGAGAGGGTGCCGGCGGGGAAGCAGGCGGTGAGCACGTCGAAGGCGGTGTGGCCGGCGGCGACCGTGCCGGTGACCGTGGAGACGATGTGCATGACGTGGCTGTAGCGCTCGACGGACATGAAGTCGACCACCTCGACGCTGCCCGGCTCGCAGACCCGGCCCAGGTCGTTGCGGCCCAGGTCGACCAGCATCAGGTGCTCGGCGCGCTCCTTGGGGTCGGCCATCAGCTCGTCGGCGAGCGCCTGGTCCTCCTGGACGGTCGCGCCGCGCGGGCGGGTGCCGGCGATCGGGTGCACCATGGCCCGGCCGCCCTCGACCTTGACCAGCGCCTCGGGGCTGGAGCCGACCACGTCGAAGGCGCGGCCGTCGTCACCCTCGAAGCGGAAGAGGTACATGTAGGGGCTGGGGTTGGTGGCCCGCAGCACCCGGTAGACGTCCAACGCACTGGCCGTGCAGGGGGTTTCGAACCGCTGCGAGGGCACCACCTGGAACGCCTCGCCGGCCCGGATGCGCTCCTTGACGTCCTCGACGGCGGCCATGAACGCCTCGCCGCCCCACTTGCCGGTGTACGGGGGCACGGCGGACGGCGGGAGCGCGGCGGCGCTCGCGGGGGCCGGGCGGGCCAGGTCGTCGGCCATCGCGTCCAGGCGGGCCACCGCGTCCGCGTACGCCTCGTCGACGCCGGTCTCCAGGTCGTTGTGGTTGATCGCGTTGGCGATCAGCAGGACCGTGCCGCTCCAGTGGTCCAGGACCGCGAGGTCGGAGGTGAGCAGCATGGTCAGCTCGGGCAGGCCGAGGTCGTCGGTGGTGTGCTCGCCGACCTTCTCCAGGCGGCGCACGATGTCGTAGCCGAGGTAGCCGACCATGCCGCCGGTGAAGGGGGGCAGCCCCTCGCCCTCGATGAGGTCGTGGGTGGGGGCACCTCCCGCGCCGCGAGGCGCAGGGGGAGTGTGCAGGGTCTCGACGGTGGCGCGCAGCGCGGCGAGCGGGTCGCCCTCGGTGGGGACGCCGACCGGCGGGGTGCCGAGCCAGTGCGCCTGCCCGTCGCGGGTGGTGAGCGTCGCGGCGCTGCGGACGCCGATGAACGAGTACCGCGACCACGTACGGCCGTTCTCGGCGGATTCGAGGAGGAAGGTGCCGGGGCGCTCGGCGGCGAGCTTGCGGTAGAGGCCGACCGGGGTGTCGCCGTCCGCCAGGAGGCGCCGGACGACGGGGATGACCCGTCGGTCCTTGGCGAGCGTGCGGAAGGTGTCGAGGTCCGGTGCGGCGGTTCCGGTGGTTCCCGTGGTCATGGCAGCGGAGCCTACTGGTCGGCGGAGGGTGCGCCGGCCAGTACGTCCGCGTCGAAGCAGGTGCGGGCACCGGTGTGGCAGGCGGCGCCGACCTGGTCGACCTTGACCAGAACGGTGTCGGCGTCGCAGTCCAGGGCGACGGACTTGACGTACTGGAAGTGGCCGGAGGTGTCGCCCTTGACCCAGTATTCCCGGCGGCTGCGGGACCAGTACGTGCAGCGGCCGGTGGTGAGGGTGCGGTGCAGCGCCTCGTCGTCCATCCAGCCGAGCATCAGCACCTCGCCGGTGTCGTACTGCTGGGCGATGGCCGGGAAGAGGCCGTCGGCGCCGCGCTTGAGGCGGGCGGCGATGGCGGGGTCCAGGGCGGGTGCGGTGGCGCGACTGCTGGTCATGGGTCCATTGTGCCGTGCGGCATCCTGCTGGGATGGATCAGCAGCCGCCGCCCGTCCCGCCCCCGCCCCCGCCGGACCCGGACCGGACGGCGAAGGTCGCGGTGCGGGTGCTGGCGGCGGTGTTCGCGGCGGCGCTGGTGGCCGCCGTGGTGGTGGCGGTGGTCGTGCTGCGGTACTGACGGCGGAGCGCGCCGGTCGGGCGTGCGCCGTGGCAGGGTGCGCGGGGCGGTCGTAGGCTGGCCGTATGTCGACCCATGCGAAGCGTGAACGGCTCCTTCTGGCCGACCTGTTGGAGAGTGCGGGCCCCGAGGCGCCGACCCTGTGTGACGACTGGACGACACGGGACCTGGCCGCGCACGTGGTGGTGCGCGAGCGGCGTGCCGACGCGTCCGCGGGGATCGTGGTCAAGCCGCTGGCGGCGCGGCTCTCGCGGGTGCAGGCGGAGTTCGCGGCGAAGCCGTACGAGGAGCTGATCAACCTGATCAGGACCGGACCGCCGAAGATGTCGCCGTTCGCCCTCAAGCAGATCGACGAGGCGTCGAACACCGTCGAGTTCTACGTGCACGCCGAGGACGTGCGGCGGGCCCAGCCGGACTGGGCGCCGCGCGTGCTGGACCCGGTCTTCGAGGACGCCCTGTGGACGCGGCTGGAGCGGGCGGCCCGGGTGCTGGGCCGCAAGGCGCCGGTGGGGGTGGTGCTGCGGCGGCCGGACGGGCAGACCGCGGTGGCTCATCGGGGCACTCCGGTGGTGACGGTCACCGGTGAGCCGGGCGAGCTGACGCTGTTCGCCTTCGGCCGCATGGAGGCGGCGAAGGTGGAGCTGGACGGGGAGAAGGACGCGGTGGCGAAGCTGCTGGAGGCGCAGCTGGGGGTGTGACGGGGGCGGCGCGGGGCCGGGGGCCTTCCCCGGCCCGGCGCTCCGTCTCAGGACGCGCCGCCCGCCAGGTGCTCCCGCAGGATGCGGTCCAGTTCGCGGGCGGCGCGCGGCGGTGAGACGTCGCCGCGGTGCGCGACGGAGACCACGCGGTGCATGCCGGGGGTGGCGAACGGGGTGACGCGCAGGCCGGAGCGTTCGGCGACCATGCTGGGGACGACGGCGATGCCGAGCCCGGCCCGGACGAAGCCGAGGACCGCGTCCATCTCGCCGCCCTCGACGGTGAAGGTCGGTTCGAAGCCGGCCGCGCGGCAGGCCGCGGTGGTGAATTCCCGCAGGTCGTAGCCGCGGCGGAACATGGCGAGGGGGCGGCCGCGGAGGTCCTCGACGCGGATCCGGGTGCGCCGGCCGGCCACCGGTGCCGGGCGGCCGGGGGCGGAGACCACCACCAGTTCCTCGCGCAGCAGCTCCGCGGTGGCCAGCGCCGGGGCCTGGCCGGGCAGCGGCGTGATGATCAGGGCCAGGTCCAGTTCGCCGTCGGCCAGGGCCCGGACGAGGTCCTGGGAGCCGTCCTCGGTGACGATCAGGTCGACGCCCGGGTAGGTGGCGTGGAAGGCGCTCAGCACGTCGGGGACGAGGCTGGCGCAGAGGCTGGGCGGGGCGCCGAGGCGGAGCCGGCCGCGGCGCAGCTGGGCGACCTCCTGGACCTCGCGGCGGGCGGTCTCGGTGTCGGCGAGGATCCGGCGGGCCAGCGGCAGCAGGGTCTCGCCGGCGTCGGTGAGGGTGATGTGGCCGCGGGCGCGGTGGAAGAGCTCGGCGCCCAACTCTCTTTCCAGGGCGCGGATCTGCTGGGAGAGGGAGGGTTGGGCGACGTGTTCGCGTTCGGCGGCGCGGGTGAAGTGGCGGGTGTCGGCCACGGCCGTGAAGTAGCGGAGCTGCTGCAGCTGCATAAGGGGAATATAAGGCAGCGATAGGGCCAGCCTATTGAGATCAGCTGGACCATGTCTTGGACTGATGGCGAACGCGTCCCTACCGTCGGGACTCATGGCACTGGCAACACGGACGGACCAAAGGCCGCCGAAGAAGAACCGCGCGCCGCAGCGCCCCGGCGGCCGGCCGACGGGCGGGCGCGCACTGTGGGACTCCACCGTCGGCAAGAAGGCAGTGATGGCCGTCAGCGGCCTGATCATGCTCGGCTATCTCGTCGTCCACATGTTCGGCAACCTGAAGATCTTCTTCGGGCCCGGCACCTTCAACGAGTACGCGCACTGGCTGCGCACCGTCGGCGAGCCGTTCATGCACTACGAGTGGACGCTCTGGGTGGTCCGCGTGGTCCTCGTGGCCGCCGTCGTCGCGCACGCCACCTCGGCGTACCAGCTCAGCCGACGCGACATCAGGGCCCGCCCGACCAAGTACGTGCACAAGAAGCCGCGGGCCGGTTACGCCACCCGCACCATGCGGTGGGGCGGCATCATCCTCGGCCTGTTCATCGTCTGGCACGTCCTGGACCTGACCACCGGCACCGTGCACACCGGCGGCTTCCAGCCGGGCCACCCCTACCAGAACGTCGTGGACACCTTCTCCACCTGGTACGGCAACGCCATCTACCTCGTGGCGATGCTCGCGCTGGGCCTGCACGTCCGGCACGGCTTCTGGAGCGCCGCACAGACCCTCGGCGCCGGCAGCCGGAACCGCGACCGCCTCCTCAAGACCCTGGCCAACCTGCTCGCGCTGGTACTGACCGTGGGCTTCATCGCCGTCCCCGTCGGCGTCATGACCGGATTGGTGAGCTGACCATGAACTACACCGAGTTCGCGACCGGGGAGCCGGTCGTCGACACCAAGGCCCCGACCGGCCCGATCGCCGAACGCTGGGACACCCGCCGCTTCGAGGCCAAACTGGTCAACCCGGCCAACCGCCGCAAGCACACGGTCATCGTCGTCGGCGCCGGCCTGGCCGGCGGCTCGGCCGGCGCCACCCTCGCCGAACAGGGCTACCACGTCGTCCAGTTCTGCTACCAGGACTCGCCGCGCCGGGCCCACTCCATCGCCGCGCAGGGCGGCATCAACGCCGCGAAGAACTACCGCAACGACGGCGACTCCGTCCACCGCCTCTTCTACGACACCGTCAAGGGCGGCGACTTCCGGGCGCGGGAGTCCAACGTCCACCGGCTCGCCCAGATCTCCGTCGAGATCATCGACCAGTGCGTCGCCCAGGGCGTCCCCTTCGCCCGCGAGTACGGCGGCCTCCTCGACACCCGTTCCTTCGGCGGCGTCCAGGTGTGCCGCACCTTCTACGCCCGCGGCCAGACCGGCCAGCAGCTCCTGCTCGGCGCCTACCAGGCACTGTCCCGGCAGATCGCCGCGGGCAACGTCGAGATGCACCCGCGCACCGAGATGCTCGACCTGATCGTCGTCGACGGCCGGGCCCGCGGCATCGTCGCCCGCGACCTGATCACCGGGAAGATCTCCACCTACTTCGCGGACGCGGTGGTCCTCGCCTCCGGCGGCTACGGCAACGTCTTCTACCTGTCGACGAACGCCATGAACTCCAACGCCACCGCGGTATGGCGCGCCCACCGGCGCGGCGCCTACTTCGCCAACCCCTGCTTCACCCAGATCCACCCGACCTGCATCCCGCGCACCGGCGACCACCAGTCCAAGCTGACGCTGATGAGCGAGTCGCTGCGCAACGACGGCCGGATCTGGGTGCCGAAGGCGCAGGGCGACACCCGGCCGCCGAACCAGATCCCCGAGGACGAGCGCGACTACTACCTGGAGCGCATCTACCCGTCCTTCGGCAACCTCGTGCCGCGCGACATCGCCTCCCGGGCCGCGAAGAACGTCTGCGACGAGGGCCGCGGCGTCGGCCCCGGCGGCCAGGGCGTGTACCTGGACTTCGCGGACGCCATCGCCCGGATGGGCCGCAAGGCCGTCGAGGCCAAGTACGGCAACCTCTTCGACATGTACCAGCGGATCACCGACGAGGATCCGTACCGGGTGCCGATGCGGATCTACCCCGCGGTGCACTACACGATGGGCGGCCTGTGGGTCGACTACGACCTCCAGACCACCGTCCCGGGCCTGTTCGCGATCGGCGAGGCCAACTTCTCCGACCACGGCGCCAACCGCCTGGGCGCCAGCGCGCTGATGCAGGGCCTGGCCGACGGCTACTTCGTGCTCCCCGCCACCATCAACGACTACCTGGCGCGGCACCCGCACAAGGACGAGGTGGGGGCCGACCACCCGGTGGTCCAGGAGGCGCTGGCCGACACCGAGGACCGGCTGAACCTGCTGCTCGCCGTCGACGGCGACCGCACCCCCGACTCCTTCCACCGCGAGCTCGGTGAACTCATGTGGGAGTACTGCGGAATGGCCCGCACCGACGAGGGCCTGCGCAAGGCCCTGGACCGGATCCCGCAGATCCGCGAGGAGTTCTGGCGGCGCATCAAGGTGCCCGGCACCGGCGAGGAGTTCAACCAGTCGCTGGAGAAGGCCAACCGCGTCGTCGACTACCTGGAGCTCGCCGAGCTGATGTGCCTCGACGCACTGCACCGCGGCGAGTCCTGCGGCGGCCACTTCCGCGCCGAGTCGCAGACCCCCGACGGCGAGGCCGCCCGCCGGGACGACGCGTTCTCCTACGCCGCCGCCTGGGAGTTCGCCGGCACCGGCGCGGCCCCCACCTTGCACAAGGAAGACCTGGTCTTCGAGTACGTCCACCCCACCCAGCGGAGCTACGCATGACTGCCGCCTCCCGGGGGGCGACCCCCGTACCCCCGATGTCCCTCACCCTGCGCGTCTGGCGCCAGAAGAACGCCGACGCACCGGGCACCATGTCCACGTACGCGGTGGACGGCATCTCCCCGGACATGTCGTTCCTGGAGATGCTCGACACCCTCAACGAGGAACTCATCCTCAAGGGCGAGGACCCGGTCGCCTTCGACCACGACTGCCGCGAGGGCATCTGCGGGGCCTGCTCGCTCGTCATCAACGGCGACGCGCACGGCCCGGAGCGGACCACCACGTGCCAGCTCCACATGCGGTCCTTCAAGGACGGCGACACCATCGACATCGAGCCGTGGCGGGCCGCGGCCTTCCCGGTCGTGAAGGACCTCGTCGTCGACCGCTCGGCCTTCGACCGGATCATCCAGGCCGGCGGCTACGTCACCGCGCCGACCGGCGCCGCCCCCGAGGCGCACGCCACGCCGGTGCCGAAGCCGGACGCCGACTTCGCCTTCGAGCACGCCGAGTGCATCGGCTGCGGCGCCTGCGTGGCCGCCTGCCCCAACGGCGCGGCGATGCTCTTCACCTCCGCGAAGGTCAACCACCTCAACGTGCTGCCGCAGGGCGCCCCGGAACGCGAGACCCGGGTGCTGGACATGGTGGCCCAGATGGACGAGGAGGGCTTCGGCGGCTGCACCCTCGCCGGCGAGTGCGCCACCGCCTGCCCCAAGGGCATCCCGCTGTTCAGCATCACGAAGATGAACCGGGAGTTCGTCCGGGCGGTGCGCAAGGGGCGCTGAGCCGCCGGCCGGCCGAACGCGGCGAGGCCCCCTCCGCAGGACGCGGAGGGGGCCTCGTGCCGTACGGGCGCCGGGGCGCGCCGGTTCACCGCACCGGGTGGCCGGCGTCCCGCAGCGCGTCCTTGACCTGGCCGATGCGCAGGTCGCCGAAGTGGAAGACGGACGCGGCCAGGACGGCGTCGGCGCCGGCCGCCACCGCGGGGGCGAAGTCGGCGAGCTTGCCGGCGCCGCCGGAGGCGATGACCGGGACGCCGACGTGCCGGCGGACCGCCTCGATCAGCTCCACGTCGTAGCCGTCCTTGGTGCCGTCGGCGTCCATGGAGTTCAGCAGGATCTCCCCGGCGCCGAGCTCCGCGGCGCGGTGCGCCCACTCCACGGCGTCGATCCCGGCCGACCGGCGGCCGCCGTGGGTGGTGACCTCGAACGACCCCGACGCGGTGCGGCGGGCGTCGACGGAGAGCACCAGCACCTGGCTGCCGAAACGCTCGGCGATCTCCTTGATCAGCTCCGGGCGGGCGATCGCCGCGGTGTTGACCCCGACCTTGTCGGCGCCGGCCCGCAGCAGCTTGTCGACGTCCTCCGCGGTGCGCACCCCGCCGCCGACGGTCAGCGGGATGAAGACCTGCTCGGCGGTGCGGCGGACCACGTCGTAGGTGGTCTCGCGATTGCCGGAGGACGCGGTGATGTCGAGGAAGGTCAGCTCGTCGGCGCCCTCGTCGCCGTAGACCTTCGCCATCTCGACCGGGTCCCCGGCGTCGCGGAGGTTCTGGAAGTTGACGCCCTTGACGACGCGGCCGTTGTCGACGTCCAGGCAGGGAATGACGCGGACCGCCAGGGTCATGTCGTTCAGCCCTCTCGCTCGGTTTCCGGGGACAGGTCCCGGAACGCTTCTAGTTCTACTTCCACCAGGACACGGGAGTCGACGAAGCCGGAGACCACGACCAGGGTCGTGGCGGGCGGCGCGGCTTCGAACAGCTCGCGGTGGGCGCGGGCGGCGGCGTCCGCGTCGCGCAGGTGGGTCAGGTACATCCGGGTGCGCAGCACGTCGGCGGCGCCCAGTCCGAAGGGTTTGAGCGCCGCCAGCGCGTTCCCGAAGGACACCTTGGTCTGGACGTAGGGATCACCCTCGCCCTGGAGGACACCGCCGACCAGCGGCATGGTGCCGGAGACCAGGACCCGGTCTCCGGCGGCCACCGCGCGCGCGAAGCCAATGGTCTCTTCCCAAGGACTGTCGGTCCGTACGCGCTCGATGCTCATCACGCCGCCTCCCTTGTGGCCGGTTGCGGCACCCGCGGCTACGACACCGCCGCCAGTGCCTCTTCGAGGGTGAACGCCTTCGCGTAGAGCGCCTTGCCGACGATGGAGCCCTCCACGCCCTCCGGCACCAGCGCGGCGATCGCCCGCAGGTCGTCGAGGGAGGAGACGCCGCCGGAGGCGACGACCGGGCGGTCGGTGGCCGCGCAGACGTTCTTCAGCAGTTCCAGGTTGGGGCCCTGGAGCGTGCCGTCCTTGTTGATGTCGGTGACGACGTAGCGGGCGCAGCCCTCGGAGTCCAGGCGGGCCAGCGTCTCGTAGAGGTCGCCGCCGTCCCGGGTCCAGCCGCGGCCGCGCAGGGTGGTGCCGCGGACGTCCAGGCCGACCGCGATCTGGTCGCCGTGCTCGGCGATGATCTTGGCGACCCACTCCGGGTTCTCCAGCGCCGCGGTGCCGATGTTGACCCGGGTGCAGCCGGTGGCCAGGGCGGCCGCCAGCGAGTCGTCGTCGCGGATCCCGCCGGACAGTTCGACCTTGATGTCCATGGAGCGGGCGACCTCGGCGATCTGCGCGCGGTTGTCGCCGGTGCCGAAGGCGGCGTCCAGGTCGACCAGGTGCAGCCACTCGGCGCCGGCCCGCTGCCAGGCCAGGGCGGCCTGCAGCGGGTCGCCGTAGGAGGTCTCCGAGCCGGACTCGCCGTGCACCAGGCGGACGGCCTGGCCGTCGCGGACGTCGACGGCGGGCAGCAGTTCAAGCTTCTTCACAGCGTTCACAGCGTTTCGATCCAGTTGGTGAGGAGCTGGGCACCGGCGTCGCCGGACTTCTCGGGGTGGAACTGGGTGGCCCACAGCGCGCCGTTCTCGACCGCGGCCACGAACGGCTCGCCGTGCGTGGCCCAGGTGACCTTCGGGGCGGCGAGGTGCTCGTTGCCGACCTCCAGCTCCCAGTCGTGGACCGCGTAGGAGTGCACGAAGTAGTAGCGGGCGTCGGCGGGCTGCCCGGCGAAGAGCTGGGAGTCCTCGGCGGCGCGGACGGTGTTCCAGCCCATGTGCGGGACCACCTCGGCCTTGAGCGGCCCGACCGTGCCGGGCCACTCCTCCAGGCCGGAGGTCTCCACACCGTGCTCGATACCGCGGCCGAAGAGGACCTGCATGCCGACGCAGATGCCCATCACGGGGCGGCCGCCGGACAGCCGGCGGCCGATGATCCAGTCGCCGCGGGCCTCCTTCAGACCGCGCATGCACGCGGCGAACGCGCCGACGCCGGGCACCAGCAGCCCGTCGGCGTTCATCGCGGTGTCGTAGTCGCGGGTGATCTCCACGTCCGCGCCGACGTGCGCCAGGGCGCGCTCGGCGGACCGGACGTTGCCGAAGCCGTAGTCGAAGACGACGACCTTTTTGGCGGTCTTCCCCGGGGACTGCCGCGCGGCGCTCAACTCCACACCTCCAGTCGCATCACACCCGCCACCAGGCACATCGCCGAGGCGATGGACATGAGGATGATCACGGACTTGGGGATCTTCTGCTTCCAGAACGAGTAGACGCCGCCGAGCAGGAAGAGCCCCACCAGGATGAAGACGGTGGACAGACCGTTCATCAGAGGGCGCCCTTCGTGGAAGGCAGGATGCCGGCCGCCCGCACGTCACGCTCGCTGGCGTAGCGCAGGGCCCGGGCCAGCGCCTTGAACTGGCACTCCACGATGTGGTGGGCGTTGCGCCCGTACGGCACGTGGACGTGCAGGGCGATCTGGGCCTGGGCGACGAACGACTCCAGGATGTGCCGGGTCATCGTGGTGTCGTAGGTGCCGATCATCGGCGCCATGTTCTCCGGCTCGGTGTGCACCAGGTACGGGCGGCCGGAGAGGTCGACGGTCACCTGGGCCAGCGACTCGTCCAGCGGGACGGTGCAGTTGCCGAAGCGGTAGATGCCGACCTTGTCGCCGAGCGCCTGCTTGAAGGCGGCGCCGAGCGCGAGGGCGGTGTCCTCGATGGTGTGGTGGGTGTCGATGTGCAGATCGCCGTCGGTCTTGACCTTGAGGTCGAAGAGGCCGTGCCGGCCGAGCTGGTCGAGCATGTGGTCGTAGAAGCCGACGCCGGTCGAGACGTCGACCTGGCCGGTGCCGTCGAGGTCGATCTCGACCAGCACCGTGGTCTCCTTGGTGGTGCGCTCCACGCGCCCCACGCGGGCGGTCGCCCCGCTCATCGCTTGTTCTCCTTCAGGCTGCGTTCTTTGAGCACCGCGCGCACCGCGTCCAGGAACGCGTCGTTCTCGGCCGGGGTGCCGGCGGTGACCCGCAGCCAACCCGGTACGCCGTTGTCGCGGACCAGCACGCCGTGGTCGAGGATCGCCTGCCAGGTGGCGTGCGCGTCGTCGAAGAGGCCGAACTGGACGAAGTTGGCGTCCGAGGCGACGACCTGGCAGCCGATCGCGCGCAGTTCGGTCACCAGGCGGTCCCGCTCGTCCTTGAGCTGCGCCACGTACTTGAGGAGCGTATCGGTGTGCTCCAGGGCGGCGAGCGCGGTGGCCTGGGTGACGGACGAGAGGTGGTAGGGCAGCCGGACCAGCTGGACGGCGTCGACCACGGCCGGGTCGGCGGCGAGGTACCCCAGCCGCAGCCCGGCGGCGCCGAACGCCTTGGACATGGTCCGGGACAGCACCAGGTTCGGCCTGCCCTCGATCAGCGGCAGCAGCGAGGGGTGGTGGCTGAACTCGCCGTACGCCTCGTCGACCACGACCAGTGCCCCGGCGGTGCCGGCCTTGGCGGCCTGGGCCGCCTCGTACAGCGCCAGGACGGTGTCGGCCTCGACGGCGGTGCCGGTGGGGTTGTTCGGCGAGCAGACGAAGACCACGTCGGGCCGGTGCTCGGCGATGGCCGCCTTCGCCGCCTCGACGTCGATGGTGAAGTCGTCGTTGCGCGGGCCGGAGATCCAGCCGGTACCGGTGCCGCGCGAGATCAGCGCGTGCATGGAGTACGACGGCTCGAAGCCGAGGGCGGTGCGGCCGGGGCCGCCGAAGGTCTGCAGCAGCTGCTGGATGACCTCGTTGGAGCCGTTGGCGGCCCAGACCTGGCCGGCGGTGACCGCGTGGCCGGCGGTGCGGGTGAGGTAGGCGGCCAGCTCGGTGCGCAGCTCGACCGCGTCCCGGTCGGGGTAGCGGTTGAGCCGGCGGGCGGCCTCGGTGACCCGCTCGGCGATCCGCCGCACCAGCGGTTCGGGGAGCGGGTAGGGGTTCTCGTTGGTGTTGAGGCGCACCGGGACGTCCAGCTGCGGCGCGCCGTAGGGGGACTTGCCGCGCAGTTCGTCCCGGATGGGGAGATCGTCGATCTTGGTCATCTGCCTGCTCACTTGCTCTGCGGAACCGTCCAGTCGAACCTCGCCTTGACCGCCGCGCCATGGGCCGGGAGGTCCTCGGCCTCGGCAAGGGTCACCACGTGGTGGGCGACCTCGGCCAGCGCCTCCCGCGAGTAGTCCACGACGTGGATGCCGCGCAGGAACGACTGGACGGACAGGCCGGAGGAGTGGCAGGCACAACCGCCGGTGGGCAGGACGTGGTTGGAGCCGGCGCAGTAGTCGCCGAGGGAGACCGGGGCGTAGGTGCCGACGAAGACCGCGCCGGCGTTGCGCACCCGGGCGGCGACCGCGGCGGCGTCCGCGGTCTGGATCTCCAGGTGCTCGGCGCCGTAGGCGTCCACCACCTTCAGGCCCTCGTCGAGGCCGTCGACCAGGACGATCGCGGACTGCCGGCCGGACAGGGCCGGCACGATGCGGTCCTCGACGTGCTTGGTGGCCTCGATCTGCGGGGCCAGTTCCTTCTCGGTGCGGTCGGCCAGCTCCTCGGAGTCGGTGACCAGGACGGCGGCGGCCATCGGGTCGTGCTCGGCCTGGCTGATCAGGTCGGCGGCGACGTGGACCGGGTCGGCGGTGCGGTCGGCGAGGATCGCGATCTCGGTGGGACCGGCCTCGGAGTCGATGCCGATCCGGCCCTTGAGGAGGCGCTTGGCGGCGGCGACGTAGATGTTGCCGGGGCCGGTGACCAGGTTGGTCGGGGCGCATTCGGCGGTGCCGTACGCGAACATCGCGACGGCCTGGGCGCCGCCCGCGGCGTAGACCTCGTCGACGCCGAGCAGGGCGCAGGCGGCGAGGATCGTGGGGTGCGGCAGCCCGCCGAAGTCGGCCTGCGGCGGGGAGGCGACGGCCAGCGAGCCGACGCCGGCCTCCTGGGCGGGGACCACGTTCATGACGACGGAGGACGGGTAGACCGACCGGCCGCCGGGGACGTAGAGGCCGACCCGCTCGACCGGCACCCAGCGCTCGGTGACCGTGCCGCCGGGCACGACCTTGGTGGTGACGTCGGTGCGGCGCTGCTCGCGGTGGACGATCCGGGCGCGCCGGATGGACTCCTCCAGGGCGGCGCGGACCTTCGGGTCCAGCGCGTCGAGGGCCTCGGTGAGCGCCTCGGCCGGGACCCGGACCCGCTCGATCTCGACACCGTCGAACCGCCGCGCGTAATCGATCAGCGCCGCGGTGCCGCGATGGCGTACGTCCTCGCAGATGGGCCGCACCTTCTCCAGGGCGGCTTCCACGTCGAACTCGGCACGGGGCAGCAGGTCGCGGAGCGCGGCGCCCTCGGGGAGGGCCGCACCACGCAGATCGATTCGGGAGATCACTCCCCCAGTGTCTCAGACCCGTCGTCGGGCCCGAGCGGCCGTATCACTGGGTGATACGCAGTGACACACGGGCCGGGCGGGCGTCGGGGCGGTCCGCGAAGTTGACCGGAGTTGGCCCTGACCACGCGTGTTCAACCGGTCACCGGGCGGGCAAGGGGTTCGGTGCGGGCGCACGGGGGCGACCGCGGGGCGGGCGGAAGAGGGCCCGCCGGGATGCATCCGAACAGGTATCGCGACCGGATACCGGCCCGCCCCGGGCAGCGCCCCGGCCGGGCGGCCGCCGCGCGAGCGCAGCGACCACCGGACCACGAGCACCGGACGACAAGCACCGGACCACGAGCAACGACCACCGGACACGGCCGGCCGGCCGGCACCGTGAGAGCAAGGGGGAGCAACAGTGACCGGAGCCAGGGACGGCGACGCACCCGCCGACCTGCGACTGACGTCCGCGGAATGGAGCATGTGGCAGGCGTTCCGCAACGGCAGCACCTGCAACCTGCACAGCGGCGAGCCGTCCCGGGACGACCCGCACGGGCAGCACCTGTGGGGCCCGGAGCGCCGGATCCGGGCCCGGGTGGTGGCCCTGCTGCTGCTCGACGGGCCGGCGCCGCAGCCTGGCCGGGTGTCCGGGCTGAAACTGACCGGGGCGTACATCACGGACACTCTCGACCTTGCGGGCGGCACGATCAAGCCATTCGTGGAGCTGCGGGACTGCCGCTTCGAGGCCGAGGTGCTGCTGCCGGAGAGCCGGTTCACCACGTTGCGGATGGTGAACTGCGCCCTGCCACGGCTGGAGGCGGCCCGGCTGCACACCGAGGGCGATCTGCACCTGCCGCGCTGCGTGGTGCACTCCGGTATACGACTGACCGACGCGCACATCGGCACCGACCTGATGCTCAACCAGGTGGTGGTCCACAAGGACCGGCAGGGCCGCTCGATCATGGCGGACGGGCTGACCGTCGCCCAGGACCTCCAGGCCGAGATGCTGGAGTCCTACGGCGAGCTGTCGCTGCGCGGCGCCACCGTCGGGGTGTCGCTGAGCCTGCGCGGCAGCCACCTGAGCAACCCCTTCGGCCGCCGGGCGCTGAACGCCCCCCAGCTGACCGTCGAGCGGACCCTCTACCTCACCGCCGCGGGCCTGGCCAACTCCCCGTTCTCCAGCGGCGCCACGCCCCCGTACGGGATCACCCACACCCCGGCCCGCGGCACCCGGATGCAGCGCTTCGAGTGCGAGGGCGGGGTGCGGCTGGACGACGGGCGGTTCGGGGACGCGGTGGACCTGGAGCACGCCCGGTTCATCATGGAGTCCGACCAGGAGCTGTCGCTGCGCCGGATCCAGGCGCCGGAGCTGCGGTTCCTGGGCGAGCGCCCGCAGCGCGGCCGGGTGATCCTCTCCGGCGCCCGGGTCGTCAACCTCGTCGACAAGTCGGCGAGCTGGCCGGGGCTGGGCGGGCTGATGATGGCCGGCTTCTCCTACGAGACGCTGATCCCGCACGGCCACTTCCCGCTGGCGCTGCGGCTCCAGTGGGTGGCCGCGGCGACCCCGGAGTACGCGCCCGAGCCCTACGAGATGCTGGCCGCCTCGCTGCGCGCCATGGGCGAGGACGCGGACGCCCGGGAGGTGCTGCTGGCCAAGCAGCGGCGGCGGCGCGAGACGCTGCCGCTGGCGGCGAAGGCGTGGGGCTTCCTCCAGGACTGGACGGTCGCCTACGGCTACCGCCCGGGGCGGGCCGCGGTGTGGATGGCGATCCTGTGGGCGATCGGCACGGCGTACTTCTCCTCGTACCCGCCACCGCCCCTCAAGCACGACGAGGCGCCGCCCTGGAACCCGTACCTCTACTCGCTGGACCTGCTGCTGCCGGTGATAGACCTCTATCAGGGCGGCGCCTGGAAGCCGGGGGGCGGCGCCCAGTGGGTGGCGGCCGTGATGATCATGACGGGGTGGGTGCTGGCGACGACGGTCGCGGCCGGCGCGTCCCGGTTGCTGCGGCGGGCCTAGACCGTGTCCGGTGGATCGGGATCGGCCCCGGCCGCGAACGGCCGGGGGCCCTGACCGGGTGCGGGTGGTGGCCCGCGCGGGCACAGGCTCTAGGCTTACCGACTGTGTCCTCCGTGCGTCTGCCGCTGTTCCCGCTCAACTCGGTGCTGTTCCCGGGTCTGGTGCTGCCGCTGAACGTCTTCGAGGCGCGCTACCGGGCGATGATGGCCGATCTGCTGGACCGGCCCGAGGACGACCGCCGGTTCGCGGTGGTCGCCATCCGGGACGGCCGGGAGGTCGCCCCCACCGCACCCGGGCTGCCGGACGCCACCGCGCCGGCCGCCACCGGACCGGCCGCGGGCTTCGGCGACGATCTGCTCCGGGCCTTCCACACCGTCGGCTGCGTCGCGGACGCGGCGACCGTCCGGGAGAAGTCGGGCGGCGGCTACGAGGTCCTGGCCACCGGCACCACCCGCTTCCGGCTGCTGTCGGTGGACGCCTCCGGGCCCTACCTGACCGGGGAGCTGGCGCCCCTGGAAGAGGACCAGGGGGAGGGCGCGGGCGCGCTGGCCTCCGGTGTGGTGCGGGCCTTCCGCACCTACCAGAAGCGGCTGGCGTGGGCGAACGAGCGGACCCTGACCACCGGCCAGGACCTGCCCGCCGACCCGTCGGTGCTGTCGTACCTGGTCGCCGCGGCGGCGGTGCTGGACGTGCCCGCCAAGCAGGAGTTGCTCGCGGCGCCGGACACCGCGGACCGGCTGCGGCAGGAGCTGAAACTGCTTCGCCAGGAGTCGGCGGTGATCGGTAAGCTCCCGTCGCTGCCGGCCGTGGAGCTGACCCGGCAGCCGACCAGTCCCAACTGACGCACGGGCCCCACGGAACGTCCGGTCCCGGGGCGGGCAGGCTCCGCGTTCGAACGAGGCGAGGCACGTTGGCGAAGAAGCCGAAGCAGGGGAAGAAGGGCGCGGCCCAGTCCGGCGGTACGCCCGCGACGGTGGCGCTGACCGCGGCCGGCGTCCCGTTCACGGTGCACGCCTACGAGCACGACCCGGCGGCCGCCTCGTACGGCGAGGAGGCCGCCGAGGCGCTCGGGGTCTCCCCCGACCAGGTGTTCAAGACGCTGCTGGCGGACGTGGACGGCACCCTCACGGTGGCTGTGGTGCCGGTCTCCGGCTCGCTGGACCTGAAGGCGCTGGCCGCCGCGGTGGGCGGCAAGCGGGCGGCGATGGCCGACCCGGCGGCGGCCGAGCGCAGCACCGGCTACGTGCTCGGCGGGATCTCACCGCTGGGGCAGCGCAAGCGGCTGCGGACGGTGCTGGACGCCTCGGCGGAGGGCCGGCCGACGGTCTGCGTCTCGGCGGGCCGGCGCGGCCTGGAGGTCGAACTCGCGCCCGCCGACCTGGTCGCGCTGACCGGCGCACGGTTCGCGCCGATCGCGCGGGGCTGAGCCCGGCCGGCGCCGCCGCGCGCCCCCGGTGCCGCCGCCCGCACCGCTCCAGTACTTCCCGCGCACCCCTGCCTCCGGTTACGACCGGGGGAGGAGGTACGCCGATGTCGAAGAGGACCCGTAAGCGGAAATGGCGCGTCCGGAAGGGCCGGGCCAACCACGGCCGCCGGCCGTCCTGAGGGGCGGCCGGCGCGGCGGTCAGTCGACCGGCGGCTGGTGGTGTCCGGACCAGTCCGGCACCACCGGCCCGTCCAGCTCCGGGTCGCGCGGCCCGAACAGCCCGGTCAGCGCGATCTGGGTGAGCATCCCGGCGATCGGCCAGGCCAGCAGGGCGCCCTTGGCCTGGAGCCGCAGCGGGCCGTCGAAGACGACGCCGGCGCCGACCTGCTTGGCGTGCGCGACCACGTCCGGGGTGGGTCCCAGCCACATGCCGGTCAGCCAGCCCAGCACGGCACCCAGCAGTCCGCCCAGGGCCAGCGACACCACCAGCGGGATGCCGCCGCGCCGCCGGACGAGGAAGACCACCGCCGCGGTGACCACGCCGAAGCCGAGCGCCAGCAGGACGAAGGTGCCGTCGGCGCCGATCGCCTCCTCGCCCTCGGTGTTCTTGAGGTAGACGTTGTGGGTGTCCGCGATCAGCGGGACGCGCGGCGCCAGCCAGGCCCACAGCACGCCCAGCAACACCCCGCTCACCGCGACCGCCAGGGCGATCAGCACACCCTCCCGCAGCTCGCGGGCGAATTCGGGGCCGCCGTCGGGTTCGGCGGCGGCACCGTGGTCCTCGACGGGGGCGGCCTGCGGCCGGTGCGGCTCTTCGGGCGGTTGGTTCTCGTGGGGCGTCTGCGCTGTCACCCCGTCATCGTGCCAGGCCGACGCCGCGGTACCGGCAGCAGGACGCCCGTGGCCCCCCTGAGGGTCGGCGGCGGCGCTCACCGGACCGCCGCCCGGCGGTACGCCCAGGTCGCCACGGCCAGCGAGAGCACCCCGACGGCCGCACAGACGCCCAGGTCCGCGGCGACCGCCAGCCAGTCGGGATGCGGCGCGAAGGTGCGCGCCAGCGCCTCCACCCCGTAGGTCGAGGGCAGCAGATCACGGGCCCAGCCGATCGGCTCGGGCATCCGCGAGGCCGGCAGCACCCCCAGCAGCAGCGCCGCCGACATGCCCAACTGGCCGCCGAGGGTGGCGAGTTCCTGGCGTGGGGCGAGCAGCCCGAGGGCCGCGCCGAGCCCGGACAGCGCCGCCCCGGAGAGCGGGACCACGGCCACCAGCACCCACAGGTGGGCCATCGGCAGATGGAAGAGCACACAGCCGGTGACCGCGGTGACCACCGCGCCGGGCACGGTGAAGGAGGCGTACGCGGCGGCCGCGCCGAGCACCACGGCGGCCGGCGGCACCGGCAGCGTCGCGTAGTGGTCCAGGCCGCCGCCGGCCCGCAGCTGGCCGAAGTACTGGGCCAGCAGGTTCAGCGCGACGAAGGCGACGACCAGCACCGCGGAGCCGGAGACCACCGACCACGCCGGGTCGCCGCCGCTGACCACCCCGCGCAGCAGGACCATGATCCCGACGGACTGGAAGGTGGCGACGAACAGCAGCGGAATCCGGGCGACCCGGGCCCGGGAGAGCTGGGCGCGGTAGACGGCGGCGAGCGCGGGCAGCAGCCGGGCCCGGGGCGCGAGCGGGGCGGCCCCACCGGCCCCACCGTCGTCCAGTCGCGCTCCGGAACCGGTCGCCACCTGTGCGGACACCACACTCATGCGGTCACCCAGCTTTCCTCGACACGCCGCCGGTCCGTACTCCCGGCCATGCTCCTCCTCCGGCCGCCGGCCGCGTTCGGCCCCGCGCCCCGCCCGCTCACGCCTTCATCAGCCCTTCCGCGCGCCCGCCCAGGGACACGTAGACGTCCTCCAGGCTCGGCGTGGCCAGCGTGAAGTCGTCCAGGGCCGCGAAGGCGGGCCCGGCGGTGACCGCGGTGACCGCGGAGCGGGCCCGGTCGGCGGGGAGCCGCAGGGTCCAGCGGCGGCCGGCGGTGCGGGCCTCGGCGGCGAGCGCGGCGACCTCGGGGACGTCCAGCGGCGGCCGGTCGCGCCAGACCAGTTCCAGCCGGACCTCCTCCCCCACCAGTTCCTTCAGCCGGCCGGGCGTGTCACAGGCGATCACCCGGCCCTGGTCGATCACCGCGACCCGGTCGAGCACGCTCTCGGCCTCCAGCACGTTGTGCGTGACCAGGACGACGGTGGCGCCCCGCTCGGCGCGGCGGCGGTCCACCGCGGCCCAGACGGCGCGCCGGGCGACCGGGTCCATACCGGTGGTCGGCTCGTCCAGTACCAGCAGCGGGCGCTCGCCGATCAGCACGGTGGCGAAGCAGGCCAGTCGCCGCTGGCCGCCGGAGAGCTTCTTCAGCGCCCGGCCGGCGATCGGGCCCAGGCCCAGTTCGTCGAGGACCGCGTCGCGTTCGGCGCGGGCGGTCCGGGTGTCCAGGCCGCGCAGCCGGCCGGTGGTCTCCACGGCGAGGGAGACGGTCAGCTCGTCCAGCGCGGTCGACTCCTGGCCCAGGTAGCCCAGCAGCCGGGCGGCCCGCTCGGGGTGCCGCACCAGGTCGTGGCCGAGGACGACGATGCGGCCGGAGTCCGGCCGCAGCAGTCCGGTCAGCTGGCGGACCAGCGTGGACTTGCCGGCGCCGTTCGGGCCGAGCAGCCCGAAGATCTCGCCGCGCCGGACGTCGAGGCTGATGCCGTCGCTGGCGCGTACCGCCGGCGCCCGCTCCGTCCCGCGCCGCCCGCGCAGCGCCGGATAGGTCTTGACCAGGTCCTGCACCACGCACACCGGCGCGCCGTGCTCCACCTGTTTTGCGCCCGTCTTCACGAGCTACGAGGGTACGCGGCCCCGGGCGGCCGCCGGTCCCGGGGGCTCCGTGGGCCCGGCGCGCACAGCCTGCGCACAGCCTCCTCCCCGGCCGTCAGTCGGCCGACGGGGTGTGCTCGGCGGCGGTACGGAGGTCGACCTCGCGCCAGAAACCGGCCCGGATGGCGTACCGGTCGTGCTCGTCGATCTGGTCGTCCTTGTGGGCGAGCAGGCCGAAGCGGGCGGCGTAGCGGAGCAGTTCCCCGTCGATGCGGTGCGGGATGCGGGGGTACTCCGTGGAGATCTGCTGGAGGTGGGCGGCGTCGGAGAGCCGCTCGGTCCAGCGGCGGGCGAAGACCTGGCCGACCTCGAAGGGGTCGCCGCCGACCGCCGTGATGTCCTCCTCGCGGTCGGCCCAGCGCTGTTCGGCGCTGGTGAGCAGGGCGAGGGTGGGCAGCGAGGCGGTCTCGGCGGGCTCGCCGAGCGGGCCGCCGCGCTCGATCCACCCCTTGTCGGAGGACCAGCGGAGGGTGGCGGCGGGCTGGCTGCCGTTCGGCGAGGGGCTCTGGGCGGCGGGCGGGCGGCCGAGGCCGGCGAGGTCCTTGGGGGTGGGGACACCGCGGGAGCCGCCGGAGCCGGTCTCGCCGGACGGTTCGCCGCGGTCGCCGGCGGGGGCGGGGCGGGGGGTGCCGTTGGTACCGGTGCGCCCGTCGGTGTCCGGTCCGGCCGCGGCGGCCGCGGCGGCGACCGCGGTCTCCGGGAGCGGGGCGGAGAGGATCGCGGCGATCTCGGGGCGGGGGGCCGGCGGCGGGGCGCAGGGGCCGCCCAGTTCCTTGGCGTGGACCGCGCGGGTGATCCAGGCCCGGTCCAGCACCCGCCGCTCGTCGGCCTCGGCGACCAGGTCCTCGGACTGGTTGTAGTCGCCGTCGGCGGCCTGGACGGCCCAGAGGTGGACGGCGACGCCGTGCTCCTTGGCGGACATCAGGCCGGGCAGCAGGTCGCCGTCGCCGGTGACCAGCACGATGTCGGAGCAGGCGCGGTTGCGGGCGAGTTCGGTCAGCTCGGCGTGCATGGCGGCGTCCACGCCCTTCTGCGCCCAGCGCCCGTCGCTGCGGGTCAGGGCGCCCAGCCGGACGGTGACCCGGGGCATCACCCGCAGCCGGCGGTGTTCGGGCTGCGGGACGCGGTCGGGGGCGCCGTCGAACCAGTAGATGCGCAGCAGCGGTCGTTCGGTGTCGGCCTCGGCGCGCTGGCGCAGCCCTTGGATGAGGGCGGCGTGGTCGACGGTGATCCGGGAACGGGCGGGTTCTCCGGCGAGCAGGCTCGCGGCGGCACCGAGCAGATACCCGGCGTCCACCAGGACGACGCAGCGGTCCACGTTCCACCCTCTTCCCTGAGGTGCTGAAGTCCGGTCGCCCCCCGGCTCGGCCCGTGGCACGAGTGCTCCTCGGCTTCCTTCGAGTCTGCCCGACCGAACGGGGGTTAACTGCACGAACTCGATCTTCGGCGTGGCGGATTCGGTCCCGGCCGTCCACACGGCGGGTAACTGGCGTTATCACCCAGGGTAATTGCCCGAAATGCAGTGATGTGCCCGGCATGTAAGGCTGATTCCGGCCGATCCAAAGATCCCCTTCAGGAGGCACGATCATGGCCAAGAACAAGAAGGACCGGAAGCAGCCCAAGGCGAGCGAGGCCGAGCGAGGCCAGCAGCAGTCCGAGAAGGCGACCCTCGACGCGATCTCGCACTCGCAGGCCCCGGGCACCCCGGCGGACGTCGCGCGCAAGCACCAGCGCCGCTTCGGCCACAACTGAACGTCCCGGCGCGGCCGCCCGGCAGTGCCCCCAACCGACCCGCGCCGCCGATGACTTGAGGGGCGCGCCCGCATCGTGCGGGCGCGCCCCTCGTGGCATCCGGGGCCGGGGCGGCGGCGACGCCCCGGCCGGCGGCTCAGCCGGCCAGGCAGGACGGGCCGAGCAGCACCTTCAGATCGCCGAACAACGACGGGTCGGCGGTGACCCGGTGGCGGTCCAGGCGGAGCACCGTGGTCTTCCGCACGCCCTGGAGCCTGATCCGGACCTCGGTCGAACCGCGGTGGCTGCCGAGCACCTCACCGAGCTTCTCGACCATCGGCGGGGTGACCTTCACGGCCGGAATCGTGATCGTCACCGGGGCGTTGGCGCCGGCCTCGGAGAGGTCGGGGACCATCATCTCCATGGCGACCAGCCGCGGCACGTCCTCCCGCTTGTCGAGCCGGCCCTTGACGAACACCACGGTGTCCTCGACGAGTTGGGTGGACACCAACTGGTAGGTCGCCGGGAAGAACATGCAGTCGATGGAGCCGGCCAGGTCCTCGACGGTGGCGATCGCCCAGGCGTTGCCCTGCTTGGTCATCTTGCGCTGGAGGCCGGAGATGATGCCGCCGATGGTGACGATCGAACCGTCGGAGTAGTCACCGCCGGTCAGCTGGGCGATGGCGGCGTCCGCCTTGTCGCTCAGCACGTGCTCCAGCCCGAAGAGCGGGTGGTCGGAGACGTAGAGACCGAGCATCTCGCGCTCCTGGGCGAGCAGATAGGTCTTGTCCCACTCCTCCTCGGAGAACTCCACGTCCAGCCCGAAGCCGGGGCCGTCGTCGGCGGTGTCGTCGCCCATCCCGCCGAAGAGGTCGAACTGGCCCTCCGCCTCCTTGCGCTTGACCTGGACGACGTTGTCGATCATCGGCTCGTAGTGCGCGGTCAGGCCCTTGCGGGTGTGGCCCATCTCGTCGAAGGCGCCGGCCTTGATCAGCGATTCGGTGGTGCGCTTGTTGCAGACCACCGCGTCGACCTTGTCGAGGTAGTCCGGGAAGGAGGAGTACTTCCCCTTCGCCTTGCGGCAGCGGATGATCGAATCGACGACGTTCTGCCCGACGTTGCGCACCGCGGTGAGGCCGAAGAGGATGACGTCGTCGCCCTGGGCGGCGAAGTTGGCCTCGGACTCGTTGACGTTGGGCGGGAGCACCTTGATGCCCATCCGCCGGCACTCGTTGAGGTAGACCGCGGACTTGTCCTTGTCGTCGCGCACGGACGTCAGCAGCGCGGACATGTACTCGGCCGGGTAGTTGGCCTTGAGGTAGGCGGTCCAGTAGGTGACCAGGCCGTACGCGGAGGAGTGCGCCTTGTTGAAGGCGTAGCCGGCGAACGGGACCAGGACGTCCCACAGGGCCTGGATCGCCGAGTCGCTGAACCCCTTCTTCTTGGCGCCCTCCTGGAAGATGGTGAAGTTCTTCGCCAGCTCCTCCGGCTTCTTCTTGCCCATCACGCGGCGCAGGATGTCGGCCTCGCCGAGGGAGTACCCGGCGATGATCTGGGCGGCCTTCTGCACCTGCTCCTGGTAGACGATCAGGCCGTAGGTCAGGCCCAGGGTCTCCTTGAGCGGATCCTCCAGCTCCGGGTGGATCGGGGTGATCTCCTGGCGGCCGTTCTTGCGCTCGGCGTAGTTGATGTGCGAGTTCATGCCCATCGGGCCCGGCCGGTACAGGGCCGAAACGGCGGAAATGTCCTCGAAGTTGTCGGGCTGCATCTGGCGCAGCAGCGACCGCATCGGTCCGCCGTCGAACTGGAACACACCGAGCGTGTCACCGCGGCAGAGCAGTTCGTACGTCTTGGGGTCGTCGAGCGGGACCGACAGGAGCTCCAGTTTGACGCCCTTGTTGGACTCCACCATCTTCACGGCGTCGTCCATGATCGTCAGGTTCCTGAGGCCCAGGAAGTCCATCTTGATCAGGCCGAGGTTCTCGCACTGCGGGTAGTCCCACTGCGTGATGGTCACGCCGTCGGTGTGCCGCACCCAGATCGGGGCGTGGTCGACGATGGGCTCGCTGGACATGATGACGCCGGCGGCGTGCACGCCCATCTGCCGGACCAGGCCCTCGACGCCCTTGGCGGTGTCGATGACCTTCTTGACGTCCGGCTCGTTCTCGTACATCCCCCGGATCTCGCCGGCTTCGTTGTAGCGCGGGTGCGAGGGGTTGGTGATGCCGTCGAGGTCGATGCCCTTGCCGAGGACGTCCGCGGGCATCGCCTTGGTGAGGCGGTCGCCCATCGCGTACGGGTAGCCGAGAACGCGGGCGGAGTCCTTGATGGCGTTCTTGGCCTTGATCTTGCCGTACGTGCCGATCATGGCGACCTTGTCGGCGCCGTACTTCTCGGTCACGTACCTGATCACTTCGACGCGCCTGCGCTCGTCGAAGTCGATGTCGACGTCGGGCATGGAGACGCGCTCGGGGTTGAGGAACCGCTCGAAGATCAGCCCGTGCTCGATCGGGTCGAGGTCGGTGATGCCCATGGCGTACGCGACGATCGAACCGGCCGCGGAGCCTCGGCCGGGGCCCACCGCGATGCCGTTGTTCTTCGCCCACATGATGAAGTCGGCGACGACGAGGAAGTAGCCCGGGAACCCCATCTGGATGATGACGTCCATCTCGTACTCGGCCTGCTTCTGCCGGTCCTCGGGCACACCGCCGGGGAAGCGGCGGAGCATGCCGCGGCGCACTTCCTCCTTGAACCACGTGGTGTTGGTGTAGCCCTCTTCCGGGATGTCGAACTTCGGCATGAGGTCGCGCTTCTCGAACATGCCGGTGGTGTCGATCTGCTCGGCCACCAGAAGGGTGTTGCGGCAGCCCTCCTGCCAGGCGTCCGAGGAGTCGACGGCGTACATCTCGTCGGTGGACTTGAGGTAGTAGCCCGTCCCGTCGAACCGGAAGCGGTCCGGGTCGGAGAGGTTCTTGCCGGTCTGGATGCAGAGCAGGGCGTCGTGCGCGGTCGCCTCGTGGGCGTACGTGTAGTGCGAGTCGTTCGTCACCAGCGGCGGGATGCCGAGCTTCTTGCCGATCTCCAACAGGCCGTCGCGGACCCGGCGCTCGATCTCGATGCCGTGGTCCATCAGCTCCAGGAAGTAGCGGTCCTTGCCGAAGATGTCCTGGTACTCGGAGGCCGCCTTGAGCGCCTCGTCGAACTGGCCGAGGCGCAGCCGGGTCTGCAGCTCACCGGAGGGGCAGCCGGTGGAGGCGATCAGGCCCTCGCTCCACTGGGAGATCGTCTCCTTGTCCATCCGCGGCCACTTCTGCAGCCAGCCCTCGGCGTACGCGTCCGAGGAGAGCTTGAAGAGGTTGTGCAGGCCCGTCTTGTTCGCCGCCCAGATCGTCTTGTGGGTGTAACCACCGGAACCGGAGACGTCGTCGCGCTTCTGGTGCGGCTGGCCCCACTGGATCTTGCGCTTGTTGCGCCGCGACTCCGGCGCGACGTACGCCTCGATGCCGATGATCGGGGTGACCCCGGCCTTCTTCGCGGAGTGGAAGAAGTCGTAGGCGCCGTGGAGGTTGCCGTGGTCGGACATGGCGATGTGCGTCATCCCCATGTCGTTGCACGCCTTGAACATGTCGGAGAGCCGCGCCGCTCCGTCCAGCAGTGAGTACTGGGTGTGGACGTGCAGGTGCGTGAAGGGGGGCCTGGACGAGGGGGCCACGGCGCTGAACCTCCGGGAGCGGCAGTTGTCAGGATGGGCGGGCGGGGCGGACGGGAAGCGCCCGTGAGGACGAGCGGAAGGGGTCGCGAGGGATGGGTGGGACGGTCTTGAAGTCTACGACCCGGAGCTGACAGCGAAGGCCCCGTCGAGGGGATCCGCGGCGCCCCGGCGGGACGGCGGGGCGTCCGGGCACTCACCGGCCTCCCCACCCGTTGTCCGGCTGATCTCCGATCCGCTTTCCGGCACCCCAGGAGGCAGCCAGCGATGCCGATCTCCCACGCCCCGGCGCGCGACAGCGCGTGGCACGGCCAGGACACCGCCCGGCGCGAGGGGCAGCTCCTCGCCGCCCTCGACACCGCCTCCGGCCCGGCCCTGCGCCGGATGGCCGGCTCCCCCGCCGCGTTCTTCGCAGGCGGGGCGGCCCTGTTCCACCACGACCTGGCGGCGGCCGGCGCGGGCGCGCCCGGCGCCCCGTATCTGGACGAGCGCACCGGCCGGGTGTGGATCCACGGCGATCTGCACGCCGGGAACTTCGGCACGTACCTCGACGCCACCGGCCGGCTGGTGTTCGGCGTCACCGGTTCCGGTGAGGCGTACGTCGGCCCGTTCACCTGGGACCTGAAGCGGTGCGCGGCCTCGGTGGCGCTGCTGGGCCATGCCCGGGGGCTGAGCGATGCCCGGATCACCGAACTGGTGCGGGCCTTCGCCGCGGCCTACCGGGAGCACGTCCATGCGCTGGCCTCCGGAGCGGACGCGATCCCGCCGGCCACCCTGGACACCGCCGACGGCCCGCTGCTCGCCGTGCTGCGCGCGGCCCGCGGCCGGACCCGGGCCGGGCTGCTGGCGCCGCTGACCGAGGTGTGCGACGGCGAGCGGCGCTTCACCGGCGGGCGCGGCACCGTCGAGCTGGACGCGGCGGCCCGCTACACGGTCCTGGCGGCGTTCGACGGCTATCTGGAGACGCTGCCGGAGACCGGCCCGGCCCGCCCGGAGGCGTACCGGGTCAAGGACGTGGTGGGCCGGCCCGGCGCCACCCCGGCCGACCCGGCCTCCTACGACCTGCTGCTGGAGGGCGGCAGCGACGTCCTGGAGAGCGACGTGGTGCTCACCATGCGGCAGGTGCCGGCCCCGGCGCTCGCCCGGCACCGCCCGGTTCCGGAGGTCGCCGAGCACGTCCGGCACGAGGGGCACCGGGCGGCGCTGGCCCGGCGCGCCCTCCAGGCGCACGCCGATCCGTGGCTGGGCTGGACGGCGCTGAACGGCGCGGGTCTCCTGGTCGGCGAGGTGTCGCCGTACGCGGTCGGGCTGGACTGGTCCGCCCTCGACGCCCCGGAGGAGATCGCCGCGGCCGTCGCGGGGCTGGGCCGGGTCACCGCCGCGGCACACGCCGCGGGGGACGGCAAGGACCGGCACCCGCTGGTCCCGTTCCGGCCCGAGCGGGCCGTCGACGCGGCGATCGCGGCCGACGAGGACGGCTTCGGGCCGCTGCTGGCGGACGCCGCGCTCGCCGCGGCGTCCCGCGCCCGCGCCGACCACCGGATCTTCGTGGAACTCCTCCGGGACGACCGGTTCCCGGGCCGGTAGGACGGCCCCCGCACTCCTCTTAGTGCCGCTTTAGCGCGTCCCATGGCACACTCGCAGACGATGGACATCTCGGTGGCACACCTGCGGGCACTGCGCGCGGCATTCTTCGCGACGCTGTGCGTGACGCTGTCGTCCGCGTCCCACGTGCTGCTCTCCCGTATGCCGCTGCCGCCGGTCACGGTCGTCGCGACCGGTGCCGCGGTGTTCGCGCTCGCCTACGCGCTGGCCGGCCGCGAGCGCGGCTACTGGCGGATCGCCGGGCTGCTGCTCCCCCTGGAGCTCGCCGCCGACGCGGTCTTCAGCCTCGGCCAGCACACCTGCTACGGCCCGGACGGGACCCCGGCCCCACCCGTGCACTCACTGGGCACGATGCTGCTCTGCGGCGGCGGTCCGGTCGGCGGCCCGCTGGCCCAGCTGACCCACGAGGGCGACGCCCCGGCCCAGGTCTGGCTGCTGCTGCTCGCCGCGCACCTGGCGGTCGGGCTGCTGGCGGCCGGCTGGCTGCGCCGCGGCGAGGCCGCGCTGGTGCGGCTGCTGGGCGCGGTGGCCGGCTTCGCGTTCCGTCCGCTGCTGATCGCGGCCGCGGTCCTGGGCGGCACCGCCGCACCGCGCCGCCCGGTGCCCGCCCCCGTACGGAACGGGCCGACCGTCCGCTCCGCCCCCCTGCTCGTGCACTCCGTGGTGCGCCGCGGGCCGCCGTGCGCGCTCGCCGCCTGAGGTCCCTTCCCGGCCCGGCGGCCGGCGTGCGCCCGTACGGCGCGCATGCCCCAGGCAGCACGCACCCCGTCCCCCTGGACCACGGAACCCACGGAGCAACAGTCATGAGCAACCGCAACAGTCAGGCCAACAAGCAGGCAGCCCGCGACCGGCTGCGCGCCGAGCGCGAGCGGCAGGCCAAGAAGGACCGCACCCGCCGCCAGTTGATCGTCGCCGGCTCGGTGGTCGCGGTGCTGGCGGTGGCCGGCGGCATCGGCCTGACGGTCGCCAACTCGGGCGGCGGCAGCGGCGCCGGCGGTTCGGGCGCCGACGTCTGGGCGAAGGCCGCCAAGGCCAAGCCGGTCCCGCCCGCCCACACCAGCGGCCCCAACGGCACCACCATCGTCGTCGGCAAGTCCGACGCCAAGAACTCCCTCGAACTCTTCGAGGACCCGCGCTGCCCCGGCTGCGCCGCCTTCGAGCAGACCGTCGGCGCGACGGTCGAGAAGGACATCAGCGACGGCAAGTACAAGGCGACGTACCACATCGGCACCTTCCTGGACGGCAACCTCCAGGGCACCGGCTCCAAGAACGCGCTCAGCGCGCTGGGCGCCGCCCTGAACGTCTCCCCGGACGCCTTCCTGAAGTACAAGTTCGCGCTGTACTCCAAGGAGTTCCACCCGGAGGAGACCGGCCCGGACAAGTTCGCCGACGACAACTACCTGATCAAGGTGGCCGACACCATCCCGGCGCTGAAGGGCAACGCCGCCTTCCAGAAGTCGGTCAAGGACGGCACGTACGACGCCTGGGCGATGGCGATGTCCAAGGAGTTCGACTCGCACAAGGACGTCCGCAGCACCCCGACCATCAAGATGAACGGCACGGTCCTCGGCACCCAGACCGCCCAGGGCCCGGTCGCGCCGTCCACGCTCGCGGACTTCACCGCCCAGGTGGACAAGAACCTCAAGAAGTGACCCCCGGGTACTGACGCCGGGGCGCACCCCCGGCGGCGGCATCGGACGGCGTGCCTCCCGCACGCCGTCCGATGCCAAATCTTGACCCGGATTCCCGTCGTGCTCATGGCAGACTCCGGCCATGCAGGGGAGGGGAGTCCGCCCGGCGGCCCGGCCCGGGGCCTCGCCCGGAGAGCGGCCGGTGGTGCGGGGGTTACCTCCCGTGCCGTCAGGGCCACGCGGCCGGGCGGCGCTGTTCACCGCGGTGTGCGTCACCCTGTCCGCCACCTGCCACGTCCTGCTCTCCCGCAATCCGCTGCCGCCCGCGGCGCTCGCCGCGGTGTGCGCCGGGATCTTCGCCGCGGCCTACGGGCACACAGGCCGGGAGGACGGCTACGGACGGACCGCCGCACTGCTGGTCCCCCTGGAGCTGGCCGCCGACACCGTCTTCACCACCGGCCAGTACGCCTGCTACGGCCCGCTGCGCGCGGTCGGGGTCGACCTGCTGTGCCGGGGCGCCGCGGGCGGCACCGGCCCGGCGGGTCCGACCGCCCCCCGCCCCGGCCTGCCCGCGGTACCGCCGGCCGCCGCCTGGCCGCTGCTCGCCGCACACCTCGCCGTCGGCCTGCTCGCCGCCGGCTGGCTGCACCGCGGGCAGGAAGCGCTCGGCACCCTGCTGCGGGCGGCCGGCGCGGGTGCCGCCCGGCCGCTGCGGACCGCGGCCGCCGTGGTCCGCGCCGCCGTCGCGCGCCGTCACCACCGCCGCGCACCGCGCCCCTCGGCGCCGCCCCGGCCGCTCCCTCTCCGCCGGCACTACGTGCGCCGTCGCGGCCCTCCGTTCCCGGCCGCCGTCTGACACCCGCACCGCCCTCAGCCAGCGCAGCACCGAAGGATCGGACACCCCCCATGAGCAACCGGAACACCCAGGAGAACAAGCAGGCCGCCCGTGAGCGGATCCGCGCCCAGCGCGACAAGGAGAAGAAGAAGGAGCGGCTGCGCCGCCAACTCGTCGTGGCGGTCTCGGTCGTCGGTGTCCTGGCGGTCGCCGGCGGCATCGGCTTCGCCGTGCTGAAGGCGAACGAGCCGACCGGCTGGGAGGCCGCCAAGGAGGCCAAGCTGGTCACCCCGGCGCACACCCAGGGCAAGAACGGCACCGAGATCCTGATCGGCGACAAGAGCGCCAAGGACACCCTGGAGGTCTTCGAGGACGTCCGCTGCCCGGCGTGCGCGGCGTTCGAGCAGAGCACCGGCGAGGAACTGCTCAAGGACATCCACGACGGCCGGTTCAAGGTCCGCTTCACCCTGTACTCGTTCATCGACGACATGTCGGGCGGCGAGGGCTCCAAGAACGCCCTGAGCGCGCTGGGCGCGGCGCTGAACATCAGCCCCGAGGCGTTCCTGAAGTACAAGTCGGCGCTGTACTCGACCACGTACCACCCCGACGAGCGCGAGGACCTCTACGCCAAGGACGCCGAGCTGCTGAAGGTGGCCGCCGACGTGCCGGAGCTGAAGGGCAACAAGGCGTTCGAGAAGCAGGTCAAGGACGGCACCTACGACCGCTGGGCGATGGAGATGAGCGCGCTGTTCGGCCGCAAGGGCGTACGCGGCACCCCGACCTTCATGCACGGCGACAAGAAGCTCACGATTGCGGAGATACCGCAGCAGCAGATGACGCAGCAGCAGTACAACCAGCTCGCGCGGGCCAACTTCGGCAAGATGATCGACAAGGAGTTCGGCCCGGCGAAGGGCGGGGGCGCCGGCAAGGACAGCGGCAAGGACGGCGGCGGCCAGGGCATCGCCAAGGGCGAGAAGGACCCGACCGGCGGCAACTGACCGCCGCGGCCCGCCCGTTGAACAGGCCCGGGGCGGGCGTTCCCGGTCCTACGGGAACGCCCGCCCCGGCCCGGCCGCGGTTCAGTCCCGCGCGGGCAGGTCCACCAGGAACCCCAGCGCCACCTTCCAGGCCCGCTCCGCCGCCTCCGCGTCGTAGTCCGGCAGGTCGGGGTCGGTGAAGAGGTGGCCGGCACCGGCGTAGCGGAACACCTCGACGTCCGCGCCGGCCCGGCGCATCCGCAGGTACCAGGCGTTCAGCCAGTCGTGCGGCTCGAACGGGTCGGGGTCGGCGACGTGCAGCTGCACCGGCAGGTCGTCGGCACTGGCGCCGTCGGCGATGTCGGAGGTGCCGTGCATCAGCAGCAGTCCGCGGGCCTTCTCGTCGCCGAGGGCGAGGTTCTGCGCGACCGCGCCGCCGAAGGAGAACCCGGCGTAGACCAGTCCGCGGTCGGAGTACGGGGCGGCCGCCGCGACCGCGCGCCGGAGCAGCTCCTCCTTGCCGATCTCGTCCTTGATCACGATGCCGTCGGCGACCGAGTCCGCGGTCCGCCCGCCGAACAGGTCCGGGACGATCACCTCGTGTCCCGCGGCCCGCAGCCGGTCCGCGTCGGCGTGCACGGCGGGACGCAGCCCGCACACCGAATGGAACAGCAGGATGGTGGAGGAACCGCTGGTCGCGGGCTCGGCGGAGGCGGGCACAGACATCACTTCCCTGGGGTTGGATCGCTCTCCCCCCATCGTGCCAGCTACCGTCGTCGGGTCCGGCAGGAGCACACCGCACCGAGGAGGAGTCCCGTGTCCCTGGAGGCCGTGCTGCGCCCGATCGTCGTCATCGGGGGCTCGATCGTGGTCACGCTCGTACTGGTCTGGTCGATCGACCGGACCCTGCAGCGGATCGACAACCGGCACCCGGAGACCCCGCTGTGGGGCCTGCTGCGGCGCTGCCGCATACCGCTCCGGCTGATGCTCGCCGCGGCCCTGTTGCTGGGGTCGTACGGCCAGACCCGGATCCCCGTCGTGGTGCAGCACGCGGCGGGCATCGGCCAGGCCCTGACGCTGGTGCTGATAGCCGCCACCGCCTGGCTGCTGGTGCGGGCCGCGGCGGCGATCGTGGAGTCGTCGTACACGCACTATGCGGCGGGCGCCCGGGACGCGGCGCGGGTGCGGCGGGTGCGGACCCAGGTGACGCTGATCCAGCGGGTGGTCACCGCGGTGGTGATCGTGGTCGCGGCGGCCTCGATGCTGCTGACGTTCCCGCAGATGCGGGCGGTGGGCACGTCCGTGCTGGCGTCGGCCGGACTGCTGGGCATCGTCGCCGGCATCGCCGCCCAGTCCACCCTGGGCAACCTCTTCGCCGGGCTCCAGATCGCCTTCGGCGACATGGTGCGCATCGGGGACACCGTCGTCGTGGACGGCCAGTGGGGCACGGTCGAGGAGATCACCCTGACGTTCCTGAGCGTGCGGACCTGGGACGAGCGCCGGATCACCATGCCGGTGTCGTACTTCACCAGCAAGCCGTTCGAGAACTGGTCGCGCGGCGGCGCCCAGATGACCGGCGCGGTCTTCTTCCACCTGGATCACTCCGCCCCGGTGGAGAAGATGCGGCAGCACCTGCACGAACTGCTGCAGGAGTGCCCGGAGTGGGACGGCCGGTCCTGGAGCCTGGTGGTCACCGACACCACCCCGTCCACCATCGTGGTCCGCGCCCTGGCCACCGCCCGGGACGCGGACGCCGTGTGGACGGTGCGCTGCCAGGTCCGCGAGCGGATGATCGAGTGGCTGCGGACCGAGCACGCCTACGCGCTGCCGCGGATCGCCACCGCGCCCGCCCCGGTCACCGAGGAGGCGCTGCGCACGGACCCGCCCGGCCCGGCGGGCGCCGCGGGCGGTGCCGGGGAGCGCTGACCGGCCGCCGTCCTGTACGCCCGGCCCCGGGCCACCGGTCCTACGGGGTGGCCCGCAGGCTGCGCACGTCCAGATGGCGCAGCACCCGGTCGACGATCTCCGGGTCGGCACCCGGTTCGCTGCGCGCCGCCAGCACCTCGTGCCGGGCGGCGGAGAGCATCTCGTTCTGGATCCGCTGGACCTTCTTCAGCCGGGAGATCCGCTTCTCGAACAGCTCGCGCCGCTCGTCGTCGACGATGTCCGGCGCGATCCGGGCCCCGATGTCGTAGGCCCGGCGGGCCAGTTGGTCGGCGACCTCGTCGGGCACCTCCTCGACCTCCAGGACCTCCTTGAGGCGCCGCTTGGACGCCTTGATCACCCGCAGCGCCAACTCCCGCTCCAGCGCGTCCGCGACGTCGGTGTCGGCCCGCACCCGCAGCTTGCGCACCAGCCACGGCAGCGTCAGCCCCTGGATGATCAGGGTGGAGAGGACCACCGCGAAGGCGATGAAGAGGATCTCGTCGCGGGCCGGGAAGGGCCCGCCGTCCACCCCGAACGGGATGGCCAGCGCCAGCGCCACCGAGGCCACCCCGCGCATCCCCGACCACCACATGATGACCGTCTCGCGCCAGCTCATCGGGATGTCCTCGTCGTAGTCCCGGCGCTTGTGCATCCGCTTGGCGAGCCAGGCGGCGGGCAGCAGCCACAGCAGGCGCACCGCGACGACGACCGCGACCACCGCGGCGCCGGCGCCGAGCATCTCGCCCCAGCGGCCGGACGCGGCGCCGATGATGTTGTGCAGCTCCAGGCCGATCAGCCCGAAGGCGACGCCGGTGACGAGGGTGTCGACCACTTCCCAGAAGGTGTAGCCGGCCAGCCGGCCCATCACGTCGTCCGCGTCGACCGCGTACTCGGCCAGGAACAGCCCGCAGGTCAGCACCGCGAGCACGCCCGAGCCCTTGAACTCCTCGGCCAGGACGTAGGACACGAACGGCACCAGCAGCGTCAGCCCGATCTGCAGCGTCGGGTCGCCCAGCCGCCCCATCAGCTGGTTCGTGACCCACCCGAGCACCAGGCCGACCGCTATGGCGACGACGGCGGAGAGCACCAGCGAGCCCACCGCGCCGGGCACCGAGAAGGAGCCGCTGATCACCGCGGCCAGCGCGACGTGGTAGAGCACGATCGCGGTGACGTCGTTGAACAGCCCCTCGCCCTCCAGGATGGAGACCAGGCGGCGGGGCAGGCCCAGCTTGCCCGCCACCGCGGTGGCGGCGACCGGGTCGGGCGGGGCGACCAGCGCGCCCAGCACCACCGCGGCGGCCACCGGCATCCCGGGCACCACCGCCTGGGCGACCGCCGCGACCGCCGCCGTGGTGGCGAACACCAGCAGCACGGCGAGCAGGAAGATCGGCCGGATGTTGGCGGTGAACTGCCGCCAGGAGGTGCGCTGGACCGCCGCGTAGAGCAGCGGCGGCAGCACGATCGGCAGGATGTACTCCGGCGGTACCTGGACGTTGGGCACGAACGGCAGCAGCGCCAGCACCGCACCGGCGAGCGTCATCAGCACCGGCGAGGGCAGGCCCAACCGGTCGCCGAGCGGAACCATCACCACCGCTCCGAGGAGCAGGACGAACAGCAGGGCCAACTGATCCACGGCGATTACGCTCCGGGACGGTCGATTTCGATCACTTTCCGCCCCAAGCCTGCCATGAAGTGATCAGATGCCCGCTTTTGCCGACTGAGTTGTCTGGCAGTTGTTTGGCAGTTGTTCGCTGCTGTTCCCGCAGGCGACGTCAGTAGCTCTCTTCCCGGACGGTGTCCAGCGCGTGCTGGAGGTCCGCCGGGTACGCGCTCTCGAACTCGACCCAGCGCCCGTCCGAGGGGTGCTCGAAGCCCAGCCGCACCGCGTGCAGCCACTGCCGGGCGACACCCAGCCGCTTGGCGAGGGTGGGGTCCGCCCCGTAGGTCAGATCGCCGACGCAGGGGTGCCGGTGCGCGGACATGTGCACCCGGATCTGGTGCGTCCGCCCGGTCTCCAGCTTGATGTCCAGCAGGCTCGCGGCCCGGAACGCCTCGATCAGGTCGTAGTGGGTGACCGACGGCTTGCCGTCGGCGGTGACCGCCCACTTGTAGTCGTGGTTCGGGTGCCGCCCGATGGGGGCGTCGATGGTGCCGCTCATCGGGTCCGGGTGGCCCTGCACCAGCGCGTGGTAGCGCTTGTCCGGCACCCGCTCCTTGAACTGCCGCTTCAGCGAGGTGTACGCCCGCTCCGACTTGGCGACCACCATCAGGCCGGAGGTGCCGACGTCGAGGCGGTGCACGATGCCCTGCCGCTCGGCCGCCCCGGACGTGGAGATCCGGTAGCCGGCCGCGGCCAGACCGCCGATGACCGTGGTGCCGCTCCAGCCGGGGCTGGGGTGCGCGGCGACCCCCACGGGCTTGCCGATCACCACGATGTCCTCGTCGTCGTGCACGATCTCCATGCCCTCGACGGGCTCGGCGACGATCTCCACCGGCGCGGCGGCGGCCGGCATCTCGACCTCCAGCCAGGCGCCCCCGCTGACGCGCTCGGACTTCATCACCTCCGAGCCGTCGACCCGGACCTTGCCGGCCGAGGCGAGCTCGGCCGCCTTCGTCCGGGAGAAGCCGAACATGCGGGCCAGCGCGGCGTCCACGCGCTCGCCTTCCAGGCCGTCCGGTACGGGCAGGGTGCGGATCTCGGGAAGCGTGCTCACCCCACGAGTATGGCAGTCCCGCGGTACTGCCCCGCCCGGCGGCGGGCGCCGGCCCCCCGGACCGGCACTCGGCCCGGGTCCGGGCCGTCAGTCCTTGTGGACCGTGCCGTCGGGGTCCAGGCCCCGGAAGGACAGCAGCACGATCAGCACGCCGCCGCAGACGATCGCGGAGTCGGCGAGGTTGAAGACCGCGAAGTGCGCGGGGGCGATGAAGTCCACCACCGCGCCCTGGAAGACGCCCGGCGAGCGGAAGATCCGGTCGGTGAGGTTGCCGAACGCACCCCCCAGCAGCAGGCCCAGCGCGATCGCCCAGGGCAGGCTGTAGAGCTTGCGGGCGATCCGGGCGATCACCACGATCACCACCGCGGCGATGATGGTCAGGAAGACCGTCAGCGCCTCACCGAACCCGAAGGCGGCCCCGCGGTTGCGGATGACGCTGAACTGCAGCAGCGTCCCGATGACCTCGATCGGCGCGTGGTGCTCCAGCTTGGCGACCACCGCGAGCTTGCTGCCCAGATCGAGCAGGTAGACGACCGCGGCCACCAGCAGCAGCGCGGCGATCCGCCGCTTCCCGCGTGCGGTGGGCCGCTCACCCTCCGCCGGCCGTCCCCCTTCGGATCCCGCCACGGGATCCGACCCGGAACCCGGCTCGGATTCCGGCGTACCGGTGATGCGTTCCGCCTCTGCCACGTGTGCGTCCCTCAGCCCGTCGAGTCATCCGGCCAGGCCCAGCCCGGCTGACCACGAGAGTACGGCACATGCCCGCGGCAGCGGGCCGGACAGGTACCGCCCCGCGACACACCGCCACGGGCACCGACCGGGTCAGCGCCGCTCCTGCTTCTGCTTGCACTCCACACACAGCGTCGCCCGCGGGAACGCCTGCATCCGCGCCTTGCCGATCGGCTTGCCGCAGTTCTCACACAGGCCGTACGTACCGGCGTCCAGCCGGCCGAGGGCGCGCTCGGTCTGGTGCAGCATCTCGCGGGCGTTGGAGGCCAGCGCCAGCTCGTGCTCGCGGGTGATGTTCTTGGTGCCGGTGTCGGCCTCGTCGTCGCCCGCACCGTCCCCCGAGTCCCGCATCAGCCCGGCGATGGCGTCCTCGGCGGACACGATCTCGGTCCGCAGCCGGCCCGCCTCCGCCATCAGGTCGGACCGCGCCTCGGCGACCTCCTCCGGCGTCCAGGGGTCCTCACCGGGCCGTACCGCCAGCTCGCCGGGGGTCGCGGCCGCGCGGGTCGAGGGCACCGCCGAGTCCGTACCGTGCTGGGCCGTCGCGGCCGCCGTCTTCTTCGCCACCACCGTCTTGGCTCCCGTCTTCTCCGCCTCCGCCTTCCCGGCGGTCGTACTGCCGGCCGCCGCCTTCTTGGCGGGCGTCTTCTTCGGAGCCGCCTTCTTGGCCGCGGCCTTGGCGGGCGCCGCCTTCTTGGCCGGCGTCTTCTTCGCGGCCGCCCTCTTGGGGGCGGCCTTCTTCGGGGCCGCCGGATGCCCGGCCGCCTCCTCGTGGGCGGACTGCCGAGCGACGTCCTGGTCAGCGGCCCCGGTGGACGTCGTGGTCTTCTCCGCGGCGGTCTTCTTCGCCACCATGGCCGCGACCCCTTCACATATGTGATCTTGTTCGCGAATCGTGACGGGAACGATAAAACGCCGCGCGGCACGCGGCAACGGGACGCACCGCCCGGCCACCCCCGCCGCCGGGGCCGTACGTCCGGTCTGCCTCGGTTGTGCCCCGCTACGGGCGCGGTAATCCGCCCGGAATGACCAGGTCTGCCGGTGTCGCCATTCGGGTCACCCGCCGGCCGGCGGCCGGCGGCCCCGCCCCCCGGTCCCGTCGCCCCGGAGCCGGCGCCCGGAATCCGGTCGGCCGGCGTCGGCGCGGCCCTTTACACTGGGCGCAGCGAAAGGCATTGATGGGACGAGTAGCGTCATACGCAGCCTGCAGCGACCCGGGGACGGTGCGAGCCCGGGGGCGTGCATGACGTGAAGATCAGCCCGGAGTCGCCGGAAGAAAGCTCTGGACAGTGGGCTCCGCCCACGGACCGCGGGTCCACGGGGCGAGTAGAACCGGCAGCGCGATCCCAATGAGGGGACGGTGCGGCCAGCGCCGTCAAGGAGGGTGGTACCGCGGGAGCCAGTGCTCTCGTCCCTCCGGTCGGAGTACGCACCCAGGTGTCCGCCGGAGGAACCGATGAGTCCCACACCCCAGTACCGCCCGGTACCAGCCCAGGTAGACCTGCCCGCCCTCGAACACGCGGTGCTCGACTTCTGGCAGGAGCGGAAGGTCTTCGCCCGCACCCTCCAGCAGTCCGAGGGCCGCCCCGAGTGGGTCTTCTACGAGGGCCCCCCGACGGCCAACGGCATGCCCGGCGCCCACCACATCGAGGCCCGCGTCTTCAAGGACGTCTTCCCCCGGTTCCGCACGATGCAGGGCTACCACGTCGACCGCAAGGCCGGCTGGGACTGCCACGGCCTCCCGGTCGAGCTGGCCGTGGAGAAGGAGCTGGGCTTCAACGGCAAGAAGGACATCGAGGCGTACGGCATCGCCGAGTTCAACGCCAAGTGCCGCGAGTCGGTGACCCGGCACACCGACGCCTTCGCCGAGCTGACCACGCGGATGGGCTACTGGACCGACCTGGACGCCCCGTACCGCACCATGGACCCCGACTACATCGAGTCGGTCTGGTGGTCGCTGAAGGAGATCTTCTCCAAGGGCCTGCTGGTCCAGGACCACCGCGTCGCCCCCTGGTGCCCGCGCTGCGGCACCGGCCTGTCGGACCACGAGCTGGCCCAGGGCTACGAGACGGTCGTGGACCCCTCGGTCTTCGTCCGCCTCCCGCTGACCTCCGGCCCGCTGGCCGGCCGGGCCGCCCTGCTGATCTGGACGACCACCCCCTGGACCCTGGTCTCCAACACCGCGGTCGCCGCCCACCCCGACGTCACCTACGTCGTCGCCACCGACGGCACCGAGCAGCTGGTCGTCGCCGAACCGCTGCTGGAGAAGGCGCTGGGCGAGGGCTGGACGGCCACCGGCGAGTCCTTCACCGGCCGCGAGATGGAGCGCTGGGCCTACGAGCGCCCCTTCCAGCTCGTCGACCTCGACGGCGCCCACTTCGTCGTCAACGCCGAGTACGTCACCACCGACGACGGCACCGGCCTCGTCCACCAGGCCCCCGCCTTCGGTGAGGACGACCTCAAGACCTGCCGCGCGTACGGCCTGCCGGTGGTCAACCCGGTCCGCCCGGACGGCACCTTCGAGGAGCAGCTGCCGCTCGTCGGCGGCCAGTTCTTCAAGAAGGCCGACGAGGCGCTGGTCGCCGACCTCGACGCCCGCGGCCTGCTCTTCCGCCACGTCGCCTACGAGCACAGCTACCCGCACTGCTGGCGCTGCCACACCGCGCTGCTCTACTACGCCCAGCCGTCCTGGTACATCCGCACCACCGCGGTCAAGGACGCCCTGCTGCGGGAGAACGAGAACACCAACTGGTTCCCCGAGTCGGTCAAGCACGGCCGGTTCGGCGACTGGCTGAACAACAACATCGACTGGGCGCTGTCCCGCAACCGCTACTGGGGCACCCCGCTGCCCATCTGGCGCTGCGAGGAGGGCCACCTCACCTGCGTCGGCTCGCTCACCGAGCTGTCCGAGCTGACCGGCACCGACCAGTCCGGCCTGGACCCGCACCGCCCGTTCATCGACGAGATCACCTTCGGCTGCACCCACGAGGGCTGCGCGCTGACCGCCACCCGCGTCCCCGAGGTGATCGACGCCTGGTACGACTCGGGCTCGATGCCGTTCGCGCAGTGGGGCTACCCGTACCGCAACAAGGAGCTCTTCGAGAAGCGGTACCCGGCGCAGTTCATCTCCGAGGCCATCGACCAGACCCGCGGCTGGTTCTACACGCTGATGGCCGTCGGCACGCTCGTCTTCGACAAGTCGTCGTACGAGAACGTGGTCTGCCTCGGCCACATCCTCGCCGAGGACGGCCGGAAGATGTCCAAGCACCTGGGCAACATCCTCCAGCCGATCCCGCTCATGGACCAGCACGGCGCCGACGCGGTCCGCTGGTTCATGGCCGCCGGCGGCTCGCCGTGGTCGGCCCGCCGGGTCGGTCACAACACCATCCAGGAAGTCGTCCGCAAGACGCTGCTGACGTACTGGAACACCGTCGCCTTCCAGGCGCTGTACGCCCGCACCACCAACTGGGCGCCGTCCGCGGCCGATCCGGCCCCCGCCGACCGCCCGCTGCTGGACCGCTGGCTGCTCGGCGAGCTCAACACCCTGGTCGAGGGGGTCAGCGACGCCCTGGAGGGCTTCGACACCCAGCGCGCCGGCAAGCTGCTCTCCGCCTTCGTCGACGACCTCTCCAACTGGTACGTCCGCCGCTCCCGCCGCCGCTTCTGGCAGGGCGACCCGGCCGCGCTGCGCACCCTCCACGAGGTCATCGAGACGGTGACGCGCCTGATGGCCCCGCTCACCCCGTTCATCACCGAGCGGGTCTGGCAGGACCTGGTCGTCCCGGTCACCCCGGACGCCCCGGACTCCGTCCACCTCTCCACCTGGCCGGTCGCCGACCGCGAGCTGACCGACCCGGCGCTCTCCGTGCAGATGCAGCTGGTGCGCCGGCTGGTCGAGCTGGGCCGCGCCACCCGCGCCGAGTCCGGTGTGAAGACCCGCCAGCCGCTGTCCCGCGCGCTGGTCGGCGCCCACGGCTTCGCGGACCTCTCCGAGGACCTGCGCGCCCAGATCGCCGAGGAGCTGAACGTCAGCTCGCTGGCCTCGCTCTCCGAGGTGGGCGGCTCCCTGGTCGACACCACCGCCAAGGCCAACTTCCGCGCCCTGGGCAAGCGGTTCGGCAAGGGCGTCCAGGCGGTCGCCAAGGCCGTCGCCGCCGCGGACGCCGCCGCCCTCTCGCTCGCGCTGCGCGACGGCACGGCGAGCGTCGAGGTCGACGGCGAGACCGTCAGCCTCACCCCGGAAGAGGTCATCATCACCGAAACCCCGCGCGAGGGCTGGTCGGTGGCCTCCGACGCGGGCGCGACGGTCGCCCTCGACCTGGAGATCACTCCGGAGCTGCGCCGCGCCGGCCTGGCCCGCGACGCGATCCGGCTGATCCAGGAGGCCCGCAAGAACAGCGGTCTGGACGTCGCCGACCGGATCGCGCTGCGCTGGGCGGCCGCCGACGACGAGCTGCGGACGGCACTGACCGACCACGCCGCGCTGATCTCCGACGAGGTGCTGGCCACCGACTTCGCCGCTGGCGAGCCGGACGGGTCCTACGGCCCGGCCTTCACCGACGAGGCGCTGTCCCTGACCTTCCACCTCCGCAAGGCGTAACGGAGCACGGAAGCACGGCAAGCACGACCGGGCCCCACGGCCCGCACCGCAGGCCCCGGCGCACTCCGCGCCGGGGCCTGCGCTCTTGTCCGCCCCCCGCGCACCACCGATCGCGCCCCCGCCGGAACGACGGCACGAACAGGGCCGGGCCCCGAGGGAGTTCCCTCGGGGCCCGGCCCTGATTGCCGACTCGGGACGCCGTACCGGCGTCAGCCGTCCGTCAGTTGTCGTCCTCGTCGATGAGGAAGCCACGCATCGGCGACGGCGTCTGCTGCATCGGCGCCGGACCCTGCGGCCGCACCGGTGCCATCGGCTGGGTCATCGCCGGCGACATCTGCTGCTGGCCGCCGTAGGACGGACCACCGCTGGACGGGCTGCTCATGGAGTGGTTGCCGCCCATGGACTGGCCGCCACCCATGGTGTGGTTGCCACCCATGGTGCCCGCACCGGCCGACGCCATCGACGGCGACGGCGGCAGCGAGGGGGCCGCGGGGGTCCGCGGCGGGGCCAGCGACTCGTCGGCCTGGTTCTCCAGCTGGCGCAGCTGGCTCTCCAGGTACGACTTCAGACGCGTGCGGTACTCGCGCTCGAAGCCCCGCAGGTCCTCGACCTTGCGCTCCAGCGTCGCGCGGGCCGACTCCAGCGAGCCCATCGCCACGCGGTGCTTCTCCTGCGCGTCCCGCTCCAGGGCGTCGGCCTTGGCGCGGGCGTCCCGCTCCAGGCCCTCGGCACGGCTGCGCGCCTCACCGACGATCTTGTTGGCCTCGGAACGGGCCTCCGCGATCGCCTGGTCGGCGGTCTGCTGTGCCAGCGACAGCACGCGCGCCGCACTGTCACCGCCGGGGCCGCCCTGCTGCGGCGGGGCCTGCTGCGGCAGTTGCTGCGCGGGACCGCCGAGCGGACCGCCCATGGGACCGCCCTGGCCCATGGGACCGCCCTGGCCCATCGGGCCGCCCTGACCCATCGGGCCGCCCTGGCCCATGGGGCCGGGACCGTGCGAAACCTGCGGACCGTGGCCACTGGGACCGGGGGGCAGCTGCGGTGCACCACCGGGCAGTTGGGGCGGGCCACCCATCCCCTGCTGCTGCGGCGGAACCGGCTGCGGACCGGATATGGCGGCGGGCACCGGGGCCCCCGGCCGCTGCTGCTGCTCCTGCTGCTGGTCGGGTCCCTTGCGCAGACCCTGCTGCTGGTTCTGCGCGGCGGCACGAGTGGCGGCGGCCAGCTTGGCGCGCAGGTCCTCGTTCTCCCGCAGCAGGCGGGTCAGTTCGCCCTCGACCTCGTCGAGGAAGGCATCGACCTCGTCCTCGTCATAGCCTTCTCGGAGGCGGACGGTCGTGAACTGCTTGTTCCGCACGTCCTCGGGGGTCAACGGCATCTCTACTTCACCTCAACGTAGTCGTCGGCAATCGGCAAGACCGTATCGTTCACACCAACAACACCGTCCTCACGACGGTGATCAGGATGTAGACGATGATCATCAATACGAAGAAGGACAGGTCGAGCGCCACGCCCCCGAGACGCAGCGGCGGGATGACCCGCCGCAGAAGCTTGAGTGGCGGATCGGTGACAGTGTAGGTGGCCTCAAGAATCACCACCATCGCCTTGCCGGGTTGCCATGAACGGGCGAACTGGAAGACATAGTCCATCACCAGCCGGAAGATCAGCACGATCAGGAAGCAGTACAGCGCGATATAGATCACCTGACCAGCGACACTCATCTCGCGCGTCCCTCTCCCCTTGTTCCTGTGCTGACCTTATGGCCTTGGTGTGCCCGGTGTTGCGTCTCAGCTCTGGTTGAAGAACCCGCCCTCTGCGATACGGGCCTTGTCCTCCGCCGTGACATCGACGTTAGCAGGCGACAACAGGAACACCTTCTGCGTCACCCGCTCAATGCTCCCATGCAGTCCGAAGACCAGACCGGCCGCAAAGTCGACAAGTCGCTTCGCGTCCGTGTCGTCCATCTCCGTGAGATTCATGATCACCGGAGTGCCCTCACGGAAGTGTTCCCCGATGGTACGGGCTTCGTTGTAGGTCCGGGGGTGCAGTGTGGTGATGCGGTAAGGCTCCCGCTCGGACACAACTTTGGGCATGATCACCGGTGCGTTCTTCTCCAGGTTCGGACGTTCGGGTGTGATGGATGCCACGGGGGCGATACGCGCGGGTCGTCCGCTTTCCGCGGCGAGCGGGGCGGGTTCACGCGGAGCGGGAGGCGTCACGGCACGAACCGGTTCCTCCCGTTCCGGGCGTGTCTCGGGCTGCACTTGGTGTTGCTGCCGCCGCCGATCAGGCTCCGGGTCAAGCTCGGGCTCGAACTCGTCGTCGGGGTCGAACCCCCGGCCGTCGTAACCATCGTCCTCCACGAGGCCGAGGTAGACCGCCATCTTGCGCATCGCGCCGGCCATTCTCTGCGTCCTCCGCTCTGTGGTGGATCGGCTCCGTCACCGGGGGCCTTGGATCCACTCGGCCTGCCCCGCTTCCTGCGGGAATGACCATATTTTGTGCTGTGGTCCGACTTGCTTGGCGACGTTACCCGAGCCGTGGTCGGACTCCGAGTACCGCGCTGCCGATGCGCACATGTGTCGCCCCGGCCGCCACGGCGTCCTCAAGGTCCGCACTCATACCTGCCGACACCATGGTGGCAGCAGGATGGGACATGCGCAGGTCGGATGAGATTTCCACGAGCCGCTCGAAAGCGGCGCGTTGACGTCCGGCGTACGGTCCGGCCAGCGGCGCGACCGTCATCACGCCGTCCAGGCGCAGCCCTTGGGAACCGGCGATCACCTCGGCGAGTTCCGCGACACCCTCCGGCGCCACCCCGCCGCGATCCCCGACGATCCGTCCGCTTTGCCCTGATTCAACGTCAAACGCCACCTGGATCAGGCAACCCAGTTCGCGTCCGGACCGCACCGCCTCCTTGGACAGCGCGGTGGCGAGCCGGGGCCGGTCGACCGACTGGACGATCCCGGCGTAACCGGCCACGGACCGCACCTTGTTGGTCTGCAATTGACCGACGAAGTGCCAAGTCAGCGACAAATCGGCACATTCGGCCGCCTTGGGCGCCGCTTCCTGATCGCGGTTCTCCGCGACCTGACGGACCCCCAGCTCCGCGAGCAGCCGGACGTCGCTCGCGGGGTAGGTCTTGGTGACGACGATCAGCGTGACCTCGTCGCGTGCCCGGCCGGCCTTTGCACAGGCGGTGGAGATACGATCCTCCACCCGCGCCAGGTTGTCGGCCAGTTGCGTTCTGCGGTCGTCGGTCACTGCGCAGCCTCTCCGGGGACGCCCCCGAGCCATACGTAGCTCGCGAGCCGCCCGGTCGTGCGGTCGCGGCGGTACGAGTAGTGGTCCGCCGACTCCCGGGTGCAGAGGGGCGATTGCGTACGCAACTGCACACCGACCGCGGCGAGTTGGGCCCGCACCCCGGCGGCGACGTCCACCGACGGGGTGCCCCAGGAGGTGGTCGCCCACGCCTCCGGCACCACTGCCGCGACGTCGGCGCGCATCGCCTCGGGCACCTCGTAGCAGCGTCCGCAGACCGCGGGGCCGACATGGGCGACGATCCGGGACGGCTCCGCGCCCAGTGCGGTCATGGCGGCGACGGCCGCCGGAACCACCCCGGCGACCAGGCCCGGCCGGCCGGCGTGCGCGGCGCCCGCGATCCCAGCGACCGGGTCGGCGAGCAGGACCGGGACGCAGTCCGCGGTCAGCACGGCCAGCGCCAGCCCCCGGCGGGCGGTCACCACCCCGTCCACGGACGGGATGTCACCCTCCCCCCAGGGACCCTCGACCACGGCCACGTCCCGGCCGTGGACCTGGTTCATCCAGACCACCGCGGCCGGGTCGAGGCCCAGTTCCCGGGCCACCAGGTCGCGGTTGGCACGGACGGCCGCGGGGTCGTCGCCCACCGCGCCGCCCAGGTTGAGCTGCTCATACGGAGCGGCGCTCACCCCGCCCCACCTGTCGGTGAAGGCGAAGTGCGCGCCGCTCTCGTGGTGCTGTTGCCCTATCACGTCGGTGCTTTACATCACTTCAGGAAGTCGGGAACGTCCAGTTCCTCGGCCGCGGAGTCCGAGTACGGACGGGCCGGGGGAACCGAAGGACCGCCGTTCGGCGGGGTGGACACCTCGCCCAGCGACGCGGACTCGGACGACACCGGGGAATCGTCCCGGACCGGCGGAACCGCGCCGAGACCGCCGAACGACGGTGCCGTGCGCGGCGGCTCGACCGGGGGCACCGTCGGACGGCTCGGCGCCGGAACGGGCTCCTCGCGCTTCGGGGCCGACATACCGGTCTGCTGCGCGTCGCGGCGGGCCGGCGGCTGACCGCCGTCGAAGCCCGCGGCGATGACGGTGACCCGGACCTCGTCGCCCAGCGCGTCGTCGATGACCGCGCCGAAGATGATGTTGGCCTCGGGGTGCGCGGCCTCGCTGACCAGCTGCGCGGCCTCGTTGATCTCGAAGAGGCCGAGGTCGGAGCCGCCGGAGATGGAGAGCAGTACACCGCGGGCGCCGTCGATGGACGCTTCCAGGAGCGGCGAGGAGATCGCCATTTCCGCGGCGGCCACCGCGCGGTCGTCGCCGCGCGCCGAGCCGATGCCCATGAGCGCCGAGCCGGCCTCGGACATCACGGACTTGACGTCGGCGAAGTCGAGGTTGATCAGGCCCGGGGTCGTGATCAGGTCGGTGATGCCCTGAACGCCCGACAGCAGCACCTGGTCCGCGGACTTGAACGCGTCGAGCACGCTCACCTGGCGGTCCGAGATGGACAGCAGACGGTCGTTGGGGATCACGATGAGGGTGTCGACCTCTTCGCGAAGGCTCGCGATGCCGTCCTCGGCCTGGTTGGCGCGGCGGCGGCCCTCGAAGGTGAACGGCCGGGTGACCACACCGATCGTCAGGGCCCCCAGCGAGCGGGCGATGTTGGCGACGACCGGGGCACCGCCGGTGCCGGTCCCGCCGCCCTCACCCGCGGTCACGAAGACCATGTCGGCCCCCTTGAGGACCTCCTCGATCTCCTCGCGGTGGTCCTCGGCCGCCTTGCGGCCCACGTCCGGGTTGGCGCCGGCGCCGAGTCCGCGCGTCATCTCGCGGCCGACGTCGAGCTTGACGTCGGCGTCGCTCATGAGCAACGCCTGCGCATCGGTGTTGATCGCGATGAACTCGACGCCCTTGAGCCCGACCTCGATCATCCGGTTGATGGCGTTCACGCCACCGCCGCCGATGCCGACGACCTTGATGACTGCGAGGTAGTTCTGCGGTGCTGCCACGTCGAAGGCCTCTCGCCTCGATTTACGTGTCGTCGCCGCACATTGCGTGTGGACGCCGACTGATGCCGAAGGGATGGTCCGCTCTGCCGACCCGAACCCTAACCCTGAAGTTTAGGGTTACTGTGCCTGTGTTCCTGGTTCCACGGTCCCTTTGGAACGAGACACTAAGTCGACAAGGCGCGCGCGTTCAACGAACACGCCGAACCTCCCGTTTTTCTTTTCACCCTATGTGATCACCCATAGTCGTAGCCATCCAGGGTGCTGGCCTGCGACGCGGTACGTCAACTCCCGGACACCGCGGGTGCACTGGGAACCGAGATGTCGAAGTGGCGCGCGTCACGCGCGGCCTTCAGCAGCCCGGCCAGCACCTTCGCCTTTTCGGCACCCTGTTCGCGGCTGCCCCACATCACCGTGCGGCCACCTGCGAGTTCGAGGGTGACGGAGTCGTAGGAGCGCACCTGGACGGTGCGGATGTCCTTACGGACGGCGGCCGGGAGGTCCTCGGCGACGGTGACCGCGGCGCGCAGCAAACGACCGGTTCCGAAACGGCGCAGACTCGGGGAGTCGGAAACGGTCATACGCAGAAGCGGAACGCCTTTGGGCGCGCGGGTCACCGTGGCGAACCGGATGCCCTCGTTGTCGACTTCCTCAAACTTCCCGTTCGTTTGCAGCAGCAGTTCCGGCTTCCTTTCGGTCACTTCCAGACCGAGGGTGTGCGGCCATGACCGGGTGACCTCAACGCTTTTGAGGCGCGGGAGTTTGGCGAGCAGCCGGCGCTGCACCGCGTCGGTGTCCACGGAGGCGAGCGGCGCGTCGAGGGGGGCGGCCGCGGCGGCGACCACCTCCGCCGGCGTGAGCACCTCGGTGCCGCCGGCCCGGACCCGCTCCAACCGGAGCCAGTCCGAGCCGTAGAGCACCCAGGCGCCGAACCCGCCGAGCAGCACCGCGAGGACCGCGATGATGATCACACCGCGGCGGCCCGGACGGCTCAGCCGGAGGGGCGGCAGCCGGAAGCGCCGACCGCCGGACGGCCGCGAAGGGGGCGGGCCGGACGGTGACTTCTTCGCTCCGCGTCTGGCGGTGGTCGGTCCGGCCACGCTCTCCGCCTTCTCTCGTCCGCTACTTGCGGCGCTGCTCGATCGCGTCGTAGACCATGCCGACCAGCAACTCGTCGGCGTCCCGACGGCCGAACTCCGAGGCCGCGCGGGACATCTCGTACAGCCGGTGCGGATCGCCCAGGACCGGGAGCACGTTGTTCTGCACCCAGTCCGGGGTCAGCTGGGCGTCGTCGACCAGCAGGCCGCCGCCGGCGTTGACCAACGGCTGGGCGTTGAGCCGCTGCTCGCCGTTGCCGATGGGCAGCGGGACGTAGGCGGCCGGGAGCCCGACGGCGGACAGCTCGGCGACGGTCATCGCGCCCGCGCGGCAGAGCATCATGTCGGCGGCGGCGTACGCGAGATCCATCCGGTCCAGGTACGGTACCGGGACATAGGGGGGCATCCCCGGCATGTTGTCCGCGTGCGGCAGTTCGTTCTTCGGTCCCACCGCGTGCAGCACCTGGATACCGGAGCGCTGGAGCGCCGGAACGGCCGCCTGGACGACCTCGTTCAACCGCCGGGCACCCTGCGAACCGCCGGACACCAGCAGCGTCGGAAGGTTGGGGTCGAGACCGAACGCGGCACGCGCCTCGGGGCGGACCGCGGCGCGGTCCAGAGTGGCGATGGACCGGCGCAGCGGAATGCCCACGTAGCGGGCGCCGCGCAGCTTGCTGTCCGGGGTGCTGACGGCGACGTACGTGGCGTACCGCGAGCCGATCTTGTTGGCCAGGCCGGGGCGGGCGTTGGCCTCGTGGACGACGATCGGCACACCGAGCCGCTTGGCGGCGAGGTAGCCGGGCAGCGCCACGTAGCCGCCGAAGCCGACGACGCAGTCCGCCTTGGTGCGCTCCAGGATCTGCTCGGCGGCCTTGATCGTGCCGCGCAGCCGCCCGGGGACGGTGATCAGTTCGGGGGTGGGCTTGCGGGGCAGCGGGACGGCCGGGATCAGGCCCAGCTCGTAGCCGCGCTCGGGGACCAGTCGGGTCTCCAGGCCGCGCTCCGTGCCGAGTGCCGTGATCCCCACGGTCGGGTCCTGCCTCCGCAGGGCGTCCGCGAGGGCGAGCGCGGGCTCGATGTGGCCGGCGGTCCCCCCACCGGCGAGTACGACATGCACCGAAATTCACCGCTCTCCGGACGGCCGCCTCTTAACGCGCCGTCTCATCGTCTTCCATCTCACCCCAGCCGGCTTCCTGCCGGACACCGGCTTCCGCGCCGACCGAGCCGTCAACGCCGCCCGTGCGGCGGGCTCGTCACGCGCGAAGGCGATCAGCAGCCCGACGGCGAACATCGTCGGCAGCAGGGCGGAGCCTCCGTAGGAGAACAGCGGCAGCGGGACACCGGCGATCGGCAACAGACCGAGCACCGCACCGATGTTGATCACGGCCTGGGCCATGATCCAGGTGATCACGCCTCCCGCTGCGTACCGTACGAAGGGGTCCTCCGTGCGTCCGGCCACGCGGATACCCGCATAGCCTAGAGCCGCGAAGAGGGCGAGTACCGACAGCGTCCCCGCCAGTCCCAGTTCCTCCCCGGTGATGGCGAAGATGAAGTCGGTGTGCGGTTCTGGGAGTTCTCCCCATTTTTCCATACTCGCCCCGAGGCCGGAACCGAAGAGTCCGCCCGAGGCCAACGCGTAGATGCCGTGCACGGCCTGCCAGCACTGGTCGCCGGGGCCTGGATCGGTCGCGCCGATGCAGGCCAGGCGGGACATCCGGTGGGCGCTGGTCTTGATCAGCAGCGCGCTGAGCACCGTGGCCGCGCCCAGCACCCCTGCGAACAGCCGGGTCGGGGCGCCGGCCAGCCACAGCAGGCCGAAGAGGATCGCGGTGAGGATGATCGTGGTGCCCATGTCGCCGCCGAGCATGATCAGCCCGAGCAGGAGAAATGTCACCGGCGTCAGCGGAACCAGCAGATGCTTCCACTGCGTCAGGAGCTGCTTCTCCTCTTTGCGGGCGAGCAGGTCCGCGGCCCACAGGACGAGCGCGAGCTTGCCGAACTCGCTCGGTTGCACCTGGAAAGGGCCGCCCAGGCTGAGCCAGTTCTGGTTGCCGTTGACCGAGACCCCGATCCCCGGGATCTGCACCATGCCGAGCAGGAACACCGAGCCGGCGAGCAGGGGGTACGCCAGCGCCCGGTGACGCCGCACCGACAGGCGGGAGGCGAGCAGCAGCAGGCCGCCGCCGATGGCGGCCGCCAGCAGCTGCTTGCGGAAGAAGTACGACGGCGCCAGACCGGACTGGAGTGCCTTGATCTGGGACGCCGAGTAGACCATCACCAGGCCCAGGACGATGATCAGCACCGGGGCACCGAGGATGAGGTAGTAGGCCGTCAACGGGCGGTCCCAGGCCCGCTTGGCCCGGGTGTACACGCCGCGCGGGCCGGTCGGGGTCCGGCCGGCCCGCGGCGGGCGCACCTTGGCGGGGGTCCGACGCGCCGGGCTCGGCCGGGCCGGCTTCGCCGATCGGGCGGTCATCCTCGTCCCCTCCACAGGTGCGCTCGCCGCCGGCGACGACGGCAGCGGGGAGAACCGGGCTAGTGACCCGCGGCGGCCAGTTCGCCCACCGCGTCGGCGAATGCCTCGCCCCGCTTGTTGTAATTGACGAACATGTCCATCGAGGCGCAGGCCGGGGCCAGCAGGACGGTGTCGCCGGGCTCGGCCAGCCGGGCCGCTTCCCGGACCGCCTCGGACATCGCCCCAGTGTCTGTCCGGTCAAGGTCGACAACTGGGACATCGGGGGCGTGTCGCCCGAGCGCTTCGCGGATCAGCGCCCGGTCGGCGCCGATGAGGACCACTGCGCGCAACCGCCCGGCGGCGGTGCGCACCAGCTCGTCGAAGGTGGCTCCCTTCGCCAGGCCGCCGGCGATCCACACGATGTGCTCGTACGCCGCCAACGACGCCTCGGCGGCGTGGGTGTTGGTGGCCTTGGAGTCGTCGACGTAGGCGACCTGGGCGACGTCCGCGATGTGCTGGATGCGGTGCGCGTCCGGGTGGAAGGTGCGCAGGCCCTCGCGGACCGCGGCGGCCGGGACGCCGAAGGCGCGGGCCAGCGCCGCGGCGGCCAGCGCGTTGGCGATGTTGTGCGGGGCCGCCTTGCCGGAGGCGGGCGCGATGTCCGCGATCTCGGCGAGCTCCTGGGCCTGCTTCTGCCGGTTCTCCACGAAGGCGCGGTCGACGAGGATGCCGTCGACGACGCCCAGCTGGGAGGGGCCGGGGGTGCCGAGGGTGAAGCCGATCGCCCGGCAGCCCTCCTCGACGTCGGCCTGCCGGACCAGTTCCTCGGTGGCGGGGTCGGCGGCGTTGTAGACGCAGGCGACCGTGTTGCCCTCGTAGATCCGGCCCTTGTCGGCGGCGTACGCCTCCATGGAGCCGTGCCAGTCCAGGTGGTCCGGGGCGAGGTTGAGGACGGTCGCGGAGTGCGCCCGCACCGACGGGGCCCAGTGCAGCTGGTAGCTGGAGAGCTCGACGGCCAGGACGTCGTACGACGCCCCCTCCGCCCGGCCCTCGCCGAGCACCACGTCGACCAGCGGGACGCCGATGTTGCCGACCGCGGCGGTGCGCAGACCGGCCGCGGTCAGGATCGAGGCCAGCATCCGGACAGTGGTGGTCTTGCCGTTGGTGCCGGTGACCGCCAGCCAGGGCGCGGCGTCCGGGCCGCGCAGCCGCCAGGCCAGTTCGACGTCGCCCCAGACCGGCACGCCGGCCTTCTCGGCCGCCAGGAAGAGCGGGCTGCTCGGCTTCCACCCGGGGGTGGTGACGATCAGCTCGGTGCCCTCGGGGAGGGTGTCGCCGTCGCCCAGCCGGACCGTGGCGCCGAGCTCCGCGAGCTCGGCCGCCTGGGCCCGTTCCCGTTCGCCGTCGCTGCTGTTGACGACGGTGACGCGGGCGCCGAGGCCGGCCAGGGCGCGGGCGGCGGGGACGCCGCTCACGCCGAGGCCGGCAACGGTGATGTGCCTGCCGGCGAAGTCCTGGGGGGCCCGCGGGTCGTACCCGGTCACTTCGCCGCCTGCCAGCCGCCGTAGAAGATGCCCAGACCGACGATCACGCACATGCCCTGGATGATCCAGAACCGGACCACCACAAGGACTTCGGACCACCCCTTGAGTTCGAAGTGGTGCTGTAGTGGCGCCATCCGGAAGACCCGCTTGCCGGTCATCCGGAACGAGCCGACCTGGATGACCACGGACATGGTGATCAGGACGAACAGACCGCCCAGGATGGCCAGCAGCAGCTCCGTGCGGGAGCAGATCGCGAGGCCGGCGAGGGCGCCGCCCAGTGCCAGCGAGCCGGTGTCGCCCATGAAGATCTTGGCGGGCGAGGTGTTCCACCACAGGAAGCCGAAGCAGGCGCCCATCAGGGCGGAGGCGACCACGGCGAGGTCGAGCGGATCTCGCACCTCGTAGCAGCCGGGTCCGGCGGTGATCTGGTTGGCGCAGGACTCCTGGTACTGCCAGATGCCGATGAAGGTGTACGCGCCGAAGACCATCACGGAGGCGCCGGTGGCCAGACCGTCGAGGCCGTCGGTGAGGTTCACGCCGTTGGACATCGCCAGGATCATGAACAGCGCCCAGATGACGAACAGCACCGGGCCGATCTGCCAGCCGAAGTCCTGGGTGAAGGAGAGCCGGTCGGAGGCCGGGGTGGCGCCCCGCAGGTCGGCGAACTGGAGCGAGAGCACCGCGAAGGCGATGCCGACGATCAGCTGGCCGGCCATCTTCGCCTTGGCCCGCAGGCCCAGCGACCGCTGCTTGACGATCTTGATGTAGTCGTCGAGGAAGCCGACCAGGCCCATGCCCGCGAAGAGGAAGAGCACCAGGATGCCCGAGAAGGTCGGGTCGCTGGAGGTGATCACCTTCGTCAGGGCGTAGGCGATGATCGTGGCCAGGATGAAGGAGATGCCGCCCATGGTGGGCGTGCCCTTCTTACTGCCGTGGGTGCGGGGGCCGTCATCGCGGATGAACTGCCCGTAGCCCTTCTTGGCCAGCAGTTTGATCAGCAGCGGGGTACCGATCAGGGTCAGGAAGAGCCCGATCATCCCGGAGAAGAGGATCTGCTTCATGGAGTTCATCGGGACGCGGCCCCGCCCTCAACGCCGGACCCGCCCTCGCCGTCCAGCAATGCCGCGGCGACTCGCTCCAGGCCCACCGACCTGGACGCCTTCACCAGCACGACGTCTCCCGGTCGCAGATCCCTGCGCAACAGATCGATCGCCGCCCGCGCGTCGGACACGTGCACCGACTCCTCACCCCACGAACCCTCGTTCTTGGCGCCCATGTCGAGCCAGGCCGCTTCCCTGCCGCCGACCGCCACGAGCTTGCTGACGTTGAGCCGGACGACCAGCCGTCCGACCGCGTCGTGTTCGGCGAGTGACTCCTCGCCCAGCTCGGCCATCTCACCGAGCACCGCCCACGTCCGGCCCCCGTTCGCCTTGACGGCGGTGCCCATGGCGACCAGCGCACGCAGCGCCGCTCGCATGGACTCGGGGTTCGCGTTGTAGGCGTCGTTGACGACCGTCACGCCGTCCGCGCGCTCGGTGACCTCCATCCGCCAGCGGGAGAGCGTGCCGGCTTCGGAGAGCGCGACGGCGATCTCGTCCACGGGCATGCCCAACTCATGGGCGACGGCGGCCGCGGCAAGCGCGTTCGACACGTGGTGCTCACCGTACAGCCGCATCGTCACATCGCTGCACCCGGAGGGTGTGTGAAGCGTGAAGGCGGGCTGTCCGAGGCCGTTGAGCCGGACATTCTCGGCGCGTACGGCGGCGTCCGCGGCCTCGCCGAAGAGGATGGTGCGGGCCTTGGTGCGGGACGCCATGGCACGGACGAACGGGTCGTCGGCGTTGAGCACCGCCACCCCGCCGTCCTCGGCCGCGGGCAGCGACTCGACGAGCTCGCCCTTGGCCTCGGCGATCTGCTCGCGGCCGCCGAACTCGCCGAGGTGCGCGGTGCCGACGTTGAGGACCACCCCGATCCGGGGCGGGGTCAGCCCGGCGAGGTAGCGGATGTGGCCGACGCCGCGGGCGCCCATCTCCAGGACGAGGTGACGGGTGGTGGCGTCGGCGCGCAGCGCGGTGAGCGGCAGCCCGATCTCGTTGTTGAGGTTGCCTTCCGGCCACACCGTCGGCCCGTGCCGCTGCAGCAGCTGGGCGATCAGGTCCTTGGTGCTGGTCTTGCCGGCCGAGCCGGTCAGACCGACGACGGTGGTGCCCAGGCGGTCCACGACGGCTCGGGCGAGTGCGCCGAGAGCTGCGACGACGTCATCGACGATGATCGCCGGGACGCCCACCGGGCGGGCCGCGAGGACGGCCGTCGCACCGGCTTCCACGGCGCCGACGGCGAAGTCGTGGCCGTCGACGCGCTCACCGGCGAACGCAACGAACAGGCCACCCGGGCGGACCGCCCGGGAGTCCGAGACGACCGGCCCGGTGACCTCGCGGTCCGGGTCCGGTATGTCGTGCTGCTGTCCGCCGACGATGCTCGCGATCTCGGCGAGGGACAGGGAGATCACAGGTCACCCCCGGGGCCGTGCAGAAGGTGCCAACAAGAGGATTGTGCGCGCATGGCGGTGTGTCATCCCTGGTGGTTCGGCTGCTGTGACTGCTGCGACGTCTGCGACTCCTCGATGGCAGCGCGCAGCACCTGACGGTCGTCGAAGGGGCGTACCACTCCGGCGATGTCCTGACCCTGTTCGTGGCCCTTGCCCGCGACGATCACGGTGTCGCCTGGCTCGGCGCGGGCGACCGCGGCGGCAATGGCGGCGGCCCGGTCCTCTTCCACGAGAACGGTGCCGCGCTCGTGGACGGGCACCTCGGCGGCGCCCGCAAGCATGGTGGCGAGGATCGAGAGCGGATCCTCGGAACGCGGATTGTCGGAGGTCAGCACGGCGGTGTCGGCGAGCCGGGCGACCGCGGCACCCATCGGCATCCGCTTGTGCGGGTCGCGGTCGCCGCCGCAGCCGAGGACCGCGTGCACCTTGCCGGTGGTGACCTTGCGCAGGGCGCGCAGAACCGATTCGACGGCGTCCGTCTTGTGGGCGTAGTCGACGACCGCGAGGTAGGGCTGGCCGACGTCCACCCGCTCCAGGCGGCCGGGGACCCCGGGGATCGCGGCGACGCCGTCGGCCGCGGTCTGCGGGTCGACACCGGCGACGACCAGCGCCGTGATGGCGGCCAGCGCGTTGGAGACGTTGAACGGGCCGGCGATCGGGGAGGCGGCGCGCACCGTCACGCCCCCGGGGCCGTGCACGGTGAAGGTCGAGCCGAGCGCGCCGAGCTCGACGTCGGCGGCGCGCCAGTCGGCGTCCGGGTGGCCCTCGGCGGAGAACGTGGTCACCGGGACCTCGGACTCGCCGGCGGCCAGCCGGCGGCCGTACTCGTCGTCGAGGTTGACCACCCCGGCCTTGCTGCGCGCCGCGGTGAACAGCTGCGCCTTGGCCTGGAAGTAGTCCTCCATGCCGGAGTGGAACTCCATGTGCTCCGGGCTGAGGTTGTTGAAGACCGCGACGTCGAAGACGCAGCCGTCGACCCGGCCGAGCACCAGCGCGTGGCTGGAGACCTCCATGGCGACCGAGCGGACGCCGCGCTCGCGCATCACCGCGAACAGCGCCTGGAGGTCGGTGGCCTCGGGGGTGGTCCGCTCGGACTTCAGGCGCTCGTCGCCGATCCGGGACTCGACCGTACCGATCAGGCCGGTCAGCCCCCCGCCCTCCTTGGCGGCCGCGGCCCGCAGCCCGCCCTCGATGAGGTACGCGGTGGTGGTCTTGCCGGAGGTGCCGGTGATACCGATCTGGAGGAGGTCCTCACCCGGCGCCCCGTAGATCGAGACGGCCAGGGCGCCCATCCGCCCGCGCGGGTCGTCGACGGCCAGGACCGGCAGGCCGGTCGCGGCGGCCCGCTCGGCGCCCGACGGGTCGGTCAGGATCGCGGCGGCGCCGAGGTCGGCGGCCTGGGCGACGAAGTCGGCGCCGTGCAGACGGGCGCCGGGCAGTGCGGCGTAGACGTCGCCGGGGCGGACCGCACGGGAGTCGTGGGTGATGCCGGTGACCCGGACGGCGCCCGCGCGGTCCGGGGCCGGGATCGCGAGCTGCCGGGCGAGGTCGGCCAGGGGGGTGGGGCGGACCTCCTCAGGGCGCGGCGCGCCCGGATATCTGCCGGGGCCGCCCTTCTCCGCGTGCTGGGGTTTCGGGGACTGATCAGCTTGTGACACGGCGGTGAGCGTACCGGGCAGAACGGGCTCGGGGCGAAGTGAGGGCTTCGCCGGGGTTCTGTCACCGGGCAGGTGCGGGCCGTCTGGGGTGATCGTCGTCACGGCGGTGTTGCCTCGATTTCATTCGCCTGGCTTGAACGTGACCGGCAGCCGCGGCGGCTGTGCACCGGTCGGGGGGACCTGGAGGGTCTTCAGTGCGAACGCCATGACCTGCTGGAAGATCGGGCCGCAGACCTGGCCTCCGAAATAGCTGCCCTGCTTGGGGTTCTGTACGGCGCAGTAGACGGTGATGCGCGGCTTGTCGGCGGGCGCGAAGCCGGCGAAGGAAGCGGTGTAGCCGTGGTAGCGGCCGGTCTTCGGGTCCACCCGGTTGGAGGTGCCGGTCTTGCCGCCGACCCGGTACCCGTCGATCTTCGCCTTGGCTCCGGTGCCCTCCTGGTCGTCCACCACCGACTCCAGCATGTTGGCGAGGGTGCCGGCGGTCTTCTGGCTCACCACGCGGTCCCGGGCGGGCGCGGGGGCCGGGGCGTACCGGCCGTCCGGCCCGGTGGTGCCGCGGACGAGGGTGGGGGCGATCCGCTCGCCGCCGTTGGCGATGGTGGAGTACACCGAGGCGGCCTGGACGGCGTTGAGGGACAGGCCCTGGCCGAACGGGATGGTGTACTGCTGGGAGGTGTTCCAGTCCTGCGGCTTGGCGAGGATGCCGTCCGTCTCGCCGGGGAAGTTGAGCCCGGTCGGCTGGCCGATGCCGAATTTCCGCAGGTAGGAGTAGAGGACCTGGTTGGCCTGGGGCTGGGTGGTGCCCAGCTGGCCGGCGGCCAGGATGGTGCCGATGTTGCTGGACTTGGCGAGCACGCCGTTGAGCGTGAGGTGCCAGGTGGCGTGGTCGACGTCGTCCGAGAAGAGCCGGTCGCCGCGGTGCAGCCGGTTGGGCACGGTGACCCGGGTGTACGGGGTCGCGGCGCCCTCCTGAAGGACGGCCGCCATCGACATCAGCTTGCTGGTGGAACCGGGTTCGAAGGCATCGGTGAGCGCGGGGTTGCCGAGCTCGTCGGGTCCGGCCTTGGAGAGGTCGTTGGGGTCGAACCCGGGCGCGTTGGCCAGTGCCAGGATCTGGCCGGTGCGGGTGTCCTGGACGACGACGTAGCCGCGGTCGGCGCGGGACTTCTCCACCTGGTCGGAGATGGCCTGCTGGGCCGCCCACTGGATGTCCCGGTCGAGGGTCAGCTGCACGTCGGTGCCGGGTACGGCGGGGTGCTCCTGGGTGTCGGCGGTGGGCACCCGGCGGCCCCCGGACTGCGCGTAGACCAGCTTGCCGTCCTTGCCGGCCAGCTCCTTGTCGAGCTGGGCCTCCAGGCCGCCGGCGCCCTTGCCCGTGCCGTTGACGAAGCCGAGGACGCCGGCCGCGAGGTCGCCGCCCGGATAGACGCGCTTGCTGTGCTTGTCCGCGAAGACCCCGACCAGGACGTCGGGGCGGGGCGCGCTCTTGGGCGCGGCGGCCGCCTTGGCGTCCAGCACCTTGCGAAGGTCCTTGATCTGCTTCCAGACCAGGGGGGTGCGCTGCCGGGCGAGCAGGACGTAGCGGGACGTCGGGTGGTCGAGCTTGGCGGCGAGGGTCGCCTCGGGCTCGCCGAGGATCGGCGCGAGCAGCGCGGCGGCCTGCTGCGGGGCGTCCTTGATCTTGATCTTGTCGGGCGCCAGCAGGCTCGGGTCGGCGGTGATGTCGTACGCGTCCACGGTGGTGGCCAGGTCCACGCCGTTGCGGTCGGTGATCGCGCCGCGCTCGGCGGCCAGCTTGACCGGGACGTAGCGGTTCTCGTTGGCCTTGGCGGCGTACGCGGCGGCGTCCACGCCCTGCACCTGCACCAGCCGGACGACGAAGGCCAGCATCACCAGCGTCAGCGCCAGGGCGACCAGGCGCAGCCGCGGGCGCGGGCTGACCGGCCGCAGCGGTCCGGCGGCCGGCCGCCGGGCCGAGCCGGCTGGGCGGCGGGCGGCGGACGGGCGGGGCGCGCCGGAGCGGCCGGCGGGTCGGCCGCCGGGCCGGGCGGGGCGCGGAACGCGACGGGGGTCCCTGGGCTGGGTCATACCGCGGTCTCCGAGGCGGGCACGGGGGTGGCGGGCAGCGGCGCGGCGCCGTGCCCCCGGTGCACCGGGGGCACGGCGCCGCAGCAGCGGAATGCGGGGGCGGGCGTCACGGGGTCACCTGCGCGGCGGCCGCCGGGGACGGCCCGGCCGTGGGACCGGACGCGCGGGCGGCGGGCGCCGGCGGTGTGGGCGTGTCGGGCGTGAGGAAGGAGGCCGGGGCCATGGGGGCCGCCAGCGGGCCCGGGGAGGGCGGGACGCCCGGGGTGCTGGGGGCGAGCGGTCCCGGCGGGGTCGATACGGCCGCCGGCGCCACCGGCGGGACCGCGACCGCCGGGGCCGTCTCCTGGACCGCGGGCCGCAGGCCCCCCGGGCCGAGCGGCAGCGGCCCGGCGGAGGCGGACAGCGGGGTGCCGGTGGACGAGACCGGGCCCGGGGCGCCGCGGACCGTGCCGTCCGGCAGCAGGAACGCCGGGTTGCCGCCGGGCACCATGCCCAGCTTGCGGGCCCGGCGCGCCAGCGCGTCCGGCGCGGAGTAGCCGTTCACCTCCTGCTGGAGCGCCTGCTGCTCGTCCGTCAGCTCGCCGGTCTTCCGCTCCAGCCGGCTCAGCTCGAACGAGCCTTGGTTGAGCGCCGAGTTGAGCAGCAGCAGAGTGATCAGACCGGAGCCCAGGAGCACCACGACCAGCAGGACGAAGGGCGTCCGCGCGGCGGTGCCGCCGCGCGGACCGGAGGGCAGCAGCGCGGTCAGGCGCTGCCTGCCGCGCGGTCGGCCCCCCCGCGCTGTCACGCGATGTCCTCGCGGATGCGCTCGGCGCCGCGCAGCCGGGCGGGGGCCGCGCGCCGGTTCTCCGCGACCTCCTCCTCCGTGGGCAGTTCGGCGCCGCGGGTCAGCAGCTTGAGCCGGGGCTGGTAGCGCTCGGGGACCACCGGGAGGCCGGGCGGCGCGGTGTTGCTGGCGCCGGCCGCGAAGACCTGCTTGACCAGCCGGTCCTCCAGCGAGTGGTACGCGAGCACGGCGATCCGGCCGCCCACCGCGAGCGCCTTCACGGCGGCCGGGATGGCGCGCTCGACGCAGGCCAGCTCGCCGTTGACCTCGATGCGCAGCGCCTGGAAGGTGCGCTTGGCCGGATTGCCGCCGGTGCGCTTGGCGGCCTGCGGCAGCGCGTCGCGGATCAGCTCGACCAGCCGGGCGCTGTTGCTGAACGGCTCCTTCTCCCGCTCCCGGACCACCGCGGAGACGATCCGCTTGGCCTGCTTCTCCTCCCCGTAGGCGCGCAGGATCCGCACCAGTTCCCCGGGCGGGTAGGTGTTGAGGACCTCGGCGGCGCTGATGCCGGTCGTCTGGTCCATCCGCATGTCGAGCGGGGCGTCCTGGGCGTAGGCGAAGCCGCGGTCGGCCTCGTCGAGCTGCATGGAGGAGACACCGAGGTCGAACAGGACGGCCTGGACGTGCGGCAGCCCGAGCCGGTCGAGGACCTCGGGGAGCTCGTCGTAGACCGCGTGCACCAGGGTGGCGCGCTCTCCGTAGGGGGCCAGCCGCTCCCCCGCGAGCCGGAGCGCGGACGGGTCGCGGTCCAGGGCGACCAGCCGGGCCTGGGGGAACGTGGCGAGCAGCGCCTCGCTGTGCCCACCGAGGCCGAGGGTGCAGTCGACGACGACCGCGCCGGGCTCGGCGAGCGCGGGGGCGAGCATGTCCAGACACCGCTGGAGCATGACGGGTACGTGGCGAGTGTTGCTACTCATGCGCCTTCCGATGGTGGCGGCAGGTGGGTCCCCGGCCGTTGGCTGGGGGATGCCGCACGTACCGCTTGGTCCCCGCCCGCTCTGAAGGGGAAGTGGCCCTCCGGCGACGGGGAAGTGACGTCGGAAGACTGGTGGAGCGGGAGGAGGCCGAACCGTACGTACGGTCACGCACACGAGGGATCCGGGATCCAAGGAGAGCGTCACGCCTCCCACTTCGCGCCACTTTAGTCCACCTGCCGCCCCGGTCAATCAACTGGTTCCGCGCGTCCCCCGCACGGTGCGCCCGGAGGATTCCTCCGCGTTTGCCCCATGGCGTCCGAGCCGGTGGATCACCTCACCAGGTGTGATGTTGCCCCCTACGCCTACCGCACAGAGGGGCTGAACAGGGCATCAACGATTACCGTGAGGCCATGCCCATACCTGCGTCGCAGCCGCTGCCCCAGTCCGCCAACAGCACCTCCGCCGCCACCGACGGCACGCTCACCGACCGTCTCGTCGAGGCCAACCAGCGCTACGCCGCCGCCTTCACGGACCCCGGGATGGACGCCCGGCCGGTTCTCCAGGTCGCGGTCGTGGCCTGTATGGACGCCCGGCTCGACCTGCACGCCGCGCTGGGCCTGGAGCTCGGCGACTGCCACACCATCCGCAACGCCGGCGGTGTGGTGACCGACGACATCATCCGCTCCCTGACGATCAGCCAGCGCGCGCTCGGCACCCGGTCGGTCGTCCTCATCCACCACACCGGTTGCGGTCTGCTCAGCCTGACCGAGGACTTCCGGCACGAGCTGGCGGCCGAGGTCGGCCAGCGGCCCACCTGGGCGGTCGAGGCGTTCAAGGACCTCGACGAGGACGTCCGCCAGTCCATGCAGCGGGTGCGCACCTCACCCTTCCTGCTGCACACCGACGACGTCCGCGGCTTCGTGTTCGACGTGACGACGGGGCTGCTGCGCGAGATCGATCCGCGGGACTGACCTGCGACGGTACCCCTGGCCGACCCGCCGTGCACGGCGGCGGGTCCCGGCCGTCACCCCGCCTTCGCGCCCGGTTCGCCGGAGTTGTCCGGTTGGCGGGGACCGAACGGTGTGAGTTATCCACAGGCCATGACGTGAGGCCGCACGGGCGGCAAGAATGCGTAGGTGACATCCCGCCCGGCCGCGGCCTGGCGGGATGCGCACACGGGGAGGGCCGGGTCCGTCAAGGGGGCGTCGGCCACCCGGGGAGGGGCCGAGGAGGGCCGAGTGACGACGTATGACGAACGAGCGAGCCTTGCCGATCTGACCACCACCGCCGGTCGGGTGCACCGGTCGGTGGAGGGAGTGATCGAGGGCAAGCCGGAGGTCGTACGGCTCGCGCTGACCGTCCTGCTGGCCGAGGGGCATCTGCTCATCGAGGACGTGCCCGGCGTCGGCAAGACGATGCTCGCCAAGGCGCTGGCCCGGTCCATCGACTGCTCGGTGCGCCGCATCCAGTTCACCCCCGACCTGCTGCCGTCGGACATCACCGGCGTCAGCGTCTACGACCAGCAGCGCCAGGACTTCGAGTTCAAGCCCGGCGCGATCTTCGCCCAGATCGTGATCGGCGACGAGATCAACCGCGCCTCCCCCAAGACCCAGTCGGCACTCCTGGAGTCCATGGAGGAGCGCCAGGTCACCATGGACGGGCAGACCTACCACCTGCCCAGCCCCTTCATGGTCGTCGCGACGCAGAACCCGGTCGAGATGGAGGGCACCTACCCGCTCCCGGAGGCGCAGCGGGACCGCTTCATGGCCCGGGTGTCGATCGGCTATCCCAGCCCGGCGGCCGAGCTGCGGATGCTCGACGTGCACGGCGGCGCCTCCCCGTTGGACGGCCTGCGCCCGGTGGCGCACGCCCACGAGATCGTGAAGCTGACCGAGGCGGTGCGCACCGTGCACGTCGCCGAGGCCGTGCGCCGGTACGCCGTCGACCTCGTGGCGGCCACCCGCAGCCACCCCGATCTGCGGCTCGGCGCCTCGCCCCGGGCGACCCTGCACCTGCTGCGCGCCGCCAAGGCCGCGGCGGCCATGTCCGGGCGGGAGTTCGCGCTCCCGGACGATGTGCAGTCGCTGGCGGTGGCGGTGCTCGCGCACCGTCTGCTGCCCACCGCCCAGGCCCAGTTGAACCGCCGCACCGCCGAGCAGGTGGTGCTGGAGATCGTGCGGCGCACCCCGGTCCCCGACCCGTCCGCCCCGCGGTCGCGGCAACCCGACCGCGGCCAGCAGCCGCCCGGCGCACGGGGGTTGTGATGTCCGGCGGGGGGAGCACCGGGACGCCGGAGCCGGGCGGTCTCCGCGCCGCCTTCGGGGGGCTGACGACGCGCGGCCGGTCGTTCCTGGCGGCCGGGCTGGCCGCCGCGGCCTGCGCGTATCTCCTGGGGCAGGCGGATCTGCTGCGGGTCGGACTGCTGCTGGCGGCGCTGCCGCTGGTGTGCGTCCTGGTGCTGCACCGCACCCGCTACCGCGTCGCGGGCAGCCGCACGCTCGCACCGGCCCGGGTGCCGGCGACGGCCGAGGCCCGGGTCGGACTCCGGGTGGAGAACGTGGCCCGGCTGTCGACGGGTGTGCTGATGCTCCAGGACCGGGTTCCGTACGTCCTCGGGCCCCGGCCCCGCTTCGTCCTGGACCGGATCGAGCCCGGCGGACACCGCGAGGTGTCCTACCGCGTCCGCTCCGACCTGCGTGGCCGCTATCCGCTGGGGCCGCTCCAGCTGCGCCTGTCCGACCCGTTCGGCATGTGCGAGCTGACGCGTTCCTTCAGTACGTTCGAGACCCTGACCGTGGTGCCCCGGGTCGAGCCGCTGCCCCCGGTCCGGCTGGCCGGCGAGGCCGCCGGGTACGGCGACGGGCGCCACCGCTCCCTCGCCCTGGCCGGTGAGGACGACATCATTCCGCGCGGCTACCGCCACGGCGACGACCTGCGCCGGGTCCACTGGCGCTCCACCGCGCGCCATGGCGAGCTGATGGTCCGCCGCGAGGAGCAGCCGCGGAAGGCGCGCTGCACGATCCTGCTCGACACCCGGACCGTCGCCCACCACGGCTCCGGGCCGGACTCGGCCTTCGAATGGGCGGTGGCCGGCGCCGCCTCGGTCGCACTGCATCTGCTGGAGCGGGGCTTCTCGGTGCGGCTGCTGACCGACACCGGCAGCGCGGTGCCCGGCCCGGAGGGCGGCGGTTTCGCGGGCGGCGAGTCCGCCGACGCCGGGGGCCTGCTGCTGGACACCCTCGCCGTCGTGGAGCACTCCGCCGAAGAGGGCCTCTCCGCCGCGTACGACGCGCTGCGCGGCGGCACGGAGGGACTGCTGATCGCCTTCTTCGGCGAGCTGGACGAGGAGCAGGTCGCGCTGGCAGGCCGGATCAGCCGGCGCAGCGCCACCGCGGTCGCCTTCGTCCTGGACGGCGACGCCTGGTCCCGGGGACCCGGTGGGATCCGCTTCTCACAGGGCGGGACACCGGTCGCCGAGCGGTCGCGGATGCTGCGCGAAGCGGGCTGGACAGCGCTGCCGGTGGCGCCGGGTGCCGCGCTCACCGATCTGTGGCGGGCCGCGGACCGGGCGGGGGCGGCACCGGCCGGGGCGGCACCGGGGTGGGGCGACGCGCACGGCGCGCACGAACGAAGCGAGGCGGGCGCATGAGCGAGCGCGGCGAGCAAATCATCAGGCCGGGCGCGCCTCGCGTGTGCGGGGGCGGGCGAAGCGAGCTCTCGGGCATGAGGGAGCGCAGCGAGCGAATCATCAGGAGGTGCGCGCCTCGCGTATGCGAGGGCGAGCGAAGCGAGCTCTCGGCATGAGCGGGCGGGCGCGGCTGGCGCTGTGTGCGATGGTGGCGACGCTGTGCGCCGGGAGCGCGTTGCTGCCGCTGGTGGACCCGATCACCTGGTTCTTCCAGGCGGCCCTGATGCTGGCGCTGGTGACGGGGGTGGGTGCGCTGGGTCGGCGGGTCCCGCTGGCCCGGCCGCTGACCGTCGGCGCACAGGCGCTGGCGGCCGTCCTGCTGCTGACCGTAGTGTTCGCCCGCGGCCAGGCGATAGCCGGGCTGCTGCCGGGTCCGGACGCCGTCACCGCCTTGGTCGACCTGGTGCGGGACGGGGTCCGGGACGTCGGCCGGTACGCCATCCCGGCTCCGGTCACGCCCGGTATCCGGCTGCTGCTGGTCGCCGGGGTGCTGCTGATCGGCCTGGTCGTGGACGCGACGGCGGTCACCTACCGCAGCGCCGCTCCCGCCGGGCTGCCGCTGCTCGCGCTGTATTCGGTGGCAGCGGGGCTGTCCCAGAGCAGCGCGGGCTGGCTGTGGTTCGTCGTGGCGGCCGCCGGCTATCTGCTGCTCCTGCTCGCCGAGGGCCGCGACCGGCTCTCCCAGTGGGGGCGGGTGTTCGGCGGCCCGGTGGCCGGTCGGCCGGGAACGGACCCGGGCGGCCGGCTGCCGATCCGCCGGGGCCGCCGGATCGGTGCGCTGGCACTGGGCATCGCACTGCTGGTGCCCGCCGTGCTGCCGTCGCTGGGCGCCGGGCTGCTCGGCCCGACCGCCGACGGCACCGGCCCGGGTGGTGGGGGCGGCACCATCTCCGCGGTGAACCCCCTGGTCTCGCTCCAGGACAGCCTGAACCAACCGGAGGACCGCGAGGTCCTCAACTACCGCACGACCGCGGCCGACACCCGCGAGATGTATCTGCGGATCGTCGCCCTGGACCAGTTCGACGGCACGGCCTGGAAGCCGTCCGAGCGCACGGTCACCGACGTTCCCGCGGAGTTGCCGCGGCCGCCCGGCCTCAGCTCCGACGTGTCCGTCACCCGCGTCAACACCTCCCTGTCCACCGCTCAGTGGTATGCCCAGAACTGGCTGCCGCTCCCCTATCCGGCGGCCAAGGTGGACATCCCCGGCCGCTGGCGGTTCGAGCCCGAGGGCCGCACCCTGGTCGGCGACCGCGGGCAGAACACCCACGGCCTCCAGTACCAGGTCGAGAGCCTGCAGGTGCGGCCCACCGCCCACCAGCTGGCCGCGGCCCCGCCGCCGCCCGCCGCCCTGCGGAGCGAGTACACCAAGGTCCCGGACTCCCTCCCGCCGATCGTCCGCACCACCGCCCGCCAGGTCACCCGCGGCGCCCGCACCGCGTACGACAAGGCGGTCAAGCTCCAGGACTGGTTCGCGCTCTACGGGGGCTTCAGCTACAACACCGAGGTCCGGGCGGGCAGCGGCACCGAGGCGATAGCCCGCTTCCTGGAGGACAAGGAGGGCTTCTGCGTCCACTTCTCGTTCTCCATGGCGGCGATGGCCCGCACCCTGGGCATCCCGGCCCGGGTCGCGGTCGGTTTCACCCCGGGCACCCGGCAGCCCGACGGTACGACGTCGGTGAGCCTGAAGGACGCGCACGCCTGGCCCGAGCTGTATTTCCAGGGCGTCGGCTGGACCCGTTTCGAGCCGACCCCGAGCCGCGGCAGCGTCCCGGACTACGCCTTTCCGGACACCTCGCAGCCGACCGGTCCGGGCGGCCCGGACCACGCGCCGGGGCCGACCGCGGTGCCCTCGACCGGGCCGTCCGCGGCCCCCTCCTGCGGCCCCGGCGAGCGGCGGGCCGGGCCGGAGTGCGCGGCCATGCCCGCGGTGCCGACTGCCGGCCCGCCGGACGGCGGCCTCTCCCCCGGGGTGCTCAGCCTCCTCGCCCTCGCCGCGCTGCTGGTCGTGGTGCTGCCCGCGGTCCCGCTGCGGTGGCGGGCCCGGGCCCGCGCCCGGCGGTTGGCGGGCGGTCCGGACGGTGCCGCCGCGGCGGACCCTCTCGCCGCCTGGCAGGAGCTGGTCGACACCGGCTGGGACTTCGGCATCCTCCCGGACGAGTCGCTGACGCCGCGCGCGGCGGTGGCCCGGATCATTCGCGTCGGGGAACTGTCCCCCGACGCCGCCGCGGCCGCCCAGCGGGTCGCCACGGCGGTCGAGCAGGTGCTGTACGCCCCGCAGCCGGTTCCGGCGGCCGGCCTCGCCGCGGACGTCCGGCGGGTGCACACCGGTCTGCGGGACGGCGCGCCCCGCGCGCTCCGGCTTCGGGCCCGGTTCGCCCCGCGCTCCGCGGCCCGTCTGCGCTGGTCCTGGGCGGTCCGCTGGTCGGCCCTGCGGCTGCGCTGCCGGGACAGCCGCCCGGCGGCCGCGGCCCGGCGGGCGGCGGACGCACTGCGGACGGCGGCGCGGCGGCGCGGCAGGCGGGCGTAGTCCGGCGCGGCGGACGGCCCGCCCCGGGCGCGGCGCCGGGGTCCGGTACGCCGTCGCCGGGCTCGGACGGCCCCCTCGCACTCCCGTAGGCGGCCCGCCGCCCGGCGCGTGGCACGGCTGCCCCCGTGGTGACCAGCGGAAGCGCACGTCACGGGCACGGCCCAGGCCGGACACACGCCACGGGACACGGGACACGGGAAGAGGGGAAAGCGAGGGAAGAGGGGAAAGCGAGGGAAGAGGGGCAGGCACAGGAAGAGTGGCAGGCACGAGAAGAAAAGGGTGTGGCCCCCGATCCCTCGGGGGCCACACCACGGAAGTCACATGGACGGTCCGATGCCCGCGCGTGCGCCGTTGCCGGGGCGCAGAGGCGGGCGCAGGCCGCGGACGGGCGTCAGAGACTTGGCTGGATCCGAGCCGGACCGCATGGCGGGATCCGGGCGCAGGGGCCGGTTGTCAGTGACCCTGCTGTTCGTCGCGGCGGCGCTGCCAGCGGTCCTCGATGCGGTTCATCATCGAGCGGCGCTGCCGGACCTGGCGGCGCGTCTGCGGCCCGCCCGGGGCCGCACCCCGCTCACCGGGCTTGGGGGCCTTGCGCCAGCCGGTGACGGCCAGCACGGCGCAGCCGAGCATGACGAGGAAGCCGACGACGCTGACCCACCAGATCTGCTGCGCGACCATTCCGGCCATGAGCAGGCCGATACCCACCAGGAAGCCCGCGACCGCTTGGTAGACCCGTCGCCGGGTGTACGTACGCAGCCCGCTTCCCTCAAGCGCTGTCGCGAACTTGGGATCTTCGGCGTACAGCGCTCGCTCCATTTGCTCGAGCATGCGCTGCTCGTGCTCCGAGAGCGGCACGGAGTCCTCCTACTCGTCGGTCGCGGGGGGCGACCGGGTGCGACCCTTTCAGGATAGGCAGGGAATCGCCCCCGTGAAACCCGCCCCTCTACGCCAATTCACCGTCCGCACCGCCGCGGCGGTGCGGTGGTGATGCTGGCTGCATTCCCCACCCGCCAGTCCGTCATGCCGGAGCGTCGTACCCCGATCATACGGGGCGAAGCGGCTGTTCGGGTGGCCTGTGGTCGACCGCACGCGGTGCCCGCGGGCGTCGCCGGGGCTGCGCCGGCGGTGCTCCCGGCCGCCGTACCGGTCCCGCCCGCGACCGAGGCCGCCCCCGGTACGCCGGTCCGGAGGTGCGGCCGCCGCGTCCGGGGCCCGGTCAGTCGCGCTCGGCCAGGACGTGGAGTTGGGTGGCGACGGAGTGGAACGCGGGCTGCTCGGCCGCGGCGGCCTCCAGCTTCAGCAGGGCGTCGACGGCTCCGGGCTCGGTGTCGACGAGGACGCCGGGGACCAGGTCGGCGAAGACCCGTACGCCGTGCACCGCGCCGACCTGGAGGCCGGTGGCGGTGACCAGGTCGGTGAGCTGCTCGGCGGTGAACCGGCGGGGCACCGGGTCGCCCTCGCCCCAGCGGCCCGCGGGGTCGGTGAGGGCCCGGCGGGCCTCGGTGAAGTGGCCCGCCAGGGCGCGGGCGAGGACCGCCCCGCCCAGACCGGCGGCGAGCAGGCTGAGGGTGCCGGCGGGGCGCAGCGCGCCGACGGCGTTGCGCAGGCCCTCGGCGGGGTCGTCCACGTACTCCAGTACGCCGTGGCAGAGCACCGCGTCGTAGCCGCCGCGCTCGACGACCTGGAACAGGCCGTGGGCGTCGCCCTGGACCCCTCGGATGCGGTCGGCGACCCCGGCCTCGGCGGCCCGGCGCTCCAGGGCGAAGAGGGCGTTGGGGCTGGGGTCGACGACGGTGACGTGATGGCCGAGGCGGGCCACCGGGACGGCGAAGTTGCCGCTGCCGCCGCCGGTGTCGAGGACGTCCAGGGCGTCGCGCCCGGCGGCCTTGACCCGGCGCTCCAGGGCGTCCTTGAGGACGTCCCAGACCACGGCGGTACGAAGGGAGGCGCGCGGGCGCAGCGGGTCAGACACGGTGGGTGGCTCCTCGGCGGGGCATGAACATCCAGTCGTTCACCACCCTATTCCGTAATCCGGCGGGTGCCGCGTCCGGCCCGCGCGGCGCAGCAGGTCCGGGCGTCAGCCGGTCTTCCCCCAGCCGGCGCCGGGGGTCCCGGCCCGCTGCGGGGGCAGCGCCGGCTGGAGCCGGAGCATCCGCTCGACGAGGCGGAGGAACATCCCGGCGTCCCGCAGGAGGTCGTCGGCGGCGCGCCGGGTGGCCGCGCCCGCTATGCCGGCCTCGGCCCTGGCCCGGCGGTCGGCGCCGGCCGCGAACAGGGCGCTCCACTCGGAGAGTTCGGGGGCGACCTCGGGCAGCACCTCCCAGGCGCTCCGGATAGTCTTCCGACGGCGCGCGGTGGGCTCCGGCCGGCCGCGCACGGCGAGGACCGCGGCCGCGGCGCGCAGCGCGGCCAGGTGGGCGGTGGCGAACCGTTCGTTGGCGGATTCCAGGGTCTCGGCCTCGTCGAGGCCGTGCTGGGCCTTGGTGAGCAGATCGAGGGCGGCGGGCGGCGCGGCCGCCCGGCGCAGGACGGGGTGGACATCGCTCGGGGGACCGTACGCAGTCGAGCTGCCCGCGGCGGGACGAGCTGCCATGACGAACCTCCTGTCGTCGCCCGCCGGTCGAGGACCGGCGGGCCGATGCGGACCGTATGCACCCATCGTGCGGCACACCACTGACAATCGACCCTGACCTGCGGTTTCGCCGGAAAACGGACATCGGGTCGGCGGATCCGGAACGGGGTTTCGCGGATTTTCGGCGAACCCCTTGCGGAGGGTGGGACGGATCCCTACTTTGAACTGACCAGTCAGTGCAAAGGAGGGGATCGTGGACAGCACCCCGCACGGGGCGGCGGTCACGGCCGCGGGATTCGGGGTCAAGGGCCCCCGCGGATGGGCGTTCCGGGACCTCGACATCACGGCGGAACCCGGCGCGCTGATCGCCGTACCGGGCCCGTCGGGGTCCGGTCGCACGTGTCTGCTGCTGGCGCTCACCGGCCGGATGAAGCCCGCGGCGGGCACCGCCGAGGTCGCCGGGCTGCCGCTGCCCCAGCGTATGGCCGCGGTCCGGTCCCGCACCGCGCTCGCCCACGTGCCGGGGGTCGCCGAGCTCGATCCGGCCCTGACCGTGGGCGAGCACCTGCGTGAACGCGCCCTGCTGCAGGGCCGGTTCGGCGCCTCCCTCCGTACGCTGCTGCGCCCCCGGCGGGAACGCCGGGCGCAGGCCCGCGCCCTGGTGGACGACGCGCTGACCGCTGCCGGACTGGACGTGGCGGCGCTGCCCAAGGGGATCCGCACCTCCGTGCGCGACCTGGAGCGGCTGGAGGCGCTGCGGCTGTCCGTGGCGCTGGCGCTGATCGGCGGCCCCCGGCTGCTGGCCGTGGACGACACCGACCTGAAGCTGTCCGACGCGGAACGCACCGCGGCCTGGGCGCTGCTGCGGGCACTGGCGGAGGCCGGCACCACCGTGCTCGCGGTGTGCAGCGAGCCGCCGGCGGACCTCGCGGGCGTGGTCCTGGTACGCACCGGCCGCCCGGAACCGGACGCTGCCGACGCCCCCGAGGACGGCGGGCACGACGAGGAGGGGGCGGCCGATGCGCTCGCCGAAGCTGGCCGCGCTTGAGCTGAAGCGGTTCGGGAGGGGGAAGCTGCCGCGCGCCGCGCTGGCCGCGCTCCTGCTGCTGCCGCTCCTGTACGGCGCGCTCTACCTGTGGTCCTTCTGGGACCCCTACGGCCGGCTGGACCGGATCCCGGTCGCGCTGGTCAACGACGACCGGGGCGCCGACGTCGGCGGGCAGCACATCGCGGCCGGCGACGGCATCGTCGCCGGGCTGCGCGACAGCCACACCTTCGACTGGCACCAGGTGGACGCCCAGGAGGCCGGCCGGGGCGTCGAGGACGGCACGTACTACCTCTCGCTGTCCATCCCGCGGGACTTCAGCCGGCGGATCGCCTCCAGCTCCGGGGCCCACCCGGAGACCGGCGCCCTGAAGGTGCGCACCAACGACGCCAACAACTACATCGTCGGGCAGATCTCCCGGACGGTCTTCTCCGAGGTGCGCGCGGCGGCCACGGCCAAGGCGTCGCGGACCTTCCTCGACAAGATCTTCGTCTCGTTCTCGACCCTGCACGGCAAGACCGAGGAGGCCGCCGACGGCGCGGACCGGCTCAAGGACGGCATCGGGCAGGCGAAGGACGGCACCGGCAAACTGGCCGACGGCCTGGGCACCGCCAAGAACGGCAGCGCCCGGCTGGTCGACGGCCTGGGTGACCTCGACGCCGGCGCGGGCCGGCTCCACCAGGGCAGCGCCGAACTCGCCAAGGGGGCCGGCACCGCCGCCACCGGGGCACGCCAACTGGCCGACGGCTCCGGGCAGGTGGCCCAGGGCACCCAGCAGCTCGCCGACACCGTCAACGGCGTCGTCGCCAAGGTGGGGCCGTTCGTCCGGGCGCACGGCAAGGAGATCGGCGAGGCCGCGCAGCTGGTCGCCGACGGCGCCCAGGCGGTGCGCGACCACCTGGACAAGCTGCCCGGCGCGGCCGACACCGGCGCACGGCTCTCCCGGGGCCTGTCCGACCACCTGGACACGTACTACCGGCTGCGCTGCGGCAGCGGCGTCACCCTGGAGACCGACTGCGCCGAACTGAAGCGCATCACCGAGCAGGCGGCCGCCGCGGCGGACACCGCCGAGGAGGTCAGCGGCTACGTCCACGACCAGAAGAACCTCGACCAGCTCGGCCGGGACCTGGACACCCTGCACTCCCTGGCCCTCGAACTCGCCGCGCACGGGCCGACCCTCGGGGCCGACATGGACGCCGCGGTCCAGAAGATCAACGACCTCAACGCCGGCGCCCACAAGGTCTCCGCGGGCGCCCGCAAACTGGCCGCGGGCAACGCCCGGTTGGCCGCCGGTGCGGACCGGCTCGACGACGGGGCGGGGCAGCTGCACGACGGCACCGGCCGCGCCGCCTCCGGGATGGCCGACCTGGACGCCGGCGTCGGCCGCCTCAAGGACGGCGCGCAGACGCTGGACGGCGGGATGTTCAAGCTCTCCGACGGCTCGGCACAGCTGGCCGGCGGGCTGCACGACGGGGTGAAGCAGATCCCCGACTACGGCAAGAAGGAGCGCGACGCGCGCACCCTGGTCATGTCCGACCCGGTGCAGCTGGCGTCCGGCGCCGCCCACAAGGCGCCCAACTACGGCACCGGGTTCGCCCCGTACTTCATCCCGCTGTCCCTGTGGGTCGGCGCGATGGTGGCGTACATGCTGATCCCGCCGCTCAACCGGAGGGCGCTGGCGATGGGCGCGTCCTCCTGGCGGGTGGCACTGTCCGGATGGCTGCCGGTGTTCGGCATCGGGGTGCTCCAGACCGCCGCGCTGATGTCCGTGCTGCACTTCGCGCTCGGCCTTCAGATGGCCCGGGCGGCCGGCACGCTCGGCTTCCTGGTCCTGGTCACGGCCTGCTTCTCGGCGATCGTGCAGTGGCTGAACGCGAAGTTCGGGCCGGCCGGCCGGATCCTCGTCCTGGCGCTGCTGATGCTCCAGCTGACGTCGGCCGGCGGCACCTATCCGGTGCAGACCAGTCCGGGCTTCTTCGAGGCCATCCACCCCTACCTGCCGATGAGTTACATCGTCGAGGGGCTGCGCCGGCTCATCACGGGCGGCGACCTGGCCCCCGTGTGGCAGGGCGGTGCGGTGCTGGCGGCGTTCACCCTCGGGGCGCTCGCGCTGACCTCCCTGGCGGCGCGCGGCCGCCAGGTGGTGCGCATGAAGGACCTCCACCCGGAGCTGAGCCTGTGAGCGCGCACACAGCCTCGACCGGCACAATCGCCCCTATGGACAGCTCCCACACACGCCGCGACGCGACCCGGCGCAAGCTCTTCGAAGCCGCGGTCACGCTCATCGCCGAACAGGGCTTCTCCTCCACCACGGTGGACGAGATCGCCGAACGGGCGGGGGTCGCGAAGGGCACCGTGTACTACAACTTCGCGAGCAAGAACGTCCTCTTCGAGGAGCTGCTGCGGCACGGCATCGAGTTGCTGGCGTCCTCCCTCCAGACGGCCGCCGACGCGGTCACCGACCGGGGCGGCACCCAGGTCGACGCCCTGGACGCGATGATCCGGGCCGGCCTGGACTTCATCGCCCGCTACCCGGCCCTCACCCAGCTCTACGTCGCCGAACTGTGGCGCACCAACCGGGCCTGGCAGTCCACCCTCATGGTGGTGCGGGCGCGGGCCATCACGGTGGTGGAGAACGTGCTGCGGGAGGCCGTGGCCGGCGGGGAGCTCAGCGAGGAGATCGACATCCCGCTGACCGCCTCGGCGCTGTTCGGGATGGTCCTGGTGGCCGCCCTGGACTGGCAGTCGTACCAGCCGGACCGGTCGATCGACGACGTGCACGCGGCCCTGTCGCGGCTCCTCCAGGGGCGGGTCACCGGCCGCCCGGCCTGAGGGAGCGGCGGTCCGCCCCTCGCCCCCGGAGCCCGGCCCCGAACGGACATGGGCGCTGCCCTGGCACGGATCGTTCCCCCGATCGATCCGACCAGGGCAGCGCCGCCCCCGTCGTTCCCCCGTACTCCCCCGTACTCCCCCGTTCCGTCCGGGGAGCCGCACCGCTCCGCCGCCCCGTGTCGGCGGTGCGGCGCCGCTTCCCGTCCGTGGCCCCCACTCTTCCGTCCGGGCGGATCCCGGCCCATCCGCGTACCTACTCATCTCGGCGTCTGAGTACGGATACTCAAAGCTGAGCACCCCGCCCCATCAGCCGGGCGGCGGCCCCCTCGGACCGCCTACGATCTGCGACGTGTCCGTACTTCCCTTGGTCTTCACCAGCGGCTGGGCGAGCGGGATCAACGCCTACGCCGTCGTCCTGCTCCTCGGCCTGCTCGGCGCGACCGGCGTCTCCGACGAGGTCCCCGCCGCGCTGGAACGCCCCGATGTGCTGATCGTCGCCGGACTGCTCTTCCTGGTCGAGGCGATCGCCGACAAGATCCCGTACGTGGACTCCGTCTGGGACGCCGTGCACACCGTGGTCCGGCCGATCGCCGGCGGTGTGGTGGCGGCGCTGCTGGCCGGGCACGACGGGTCGCTGCCGCAGCTGGCGGCCGGTGCCGTGGGCGGCTCCACGGCGCTGGTGAGCCATCTGGTCAAGGCGGGCACCCGGATCGCGGTCAACACCTCGCCGGAGCCGGCCAGCAACATCGTGCTGAGCCTGGCGGAGGACCTGGGCGTCGCCGGGATCGTCGCGTTCGCGCTGTTCCACCCGTGGATCGCGGCGGGCATCGCGGCGGTGCTGCTGGCCGCCGGTATCGCGGTGGTGATCTTCCTGTGGTCGCGGATCCGCCGGTACCTGCTGCGCCGGCGGGAACGGCGCGCGGAGAAGCGGCTCGCGACGGCCGCCGGCAGCGCGCCACCGGCCGCCTGAGCCCGTCCGGCGCCCGGACCGGGCACCGGCCGTCGGCGGCGTTGTCAGTGCCGCCGGATACAGTCGCAGGCATGGCAGGGATTGCGGTGATCGGCGCCGGGATGGGCGCGATGGCGGCCGCCGCCCGGCTGGCCGTCGCGGGCCACCGGGTGGCGGTGTTCGAGCGCGGTGCGACGTACGGCGGCGCGCTGGGCCGGTTCGAGCGGGACGGCTTCGCCTTCGACACGGGCCCCGGTCTGCTGCACCTGCCGGCGGTCTACCGCGACCTGTTCGTCAAGACCGGCCGCGAGCCGCTGGAGCGCTGCGTCGAGCTGACCCAGGTCGACCCCGCGAGCCGGCACGTCTTCGCCGACGGCACCTCCGCGACGCTGCCGAACGCCTCCCGGGCCGGTGTCCTGACCGCCCTGGACGAGGCGCTGGGTGCCGGCCGCGGCGAGCGCTGGAGCGCCCTGCTGGTCCGCGCCCGCGAGGCGTGGGACGCCACCCGCCGACCGCTCCTGGAGGAGCCGCTGTGGGCGGACTGGCGGGTGCTGGGGCGCGACCCGTATCCGGCGGTGCGCCGGCGCGGCCTGTTCGGGCTGGGCGGAGGCAAGGGCCCGACCACCGCCACCCTCGCCGAGGTCGCCCGGCGCGAGCTGGCCGACCCCCGGCTGATCGCCCTGTTGGAGAGCCACGCCCTGGCGTACGGCTTCGACCCGCGCACCGCCCCGGCCAGCGCCGTCGTGCTGCCGTACATGGAGCAGACCTTCGGCAGCTGGTACGTGGGCGGTGGGATGCGGGCGCTGGCCGACGCGCTGTACGAGCGCTGCCGGGCGCGCAGGGTGGAGTTCAGCTTCGGCGCCGAGGTGACCGGGATCCTGGAGAAGGACGGCCGGGCCGCGGGCGTGGAGCTGGCCGACGGCCGGGTGGCCGACGCCGAGTTCGTGGTCGCGGGCGTCGACCCGGCCGGGTTGCCGGAGCTCTGCGCGGGCCGCGAGCCCTGGAACGACGGTGACGTCCGCCCCGACCCGGGGCCGGGCGACCGGGCTCCGGCGCGGCTGACGGTCTGCCTGGCGCTGCGCGGCGCCCGCCCGGCGGACACGGTGCACCGCACGGTGGTCCACGCCGCGGACCGCGGCGCGGAGCTGGCCGCCGTCTTCGGCGACGGGCAGGACCTGCGGGACCCCTGTGCCCGACCGACGGTGACGGTGCTGCGCCCCGACGACCCCGCGACGCGGCCCGACGACGGCCACGAGGCGGTGACCCTCACCGCCACCGTCGCCCCGCACGGTCCGGTCGACTGGCTGGACCCCGAGGCCCTGGAGCAGGACGCGGACCGGCTGGTCGAGAGCGCCGAGGCGGCGGTGCCGGGCCTGCGGGAGCGGGTGCTGTGGCGGGAGGTCCTGCCGCCGACCGGCGGCGGGCCGGTGCCGGGCCCGGCGCTGGCGGGCCGGGAGGGGCGCTTCCTGCGGCCCGGCAACCGCACCCGGATACCGGGGCTCTACACCGTCGGCGGCTGGTCCCACCCCGGCGGCGGGCTGGCGCACGCCGGGATGTCCGGGGCGATCGTCGCCGGCCTGATCGTGAACGGCGACGACTGGCACGGCTCGGAGTGAGACCGGAGTAAGACCCGGCTGAGGCCGGTCGGCCCGGCAGCGCCGGGACCGGCCTCGACTCGGGCCGCGGCGGCGGGAGTTCACCAACCCCGCGGCCGAGTCACCCCCTCCTCAGGAGCCGCACCGCTCAGCAGCCCGCGGCTCAGTAGTGGTACCGCTGCTCGTCGTACCCCGGGTGCTGCGGGGGCGGGTAGGTCGGCTGCTCCGCCGGGTGCCCGGTCTCGCGCTGCTGCGGCACCCAGACGCCGTCGGGCGGGGTCTCGGGGTGGTACTCCTGCCCGTAGTGCTGCGCCGGCTGCCCGCCGAGGCCGTCGTAGTACTGCCCGGTCTGATACTGCCCCTGGCCGAACGGGTCGGGCTCCTCGTACGGGTCGTAGTGCGCGGCGTACTGCTGGGTGCCGATGTACGGGTCGGAGTAGGGCGCCTGCCCGCCGTGGTAGGCGCCCTGGTCGTAGGCGGGGTAGGGATCGGCGTAGCCGTCCTGGCCGGTGGTCGGGGCGTAACCCCCGCCGTAGCCCTGGCCGTTGCCGTCGCCGTCCGCGGTGGCGTTCCCGAAGACGTCGTACGAGGCGGGGGCGGCCAACGGGTCGGGGCGGGCGTCGGGGCTGTAGACGCCGTAGGCCCCGGTCTCGTCCGGCAGCGGCTGGGGCGCGTAGACGGTGGCGGCGTCCGGTTGGCCGTACTCGAAGAAGTCCGGGGCGGCGGCGGGCGGTTCACCGGGGCCGGGCGCGTCCGGCAGCGGCTGGTACGGGTCCGGGCTCCCGGCACCGTCCCCGCCGTGGCCGCCGTCCTCGCCATGGCCGCCGTAGCCGCCGTGGCCGCCGTCCTCGCCATGGCCGCCGTAGCCGCCGTGGCCGCCCGGCGGGGTCTCCGCGGCGGCGTCGGCGGCGGCCGGGGCCGTCTCCTCCGTCAGCCCGGAGACCTGGAGGTTCGGCCCGGCGGCGGGGGCGCGGGACGAGCGGGCGCGGCGCCGGCGGTTCGGCTTGGGCCGCCCGCCGATCGTCCAGCCCTCCTCGTAGCCGCGGCGGACGGAGAGCGTGACGAAGGTCTGCCCGATCGCGAAGGCGATGGCGCCCAGCGCGATCACGATGACCGACGGGATGAGCACGCCGGCCACCACGCAGAGGAAGCCGCACAGTGCCAGCAACCGCCAGCGCACCGGCGCCTTGTGCTGGAACAGGACCTCACCGAGCAGCCACAGAGCGACCAGGGCGAACGCAATGTAGAGGATCATCCAGCCCATATGCGCCCCTCTTCCGCCGGATGCCGGCCAAGCGTGGTCAGGGCCGCTGGTGCAGCCCCAGGTTCTCGTAGATTTCCAAGGTCGCCGTGGAGTGGTTCAGGGTGATGAAGTGCAACCCGGGCACGTCCTCGGCCATCAAGCGCGCACACAGGTCCGTCGCGTACTCGATGCCAATGGAGCGTACCGCCGCCGGGTCGTCCTTGACGGCGAGGATGCGCTCCGCGAGCTCCGGCGGGAAAGCGGCATTGCTGAGCTGCGCGAACCGCTCGATCTGGCGCACGTTGGTGACCGGCATGATCTCCGGAATGATCGGCGTGGGGCAACCCGCGGCGTCGACCCGGTCCCGCAGCCGGAAATAGTCCTCCGGGTAGAAGAACATCTGCGTGATCGCGAAGTCGGCGCCCGCGCGGCACTTGTCGACGAAGTGCCGGATGTCGGTGTCCCAGTCCGTCGAGCGCGGATGCATCTCGGGGAAGGCCGCCACGCCGACGCAGAAGTCGCCGGACTCCTTGATCAGCCGGACCAGGTCGGCGGCGTGGCCGATGCCGTCGGGGTGCCGGACCCACTCGCCCATCGGGTCGCCCGGCGGGTCGCCGCGCAGCGCGAGCATGTTGCGGATCCCGGCGTCGGCGTACTGGCCGATGATGTTGCGGAGCTCGGCGGTGGAGTGGTTGACCGCGGTCAGGTGGGCGACCGGGGTGAGAGTGGTGTCGGTGGCGATGCGCTCGGTGGCGCGGACCGTGCCGTCGCGGGAGGTACCGCCGGCGCCGTAGGTCACCGACACGAAGGTCGGGGCGACGGCCTCGATGCGGCGAATGGCGTTCCACAACGTCCGCTCGCCCTTCTCGGTCTTCGGGGCGGCGAACTCGAATGAATAGGATCGCTTGCCGGAAGCAAGCAGGTCGCGCACGGTTCGTGCGCGATCAGTCCTGGTGGAAGCTGTACCTAGGGCCATACGGGCAGGTTAACCACACCCCGGACGGACACCAACCGACATCGAGGTAATGCCTGGTTGATGCGGCTGCTGTCCAGTACGTGGACATCCCGCGGCCATCCCGTGGTCATCCGACGGTCTCCCGGCGGGCACCGGCCGGCCCCGTCAGGCGGACCAGCTCCGGATCCGCTTGGCCAGCTCCGCGGCCGCCGCACCCGGGTCGTCGGCCTCGGTGAGGGCACGGACCACCACCACCCGGCGGGCGCCGGCCGCCAGCACCTCGTCGAGGTTGCCGGCGTCGATCCCGCCGATGGCGAACCAGGGGCGCTCGGGGTTCCGTGCGGCGGCGTACCGGACCAGGTCCAGGCCGGGGGCGTGCCGGCCGGGCTTGGTCGGGGTCGGCCAGCAGGGGCCGGTGCAGAAGTAGTCGACGCCGGGCTCGGTGAGCGCGGCGTCCACCTCGGCCTCGGCGTGGGTGGAGCGGCCTATCAGCGGCTCCGGGCCGAGGAGGGCGCGGGCGGCCGGGACCGGCAGGTCCCCCTGGCCGAGGTGGAGCACCTCGGCGCCCGCGGCGTGGGCGACGTCCGCGCGGTCGTTCACCGCGAGCAGCTTGCCGTGCCGCCGGCAGGCGTCCGCGAAGACTTCCAGGTGGCGCAGCTCCTCGCCGGCCTCCAGGCCCTTGTCGCGCAGCTGGACGATGTCCACGCCCGAGGCCAGCACCGCGTCCAGGAACTGCGGGAGGTCGCCCTGGCGGGTGCGCGCGTCGGTGCACAGGTAGAGCCGGGCGTCGGACAGGGCCTGTCGAACGGTGGTCATCGGGCGGCTTCCCCCCTCGTCGGCGGCGTACGGACCGGCCGGGGCCGGTCCGTACGCCGCGTGGATGCGGTTGCGGATGCGTGGTGCGGTTGCTGCGGGACGCGGGTGCGTCAGACGGCCAGTGCCTGGGCCCGGCGCTTGACCTCCGTGCCGCGATTCTCGCGCAGCGCCTGCGCCGGGGTGCCGGGCAGGGTGTCATCCGCGGTGAAGAGCCACTCCAGCATCTCCTCGTCGGCGAAGCCGTCGTCCCGCAGGAGCGTCAGCGTGCCGACGAGTCCCTTGACGACCTTGCCGTCCTTGATGAATTCGGCGGGCACCTGGAGCACGCGGTTCTCGCCGCGGCGCACCGCGATGAGCTGGCCCTCCTTCACCAGCTGCCGCACGCGGGTCACCTCGATGTCGAGTTCTTCGGCGATGTCGGGGAGGGTGAGCCAGGCGGGGACGAGTCCATCGATGTTTGCGTCAATCTCGGTCACAGGACAAGCCTGCCACCTCCCACTGACAGCCGGTACCCGGGCATCGCCGTCGGGCGGCGCGTGCACACCGCCGGGTGAGCCCCGGGCGGCCGCGGACCGCGCTACCGGACCGCCGACTTGAGCGGAACGGTCGCGTCCGCCGCCCGTTCCCGGTCCAGCAGCGCACCGCGCTCGATGAGCCGGCGCCCCTGGGCCAGGTCCCGCGGGCGCCCCACCGCCAGCAGCGCGACCAGCCGCCCCGCCCCGTCGCCGGCGCCCGCACCGCGGAGCCACAGCACCGACCAGGCGGCACCGGCCGGATCGCCGCGCCAGACCAGTTCGTCGGCGTCCCCGTGGTGACCGGCGTACTGCACGAACCGCCCGAACTGCTCGGACCAGAAGTACGGCACCGGGTCGTAGACCGTGCCCTCCGCCGCGCCCTGGGCGATGTCCTCGGCCACCGTGCGGGGCCCCTGGAGGGCGTTGTCCCAGTGGTGGACCAGCAGCCGGGTGCCGTAACGGGCCGACGGGAAGGAGGCGCAGTCGCCGACCGCGTAGACGTCGGGGGCGGAGGTGCGCAGCCGCTCGTCGGCCAGGACCGAGCCGTCCGCGGGCGAGAGGGCGACGCCGGAGCCGGCCAGCCAGGCGGTGGCGGGCCGGGCACCGATCCCGACGACGACGGCGTCGGCGGGCAGGGTGGTGCCGTCGGCGAGGGTCACCGCGCCGGGGGTGACGGAGTCGACCCGCACGCCGGTGCGCAGGTCGGCCCCGGCGTCCGCGTACCAGCCGGTCATGTAGGCCGCGACCGCGGCGGGCAGGGCGCCGGCCAGCGGGTGGTCGGCGGCCTCGACGACGGTGACCTCGCAGCCCGCCTCGCGGGCGGCGGTGGCGAACTCCGCGCCGATCCAGCCGGCCCCCACCACCACGATCCGGTGCTGGGCGGCGAGCACCGGCCGCAGCCGCTCGGCGTCGTCCAGGGTGCGCAGCAGGTGGACGTCGGCCAGGCCCTCGCTGCCGGGCAGCCGGATCGGTTCGGCGCCGGTGGCGATGACCGCGTGGTCGTAGCGGATCGGGCCCTGGCCGGTCTCGACGACGTGCGCGTCCGGGCGCAGTGCGGTGACCGGACTGCCGAGGCGGAGGTCGATGCCGAGGCCGGCGAAGTCGATGTCGAACGCGGAGCCGTCGGCCTTGCCGAGCAGCACCGCCTTGGACAGCGGGGGGCGGTCGTAAGGCTGGTGGGGCTCGTCGCCGAGGAGCGTGATCGCTCCCCGCCAGCCTTGTTCGCGCAGGGCCACGGCGGTCTGCACACCCGCCATCCCCGCGCCGACGATCACCACGCGCGGCGTGCGGTCAGGGTCCTGGGGAGACTTGCTCTGCTCGCTCACCCGCTCACTCTAGGACGGCGGACGACGCGGCCCGCAGCAGCGCGCAAGGAGATCTCTGACACAGCGTCACGCGCCGTGCCGACCGGGTCCGGTCCGGCGGCGCTCCCTTACGGCGCGTCGCGGCCCGTATTAGGGTGGCGCCTGACGCACTCGCGGGAGCCCGGACGCACCGGGCTGAGAGGGAGGCTGGCCGGCCTCCGACCGTACGAACCTGATCCGGGTCATGCCGGCGAAGGGAGGGGCTGGACGCCCATGCATCCATCCACCACACCAACGGACCCGTCGCGGCCCGCGGGCCGGCACCCCGATGTGCTGGTCGTCGGCGGCGGCATCATCGGGCTGGTCACCGCCTGGCGGGCGGCCGGCCGCGGACTGCGGGTCGCGGTGGCGGACCCTGCGCCCGGCGGCGGCGCGGCGGCCGTCGCGGCCGGCATGCTGGCCGCCGTCACCGAACTGCACTACGGCGAGGAGACCCTGCTGGGGCTCAACCTGGCCTCGGCGCACCGGTATCCGCGCTTCACGGAGGAACTGGAGGAGGCGAGCGGACAGCGGATCGGCTACCGGCGGTGCGGCACCCTGGCCGTCGCGCTGGACGCCGACGACCGCGCCCACCTGAGGGAGCTGCACGCCCTCCAGGTCCGCTCGGGCCTGGACTCGCAGTGGCTGAACGGGCGCGAATGCCGCCGACTGGAGCCGATGCTCGCCCCCGGGGTGCGCGGCGGCCTCCGGGTGGACGGCGACCACCAGGTCGACCCGCGGCGGCTGGCGGACGCCCTGCTGGCCGCCTGCGAGCGGGCCGGGGTGGTCTTCCACCGGACGTCGGCGGAGCGCCTGACGACCGCCGGCGGGCGCGCCGCGGGCGCCGAACTCGCCGACGGGACACGGCTGGCGGCCGGTCAGGTCGTCCTGGCCGGGGGCAGCCACAGCGGCCGGCTGGCCGGGGTCCCGGAGGCGGTGCGGCCACCGGTGCGGCCCGTCAAGGGACAGGTGCTGCGGCTGCGGCTGCCGGCCCCGCCCCCGGGGGGCCGGGCGTTCCTCTCCCGCACCGTACGGGCCGTCGTCCGGGGCAATCCCGTCTACCTCGTGCCCCGCGAGAGCGGTGAACTGGTCCTCGGCGCCACCAGCGAGGAGCTGGGCTGGGACACCACGGTCACCGCGGGCGGCGTCTACGAACTGCTGCGGGACGCCCACGAGCTGGTCCCGGGCATCACCGAACTGCCGCTGACCGAGAGCCGCGCCGGGCTGCGTCCCGGCTCCCCCGACAACGCGCCGCTGCTCGGGCCGACCGAGCTGCCCGGCCTCCACCTGGCCACCGGCCACTTCCGCAACGGCGTGCTGCTGACGCCGGTCACCGGTGACGTGATGGCCGAGGTGCTGGCCACCGGAACCGTCCCGGAAGAGGCCCGCCCCTTCTCCCCCGCGCGCTTCTCCCCCACCACCCGGGGGGCAGCGTGCGCCCGCGCCCTTGAGGAGCAGCCCGTATGAGCGCCCCAGGTACCCCCAGCAGCCCCGTTGGTCCCGATGCCTCCGATGTCCCCGAGGGCGCCGAGGTGTCCGTCTCGGTCAACGGGGCGGCCCGCCGGATCCCGGCCGGGCTGACCCTCGACCGGCTGGTCGCCACGCTGTCCCGGGCGTCGGCCGGGGTGGCCGCCGCGGTCAACGAGACCGTGGTGCCGCGCACCCAGTGGTCCACCACCGCGCTCGGCGACGGCGACCGCGTCGAAGTGCTCACCGCCGTGCAGGGAGGCTGATCATGGCCATGGCCGACACCGCAGTGGAGCGGGGGACCGCCCCGGCGGCACCCGCCACCGACGCCGACCCGCTGACCATCGCCGGCACCTCGTTCCGGTCCCGGCTCATCATGGGCACCGGCGGCGCGCCCAGCCTCGGCGTCCTGGAGCGCGCGCTGCTGGCCTCCGGGACGCAGCTGACGACGGTCGCCATGCGGCGGCTGGACCCGACCGTGCAGGGCTCGGTGCTGTCCGTGCTGCAGCGGAACGGGATCCGGGTGCTGCCGAACACCGCCGGCTGCTTCACCGCGGGCGAGGCGGTGCTCACCGCCCGGCTCGCCCGGGAGGCGCTCGGCACCGACTGGGTCAAGCTGGAGGTCGTCGCCGACGAGCGGACCCTGCTGCCCGACCCGGTGGAGCTGCTGGACGCCGCCGAGACCCTTGTGGACGACGGCTTCACCGTGCTCCCGTACACCAACGACGACCCCGTCCTGGCCCGGAAGCTGGAGGACGTGGGCTGCGCGGCGATCATGCCGCTCGGTTCGCCGATCGGCTCCGGCCTCGGGATTCGCAACCCGCACAACTTCCAGCTGATCACCGAGCGCGCGGGCGTCCCGGTCGTCCTGGACGCGGGCGCGGGCACCGCCTCGGACGCCGCGCTCGCCATGGAGCTGGGCTGCGCGGCGGTGATGCTGGCGTCGGCGGTGACCCGGGCGCAGGAGCCGGAGCTGATGGCGGCGGCGATGCGGCATGCGGTGGAGGCGGGCCGGCTGGCCCACCGCGCGGGCCGGATCCCGCGCCGCCACTTCGCGCTGGCGTCCTCGCCCACCGACGGCGTCGCGGAGCTGGACCCGGAGCGGCCGGCCTTCTAGGCGCCGCGGGAGCGGGGGGGGCGGGCAGCGGGCTCAGGCCGGCCCGGCGGCCGCCCCCACCCGGTCCGCCGCCCCGACCCCGTCCGCGAACTCCGGCGGGGCGGTGAACTCCGAGGGGGCGGCGGTGATCACCTCGTCGAGCAGGTCCCGGGAGGCCATCAGGGCCTCGATGGAGCCGGTGAGCCGGGCGCGCTCCCGGTGGAGCTCGCCGACCAGCTGCGGGCACGTGGGCACCAGCCGGCCGTCGTCGTCGCGCAGACAGGGCAGCACCTGCGCGATGGTGGCGGTGTTCAGCCCGGAGGTCAGCAGCGTGCGGATCCGGCGGACCTGGGCGACGTCGGCCTCCTGGTAGAGGCGGTAGCCGGCGCTCGTCCGCCGGGGGCTGAGCAGCCCCTGCTCCTCGTAGTAGCGCAGCAGCCGCTCGGTGGTGCCGGTCCGCCGGGCCAGCGCGCCGATCTGGAGCGTCGTCATCGGGTCCCCCTCTGGTGCCGTGTGGCGTCGCGGCCGCGGGCGCCACCCCCTCGTGCGACTACGGCCGGGCCCGGATTATTCCGCGCCGGGCCCCGGCCGCGCCGTCCGCCCCCTTGTCACGGTTCCGCTGCGGTCCCCGGCGGGGATGGCCGGGGGCGTCCGGTGTGTCGGTGCGGGCTCGTAGACTCGTCTGCCGTGGATACGACGTTGCAGGACCCTCTCGTGGGCCGGCTGCTCGACGGTCGCTATCGCGTCGAGGGGCGCATCGCCGCCGGGGGCATGGCCACCGTCTACCGGGCCGTGGACACCCGGCTGGACCGCGTGCTCGCCCTGAAGGTGATGCACCCGAGCCTGGCCGTGGACGAGGCGTTCGTCGACCGCTTCATCCGCGAGGCCAAGTCCGTCGCCCGGCTCTCGCACCCGAACGTGGTCGGCGTCTTCGACCAGGGCACCGACGGCACCTACGTCTATCTGGCGATGGAGTACGTCGCCGGCTGCACCCTGCGCGACGTGCTGCGCGAGCGCGGCGCCCTCCAGCCGCGGGCCGCGCTGGACATCCTGGAGCCGATCCTGGCCGCGCTGGGGGCCGCGCACCGCGCCGGGCTGGTGCACCGCGACATGAAGCCGGAGAACGTCCTGATCGGCGACGACGGCCGGGTCAAGGTCGCCGACTTCGGCCTGGTGCGCGCGGTGGACACGCACACCACCGCCTCCACCGGCTCGGTCCTGGGCACGGTCTCGTACCTCGCCCCCGAGCAGATGGAGCACGGCACCGCGGACGCCCGGGTCGACGTCTACGCCTGCGGCGTGGTGCTCTACGAGATGCTCACCGGCGGCAAGCCGCACACCGGCGGCTCCGCGGCGCAGATCCTCTACAGCCATCTGCACGACGACGTCACCCCGCCCTCCGAGCTGGTGCCGGGCCTGGCGTCCGAGCTGGACGAGCTGGTCGTGGCGGCCACCGCCCGCGCCCCCGAGCAGCGCCCGCAGGACGCGGTGGCACTGCTCGCCCGGGCCCGCTCGGCCCGCACGCGACTGACCGACGCCCAGCTCGACCTCGTCCCGCCGCAGGCCAAGGAGCCGTCGGACGACGACGAGCGGACCGACGTGATACCGCGCCCGGCGGGCGTACAGCTGGCGCTGCCCGTCGAGGACCAGGCGGAGCTGAACCGCACCAGCGTTCTGGAGGTGCCGCCGGCGGACGCCGCGCCGGCGGACGGCCGGACCACCCGGTTGCGGCCGCCGCCCGCGGCACCGGCCGACGGGCGGGTCCGGCGGCGCCGGACCGCCACCATCGTGGCGGCCGTGCTGCTGGTCCTGGGCCTCGGCACCGGCGTCTGGTACATCAACGTCGGCCAGTTCACCCGCGTCCCGGCGGTGCTGGACATGTCCCAGACCGAGGCGCAGCAGGCGCTGCACGACGCGGGGCTGCGGATCAAGGTGGAGCGCGGCTTCAGCGCCAACGTCCGACGCGGCCACGTGATGGCGACGGAGCCGGAGACCGGCCTGCGGATCCGCGGCAACGGCACGGTCACCCTGGTCGTCTCGCGCGGCCCGGAGAAGGTCACCGTCCCCGACCTGGCCGGCACCCCGCTCGCCGACGCCCGGCGCAAGCTGCGTGACCTGGGCCTGGTGCCGGGCACCGAGACCCGGGCGTTCAGCGACGAGGTCGCCAAGGGGTCGGTGATCCGTACGGACCCGGCGGCGGGCAGCACCCGGCGGCCGGACACCGCGGTGGCGCTCACCGTCAGCCGCGGCGCGCCGGCGGACGTGCCGAACGTGGTCGGTTCGGCGCGCGAGGACGCCGCGGCGGCCCTGCGGCAGGCCGGCTTCCGCGTCCAGTTCGCCGACCAGCCGGTCTTCGCGCCGCAGGACAAGGACGCGGTGGCCCGCCAGTCGCCCGGCGCGGGGACCACGCTGGGCAAGGGCGACACGGTGACCCTGACGCTCTCCAAGGGGCCGGAGATGGTCACCGTCCCGGACGTCGGCGGCAAGAACACCGCGGACGCCACCAAGGCGCTGACCGATCTCGGCTTCGAGGTCACGGTGGACAAGCCGTTCCTGTTCCCGCAGGACAAGGTCGCGTCCCAGTCGGTCGCGGCCGGTGACAAGGCGCCCAAGGGCAGCACGATCACCATCCGGTTGAAGGGCGCGCTGTAGCCCGTCCCAGGTGCCCTGCGGACGGCCGCCGGGCACCTGGCACCCTGGGAGGGTGAGTACTCCCCTGTCCCCCGAGGGCGCCGCGCAGCGCGCCCGCGCACGCAATCCGGTCGGCGGCCATGTGCCGGTGGCCGGCGGCCTGGCCAAGGTCGGCCTGCCGTACGCCCGGCAGATCGGCTGCGAGGCCGTCCAGGTCTTCGTCGCCAATCCGCGCGGCTGGGCGACCCCGCCCGGCAGTCCCGAGCAGGACGCGGCGTTCCGCGCGGCGTGCGCCGAGGAGGGCATCCCCGCCTACGTGCACGCGCCGTACCTGATCAACTTCGGGTCGCACACCGCGGCGACGGTCGAGAAGTCCGTGCTGTCGCTGCGCCACTCGCTGCGTCGCGGCCGGGACATCGGCGCCCTCGGGGTGGTCGTGCACACCGGCTCGGCGACCGGCGGGCGCCCGCGGGAGGCGGCATTGGCGCAGGTCAGGGCGGAGATGCGGCCGCTGTTGGACGAGCTGACGCGGGACGACGACCCCTGGCTGCTGCTGGAGCCCACGGCCGGCCAGGGCGCCTCGCTGTGCTCGCTGGCGGAGGACCTGGGGCCGTACTTCGACGCGCTGGACCACCATCCGCGGCTCGGGGTGTGCCTGGACACCTGCCACGCGTTCGCGGCCGGGCACGACATGGCGGCGCCGGGCGGCACGAAGGCGCTGCTGGACGAGCTGGTGGAGGTCACCGGCGAGGGCCGGCTGAAGCTGATCCACGCCAACGACTCCAAGGACGTGGTCGGCGCGCACAAGGACCGGCACGCGAACATCGGCGCCGGCCACATCGGTGCGGAACCGTTCGCCGAGCTGTTCGCCCACCCCGCGACCGACGGCGTCCCGCTGGTCATCGAGACCCCGGGCGGCGAGGAGGGCCATGCCGCGGACGTGGCGCGGCTGAAGGAGCTGCGGGTGTCCTGAGCGGGCACCGGACCGGCGGGCGGCCCGGACGGACTCTAGAGTTCCGGGCCCTCGCCCGGCTGCTCCTGGTAGGAGTAGCGCTGCTCCTGCCAGGGGTCGCCGAGGTTGTGGTAGCCGCGCTCCTCCCAGAAGCCGCGGCGGTCGGCGGTCATGTACTCGATGCCGCGGACCCACTTGGGGCCCTTCCAGGCGTAGAGGTGCGGCACGACGAGCCGGACCGGGAAGCCGTGTTCGGCGGTGAGCAGTTCGCCGGAGCGGTGGGTGGCGAAGAGGCAGTTCTCCGCGCCGAAGTCGGCGAGCTTGAGGTTCGAGCTGAAGCCGTACTCGGCCCACACCATCACGTGGGTGGCCTCGGGCGCGGGCGGCGCCAGCTCCAGGAGGGTCCGGGTCAGCACGCCGCCCCATTCGGCACCGAGCATGCTGAACTTGGTGACGCAGTGCATATCGGCGACGACGGTGGTGTACGGCAGGGCCGTGAACTCCTCGTGCGTCCAGCAGTGCTTGGCGCCGTCGGCGGTGGCGCCGAAGACCCGGAACTCCCAGCGCTCGGGGCGGAACTTCGGGACCGGTCCGTAGTGCGTCACCGGCCAGCCACGCTGCAGCCGCTGTCCCGGAGGCAGCACAGGCTCCTCTTCGCGACTCTCCGGCTGACCCATGCCTCCATGGTGTCAGACCCCGAAGGGTGCCGATGACCAGGGTGGTACGGAATCGGGCAACTGGTACTAAGTGTGAACTTACTGGACGGCCCGCTCGGCGCGGTGCGAGGATGCGCGGCACCTGCCCAGAACTCGCGTGAAAGGGGCCCGCAGACATGCAGGGCGACCCCGAGGTCATCGAATTCCTCAACGAGCAGCTGACCGCCGAGCTGACCGCGATCAACCAGTACTTCCTGCACTCCAAGATGCAGGAGAACTTCGGCTGGCCGAAGCTCGCGAAGTACACCCGCGCCGAGTCCTTCGACGAGATGAAGCACGCGGAGGTGCTGACCGACCGCATCCTCTTCCTGGAGGCACTGCCGAACTACCAGCGGCTGTTCCACGTCCGCGTCGGCCAGACCCTCACCGAGATGTTCCAGGCCGACCGACAGGTCGAGGTGGAGGCCATCGACCGGCTCAAGCGCGGCGTCGAGGTCATGCGCGCCAAGGGGGACATCACCTCGGCCAACATCTTCGAGGACATCCTCGCCGACGAGGAACACCACATCGACTACCTCGACACCCAGCTGGAACTGGTCGAGAAGCTCGGGGAAGCGCTCTATATCGCCCAGCTGATCGAGCAGCCGAGCTGACGGCCCGGCGCGGTGCGCACCGGCGGGGTGCCCCGGGGGGCTACGCGGCCGCCCGGAGGTCCGCGGGCCCCGGTGCGGCCGCCTCCGCGGCCAGCGGCCCGGATGCCGCACCCAGCGCGTCGGGCTCCTGGCTCCACGGCTCGGACTCCGGCCGCAGCGCGTCGGGGACGCCACTGTCGATCAGCTCGCGACGGGGGCACGCACCGCGACCCAGCAGCGCCTGGATGCGGCGGACGCAGCCGCCGCAGTCGGTGCCGGCCTTGCAGGCGGAGGCGACCTGGCGGGGCGTGCAGGCACCCCGGTCCGCGTGCTCGCGGACCTGCTGCTCGGTGATGCCGAAGCAGGAGCAGACGTACACGCGGGTTCACCTCCGTAAGCGCGCCTCGCTCCGATCCCGGTGATCGACAGTGAGGTAACCCTTACCTTACCCGGGACCGCGGGCGGGCAACAATGCACGGCAACGCAGTGGGGCGCGGATCACAGGATCCGCGCCCCACTCGTCTCGCGCCGCTGTTACTGGTCGCGGTACATCTCCGCCACCAGGAAGGCCAGGTCCAGCGACTGGCTGCGGTTCAGCCGCGGGTCGCAGGCCGTCTCGTAGCGCTGGTGCAGATCGTCGACGAAGATCTCGTCGCCGCCGCCCACGCACTCGGTGACGTCGTCACCGGTCAGCTCGACGTGGATGCCGCCCGGGTGCGTGCCGAGGCTCTTGTGGACCTCGAAGAAGCCCTTGACCTCGTCCAGCACGTCGTCGAAGCGACGGGTCTTGTGACCCGAGGCCGCCTCGAAGGTGTTGCCGTGCATCGGGTCGCAGATCCACACGACCTGGGCACCGGAGGCGGTGACCTTCTCCACCAGGTCGGACAGCTTCTCGCGGATCTTGTCCGCGCCCATCCGGGTGATGAAGGTCAGCCGGCCCGGCTCGCGGTTCGGGTCGAGCCGGTCGATGAGGGTGAGCGCGTCCTCAGGGGTCGTCGTCGGGCCGAGCTTGACGCCGATCGGGTTGCGGATCCGGGAGGCGAACTCGATGTGCGCGCCGTCCAGTTGACGGGTGCGCTCACCGATCCAGACCATGTGGCCGGAGACGTCGTAGAGGTTCCCGGTGCGGGAGTCCACGCGGGTCAGCGCCGACTCGTAGTCCAGGATCAGCGCCTCGTGCGAGGAGTAGAACTCCACGGTCCGGAACTCCTCCGGGTCCACCCCGCAGGCGTTCATGAAGTTCATCGCCCGGTCGATCTCGCGGGCCAGCGCCTCGTACCGCTGGCCGGAGGGCGAGGACTTCACGAAGTCCTGGTTCCAGGCGTGCACCTGGCGCAGGTCGGCGTAGCCGCCGGTGGTGAAGGCGCGCACCAGGTTGAGGGTGGCCGCGGAGGCGTTGTACATCCGCTTGAGCCGCTGCGGGTCCGGGATGCGGGCCGCCTCGGTGAACTCGAAGCCGTTGACGGAGTCGCCGCGGTAGGTCGGCAGGGTCACCCCGTCGCGGGTCTCGGTCGGCTTGGAGCGCGGCTTGCTGTACTGGCCGGCGATCCGTCCGACCTTGACCACCGGGACGGACCCGGCGTACGTCAGCACGGCGCCCATCTGGAGGAGCGTCTTGAGCTTGTTGCGGATGTGCTCGGCGGAGACGGCGTCGAAGGCCTCCGCGCAGTCGCCGCCCTGAAGCAGGAACGCCTCGCCTCGGGCGACCGCGCCCAGGCGCTCGCGCAGCTGGTCGCACTCGCCCGCGAAGACGAGCGGCGGATAGGACTCGAGCTCCGCGATCACATCGCGCAGAGCCTCTTGGTCCGGCCAGTCAGGCTGCTGCGCCGCGGGCAGGTCTCGCCAGGTGTTGCCACCGGCGTGGGTTTCAGCGTTCACGGTCACACACACCACATTACGGGGTCCCGGAGGGGTGTCCGTCCGCCATCCGGACTGTGAGACGCCGCCGCGGCCGGGGTCCGGTAGGGTGCCCGACATGCACACGCGACCGATCATGAACATGAACTGGTGGTGGACCGCCCAGCCGGCGGCCCACTGATTCGCGTACGCATCCACAGACCGCGAAGGCCGCCCGAGGGGCGGCCTTCGGTGTTCCCGCGGCCGTTCCCTCCACACCGGCAACACTCCCGGAAGGAACCGCCATGCACCCCGAGCCCCAGACCCGGCCCACCGCCGCCGCGCTGGTCCAGCGGCTGCTCGACCCCGCCTGCCCGCCGTTCGCCCTGCTCCGCCGCCGCGCCCCCGGCCGGGACGGCGGCACGGTCGAGGTGCTGATCGGCGAGGTGACCGAGGTCGAGCGGCTGGCCGACATCCCGCTCGGCGACGGGGCGCCCGGCGCGCCGGTGACCGACGCGCTGGCCCTGATCCCGTTCCGGCAGATCCGCGAACGCGGCTTCCGGGCGCACGACGACGGCACCCCGTTGGCCGTACTGCGCCCGGCCGAGTGCCACGAGCTGCCGCTGGACGCGCTGCTGGCGGCGCTCCCGACGCACGACGTCCGGGTGGAGGCCGGGGCGTTCGACGTGACGGACGCGGCCTACGCGGAGATCGTCGACCGGGTGGTGCGGGAGGAGATCGGCACCGGTGAGGGCGCCAACTTCGTCATCCGCCGGACCTTCGAGGGCGAGATCCCCGACTTCTCGGCGGCCGACGCGCTGGCGCTGTTCCGACGGCTGCTGGCCGGTGAGCGCGGGGCGTACTGGACGTTCGTGGTGCACCGGCCGGGAGTGCGCACGCTGGTCGGCGCCAGCCCGGAGGTGCACGTCCGGATGGCCGGCGGCACCGTCGTGATGAACCCCATCAGCGGGACCTACCGCTACCCCGCCGAGGGGCCCAGCGCGGAGAGCCTGCTGGCGTTCCTCGGCGACCGCAAGGAGGTCGAGGAACTGTCCATGGTGGTGGACGAGGAACTGAAGATGATGTGCACCGTCGGCGACCAGGGCGGGGTGGTGGTCGGGCCCCGGCTCAAGGAGATGGCGCACCTCGCGCACACCGAGTACGAGTTGCGCGGCCGCTCCACCCTGGACGTGCGGGAGGTCCTCAAGGAGACGATGTTCGCGGCGACGGTGACCGGGTCGCCGGTGCAGAACGCCTGCCGGGTCATCGAACGGCACGAGCCGGTCGGCCCGGACGGGCGCGGCCGCGGCTACTACGCGGGCGCGCTGGCGCTGATCGGCCGGGACGCGAGCGGGTCGCAGACGCTGGACTCCCCGATCCTGATCCGCACCGCGGACATCTCCGGTGAGGGCGGCCGGCTGCGGGTGCCGGTCGGCGCCACCCTGGTGCGCGCCTCCGACCCGTCCGCCGAGGTCGCCGAGACGCACGCCAAGGCGGCCGGCGTGCTCACCGCGCTGGGGGTCCGGCCGGCGCCGGTGCGGGCCGCGGCCGGGCCGGCGCCGCGGCTGGCCGACGATCCGCGGGTGCGGGCCGCGCTGGACGCCCGCCGCGCCGACCTGGCCCCGTTCTGGCTGCGGATGCAGACCACCGCACCGGTCGCCGGGCTGCACGGCCACGCCCTGGTGATCGACGCCGAGGACACCTTCACCGCGATGCTGGCGCACCTGCTGCGCACCTCGGGGCTGACGGTGACGGTCCGCCGCTACGACGAGCCGGGGCTGCGCGCGACCGCCCTGGCGCACCAGGGGCCGGTGGTGCTGGGCCCCGGACCGGGCAATCCGTCCGACCCCGCCGACCCCAAGATGCGCTTCCTGCGCGCGCTCACCGCCGAACTGGTGGCGGGCCACCGTCACGGCCTGCTGGGGGTCTGCCTCGGCCACGAACTCCTCGCCGCGGAGCTGGGGTTGGAGATCGTGCGCAAGGACGTGCCGTTCCAGGGCGCCCAGGAGCGGATCGACTTCTTCGGCCGGACCGAGACGGTGGGCTTCTACAACACCTTCACGGCCCGCTGCGACGACCGGACCGCCGCCGAACTCGCCATGCACCGCGTCGAGTTGAGCCGGAACGAGACCACCGGCGAGGTCCATGCGCTGCGCGGCCCGGGCTTCGCCGGGGTGCAGTTCCACCCCGAGTCGGTGCTGACCCTGGACGGTGCGGCGGTCACCGCGCAGCTGCTGGCAGCTGTCCTCGTGTGACCAGCATGTGCCCGTTGGTGCGGCCGGCCAGGTGGTCCTCGACGTTGACCACGGTGGTCTCGACGATCTGGCCGACCGCCTCCTGGGTGAAGTACGCCTGGTGCGAGGTGACCAGCACGTTCGCGAAGGTCATCAGCCGGGCCAGGGTGTCGTCGCTGATGACGTCCAGGGACTTGTCGTAGAAGAACAGGCCGGCCTCCTCCTCGTAGACGTCCAGGCCGACGCCGGTGAGCCGGCCGGTCTTGAGCGTCTCGACCAGGGCCGCGGTGTCGATCAGCCCGCCGCGGCTGGAGTTCACCAGGATCGCGTCGTCCTTCATGGCGGCGAGCGCGGCGGCGTCGACCAGGTGCCGGGTGTCGTCGGTCAGCGGGACGTGCAGGGTGACCAGGTCCGCCTCGGCGAACAGCCGCTCCCGGGGGACGTAGCGCATGCCCAGCGCCAGGCACTCCGGGCTCTCGACGAGGTCCCAGCCGAGCAGCTGCATCCCGAAGCCGCGGGCGATCCGGGTGAACGCGGTGCCGATCTTGCCGGTGCCGAGCACCCCGGCCGTCCGGCCGTACAGGTCCCGGCCCATCAGGCCGTCCAGCCGGAAGTCGAAGTTCCGGGTGCGGTTGGCGGCCGGGACCAGCCGCCGGTTCACGGCCAGCGCCAGCATCCAGGCGAACTCCGCGACCGCGTGCGGCGAGTACGCGGAGACCCGGCCGATGGTCATGCCGAGATCGGCCGCGGCCTCCAGGTCGATGTTGTTGAAGCCGGTGGAGCGCTGGGCGACCATCTTGGTGCCGCCGGCGGCGAGGGCCTGCAGCACCTCGGCCGTCAGGTCGTCGTTGACGCTGGTGGACACGACCTCGTAGCCGTGCGCGATGGGGGCGGTGTCGCGGTTGAGGAAGACGTCCAGGGCGCGGACCTGGTGGCGGCCGGCGAACGCCTTCTCCAGGATCGGCCGCTCGTCCGTCTGCACGCCGAAGGCGACGATCTCCACGTTCCCTCCCGGTTCTCCCCCGCCGGTGGTCCTCGGGCGGCGGCGCCGCACAGCGGCAATGGGCCGGATATGTCGCGTCATGGCGAATATACGGCCCATCGCGCGCCGGTGCCGCCCGGGGAGCGGACGGCCCGGTTCAGCCGAAGAAGACGCCGACCTCGGCGTAGAGCGCCGGATCGACGGTCTTCAGCTTGGCGGTCGCCTCGGCGAGCGGCACCCGGACGATGTCGGTGCCGCGCAGCGCGACCATCGTGCCGTAGTCGGCGTCCCGCACCGCATCGATGGCGTGCAGCCCGAAGCGGGTGGCCAGCCAGCGGTCGAAGGCACTGGGGGTGCCACCGCGCTGGGTGTGGCCGAGGACGGTGGTCCGGGCCTCCTTGCCGGTGCGCGCCTCGATCTCCTTGGCCAGCCACTCGCCCACGCCGGAGAGCCGGACGTGCCCGAAGGAGTCGGTGCTGCCGTCCTTGAGCACCATCTCGCCGTCCTTGGGCATGGCGCCCTCGGCGACCACCACGATCGGCGCGTAGCTGGCCTTGAAGCGGGACTCGATCCAGCGGCAGACGTCGTCGACGCCGAAGCGCTGCTCCGGGATGAGGATGACGTTGGCGCCGCCGGCCAGGCCGGAGTGGAGCGCGATCCAGCCGGCGTGCCGGCCCATCACCTCGACGACCAGCACCCGCATGTGGGATTCGGCGGTGGTGTGCAGCCGGTCGATGGCCTCGGTGGCGACCCCGACCGCGGTGTCGAAACCGAAGGTGTAGTCGGTGGCCGACAGGTCGTTGTCGATGGTCTTGGGCACGCCGACGCAGGGGATGCCGTACTCCGTGAAGAGCCGGGAGGCGACGCCGAGGGTGTCCTCCCCGCCGATCGCGATCAGCGCCTCGATCTCGTGCTTGGCGAGCGTCTCCTTGATCCGGCGGACCCCGTCCTCCTCCTTGAAGGGGTTGGTCCGCGAGGAGCCGAGGATGGTGCCGCCGCGGGGCAGGATGCCGCGCACCGCCGGGATGTCCAGCCGCACGCTGCGCCCCTCCAGCGGTCCGCGCCAGCCGTCCCGGAAACCGACGAAGTCGTATCCGTACTCCTGGGTGCCCTTGCGGACGATGCCCCTGATTACCGCGTTCAGACCCGGGCAGTCGCCGCCGCCGGTCAGTACTCCGACCCGCATCGCTTCACCTTCGTCCCGTCCGTGGCCGCGTACGGCCGTCCATGAGCGTAACGCCGGTCACGCTAATGGTGACCTGGGTCACTCCGGGATGGTGTGCGCGCCGATCCCCGCCAATTGCACGGGAGTTGACCCGAGGTCTTCACCCGTACGAGCGGACGGAGGGTCGCCGGCGGGGACGGCGAACGGCTCAGACGCCGTCGAGGCCGCGCTCTATCGCGTACCGCACCAGCTCGACGCGGTTGTGCAACTGGAGCTTGCCGAGGGTGTTCTGGACGTGGTTCTGCACCGTGCGGTGCGAGATGACCAGGCGCTCGGCGATCTGCTTGTACGAGAGTCCCTTGGCGACCAGGCGCAGCACCTCGGTCTCCCGCTCCGTCAACCGGGGGGCGTCGGGCTCGTCGGCGGCCGCCGGGGCTGGTTCCGCCGCCAGCCGGCGGTACTCGCCGAGCACCAGACCGGCCAGACCCGGGGTGAACACCGGGTCGCCGGCGGCGGTGCGGCGGACCGCGTCGATCAGCTCCTCGGTGCTGGCCGACTTCAGCAGATAGCCGGTGGCCCCCGACTTCACCGCCTCCAGGACGTCGGCGTGCTCACCACTGGCGGAGAGCACCAGCACCCGCGGCGACGGATCGCCGCCGACCAGCTCCTTGCACACCTGGACGCCGGGCAGCCCCGGCAGATTGAGGTCCAGCACCAGCACGTCGGGCGCCGTCGCCTGGGCCCGGCGCACCGCCTGGAGCCCGTCCCCGGCCGTCGCCACCACGTCGCATCCGGCCGCCGCCAGATCCCGGGCGACCGCGTCCCGCCACATCGGGTGGTCGTCGACCACCATGACCCGCAGGCCCGTCCCCTCCGTCATGCGCGCGCTCTCCCCCGTCGTCCGCCCTCGGGCACGATGCCCTTGGGTACCTTCAGCTCCACTTCCGTGCCCTGGCCGGGGACCGAGATCCACTCGGCGCTGCCGCCCAACTCCCGCAGCCGGCCGCGGATCGACAGCGCCACCCCGAGGCGGCCCTCGCGCTCGGCCGCGGCGAGCCGCCCCTCGGGAATGCCGGGGCCCTCGTCGCGCACCGTCACGATCACCGCGTCCGGTTCGTCCTCCACCAGGATCCACGCGCGGGCCTCGGCCCCCACGTGCACCCGGACATTGTCCAATGCCGCACCGACAGCGGCGGCCAGCTCCACCGCCGCGGCGGCCGGCAGCTCGACCGGGGAGCACGGCCCGGAGAGCGTCACCCCGGCCCCGGCGTGCGGGGCGAGCAGCGCCATCAGGTCGCAGGCTCCGGCGGCCGGCGGCGGACCGGGGACCGCCTGGTGAGCCGCGGAACCGCCGTCGGCCGCGGTCTCCGCCACCACCCGCTGCCGGGGCACCAGCCCGCCGGCGACCAAGGTGCGCAGCGCCACCTCCTGCTCGCCCGCCATCCGGCCCAACTCGGCCGCCTCGCCGCCGATCGCGGTGCCGCGCCGCTGCACCATGGCGAGCACCTGGAGCACGCTGTCGTGGATGTCGCGGGCCAGCCGCTCCCGTTCGCGGGTGGCGGCGTCGATCTGGAGGGCGCGGGCCAGGGTGCGCTCACTGGCCCGGGCCACCTCGACCACGTAGCCGATGGCGACGCTGGCCACCCACACCAGCACCACGTTGTGGACGGTGTCCCGGGCCAGCTCCTCGCGCTCGACGAGGTTGGCCACCGCCACGATGGTGGAGGCCACCGCGGCCCACCGCCAGCCGCCCTTGATGGCGAAGCCCAGCACGGCGCCCGCCGTCCAGATGGACGGCAGGGTCGCGGCGCCGGCCATGATGCGGGCGTGGGAGTCGATCACGGACGTGAGCAGGATCCCGCCGACCGCGACGGTGAGGTCGCCGACCAGGAACTGCCGGGTGCAGCGCTCCGCGGACGTCGTGCGGCGCCAGGTCAGCGCCGTCCAGAGGGTGAGCACGGCCATGTAGGCGGTGGCGCCCAGCGGGTGCGCGTAGTGCGGGTAGGAGACCGCGAACAGGCACAGCACGTAGACCAGGGTCAGGATCCGGTAGCCGGTGAGCGCCCGCCACAGCGGCAGCTCGACCGACATCCGCATCACCTTGCGGCGCCCGGCGGGCGCCGCGCCCCGATCGTCCCGGGCCGCGCCGCCCGTGGATCGTGCGTCGTCCATGTCGGCATCCGTCATGCCGGCCCCCACCCCTCACCGGGGCCGCCCCGCCCCCGGACTCGGCTCGTCCGTCCGTCCCGTCCTGTGCGGCGGTGGCCCGGCCGGCCTTCGCCGTCCTACGCCTCTGCCTTCTTCTGTGCCTCCGCGGCCTTGGCCGCCTCGGCGATCTGCCGCTTGGCCGCGGTCGCGTAGACGTCGACGTACTCCTGGCCGGAGAGCTTCATGATCTCGTACATCACCTCGTCGGTGATCGAGCGCAGGATGTAGCGGTCGCCCTCCATGCCCTGGTAGCGGCTGAAGTCCAGCGGCTTGCCGATCCGGATGCCGGGCCGGACCATCTTCGGCAGGACCTTGCCGGGCGGCTGCACCTTCTCGGTGTCGATCATCGCGACCGGGATGACCGGCGCCCCGGTGGCCAGCGCCACCCGCGCCAGGCCGCCCGGCTTGCCGCGGTAGAGCCGCCCGTCCGGGGACCGGGTGCCCTCCGGGTAGATGCCGAAGAGCTCGCCGCGCTCCAGCACCTCGATACCGCTCTTGATCGCCGCCTCGCCGGCGCCGCGGGCGCCCGAGCGGTCGACCGGGAGCTGTCCGACGCCCTTGAAGAACGCCGCGGTCAACTTGCCCTTCACGCCCGGGGAGGTGAAGTACTCGGCCTTCGCGATGAAGGTGACCTTGCGGTCGAGCACCGCGGGCAGGAAGAAGGAGTCCGAGAAGGACAGGTGGTTGCTCGCGAGGATCGCCGGACCCTCGGCGGGAACGTTCTCGATGCCTTCCACCCAGGGCCGGAACGCGAGCCTCAGCGGACCGCCGATGGAAAACTTCATTGCGCCGTAGATCAACCGACTGCCTCCTGTGTCTGACGCATTGACCTTAACCCCCGCACGGCGCGCCGGGGGCCGCGGCGGGCCAGGAGACCGCGTGCGGGCCCGCCGGGGGCCGTGCCGGGGTCCCGTTCGCGCCCCCGCGCCGGTCCCCCGACCTGGCGCTCCGGACGGCCGTGGCCCTACCCCGCCGCGGTCACTCCGCGTACCCTGAGGTAACCCGCCAGCCCCTCACCGATCGGAGTCCACCGGTGCCGCTCCTCCCCGGAGCCGAGCCGTTCCGCCGTGACGGCGGAGACGTCGGCGTCCTCGTCTGCCACGGCTTCACCGGCTCCCCGCAGTCCATCCGCCCCTGGGCCGAATACCTCGCCGACCGGGGGCTGACCGTCTCCGCGCCGCTGCTGCCCGGCCACGGCACCCGCTGGGAGGACATGCAGCTCACCACCTGGCAGGACTGGTACGCCGAGGTCGACCGGGAGTTGCGCGCGCTGGCCGAGCGCTGCACCGAGGTCTTCGTCTGCGGACTGTCCATGGGCGGCGCGCTGGCGCTGCGGCTGGCCGCCCGGCACGGCGACACGATCAGCGGGGTGGCCGTGGTCAACCCCGGCAACAAGGTCCACGACGCGGCGGCCCCGCTGCTGCCGGCGCTGCGGCACGTCGTCCGGTCGACCAAGGGGATCGCCAGCGACATCGCCAAGCCCGGTGCGGTGGAGGTCGGTTACGACCGGGTGCCGCTGCACGCCGCGCACTCGCTGCGGCGGTTCTTCCAGCTGGTCGACGCCGAACTCCCGCGCGTCACCCAGCCGTTGCTGGTGCTGACCAGCCCGCAGGACCACGTCGTCCCGCCCGTCGACTCCGAGCGGATCCTCAGCCGGGTCTCGTCCACCGACGTCCGGCACGCGCTGCTGGAGCGCAGCTACCACGTCGCCACGCTCGACCACGACGCCGAGCAGATCTTCCAGGACAGCTACTCCTTCATCACCCGGCTCGCCCCCCGGGCCCGGCGGGACGCGGTCCAGGAGGGGACGGCGGCCAGTGGCGGAGCGTAGCCCCCGCGACCCCCGGGACCCGCTCGACGAGGAGGCCGCGTGGGCCGAGATCGTCGCGGGCTACGGCGAACGGCCGGAGTTCCCGGCCACGGACCACCGGCCGGACCGGGCCGCGGCTCCGGACGGCGCGGCGGCCGACGGCGCGAGGGCGGACGGTGTGCGGCCGGACGGTGTGCGGCCGGACGGCGCGGGCGCGGACGGCGCTGACGGCGACACCCCGGACTCCCCCGCCCTCCGTCCCGCCGACGGCGCGCCCGCCGACGGCTCCCCGTCGCGCCCCGGCAGCTTCGTGGTCTTCGCCCCCGGTGTGGGGCCGCGCGACTGGACCCCCGACGAGCCCTCCGACGACGACTTCGACGAGACCGACGAGGGCCACTTCACGCCGCCCGAGCCGCCGCCGCTGCCGACCGCCGACACCACCACCAAGTTCGCCTGGATCGCGGCCCTCGGCGGCCCGCTGCTGCTGATCCTCACGGTCGTCCTCCAGCAGCCGGTCACCTGGTGGATCGCGGTGCTGGGCATCGGCGGATTCCTGGGCGGCCTGGGCACCCTCTTCGCCCGGATGACCAACGACCGGGACGACGACGAGGACGTACCGGGCGGCGGGGCGGTGGTCTGAGCCGCGGACCGGCTAGGTCGTGTCCGCAAAGTCCCGCCTGCCGTTCGGGCGAACGACGGGACTTTGCGGACACGACCTAGGGGTCAGCCGCCGACCGGCACCCGGAGTGCGCTCAGGACCGGCAGATGGTCCGAGGCCGCGCGAAGGTCCTCCGCGCGGACGCCCGGCAATCCGTGCGGCACCCCGCACCCGAGGAACTCCACACCGTCCGTGGCGAACACCGCGTCGATCCGCTGCCGCGGCACATGCGGCGTGGAGGTGAACTCGCCGCCCCACGGCTCGGCCGCCCAACCGTCCCTGAGGACCGCCGCGACCCGCCGGAAGCTCCGCCCGTCCGGCCGGTCGTTGAGGTCGCCGCCGACCACCGCGTGCGGCACACCCAGCCCGGCGACCCGCTCCAGCAGCAGCCCGGCCTGGTCGTAGCGCTCCCGCGGGTCGAGGCTGAGGTGGCAGCTGACCACGCCGAGCCGGGCCGCTCCGAAGCGGACCACGGCGGTGGCCAGACCGCGCTGGTGCAGTCCGGGGGTGCGGGGCAGCAGGACGTCCTCGGTCCGCTCCACGTGGGCGCGGAGGTGGGCGAGGACCATCGGGCCCGCGGTGGTGGCACCGCCGGTGACATGGACCAGGCCGCCGGCCCGGGCGAGGCGCTCGGCGGCCTTGCGCCAGCGGAAGAAGCGCGGCGCCTCCTGGACGAGGACGAGATCGGGGGCGCAGGCCCGGATGACCCGGGCCAGCGCCGCCTGATCGTCGCGCATCGAGCGGATGTTGTAGCTGAGCACCCGGACGACCGCGGAACCGTCCGCCGCGGTGGCGGAGGCCGGGAGTCCGGCGGCAGCGGCCGCCTCGCCGGTACCCGTACCGGCGAGGCCCACGGTGCCGGACGGGGGCCGTCCGGAGCGCTCGGCCGCCATCCGTGTCAGCCCTGGCGCGCCAGGTCGGCCGCGCCGACCAGTCCGGCCTCGCCGCCGAGCTGCGCGGCGAGCACCTGGGCGTGCGGGCGCCACTGGCTGCCGACCAGCCAGCGCCGGAACGACTTGCGGATCGGGTCGAGGACCAGTTCGCCCTCGTCCGAGACCCCACCGCCGACGATGAACGCGGACGGGTCGAAGAGCGAGGCCAGGTCGGCGAGGCCGGCACCGGCCCAACGGGCCAGTTCGCGGAAGGAGTCGATGGCGACCGGGTCGCCCTGGCGGGCGGCCGCGCTGATGTGCTTGCCCTGGATGCCCTCGGGGGTGCCGTCGCCGAGCGCCAGCAGCGCCGCGGCGTTCTCCGGGGTGGCGAAGGCGCGCTGCTGGGCGTACCGCAGCAGGGCGCGGCCGGACGCGTACTGCTCCCAGCAGCCCTGGCTGCCGCAGCCGCACAGCAGGCCGTCGGGGACGACCCGGATGTGGCCGAACTCGGCGGCGACGCCGAAGCGGCCGCGGCGCAGCTTGTTGCCGATGATGATGCCGCCGCCCAGGCCGGTGCCGAGGGTGATGCAGATGACGTCGCTGTGGCCCTGCCCGGCGCCGAAGCGGTACTCGCCCCAGGCCGCGGCGTTGGCGTCGTTCTCGACGACGACGGGGAGCCCGACGCGCTGCTCGACCTTGTCCTTGAGCGGCTCGTGGCGCCAGTCGATGTTCGGGGCGAAGAGGACCGTGGCCCGCTTCTCGTCCACGTAGCCGGCGGCGCCGATGCCGACGGCCTCGACATGGTGGCCGGCACCGACCGTGCGGACGGCGTCCGCGATGGCCTCGGTCAGCGCGTCGGTGGCTCGCGGGGTCGGAACCTTGCACGTTTCGAGGATCGAACCGTCTTCGTCGACCACGCCGGCCGCGATCTTCGTGCCGCCGATGTCGACGCCGATGGTGAGTCCCATGTGTCCCTCAGTTTTCGCTCGAACCCCGCCGGGATCCACCGTACCGGAGGCAGGGGGAACTCCCCCGCCGCTCACGGCCGCGGAGGTGGGAGGGGCTCCCTCGCCGGGCGGGCGGTGGGAGGGGTCAGTCGAGGTCGATCCGCTCGGTGCCGGCGGGACCGTCGTCGCGCGGGTCGCCGGCCTCGCCCCCGGGGTGGTCCTCGGCGGTGGCGTCGCGGGTCCAGCGGCGTTCGCTGCCCTCCACCACCGAGCGGTAGGCGGCGAGGAGTTCGGAGCCGGCCGCGGCGAGGTGGTCGAAGACGTCGGGGTTGCGCTCGATGACCGGCTCGACGGCGGCCTTGGCCTGCTTCAGCAGCTGGTTCACCGCGCTGCTGGCGGCCGTCCCGCCCAGCGCGCCGGGCAGCTGGATGGCGGAGAGCTTGTCGGTCACCGCGTCGGCGAGCCGGCGCAGTTCCTCGGCGGCGCTGCCCTGCTGGGGGCCGTACTCGGCCCGGCGGCGGGCCTGCTCCGCGGCGAGGTCCTCGGCGCAGGCCGTCTCCCAGGCGTCGGCATCGGGCTCGGCGCGGCGGTCGGCGGGGCGCTCGGTGGCATCACTCATGGCGGACTCCGTGGACTCCTGCGGGCGGTACGGACCGGACGGGGCCGTGCGGTGCCGGGGCACTGCGGGCGGGCACCTGCACGGTGGTGACGTCTTACGACGTTACCCGAACGGGGGTGCCCGCTTCAGTCGCTCGGCGCGGTCCGCGGCCACAGCCCCGGATCCGGGGTGAAGCGGATCTCCAGGGAGCCGTCGCGCAGCGCGGCACCGGAGACGGTGCAGCGGCGCAGCGCCGAGGGCAGCGTCCGGATCCGCCGGAAGCGGCCGACCGTCACCACGATCTCGTCGCCGCGGCGCACCAGGCCGAGGCCCTCCCGCTGGGCGCCGGGCAGCGGCACCCACCAGACCAGGATGCCCTCGGAGGCCAGCCGGTCCTCGACGGTCCAGGGGTCGGCGGGGGCCTCGGTCGGTTCCTGCGGGGTCAGGGTGCCGGTGGAGCCGTCGAGCAGCGCGCCCACCTCGTCGATGCCCTGGGGGTCGCGGCCCAGGTGCGGCACCTCGTGGACCGGGACGTCGGGGAACTCCGCGCGCAGCGCCTTGAGGGCGGTCTGCTGGCTGCCGGAGAGCCCGGCCAGGAAGGGGTCGGCGGAGCCGGTGGGCAGCAGCCGGTTGACCAGCACGGCGTCGGTGCGGCGGCCGTGCAGCGCGAGGCCGGCGCGGACGGAGCGCAGGGTGGCGGTGGCGATCGGTCCGGCGTCGGTGACCAGTCGTACGGAGGTGCCGGGGGCGTCCACCACCCGCTGGACGGCGGCGAGTTCGCGCTCCCAGCGCTCGGCGGCCTCGTACAGCTTCTGGGCCGGCATGGGGACGCCGGCGAGTTGCGCGAGCACCGGGCGCAGCGCGCGGGCCGCCTGGCGCTCGGCCGGCAGCAGGCGGCGGAGGTAGCGGCGGACCTGGGCGGGCAGGGCGAGCAGCCGGATCGTTTCGGCAGCCGGCGGCATGTCGACGACCAGCAGGTCCCAGGCGTCCGAGGCGTGCGCGGTGCGCAGCGCGTGCAGCAGCGCGAAGGACTCGGAGCCGGGCAGTTCGGTGAGTTCGTCCTCGTCGAGGGGGGCCGCACCGAGCAGGTCGAGGGCGGCGCCGGCGCGCTCCTGGAAGGCGAGGAACTCCTGGCGGAACCGCTCGGCGGGGTCGATCCGGCGGGCGTACAGGCCGGGGGCCGCGGCTATCGCGGACGGCTCGGCGACGCCGGGGCGGACGCCGAGGACCGCCTCCGGCGCGCTGCTCTGGGTGGTGAGCAGGAGCGTCCGCGCGCCCTGCCGGGCACCGGCCAGGGCGGTCGCGGCGGCGAGCGTGGTGCGCCCCGCGCCGCCGGCGCCGGTGACGAGGACGGTGCGCACGCTCAGTGCTTCTCGACCTCGTCGGAGGCGGCCGCGGCACCGGACGCCGCGGGGCCGCCGCTCTCGACCCGCTTCTTCAGCCCGGCCAGCGCCCGGTCGATGATGACCTTCTCGGCCTTGCGCTTGATCATCCCGAGCATCGGGATCTTGACGTCGACGGTGAGCTGGTAGGTCACCTCGGTGCGGGTGCCGCCTTCCAGCGCGGCGAGCCGGTAGGAGCCGTCCAGGACGCGCAGCATCTGCGACTTGACCAGCGACCAGCTGACCTCGTTCTCGCCGGTCCAGGTGTAGGCGAGGGTGTGGTCGTCCTTGATGGCGCCGGCGTCCAGCACCAGGCGCACCTTCTCCGCGCGGCCCCGGTCGTCGGTGGCGAGGATCTCGGCTTCCTTGACCTCTCCGGTCCACTCCGGATAGCGGTCGAAGTCGGCGATCACTCCCATCACTTCGGCCGGTGCCGCCTCGATCGTGATGTTCGAGCTGGTGTGTTCGGCCATCGCCGTGACTCCTCCATGCCGATTCGTGCCGGTCCGCCGACCCTTCCCCGGGCTCTCACTTCCGTTCGAGCGGGGGAGACCCCGTTACGCGGTGTCTGTGCTGCTGAAGGCTACCGCGCGGGGGAACCCGGACCGACACCAGCAGGCCCGCCGCGACGGCCCCGCCGCCGGGCGGCCGCCGGCCTCACCACTCCAGCACGTAGGGCCTGCCGGTCGCGTTGAAGTGCCCGACATTGACGCATTCCGTACCGCCGATCCGGACCCGGCGGACCAGCGGCTGGTGGACGTGCCCGAAGAGGGCGTAGCGCGGCCGGGTGGTGCGGATGGCGTGCAGCAGGGCGGCGCTGCCCCGTTCGAATCGGCGGGCGACGGTGTCGTAGCAGAGGTCGGGGACGTCCGGCGGGATGTGGGTGCACAGCACGTCCACCTCGCCGATCGCCTCGACCTTGGCGGCGTACTCCTCGTCGCTGATCTCGTACGGCGTCTTCATCGGGGTGGTCAGGCCGCCGCCGACGAAGCCGAAGGTCCGGCCGCCGATCTCCACCCGCTGCCCGTCCAGGACGGTGGTGCCGTTTCCGGCGTACTCGGGCCACAGCCGCGGTATGTCGACGTTTCCGTAGGTGGCGTAGGTGGGGGTGGGGAAGGCGGAGAAGAGGTCGGCGTACTGGCGGCGGACCGCGGCCTCGATGACCGCCTCCCGGCCGGCGCCCGAGCGGTCCAGCTCGGCCCAGAGCCGGCGGCCCAGCTCGCGGGCCTCGTCGAAGCGGCGGGCGGTGCGCAGCTCGACCAGGGCGTCGGCGTTGGCGACCCCGAAGAGGTCGGGGAAGATGCCGCGCGAATGGTCCGCGTAATCGAGGAAGAGGACCAGGTCGCCGAGGCAGACCAGGGCGTCGGCCCCGTCTCCGGCCGCCGCCAGGTCCCGGCTGTTGCCATGGACGTCACTGACCACATGCACGCGCATGGCGTCACCCTAGGGCCTGGCGGGCGCCGGTCCACCGGACGGGTCCTGGATCACGCCGGGAGGCGGCGGGCGCCCCTTTGGTTACTTTCCGGTCACCTCGGGGCTGGACTAGTCTGCGCGTGCAGTCCCGATGACGTGTCCGCAGCATGTGACGCATCGAACATCTGGCCGTAACCCCCTATCCCAAAAGCAATACCGATGGGTAACGTCCGGGCCGTCCAATCCCCCCGCATGATCATGGACCGCAGCCGGTGCGCACACAGCGTCGTGGTGCCGGCGCTTTCGAGGAGCAGCAGTCTTGCGCGAGTTCAGCCTTCCGGCCCTGTACGAGGTCCCCGCGGACGGCAATCTGACGGACCTGATCCGCCGCAATGCCGCGCAGTACCCGGATGTCGCGGTCCTGGGACGGAAGGTGAACGGCAGCTGGCAGGACGTCACCGCCGCGACCTTCCTCACCGAGGTCCGAGCCGCCGCCAAGGGCCTGATGGCCGCCGGGATCAAGCCCGGCGACCGGGTCGGCCTGATGTCGCGCACCCGTTACGAGTGGACGCTGCTGGACTTCGCCATCTGGAGCGCGGGCGCGATCACCGTCCCCGTATACGAGACCAGCTCCGCCGAGCAGATCCAGTGGATCCTCGGCGACTCCGGCGCGGTGGGCATCCTGGTGGAGAGCCCCGCCCACGAGGCGACGGTGGAATCGGTCCGCGACCGGCTGCCGGACCTGGCGAACATCTGGCAGATCGAGCGGGACGCCATCGCCCGACTGCGGGCCGCCGGCGACGACATCACCGACGAGGAGGTCGACGAGCGCAGCGGGCTGGCCGACGCGGACTCCCCCGCCACCATCGTCTACACCTCCGGCACCACCGGCCGCCCCAAGGGCTGCGTGCTCAGCCACCGCAGCTTCTTCGCCGAGTGCGGCAACGTCGTCGAGCGGCTGCGCCCGCTCTTCCGCACCGGCGACTCCTCCGTCCTGCTCTTCCTGCCCGTCGCGCACGTCTTCGGCCGGCTGGTGCAGGTCGCCTCGGTCATGGCACCCATCAAGCTGGGCCACGCACCGGACATCAAGAACCTCACGGACGACCTGTCGTCGTTCCGGCCGACGATGATCCTGGGCGTCCCCCGGGTCTTCGAGAAGGTCTACAACTCCGCGCGGGCCAAGGCGCAGGCCGACGGCAAGGGCAAGATCTTCGACAAGGCGGCGGAGACCGCGATCGCCTACAGCCGGGCGCTGGACACCTCCGGCGGCCCGTCCCTCGGGCTGAAGCTGAAGTACAAGGTCTTCGACCGCCTGGTCTACGGCAAGCTGCGGGCGGTGCTCGGCGGCCGGGCCACCCACGCCATCTCCGGCGGCGCCCCGCTCGGCGAGCGGCTGGGCCACTTCTACCGCGGCATCGGCTTCACCGTCCTGGAGGGCTACGGCCTGACCGAGTCCTGTGCGGCGACCGCGTTCAACCCCTGGGACCGGCAGAAGATCGGCACGGTCGGGCAGCCGCTGCCCGGCTCGGTGGTCCGGATCGCCGACGACGGCGAGGTGCTGCTGCACGGCGAGCACCTCTTCACCGAGTACTGGAACAACCCGACGGCCACCGCGGAGGCGCTGTCCGACGGCTGGTTCCACACCGGCGACCTCGGCACCCTCGACGAGGACGGCTACCTCGCCATCACCGGCCGCAAGAAGGAGATACTCGTCACCGCGGGCGGCAAGAACGTGGCCCCCGCCGTCATCGAGGACCGGATCCGCGCCCACGCGCTGATCGCCGAGTGCATGGTGGTCGGCGACGGCCGCCCGTTCATCGGCGCGCTGATCACCCTCGACGAGGAGTTCCTGCCGCGCTGGGCCGAGGAGCACGGCCACCCGGCCGACGTCACGCCCACCCGGCTCGCCGACGACCCCGAGCTGCTGGCCGCCGTCCAGCGCGCGGTCGACGACGGCAACGCGGCGGTCTCCAAGGCCGAGTCGGTCCGCAAGTTCCGTATCCTGCCGACCCAGTTCACCGAGGAGTCGGGGCACGTGACGCCGTCGCTGAAGCTGAAGCGGAACGTGGTCGCGAAGGACTTCGCGGAGGAGATCGAGGCGCTCTACCGAGGCTGACGGCGCACCCGCCGACGGGCCGGACGCGCGGTGCCCCGCACCCTCCAAGAGGGTGCGGGGCACCGCGCATTCACCCGGGGACACGGGCCTGCCCGCGCCCGTCCCGCGCTACAGCAGCTCCCGCAGCCGCTCCGCCAGCAGGTCCCAGCGCCACTTCTCCTCCACCCAGGCGCGGCCGCGCGCACCCATGGTGCGGCGCAGGTCGGGGTCCTTGAGGAGGGTGACGATGCGGTCCGCGGCGGCCTCCGGGGAACCACCGGGGACCACCCAGCCGGTCTCGCCGTCCAGGACCGCGTCGGGCGCGCCGCCCGAGTCGCCCGCCACCACCGGGAGCCCGGTGGCGGACGCCTCCAGGTAGACGATGCCCAGGCCCTCCACGTCCAGCCCGCCGCGGCGGGTGCGGCAGGGCATCGCGAAGACGTCGCCCGCACCGTAGTGGGCGGGCAGCTCCTCCCACGGGACGGCGCCGGTGAAGCGGACCGCGTCGGCGACGCCCTTCTCCAGGGCCAGCGCGTGCAGGTGCTCCTCGTACGGGCCGCCGCCGACGACCAGCAGCACCGCGTCCGGCACCGCGGCGCGGATCGCGGGCAGGGCCTCGATCAGGGTGTCCTGCCCCTTGCGCGGGACGAGCCGGGAGACGCAGACCACCACCGGCCGGTCGGCCAGCCCGAGCCGGGCCCGTACCGCGGCGCCGCCCGAGTCCGGGTGGAAGGTCTTCTCGTCGACGCCGGGCGGGAGTTGGACCATCCGGGCGGCGGCGTCGGGGGTGAGCGCGGCGGCGATCCGCGAGCGGGTGTACTCGCCGAGGTAGGTGAGGGTGTCGGTGCCCTCGCCGATCCGGCGGAGCAGCTGCCGGGCGGCGGGGAGTTGCGCCCAGCCGGCCTCGTGGCCGTGGGTGGTCGCCACGATCCGGCGGGCGCCGGCCGCGCGGAGGGCCGGCGCCATCAGCCCGAGCGGCGCGGCGGCCCCGAACCACACCGAGGAGCAGCCGTGTTCACGCAGCAGCGAGACCGCCCGCCGGGTCACCCGCGGCGTCGGCAGCAGCATCGTGGTGGCGTCCCGGACCACCGGGAACGGCTGCTCGGCGTCGAACGCGGCGGTGGCCGCCCGGCCCTCCTCGGTCCGCTTCCAGGTGGAGGCGTAGACGACGACCCGGTCGGGGTCCAGCCGCAGCGCCATGCTGTGCAGGAACGCCTGGATTCCACCGGGCCGGGGCGGGAAGTCGTTGGTGACGATGAGGGTCTTGTGCACGGTGGTCTCTCGGCGGTCGGCGGTCTCTCGATGATCGGCGGTCACGCGGCGAACGGGTCGCGGGGCGGCCCGGACGGTCCTGCGCCGACAGTACCGGGTGGGCGGCCGGGACCGGGTGGCGCGCCCCGCCACGCCCGCGCCCGGCCTGCCCGGCCGTGCTCCGCCCCTCCCGGCATCATGCAGGCACGACGACCGACGGGGTGACGATGACCAGCACCGACAGCGACCCGGGCGCATCCGAGGCCACACCCCGGTGCGCCGCGGCGGCCCGCCCCGCCCGGACCACCTGGGCCGCCCGGCTCTCCCGGTCGGCAGCGGCCGCCTGGGCGGCCTGGGCCGCGACCCGGGCACTGCTCCTGCTCTACGTCTTCCAGGTGCTGGTGCTGCCCGGTCCGGACGTCACCACCGACGTCTCGGGGATCTACCAGGGCTGGGCCGACGTCCTGCGGTCCGGCACCTTCCCCCTGGACGACGTCACCTGGCAGTACCCGCCGGCCGCCGCGCTGCCCGTCCTCGCCCCCGGCCTGCTGCCGTTCCTCCCCTACGCCACCGCGTTCTTCGTGCTGGTGCTGGCGGTGGACGCGGCGGCGCTGGCGCTCTTCCTGCGGGCCGGCCGCGCACCGGGGCACCGCCGCACCGGGGCCTGGGCGTGGATCGCCGGCGTCGCCCTGCTCGGCCCGACCTCCTACGCCCGCTACGACCTGATGGTGGCGGCGGTGGCCGCGGCGGCGCTGTTCGCGGCCGCCCGCCGGCCGCGCACCGCGGGCGCGCTGGTGGCCTGCGGCGCGCTGCTGAAGGTCTGGCCGGTGCTGCTGCTGGCCGGGGCACCGCTCCGCGGCCGCCGGGCCCGCGCCCTGTGGTGGAGCGCCGCGGGCTGGGCCGCGGCGCTGACGCTGACCGCGGTCGTGGCGGCGCCGGGCGCGCTCTCCTTCGTCACCTTCCAGCGAGACCGCGGCACGGAGGTCGAGTCGCTGGGCGCACTGGTCCTCCACCTCGCCCGGCACGCCGGCTGGCCCGGCGAGGTGCAACTCCACTACGGCTCACTGGAGTTCCTCGGTCCGGGCGTCCCCCTGGTCAGCGTCCTCTCGCTGGCGCTGACCGGTGCCGCGTTCGCCTGGCTGCTGCACTGGCGGCTGCGGGCCGGCACGCTCGGGGAGCTCGGCCCCGCGACGCACTGCGACGCCGCCTTCACCGCCGTCCTGCTCTTCACCACCACCAGCCGGGTGATCAGCCCGCAGTACCTGCTGTGGCTGGTCGGGCTGGCCGCGGTCTGCCTGACCGTGCGGGCGAGCCGGCAGGTCCTGCCGGCCGTGCTGGTGCTGCCGGCCGCCGGCGTGACCCTGCTGGAGTTCCCGGTCGGCTTCGCGGACGTGGTGGCGAGCGACGCCCGGGGCATCGCGCTGCTGGTGCTGCGCAACGGCCTGCTGGTGGCCGCGTCCCTGCTCGCCTGCCGCCGGCTGCGCGCCTCCACCGGCCGGGACCGGGCCGCGGAGCCGACCGGGGTGCCCGGCGCCCGCCCCTCGCTCAGTCCAGCTCGCGACGCACATAGGCGCGCCACATCTCCGTGAACTCGGCCAGCCCGACGCCGAGTTGCTCGCGCATCGCGCGCTCCACCACTCCGCTGCGATCGCTCGGCCGGGCACTGCCGCCGTCCACCGCGGGGGCGGCCGAGGCCGTGGGGGCGGCGGTCCTGGCCTCGATGGGTGCCGCGACCGGACCGGCCGCCGTGGTGCGGAGCCCGCGCCGCCCGGTGTCCCGGTAGAAGGCGATCAGCCGGGCCTCGCCCCACTTCTCGGCGATCAGCCGACAGGCCAGCCAGCCGCCCTCGTACGCCTTGGCCAACCGCTCCGCACCGGCCCGGAAGCCGAAGTCGTCGTCGCCCGGCAGCCGTGCGGGCAGCCTCCCCGCCATGACCGCGCGGGAGAGCTCCGGGGCGGTGGTGGTGGGCCGGCGGTGTACCTCCCGGTAGGCGACCCAGTCCGCGAACCCCTCGGAGAGCCACAGCGGGGTGGCGGGCGTGGTGAGGGCGCGGGTGGCGACGTGCGTCGTCTCGTGCGTCAGGACGACCGTCCGGCCCAGGTTGTTGAGTTCCTCGTACGCGTCCGGGTTGACGATCACCCGGTCCGCCGGGGCCGCGCCCGCCGTGCCCGCCTCCCCGGTGGTGACCGCCGCGATCCCGGCGTACCCGGACGGATCGTCACTGCCCATCAGCTGCGCCATCTGCTCGACGGTGTCGGGCGCCTCCACCACCACCTTCCCCGCCCAGGTGCCCTTCCAGGCCGCGGAGACCGCGGGCACCGCCGCGTCCACCCGCTTCGCCAGGTCGCGCAGCCGCGCCGGGTCCCCGTCCCCGCCCAGGACCAGGCTGTGCCGGCCGCGGACCAACCGGACCGGGCCCTGGTCCCACAGCTGGCGGGTGGCGCCCTTGCCGTCGGCCGCGCCGTCGGAGTCGGAGGCGACCAGCCAGCGCCCGTCGTGCTCGGTGAGGGTGAGGTACTGGAAGCTGGTGACCGGCGCGGTGTCGAAGCCCTGGAGGCGGTAGCGCAGCCGCACCTGCGCGGCCAGCCGCAGGCCGTCGCCCATCGGCAGCGGGAAGGCGCCGGTGGAGACCAGGTCGTAGCGCCAGTCGGCGACCGGGACGGCGGCCAGATGGTCGAAGACCGCGCGCTGCCGGCTGCGGAAGCCGGTGGCGCGGGGGTCGACGGAGGCCAGGAAGGCCGCGGCGTCGTGCCGCCGGACGGCGCCGGCCCGCGCGTCGAGCATCTGCTGGGCCCCCGGGTACTGCTCGGTGGGCCTCTCCGCCGGGGCGCAGCCGGTGAGCTGGACCAGCAGCGCCAGCAGCGGCACCGCGCAGCCGGCCGCCCGTGCGGCCCGCCACGGCCGCCTGCGTCGCGCCCTCTGCTCCGCCATGCGGCCGATCGTAAGGGCGGCCCGGCCGGGGCAACACCGCAGGGGGGTGCGGCTCAGGGCCGGGTGATCGCGGAGATCGGCATCATGCCGACCGGGTCGTAGCGCACCCGGGCGCCCGGGTAGGGCGCGTGCACGACCTGCCCGTTGCCGACGTACATCCCGACGTGGCTGGCGTCCGAGCGGTAGATGACCAGGTCGCCGGGCCGGGCCTGGGACAGCGGGATCCGGGCCCCGGCGCCGCGCTGGGCCTGGGAGGTGCGCGGCAGCGAGACCCCGGCCTGGTTGTAGGCCCATTGGGTGAGTCCGGAGCAGTCGAACGACGAGGGGCCGGTGCTGCCCCAGGCGTAGGGGGCGCCGACCGCGGCGCGGGCCGCGGCGACCGCGGCCGCGGCCCGGCCCGAGCCCGCCACGATCCCGGCGAGGTCGGGGATGATCTCGTCCCGGCCGTCGCTGCGGGAGGCCCGGTCGTAGGCCGCCCGGGCGCCCGAGGGCAGGGCGTTGAGCAGCCGCCGCGCGGTGGACAGCTTCCGCTGGACGTCCTTCTTGTGCCGGGCCACCTCGGCCCGGCCGATCTCCAGCTGGGCCAGCTTCCGGACCGCCTCGCGGCGCTGCTGCTCCAGCTCCCGGGTCGCGGCCTGGAGCCGGTGCAGTTCGTGCGCCTGGGTGCCGCTCAGCCGGTCCAGCGCGGACGCCTTCTCCAGGTAGCTCTCGGGCCGTTCGGAGAGCAGCAGCCGGACGGTGGGGTCGAGCCCGCCGGACCGGTACTGGGCGGCGGCCACGGCACCGAGCCGGGCCCGCAGCCGGTTGACCCACTGCTGGGTCCGGGCCGCGCGGTCCTGGAGGGCCGACACCTGGTCACGCAGTTCCCTGGTGCGGGCGTTGGCCCCGTTGAACTTCTCGGTGGCCCGCTCGGCCTCCTCGTAGAGCTTGCCGACCCGGGCGGCGGCGCCTTCCCGGCCGGGCGACTCGGCGGAGTGCCCGGCGACCGCCGCTCCGGCGGTACCGGACGGGTCGGCGCTGGCCGGCTGGGCCGACAGCGCGGCCGCCGCGGTCGCCAGGGCGGCGGACAGGACGGTGACCGAGGCGAGGGTGGTCTGGCCGCGCTGCGAGGTACGGCGATGGGACACCACGAGGGCCGCAACTCCTTCCGTGTGCAGCCCCTGCCGTCCGGGCGGGACGGTCGGTGATCCGGCAGCTGCGCGGGCAGACAGTAACCGCGTCGCGGTACACCGACCAAAGCTCGCTTTTCGTACCCAAAAAGCCGCTCCGCCGGTGACTTCGCAGGTCACCGGCGGAGCGGCAGGTCAGTGGCAGAGGCCGCAATTCGCCCGATCGGGCGGCAGGTTGCGGGTGTTGTGAAGCTTTTCAGACCCGCACGCCGAACTGGAACGGCATGTTGTTGATCGACTCGTAGCGCACCGCGGCGCCCGGCTTCGGGGCGTGCAGCACGGTGCCGTTGCCGGCGTAGAGGCCGATGTGGTGCAGGTCGCCGTAGAAGAGCACCAGGTCGCCGGGCTTGAGGGCGCTCTGCGAGTAGATCCGGCTGCCGGCGTTGGCCTGCTCCTGCGAGGTGCGCGGCAGCGACTGGCCGGCCTGCGCGTACGCCCAGCCGGTCAGACCCGAGCAGTCGAAGGAGGACGGGCCGGTCGCGCCCCAGACGTAGGGCGAGCCTATCTTCGACTGGGCGGCGGACAGGGCGGCCGCACCGCGCTGCGAGGCGGGCACGTCGTCGCCGAGGTTGACCCGGTCGTTGCTGCGGTTGGCCCGGTCGTCGGCGGCCTGCATGGCCGCCCGCTCCTTGGCGGTCAGCGTGTTGAGCAGCTCCTGCGCCTTGGCGAGCTTGCCCTTGATCTCGTCCTTCTTGTCCCCGAGCGACTTGCGGGTCTCGGAGAGGTCCTGGATCTTGCTCGCGGCCTCCGCGCGCTCCTGGGCGAGCTGGCGCTGCTTGTCCGCGATGGTCTTGAGCTGCTCGGCCTGCTTGCCGCTCAACTGGTCGAGGGTGGCGGCCTTTTCGAGGTAGGTGTCCGGGTCGCCGGAGAGGAACAGCTGCACCGAGGGGTCGATGCTGCCGCTGCGGTACTGGCCGGAGGCGATGGCACCCAGCCCCTTGCGGAGCTGGTTCAGCTCGCCCTGGCCGCGGGCGACCTTGTCCTGGAGGTCGTCGACCTCCTTCTGGAGCTTGTCCTGCTGCTCCTTGACACCGTTGTACTTCTCGGTGGCCTGCTCCGCGTCGTTGTAGAGCTTGTCGACCTCGGACTTGACGTCCTTCTTCGACTGGCTCGGGTCGGCGTGCGCCGCCTGGGACGAGAGAACGACGGCCGCGGCGGCGGTCGCGGTGAGCACGGTCACACGAGTACGGCTCGGCTGCTTGGGTCGACGGTGGGACGCCACGGGGGCGAGCTCCTTCTTCCTCCAGCCGCCTACCGGGTGGGGGGAGCTAAGGCCCCGGCTCCGCGCGAACGCCACGGACTCGGCGGTACCTTCACTGAACATCCCGGTTGGATGATCACCTGTATGAAGGTTCGAGGCCCGACCTTAGTAACCGAGTTGTGATCGCTTCAAATCCTCCCGGGGAAAAACTGCCCCGCGAGCCCCATCTTTTACCAACATCACACGGCCAGTAAGCGGCATTTGACGCTCTGATACGAAGCGCAAGCGATTTTCTCCGGACCCATTCCGGGCAATGTGCGAAATGTCAGGTTCGCGCAAGTCGCTTCAGCAGCAGGGTCGATGCGACCGGCCGGGCACCCGCCTTGGCGACCCCGTCGGCCACCTCCCGGTCCGAGGAGACCACCACCACCGGGCGGCCCGGCGGCTCCGCGCGGACCAGCTGGCGGATCAACTCGTCGGCCGTCACGCCCGGTTTGCTGAACAGCACCCGCACCCCGCGCGGCGGCGCCAGCAGCACCGGCGCGGCCAGCTCCGCCCCGTCGAAGACACAGGTCATCTCCGCGCCGGTCTGGGCCGCCAGCACCGCCATGCCGCCCAGCAGCCGCAGCCGCTGCTTCTCCAACGGCATGGTCGGATAGCCGGTCTTGGTGACGTTGTAGCCGTCCACCACCATGTGCGCCTGGGGCAGCGCCAGAAGCTGGTCCAGCAGCGCCGGATCGGTCTCCGACAGCGCCCGGGTCGCAATGTCCCTGGGCGTCATCCGGCCCGGCGCGACCGCGTCGACGGTGTCCGCCGGGCGGCCCGCGGCGGGCGGCAGCGCCAGCTCGCGGCGGAGCCCCTGGGCCGCGTCCAGCACGGTGTCCAACAGCAGCCGCAGCCGCATGTCCTCGACGCTGCGGCCCTCGCGGGTGGAGCGGCGGCTGGTCTCCAGCGCCGCCTCGACCTCCGCGATCCGGGCCTTGAGCCGGCGCAGTTCACTGTCGGCCGCGGCCCTCTCGGTCGCCGCCCGCTCCCGGGCCTCGCCCAGCGCGGCCTCGCCCTTGCGGACCGCCGCCTCCCCGCGCCGCACGTCACTGAGCGCGCTGCGCAGCTTGCGCTGGAGCGACTCGTTCTCCTTGCGGGTGGCCTCCAGGTCCGCCCGGACCCGGTCCGCCTCCGTACGGGCCTCGCCGCGCGCCTGCGCCAGCTCCTCGCGCAGCCGGGCCAGCTCCCGCTCGGCCTCCTCGCCGACCCGTTCGGCGCGTACCCGCTGCGCCTCCTCGCCGGCCGCCGCGACCAGCTTGACCCAGCCCTCGGGGCGCAGTACGTACGCCGCGGCCGCGACGTCCAGCGGATCCGCGGCAGCCGGCGGAGTCCCCTGCTCCAGGGCGTCGGCGAGCTCCGGCTGGGCCTCCCGGAGCTTGCTCGCGATCCGCTGCCGGAAGACCGCGTCACTCTCCAGCGCCGCGGCCATCGCGTTCCCGGCGAACTTCGCCCGACGGGTCGGGGTGAAACGGGCGTACTGCCGCAATGGGGGCGGGAGTTCGGTGACCGTCAGTGCCCCGAACCACTCCGCGGTGAGCGCCACGACACGGCGCCGTACGCCCTCGGGCAGTGGCTGGTCGAGCACCTCGTCCGCCACCCCTCCGGGCGCGTCCGCACGCTCCGCCCCCGGCTCCCCTTCTGGACGTTCCACCACGGCTGCATCGCTCCGATCTCAGGCGCTCGCGCCCGGACGGTCCACCAGCTCGATCTGGTCGACCGCGTTGCACCAGCGGCAGCGCACCGACTCGACGGTCTCGCTGACGACCTCGCGCTCCTCCACCGTCGGGTCGCCGGCCAGATCCAGGTGCACGTACTCCACGACCTTGGACTGGCGGGTCACGTCGAACCGGGTGAGATTGCCGCACAGCGTGCAGCGCCACCGGGTTGCCGCCGTCGGCAGGGGAACAGCCATCGTGTCGTCCTCTTTCGTGACTCATCGGGCTCGGGCAGCGGTGCGGTTCGCGCGGTACGCCGTCGGACTGCGGAAATACGCAACGTACTGCCTGTAACCCTACGGCCTGACAGCGGGCCGGTGCGGGCCCGCCCGGCAGCCGGGACGCGGCGAGGCGCTCTGTCCCGTGTGCCCGCATTGCGCCATGATCACTTCATGACGGCGCCGGTCCACCCCGCCCGCTCGCTCCGCGCGGTGTTCTCACGGATGACGAATGTGCTGATCGGGCTGTGCTGCGCACTCTTCGTGCTCGGCCCGGTCTCCGGCCTGAACCACACCTACGGCACCGGAGACGTCCTGCTCCACGCCCAGAACAGATACTTCGAGCGCTGGGGCGTGATTCCGCTCGATCTGTGGAGCGGCTCACCGAGGGCCCTGCTCACCCCGCTCACCGCGCTGTTCGTCCACGGGAGCTGGCTGCACCTGCTCGGCAACATCCTGTTCCTGTACGTCTTCGGCGCGATGACCGAGACGCGGATGGGCCGGCTCCCGTTCACCGCCTTCTACCTGGCCGTCGGCTATCTGGCGCTGCTGGGCTACGCGGCAGCGCACGCCGGCTCGAACCAGACCCTGGTCGGCGCCTCCGGATCGATCTCCGGCGTACTGGGCGCCTTCCTCTTCCTCTTCCCGCGGGCCCGGGTCACCAGCCTCTTCCCGTTCCTGTTCTTCCTTCCGCTGCGCTTCCCGGCCTGGATCGTGCTGCTGTTCTGGTTCTTCCTCCAGTGGCACGCCGCCCGCCAGGACCCGGCAGGCCCCGGCGTCGCCTACCTCGCCCACGTCGTCGGCTTCGCGCTGGGCTTCCTCTACGCGTGGGCCCGCTACGGGCGGGATACTGTGGGTGCCACCAGGGGCAATGGAGTGTCGGCCGAGGGAGAGAGCCAGCCGTGATCACGTCGATCGTGCTCATCAAGACCAGCGTGGACCAGATCCCGGAGATCGCCGAGCAGATCGCCGCACTGGAAGGCGTCAGCGAGGTCTACTCCGTCACCGGCGCCCACGACCTGATCGCGATGGTGCGCGTCGCCAACCACGACGACCTCGCCGACGTCATCCCCGGCCGGATCAGCAAGGTCCCGGGCGTCGCCTCCACCGAGACGCACATCGCGTTCCGCACCTACTCCCAGCACGACCTCGAAGCAGCGTTCTCCATCGGGCTCGACGCGTAGCGCTGCGCTTGGTTGGGCCCCGCACGTTGTCGGCTGGCCCGCCGTGGGGGTTGCTGTTTTTGCGCCTGGCGGCGCGGGCCGTTGCCGCTGTGCGGCGCCGTTGCGCCTGCGGCGGGCGTTGCCGCTGCGCGGGGCGGGTCCGCTGCGCGGGGCTGGTCGGGTGCGCGGGGCTGGTCGGGTGCGCGGGGCTGGTCGGGTGCGCGGGGCTGGTCGGGTGCGGTGCCGGGTCTGTGGGGTGGGGGTGTGCCGGACTGCTTCGCTTTACGTCCGGCACACCCCCACCCCACAGACCCGTCCCCTCCCGTTGATGGGTGAAATTCAGGTGAGTTGGGGTGCCCGTAGTGGGACGCTGCGGGTCCGTTGTTGAGTGGTGACCAGGGCGATCAGCGACCGGTAGACGACCACTCACCTTGGCCCCCACTCACCGTTTCTTCCCACCATCACCGGGAGGGGTCGGGTTGGAGGGGTCGGGGTGCAGGACGTAAAGCGCAGCAGTCCTGCACCCCGACCCCTCCAACCCGACACCGCACCCAACAGCCCCGCGCAGCGGACAACAGCCCGCCGCCAGGGGACACGGCGCCGCACGGCGGCAACGTACGAGCGCCCCGCGCCGCCAGGCGCAACGGCGGGACGGCCGACAACGTGCGGGTCAATACGCCGGACTTCACCCGGCGCTACGCGCCGGCACGCAACGGCCGTCCTCCACCTGGTAGTTCCAGCGTGCGCCGTCCGCGACGAGTTCCTTGACCGCGCGGACGAACCGCTCGACGTGCTCGTCGGGCGTGCCGGCGCCGAAGCTGACCCGGATCGCGTTCAGCGACCGCTCCCCCGGTGCCGCCTCCGGTGCCCCGCACTCGCCGGGTTCCTGCGGCTCGCTGCCCAGGAGGGTCCGTACCAGCGGGTGGGCGCAGAACAGGCCGTCGCGGACGCCGATCCCGTACTCGGCGGAGAGCGCGGCCGCGAAGTGCGAGCTGTTCCAGCCTTCGACGACGAACGAGAGGACGCCGACCCGCGGGGCGTCGTCGCCGAAGAGGGAGAGGACGCGGACGGCGGGGACTTCGGCGAGGCCGGCGCGGACCTTGGCGATCAGTTCCTGTTCGCGGGCGACGAGGCCGTCAAACCCCGCCTCGGTGAGTGCCCGGCAGGCGGCGGCGATGGAGTAGGCGCCGATGACGTTGGGCGAACCGGCCTCGTGCCGGGCCGCGGTGGTGTGCCACTCGACGTCCACCCCGCCGTCGGTCCGCCGGGCGACCTTCCGGCTGGCGCCGCCACCCGCGAGGTACGGCTCGGCCTCCTGGAGCCAGTCGGCGCGGCCGGCCAGCACACCGGCGCCGAACGGCGCGTAGAGCTTGTGGCCGGAGAACGCGACCCAGTCGGCGTCGAGTTCCGCGAGGTCCACCGGGTGGTGCGGGGCGAGTTGGGCGGCGTCCAGCACGATCCGGGCGCCGTGCGCGTGCGCGGCGGCCGCCAGTTCCCGCACCGGCCACAGTTCGCCGGTCACGTTCGAGGCACCGGTGACGCAGACCAGCGCCGGTCCGTACGGCTCGCGGGTGGCCAGCGCCTTCTCCAGGCTGTCCACCGCCTGCTGCGGGGTGCGCGGCGCGTTGAGGTAGGTCACGGCCAGGTCCGCGCGGCGCTCCCAGGGCAGCAGCGAGGCGTGGTGCTCGGTCTCGAAGACGAACACCCGGGTGCCCTGCGGCAGGGCCGCGGCCAGCAGGTTCAGCGAGTCGGTGGTGGAGCGGGTGAAGACCACCTGGTCGTCGGGGCGGCAGCCGAGGAAGTCGGCGACGGTCCTGCGGGCGTTCTCGAAGAGGTCGGTGGAGAGCTGGGAGAGGTAGCCGGCGCCGCGGTGGACGCTGCCGTAGTACGGGGCGTACGCGGCGACGTCGTCCCAGACCCGCTGGAGCGCCGGCGCGCTGGCGGCGTAGTCCAACGCGGCGTAGACGGCCTCGCCGCCGGTCACCAGCGGGACCAGGACGTCGCGTCCCAGAACGGGCAGCGGGGCACAGACGGCACGGTCGGCGGCAGCGGAAACAGACATGGCGAACTCCCGGGAGGCATGAGCGAATGCGCTGCGGCGGGGGGCGTCGCACGGTACGCGTCAGGGCACGGAGGATCCGCCCGGCACGGCACCGCAGCGTGAAAAGAGAGAAAGGTGGCGCGGAAAAAGGGGCCGACGGCCCTAGCGCATTCGCTTCATCACGGAAGGACTCCCTCGGGGACCAGGATCCCTGGCGAGGGATCCGCGCTTGCCGCAGACCTCGCTGCCTGCGACCTGGTCATCACCCGGGGCACCCCGCCACGGAAGGAGGGTTGCCGGACAGCGGGCCGGGGCCTATCTCGCTGTCACTCGTGACCTGGGCTGAATCATGCCACACGATCTTCGCCGCGCAAGCCCCGGTCCGCATTCCGGACCGGGGCCTGCGTCACATCCGCCGTCAGGCGTTGCTGGCCGCCGCCCACCGCTCCAGCGTCCGCTTGGCGGCGCCCGAGTCGATCGCCTCGGCGGCCTTGCCGAGGCCGTCGCGGATCCGCTCGGTGAGCGGGGCGCCGGACGGCTCCAGGGCGGCCAGCGCGGCAGCGGAGTTCAGCAGCACCGCATCCCGCACCGGCCCGGTCTCGCCGTCCAGCAGCCGCCGGGCCACCTCGGCGTTGTACGACGCGTCGGCGCCGCGCAGCGCCTCCACCGGGACCAGGCCGATCCCGACGTCCCGCGGGTCGAAGGGCTCCTCGCGGACCTCGCCGTCCTGCACGATCCACACCCGGGAGGTGGCGGTGGTGGTCAGCTCGTCCAGCCCGTCGTCGCCGCGGAAGACCAGCGCCGACGAACCGCGTTCGGCCAGCACCCCGGCCAGGATCGGCGCCATCCGGGCGTCCGCGACGCCGGTCGCCTGGGCCTTGACCCGGGCCGGGTTGGTCAGCGGCCCCAGCACGTTGAAGGTCGTCCGGATGCCCAGCTGGCCGCGGGCGGCCGCCACGTGCCGCAGTGCGGGGTGGAACTTGGCCGCGAAGCAGAAGGTGATCCCGGCCTCCTCCGCGACCTCGACGACCCGCCGCGGCGACAGGTTCAGGTTGACGCCCAGCTTCTCCAGGACGTCCGTGGCACCGCTGGTCGACGACGCGGCCCGGCTGCCGTGCTTGACGACCCTGGCTCCGGTGCCGGCGACCACGATCGACGCCATGGTGGAGATGTTGACGGTGTTCGCGCCGTCGCCGCCGGTGCCGACGATGTCGACGCTGGGGCCGGGCACCTCGATCAGGCTGGCGTGCGCGTACATCGTCCGGACCAGACCGGAGATCTCCGCGACCGTCTCGCCCTTGGCGCGCAGTGCGACCGCGAAGCCGGCGATCTGCGCGTCGGTGGCCTCGCCGCGCATGATCCGGTCCATGACCCAGGCGGTGTCGTCGGCGGTGAGGTCGTGGCCGTCGAGGAGTGCGTTCAGTACGGCCGGCCAGGTGCGGTCCGCCACGCTGCCGCCGCCTGCCGGGGTCACAACGTTCATGGTCCACGCTCCTGGTTGGTCTCCTGCTTGTGCCGTCACCCTATCTAGGTCCGGGCATGCCGGAGGGCCCCGTCCTCTTCGTGGACGGGGCCCTCTGGGTGGCGTACTACCAGCGGTGCGCGGTGTCGCGCCCGCGGGGATCAGTGGTGGCCGTGGCCGCTGGTGATCTCCTTGTACTCCTCGACGGTCGGCTTGGGGATGACGTTGTCCTCGCCGTAGTAGCCCTTGGAGAGCTTGGCGCGCAGCTTCTGCGTGCGCTTGATCTTGCGGCGGACGCCGTTCTCGTCGACCTCGGGACCGAGCGCGAGCGGCTCGGGCTGCTCGTGCTGCGTGAGGACGTGCAGCTGCTCCTGGTTGAGCGGCTCGTGGACCTCGATGAACTCACCGTGCGGCAGGCGCTTGATGATGCCGGACTCGCGTCCGTGCAGCACCTTGTCCTTGTCGCGGCGCTGGAGGCCCAGGCAGATCCGCTTGGTGGCGATGAAGGCCAGCACCGGCCCGACGAAGAACGCGATCCGGACGAACCAGGTGATCGAGTTGATCGACAGGTGGAAGTGGGTGGCCCACAGGTCGTTGCCGCCACCGATCAGCATCACGAAGTACGCGACGAGCCAGGCCACACCGAAGCCGGTGCGGGTGGGCACGTTGCGCGGGCGGTCCAGGATGTGGTGCTCGCGCTTGTCGCCGCGGACCCAGGACTCGATGAACGGGTACACCGCGATGGCGACCAGGACCAGCGGGAAGACCAGGATCGGGATCAGCACACCGAAGTTGATGGTGTGGCCCCAGAAGTTCCACTCCCAGCCCGGCATGACACGCACCAGGCCCTCGGCGAAGCCCATGTACCAGTCCGGCTGCGCACCGGTGGACACCTGGTCCGGCCGGTACGGGCCGATGGCCCACACGGGGTTGATGCTGGCGACCGCGGCGATCACCGAGATCACACCGAAGACCAGGAAGAAGAAGCCTCCGGCCTTGGCCATGTAGACCGGCAGCAGCGGCATGCCGACCACGTTGTTGTTGGTCTTGCCGGCACCCGGGAACTGCGTGTGCTTGTGGTAGAAGACCAGGATCAGGTGGGCCACCAGCAGGCCGAGCATGATGCCCGGCAGCAGCAGCACGTGGACCGTGAAGAACCGCGGGATGATGTCGTGCCCGGGGAACTCGCCGCCGAAGATGAACATCTGCAGGTACGAGCCGACCAGCGGCATCGCCAGGATGACGCCCTCGATGAAGCGGACACCGGTGCCGGACAGCAGGTCGTCGGGGAGCGAGTAACCGGTGAAGCCGGTGAACATGCCCAGGACGAACAGCAGGAAGCCGAAGAGCCAGTTGACCTCACGCGGCTTGCGGAACGCACCGGTGAAGAACACCCGCATCATGTGGACCATCATCGCGGCCAGGAAGACCAGCGCCGCCCAGTGGTGGATCTGCCGGATCAGCAGACCACCGCGGACGTCGAAGCTGATGTTCAGCGTCGACTCGAAGGCCTGGGTCATCCTGATCCCGTGCATCGGCACGTAGGACCCGTGGTAGGTGACCTCGGCCATGCTCGGGTGGAAGAACAGCGTCAGGTAGACACCGGTCAGGATGATGATGATGAAGCTGTAGAGCGCGACCTCACCCAGCATGAAGGACCAGTGGTCCGGGAAGATCTTGCGCATGTTGGACTTGGCGAGGCTGTAGATACCCAGCCGGCCGTCGGCCCAGTCGGCGATCCGCTCGCCCCGCGGCGCTTGGCCACGACGCGCAGTGGTCGCGGTTGTCTCGTTACTCATCCGCGCTCCCAGAAGCTCGGGCCGACGGGCTCCGCGAACTCGCTTACGGCCTCAAGGAAGCCGTCCTTCACCGTGATGTGCAGCTGCGGCAGGGGGTGTCCGGCCGGACCGAAGATCACCCGACCACCGTCGGAAAGGTCGAAGGTCGACTGGTGGCAGGGGCAGAGCACGTGGTGCGTCTGCTGCTCGTACAGGCTGATCGGGCAACCCACGTGGGTGCAGATCTTCGAGTAGGCCACGATGCCATCGTGCGACCAGGCGAGTTCCTGCTTGTCCTTGATGTTCTGCGGCTGGATCCGCACGAGCATCAGGGCGTCCTTGGCGATCTTGTTCGCGAAGTTCTCGTCGTCCTCCTCCAGGCCCTCGGGCTTGGCGAAGGTGAGAGAACCGACCGCGATGTCCTCGGGACGCAGCGGGAGGTTGGTCGACTGGTTGACCAGGCGGATGCCCTTCTTCCAGCCGGTGGTCCGCAGCTTCTTCTCGGGCAGCGGGCCGAGGTCGCGCAGCAGGACGACGCCGGAGAGCGGCACCAGGGCCAGCGCACCGAACATCGTGTTGCGGATCAGCTTCCGCCGACCGAGCTGCGACTCCTTGGCACCGGCCGCGAAGTCGGCCATGACCTTGGCCTTGACGTCGGGCGTGGCCTCGATCGGGTGCCGCTCGTCGGCGACCTCCTCGTCCGACATCAGCGTGCGGGCCCAGTGGACCGCGCCGGCGCCGATGCAGAAGAGCGCCACGCCCAGGGTCAGACCGAGGGCGAAGTTCAGCCCGCTGACATGACCGATCGGGAAGATGTAGACGATCTTGTCGATCGGGATGGCCACGTACGACGCGATGAACGCGACGGTGGCGAGCATGGACACCAGGAAGAGCATGGCGACGGTGCGCTCGGAGCGCCTGGCGGCCCGCTCGTCGATGTCCTGGATGCGGTGCTCGTGGGGCGGCAGCCCGGGGTCGGCGAAGGGGTTGTCCGCCTTCCCTACCGCGCCCTCGTGAGCCGTCTCCCGCTCACTGGGAAGGTTTTCTTCTGTCTCACTCATGACTTCTTGGCCTTCGTAGTCCGGGCTGCGACCCAGATGGCGACCGCGACACACGCACCCAGGCCGAAGATGTAGCCGAAGAGACCTTCGGTCACCGGGCCCAGACCACCGAGTTCCATACCGCCGGGGCTCGCGGTCTTGTCGCCGTTGACGGCGCCGAGGTACGCGACGATGTCCTTCTTGTTCTGCGGGCTCAGCGTGCCGTCACCGAAGGAGGGCATGTTCTGCGGGCCGGTCTGCATGGCCTCGTAGATGTGCTTGGGGTCCACGCCCTCGAGCGTCGGTGCGTACTTGCCGTTGGTGAGGGCGCCGCCCTTACCGGTGAAGTTGTGGCACTGGGCGCAGTTGGTGCGGAACAGCTCGCCGCCCTTGCCGATGTCCGCGCCGTCCGCGCTGTACTGCGACTTGTCGGGCACGGACGGGCCCGGGCCCAGCGACGCGACGTAGGCCGCGAGCTGGTCGATCTGGGCGTTGTTGTAGATGTTCCGCTTCCGCGGCACCTGGGCGCCGGGCTGCTGGGCCGGCATACGGCCGGTGCCCACCTGGAAGTCGACGGCGGCAGCGCCCACGCCGACCAGGCTCGGGCCGTCGGAGGTGCCCTGACCGCCGGTGCCGTGGCAGCTTGCGCAGCCCACGGCGAAGAGCTTCTTGCCCTCCTTGATGGCAAGAGACTGGGCGGTGTCATCGGCTTGAGCCTTGTCCGCCGGCGCGAACGCGGCGTACAGCCCCCCAGTGACCGCCAGCGCGAAGAGTAGGACGACGAGCGCCGCCAGCGGATGGCGCCGTCGTGCGGAGAGCTTTTTCACGGATTACCCCGGTGTCAGGATCTTCTGCGTCGATGCTTGGCTGTGTCTGTCCGATATGCGAGTCCGGTCGGACCTCTTACCGGATCAGGTAGATCGTGGCGAAGAGGCCGATCCAGACGACATCGACGAAGTGCCAGTAGTAGGACACGACGATGGCCGCGGTGGCCTGTGTGTGGGTGAACCTCTTGGCCGCGTACGTCCTGCCCAGGACCAGCAGGAAGGCGATCAGACCGCCTGTCACGTGCAGTCCGTGGAAACCGGTGGTCAGGTAGAACACCGAGCCGTACGGGCCGGACGAGAGCGAGAGGCCCTCGTGCTTGACCAGCTCCGTGTACTCGAAGACCTGACCGCCGATGAAGATGGCACCCATGATGAAGGTGATCACGAACCAGGTTCGCAGCTTCTTGACGTCGCCGCGCTCGGCGGCGAAAACGCCGAGCTGACACGTCAGGGAGCTGAGCACCAGGATCGTGGTGTTGGTCGCGGAGAACGGAAGATTCAGCGCATCAGCGGAGTGCTTCCAATACGCCTCGCCCGTCACCGATCGAAGGGTGAAGTACATCGCGAAGAGGGCCGCGAAGAACATCAGCTCGGAACTCAGCCAGATGATGGTTCCGACGCTGGTGAGGTTCGGCCGATTGACCGACGGGTGCGCGTGCCCGGTTTCTACTGTCGTTGCTGTCGCCACGACCGACATTATGTCGGTCGCTTATCCCGCCCTCACTCCGGGGGGTGCCGTTCGGTGTGTCAAGGCCATATGCCCTGCTCGTTCGGGCCGGCCCGGTGGTCGCCCGAAGGGGGGAAGTACGCACCGCCGCACAGCGCACGGGCCCCGGGAAAGCCGGTCCTGACGAGCCGTCGGCCGCATTTCGGGGCCGTACGGACTCTCCTGCCGAGGGCCCGTCCGGGAGTAGCATCGCGCAACGGTTTGATCCGGAGCCGTAGCCGCTACGAAGGTCCGCGACAAAGGTGGAGGAACGATGCAGGCGACTGCCACGGTGCTGGTCTACAGCGACAACGCCAACACCCGCGAGCAGGTCCGGCTGGCGGCCGGGCGGCGCCCGGCCCCCGATGCCCCGCAGATCGAGATCCTGGAGTGCGCGACCGCCCCGGCGGTCCTGGAGGCCCTGGAGCAGGGCGGGATCGACGTCTGCGTACTGGACGGCGAGACGGCACCGGCGGGCGGTATGGGCGTCTGCCGGCAGATCAAGGACGAGATCTTCCAGTGCCCGCCGGTGCTGCTGCTGATCGGGCGTCCGCAGGACGCCTGGCTGGCCACGTGGAGCCGCGCGGACGCCGCGGTGACCCATCCCCTCGACCCGGTGGCGTTCGCCGAAGCACTGGCCGGGCTGCTGCGCCGCCGCCGACTGGTCCAGGACGTGGTGCCGGCCTGAGCAAGGCCCGCCAGGGGTCCCTGAGCGGCCCCTGAGCGGCGCTCAGACCTGTGGGCGCAGCCGGGCGTCGGCGGCAGGGTTCTGCTCCCGCTCGGCCGCGCCTGTGGTCGTGGAGGCCCTGTTCTTGAGCGCGCTGCCGGAGCGCCAGTCCTTCCAGGGCATGTTCCAGTCGCCGAAGCCGTTGTCGAACGGCGTCATGGTGTCGCCGCCGCTGTTGACGACCCTGACGATGTCGCCGACCCGGACGGTGTTGAAGAACCACTGGGCGTTGCCGGTGGACATGCCGGTGCAGCCGTGGCTGACGTTCGCGGCGCCCTGGGAGCCGACCGACCAGGGCGCGGCGTGCACGTACTCGCCGCTCCAGGTCACCCGGGTGGCCCAGTGGACCGGCAGGTCGTAGGCGTCCGAACTCCCGGCGGCGATGCCGACGGTGGCGCTGCGCATCCGGACGAAGCTCTCCTTGCCGAGCACGACCTTGACGCCGTTGCGGGTGGAGAAGCCGGGCTTGCCGGTGGTGACCGGGATGGTGTTGATGGCCTTGCCGTTGCGCAGCACGGTCATCTGGTGCGCGGCGGCGTCGGTGACGGCCTCGATCCGGTCGCCGGTGGTGAGTCGGACCGGCTTGGCGGGGCCGCCGTAGAGCCCCCCGGAGATCTTCAGGCCGTCGAGGTTGCTGTGGACGGCGACGCTGGCGTGGGCGGGCCAGTAGTCCTTGGGGCGGAAGTGCAGTTTCTTGCCGTCCACCCAGTGCCAGGCGCCCTCCACGCGGGGCGTGGAGTCGACCTTCAGGGCGCTTTCGACGACGGCCCGGGCCTCGGGGTCGGTGATCGGTTTGCTGAGTTCGGCGGTGATCGGCTGGCCGACGCCGTACTCGCCGGTCTCCGGGCCGAACTTGACGGTCAGCCGGTCGTCCGCGTCCTTGGTGTTGACCACCAGGGTCTTGCGGCCCGGGGTGCCGTCCTCCTCCTCGGTGCTGACCTGCACCGTGTAGCGCGTACCGGCGGCCAGTGGCACGGTGGTGCGCCAGTGCCGGCCGTCGGCGCTCAGTTCGCCGCGGACGTAGCGGCCGGTGGAGTCGGCGGCGGTCACATCCGTGATCCGGGATTCGTCGCCCTTGAGGGAGACCTCAAGCGGCTTGTCGGGGTCCGCCTTGTGTCTGCCGTCCGCCGGGATGTTCGCCGATATCTGGTCGGACGCGTCGTAGGGATTGACCGAGAGCGATTCCGACGACGAGCCCCCGCACGCGGTGGTGCTCACCGCGAGGGGCACGAGCAGGAGGCCGCAGCTCAGCACCGTCCGGGTTCGAGGTCTGTGACTCATGCCCCAAACGTACGAAGAATCCCTTTCGGCGGCGCGCTGGAGGACTGCAAACGGGTCGGGCCCGGACACCTGTTGAGGTGTCCGGGCCCGACCGTGCGGCGTGTCTGCCGCGGTTCTCGCCTGGTGCGTACTACTGGGTGCGGTTCTCGCCGCGGTAGTACTCGAAGACCCAGCCGAAGAGACCCACGAGGATCACCGGCAGGGAGAAGTACAGCAGCCAGAAGCCGAAGACGACGCCCAGGAAGGCGAGCGCGCCACCGACGGCGAGGGAGAGCGGCTGCCAGCTGTGCGGGCTGAAGAAGCCCAGCTCACCGGCGTCGTCCGCGACCTCGGCGTCCTCGTTGTCCTGGGCACCCGCGTCGACCCGCCGGGCCGTGAAGGCCAGGTAGTAGCCGACCATGATGCACAGGCCGAAGGCCAGGAAGAGCGCCGTGGTACCGGCCGGCTCCTTCGACCACACGCCATAGACGATCGCCATGGCGAGGACGAAGACGCTCAGCCAGATGAACATCTTGCCCTGGATCTTCACTTGCCCGCCTCCTTGCCGCCGGCCAGCGCCTTGTCACCCTCGCGGCCGTTGTGCAGCGCGTCCAGCGCCGCGATCTCCGGGTGGTGCAGATCGAACGCCGGGGATTCGGAGCGAATACGCGGCAGGGTGAGGAAGTTGTGCCGCGGCGGCGGGCAGGACGTCGCCCACTCCAGCGAACGGCCGTAGCCCCACGGGTCGTCCACCTCGATCTTCTCGCCGTACTTGGCGGTCTTCCAGACGTTGTAGAGGAACGGCAGGATCGACATGCCCAGCAGGAACGAGCTGATGGTCGAGATGGTGTTCAGCGTGGTGAAACCGTCGGCGGCGAGGTAGTCCGCGTACCGGCGGGGCATGCCCTCGGCGCCCAGCCAGTGCTGGACCAGGAACGTGCCGTGGAAACCGATGAACAGCGTCCAGAACGTGATCTTGCCGAGCCGCTCGTCGAGCATCTTGCCGGTGAACTTCGGCCACCAGAAGTGGAAGCCGGCGAACATCGCGAAGACGACCGTGCCGAAGACCACGTAGTGGAAGTGGGCCACGACGAAGTACGAGTCGGAGATGTGGAAGTCCATCGGGGGCGACGCCAGGATGACGCCGGTCAGACCACCGAAGGTGAAGGTGATCAGGAAGCCGATCGCCCAGAGCATCGGCGTCTCGAAGGACAGCGAGCCCTTCCACATCGTGCCGATCCAGTTGAAGAACTTCACACCGGTCGGAACGGCGATGAGGAACGTCATGAAGGAGAAGAACGGCAGCAGGACTCCGCCGGTCACATACATGTGGTGCGCCCACACCGTCACCGAAAGGCCGGCGATGGAAATCGTCGCGGCGATCAGACCGATGTAACCGAACATCGGCTTCCGGGAGAAGACCGGAATGACCTCGGAAATGATGCCGAAGAACGGTAGGGCGATGATGTACACCTCTGGATGGCCGAAGAACCAGAAGAGGTGTTGCCAGAGCAATGCGCCGCCATTGGCCGCGTCAAATACATGGGCACCGAATTTACGGTCCGCCTCCAGGGCGAACAGCGCGGCGGCCAGCACCGGGAAGGCGAGCAGGACCAGCACACCGGTCAGCAGCACGTTCCAGGTGAAGATCGGCATCCGGAACATCGTCATGCCCGGGGCGCGCATGCAGATGATGGTGGTGATGAAGTTGACCGAACCGAGGATCGTGCCGAAGCCGGAGAAGGCCAGACCCATGATCCACATGTCGGCGCCGACGCCCGGCGAACGCACCGCGTCCGAGAGCGGCGAGTAGGCGAACCAGCCGAAGTCCGCGGCACCCTGCGGGGTGAGGAAGCCGGCGACCGCGATCAGCGAGCCGAAGAGGTAGAGCCAGTAGGCGAACATGTTCAGCCGCGGGAACGCCACGTCGGGCGCGCCGATCTGGAGCGGCATGATCCAGTTCGCGAATCCGGCGAACAACGGCGTCGCGAACATCAGCAGCATGATCGTGCCATGCATCGTGAACGCCTGGTTGAACTGCTCGTTCGACATGATCTGCGTACCCGGGCGGGCCAGCTCGGCGCGCATGAGGAGCGCCATGATGCCGCCGATGCAGAAGAACGCGAACGACGTGACCAGGTACATCGTGCCGATGGTCTTGTGGTCAGTGGTCGTGAGCCACTTGACGGCAGCGATACCGGGTTGCTTCTTGCGTACGGGTGGTGCTGCCGGAGCCGATTCGGCGGCGGCACCCTGAGGTTCGTTGAGGATGCTCACTGGTTCTTGGTCTCCGCATTCCTGGCGTGGTCAGTCTGCTCGATACCCGCCGGCAGGTACCCGGTCTGACCCTTCGCCGCCAGGTCCTTCAGGTGCTGCCGGTACTTGGCAGGCGAGACGACCTTGACGTTGAAGAGCATCCGGGAGTGGTCGACGCCGCAGAGCTCCGCGCACTTACCCATGAAGGTGCCCTCCTTGTTGGGAGTCACCTCGAATACGTTGGTGTGGCCCGGGATGACGTCCTGCTTCATCAGGAACGGCACCACCCAGAAGGAGTGGATGACGTCCCGCGAGGTCAGCACGAACTGGACCGTCTCGCCCTTCGGCAGCCAGAGCGTCGGCCCCGGGTTGCCGGTCTGCGGGTTGCGCGTGGCCGGCGTGCCGAAGTCGTAGACACCGTCCGCGCCCTCCGGCGCGGACTTCTTCCACTTGTCCGGGATCGCCTTGAGCTCCGGAGAATTGATGTTCGTCGTCTTCGGGTTGCCGTCGACGTTCTCCAGGTAGTTGAACGCCCAGCTCCACTGGAAGCCCACGACGTTGATGACGTGGTCCGGCTTCTTGGACGTCTTGAGGAGCGCGCTCTCATCACGCGCGGTGAAGTAGAACAGCACCGCGATGATGATGAACGGGACGATGGTGTACAACGCCTCGATCGGCATGTTGTACCGCGTCTGCGCGGGGACCTCCACCTTGGTCCTGCTACGGCGGTGGAAGATCACGCTCCAGATGATCAGGCCCCAGACCAGCACGCCCGTTGCGAGGGCGGCGGCCCAGGAGCCCTGCCAAAGAGAGAGGATCCGCGGCGCCTGTTCGGTGACCGGCGTTGGCATGCCGAGGCGGGGGAAGTCCTTTGATGTGCAACCAGTCGCGGTCGCCAGGACCAGGCCCGCAGCAAGCACCTGCGGCAGCTTCCGCCGCATCGGGCGCCGCGACGAGCGGTCGGAGCCGTTGGGACTCACGTAGCGCCTTCCCGAGAGTCTCGCCCGAGCGGTCGGCTGCGGCCTTACTCGCTGGTCGGTCGCCGCCCTGCTTCGGGCAGGGGTTTGGATGTTTATGCGGACCAAACCCTACTGGACGCTATTTGGGGTCGCGCGGGGAGGGTGCCCAACGCGCCGCGAGGCACCCCTAAGGGGTGGCCGAGCCCTTCGCGGGCCGCTGTTCCGGCCCCCGATCGCCGCCCCCCGCCGGGCATCTGACGGCCCGCCCGGCGACCCGGTGTCCGGTGCTCTACCGTCTCGTACGTGCCCTACTTCGACGCCGCCTCCACCGCTCCGCTGCACCCCGTCGCCCGGGAGGCCCTGCTCGCCGCGCTGGACGAGGGGTGGGCCGACCCGGCCCGCCTGTACCGCGAGGGGCGGCGGGCCCGGCTGCTGCTGGACGCCGCGCGGGAGGCCGCCGCCGATGCCGTGGGGTGCCGTCCCGACGAGCTGACCTTCACCCCTTCTGGGACGCATGCGGTGCATTCGGGCATCTTCGGCGTGCTGGCGGCCCGTCGACGTGTCGGACGGCGGCTGGTGCACTCCGCCGTCGAGCACTCCGCCGTCCTGCACGCCGCCGAGGTGCACGCCGCGGCCGGCGGCACGGTGACCGAGGTTCCGGTGGACCGCACGGGCCGGGTGGCGCAGGCCGCGGTGGCCGGGGCGCTCGGCGGGGACGCGGCGCTGGTGTGCCTGCAGTCCGCCAACCACGAGGTGGGCACCGAGCAGCCGGTGGAAGAGGTGGCCACGGACTGCCGGGAGGCCGGTGTGCCCCTTCTTGTGGACGCGGCGCAGTCGGTGCCGTGGGGGCCGGTGCCCGGTGCCTGGTCGGTGCTGGCGGCGAGCGCGCACAAGTGGGGCGGGCCGCCCGGGGTGGGGCTGCTGGTGGTCCGCAAGGGGACCCGGTTCGCACCCCAGGGGCCGCTGGACGAACGGGAGTCGGGGCGCAGTCCGGGCTTCGGGAACCTCCCGGCGGTGGTGGCCTCGGCGGCGGCGCTGCGCGCGCTGCGGGCCGCGGCGGAGAGCGGGCCGGACGAGGCGGCGCGGCTGCGGGGCCTGGTGGACCGGATCCGGACCCGGGTGCCGGAGCTGGTGCCGGACGTGGAGGTGGTCGGCGATCCGGCGCGGCGGCTGCCGCACCTCGTCACCTTCTCCTGTCTCTATGTCGACGGGGAGGCGCTGCTGCACGAGCTGGACCGGGCCGGCTTCTCCGTTTCCTCCGGTTCGTCGTGTACGTCCAGCACCCTGGCCCCGAGCCATGTGCTGCGCGCGATGGGCGTGCTGTCGGAGGGGAACGTCCGGGTCTCACTGCCGTACGGCACCGAGGCGGCGGATGTGGAGCGGTTCCTGACGGTGCTGCCGGAGGCGGTGCGGTCGGTGCGGGAGCGGTTCGGGGTGCCGGTGGAGGAGCCGGCGCGGCGGGTGGCCGCGGTGCCGGCGGAGGCCGGGGCGGAGGCGGCGCCACCCGGTGTGGTCGTCGACGCGCTCGGCCGGCGCTGCCCGGTTCCGGTCATCGAGCTGGCGAAGGTGATCGGCCGGGTGCCGGTCGGCGGCACGGTGACGGTGCTCTCCGACGACGCGGCGGCCCGGCAGGACATCCCCGCGTGGTGCGCGATGCGGGAGCAGGAGTACGTGGGCGAGGAGCCCGCGGAACGCGGCGCCGCCTACGTGGTGCGGCGCCGCGTCTGAGAGGGGCCCGGCGGCTCAGAGCAGGTGCTGCCGGACCTCGGCTGCGGCGTCGTGGCCGTACGCCTTGGTGAAGCGGTCCATGAAGGGGCTGCGGTGCAGCTCGTACTCCTGGGTGCCGACGGTCTCGATGACGAGGGTGGCCAGCATGCAGCCGACCTGGGCGGCGCGCTCCAGGTCGACGCCCCAGGCCAGGCCGGCCAGGAAGCCGGCGCGGAAGGCGTCGCCGACGCCGGTCGGGTCGGCCTTGACCTTCTCCTCGGGGACGCCGACCTCGATGTCCGGCTCGCCCACCCGCTCGATGCGGACGCCGTTGGAGCCGAGGGTGGTGACGCGGGTGCCGACCTTGGTGAGGATCTCCTCGGCGGTCCAGCCGGTCTTGGACTCGATGAGCCCGGCCTCGTACTCGTTGTTGAAGAGGTAGGTGGCGCCCTCCATGAGGAGGCGGATGTTCTCGCCGTCCATCCGGGCGATCTGCTGGGAGAAGTCGGCGGCGAAGGGGATTCCGCGGGTCCGGCACTCCTCGGTGTGCCGGATCATCGCCTCGGGGTCGTCCGCGCCGATCAGGACCAGGTCCAGGCCGCCGACCCGCTCGGCCACGGTCTGGAGTTCGATCAGCCGGGCCTCGCTCATGGCGCCGGTGTAGAAGGAGCCGAGCTGGTTGTGGTCGGCGTCGGTGGTGCAGACGAAGCGGGCGGTGTGCAGGACCTCGGAGATGTGCACCGAGTGGGTGTCGACGCCGTGCCGGTCGAGCCAGGCCCGGTACTCCTCGAAGTCGGAGCCCGCGGCACCGACCAGAATCGGCCGGATGCCGAGCTGCCCCATGCCGAAGCAGATGTTGGGGGCGACCCCGCCGCGGCGGACGTCGAGCTGGTCGACCAGGAAGGAGAGGGAGATCGTATGCAGCTGGTCGGCGACCAACTGGTCGGCGAAGCGGCCGGGGAAGGTCATCAGATGGTCGGTGGCGATGGAGCCGGAGACTGCGATACGCACGACGGGTCTGCTCCTGCGGAGGGCGTGAGGTTGCGGACGGAGGGCAACGCTACCCGGCGGAGGGCCCGGCATCTGCCCATTCCTGGACACTTGGAAAAATGAGAAAACATCTCATAGTAGGGCGTTTTTCCGAGGGCCCGGGTGCGCCGCCGTCACTGTGCGCCTCGGGCTGTGAGGGCCGTCACAGGCGGCGCGGGCGGCGGGGCGGTCGACGCGCAGGGAACCGCATGCGCCCCCGTTCCGTCCCATCGGCGTCCACCCTGCCGGGTGGCACGTCAGATGACCGGCGGAGCTGAAGGAGCGAAGCGGTGAGCACCGAGGACACCCCGGAGACCCAGGACATCCCCCAGGCCCCCCGACCCGAACGGCGCGGGCGGCGCACTCCCCTGGTGGTCGCATCGGTGGCCGGCGCGGTGCTGGCGGTCGGAGGCGGCGCGGCGTACTGGGCCTCGTCCGCGGCCGGCGGCACCGACCAGGCCGGCGCGGCCACCGGCGGGCCGCCGCCGCTGGCGCTGGACTCCGCGTCGATCGCGGTCGGCGAGCCCGGTCCGCAGCACGACCAGTACCGCGTGGTGGGCAAGCTCCCCGAGGGCCCGGGGTCCGCGCCCGTCTACCGGCCCACGGGCGGAATCGACCAGTCCGCCGTGGAGCGACTGGCGAAGGCGTTGGACGTGGCCGGATCCGTGCGGTCGGACGGCAACTGGTGGACGGTCGGCACGCCGGGCCCGGACGGCCGGGGCACCACGCTGCGGGTCGGCAAGACCGGCGCGGGCAACTGGGTGTTCAGCCGGTTCGGCGGCGGGGACGGGACCAAGTGCCCGCTGACCGACGGCGGGGCGGGCTGCCCCTCGTACCGCGGCGGCACGGACGGCGGGGGCGGGGACGCCGGCGGCGGGGATGCCGGCGGCGGGCCGGCGTCCGAGGCGAAGGCCCGGCAGGCGGTCCGGCCGGTGCTGGCGGCGCTCGGCCAGCCGGACGCCCGGCTCGACACGCACCAGACGTACGCCGCGGTGCGGGTGGTGACCGCCGACCCGGTGATCGACGGGCTGCCGACGTACGGCTGGCAGAGTCGGCTCCAGGTCGGCTCGGACGGGCAACTGGTGGGTGGCAGCGGCGAGTTGGCGAACCCGGTGAAGGGTGCGACCTACCCCGTCCGGGACGCCCGGACGACGCTGAACGACCTCGGCGGCGGTGGCGGCCGGACGATGCGGCCGCTGGCCCACTGCCCCTCGGTGCCGACCTTCCAGCACAAGGACGGCAAGGCCCCCCAGGGCGGCGGGATCGCGCCGTGCGAGCCGTCCCCGACCGGCAGGCAGCCGGTGTCCGAGGTGACCGGCGCGGTCTTCGGGCTCGCCGCGCGGTACTCGCACGGCGGGCAGGTGCTGGTGCCGTCCTGGCTGTACACGGTGCGCACGCCGGGCGCCGGGAACGCGCCGGGCGGCACCGCCACGATCGCCGGGACCGCGGTGGACCCGAAGTTCCTGCGCGCCAGCGAGCCGGCGGGGCCGAAGCCGTCCACGCCCGGGACGACGGCGATGACGCTGTCCGGCTACGAGGTGGCCGACGGCGGCCGGACGCTGACCGTCCACTTCTGGGGCGGGGTGTGCAGCACCTACGAGGCCGCCGTCCAGGAGTCGGGCGGCACGGTGCGGGTCACCGTCACCGGGAAGGACAAGCATCCCGGCCAGATGTGCGTGAAGATCGCCAAGGACTTCAGCAAGACGGTGACGCTGGAGAAGCCGCTGGACGGCCGGCAGGTGGTGGACGCCACATCCGGCAAGACGGTCTCGCTGCGGTGACCGCGCGGCAGGACGCGTGAAAGGCGGCACTCCCGGCCGGGAGTGCCGCCTTTCACGCGCCGTGGCCCGTGGGCCCGAGCAGGCTCAGCTGAAGGAGTCGCCGCAGGCGCAGGAGCCCGTGGCGTTCGGGTTGTCGATCGTGAAGCCCTGCTTCTCGATCGTGTCGACGAAGTCGATGGAGGCGCCACCCAGGTAGGGAGCGCTCATCCGGTCGGTGACGACCTTGACGCCGTCGAAATCCTTGACGACGTCGCCGTCGAGCGAGCGCTCGTCGAAGAAGAGCTGGTAGCGCAGGCCCGAGCAGCCGCCGGGCTGGACCGCGACGCGCAGCGCGAGGTCGTCCCGGCCCTCCTGCTCCAGCAGGCTCTTGACCTTCGACGCGGCCGCGTCGGACAGGATGATGCCGTCGGTGACGGTGGTCTCGTCCTGAACGCTCATCTACATCTCTCCCGGGTTGTACGGACCGCTTGCCATCGGTTGTGAACAGGTCCAACCGGCGGCGTCCCGGATTAATTCCGGCTGCGCGTGGACTGTCCTTCTCTTTCTTCATGCTCGCACACCGACGGGCGGACACCCCCGGCCCGGCCGGAACCCGATGCCGCCCGAGGGCCGTCCGGCTGATGCGTCACATCGACACTATGGCCATCGTCAAAGTGACGTGAACCAGCTATGATAGATAGCGTCAAATAGACGAAAAGGCGGTGCCGCAGCGCATCCCGCCGTCCCCGCAGAGACCGTCCGCAAGGACTTTCCGCAGAGAAGAGAGGGTGCGTGTCGTGACCACCGCCCAGCCCCTGGACGTCCAGCCGACCCCGCTGGCGCTGCTCCTCCTCGGCCGCGAGGCCGACCCGAAGAGCGAGCGCGGCGTGGAGTGTCCCGGCGACCTGCCTGCGCCCTCCGACCCGGACCTGGTCGAGCGCGCCCGCGCCGCCAAGGCCAAGCTGGGCGACAAGGTCTTCGTCCTCGGGCACCACTACCAGCGCGACGAGGTCATCGAGTTCGCGGACGTCACCGGCGACTCCTTCAAGCTCGCGCGGGACGCCGCGGCCCGGCCGGACGCCGAGTACATCGTCTTCTGCGGTGTGCACTTCATGGCCGAGTCGGCCGACATCCTCACCGGCGACGACCAGCAGGTGATCCTCCCGGACCTGGCCGCGGGCTGCTCGATGGCCGACATGGCCACCGCGGAGCAGGTCGCCGAGTGCTGGGACGTGCTGACCGAGGCGGGCGTCGCCGACCAGGTCGTGCCCGTCTCGTACATGAACTCCTCGGCGGACATCAAGGCCTTCACCGGCAGGCACGGGGGCACGATCTGCACCTCGTCGAACGCCAAGCGGGCGCTGGAGTGGGCCTTCGGGCAGGGGGAGGACCCCGCGTCCACCAAGGTCCTCTTCCTGCCGGACCAGCACCTGGGCCGCAACACCGCCGTGCGGGACATGGGCATGTCCCTGGACGACTGCGTGGTCTACAACCCGCACAAGCCGAACGGCGGCCTGACCGCCGAGGAGCTGCGGGCGGCGAAGATGATCCTGTGGCGCGGCCACTGCTCGGTGCACGGCCGTTTCTCGCTGGACTCGGTGAACGACGTCCGCGAGCGGATCCCGGGCGTGAACGTCCTGGTCCACCCCGAGTGCAAGCACGAGGTGGTCGCGGCGGCCGACTACGTCGGGTCGACCGAGTACATCATCAAGGCCCTGGAGGCGGCCCCGGCCGGCTCGAAGTGGGCGATCGGCACCGAGTTGAACCTCGTCCGCCGCCTGGCCAACCGCTTCGCGCCCGAGGACAAGGAGATCGTCTTCCTCGACAAGGCGGTCTGCTTCTGCTCGACCATGAACCGCATCGACCTGCCGCACCTGGTGTGGACGCTGGAGTCGCTGGCGGACGGCAAGGTCGTCAACCGCATCCAGGTCGACAAGGAGACCGAGCACTTCGCCAAGCTGGCGCTGGAGCGGATGCTGGCGCTGCCGTAGGGCGTGGTGGCGTGACGTGGCGGGCGGGGCGGTCCTGTGAGGGCCGCCCCGCCGGCTTGTTCGCGGCCCGGCCCGCTCAGTCGGTGTACTCGACCGTCACCGGCGCGGAGTTGTTCTCCTGATGGGGGTCGACCGCGGGGTCGGAGGGCGCGGAGACCGTGCCCCGGGCGCCGTCGACCCGCTTGTCGATGCGGACCACCAGGGTCGTGCCGTACTGGCCCCAGGGGCAGCTCGCGCCCCCGTCGACAGGCCGGCAGAAGGTCATCTCACTGGGGTGGTCCTCGGGATGCGCGGGGGCCGTGCTGACGCCCTCGGGCAGGGCCACCCGGACGTCACCGCCCGCACCGAAGTTGCGCGGCCACGGCACGTCGACCTCGACCACCTGGCCGACCTTGCCCTTGATGGCGAACCCGACCGCCTGCACGTCGTGGATCTGGTCGGTGTCGAAGGCCAGCTCACCCTTGGCCATCTCGGCCTGCCAGGGCTGGGAGGCTGGAACGCGCCACCGTCGACCGGGCGGAGCCCCAGCGGTGCGCCCGTGCCCCGCACGGCCGAGGGCGGCAGCGGATGCACATCGGCGAAGCCCTCGTCGTACCGGTCGTGGGCCCGGTACACGGCGTAGCTGAGCTTGCCGTGCATCGCGTTCGCGTCGGCCACCGCGGTGAGCGGCCCGGCGGTCTCGTACGCCGTCCCGGCCCTGAGCGGCCCCGGGAACGTGCACTCCGCCCTGGTGGGCGCCACCGGCTTGTCGTAGCGGCAGTTGCGGTACTGCGGGCGCAGGGTGGCCTCGGTCGCGTCCACCTTCACGAGGATGTCGTCCGGGACGTCGGTGTCCCCCTGGTTGCCGAACGCGGGGGTCAGCGTCACCTCGGAGCCGGGCCTGACGTCGGTCAGCGGCTTGTCCTGGCGGGCGCTCAGGCGGGGCGCGCCGACGACGATCTGCGCGGTGCGCCGGACGGTGGGGGCGTTGGCGCTGGAGACGGTGATGTCCATGGGTCCGGCGGGGCCCTTCGGCTACCGGGCCTCATCGGGGTCGCAGGGCTCCGGCAACCGCTCGCCCCGGCTGACGGCGATCCGCCGGACGTCGCGCAGCGCCGCGCGCAACCCGGCCACCAGCCCGCGCAACTCCCGCCGGCCGGCCTCCGGTCCGGGCGGCGGGTCGGTGGCGGCGAGCAGTGCCCCGGCGGCGGCGAGCATCTCCTCCTCCACGTCGTCGGCCAGCAACGACATCCGGCTGTCCGGATCGTCCGTGATCAGGTAGCACGGCGCCCCGTCGTCCCGGGTCCAGGGCAACAGCCGGGGAGAGATGGTGCGTTGAGCCATGGGGGACGTCCTTTCGGCGGGCTCCGGCCCCGACGGAGAGCACGCTCGTGGGGGATGGAGTTCGGATCTCGACTGTGCCTACCGTCTGTATCGCCATCGTCGCGCTGCGAGACATGGCCTCAACAGGCGCGCACCGTCCCCGCATTGAGAGCGGGAACATTCGAACCCCCGGAAGCCCGGAAGGCGGAACAGTGAAGTACGCACCCAAGTCCCTGACCCCGTACGTATCGGCCCGGCACTACTTCGGCTCGGAGCTGCGCCGCCACCGCGAGGACGTCCGGATGTCGCTGGTGCAGCTGGCCGACATCGTGAACTCCAGCAAGAGCAACCTGGCCCGCGTCGAGACGGCGGAGATGATGCCGCCGCCGGAACTCCCGTCCGCCCTGGACGCGGCCTTCGGCACGGGCCAGCACTTCCACGGGCTGTACCAGTTGGCGAAACGGGAGGTGCATCCGGATCAGTACCGGCGTTACATGGACCTCGAAGCGCAGGCCGAGGCGATCGAGATGCACGATTCGCAAGTCGTTCCCGGACTACTGCAAACCCGTGAGTACGCCTACGCGCACCTGCGCTGCGAGGAAGGGCTCACCGAGGAGCAGGTGCAGGAACGTGTCAACGCCCGACTGTCGCGTCAGGAACCACATCCGGACGGCACCCGTGCATTCCGATGGGCCATCATCGGAGAAGCCGCTCTCCGGCGGCCAGTTGGCAGCACGGAGTGCATGTACAAACAACTCGCTTCCCTGCTAGCCCAGGTGGATACTCCGACAAGTAGGGTCCAGGTGATGCCGTTCAGCGCGGGCCCGTACCTGCTGATGACCGGCACCTTGATTCTGCTGACACTTCCTGACGGCTCGTCGATGGCCTACGAAGAAAGCTTCGGAGTCTCGCACCTGTACGAGGGGTGGGACACCGTTAAGCGGTGGCGCCGCGAGTATGAGATGGCGCGCGCCAACGCTCTCTCGCTGGCCGAGTCGGCGGAACTGATCCGGAAAGCAATGGAGGAATACCAGCCATGCGACACACCCCCGAACTGAGCACCGCCCACTGGCGCAAGAGCAGCCACAGCAACGCCAGCGGAGGCGCGTGCGTCGAGATCGCCGACCACTTCCCCGGCATCGTCCCCGTCCGCGACAGCAAGACCCCCGACGGCCCCGCGCTCGTCATCCCCGCCACCGCCTGGACCGCCTTCGTCCAGACCCTCAAGGGCTGAGGCAGAAGAGCCGGACAGGGCGAGGAAGCCCAGGTCAGCCCGTCCCGATCAGTTGTCGGGACGGGTTGATGCTGATGCGGTGGGAGGAGCGCGGCGGGCTGCCAGTCGCGGTAGGCCGCCGCGACCTCGTCCCACAGGCGGCTGAACGTCGCGTACATGACACCTCTTGTCGCTCTCCGCGTGAGAGACCCCGTGACCAGCAGAAACAAGACTCAGCCCCCCTTCCTCTTTTCCGGTGTGGCGCGGGAACCTCGGGACCGCGGGAACCAGGGAAACCATCGGGCCCAGCGAGGCACAGGGGTCAAGGAGGCAGAAGGACCGTGAACACCACAGCGGACGACCGGTCGGCGCCGTTAGCGAAGGACGGCGGCGGTGACTGGTACGTGGACGACCGGTGCACCAACTGCGATGTGGCGCGGCAGCTCGCGCCGGAGCTGATCGAGGAGGTCGGCGGGCGGTCCGAAGTGGTCCGGCAGCCGCGCGGGGCGGCGGAGGAACGGCAGCTGAACGCGGTGGCGTTCGCCTGTCCGACGCGGTCGGTCCGGCGGCGCGGCGGGCGGGTGGCGGCGGAGCTGGACCCGTTCCCGCTGCGGCTCGACGACGCGGTCAGCTTCTGCGGGCACAACTCGCCGCACACCGCCGGGGCCAACGCGTACCTGCTGCGGCGGCCGGGCGGCACCCAGATGATGATCGACACCCCGCGGTTCAGCGAGGCGCTGGCCGGGCGGTTCGAGGCGGCCGGGGCGGTGACCGACGTACTGCTCACCCACCGGGACCATGCCGCGCACGGACGCCGCTACGCCGACCGCTTCGGGGCGCGGCTGTGGATCCACGAGGGCGACCTGGACGCGGCGCCGAACGCGGACCGGGTGCTGCGCGGCACCGATCCGGTGGAGGTCGCCGAGGGGGTGGTGGTGCACCCGCTGCCCGGCCACACCCTGGGCAGCGTGCTCTACGTCGCGGACGAGCGGTACTGCTTCAGCGGCGACAGCTTCTACTGGTCGCGGGCGACCGGGGACGTCGAGGTGGCGGAGAGCGTCACCTGGTACTCGATCACGGAGTTGGCGGCGTCGCTGGCCCGGACCGCCGGCCGGCTGCGCTTCGAGTGGCTGCTGCCCGGACACGGTGACCGGAGGCGGCTGCCGGCCGCGGAAATGGCCCGGCGGATGCGGGAGTTGACCGCCCGGACGCAGTCGCTCCGGCCGCGGCCGGTGGACTTCACGGCGCTGCGGTGGTGAGCCGGGCCGGGGCGCCCCGCGCATGACGAGGGAGCCCCCGCGGCCGTAGGTGCGGTCGCGGGGGCTCCGTGGGTCATGCGGTGCGGGTGGGGGTCACACCCCGGCCGGTTCCGGTGCCCGGTCGGCGTCCGCGGGGGCCGCGGCGCCGCCGTCCTTCCCGGCCCGCTTGTCCGCCTTCTTCTTCGCCCGGCGCTCCTTGCGGAGCTCGATGACCGCGTAGAGCGTCGGGACGAGGAGGAGGGTGAGCAGCGTGGAGGTGATCAGACCGCCGATCACGACCACGGCCAGCGGCTGGGAGATGAAGCCGCCGTCGCCGGTGATGGACAGCGCCATCGGCAGCAGCGCCATGATCGTGGCCAGGGCGGTCATCAGGATCGGGCGGAGGCGGTGCCGGCCGCCCTCGATGACCGCCTCGACGACGCCGTAGCCCTGCGCCCGGTACTGGTTGATCAGGTCGATCAGCACGATGGCGTTGGTGACCACGATGCCGATCAGCATCAGCATGCCGATCATGGCCGGGACGCCCATCGGGGTGCCGGTGGCGACCAGCAGGCCGATCGCGCCGGTCGCCGCGAACGGGATCGAGATCAGCAGGATCAGCGGCTGGATGATCGACCGGAAGGTGCCCACCAGGAGCAGGAAGACGATCGCGATGGCCGCCAGCATGGCCAGGCCCAGCTTGCCGAACGCGTCGGACTGGTCCTGGGAGACGCCGCCGACGGTGGCGGTGGCGCCGGCCGGCAGCTTCAGCGAGTTGATCTTGCTCTGCAGCTTGGCGGAGACCGCGCCGGTGTTGTCGCCGGTCGGCTTCGCGGTCACGGTCGCCGAACGGGCGCCGTCGATCCGGGTCATCTGGACCGGGCCGGCCACGGTCTTGACGGTGGCCAGGTCGCCCAGCCGGGCCATCCCGGACGGGGTCGGCAGCGGCAGGTCCTTCAACTGGGCCTCGGTGGTGGCCGGGTGCGCCGACTTGATCACCACGTCGCGCTCGGTGTCGTCGAGCACGGCCTTGCCGCTGGGGGTGCCGCTGACGGCCTGGGCGACGGCCTGGCCGAGCGTGGCCTGCGAGTAACCGGCCGCGGCGGCCTTCTCGTTGGGCGTCACGGAGATCCGCGGCACGCTCTGCGACAGGTCGCTCTGGACGTCGGTGACGTTGTCCAGGCCCGCGACGGCCTTGCGGACCTGCTCGCTGGCCTGCGCCAGGACGTCGGCGTCGCCGGCCTTGACGACCACGCTGAGGTTCTGGTTGCCGAAGCCGCCGCCGCCCGCGGAGACGGAGGTGTCGCCGGCGGCCGGGCCGAGCTTGGCCAGTTCGGCGCGGAGGTTCTCGGTGACCTTGTCGGAGTCGGCGGAGCTCTTGAGCTTGACCTGGTAGCTGGCCTGGTTGGCGCTGGAGCCGCCGCCGAAGGCCGCCATCATCCCGGAGGAGCCGACGGTGACCTGGTAGTCCTGCACGTCCTTGTCGGCCGCGAGGACCTTCTCGACCCGCTTGGCCTGCGCGTCGGCCGCGGTCAGGCTGGTGCCGGGCTTCAGCTCCTGCTTGATGCTCAGGGTGTCCTGCTTGCCCTGGTCGAAGAAGGTGGTCTTGAGCAGCGGGGCCATGCCGAAGGTGCCGAGGAGGATCACCACGGCGATCAGCAGGCTGATCGCGCGGCGGCGGGTGGCGAAGCGCAGCACCGGGACGTAGAGCCGCTGAAGCGCGCTGCGGGCCTCCTTCTCCTCGGCCTTGCGGCGCAGTTCCTCGGGGTCGGCGCCCTCGGCGAGCCGCGGGGCGCGCAGGAACCAGTAGGACAGCACCGGCACCACGGTCAGCGAGACCAGCAGCGAGGAGAGCAGGGCGACGGTGACGGTGATGGAGAAGGAGCCGAAGAGGGCGCCGACCATGCCGCCGACCACACCGATCGGGAGGAACACCGCGACCGTGGTGAGGGTCGAGGAGGTGATCGCGCCGGAGACCTCCTTGACGGCCTTGAGGATCGCCTCGCGGCGCTCCTCGCCGTAGCCCAGGTGCCGCTTGATGTTCTCCAGGACGACGATCGAGTCGTCGACGACCCGGCCGATCGCGATGGTCAGACCGCCCAGGGTGAGCATGTTCAGGGAGAGGTCACCGGTCCACAGCACGATCAGCGTGATGACCACGGACAGCGGGATGGAGACCGCGGTGACCAGGGTCGAGCGCAGGCTCAGCAGGAAGACCAGGATCACGATCACGGCCATCACCAGGCCGAGCAGGCCCTCGGTGGTCAGCGACTCGATGGACTTGGAGACCTGCGGGCCCTGGTCGGAGGCGATGGTGACGCTCGCGCCGGCGCCCAGGTCCTTGCGGATGCCGTCCAGCTTGCCCTTGACCGCGTCGGAGATGGCGACCGCGCTGCCGTCCTGGTTCATCGTCACGGTGACCGAGAGGCTGGGCCTGCCGTCGGTGCGGGTGATCGAGGTCGGGGTGGCCGACGCCTCCTTGACGGTGGCGACGTCGCCGAGCCGGGCCGGCTTGCCGCCCTGGCCGCCGCCCATCGGGCCGGCCGCCGGGGCGACCATCAGGTCCTTGATCTGCGCGACCGAGGTGAAGCCCGCGCCGACCTGCACGGTCTTGCTGCGGCCGTCCTCGGAGAAGGCTCCGGCCGGCACCGACGTGCCGTTGGCCTGGAGCGCCTGGCCGATCGCGGCGGGGTTCAGGCCCGCGGCGGCCATCTTCTTGTCGTCCGGGGTGACCGCGACGATCCGGTCCTGCACGCCGCCTACGTTGACCTGGCCGACGCCGTCGATGTTCTTCAGGTCCGGGACGACGGTGCGGTTCAGCTGGTCGGCGAGGGTCTGCTGGTCCTTCGTCGTGGAGGAGACGGCGAGGACGACCGTGGGCAGGTCGTCCGTGCCGCCGGAGACCACCTGCGGGTCCACGTCCTTGGGCAGCTTGGCCCGAGCCCGGTTGACGGCCTGCTGGACGTCGGCGACCAGGGTCTTGGAGTCGTTGCCGTAGTCGAACTGCGCCATGATGACGCCGGAGCCCTCGCTCGACGTCGAGGTGACGCTCTTGATGCCGTTGACCGCCTGGATGCCGTTCTCCAGCGGCTCGACCACCTGCTTCTCGACGACATCGGGCGAGGCGCCCTGGTACGGGGCGATCACGGAGACCATCGGCAGGTCGATGGAGGGCAGGAGCTGCTGCTTGAGCTGCGGGATCGCGATGGCGCCGAAGGCGATCGCCACGATCGACATCAGCGCTATCAGGCCCCGTTGTACGAGGCTGAGTCGGGACAGCCAGGACATGGGTAGGGGTCTCTCTCTTCGGTTCAGAAAAGCGGGTACCGGGGGCGGGGAACGGCGGCGGGAGCCGTGTTCGGGCCCGGCGGGAGGGCCGACACCGGCCCACCTACACCCTCCGCCATGGCCAGACCGGTTTTCCTCGCTCGCAGGTCGGTTTCCGGCCGCCGCCCGTACCGCGTTCGGAGTACGGGGGGCTCCACCCGTCCTGCACCCCTGGGCGTACGGCCCCGGCCCGCGCTCAGTGCGCCCGCGGGCGGACCAGTCCCGACTCGTAGGCGATGACCACCAGTTGGGCCCGGTCGCGGGCGCCGAGCTTGGCCATCGCGCGGTTGACGTGCGTCTTGACGGTCAGCGGGCTGACGTCCAGCTGCTCGGCGATCTCGTCGTTGGACAGTCCGCCGGCCACCAGCACCAGCACCTCGCGCTCCCGGCCGGTGAGCGTGGCCAGCCGCTCGCTGCCGGCGCCGCCGGGCCGGTCCTCGTCCGGGCCCTCGCCCTGTGCGAGGAACCTGGCGATCAGGCCCTTGGTCGCGGCGGGCGAGAGCAGCGCCTCCCCGCCGGCCGCGATCCGGATCGCGTGCAGCAGCTCGTCCGGCTCGGCGCCCTTGCCGAGGAAGCCGCTGGCCCCGGCCCGCAGCGACTGCACGACGTAGTCGTCGACCTCGAACGTGGTGAGGATGACCACGTGGACGCCGTCCAGGTCCGGGTCCTGGCTGATCAGGCGGGTGGCGGCCAGGCCGTCGGTGCCGGGCATCCGGATGTCCATCAGGACGACGTCGGGACGCTCGGTGCGGGCCAGCTCGTACGCCTGCGCCCCGTCGGACGCCTCGCCCACCACCCGCATGTCCGGCTCGGATTCGACCAGGATGCGGAACGCGCTGCGCAGCAGCGTCTGGTCGTCGGCCAGCAGCACCTTGATGGTCATCCCCGTCGCCCTCGCGCTCATGTCGTCCCGCCGGTACGCGCGCCGCCCAGCGGCAGGGTGACCCGCACCTGGAAGCCACCGGCCGCGCGGGGGCCGATGACGACCGTGCCGCGCAGCGCCTGGACCCGTTCGCGCATCCCGATCAGACCATGGCCGCCGCCGGCCTCCGGCACGGCCCCCTCCTCCGGGGCGCTCACGGCGTGCGATCCGGCGCCGCGGCCGTCGTCCTGGACGGTCACGGTCAGCGCGCCCTCGGTGCGGATGATCCGCACCGAGGCGCGGGCGCCGTCGCCGGCGTGCTTGCGGACGTTGGTCAGCGCCTCCTGGACGACCCGGTAGGCGGTCAGGTCCACCGAGGCGGGCAGGGCGGGCTGCGGCGCGGGCGGCAGTTCCAGGGCGACCGGCAGACCGGCCCGGACGAACCCGTCGATCAGCTGGTCCAGGACGCCGAGGCCGGGCGCCGGCTCGGTGGGCGCCCTCGGGTCGTCGGACTGGCGCAGCAGGCCGACCGTGGCGCGCAGCTCCTCCAGCGCCGACCGGGACGCCTCCCGGACGTGCGCGAGGGCCTGTTTGGCCTGGTCTGGGCGGTTGTCCATGACGTGCGAGGCGACCCCGGCTTGGACGTTGACCAGGGCGATGTGGTGGGCGACCACGTCGTGCAGTTCGCGGGCGATACGCAACCGCTCCTCGGCGACCCGGCGGCCGGCCTCCTCCTCACGGGTGCGCTCGGCGCGTTCGGCCCGCTCGCGGATGGCGTCCACGTAGGCCCGGCGGCTGCGGACCGCGTCGCCGGCGGCCGCCGCCATCCCGGTCCAGGCGAGGATCGCCACGTTCTCCTGGGCGTACCAGGGGCGCTGCCCGAAGAACATCGCGGCGGCGGTCAGCACCACGCAGGTGAGCGCGCCGATCCGCCAGGTGGTGGGCCGGTCGGTGCGGGAGGCCACGGTGAACAGGGCGATCACCGCCGCGCCGGCGACCGGGGCGCGCGGGGCGCTGGACTGAACGACCAGTTCGACGATGGTCAGCGAGCCGGTCACGGCCAGCACCGTGCGGGGCAGCCGGTGGCGCAGCACCAGCGCGCCGCAGGCGAGGGCGGCCAGCGCCACCGTGGTGGCGGTGAGCTCGCGGGCGGCGAGCCGGGGCAGGTGCGTGCCGTGCGGGCCGTGCGGCCCGGCCACCGCGCCGCACAGGATCACCACGAACGCCACCGCCGCCACGGCGGCGTCGAACGCGAGCTGGTGCGTCCGGTGCCACTGGCGGAGCCGGGCGACGCGGGTCGCGTCCTGGGCTGCAACGGGGGCTGTCACAGGACGCAACGGTAGCGCCCCGGTCCCTCAAGGGGCCGGGGCGCTGTCCGTAGTGCGCTGGGGTGCGGTGTGCCGGCGGGCTCAGCCCGGGATCAGACCGTCGTCGCTGAGCATCTCCCGGACCTCGTCCAGACTGGCGTCCGGTGCGGGCAGGATCAGCTCGGAGGGTTCCAGGGCGTCGTCCGGCAGCGGGGTGCCGAGGCGGCGGACGGAGTCCAGCAGGGCACCGAGGGTGCGCCGGAATCCGGCTTCGTCACCGCTCTCCATCTCGGCGAGCAGTTCGTCGTCCAGCTTGTTGAGCTCGATGAAGTGGGCATCGTCCAGCTTCACCTGCCCCTCCCCCATGATCCGTACGATCACGACGGTCTCCCTTGTTCCGGCTTCTTCCGGTCGAGCGGGGTCGCGGCGGCAGCGGACCGCACCGTGCGGGGCGGTCCGCCGCCGTCGGTCACTGCTTGTCGAGACGCGGGTGCTGCTGCTGCGGGGCCTGCTGGGCGGCACCGCCCTGGCCGCCCTCGATGGCCTGCTGCTGGGCGGACGGGCCCGCCAGCTCGGCCTTCATCCGCTGCAGCTCCAGCTCGACGTCGCTGCCGCCGGAGAGCCGGTCCAGCTCGGCGGTGATGTCGTCCTTGGCCATGCCGGTCGGGTCGTCCAGCGCGCCGGAGGCCATCAGCTCGTCGATGGCACCGGCCCGGGCCTGGAGCTGCGCGGTCCGGTCCTCGGCCCGCTGGATCGCCAGGCCGACGTCGCCCATCTCCTCGGAGATGCCGGAGAACGCCTCGCCGATCCGGGTCTGCGCCTGGGCGGCCGTGTACGTGGCCTTGATCGTCTCCTTCTTCGTGCGGAAGGCGTCGACCTTGGCCTGCAGCCGCTGGGCGGCCAGCGTGAGCTTCTCCTCCTCGCCCTGGAGGGTCTGGTGCTGCGTCTCCAGGTCGGTGACCTGCTGCTGCAGCGCGCTGCGCCGGGTCAGCGCCTCGCGGGCCAGGTCCTCGCGGCCGAGCGCCAGCGCCTTGCGGCCCTGGTCCTCCAGCTTGGCGGACTGGCCCTGGAGCTGGTTGAGCTGCAGCTCCAGGCGCTTGCGGGAGGTCGCCACGTCGGCGACGCCGCGGCGTACCTTCTGCAGCAGTTCGAGCTGCTTCTGGTACGAGTAGTCGAGGGTCTCGCGCGGGTCTTCAGCCCGGTCAAGGGCCTTGTTGGCCTTCGCGCGGAAGATCATCCCCATCCGCTTCATGACACCATCGCTCATGGGCCTCGCGCGCCCCCTTCTGGCCGACTTGCATCGGACTTAGGCTCCAGCACATCTACAGACCCCACAGTACGGGCCTTGGTTCCATTACCGCACTGTTCGGGGCCGGATGCGCTCCTCCTCCAGGACGATCAGGGCGTCCGGCGTCTCCAGCCCAGGGAGTAGGACGGCCCCGGAGCACTGCCGGACCGTCCGGTCTGTCCGCTTGTGCCCCCGCGGTAAGGCCGGTGCCGTTGCCGGATCGTTCCCCCTCGACCCATGGCTCATTCCCGGCAAGCACGTACTCTTGGGTGTTGTGTTCCGAAGCCGTTCGAAGGATGAGCGGGCCGCGGCCGCCAAGGTGACCGCGTCCCAGCCCCAGCAGCCCCGCGATCCGCAGGCCCCCAAGGGCCGCCCGACGCCCAAGCGCAGCGACTCCCAGTCGCAGCGCCGCACGCGCGCTCAGACGCCGGCCAACCGCAAGGACGCCATGAAGGCGCAGCGGGAGGCCCGCCGCTCCGACATGGCCCGCCAGCGCGAGGCCCTGGCCAACGGCGACGAGCGTTTCCTGCCGGTGCGCGACAAGGGACCGGTGCGTCGTTTCGCCCGGGACTACGTCGACTCCCGGTGGTGCGTGGCGGAGTTCTTCCTGCCCGTAGCCGTAGTGATCCTGGTGCTGACCATGGTCCGGGTGCCGCAGATCCAGACCATCGCACTGCTGCTGTGGCTGGTGATCATCGTGCTGATCGTGGTGGACTCGGTGGTGATCTGGGTCCGGCTGGGCAAGCGGCTCCAGGAGCGCTTCCCCAAGGAGAACGTCAAGGGCGCCCGCGCCTACGCGGTCATGCGCACGCTCCAGATGCGCCGGCTGCGGCTGCCGAAGCCGCAGGTCAAGCGCGGCCAGCGGCCCTGAGCCCGGACGGCTTGCGGACGGGGGCCGGCGACGCCGGCCCCCGCCGCGCCTCACTCCTCGTCGGCGTGCAGGCTCATCGGCCCGGGGTAGATCTCCGTGCTGTCCTCGAACAGCCGGACCTGGTCGACACCGCCGTCGCGGAGGTCGCGCCACTGCTCCCCGATCCAGGACTCGGCGTCCCCCTGGGTCGTGAACTCGTCCGGTTCCACGGTGGGCACCGCCTCCGAACCGTCCGCCTTCTCGAACCGCCACGTCCACGCCATGTGCGCCTCCTGGAGTCCCACCGGGTCCGCCGGGTCCGCCGATCCCACCGCGCACGCCGGGGACCCGCCGTACGCCGTGCCTTCGGATCGTGCTTCCCCGCTTGATCGGAAGCCTAACTGCCGTGTCGAGGGGTGCCCCGGCGCGCTCCGGAAGCCCGACGGCGGTGCCGAGGGGCTCCCCGCCGCGCTGGTGCGGGCCGGACGCGAGAGACTTACCCGGGTGGACCTGACTCTCCTCGGCACCGGGGCCCCGCAGGGGCTGCCGCGCCCCGACTGTCCGTGCGCCGCCTGCGCGACCGCGATCGGCGACGCGGCGCGCGCCGCGACCGCCCTGCTCATCGACGGCGCCCTGCTGATCGACCTGACCCCGGGCCCGGCGTTCGCCGCCGCCCGCGCGGGCCGGTCACTGGCCGGGGTCCGCCAGGTCCTGCTCTCCCATCCGCACGACGGACCGGCGCTCGAAGTGCCGGCGGGGCTGCCGCAGCCGGGCCGGGTCGCCGACGGGCGGGAGCTCGCGCTGCTGGACGGGCACCGGGTGCGGGCGGTCGCGGTGGACGTCCCCGGCACCGGCTACGAGGTCACCGGCGGCGACGGCGAGCGGCTCCTCTACCTGCCGCCGGGCGCGGCACCCGCCGGGCTGGGCGAGGCCCGCGGCGGCCCCGGCGACGGTTCCGCCCCGCAGGGCGGCCCGGGACCGTACGACCTGGTGCTGCTGGACGCGGTGGCGCGGCCGGACGCGCTGGCCCGGCTGCGGGCGAGCGGGGCGGTGGACGCGGCGACCGACGTGGTCGCGGTGCACCTGGACCACACCGTGCCGCCCGGGCCCGAACTCCACCGCCGGCTGGCGGCGCTGGGCGCCCGTACGGCGCCGGACGGCACCTCCCTGGTGGTCGGCGAGTACCACGCGGTGCCGGACCTCCCGCGCCGCACCCTGGTGCTGGGCGGGGCGCGCAGCGGGAAGTCGGTGGAGGCCGAGCGGCGGCTGCTGGCGTTCCCCGAGGTGCTGTACGTGGCCACCGGGGGCACCCGGGAGGGCGACGAGGACTGGGCGCAGCGGGTGGCGCTGCACCGCGAGCGGCGGCCGGCGGGCTGGCGGACCGCCGAGAGCTGCGACCTGGTGCCGCTGCTGGCCGAGCCCGCGACCGCGCCGCCGCTGCTCGTCGACTGCCTGGCGCTGTGGCTGACGCACGCCATGGACGAGGTCGGGGCGTGGGACGACGCGGCCTGGGAGGCGGGCGGCCGGCGGGCGCTGCGGGAGCGGTGCGACGCGCTGGTGACGGCCGTGCGGGAGACCCGGCGGCGGGTGGTGGCGGTGAGCAACGAGGTCGGTTCGGGGGTGGTCCCGGCGACCCCGGCGGGCCGCCGCTTCCGGGACGAACTCGGGCGGCTGAACGCCGCGTTCGGTGCGGAGTGCGAGCAGCTGCTGCTGGTGGTCGCGGGCCAGGCGCTTGCGCTGCGCGGCTGACGGCGGCCCGGCGCGGCCCGTGTCCGCTTGCCCGGCGGCGCCGCGGCGGGTGCGCTGGGAATGTGACCGAAATCTCCCGCAATGACGGGCCTCTCTTCCTCTTCCAGCTGCCTGGCGCCGGGGACCCCGGTCCGGGCGGCCCCGGCGAGCTGAGCGCCACCGCCGAGGCCGCCGTCCGCGGCTATCTGGCGCGCCGGCCGGACGCCACCGTGGTGGTGCTCGGCGAGGGCCTGGGCACCGGCTTCCGGCGGCTGGACAACGGGCGGCTGACCTGGCTGTCGGTGCTGCCGCCCGGGGACGCGGCGGCCCGCCGGCTGCTCCTGCCGGACGGCCCCCGGCAGCGCACCGTGGGCCGCCCGGGGCCCGGTGCCGACTGGCCGGCGCTGGTGGACGCGCCGGAGCGCGGGGTGGTGGTGGCGGTGCCCGGGACGCCCGCGGGTCTGCCGGCGGGCGCGGTACGGGAGTTGGTGGCGGTGTGTGCGGCGCGGTTCCCCGGCGGGGCGCTGGTGGTGGACGCGCTGCCCCGGTGGACGGCGGCGGTGGCCCGGTCGGCCCGTCGCCATCCGGCCGTCGCCGCGGTGCGCGCCCTTCCCCTGGCGACCGGTCGCCGGGCGGCCGGCCGGTCCCGCCGGTGGCTGCGGTGGCCGTCGCGGACGGTGGTGTGCGAGGTGCGGTTCGCGGCCCGGGACGCCGCCTGACGGGCCGTCGGCGGCGGCCGGGGTCCGTGGCGCGCCCGTCGCCGCGCCGTTGCCGGTAATCTGCGCCCAATGAGCGCCCTGAACCTCGATGACTTCGCCCAACTGATCGAGCGCCCCGACGGCGACGTGCGCCGTGCCGCCGAGGACCGGCGAGCCCGGACGGCCGTACCACCGGGCGCCCTGGGGCGGCTGGACGAACTGGGCGGGTGGCTGGCCGCCGTGCAGCAGCGGGTGCCGGTGCGGCCCGTGGAGCGGCCGCGGATGCTGCTGTTCGCCGGCGACCACGGTGTGGCGCAGCTGGGCGTCTCGGCCCGGCCGGCCGGTGGCACCAAGGACCTGGTGCGGGCCGTCCTGGACGGGGCGAGCCCGGCGGCGGTGCTGGCGCGGGACGCCGGGGTGCCGGTGCGGGTGGTGGACATGGCGGTGGACTGCGACCCGGCGGAGCTGCCGGACGAGGTCACCCGGCACCGCGTCCGCCGGGGCTCGGGGCGGATCGACATCGAGGACGCGCTGACCGCCGAGGAGGCCGAGGCGGCGTTCCGGGCCGGTATGGCGATCGCCGACGAGGAGGCGGACGCCGGCACCGACCTGGTCGTCCTGGGCGATCTGAGCGTGGGCGGCACCACCGCCGCGGGCACCCTGATCGCCGCGCTGTGCGGAACGGACGCCTCGGTCGTCACCGGGCGGGGCGGCCGGCCGATCGACGACCTGGCCTGGATGCGCAAGTGCGCCGCGATCCGGGACGCGTTGCGGCGGGCCCGGCCGGTCCTGGGCGACCAGCTGGCGCTGCTGGCGACCGTCGGCGGAGCCGACCTGACCGCGGCCACCGGCTTCCTGCTGCAGAGCGCGGTGCGCCGCACCCCGGTGATCCTGGACGGCGTGGTGTCCGCGGCCTGTGCCCTGGTGGCGCAGCGGGCGGCGTTCCGGGCGCCGGACTGGTGGGTGGCCGGGCAGGCGAGCGGGGAACCGGCGCAGGCCAAGGCACTGGACCGGATCGCGCTCAACCCTCTGCTCGATCACGGCGTCACAGCGGGCGAGGGGACCGGGGCCCTGCTGGCCCTGCCGTTGGTACGGGCGGCGGCCGCCCTGGCCGCGGAGCTTCCGGTGCGCGACTGACGGCACCGGACGCGCCCGCTGCACCGCCCGTCCGTGACCGCACACCGGTCCGGCGACGGCTCCCCATAAGATCGCGTTTTGCACGCTTTTATCGGGAGACATCGCTTTGAGTCGGGACGAAGAGCGCCCCCACGACCGATGGGCGCGGCGCGGTGCCGCGTTCGGCATCTGGTACCTGCGCGCCGTCACCTTCATCAACGTCCTCGGGGCGGTGTGGGTGTCGTTGGGCAATGACATCCGGCGCCACAACGCCGCGGACTTCTTCACGCCGTACCTGCTCACCGCCGGGTTCGCCTCCGGCGCCTTCTCGCTGTTCCTGGCGGTGACGCTGCGGCGCCGGAAGCGGGCGGCGTGGATCCTGAACCTGGTGCTGTCCGGGCCCTTCCTGCTGCTGGTGGCCGTGGCGATGGCGCTCGCCCCGGAGTACCGGACGCATCCGCGGAACTGGGTGTCGCTGGCGCTGACGCTGCTGTTCACGGTGTCCCTGCTGGTCGGGCGGCGGGAGTTCTACGCCAAGGGCGACCGGGCCAACCCGAGGCTGGCGGCGCTGACCGCGGCCGGCGGGCTGCTGGTCACCTCGGTGCTGGCGGCGCTGCTGGTGACGGTCGCCAACGGCGCCCCCGGTGCAGGCACCGGCTCCACTGGAGCGGCTGCCGCCGCGCAGTCCGCCGGCGCCTCGACGTTCGCCGAACGCTGGCGGTACGGCCTGCTGCGGCTGGTGTCGCTGGCCGCCGACGACCGCGGGTTCCCCGGGATCGCCACCCCGAACTGGGTCAACGGCACGATCAACGTGCTCAGCGCGGCGCTGCTGGTGGCCGTGTTGTGGGCGGCGTTCCGGTCGGTCCGGGCCATCGATCCGATCACCGCGGAGGACGAGGAGCGGTTGCGGGCGCTGCTGGCGCGGCACGGTGACCGGGACTCGCTGGGGTACTTCGCCTTACGCCGGGACAAGAGCGCGGTGTTCTCGCCCAGCGGGAAGGCGGCGGTGACGTACCGGGTGGTGGGCGGGGTGTCGCTGGCCTCCGCCGATCCGCTGGGCGATCCGGAGGCATGGCCGGGGGCGATCGAGCGGTGGCTGGCCGAGGCCCGGGAGCACGGCTGGGCGCCGGCGGTGATGGGCGCGAGCGAGGAGGGCGGCACGATCTACGCCCGGCACGGGCTGGACGCGTGGGAGCTGGGCGACGAAGCGATCGTGGACTGCGCGGAGTTCACGCTGTCCGGCCGGGCCATGCGTACCGTGCGGCAGGCGTACCACCGCATCGAGCGGGCCGGTTACACGGTGCGCGTCCGGCGGCACGAGGACATCCCCGCGGACGAGATGGCGCGTCTGGTGCGGGTGGCCGACGACTGGCGCGACGGGGACACCGAGCGGGGCTTCTCGATGGCGCTGGGCCGGCTGGGCGATCCCGTGGACGGCCGGTGCGTGATGCTCGAATGCAGCGACGCCCAGGGCGAGTTGCGGGCCCTGTTGAGCTTCGCGCCCTGGGGGGCGAAGGGGCTGTCGCTGGATCTGATGCGGCGGGACCGGGATTCGGACAACGGGCTCATGGAGTTCATGGTGCTGGAGCTGATCCAGCGGGCCGGCGAGGTGGGGATCACTCAGCTCTCGCTCAACTTCGCGATGTTCCGCTCCGTCTTCGAACGGGGGTCGCGGCTCGGCGCGGGCCCGGTGCTACGCCTGTGGCGCTCGTTGCTCGGCTTCTTCTCCCGGTGGTGGCAGATCGAATCGCTCTATCGCGCCAACGCGAAATACCGGCCCGTCTGGGAACCTCGGTACATGCTCTTCGAGAAGAGCACCGACGTGCTGCGCATCGGCATCGCCGCGGCCCGCGCCGAGGGCTTCCTCGAAGCGCCGGGTCTGCCGAAGTGGCTGAACCGCAAGCGTCTGGAGCACGGGAGATGAGAGAGCCCGGGGCGGGACGGGGGACGGTGCCCGCCCTGCGACGCGCCGCGCGTGCCGAGTGGGGTCCGCTCCTGAGGACCGTGTGGCCGACGCTGGTGGGACGCCGGCTCCGGGCGATCCCGCTGACCCTGTCCGCGGTGTGCCTGACGCTGACCTTCCACTTCGTCCAGAACCAGTCCTGGGGCTACCGGCCCGTCCAGGACATCGGCTCGGTGCAGGCGTACGAGCACCTGTGGTTGGCGCTGCTGCGGACCCCGCTGTCGCTGTTCGTGCCGGCGCTGGACCTGCCGGTGTGGGGCGCGCTGGTGCAGATCCTGGTGGTGTTCGGGGTCGCCGAGATCTGCCTCGGCCGGTGGCAGACGCTGCTGGTCGCCTACGCGGCCACGCTCGCCGGGACGATGTACGCCCGGATCGGCCTGTGGATCGGCCCGGACAGTCCGATCGGGCTGCCGGACTCCGACAAGTTCGTGGTCGACACCGGTCCGTCGGCGGCGGTGGTCGGCCTGGCGGTGGTCGTCTGCTGGCGCTACCGGGCCCGCTTCACCTGTGTCGCGGTGGTCGTCTCGATGCTCGTCGAGGTGGCGTTCATCAAGAACAACCTGGCGGGCAAGGAGCACGTCGCGGCGGTGCTGGTGGTGCTGGTGCTGTGCGTGGTGTGGGACTGGTGGCGACCGCGGAAGCCGCGGGACGTCCAGTACGCCCGGGGCCGGGACCGCCCCTGGTGAGCGGCCGCGGGGCGGGCGTGCCCGCCCCGCGGCCGCCCCGGGTACCCTGCCGCGGTGACCGACACCGCACCCCCCTCCCCCGCCTCCCCCCTCGACGGCCTCCGGTTCGCGTTCGGCACGCTGACCGTGCTGCCGGTGCGGGTGACCCGCTGGGACCGGGCCGCGGCCCGCGGCGGGATGCTGTGCGCGCCGGTGGCCGGGCTGGTGGTCGGCCTGTGCGCGGCGGCGCTCGGCGGGGTGCTGTCGCTGCTGGGCGGCGGGCCGCTGCTGGCCGCGATCGGCAGTGCCGTGGTGCCCGCGGTGCTCACCCGCGGTCTGCATTTGGACGGGCTCGCGGACACCGCCGACGGCCTGGGCAGCGCCAAGCCGGCCGAGGAGGCGCTGCGCATCATGAAGCGGTCCGACATCGGGCCGTTCGGCGTCATCACCCTGCTGTTCGCGCTGCTCGCCCAGGTGGCCGCGCTGTCCGGGCTGTACGCGGCGGGCTGGGCGGCCGGCGCGGTCGGGGCCGTGGTGGCGGCGGTGACCGCACGCGGTGCGCTGACCCTGGCCTCCCGGGCGGGGGTGCCGGCGGCCCGTCCGGAGGGGCTGGGCGCGGTGGTCGCCGGGACCGTTCCGGTGCCGGCGGCGGTGGGGTGCGCGGCGCTGGTGGCGGCCGGCTGCGCGGCGTTCGGCTCCGGGGCCGGCGGCCCGTACGGGGCGCTGCACGCGGGGCTGGCCGCGCTGTCGGGGCTGGCGGCCGGGGAACTGCTGCTGCGGCACTGCCGGCGGCGGTTCGGCGGGGTGACCGGCGATGTCTTCGGCGCCCTCGCGGAGAGCGCCGGACTCACCGCGTTGGTCCTGCTCGCACTCGGCTGAACATCCGACGGAACCGACAACTCGGCCATACGGCGGCATAGTTGACGCATCCGTCCGGTGTCGGCCGATGCCCTGTCAGGCCCCGGTGCCGTAACCGGCCGGGCCAGGCGGCGCCGCCGAGCGTAGGCTCGGCCGCAGCAGCGCGTACGCGCGAAACGGATTCCCCGGACGGAACAGGACTTTCATCACCGTGACTGCACTGACCCTCAGTACTTCTTCCGCCGCAACGGTGCGTGCGGATGCCATCGTCGTCGGCATGGCCAAGGGCGCCAAGGGCGTCGTGGTGGCCCCCGGCGCCGAGGCCGTGGACGACGCGTTCGGTGGCAAGCTCGCCGCCGTGCTGGAGACCCTCGGCGCGAGTGGTGCCGAGGGCGAGGTGACCAAGCTGCCCGCAGCCGACGGCATCAAGGCGCCGGTCGTGCTGGCGGTCGGCCTGGGCGACGCCCCGGCCAAGGACGACTCCTACGACCACGAGGCGCTGCGCCGCGCCGCGGGCAGCGCGGCCCGGGCGCTGGCCGGTGCCAAGAAGGCGGCCTTCGCGCTGCCCGTCGAGTACGCCGGTGCGGCCGCCGCGGTGGGCGAGGGCGCGCTGCTGGGCGCCTACAGCTTCACCGCGTTCCGCAGCAACGGCGCGAACGGCAAGGGCGCCAAGGCCCGGAAGAACGACGCCAAGTCGGCGCCGCTGGGCGAGGCCGTGGTCCTCGGCGGCAAGCCGCGGGACAAGGAGTTCAAGGCCGCCGCGGAGCGCGCCCAGGTGCTGGCCACGGAGATCAACCGCGCCCGCGACCTGATCAACACGCCCTCCAACGCCCTGGACCCCAAGCAGTTCGCCGCCGAAGCGCAGGCCGCCGCCAAGGAGTTCGGCCTCACCATCGAGGTGCTGGACGAGAAGGCGCTCAAGAAGGGCGGCTACGGCGGCCTGATGGGCGTCGGCCAGGGCTCGGAGACGCCGCCGCGGCTGGTGCGGATCGCGCACACGCACGCCGACGCGGAGCGCACGCTGGCACTGGTCGGCAAGGGCATCACCTACGACTCGGGCGGCATCTCGCTCAAGCCGGCCGGCCACAACGAGACCATGAAGTGCGACATGAGCGGTGCCGCCGCGGTGTTCGCCGCGGTCGTGGCCGCCGCCCGGCTGGACCTCCCGGTGAACGTCACCGGCTGGCTGGCGCTCGCCGAGAACATGCCGTCCGGCTCCGCCACCCGCCCCGGTGACGTGCTGACCATGTACAGCGGCAAGACCGTCGAGGTGCTCAACACCGACGCCGAGGGCCGGCTCGTCCTGGCCGACGCACTGACCCGGGCCTCGGAGGAGGCGCCGGACGCGATCGTGGACGTGGCGACGCTGACCGGGGCGATGGTGCTGGCGCTGGGCCACCGCCACTTCGGGATCATGGCGAACGACGACGCCTTCCGCACCTCGATCCACGAGATCGCCGAGGAGGTCGGCGAGCAGTCCTGGCCGATGCCGCTCCCGGCCGAGCTGCGCAAGGGCATGGACTCCCCGGTCGCCGACCTCGCGAACATGGGCGACCGGATGGGCGGCGGCCTGGTCGCCGGGCTCTTCCTGAAGGAGTTCGTCGGCGAGGGCATCGCCTGGGCGCACCTGGACATCGCCGGCCCGGCCTTCCACGAGGGGGCGCCCTGGGGCTACACCCCCAAGGGCGGCACCGGCTCCGCGGTCCGCACCCTGCTGCGCCTGGCCGAGCGCACGGCCGAGGGTGACCTGGGCTGATCCGACCGCTCGGTCCGCCGTGCCGGCGACGGCCCCGGGTATCACCCGGGGCCGTCGGTACGCTTGCCCCGTCGTGTTCGCCCTCGACGAAATCCGCACGTGAGTACGCAGCAGTAACCCCGATGGGGCGGCTGATCGGCCGTCCAGAGCCCGGCCCCGCGTCCCGCCTTCGTTGAACAAGTGCGAAGATGGGTTCTCGGCAGGACAGGGCCCCCCTTACCCAGGGCCGAGTTAAAGCGGCCGAACAACAGCCGCGGTCCGGTCATCGAAGACCGGCTCCGGCGCACCCATGCATGGAGGACGTGACGTGGCGAACGACGCCAGCACCGTTTTCGACCTAGTGATCCTCGGAGGCGGTAGCGGTGGTTACGCCGCTGCCCTGCGCGGGGCGCAGCTGGGCCTGGACGTCGCCCTGATCGAGAAGAACAAGCTCGGCGGCACCTGCCTGCACAACGGCTGCATTCCCACCAAGGCTCTGCTGCACGCCGGCGAGATCGCGGACCAGGCCCGTGAGGCCGAGCAGTTCGGTGTCAAGGCCACCTTCGAGGGCATCGACATCAACGCCGTCCACAAGTACAAGGACGACGTGATCTCGGGCCTCTACAAGGGCCTGCAGGGTCTGGTCGCCTCCCGCAAGGTGACCTACATCGAGGGCGAGGGCCGCCTGTCCTCCCCGACCTCCGTCGCCGTCAACGGTCAGCAGGTCCAGGGCCGCCACGTCCTGCTCGCGACCGGCTCCGTGCCGAAGTCGCTCCCGGGCCTGGAGATCGACGGCAACCGCATCATCTCCTCCGACCACGCGCTCACGCTCGACCGCGTCCCGCAGTCCGCGATCATCCTGGGCGGCGGCGTGATCGGCGTCGAGTTCGCCTCGGCGTGGAAGTCCTTCGGCACCGACGTCACCGTCATCGAGGGCCTCAAGCACCTCGTCCCGGTCGAGGACGAGAACAGCTCCAAGCTGCTGGAGCGGGCCTTCCGCAAGCGGGGCATCAAGTTCAACCTCGGCACCTTCTTCGACAAGGCCGAGTACACCGCCGACGGCGTCAAGGTCACCCTCGCCGACGGCAAGACCTTCGAGGCCGAGGTGCTGCTGGTCGCCATCGGCCGCGGCCCGGTCTCCGCCGGTCTCGGCTACGAGGAGCAGGGCGTCGCGATGGACCGCGGCTACGTCCTGGTCGACGAGTACATGCAGACCAACGTGCCGACCATCTCGGCCGTCGGCGACCTCGCCCCGACCCTCCAGCTCGCGCACGTCGGCTTCGCCGAGGGCATGCTGGTGGCGGAGCGGCTGGCCGGCCAGAAGGTCGTCCCGATCGACTACGACGGCGTCCCGCGCGTCACGTACTGCCACCCCGAGGTCGCTTCGGTGGGCATCACCGAGGCCAAGGCCAAGGAGCTGTACGGCGCCGACAAGGTCGTGGCTCTGAAGTACAACCTTGCAGGCAACGGCAAGAGCAAGATCCTCAAGACCGCGGGCGAGATCAAGCTCGTCCAGGTCAAGGACGGTGCCGTGGTCGGCGTCCACATGGTCGGTGACCGTATGGGCGAGCAGGTCGGCGAGGCCCAGCTGGTCTACAACTGGGAGGCCCTGCCGGCCGAGGTTGCGCAGCTCATCCACGCGCACCCGACGCAGAACGAGGCGCTCGGCGAGGCCCACCTGGCCCTGGCCGGCAAGCCCCTCCACTCCCACGACTGACCCCCAGTCCCGGGCGCGACCACATCCGTACTTGCGATAGGAGCAACTGAAACCATGGCGGTTTCCGTAACCCTGCCGGCGCTCGGCGAGAGCGTCACCGAGGGCACCGTCACCCGCTGGCTGAAGGCCGAGGGCGAGCGCGTCGAAGCCGACGAGCCGCTGCTCGAGGTCTCCACCGACAAGGTTGACACCGAGATCCCCGCCCCGGCCTCCGGCGTGCTGGCCTCCATCAAGGTGGCCGAGGACGAGACCGTTGAGGTCGGCGCCGAACTGGCCATCATCGACGACGGCGCCGGCGCCCCGGCCGCCGC
>NZ_NNBP01000040.1 GCF_002803155.1 Streptomyces sp. CB02959
AGTTGCTCGCGTCCACTGTGTGGTTCCCGGGTTGCGAACAGTCGCAGCGTCGGTTGAACCAGTTCCACTTTCTTTAATTGAAGAGTGTGCTTGTTCGCTAGAACCCGAATGGGTTTCGGTGGTTATAGCGTTAGGGAAACGCCCGGTTACATTTCGAACCCGGAAGCTAAGCCTTTCAGCGCCGATGGTACTGCAGGGGGGACCCTGTGGGAGAGTAGGACGCCGCCGAACAATCTTTCAAGGACCCTTGGTCCCAGCGTTCAGCTGGGACCAAGGGTCCTTTTTGCTTTGCCGGAGCGCGCCGAACGGATCGGTGCGTGAGAATGAATGCAGTACCGAAGACAGGAGTCACGTCGATGTCCACCAACTCTTCCGACGATCGTTCGGAGCGCCGGCCGAGGCGTGACGACGGCGACCGTGGTGGTTTCCGGCGGGATGACCGGGGTCCGCGGCGGGACAGCCGGGACGGCCGGGACAGCCGTGGCGGTGAGCGCGGTGGTTTCCGGCGCGATGACCGGCCCGAGCGCCGGGATGACCGTGGTGACCGCGGCGGTGACCGTGGTGGTGACCGTGGTGGTTTCCGGCGCGACGACCGCGGTGGCGACCGTGGGGGCTTCCGGCGGGATGACCGTGGGGGCGAGCGCGGCGGTGACCGGGGCGGCTTCCGGCGGGACGACCGCGGCGGTGAGCGTGGGGGCGACCGTGGGGGCTTCCGGCGGGATGACCGCGGGGGCGAGCGCGGTGGCGACCGGGGCGGATTCCGGCGGGACGACCGGCCCGAGCGGCGCGACGACCGTGGTGGGTTCCGGCGGGACGACCGCGGCGGTGAGCGTGGCGGTGACCGCGGTGGGTTCCGGCCCGAGCGTCGGGACGACCGGGGTGGATACCGGCCTGAGCGTCGGGACGACCGCGGTGGATACCGGCGGGATGACGATCGGGGCGGTTTCCGCAGGGACGGTGACCGCGGGGGCTTCCGGCGGGACGACCGCGGCGGTGAGCGTGGCGGCGACCGCGGGGGCTTCCGGCGGGATGACCGTGGGGGCGAGCGCGGTGGTGACCGGGGTGGCTTCCGGCGGGATGACCGCGGTGGTGAGCGTGGCGGCGACCGCGGTGGGTTCCGGCCTGAGCGGCGCGACGACCGCGGTGGGTTCCGGCGTGATGAGCGCGACGACCGTGGTGGGTTCCGGCGGGACGACCGTTCGCGGGCGCCGCGGCGGGACGATGAGCGTGGCGGCGGGGTCCGGCGCGACGACGACCGCGGTGGTTTCCGTAGGGACGACGAGCGCGGTGGGTTCCGTAGGGACGACCGGGGGCCGCGGCGGGATGACCGTGGTGGGTTCCGGCGGGACGACCGCGGCGGTGAGCGTGGGGCGCGGCGGCCGTACGGCGGTGGGCGCGGCCGGGACGACCGTCGGGACGACCGTCGGGACGACCGTCGGGACCGGGATCGGGAGCCGATCAAGCGGCTGCCGATTCCGGAGGACGTGACCGGTGAGGAGATCGACAAGGCGGTGCGGCAGGAGCTGCAGAGCCTGCCGAAGACGCTGGCCGAGGACGTCGCCAAGAATCTGGTGATGGTCGCGCGGCTGCTCGACGAGGACCCGGAGCAGGCGTACGGGTACTCGCAGGTGGCGCTGCGGTTGGCGTCCCGGGTCGCGGCCGTGCGCGAGGCCGCCGGCTTCGCGGCGTACGGTGCCGGGAAGTACGGCGAGGCGCTGAAGGAGTTCCGGGCCGCGCGGCGGATGACCGGCAGCGCGGAGCTGTGGCCCGTCATGGCGGACTGCGAGCGGGGTCTCGGACGGCCGGAGAAGGCGCTGGCGATGGCCGGTGAGCCCGAGGTGCAGAAGCTGGACCGGGCCGGGCAGGTCGAGATGCGGCTGGTCGCGGCCGGGGCCCGGCGGGACATGGGTCAGACGGAGGCGGCGGTGGTGACGCTGCAGAGCCCCGAGCTCGCGTCGAGTGCGGTGCACCCGTGGACGGCCCGGCTGCGGTACGCGTACGCGGACGCGCTGCTGGAGGTCGGGCGCGAGGGCGAGGCGCGGGACTGGTTCGCCAGGGCGCTGGAGGCCGATCAGGCCGGTACCACGGATGCCTCGGACCGGCTGGCCGAGCTGGACGGCGTGCAGTTCACCGACGCGCTGGACGAGGACGAGGACGCGGACCAGGACACCGACGGGGCCGCGGGGGACGCGGAGTCCGGTAAGGGGTCCGAGAAGGCCGAGTAGTCGCTGCGGCCGCTGTAGCGGAGCAGTGTAGAAGGGGCGGGCCCGGTGGGCCCGCCCCTTCTTGCTGTGTGGGGGTGGTGGGGGTCAGGGGGCGTACGGGGCGATCGGGTTGTGGAGGGTGCCGATGAGCTGGAGGGCGCCGGCCGGGTCCTGGAGGTCGACCATCTGCTCGTTGTTGCGCAGCTGGAGGCGGTTGAGGCAGGACAGGGCGAACTCGGGGACGAAGAGGTCGTACTCGGCGAACTTGTCGGCGAGGTGGGGGTGGGCCGCCTGGTAGTCGGCGACGGTGGCGGCGACGGTGCGCCAGAAGGTGTCCTCGTCGAGGACGCCGAGGTCGGCGAGGGTGGCGCTCAGGAAGCGGAGGAAGCAGTCGAAGACGTCGGTGAAGACGGAGAGCAGCTTCTTGTCCTCGGGGACGTCGGCGCGGATGCGCTCGACGGCGGGGGGCAGGACCGCGTCGGCGGACATCACGGCGATCTCCTCGGCGATGTCCTTGAAGATCACGCGGGCCACCGCGCCGTCCTCGATGACGAGGATGGCGTTCTCGCCGTGCGGCATGAAGACCAGGTCGTAGGCGTAGAAGGAGTGCAGGACCGGGGTGAGGTAGGCGTCGAGGTAGCGGCGCAGCCACACCTCGGGGGCCAGGCCGGACTCCGTGACGAGGGCGGCGGCGAAGGAGTCGCCGGCGCGGTCGACGTGGAGGAGGGAGGCCATGGTGGCCAGCCGCTGGCCCGGTGCGAGGGTGGGGACCGGGCTCTCCCGCCAGAGGGCGGCGAGCATCTTGCGGTACGGGGAGCCCTTCTCGGTGGCGGCCTCGTACTGGCGGTGGTGGTAGCCGATGGCGGCGCGCTCGCGGATGATCGAGAAGCGGGCGGCGCGGAAGGTGTCGTCGGCGTCTATCAGGCGGGCCAGCCAGTCGTTGATGGCCGGGGTGGCCTCCATGTAGGAGGCGGAGAGGCCGCGCATGAAGCCCATGTTGAGGACCGAGAGGGCGGTCTTGACGTAGTGCTTCTCGGGGCTGGTGGTGTTGAAGAAGGTGCGGATGGACTGCTGGGCGAGGTACTGGTCGTCGCCGGGGCCCAGGCAGACCAGGCGGTGCTGGGCGACCTCGGCGGCGAAGGTGACGGAGAGCTTGTTCCACCACTGCCAGGGGTGGCTGGGGAAGAAGTGGTAGTCGTCCGGGTCGAGGCCGAGGGTGGTGAGGGTGGTGGTGAAGCGGCTGCGGGTCTCGGCCGGGAGTTCGGCGGCGATGAGGGTGTCGTAGTCGAGGCCGGCGCCGGCGGTGAAGGTGCTGTGGTCGCGGTGGGCGGCCAGCCAGATCAGCGTCAGCGGGGCGGCGGCCTCGGGGGCGTAGGCGTGGTACTCGTGGACGCCGAAGCCGAGGCGGCCGTTGTTGGCGACGAAGCAGGGGTGGCCCTCGGTCATGCCGGTCTCGACGGCCTGGAAGTCGGCGGTGGCGAGTTCGGCGGCGGTGGGGGCCTTGCCGGCGAGCTTGTACGCGGTGCCGGAGAGGGTGGAGCTGATCTCCTCCAGGTAGACCGGGAGGACGGTCGGGGACAGGCCCAGGGAGGTGTGGAACTCGGTGATGAAGTCCAGGGCGTCCAGGGGCAGTTCGGCGTCGCCGCGGTGGCGGGTGATGCTGTCCGGCGCGATCTGCCAGTGGTCGAGGGCCTGTCTGCGGGCGGTGAAGCGGTAGGTGGTGGCGTCGTCGTCGCTGCGTACGGCGTAGCGGTCGGGGCCGTCCAGCGGCTCGGGGGTCAGCAGCCGTTCGTGGGTGAACTCGGCGAGTGCCTTGCGGACCAGGTCGCGGTTGGCGCGTGCCCACAGGTCGGGGGTGAGGTGGGCGACGGCGTCCTGGGCGGGCTGGTGCGGGGCGGCCGGGTTCTCGGGGGTCGGGGCGGGCATCAGCGGTCTCCTCGGGTGGCCAGGAACTGGTCGCGGGTGCAGGTGCTGAGGTAGGCGTCTTTGGAGGGGAGCGAGACGGTGCGGACCACCTCGAAGCCGACGGCCTTGTTGAGGGCGTGGACGGCGGTGTTGCGGGTGTCGGGCTCGACGACCACCCGCTGGACGGCCGGGTCGGCGAAGAGGCTCTCCATGACGGTGGTGATGACGGCCTGGGTGAAGCCGTGGACGGGGGTGTCCGTGGGGGCGGTCAGGAAGTGCATGCCGATGTCGCCGGGCCGGGCGGCGTGGATGCCGACCAGTTCGCGGTGGGCGGGGTCGTAGCGCTCCATGAGGAAGGCCGGGGTGCCGTTGTGCAGGCCGAGGAGGGCGTCGTGGTACGGGTCGGCGTCGATCCGGGTGAACTCCTTCTCGACGGCGGGCAGGTCGCAGTCCTGCATCAGCCAGAAGACGGCCTTGGGGTGGGTGACCCAGGAGTGCAGGACGGGGGCGTCGGCGACGGGGTCGACGGGCCGCAGGGCGAACTCCCCCAGCGCGGGGTCGGTGCGGGTGAAGGCGGGGGTGCTCATGCGGATATCTCCATCGGGTGGTGCGGGCCGGCCGGAGCGGCGAACTCCTGGAAGGCGATGGCCTTTTCGACCGGGTAGTACTCGCGGCCGAGCAGCTCGCGGATGATGCAGGAGTTGCGGTAGGCGGCCATGCCGAGGTCGGGGGTGACGAAGCCGTGGGTGTGCAGTTCGGCGTTCTGCACGTAGATGCCGTGGCCGGCGGTGTCGATGCTGTAGTTGCGGGCGACGTCGTAGCGGCCTTCGGCGTCCCAGGCGATGCGGTCGCGGACCGGGTCGAGGAAGTCGGGGACGCGGTAGCGGTAGCCGGTGGCGAGGACCAGGCCCTGGGTGGTGAGGGTGAAGTCCCGGCCCTGCTCCTCCTGCCGCAGGCCGAGGGTGTAGGTGCCGGTGGCCTCGTCGTAACGGGCGTCCTGGAGGCCGGAGTTGGTCAGCAGGCGGGTGCGGACCGGGCCGGCCAGCCGCTTCTGGTAGAGCAGGTCGAAGATGTCGTTGATCAGCTCCGAGTCGATGCCCTTGTAGAGGTGCTTCTGGGTGGCGTTGAGGTGGTCGCGGGTGGCCGCGGGGAGGGCGTGGAAGTAGTCCACGTACTCCGGGGAGGTCATCTCCAGGGTGAGCTTGGTGTATTCGAGGGGGAAGAAGCGGGGGGAGCGGGTGGCCCAGGTCAGGTGGTAGCCGTGGGCGTCGATGTCCTGGAGGAGGTCGTAGTAGATCTCGGCGGCGCTCTGGCCGCTGCCGACGATGGTGATGCTGTCCTTGGCCTGCAGGGCGGGCTTGGCGTCGAGGTAGCCGGCGTTGTGCAGGGCGTCGCCGCCCAAGTCCCGGCAGGCGTCGGGGAGGTGCGGCGGGGTGCCGGTGCCCAGGACGAGCCTGCGGGCCCGGAAGGTGCGCCGCTCGCCCTGGTGGTCGGCGTGGACGACGTAGACCTCGGTGGTCTCGTCGTACTCGACGGTGGTGACCTTGTGGGAGAAGCGGACCGAGTCGAGCTTTCCGGCGGCCCAGCGGCAGTAGTCGTTGAACTCGGCGCGCAGCGGATAGAAGTTCTCGCGGATGTAGAAGGAGTACATCCGGCCCGATTCCTTCAGGTAGTTGAGGAAGGAGAAGGGCGAGGTGGGGTCGGCGAGGGTGACCAGGTCGGCCATGAACGGCACCTGGAGGTGGCTGCTCTCCAGCATCATGCCGGGGTGCCAGTCGAAGCCCGGCCGCTCGTCGAGGAAGAGGCCGTCGAGCTCCTCGACGGGGGCGGCCAGGCAGGCCAGACCGAGGTTGAACGGGCCCAGTCCGATGGCGAGGAAGTCATAGGGGGCGTCGTGGGGGACGGTCACGAGGGTCTCTCTCCGGAGATGGTCGGTCGGTGGGGAGGTCAGCGGGCGCTGAGGGCCGGGGCGGGCCGGCCGGCCGCGGGCTGCTCGGCCAGGTGGCGGCCGGCGTGCTCGGCGATCAGGTCGAGGACGGTGGCGATGTCGTCGAGCGTGGTCTCCGGGTTGAGCAGGGTGAACTTGAGGTAGTGCCGACCGTCGACCTTGGTGCCGGCGACGATCGCGTCACCGGAGGCGAAGAGGGCTTCCCGGGCGTGCAGATTGAGCCGGTCGGTGAGCTCGGGGTCCTGGGGGCCGCCGGGGAGGTAGCGGAAGACCAGGGTGCTCAGCCGGGGTTCCACGACGACCTCGAAGCGCGGGTCGTCGTGCAGCAGCTTCCAGGCGTCGGCGGCCCGGTCGATGACCTCGTCGAAGAGTGCGCCGATGCCCTGGGCGCCCATCGTGCGCAGGGTCAGCCAGAGTTTGAGGGCGTCGAAGCGGCGGGTGGTCTGGAGCGACTTGTCGACCTGGTTGGGGATGCGCTGCTCGACCATCCGGCGCGGGTTGAGGTAGTCCGCGTGGTAGGTGACGTGCCGCAGCGTGCCGCGGTCGCGGACCAGGACGGCGCTGGAACTGACCGGCTGGAAGAAGGACTTGTGGTAGTCGACGGTCACCGAGTCGGCGCGTTCGATGCCGGTGAGCAGGTCGCGGCGGCGGGAGACCAGCAGGCCGCAGCCGTAGGCGGCGTCCACGTGCATCCAGGCGCCGTACCGGGCGGCCAGGTCGGCGATCTCCGGGAGCGGGTCGATGGAGCCGAAGTCGGTGGTGCCCGCGGTGGCGACGATCGCCATGGGTATCAGGCCGTCGCGGCGGCAGCGCTCCAGTTCGGTGGTGAGCGCGTCGATGCGCATCCGCTTGGTGTCGTCGGCCGGTACGGCGATGACGGCCTCCGCGCCCAGGCCGAGCAGGGTGGCGGACTTGCGGATGCTGAAGTGGCTGCAGGCGGAGGTGAGGATGCGCAGCCGGGGGAGGAGGTCGGTGAGCCGGGCGTCGTCGGGGGAGCCCTGGCGGGCCAGTTCCCGGCGGCAGGTCTCGTCCCGGGCGAGGAGCATGGCCTGGAGGTTGGACTGGCTGCCGCCGCTGGTGAAGATGCCGTCGGCGGCCGCGCCGAGGCCGATCCGGGCGGCCGTCCAGTCGATGAGGCGGCGTTCGATGAGGGTGCCGCCGGCGCTCTGGTCCCAGGTGTCGAGGGAGGAGTTGACGGCGGACAGCACCGCCTCGCCGACCAGGGCGGGGATCACCACGGGGCAGTTGAGGTGCGCGAGGTAGCGCGGGTGGTGGAAGTAGATCGCGTCGCGGAGGTAGACCTGCTCCAGTTCGTCCAGGGCGGCGGCCGGGTCGTGGAGCGGGGTGTCGAGGTCCACGGCGGCGACGGTGGGCGCCAGTTCGTCGACCGAGACGCCGGTGAAGGGGCGGTCGGTGGTGGCGATCCGGTCGCTGATCCGCGCGATGCTCTCGCTGACGTCGGCGCGGTAGCGGTCGGCGGTGTGGTTGTTGAGGAGATAGGTGCGGCTGTCGGCCGGGTCCTCGGCGGAGTGCGCGAGGCGACTCATGAAGTGCCCTCCCTGGAGCGGGGTCAACCGCGTCCTGTGCAGGTGCGGACGTGTGCACAGGGGCAGGACAACCCACCCGGTGACGCAGTGAGGTAAGCCTAACCTAACTGTGTCACCGGGTGGGTGCGGGGTCCCGGGCCGGACCGAACCCGGGTGCGTCCCGCTTCCTTCGGGCGGAGGCGGCGGCTCAGCTCCCCTCGTCGTCCAGCGTCCGCAGCACCAGACCGGTCGCCGGCTTCGGGCCGAACGAGGTGGACTTGCGGGGCATCGTCACGCCCTGCTCGGCGAGTTGACGGACCGTCTCCTCCGAGGTGGCGCGCATCAGGACGGCCGTTCCGCCGTGCCGGGCGGCCTGCGCCACCGCCGCCGCGGTGTGGTGCAGGTAGCCGATGTCCGACGGGTGGTCGGGGATCCGCCAGACCTCGTCCAGCAGGACGGAGTGCAGCACCGTCGCGTCCAACCGCCGCCATGCCTCGGGCCGGTCGGTGCGGATCGCCCGGTCCAGCAGCGCGGGGTCGGGCCGGTCCAGCAGGTGGAAGGAGTCCGGGCCGCCGGACAGTACGAAGGCGTTGCCCGGGGTCTCGGCCAGTGCCTCCAGCGCGGCGGTCGGCTCGCCCGGCAGCCGGCGGACCCGGAACGCGCCGGCCAGGTCCGCCAGCGCCTTGGCCGGCGGCAGATGGGGCAGCACCCGGTGGATGGCCCGGACCTGGAGCGGATAGCGGGCGGTGTCGACCAGCAGCACCAGCCCGGACGCCCAGGGGGAGTCCGGTCCGGCGTCCGGCCGCTGGTCGTGGAGCCGCTGGTAGGTCGCCCAGCGGTGGTGGCCGTCGGCGATCAGGGCCCGGCGGTGGGCCAGGTCCGCGTCCACGGCGGCCAGCTCCGCCGGGTCGGTGACCGCCCACAGGCGGTGCGCGAAGCCGTCCTCGGTGGTGGTGGCGAGCAGCGGGGCGCGCAGGACGGTGCGCTCGATGACCGCGGTGGCGCCGTTCTCGGTGTTCTGGCCGCGGTACGACAGCAGCAGCGGTTCGAAGTTGGCGGCGGCGGCTCCCATCAGGGCGGCCCGGTCCGCGACCACCTCCGGGATGACGTCCTCGTGCGGCAGTACCGGGCCGTCCAGCCGGAGCGCGCCGATCAGGCCGCGCTGGAGGACGTCGCCGCCGCGCTGCTCGTAGACGTACAGCGCGGGCTCCGGATCCGGGGTGAGGACGCCCTCCGCGCGCCAGCGCCGCAGGGTCTCGGCGGCCTGGTGGTGGCGGGTGGCCGGGTCCACGGCGTGCGGCAGGATCAGCCGGACGATGTTGTACGGGTCGGAGGTCTCCAACTCGCGCACCCCGTCCGGGCGGACCACGACGTCGTAGGGCGGGGAGGTGACCGCGGTGAGGCTGCTGACCCGGTCCGGGGCGTAGCGCAGGCCGCGGAACGGGAGGAGGCGGAGGCCGTCGGAACTGGTCATTGAAGAATGCTATGCCTGTACGGGGTGCGGGATGATCGGGGGAGCGGCCGGGAATCGGCCGGAAATATCGGTGGCCGTTCGGCGGCGGACGGGCCGACCCGGTGGGACCGGGCGCGGTCCCTCCCGGCGGGCGGGCGGACCTTCCGTACGGCACCGAGGAGCGAGGAGCGGGACGGCATGGAGGAGCAGATCGCCGAGCGGGCGGGCGGGAGCGAGCGGCACGGGCCCGACGGGTGCCGACGCGCGCTGAGTGAGGCGTACGACACGGCGCTGCTGGATCTGGACGGGGTGGTCTACGCCGGCGGACGGGCCATCGGGCATGCCGTGGAGTCGCTGACCGCGGCGCGTGAGGGCGGCATGCACCTCGCGTACGTGACCAACAACGCGGCCCGGACCCCGCAGGCGGTCGCCGACCAGCTGTCCGGTTTCGGTCTTCCCACGACGGCACAGGACGTGATCACCTCGGCGCAGGCCGTGGCCCGGCTGATCTCCGAGCAGGTGCCGGCCGGGTCCCGGGTGCTGGCCATCGGGGGCGACGGGCTGCGGGTGGCGCTGCGCGAGCGCGGGCTGGTGCCGGTGGCGTCGGCGGACGACGACCCGGCGGCGGTGGTCCAGGGCTACGACCCGACGCTGGACTGGGGGCGGTTGGCCGAGGCCGCGTACGCGGTGCAGCGCGGGGTGCCGTGGTTCGCGTCCAACACTGACCTGACCATCCCCAAGGAGCGCGGGATCGCGCCGGGCAACGGCGCCCTGGTGGAGGTGGTGCGGATCGCCGCCGGCGGGGCGCCGCAGGTCGCCGGGAAGCCGCAGCCGCCGATGCACCGGGAGACGGTGCTGCGGACCGGTGCACGGCGGCCGCTGGTGGTCGGGGACCGGCTCGACACCGACATCGAGGGCGCGTGGAACGGCGGGGTGGACTCCCTCCTGGTGCTCACCGGCGTCACCACCCCGGCCGCCCTGCTGGCCGCGCCGCCCGAGCACCGCCCGACGTACGTGGACGCGGACCTGCGCGGGCTGCTGCGGCCGCAGCCGGAGGTGGCCGCGGACGGTACCGGCTTCGGCTGCGGCGGCTGGCGGGCCGAGGCGGCCGGGGACGAACTGGTCCTGGACGGCGTGGGGGAGCCGCTGGACGGGCTGCGGGCGCTGTGCGCGGCGGCCTGGACCGCGGCGGGCGCCGGGAGTTGCCCGGCGGACGCGGCCAAGGCGCTGCGCCGACTCGGTATGTGACGAGACGTCAGGAGAAGGTGCGGGGACGGCGGGCGGTCGCTGCCGCGTGGAGCGGCGGGGCCGCACGCCGCGGCGGTGGGCGGGGCGGCTCACTCCCGGCCGGCGGCGGCCGCCGCCGCGGTCAGCTCCGCGATCAGGTCCTCCTCGGTGGCGCCGCGCCGCCAGTAGCCGGTGAACTTGACCGCGCGGCGGTCGAAGCCGCGCTCCCCGACGAGGTGGCGGCGGACCGCCTTGACGGAGCCGGCCTCGCCGGCGATCCAGGCGTACGGGGTGCCGGCGGGGAGGCCGGCGGCGCGCAGCGCGTCCAGGACGGGGGTGCCGTGGCCGGCCGCCGCGGGGTCCCGGACCAGCCAGTCGACCTCGGCGTCGGCGAAGGTCGGCAGCGGCTGCCGGTCGCCCTCGTGCCCGACCTCGATCCACACCTTGGCCACGGTGCCCGGGGAGAGCCAGGCCAGGATTCCGGCGATGGCGGGGAGGGCGGTCTCGTCGCCGGTGAGCAGGATCCAGTCGGTGCCGGGCGGTGGCCGGAAGTCCACCCCGCCGTTGTCCTCGACGGCCGGGGCGAGGACGGTGAGCCGGTCGCCCGGCCGGGCCCGGACCGCCCAGCGGCTGGCCGGGCCTCCGCTCGGCGCAGCCGGGTCGTCGGCCCCGTGCAGCGCGAAGTCGACGTCGAACTCGCACGGGTCGGGGCGCTGTTCGCGGATCGTGTAGGAGCGCATCACCGGGCGCTCGGCCGGGTCCTGGGCCCGCCAGGCGGTGTACCAGCCGTCCCCGGTGTCCTCGAAGACCGGTGCGGTCTGGTGGGGCTGCGGGAGGAACAGTTTGAAGCGCTGGTCCCGGCCGCCGGACGCCAGCTCGTCCAGCCGTTCACCGGTGAAGGTGATCCGGACCATGGACGGGCCGAGCCGCCGGGTGCGGACGACCTGGACGTCGAAGAAGCGGAACGGCGCGGTGGTGGGGGCGGCGGTCGCGGTCATGGGGGATCCTTCCGGGTCGGTACGGCTGGTGGGCGTCCGGGCCGGCGGCGGGGACGGCCCGGCGGTGCGTCAGGTGACCTTCTTCGCGTGCTCGATGGCCCGGGCGGGCGGTTCCACGAGCGGTGCGGCGCCGGCGGAGGAGAAGCGCGGCTCGTCGGACCAGGGGGCGGTGAACGCCCCGGTCCGGCGCGGAGTTCGGGGTTGGGAGACCGTCTGCCCGCGGTCGTCGGTGCAGGACCGCGGGCCGCCCTTGCCGCGGCCCGCGGTCGGGATGCCGCGTCGGGACGGCGATACGCTTCGGAGGGTCCGCATGGGTGTGGTGCTTCTCTCTGGAGGCGGCGGGCCTTCAACGGGCAGGCTGGACACGTCGAACCGGGAGAGCCGGTAGATCGACTGCTTGTGAGGGTAGGCTAACCTAACTGCCGTGTTGGTAGACAGTCCCCTCGTCGGCGCACCCCTCGGTGCGGCGACGACCCCCACCGCACCGGGGCGGCGGCCCGCCGCCCGTGCCGCAGGGTGGGGCGCGTCCGCCGTCCTCCCCGCCGCCCTCGGCGCCGAGCAGACCGCCCTCGACCAGGTCTGGCACGGGGTCTTCCCTCACACCGGCTCCGACACCGGCGCCGCCGTCCGCGACGGCCGGCCGCCGCGCACCCTCCTGGGACCGCCGGCCGGCGCCACCCTCGGCCTCGCCGGCACCGCCGTGCGGGGGCCGACCCGCAACCCGCTCGCCGGCCCCGGCGTCCTCGGCATCGGCGCCCCGGCCGCGGTGGTCACCGCCCTCACCTTCGGCCGGCGTACCGACCGGCGTCCTCGGCGGCTACCTGCTGCGGCCGCCGGTCACCGGGCGGACGGCGGGACGCGTGTGAACGAGCGGCCGGGCACCCCCCACCGCGCTCCCCGGCACCCCCGGCGACCCCAGCCAACCGACCACCCCACCACCCCAGGAGCCCTGCAGTGAGCCGTCTCGCGGCCGAGAACGTCACCCTCGCCTACGACCAGCGGACCATCGCCGAGAACCTCTCGGTCACCATCCCCGACCACTCCTTCACCGTCATCGTCGGCCCCAACGCCTGCGGCAAGTCCACGCTGCTGCGCGCGCTGTCGCGGATGCTCAAGCCGACCACCGGCGCGGTGCTGCTCGACGGGCAGAAGATCTCCGCACTGCCGGCCAAGCAGGTCGCCCGGACGCTGGGGCTGCTGCCGCAGTCCTCGGTCGCCCCGGACGGCATCACCGTCGCCGACCTGGTGGCGCGCGGCCGCTACCCGCACCAGGGACTGCTGCGCCAGTGGTCGGCCGAGGACGAGCGGATCGTGGGGGAGTCGATGACCGCGACGGGGGTGGCCGAGCTGGCCGACCGGTACGTCGACGAGCTCTCCGGCGGACAGCGGCAGCGGGTCTGGATCGCCATGGCGCTGGCCCAGCAGACGCCGCTGTTCCTCCTCGACGAGCCGACCACCTTCCTCGACATCCAGCACCAGATCGAGGTCCTGGACCTGTGCGCCGGCCTCCACGAGGAGCAGGGCCGCACCCTGGTCGCGGTGTTGCACGACCTCAACCAGGCGGCCCGCTACGCCACCCACCTGATCGCCATGAAGGACGGCGAGGTGATCGCCGAGGGCGCGCCGTCGGACATCGTCACCGCCGACCTCGTCGGCCGGGTCTTCGGCATCGACTGCCGGATCATCGACGACCCCGAGACCGGCACCCCGCTGGTCGTCCCGGCCGCCCGCCGGCCCCGGGGGGCCGCCGCCGCGCCGGCGTCGGCTACAGCAGCGCCCTGAGCCGCAGCAGATCGCGCAGCCCGGCCTCCAGCTTCACCCGGCCGCTGCCCCACGCCCGGGCGAAGTTCAGCCGGCCGTCGACCAGCGCGACCAGGTCGTCGCCGGTCATGGCCAGCCGGATCTCGGCCTTGTCCGGCGGTGGCCCGGCGAGGCACGCCACGTCCCGCAGACCGCCCTCGGCCAGCCGGCCGACGAAGGTGGTGTCGAGGTCGGTGATGCGGCAGCTGACGGAGCGGTCGAGCGCCGTGGCGCTGCGCACCTCGCCGTCCGCCGAGGACAGGTTGTGGGCCAGCCGGTCGAGCGCGGCGCGGCACTGGTCGAGAGTTGCCATCGCGCCCGACGATACGCCAGGCCACGGACGGCCGGGGGTGCCCGGCCGAGGTAGCGTCGGGGGCATGGCAGACCCGATGAACGGCCCGCGGCCGACGCCCCCCGGACCCCCGGGCGCGGCGGCGGCGACCGGGCCGGGCTCCCCCGATCCGGAGCCGGCGCCCCAGGAGGCCACCGGCGCCGCGGCGCCCGCCGAGCCGGCCGGTCCGCGACCGCTCGGGGTGGTGGTGACCCCCACCGGCCGGGCCGAGGTCGACGCCGGCCTGCAGCGCCTGGCCGAAGCCGACCACCTCCCGGTGAGCGGCCACCTGGACATGTACGAGGATGTGCACCGTGGGCTGCGCGACGTGCTGGCCTCCCTCGACCAGCACCCCGGGCCGCCCGCACCGTCCCCGACGCACGACCCTCACGACCAGTAGGAGCTGAACCACAGGTGGCAGGAGTGGCACGACGCCGTCTCGACGCGGAGCTGGTGCGCCGCAAGCTGGCCCGCTCGCGGGAGCACGCGAGCCAGCTGATCGCCGCGGGCCGGGTGACCGTCGGCGGGGCGACCGCGACCAAGCCGGCCACCCAGGTGGAGACCAGCGCGGCGGTGGTCGTCCGGGACGACGAGAACGACCCCGACTACGTCTCGCGCGGCGGCCACAAGCTCGCCGGCGCGCTCGCCGCCTTCGTCCCGCGCGGCCTGCGCGTCGAGGGCCGCCGGGCGCTGGACGCCGGCGCCTCCACCGGCGGCTTCACCGACGTCCTGCTGCGGTCCGGCGCCGGCCACGTGGTCGCCGTCGACGTCGGCTACGGGCAGCTCGCCTGGCAGCTGCAGAGCGACGAGCGGGTCACCGTCAAGGACCGCACCAACGTCCGCGAGCTGACCCTGGATCAGATCGACGACGTCCCCGTCGACCTCGTCGTCGGCGACCTGTCCTTCATCCCGCTGGGCCTGGTGCTGCCCGCGCTGGTCCGCTGCGCGGCGCCCGACGCCGACCTGGTGCTGATGGTCAAGCCGCAGTTCGAGGTCGGCAAGGAGCGGCTGGGCAGCGGCGGGGTGGTGCGCAGCGCCGCGCTGCGGGCCGAGGCGGTGCGCGGCGTCGCGGACCGCGCGGCCGGGCTGGGGCTGGGCGTCCTCGGCGTCACCGCGAGCCCGTTGCCGGGACCCTCGGGCAATGTCGAGTACTTTCTGTGGCTGCGCGCCGGGGCGCCTGCACTCGACCCGGCGGATGTCGACCGTGCAGTGGCGGAGGGGCCCAGTTGACCACTACCCAGGCAGTTGAAGGCAGCGCGGCACAGGACACCGGCCGCGCCGGGCGGACCGTGTTCCTGCTCGCGCACACCGGCCGCCCGGCGGCCATCCGCAGTGCCGAGCTCGTGGTCCAGGGGCTGCTGCGCAGCGGGATCGGGGTGCGGGTACTGGACGAGGAGGCCGCGGACCTGCCGCTGCCCGACTCCGTCGAACGCGTCGCGACCGAACCGTGCGCGGCCGAGGGCTGCGAACTCCTCGTCGTCCTCGGCGGGGACGGCACGCTGCTGCGCGGCGCGGACTTCGCCCGCACGTCCGGGGTGCCGATGCTGGGCGTCAACCTCGGCCGGGTCGGCTTCCTCGCCGAGGCCGAGCGGGACGACCTCGACAAGGTCGTCGACCGGGTCGTCACCCGCTCCTACGAGGTCGAGGAGCGGATGACCCTCGACGTCCTGGTCCGCAACAACGGCGCCGTGGTGCACACCGACTGGGCGCTCAACGAGGCGTCCGTGGAGAAGGCCGCCCGCGAGCGGATGCTGGAAGTGGTCACCGAGGTCGACGGCCGGCCGGTCTCCCGCTTCGGCGGCGACGGGGTGGTCTGCGCGACCCCGACCGGCTCGACCGCGTACGCCTTCTCGGCCGGCGGCCCGGTCGTCTGGCCGGAGGTCGAGGCGCTGCTGATGGTCCCGATCAGCGCCCACGCCCTGTTCGCCAAGCCGCTGGTCACCTCGCCGCGGTCGGTGCTGGCCGTCGAGGTCCAGCCCAAGACCCCGCACGGGGTGCTGTGGTGCGACGGCCGGCGCACCGTCGAACTCCCCGCCGGCGCCCGCGTCGAGGTCCGCCGCGGCGCCGTCCCGGTCCGCCTGGCCCGACTGCACCACGCCTCCTTCACCGACCGCCTGGTGGCCAAGTTCGCCCTCCCGGTGGCCGGCTGGCGCGGCGCGCCCCACTAGGGCGTGCCGGGCGCCGAACGGCAGGCGGGACTTCCCGGACCCGGCCCGGCACGACGGCGCGGCGGGTGCCGGACCGGACGACGCCGCCCGGTCCGGCACCGCCGCCCGGTCCCCGGCTACGCGCCGCCGCGCCCCAGCAGCTCCCGGGCCCGGCTCAGGGCCGTGTCGCGCCGGGCGGACAGCTCCGCTTCGGTGAAGACCGGGGTGCGGACCGCGGGCGGGATCCCGGGCCCGTCGAAGGTACGGCCGTCGGCCGTCAGGAACTCCTCGTTGGGCAGGCCGAAGTGCCAGCCGTTCGGCAGCGCCCGCTCCAGTACGTCGGAGAAGACGCCCTGGGTGTTCTCGCCGATCCTGGTGGGCGCGGGGGAGCGGCCCAGCAGGGACTGGGTGAAGCCCTCGCCCGCGCTGATCGTCAGCCGGCCGGTGAGGACGGTGAGCGGGCCGGTGTAGACCGGTCCCCGGTGCGGACGGACCGGCACCGGCTCGGGCGCGGTGAACTTCCGCGCGTCGGCGGGGTCGTTCCGGGCCCGCTTGCGGTACGCGAGGTAGGGCCGGTCGGTGAGCCGGGAGGCGATCCGCAGGCCGAGGGCGTCCGAGCCGCCGCCGTTGAGCCGCAGGTCGAGGACGAGGCCGCGCAGCGCGGTCGGGCCCTGGGTGCGGGCCCTGGTGAAGATCGCGTCCAGGGCGCGGTCGAGCTCGGCGACGTCGCCCGCGTAGTCGCCCTTCTCGGTGTACCCGGCGAACTGGGTGACCCGGAAGTAGCCGATCTGGCCGGGCAGATCGGCGTAGGAGAGCTTGCCCTGGGCCCATTGCCGCCGGACGGTGTGCGGGCCGAGGTTCGCGGCGAGCGCCGCGTCGACGCGGGCGGTGAACGCGGGCGTGGGCAGCACGGTGCCGGGGCGCTTGCCGGCGAACCACCGGTCGGGCCCGGCGACGACCCGGGTGTGCGCGTCGTGCAGCGGATCGATCATCGCGCGCAGCACCGCGAAGAGTTCGGCGTCGGTGGTCCCGGCGGTGATCCGGGGGCGGTAGCGCTCCCGGACCGCGTTCCAGTCGATGCCCTTGGCCCGGAAGAAGGGGTAGTTCTCCGCGTACGTCTGCCAGAAGACGTCGAAGACCGCCCGCGGGTCGTCGGCCGGCCGGGCACCGCAGCGCCCCGGTAGCGCCCCGGCGCGGTGCAGGGTGTGGTGGCCGGTGTTGTCGGCGAAGGCCATCCGGGCGCGGCCGGCGCCCGCCGGGGCCACGGTGAGCGGGGCCGAGTCCGGCACCGTGAAGCGGAGCGTGCCGTCCGCGCCGGGGGCGCCGGCCCGGACGCCGGTGACCGCGCCCGGCAGGCAGCTGACGGCGGTGGTCTCGTACGTCTTGAGGGTGCCGTCCTTGATCGTGACGAGGGTGCCGTAGCCGTCCGTCCGCCAGACGCCGTCCAGGGAGGGCGCCGCCGCCCGCGCCCCGGCCGGGTGGGCGGAGGCCGCCGGGGCGGCGCAGGCCGGGAGCGCGGTCACCGCGGCCAGGGCGGCGGCCAGCAGGGCCGTGGCGCGCGGGCGGCGGGGCGGCCGGGGCCCGGCCGGGGGGCGGCCGGTCGCCGGTCGGGGCGTTGCCGGATCACTCATGGGAGTACCTCGTGGGGGTGGGGACGGAAGCGGGCACGGGGGCCGGGACGACGGCCGAGCCGGGTCCGGGTCGGCGCGGAGGCGGTGCGCTGCCAGCGTGCCGGTCGGGCCAGGCCGGGCACCATGAGGCGGCCACCCGCTTCCCCGGTGGGGTTTTCCGCAGGTCCCGGGCGTGCGACCGGTCAGGTCCGGGCGGGCCGGGGGCCCGGTCCGGGGGCCGGGGTGGGGGCCGGGGTGGGGGAGGCCGTCGCGGGGTGGCCCCCGGACCTCGTAAGGTCGTACCCGTGTTGGAGGAGATGCGGATCCGGTCCCTGGGTGTCATCGACGACGCGGTCGTCGAGCTGTCCCCGGGCTTCACGGCGGTGACCGGCGAGACCGGCGCCGGCAAGACCATGGTCGTCACCAGCCTCGGCCTGCTGCTCGGCGGGCGCGCGGACCCGGCCCTGGTGCGGATCGGCGCCCGGGCGGCGGTGGTCGAGGGCAGGGTCGCCCTCAAGTCCTCGTCGCCCGCGGCCGTACGTGCCGAGGAGGCCGGTGCGGAACTGGACGACGGTGCGCTGCTGATCAGCCGCACGGTCTCCGCCGAGGGCCGCTCGCGGGCCCATGTCGGCGGCCGGTCGGTACCGGTCGGGGTGCTCGGCGACCTCGCCGACGACCTGGTCGCGGTGCACGGCCAGACCGACCAGCAGGGCCTGCTGCGGCCGGCCCGCCAGCGCCAGGCCCTGGACCGCTACGCCGGGGACGCGGTCGCCGTCCCGCTCGCCAAGTACACCGCCGCGCACCGCCGGCTGCGCACCGTCGCCACCGACCTGGACGAGCTGACCACCCGGGCCCGGGAACGCGCCCAGGAAGCCGATCTGCTCCGCTTCGGCCTGGACGAGATCGCCGCCACCGAGCCGCTGCCCGGCGAGGACGTGGAACTCGCCGCCGAGGCCGAACGGCTCGGCCACGCCGAGGCGCTGGCCTCCGCCGCGACCATCGCGCACGCCGCACTGGCCGGCAACCCCGAGGACCCCGAAGGCATCGACGCCACCACCCTGGTCGCCGGCGCCCACCGCGCCCTGGAGACGGTCCGCGGCCACGACCGGGACCTGGCCGCCCTGGCCGACCGGCTCGGCGAACTCGGCATCCTGATGGCCGACGTCGCCACCGAGCTGGCCGGTTACGCCGACGGTCTGGACGCCGACCCGCTGCGGCTGGCCGCCGTGGAGGAGCGCCGCGCCGCCCTGAACCACCTCACCCGCAAGTACGGCGAGGACATCACCGCGGTGCTGGCGTGGTCCGAGCAGAGCGCCGCCCGGCTCGCCGAACTCGACGGCGACGACGACCGGATCGCCGAGCTGACCGCCGAGTGCGACGCGCTCCGCGCCGAACTCGGTGAACTGGCCCAGCAGTTGACCGACGCCCGGACCGCGTCCGCGGAGCACTTCGCGGCCGCGGTCACCACCGAACTCGGCGAACTCGCCATGCCGCACGCCCGGGTCAGCGTCGCCATCCACCAGACCGAACTCCCCGAGGGCACCGCGGACGCCGACGGCATCGAGGTCAACGGCCGCACCGTGGCGTACGGCCCGGCCGGGGCCGACGAGGTCGAGATCCTGCTGGCCCCGCACCCGGGCGCCCCGCCCCGGCCGATCTCCAAGGGGGCGTCCGGCGGTGAGCTGTCCCGGGTGATGCTCGCCGTGGAGGTCGTCTTCGCGGGCTCGGACCCGGTACCGACGTACCTCTTCGACGAGGTGGACGCGGGCGTCGGCGGAAAGGCCGCCGTCGAGGTCGGCCGGCGACTGGCCCGGCTCGCCAAGTCGGCGCAGGTCGTGGTGGTCACCCACCTCCCGCAGGTCGCCGCGTTCGCCGACCGGCAGCTGCTGGTGGAGAAGACCAACGACGGCTCGGTGACCTGCAGCGGCGTCACCGTCCTGGAGGGCGAGGACCGGATCCGCGAGCTGTCCCGGATGCTGGCCGGCCAGGAGGACTCCGAAACGGCCCGCGCACACGCCGAGGAACTGCTGGAGACCGCCCGCACGGGCGGATAGCGGCAGCCGGTCGCCGAGGGGGAGTGGCATGACGGTGGGGACCGGCGGCAGGAGCGCGGCGCTGCTCGCGGCGGCGGGCGCGACCCGGGCGGCCTACGGGGCGCTGCGGCGCCGGCCGCCGGGCGGCGCGGCCCGCTGGGAGCGGAAGAACTACGCGGGCCGGACGGTCACCCTGCACGCCGGCCCGGCGGCCGCGCTCGGCACCGCGCTGGCCGCGGCCGGCGCGCCGGGGCTGCCCGCCCGGGCCCGCGGTGCGGCGCTGGCCGTACTGGCCGCCGGCGCCTGCGGGGCCTACGACGACCTCGCCGGTGCCGGGGACCCGCGGCGCGGCTTCCGGGCGCACCTGTCCGCGCTGCGGCACGGCGAGGTCACCAGCGGGGCGGTCAAGCTCTTCGGGATCGGCGCCGCCGGGCTCGCCGCGGGCGCCCTGCTCAAGGACCGTCCGGCCGACAGGCTGCTGGCGGGTGTGGTGATCGCCGGCTCGGCCCACCTGGTCAACCTCCTGGACGTCCGGCCGGGCCGGGCGGCCGGCGCCGTCGTGGCGCTGGCCGCACCGGGGCTGTTGCGCCGCGGGCCGGCCGGTCCGCTGTCCGCCGTCCCGCTGGGCGCCGCGGCCGCGGTCGCCGGGGACGATCTCGGGGAGCGCACGATGCTCGGGGACGCCGGTGCGCATGCCCTCGGCGCCGCCCTCGGGCTGGCCGTCGTCGCCGGGAACCGCCGGGCGGGACTGGCCGCGCACGCCGCCGCACTGGTCGCCGCGGCGGCCGCCGGGGACCGGGTCGGCCGTCTGGCCGGGGCGCTCTGACGCAGGCCCGCCGCCCGCGCCGGCACCCCTGCGCGACCGGGGCGGTGAGGAGATCCGGAGCGACCCGATCCGGACAGTGAAGGACGGGTTCCGGACAGCGCGGGCGACGGACCGGACGGCTGGGTTCACCCTGTTCGGGCGGTCGTCCACGCACACGCCAAGTCGCCCATGTGGGTGAATCCGTGGATCCGGGGGTGAGACTTCCCACCGGAACGGCGTCCGCACGGTGCCGAATTGACGTCGCCGGACTGGCATCCTGGGCGCGGTGCGCAGTGCCGGGGCGTGCCCGCCCCGTCCTGCCGGCAGGCCGGTCGTGTTTCCGCGCCCCGGCGCATCGCAGCACCTCGCAGTGCCAAACCGCCCCGCCGGTACGGTCCGTACCGCCCCCGACCCAGGAGACCCGACCTCGTGACCAGCCCCCCGACCCCGCCGCACGGGCAGGTGCCGCTGCGCACGGTCCAGGTGCTCGGCCGAGGCGGTGCCGGCAGCGCGGCGCACGTCCGTTCGCTGACCGAAGGACTGGTCGCCCGCGGGGTCCGGGTGACCGTGTGCGCCCCACCGGAGGCCGAGGAGGCGTACGGCTTCACCGCGGCCGGCGCCCGGTTCGTACCGGTCGCGCCGCGGATGGACCCGGCGGGCATGACCGTCCTGCGCGGCGCCTGCTGGGACGCCGACCTGGTCCACGCGCACGGCCTGCGGGCGGGTCTTCGCGCGTCGATGGCGCTGCGCGGACTGTGCGGCCCGCGCGCCGGGGGTTCCCCCGCCGGCGGCTGGGGGCCGGTCCCCCTCGTCATCACCTGGCACACCAAGGCGCACACCGAGGGCGCCCGCGCCGGGATGGTGCACCTCATGGAGCGGCGGGTGGCCCGGGCCGCGGCGGTCGTCCTGGGCGTCTGCTCCGACCTCGTGGACCGGGCGCGCGAGCGGGGCGCCCGGGACGCCCGCCTCGCGCCGGTCGCCGTCCCGCGGGCCAGGCCCGGGCACACCGCCGACGCCGACCGCAGCCCCGACAAGGAGCGCGCCGAACTGGGCGCGATGGACCGGCCGTTGCTGCTCGCGGTCGGCCGCCTCGACCCGTCCCAGGGCCATGACCTGCTGCTGGACGCCGCGCACGCCTGGTGCGGGCTCGACCCCCAGCCGCTGCTCGCCATCGCGGGCGAGGGCGGGCAGCGGGCCGCGCTCCAGCGCCGGATCGACGGCGAACGGCTGCCCGTCCAACTGCTCGGCCGCCGCGACGACGTGCCCGAACTCCTCGCCGCCGCCGACCTGGTGGTGCTGCCCAGCAGGTGGGAGGCGCGCTCCCTGATCGCCCAGGAGGCACTGCGCGCCGGCGTCCCCCTGGTGGCCACCGACACCGGCGGCACCCGCGAACTGGTCGGCCGGGCCGCCGCCCTGGTCCGCTACGGCGACGCCGCCGCGCTGGCCCACACGGTCCTCGACCTGCTCGCCGACCCGGCCCGCCGCGCCGCGCTCGCCGCGGCCGGCCGCGCCCAGGCCGCCGGCTGGCCCAGCGAGAACGACACGGTCGCCCAGGTCCTCAGCGTCTACGACGAACTGACCCAGCCGCCGCAGGCGGGCCTGCCGGTCTGACCGGACTTCGCAGGGCGCTCGGCCGTCACTCGGTGTCCGTGGTGATGGCCTTGAGCATCGGGATTCTCGCGGCCTGGCGCCCTGGCCAGAGGGAGGCGAGGACGCCGATCGCGGTGGTGGCGAGGAAGAAGAGGAGCGTCCTGTCCCACGGGATGACGAGGGGGACGCCTTCTTGGCCGAAGACGGCCGCCGTACCGATCGCGCTGCCGGCGACGAGGCCGAGTGCCGAGCCGAGGAGGCAGATGGTCACCGACTCGAGGCGCAGGACGGAGCCGACGCTTCGGCGGTCCAGGCCGAGCGCCCGCAGTACGCCGATCTCCCGGACGCGTTCGAAGACGGCCATGCCCATGGTGTTGACCACCCCGAGGGCGCCGATCAGCACGGTGACGCTGAGCAACGCGTACATGATGTTGAGGAACGGGGCGGTCCTCGCGGTGGCGGCCGCCCGCGCGTCGGCACGGTCCTGGACAAGGAGCGCCGGGTTGTCCAGGGTCCGCTGGATCTCCTTGCGGAGCGCGGCCGTCCGGCCGTGGGCGGCCTTGATCAGGACGGCTGAGGTGCGTGGCCGGTGTTCGGCGCCGGAGGTGCGCGGCAGGGCTTTGTCGGAGATGAGGACGGGGGTCAGGTCGTCCGGGCCGTCGTAGATCGCGACGATGGGCAGGCTGGTCTTCGTGCCCGCACTGCTGAGGGTCCCGGTGACCCGGGAGCCGAGTCGCCAGCCGTGGGCGGCGGCGGTCTTCTCGGTGACCGCGATGCCGTGGTCGAGCCGGTCGAAAGAGCCCTTCCGGACGGTGACGGGTGTCAGGCGTTGCACCGTGGCGGGGTCGACGGCAGTCGTCGGCAGGGAGTCGGTGTCGGACAGGTCGAAGTAGGTGCGAATGATCGGCGTGACGGCCTCGGCGTCCGCAAGCCGTGCCACACGAGCGGCGGTGTCATCGCCGATCTCGGCGAAGTCGACGGCCGCGACGCGCAGGTCCGAGGTCATGGAGCTGTCGGCTTTCTGCTCGTCCATGCGGTTGACCGAGGTGATGACCACGGTGACGGCGGTGACCATCGTGAGGCCGACCATGAGGGTGGTCGCGGTGGCCGCCGTACGGCGCGGGTTGCGGCGCGCGTTCTCCACGGCGAGCTTGCCGCGGATGCCTGCCAGCCGGGTCAACGGGGAGCGCAGCAGCCCGGTGACGCCCAGAGCGAGCAGCGGGGTGAGGACGATCAGTCCGATCAGGAGGACGGGTACGGCGCCGAAGAGGAGGTTCTGGCTGCTGACGGCGGCAGCGACCAGCAGGGCTCCGAACGCGGTGACGGCCAGGCCGATGATGTTGCGGCGGCGCAGCGAGGCGGCGGTGGGGGGCTCGCTGGTGCGTAGCGCCGCCACGGGCGCGACGGCCGCGGCTCGACGGGCCGGGAGGTACGCCGACAGCACGGTGACGCCGATGCCGACCCCGAACGCCGCGAGCACCGGCGTCGGGGAGAGGATCCGCAAAGCGGCACTCGGTCCTCCGGTGACGCCGAACAGCCTGTCCAACAGCGTCGCGACCCCGATGCCCAGCGCGTAGCCGGCGACGGAGGCGGCCGTTCCGACGATGGCGGCTTCGGTCAGGACCAGGCGCATCACGTACTTCCTGGTGGCGCCGACCGCCCGCAGCAGCGCGTGCTCGCGGGCGCGGGCCGCACTGAGCATGGTGAAGGTGTTGGCGACCAGGAACGTGGAGACGAACAGGGCGACGCCGGCGAAGCCCAGCAGGATTGTGGTGAGCTTCTCGCCGCCGCCGGTGGAGGCCGCCTCGGAGTCCAGGTCCGCGCGGGTCGCGGCGCGGAATCCGGAAGGCAGCAACTTCTTTGCCTGTGCGGCGAGTTGGGTCTGCGATGTGCCGTCGGCCGCGGTCAACGTGATCGCCGAATAACTGCCCGGGGCGGTGGCGAACTGCCGTTGCGCGGTGCGGGTGTCGAAGGCGGTGAGGGTGCCGCCGGCCGCCGTGTGACTGTCCTGCGCGGTGAAGGTGCCGACCAGCCGGGCGCTTTGGGCCGTGCCGTCGACGACGATGCGCACCCGGTCGCCCACCTTGTACCCGGCCCGTTCGGCGGCCTGCCGGTCGACGGCGATCTCCCCGGTGGTACGGGGGCCGCGGCCTGCCGTGAGCGGGTAGCGCGGGTCCTTGCCCGTACGGTCGGGGACGTAGTTGACGCCCGCGGCCCGGTACAGGTCGCCGATCAGGGTGCCGTCGGATCCGACGAGGAAGGAGGGGCCCTCGACCGTGCCGCGGGCCGCGGCGGCGCCGGGCAGCGTGCGCAGCCGCCGCAGGAGCGAGTCGTCGAGTCGCGGGGTGCCGCCGGAGGAGTCCGCGGACCGCGATCCGGCAGAGCGGTCCGGCGTGATCTTCACCGACACATCGGGTTGGGAGTCGTTCTGTGCCCGGGCCACGGCCGTGCTGACGGACTCGCTGTAGATCAGCGAGCCGGTCACGAACGCCACGCCCAGCAGCACGGCGAGGGCGGGCATCGCGAAACGGAGGCGGTGGGAGCGGAGGGTGCGGACAGCGGCGCGGAACATCGACGGCCTTCGGGAGGGGATCGCTCGGTGGGTCATCGCGGTCAGCCGACCCGCTGCGAGACGTCGAAGGTCTTCATCTGCTCCAGCACCCCGGCCGCGGTCGGATTCGGCATCTCATGGACAAGGCTTCCGTCGGCCAGGAAGAGGGCGCGGTCGGCGTAGGCCGCGGCGACCGGGTCGTGGGTGACCATCACGACCGTCTGGCCCAACTCGTGTGCGGAGGACCGCAGGAAGGACAGGATTTCGGCCCCCGCCCGGGAGTCGAGGTTGCCGGTGGGCTCATCGGCGAAGACGATGGCCGGCCGGGTGGCCAGGGCCCTGGCGCAGGCGACCCGCTGCTGCTGGCCGCCGGAGAGCTGGGCCGGACGGTGGTCGAGCCGCTCCGCCAGCCCCAGGAGGTCGACCAGGTCCGTCAGCCATGCCTGGTCGGGGGTGCGCCCGGCCAGATAGCACGGCAGGGTGATGTTCTCCCAGGCGGTGAGGGTGGGCAGCAGGTTGAACGCCTGGAAGACGAAGCCGATGCGCTCGCGCCGTACCTTGGTCAGCTGTGCGTCGTTCAGCGAGCCCAGGTCGGTGTCGCCGATCCGCGCCGTACCGGACGTGGGGGTGTCGAGTCCCGCCAGGCAGTGCATGAACGTGGACTTGCCGGAGCCGGACGGCCCCATGATCGCGGTGAACTCGCCGCGCAGGAAGCGGGCCGACACCCCGGCCAGCGCCATGACGCGGGTCTCGTCCCTGCCGTAGATCTTGGTCAGGCCGTCTGCGGCGGCGATCACCGTGTCGGACCTTTCGGGGGACGAGAGGGCATCCGTCCTCTGGTTCATCTCATCGCTCCTGCACAGCTGTTCGTGGAATGGCGGACCGGCCGAACGGCATCGGCCGAATGCGGCGAGGGCGCGGCCCGCGGTTGCCGGGGCGTCCCCGGGGTCGATCCTTCGGTGTGGCGCGGGTGCGGCGGATCCACCGGAATACCGAGGCGGCGCCTCCCCTGCCTCGACCGAATGACCGAGGTGGCGTGTGCGGCGCTGTCGTAGCGTGACCTGCATGCTCTCCGCCTTCCGGGCCCGGTCCCGCACCCAGCGCGCCTTCCTGTGCCTCGTCGGTGCCGCTCTGGTCGTCCTCGTGGTGTTGGAGGGGCTGAACGCGCCATACCTGCCGATGGCCGCGGCCACGGCGGTCTCCGGGGTGCTGTGCCTGGCCGCCCTGGTCACGCCGGAACGCCTGCTCGCACGGCAGATCGTGCTTGCCACGGCCGTCTCGTGCTCCCTGTCCGTGGTGGAGGCGCAGTTGCGCCACCGTCCCGAAAACACCCCGGGCATGGTGGAGTTGTGCGCACTGCTGCTGCTGATCACCCGCGCCGTGCGGCGCTACCCGCCGGTAAAGGCGGTCGCCTACGCGGCGGGACCGGCGCTCGCCGCCGTCCTGCTGTCGCTGCGGCTGCTCGTCGACCAGCAGTTCCTGGTCGCCGTGGTCGTTGTGGTCGCGATGCCGTTCATGGTGGTGCTCGGGGTGTGCCTGCGGTTGTACGACACCCTGCGCGCCCGGGAGCGTGAAGCCATCCAGCACGCCCAACGCCTGGAGCACGCACGGGAGTTGCACGACTTCGTGGCGCACCACGTCACGGCGATCGTCGCCCAGACCAAGGCTGCGCGCTTCACGGCCTCGGTCGGCCACGTCCAGTCCCCGGAGGACCTGGACCGGATGCTCGCCGAGATCGAACGTGCCGGGTCCCAGGCGATGGGGTCGATGCGCTCCATGGTCTCCGGCCTGCGGGACACCTCCGTACCGGCCGCCACCCGTCCCGCGGGCGACCTGAGCGTGCTGCGGGACCTCACACAGGAGTTCTCCGTCCTGGGTCCGCCCGCCGCCCTGACCCTGGACCCGCGGCTCACCGAACGCCGTCTCCCGCCCGAGACCACCACCACGGTCCACCGCGTGGTGCAGGAGTCACTGACCAACGCCCGCAAGCACGCCACCGGAGCCGACCGGGTCGAGGTGCGGGTCACCGTGCAGCCCGGCTCCCGGGACCGGCTGGAGGTGTCGGTGACCGACGACGGCCGGGGCGGCACCCCGGCCGCCCGCGGGAAGGCGGACGGGAGCGGCTACGGCCTGGTCGGTCTGGCCGAGCGGGTCGAGGCGATCGGCGGGCAGCTCACCGCCGGCCCGCGGAGTGGCCGCGGCTGGCACGTCCTGGCCGTTCTCCCCCTGGGCACCGCGTCCACCTCGTCCGGCTGATGTACGGCGCACCACCTGCGATCATGTCCGGCATGACGATCCGGGTACTCCTCGCCGACGATCAGGCGATGGTCCGCGCCGCGTTCCGCATGATCCTCGATTCCCAGCCGGACATGCAGGTCGTCGCCGAGGCCGCGGACGGGGCCGCGGCGGTCGAACAGGCCCGGCGGCTAAGGCCCGACGTCTGCCTCCTGGACATCCGCATGCCCGAGCTGGACGGCCTGGAAGCCACCCGCCTCCTCGCGGGGCCCGACGTCCCGGACCCCTTGAACATCCTCATCGCCACCACCTTCGACCTGGACGAATACGTCTACAGCGCCCTGCGCAACGGCGCCTGCGGCTTCCTCCTCAAGGACGGAGCCCCCGGCCTGCTCACCGAAGCGGTGAGAGCCGCGTCCACGGGGCACTCGCTCATCTCCCCCTCGGTGACCGTCCGCCTCCTCGCGCACATGGCCCCACCTCACCGCCGGCGCCCGGCCGCCCGTCAGCCTCACCCGGGCCGTACGGCAGGAGCCGGGCCCAACGGGCTGATCGAGCCCCTGACCCAGCGTGAACTCGACGTCGTACGCCTCGTCGCACGCGGCCGCACCAACGAGGAACTGTCCACCGAGCTCTACGTCACCCTGTCCACGGTCAAAACCCATCTCGGCAACATCCAACGCAAGCTCGCAACCCGCAACCGCGTCGAGATCGCTGCCTGGGCCTGGGAGAACGGAATCTGCACCGGCGACCAGGACTGACGGTCCGGGTCGCACCCCGCCTAGGCCCGGTCGGTGTGCCGCCGCGCCCGCAGCGCCAGCCGCAGTCCCAGCACCGTCTGCGGGTCGTCCAGGTCCGTCCCCAGCAGCTGGGCGATCCGCGCCAGCCGGTCGTAGAGCGTCTGCCGGTTGACGTTCAGGTCGCGGGCGGTCTCGGCCTTGCGGCCGGCGCTGGCCAGATACGCCTCCAGGGTCGGCAGCAGCGGCTGGCGGGCGCCCCGGTCGTGGGCCAGCAGCGGGCCGATGGCGCGCTCGACGAATTCGCTGAGCACCCCCTCCTCGCCGTGCTCCCGCATCCGCCACAGCAGCAGCTCGATGTCCAGGCGCCGGGCGTCGTACCAGGGTGCCGCCGGCAGTCCCTGGGCCGCGGCCGCCGCCTCCGCCGCGTGCCGCAGCCCCGGGCCGGCCGCCGCCCAGTCGCCCGCCGTGCCGACCACCACCACCGGACGGTGCGCCGACGGCCGGTCCAGGCCCGCCCGGACGACCCCGGCGCGCAGTGCCTCGGCGACCCGGTCGGCCAGCGCCGCCCGGTCCTGGCCCGCGCGTAGCGCCACCAGCAGCGGCACCCGGCACTCCACGGGCCGCACGCCGAGCAGCACGGGCACCCCGGGGGCGGCCAGTTCCTCGCGCAGCGCCTGGGCGAGCAGCGCCCAACTGCCGGGGGAGGGCAGCGCGGCCGGCAGCCGCATCACCACCGGCAGCACCGGGTCGGTGCCCGGCCGGAAGCCCAGCAGCCGGGCCTGCGCCGGCGCCTCGGACGCGGAGATCCGGCCCTCCGCCAACTCGGCCAGGAAGTCCCCGCGACCGCGGGCGGCCAGCACCTCCTCCTGACGGGACTGGAGCATGACCACGGCCAGCAGATCGGCGGCGCGCTCGGCGGCGATCCGGTGCACCGGCGTCGTCGGCCCGTTCACCGGGAGCAGCACCAGCCGGGCACGCACCGCGTCCGGCCCGGGCCCGCCGCCGGGCACCTCGATGCGTACGCCGGAGTCCCGCAGCCCCTCCCAGGCCAGCAGCGGATCGGCGTCCGCCGCGCCGTCCTCGCCCTCCGGCCCGGCCGCGTACAGCGGGCTGCCGTCGGGGGCCTCCAGGCACAGCGGATTGCCGGTGAAGACGGCGAGCAGCCGCAGCACCTCCGGGGCGCCGCCGCCCCGCAGCAGCACGCCGGTGCAGCGCCGCAGCAGTTCGTCGGCGCGCCGCAGCAGGCTGTAGTGGCTGTTGATGATCTCGGTGTGGATCTCCTCGGTGACCGTGACGTACGGGACTTCGCGGTGCAGCTGGATCAGCGGCAGCCCGCAGTCCCGCGCGGCGTCGATCAGCGCGGCGGGCAGGGCGTCGAACCGCGAGCCCAGCTCGACGACCAGCGCGGCGACGTCCCGGTCCGCGAGCTTGCGGATGAAGGCGCGCTGCTCGGACGGCCGGGTACCCACCCCGAGCCCGGTGGTCAGCAGCAGCTCGCCGCCCTTGAGCAGCGAGGCGATGTGCGGGACCTCGCCGGCGTGCACCCAGCGCACCGGCCGGCCCATCCGGTCCTCGCCGGCCAGCACCTCCGGCAGGCCGCGCCGCAGCGCCGGCAGCTCCAACGCCCTGCGTACCGTGATGTCGGCTTCGATCTTCCCGTGCGGCCCCATGCCGCGAACGCTACCGCGCGCACAGCTATCCGGAGGAACGTGATCCGGATGGCCTCCGCCGGTCGCCCGGGGCGGCTCACGCACACCATCCGACCCGCCGCACAACTCCTTTCCCTGGACGCACACTTGACGTTGGCCAGGGGGCCTGGGCAGGGTGCTTGGACCATACCAACGAGAGCGCTCACCCCACCCCCCACAAGGAGCCGCCTCATGATCACCCGACGCACCCTGCTCGGCGGACTCGCCGCCGGCGCCGCCACCGCCGCCCTCGCCGGCCGGGCCGCCGGCACCCCCGCCCCCCGCGCGGCGGCCGCCCTCCCGCTGCACCTCGTCAACAACTCCGGCGCCTACGCCAACGGCTCGGTCTGGATCTACATCCTCGGCAACGACGGCACCCAGCAGGTCCGGGTCACCCCGGACGGCCGGCTCGCCCCCGTCTCCCTCGCCGACAACGGCCCGGACGGCTTCACCGACTACGCGATACCGCTCGCCGCCACCGGCACCACCACCGTCCAGCTGCCCCCGATGTCCGGCCGGATCTACACCAGCCTGGGCGCCAAGCTCAAGATCAAGGCGGTCGCCGACGGCAACGGCAGGCCCGCGCTGGCCTACCCCGCGGGCTGGGTCGCCTCCGACCCCAACTACGACGTGCTGCACGACTGCGCCGAGTTCACCTACAACTCCGGCGGGATGTTCTGCAACACCACCATGGTCGACATGTTCAGCGTCCCGCTCGCCCTACGGCTCACCGGCTCCGGCGACCAGACCACCGGCACCCTCAAGGACGGCGCCCGGGCCCGGATCTTCGCCGACGTCAAGGCCGCCGCGGGCTTCGACCGCCTGGTTCTCGGCGACCGGCGGGTGATCGCCCCCGGCCACGGCCTGGACAGCGGCCTGTTCGCCGCCGACTACTTCGCCCCGGCCGTCGACGCCGCCTGGTCCGCGTACGCCGGCAAAGACCTGACCGTCACGACCAACGCCGGCGCCTTCACCGGCCGGGTCAGCGGCGACCAGCTCACCTTCACCGGCCCCGGCGCGGCAGCCGGGGGAGTCTCCTTCACCCGGCCCGGCACCCGCGACGTCCTCTTCTGCGACGGCACCCTGGCCGCCCCCAACGACGGCACCCGCGGCCCGCTGGCCGCCGTCCTCGGCGCCGCCCTCAACCGCTCCACCCTGGCGACCCACGCCGCCCAGCCGGTCACCGACCCGGCCGCCTTCTACCAGCAGCCGCTGACCAACCACTACGCCCGCGCCATGCACACCGCGACCACCGACGGCAAGGCGTACGGATTCGCCTTCGACGACGTCGCCGGCTTCGCCTCCTACATCGAGGACCACGCCCCCAAGGAGCTCACCCTCACCCTGACGCCGTTCTGACCGGAGGAAGCCGGAATCCGACGGAAATCTGGAATCCGACGGAAAGCCGGAATCCGACCGAAGCGAAGACCGCCGGGCGGTTGACGCCCCGAAGGGGGCGTCAACCGCCGTAGGCCCCACTGGCGGTCAGCCGCAGCGCCGTGTCGATCAGCGGGACGTGGCTGAACGCCTGCGGGAAGTTCCCCACCTGCCGTTGGAGCCGGGAGTCCCACTCCTCGGCGAGCAGCCCCAGGTCGTTGCGGAGCGAGAGCAGCTTCTCGAAGAGTTTGCGGGCCTCCTCCACCCGGCCGATCATCGCCAGGTCGTCGGCCAGCCAGAACGAACAGGCCAGGAACGCCCCCTCGTCGCCTTCGAGGCCGTCCACCCCGAGCCCCTCGCCGGACGTCGGGTAGCGCAGCACGAACCCGTCCTCGGTGGACAGCTCCCGCTGGATCGCCTCGATGGTGCCGATGACCCGCTTGTCGTCCGGCGGCAGGAACCCGACCTGCGGGATCAGCAGCAGCGACGCGTCCAGCTCCAGCGAGCCGTAGGACTGGGTGAAGGTGTTCCGCTCCTTGTCGTAACCCTTCTCGCAGACGTCCCGGTGGATGGTCTCCCGCAGGTCCTTCCACCGCTCCAGCGGGCCGTCCACGTCACCGGACTCGATCAGCTTCACCGTGCGGTCCACCGCGACCCAGGTCATGACCTTGGAGTGCACGAAGTGCCGACGCGGCCCGCGCACCTCCCAGATGCCCTCGTCCGGCTCGTCCCAGTGCTTCTCCACCCACTCGATCAGCTTGATCTGGAGCAGCGAGGCGTAGTCGTTGCGGGCCAGCCCGGTCATGTGCGCCAGGTGCAGCGCCTCGGTGACCTCGCCGTAGACGTCCAGCTGGAGCTGGCCGGCGGCGCCGTTGCCGACCCGCACCGGGCGCGACTCCTCGTACCCGGGCAGCCACTTGAGCTCGGTCTCGCCCAGCTCCCGCTCACCGGCGATGCCGTACATGATCTGGAGGTTCTCCGGGTCGCCGGCCACCGCCCGCAGCAGCCACTCGCGCCACGCCCGGGCCTCCTCGCGGTAGCCGGTGCGCAGCAGCGACGACAGGGTGATCGCCGCGTCCCTCAGCCAGGTGAAGCGGTAGTCCCAGTTGCGGATCCCGCCGATGCACTCCGGCAGCGACGTCGTCGGCGCCGCCACGATCCCGCCGGTCGGCGCGTACGTCAGCGCCTTGAGCGTGATCAGCGAGCGCACCACCGCGTCCCGGTAGGGCCCGTGGTACGTGCAGTGCTCGACCCACTCGCGCCAGAACTCCTCGGTCGCCTCCAGCGACCCCTGCGGGTCCGCCAGCGCCGGCGGCTCGTGGTGCGAGGGCTGCCAGCTGATCGTGAACGCGATCCGCTCGCCCGGCGACACCGTGAAGTCGGAGTACGTCGTCAGGTCCTTGCCGTAGGTCTCGGCCGAGGTGTCCAGCCACACCGAGTCGGGCCCGGCGACCGCGACGGTCCGGCCGTCCACCTTGTGCACCCAGGGCACCACCCAGCCGTACGCGAACCGCATCCGCAGCTCCGACCGCATCGGCACCCGGCCGCTGACGCCCTCCACGATCCGGATGACCTGGGGCGCGCCGTCCCGCGGCGGCATGAAGTCGATCACCCGGACGGTACCTCGCGGAGTGTCCCACTCGGACTCCAGGACGAGTGAATCCCCGCGGTAGCGCCGCCGGTCCGCGGCCCGCGGGCCCTCCGCACCGGCCGGCCCCAGCTGCCAGAAGCCGTGCTCCTCGGTGCCCAGCAGTCCCGCGAAGACCGCGGGAGAGTCGAACCGGGGCAGGCACAGCCAGTCGACCGTGCCGTCCCGGCACACGAGAGCGGCGGTCTGCATATCGCCGATAAGTGCGTAGTCCTCGATGCGCCCGGCCACGTGCATCTCCCGTCGAACTGGAGTCACGCCCCCCAGGGGACGTTGTGTGCTGTCCGTCCTGCCAATGAAACGTCGCCGAGCAGCGGGACCGGAAATCGGGCTGCGGGCACTTCCCCGGCTCGCGCCGGGGGCGCCCCCACCCACCGGTAGCTGGGGGAGGGCGGTGCCTTCCCGGACGGCTCTTAGCGAGTGTCCGAGCAGAATACGACGCAGGGGGGTGCTCCGCGCGATGCTCACGTCGAGTGGGGGTGGTCCGATTGGGTGGCCTGTCCGAGGACCCCTTCCGGTGCGTGGCCGGACGCGACCATGCCCGGTCGCTGATAGCCTGGTACCCCGTGGACCGGTGGGACCCAGCAGAAATGCGGCACCCCCGAACCGCAGCGACGGCACCCCTGAATCTCAGGACCGAAGTCCCGTCGCACCTCTCCACCTCGCGACCACGGGAGCCCCCTCTTGGCCATGCCGCCCAAATCTTCGACGACCAAGCACCTCTTCGTCACCGGGGGCGTCGCCTCCTCGCTCGGCAAGGGGCTCACCGCCTCCAGCCTGGGTGCGCTCCTCAAGGCGCGCGGGCTGCGGGTCACGATGCAGAAGCTCGACCCGTACCTCAACGTCGACCCCGGCACGATGAACCCGTTCCAGCACGGTGAGGTCTTCGTCACCAACGACGGTGCCGAGACCGACCTGGACATCGGCCACTACGAGCGCTTCCTCGACGTCGACCTCGACGGCTCGGCGAACGTCACCACCGGCCAGGTCTACAACACCGTGATCGCCAAGGAGCGGCGCGGCGAGTACCTCGGCGACACCGTGCAGGTCATCCCGCACATCACCAACGAGATCAAGCACCGCATCCGGCGGCTGGCCACCGACGACGTCGACGTGGTCATCACCGAGGTCGGCGGCACGGTCGGCGACATCGAGTCGCTGCCGTTCCTGGAGACCGTCCGCCAGGTCCGCCACGAGGTCGGCCGGGACAACGTCTTCGTCGTGCACATCTCGCTGCTCCCGTACATCGGCCCGTCCGGTGAGCTGAAGACCAAGCCGACCCAGCACTCGGTGGCCGCGCTGCGCAACATCGGCATCCAGCCCGACGCGATCGTGCTGCGCGCCGACCGCGAGGTGCCCACCGCCATCAAGCGCAAGATCTCGCTGATGTGCGACGTCGACGAGGCCGCGGTCATCGCCTGCCCGGACGCCCCGTCGATCTACGACATCCCCAAGGTCGTGCACGCCGAGGGCCTGGACGCCTACGTCGTCCGCAAGCTGGACCTGCCGTTCCGGGACGTGGACTGGACCCAGTGGGCGGACCTCCTCGACCGGGTCCACAACCCCGCGCACGAGGTCAAGGTCGCGCTGGTCGGCAAGTACATCGACCTGCCCGACGCCTACCTCTCGGTCACCGAGGCGCTGCGCGCCGGCGGCTTCGCCAACAAGGCCCGCGTCAAGATCAAGTGGGTCACCTCCGACGACTGCAAGACCCCGGCCGGCGCCCGTGCGCAGCTCGCCGACTGCGACGCGATCTGCGTCCCCGGCGGCTTCGGCGACCGCGGTGTGGACGGCAAGGTCGGCGCGATCACCTACGCCCGGGAGAACAAGCTCCCGCTGCTCGGCCTCTGCCTGGGCCTGCAGTGCGTGGTGATCGAGGCGGCCCGCAACCTCGCCGGTATCGAGGGCGCCAACTCCACCGAGTTCGACCCGGCCGCCACCCACCCGGTGATCTCCACGATGGCCGAGCAGATGGACATCGTCGCCGGCGAGGGCGACATGGGCGGCACCATGCGCCTGGGCATGTACCCGGCCAAGCTCGCCGAGGGCTCCATCGTCCGCGAGGTCTACGGCGGCGAGCCCTACGTCGAGGAGCGCCACCGCCACCGCTACGAGGTCAACAACGCCTACCGCGGTGACCTGGAGAAGAAGGCCGGCCTGCAGTTCTCCGGCACCTCCCCGGACAACAAGCTGGTCGAGTACGTCGAGTACCCGCGCGAGGTCCACCCCTACCTGGTCGCCACCCAGGCGCACCCGGAGCTGCGGTCCCGCCCGACCCGTCCGCACCCGCTCTTCGCCGGTCTGGTGAAGGCTGCCGTCGAACGCCAGGAAGCGGCACGGAAGTCGGGCGCCAAGAAGTAAGCGGCGCCCCGCCGGTTACGGTTGCCGGGGTACGGCCTCCTCCCGGGAGGCGGTACCCCGGTTTCCGCGTTGGCACAGGTACACACAGGAGGACGCGCATGGCGATCAGGGACACCGCGGAGGAGTGGACGGTCACCGGGACCACCACACCGTTCACCGGAGCCAAGACCAGCGTGCGCACCGACCGGGTCGTCATGCCGGACGGCGCCACCGTCAGCCGCGACTACCAGGTCCACCCGGGCTCGGTGGCGATCCTCGCCCTCGACGACGCCGGCCGGGTGCTGGTCCTGCACCAGTACCGCCACCCCGTGCGGCAGAAGCTGTGGGAGATCCCCGCCGGGCTGCTCGACATCCCCGGCGAGAACCCGCTGCACGCCGCACAGCGCGAGCTGTACGAGGAGGCGCACGTCAAGGCCGACCACTGGCGGGTGCTGACCGACGTCTACACCACCCCGGGCGGCAGCGACGAGGCGGTGCGGGTCTTCCTGGCCCGCGGGCTGTCCGAGGCCGAAGGGGAGCGCTTCGAGGTCTCCGACGAGGAGGCCGAGATGGAGCTGGCGCGGGTCCCGGTGGACGAACTGGTCCGCGGGGTGCTCGCCGGCGAGCTGCACAACAACTGCCTGGTCGTCGGGGTGTTGGCGCTCACCGCGGCGCAGGCCGGCGACGGCCTGGACGCCCTCCGGCCGGCCGACGCGCCCTGGCCGGCCCGCCCCTACGAAGCCTGATCCCCGGGGCCGGGTGCCGCCACCCGGCCCCGCCGCCGTCCGGTCGGATGATCCGCCGATCCGATCGAGTGACCCAACCACCCTTCACCGCACGGGACGTGACGGGTCGTGAACTACGCTCGGCAGGGTTCCCGTGCGCGTCCGCGACGGGAACGGACGCGCAGGCGGACGGGAGCGTGACCGGTGACGGACCAGGTGGTGGGCGGGGGGCACCGTGCGCCGGAGGCGGCGCGCGGGCCCGGTACGGCGGCCCGCGGACGGCGGGCGACACTGCCCCGCCAGGACGGCGCCGCCCTCCGCTCAGACCTCCCCGGGTTCGCCGGCCGCCGCCATGAACTCAAGGCGCTGCGCGCCGACATCCGACGGGCCGGCCTGGACACCCTCACCGGCCGCCGCGGCGCCCGCAGCCGGGTGCTGCTGATCGCCGGCCGCCCCGGCTCCGGCCGCACCACCCTGGCCGAGGCGCTGCTGCGGGAGATCGCGGACGAGTACCCCGACGGGGTGCTGCGCGCCGTCCTGACCGGCCGCGACGGCGCCCCGACGGGCCTCGTCCGGACCGCCCGCGACCTGCTCACCGCGCTGGGCACCGACGCCCCGCCGGGCGCCGACGAGGACGAGCTCGCCGAGGCGGTGCGCGCGGCCCTGGCCGGGCGGCGGACGGTGCTCCTCCTGGACGACGCGCCGGGCGCCGAGGAGGTCGAACCGCTGATCCCGGACGCCCCGGACTGCCTGGTCGTGGTGGTCTCGCAGGGCCCGCTGACCGGCATCTCCGACGTCCGGCCGTGCGCCCTGGGCGGGCTGGACACCGCGGCCGCCGTCGAGGTGCTGTGCCACTACGCGGGACCGACCCGGGTCACCGTCGATCCGCGGACCGCGGAGGCCGTCGCGCAGGAGTGCGGCGGCCAGCCCGCGGCCCTGATACTGGCGGGCGCCTGGCTGGCCGCCCGCCCCAAGCTCTCCGTCGCCGACCTGCGTCAGGCGCTGCTGGCCGTCCCGCTGCCGCCGGACCTGCCGACCGGCGCCCACCCCCTCAACCGCGCCTTCCGCCTCACCTACGACGCGCTGCCGCAGACCGCCGCCCGGATACTGCGGCTGGCCACCCTCGCCCCGGACGGCCTGGTGGACCCGCACACGGCCGCCGCGCTGGGCGGCTGCACGGTCCCGGCCGCCGCCGCGGTCCTGCACGACTTCGTCGCGCTCGGCCTGCTGCGGCCGCTGCCCGAGGAGGAGGGGCCGGGCGCGCCGCCCGCCGACGTGGCGATCGGCCCCCGGTACCGGCTGCCCGGCTGCTTGGTCCCGCTCTCCCGGGAGCTGCTCCGGGAGCAGGAGCGGCCGGCCGACGTCCAGTTGGCCCGGGCCCGGATGCTGGAGCGGACCGTGCGGCTGGTCCAGTCCTGCCGGGCAGCCGCCGAGCCGGAGGGTTCTCCCGCCCGCCGCAAGGCCGGTGAGCTGCCGCGCCCGCTGCGCTTCGCCACCCGGGCCGCCGCCGCGCACTGGCTGCACACCCGTCGCGGCGCCCTGCTGGACGCCGCCGTGATCGCCGTCGAGGACGGCCAACTCGACACCCTGGACCGGCGGTTGATCGCCGCGCTGACCCGGGCGCTGCTCGCGCACCACGGCCCCGAGGCGGCCGCGCCCGACCTCTACGCCCTGCACGAGTTGGTCCTACGGGTCGCCGCGCGGCGACCGTTGCCGCGCGAGCAGGCCGCCGCCCTGCTCAACCTCGGCGACCTGGACGCCGGCGCCGACCGGTTGGAGCAGGCGCTCACCCGTTACCGCGGTGCGCTGGAGGCGGCCCGGTCGGTGAAGGACCCGGTGGCCACCGGGCGGGCGCTGGAGTCGCTGGGCGACACCTACAGCGAGCTGGGCGACTGGGTCCGGGCCGCCGACTGGTACGGGCGGGCGCTGGAGTTGCGGCTGGCCCGGGGCGAGCGGGCCGACGCGGCCCGGCTGCACGCCCGGATCGGCGTCGCACACGGCCGCGCGGGCCGCTACGAGCAGGCCCTCAAGGACTGCCGCGCGGCCGCCCGCACCTCCCGCAGGCTCGGTGATTCCGCAGGTCAGGCGCGTGCGGCGGAGGCGGCGGCAGAGGTCCACGAGCACGCCGGGCAGCTCGACGAGGCGCTGCGGAGCCACCTGGAGGCCCTTGAATTCGCCCGTGCGGCGGCCGACGGGGCGCTGGAGGCGCGCCTCCAGCTGCGGATTGCGGAGATCCTCGAACGGCTCGGCGACCCAGCCGCGGCACGGCTCCACCGCGCGGCGGGGGAACGATGGCGTCAGGAGCATGCCGAGTGACCTACGAAATCGGTGGTGGGCTTCCGAAAAATTAGCCCTTTGCAAGGCTAGACAACGAGAGGTCCTTCAATAGACTGGTCGAGCCGCGTCCGGCGCGGTCAGTTCCGTCATGCATCGCATGAGGGATAATTCCTTCTGCAAGCTCTCATTCAAGGACCGTGATCGACGTGAAGGTCGGCATCCCCCGCGAGGTCAAGAACAACGAGTTCCGGGTGGCTATCACGCCCGCCGGAGTCCACGAGCTGGTCCGCAACGGCCACCAGGTCTTCATCGAGAAGGACGCCGGCCTCGGCTCGTCCATCCCGAACGAGGAGTACGTCTCCGCCGGTGCCACGATCCTCGGCACCGCCGACGAGGTGTGGGCCACCGCCGACCTGCTGCTGAAGGTCAAGGAGCCGATCGCGGAGGAGTACCACCGCCTCCGCAAGGACCAGACCCTCTTCACCTACCTGCACCTGGCCGCGTCCAAGGAGTGCACGGACGCCCTGCTGGAGTCCGGCACCACCGCGATCGCCTACGAGACCGTCGAGACCGCCAACCGCGCGCTGCCGCTGCTGGCCCCGATGTCCGAGGTCGCGGGCCGGATCGCCCCGCAGGTCGGTGCCTACCACCTGATGCGCCAGGCCGGCGGCCGCGGCGTGCTGCCCGGTGGCGTCCCCGGTGTCCAGGCCGGCAAGGCCGTCGTCATCGGCGGTGGCGTCTCTGGCTGGAACGCCGTGCAGATCGCCGTGGGCCTCGGCTTCCACGTCACCCTGCTCGACCGGGACATCAACAAGCTCCGCGAGGCCGACAAGATCTTCGGCACCAAGGTGCAGACGATCGTCTCCAACGCCTACGAGCTGGAGAAGGCCGTCGTCGAGGCCGACCTGGTCGTCGGTGCGGTCCTGATCCCGGGCGCCAAGGCCCCGAAGCTGGTCACCAACGAGCTCGTCGCCAAGATGAAGCCCGGAAGTGTTCTTGTCGACATCGCCATCGACCAGGGCGGCTGCTTCGAGGACTCCAAGCCGACCACGCACGCCGAGCCGACCTTCCAGGTCCACAACTCGGTCTTCTACTGCGTCGCCAACATGCCCGGCGCGGTGCCGAACACCTCCACCTACGCCCTCACCAACGCCACGATGCCCTACATCGTGGAGCTGGCGAACCGCGGCTGGGCCGAGGCGCTGCGCCGTGACCCCGCGCTGGCCAAGGGGCTGAACACCCACGACGGCAAGGTCGTCTACCCCGAGGTCGCCCAGGCTCACGGCCTGGAGTACGTGGAGCTGCGCACCCTCCTCGGCTAAAGGCGTCAACCGCACGCGTCAAACGCCGCACAACCGGCCGGGCCTTGTCGACAGGGCCCGGCCGGTCGCATGTGCGACACGCCCCGAGGGCGGCTCCGGGCGGTCGGCTCTCAACTCGCCGCGAACGTAACCCTTTAACCGATTCGCGTACCCCCGAAACATCCGTCTTGCGCGCTGTGCACTCTTGACATCGGGGGGTTCCGTTACCGACACATCGGGCCGGGTCCGGCGGATTGTGTTGCTGCGGACGCCCGACACGCCATAGAGTCGCCAACCGTCGGCATGGTGCCACGCTGACCTATCGATAAGTTTCCTGGTCACATCCAAGGAGGTAAGACGACTTGTGAATGAGTCGACATTTACTCCCGGAAGTGGTCGGCCAGGAGCGGTTGCACGGGGCCAGGGTCCCTCGGGGCGCGAGGCTGTCGGCTCCGTAGCGGTCCACACCTTCGCAGCCCATCAGAGCACTTCCACGACAGCCCACCAGAGCATGGACGGCCAACACGTGAACGCCATGGCCGGCGACCGGGGCAGTGGACAACCCGCCCGTCTCGCTGACTACGACGACCTGCCCGAGGGGCACTTCTACGACCCGGATGCCGAGTACGAGCCGGACCCCGAATACGCGGCCACGCTCGCACCGGACGCCGCGCGCCAGCGCCGCGAACGGGTCGGCCCGACCGGGCGCCCCCTTCCCTATTTCCCCATCCCGGGGCCGCTGTCGGACCACGGTCCGGCGAAGATCATCGCGATGTGCAACCAGAAGGGCGGGGTCGGCAAGACCACCTCGACCATCAACCTGGGCGCCGCACTCGCCGAATACGGCCGCCGGGTGCTGCTCGTCGACTTCGACCCGCAGGGCGCCCTGTCGGTCGGACTCGGCGTCAACCCGATGGAACTGGATCTGACGGTCTACAACCTGCTCATGGAGCGGGGCATGTCGGCCGACGAGGTCCTGCTCAAGACCGCGGTCCCCAACATGGACCTGCTGCCCAGCAATATCGATTTGTCAGCGGCAGAGGTGCAGTTGGTCAGCGAGGTCGCCCGTGAGTCGACGCTCCAGCGGGCACTGAAGCCGCTGCTGCCCGACTACGACTACATCGTCATCGACTGCCAGCCCTCGCTCGGCCTGCTGACCGTCAACGCCCTGACGGCCGCTCACAAGGTCATCGTGCCGCTGGAGTGCGAGTTCTTCGCGCTGCGCGGTGTCGCGCTGCTCACCGAGACGATCGAGAAGGTCCAGGAGCGGCTCAACCCCGATCTCCAGCTGGACGGCATCCTGGCGACGATGTACGACTCCCGGACCGTGCACAGTCGCGAGGTCCTGGCACGCGTCGTCGAGGCGTTCGACGACCACGTCTACCACACCGTCATCGGCCGTACGGTCCGCTTCCCGGAGACCACCGTCGCCGGTGAGCCGATCACCACCTACGCCTCCAACTCCGTGGGGGCCGCGGCCTATCGCCAGCTCGCCAGGGAGGTGCTCGCCCGGTGTCACGCCGAGTGAGTCTGCCCGGAGCCGACGAGCTGTTCCGCACGACCGGGGGAGTGGGCCTGCAGCCGTCCACTCCCCGCCGTCCGAACGGCAGCGCGGCCACCGGGGGCGAGGACGCCCGGGTGCCCGCGCCGGCCGGCGAGGCGGACCCCGCGCCGGACACGGCCGGGGAGGCCCCCGCGGCGCGTCGGCGGCGGGCCGGGGGCGGTGCGGACGGCGAGGCTCCGGCGGCCGGTGACGGCGCCTCCGGTGCGGCGCGTACGGCACCGGTCGAACACGGCGGCCGCGAGTCGGATCCGGAGGGCGCCGCGGGGCAGCGGACGTCGGCCGGCCGGACGGTCCGCGCCGAGCGGGAGGCCGCGGCGCCCGCGGCGCCGGCCGGTGCCTCGGGCCGCCGCCGGTCGCGCGGCGCCAACCGCCGCCCCAGCGGCCGGGAACGGCACGACGAGAAGATCACCGTCTATGTCTCCGCCGAGGAGCTCATGGACCTCGAACACGCCCGGCTGGTCCTGCGCGGCGAGCACGGCCTCGCGGTCGACCGCGGCCGGATCGTCCGCGAGGCGGTGGCCGTGGTCCTCGCCGACCTGGAGTCGCGCGGGGACGCCAGCATCCTGGTGCGGAGGCTCCGGGGCCGCTAGGTCGGGTCCGACACGCCCTGGGCGCCGGTGCCCGCCGCGCGGCGGGATAGCCTGCCACCTCGGCGGGGTGTCCCGCCGTGACCAGCCCCCGCCCCGGCGCGGGACCGCAGCACCCTGGACCGCCATGCCGACCACCGACGCCGCCGCCGACACTTCCGCGGCTCCGCACCGCACCCGCCGCGCCCTCGGGCGCGGGCCGGGCGCCGTCCCGGCGGCGGAACCCGACGCGGCCGTCGAGACGGCCCCGGAGGGCGTCCAGGACGCCGTGGCGGCCCCGGCGGCGCAGCCGGTGCAGGGCGAGGGTACGGCCCCGCAGGAGGCCGCGGGGACGGCCGCGGAGGCGCCCCCGGCGGGCGGGGACGGCCGGTTCACGCTCCGGCTGGACAACTTCGAGGGGCCCTTCGACCTCCTGCTCCAGCTGATCTCCCGGCACAAGCTGGACGTCACCGAGGTCGCGCTCTCCAAGGTGACCGACGAGTTCATGGCCCACATCCGGGCCATGGGGCCGGACTGGGACCTCGACCAGACCACCGAATTCCTGGTCGTCGCGGCCACCCTGCTGGACCTCAAGGCGGCCCGGCTGCTGCCCGTCGCCGAAGTGGAGGACGAGGCCGACCTCGCCCTCCTGGAAGCCCGGGACCTGCTCTTCGCGCGCCTGCTGCAGTACCGCGCGTACAAGCGCATCGCGGAGATCTTCAGCGGCCGGCTGGCCGAGGAGGCCCGGTGCTTCCCCCGCACCGTCGGGCTGGAGCCGCACCACGCGGAGCTGCTGCCCGAGGTCGTGATCGGCATCGGGGCGGAGGGGTTCGCCAGGCTCGCGGTGAAGGCGATGCAGCCCCGGGCTGAACCGCAGGTCTACGTCGACCACATCCACGCGCCGCTGGTCAGCGTCCGGGAGCAGGCCGAGGTGGTGATGGCGCAGCTGCGCGCGGCGGGCGCGGCCGGCTTCCAGGAGCTGATCGCCGACGCCCCGGACACCCTCACCGTCGTCGCGCGCTTCCTGGCGCTGCTGGAGCTCTACCGGGAGCGGGCGGTCGCCCTGGACCAGGAGGACGCGCTGGGCGCCCTGACGGTCCGTTGGACGGGCGCGGCGGGGGCCGCCCCCCGGGTCACCGACGAGTTCGACCGGGAACCGGCCGCGCCGGCCGACGAGGACACGGCCGGCGCGGCGGACCGCGCGGAGACGGAAGAGCAGGAGGAGCCGGCGTGAGTGGCGCGGGATACGAGAGCACCGAGCAGGGGACCGGGGAGCGCGGTGGGCCCCAGGAGGCGCCGGCCGGCGCACTGGGCGTGGCCGCGCTGGAGCTGAAGCCCGCGCTGGAGGCCGTCCTCATGGTCGTCGACGAGCCGGCGACCGAGGAGCACCTGGCCCGGGTGCTCCAGCGGCCCCGCCGGGCGGTGGCGCTGGCGCTGCGCGAGCTGTCCGACGACTACACCCGGCAGGGCCGCGGTTTCGACCTGCGGCTGGTGGCCGGCGGTTGGCGGTTCTCCTCCCGGGCCGCGTACGCGGACGCGGTGGAGGGCTTCGTCCTGGACGGCCAGCAGGCCCGGCTCACGCAGGCCGCATTGGAGACTCTGGCCGTGGTCGCGTACCGTCAGCCGGTCAGCCGTTCCCGCGTCTCGGCCGTCCGCGGGGTCAACTGCGACGGCGTGATGCGCACGCTCCTCCAGCGCGGCCTGGTGGAGGAGGCGGGGACGGAACCTGAAACAGGTGCGATCCTGTACAGGACGACGAATTACTTTCTGGAGCGGATGGGCCTGCGCGGCCTGGACGAGCTCCCTGAGCTGGCCCCGTTCCTCCCGGAGGCGGACGCGGTCGAGGGCGACTCCCCGGAAGGTATCCCGTCGTTCGACGTAGACGACAGCGGCGACTCTCAGACGGATCATTGATGCGAAGCAGCGGCAGGAACAGCAGCGGCGGCGGTAAGGGCAACTACCGCGGCGCAGGCAACAAGCGGGACGAGAAGCAGCAGCGCGCGGGCCGCCCCCGTCCCGAGGAGCGCCGCTACGACGTGGGCGGATCCGACGGCGGCGACGAGCGCGGCGGTCGCGGCAAGAGCGGCGCCCGGGGCGCGGCGGCCCGCGGCGGTGCCAAGGGCGGTCCGCGTACGGGCGCGTCCCAGGGCGGCCGGCCGGGCGGCCAGGGCGGCCAGGGCGGTCAGCAGCGCGGCCGCGGCCAGGCCCCTGCGCGGCCCCGCGAGTACGACGCCAAGATCGAGGAGCGCAACCGCGCCCGCTACGACAAGCCGCAGGTCAAGACCCCCAAGACCTTCGGTGAGCAGGAGGGCGAGCGGCTGCAGAAGGTGCTGGCCAGGGCCGGTATGGGCTCCCGGCGCGCCTGCGAGGAGCTGATCGACCAGGCGCGGGTCGAGGTCAACGGCAAGGTCGTCATGGAGCAGGGCCTCCGGGTCGACCCGGCGAAGGACGAGATCAAGGTGGACGGCCTGACGGTCGCCACCCAGTCCTACCTCTTCTTCGCGCTGAACAAGCCCGCCGGTGTGGTCTCCACGATGGAGGACCCGGACGGCCGGCAGTGCCTGGGCGACTACGTCACCAACCGGGAGACGCGGCTGTTCCACGTCGGCCGGCTGGACACCGAGACCGAGGGCATCATCCTGCTCACCAACCACGGTGAGCTGGCCCACCGCCTCACGCACCCGCGCTACGGCGTCACCAAGACCTACCTGGCGGCCATCCAGGGCCCGCTCCCGCGCGACCTGGGCAAGCGGCTCAAGGACGGCATCCCGCTGGAGGACGGCTACGCCCGGGCCGACAACTTCCGGGTCGTGGAGAACACCGGCAAGAACTACCTCGTCGAGGTCACCCTGCACGAGGGCCGCAAGCACATCGTGCGCCGGATGCTCGCCGAGGCCGGCTTCCCGGTGGACAAGCTGGTCCGTACGCACTTCGGCCCGATCGCGCTGGGCGACCAGAAGTCGGGTTGGCTGCGCCGGATGACCAACACCGAGGTCGGGATGCTGATGCGGGAGGTCGACCTCTAAGGATCGGCGCCCGTCGAGGTCCGTCGGGGCCGGCCGTCGCTTGCGGGGGCCGCCCACCACCCCTTAATGTCATCGTGACGATTAAGGGGTGGTTTTTCATGGGGGAACCGATGCGGGCACCGAGCGGTGCGTCGACGGGGGCATCGACGGGCGCACCGGTGGGCGCGCCGACCGCGGCGACCGGCTCGCTCATCGGGCTGGCGCTCGGTGACGCGCTCGGCTTTCCGACGGAGTTCGACGACGTACCGGCGATCCTCGCCAAGTGCGGGCCCTGGCGGGAGATGGACCTGCCCGAGCCGGCCTTCGTCACCGACGACACCCAGATGACCCTGGCACTGGGGCGCGGACTCCGCACGGCCCTGGACGGCGGCGGGCCGCCGACCGCCGAGACGCTCGCCCCGCCGGTCCGGCAGGAGTACGTGGCCTGGTGGCGCTCGCCCGACAACAACCGGGCACCGGGCGGCACCTGCCTCCGGGCCTGCGCGCTGCTCGCCGACGCGCACCGGACCTGGGCGGAGGCCAGCCAGATCGGCTCCAAGGGGTGCGGCGCCAACATGCGGGTGGCGCCCCTCGGGCTGGTGCCCGGACTCACTCCGGGGCAGCGCGCCGGCGCCGCCCAGCTGCAGTCCGCGCTCACCCACGGGCACCCCACCGCGCTGGCCGCCAGCGACCTCACGGCGTACGCGGTGCGCGCGCTCGCCGCCGGCGCGCGCCCCGCCGAGCTGCCCGGTCTGCTGCGCGCCTACGCCCACGCCCAGCGCACCACCTACCGCGAGGACTGGCTCGGCGACCTCTGGCGGCGCTCCCAGGACCCGACCCCGACGAGGTTCATCGCCCGCGGCTGGGACGACTGCCTGCGCGTCCTGGACCGGCTGGACGCGGCGCTGGCCGCACCGGACCGGGAGGCCGACCCGTGCCTGGCCACCGGCGCCGGCTGGATCGCCGAGGAGGCGCTGGCCACCGGCCTGCTGTGCTTCCTGCTCTTCCCCGACGAGCCGGTCACCGCGCTGCGCCGGGCCGCCTGCACCTCCGGCGACTCCGACTCGATCGCCTGCCTCACCGGCGCCTTCGCCGGCGCCCGGCTCGGCGCCGGCGCCTGGCCCCGGGAGTGGGCCGCCCGCATCGAGTACCGCACCGAACTCCTGTCCCTCGGGGCGGCCTGGGATGCCTGAGACCCCTGTGGCCGAGGACCGGGACGCGGTCCTGCGGGCGGCCGGACTGCCCGCCGTCGACCTGGCCGCCCTCCTCGCGCAGCAGCGCGATCCGCTGCTCTTCGCCACGGTCTCCGGCGCCCACCTGTACGGCTTCCCCTCCCGCGACTCCGACGTGGACCTGCGCGGCGTCCACCTGCTGCCGGCCGCCGACCTCGTGGGGCTGCGCGAGCCGGAGGAGACCCGCACCCTCATGGGGGACCGCGACGGTGTGGAGATGGACCTCGTCACGCACGACCTGCGGAAGTTCGCCCGACTGCTGCTGCGGCCCAACGGCTACGTCCTGGAGCAGCTGCTCTCCCCCCTGGTCGTGCACACCACGCCGGTCCACCGGGAGCTGACCGCGCTCGCGCCCGGTCTCCTCACCGCCCACCACGCCCATCACTACCGGGGGTTCGCGGGCACCCAGTGGCGGCTCTTCGAGAAGACCGGCGGGCTGAAGCCGCTGCTGTACACCCTGCGGGTGCTGCTGACCGGCATCCACCTCATGGCCGCCGGCCGGCTGGAACCCCATCTGCCCACCCTGGCCGGCGGGCCGGACGCACCCGCCTACGTACCGGAACTGATCGCCGCCAAGGAGGCGGCCGAACACGCACCGGCGGGCGACGTGGTGCCCCCGGACCGGCTGCGCGCCGACGTCGCGGCGCTGCACGCCCGGCTGGACGAGGCCCAGGCCGCCACCGCGCTGCCGGCGGTCCCGGCCGGCCGGGACGCGCTGCACGACCTGGTCGTCCGGGCCCGGCTGGGCGGCGCCGCGGCCGGCACCTGAGCGGTCAGTCCCGCAGGGCCGAGGCGCGGCGGGTGCGGTGCAGGAAGTCCGCGACCCGGGCCCGGTCCGGGCCGACGGGCAGCGGTGAGCCGGGCAGCGCCGCCTCCGTCTCCGCGGACAGCACCGCGAGCCGGCGCTCCACTTCCTCCCACGGCACCTCGCCGCGGCGCACCGCCAGCAGCTCCTCGCGGGCCGCGCCGACCTCCAGCCGCAGCACGCCCGTACGGAGCAGGTCGCGGGCGCCGGCCATCATGCGCAGCAGGTGCATCGCCTGCTTCCAGCGGGGCGCGCCGAGCCGTGCGGCGTCGGCCCGCAGCTGCTTCCGTCGCCCGGCGGCGTAGCGGACGAAGACCTCGTGCACCTCGCGGGAGAGGAACGCGCCGCGCAGGGCGAGCAGCTCCCGGCCGGTGGCGTCGGCGTGTTCCACGAGCGGGGAGTGCAGGCATTCCAGGGCGGTGGGGTTGGCGCGCAGGGCCAACTCGCAGAATCGTTCCAGCTCCCAGGAGAACTCCTCCGGGCGCGGCCCTTCCACATGGGTCGGCGGCTTCTCGAACCGCCAGAAGAGCGCGGTGGGCGCGAGATAGACCCCGCGCCGGTCGGTGTCGCTGGCCTCGGTGGCCAGCCCGAAGGCGCGCGAGCCCATCACACAGGCGTAGACGGTGTGCCCGGTGACGAGTTCATGATCGGAGGGGTCTGCGGGAGCGGTCGGCATGCCGGGATTGTCGCCGTGCGGGGGCGCCGCCGGCCACCGGATTCCCGGGAGCGCGGGACCCGGCTGTCAGTGGCGCTGGTTACGCTGATCAGTGCGTACGCGGACGTGTACGCGGCACACGACGCAGGGGAGCAGCAACGTGGCGGTACGGGCCGTGCGCGGAGCCGTCCAGCTGGAGCGGGACGACGCGGAGCACATGCGGGAGCAGGTCGGCGAGCTGCTCACCGGGATATTGGAGCGCAACGACCTGGTGCCGGACGACCTGATCAGCGTGTGGTTCACCGCCACCCCCGATCTGCACAGCGACTTCCCGGCCGCCGCCGCCCGCGCCCTGGGGATCACCGACGTCCCGCTGATCTGCGCCCAGGAGCTGGACGTGGCCGGCGCGATGCCCCGGGTGGTGCGGGTGCTCGCCCACGTCGAGACCGGACTGTCCAAGGCCGGCATCGCCCACGTCTACCTCGGCGCGGCCGCGGCGCTGCGGAAGGACATCGCCCAGTGAGAACCGCACTCGTCATCGGAACGGGCCTGATCGGCACCTCGGCCGCCCTCGCGCTCAGCGCCCGCGGCGTGCAGGTGTACCTGGAGGACCACGACCACGCCCAGGCCCTGACGGCCGCCGCGCTCGGCGCCGGCACCGCCGAGCCGCCCCCGGACTCGGTCGACCTGGCCATCGTGGCCGTGCCCCCGGCGCACGTCGCGGCGGCGCTGGCCGGTGTGATCCGGCGCGGCGGGGCCCGGGCGTACATCGACGTCGCCAGCGTCAAGGGCGGGCCGCGCCGCGAGCTGGAGGCGCTCGGCTGCGACCTGAGCGGCTACCTCGGCACCCACCCGATGGCCGGCAAGGAGCGCTCCGGGCCGCTGGCCGCGACCGCCGACCTCTTCGAGGGCCGCCCCTGGGTGCTCACCCCGTCCCCCGGCGGCGACACCGAGGTGCTCAACCTCGCCCTGGAGCTGGTCGCGCTGTGCCGGGCCGTCCCGGTGGTGATGGACGCGGACGCCCACGACCGCGCCGTCGCGCTGGTCTCGCACACCCCGCAGCTGGTCTCCAGTCTGGTCGCGGCCCGCCTCAAGGGCGCCGACGAGACCGCCGTCCGGCTCTGCGGCCAGGGCATTCGCGATGTGACCCGGATCGCCGCCTCCGACCCGGCGATGTGGATCGACATCCTCTCCGCCAACCCCGGGCCGGTCGCCGACGTCCTGGCCGACGTCGCCGCCGACCTCGACGCCACGGTCCGGTCGCTGCGCTCCCTGGAGTCCGCCGACGACGAGAAGCGCGGCAGCGGCGCGCACGGCATCGAGGACGTGCTCCGCCGCGGCAACGCCGGCCGCGAGCGGGTCCCCGGCAAGCACGGCGCCGCCCCGGCCGCCTACGAGATCGTCGCGGTCTACATCGGCGACCAGCCCGGTGAGCTGGCCCGGATCTTCGCCGACGCCGGCCGCGCCGGGGTCAACATCGAGGACGTCCGCATCGAGCACGCCACCGGCCAGCAGGCCGGCTTCATCCAGCTCATGGTCGAGCCGCACGCCGTCCCGGTGCTGACCGCGGAGCTGCGGGAGCGGGGGTGGTCGATCCGGCAGTGACACCGTGGACGGCGCGCTGCGGGCGAGCCAGTAACCTTGTCCGAGGCCCTGGTCCCCTTCGTCGTACTCCCGCTTGCCGGTCGACGACCGGAGCCGGCGCCCTGGACCGCGCCCCGTGTGTATCAAGAAAGGTGTTCGTCACCGTGGAAACCGCCGACCGGACCGCCCCGGCTGCAGTGATTGTCGCCATCGACGGCCCCGCAGGCACGGGCAAGTCCAGCACGTCCAAGGCCGTCGCCGGAAAGCTGGGCCTGGGCTACCTCGACACCGGTGCGCAGTACCGCGCGATCACCTGGTGGATGCTGACCAACGGCATCGACGTCAACGACCCGGTCGCGGTGGCCGACGCCTGCGTCAAGCCCGTGATCGTCTCCGGCACCGACCCGTCGGCGCCGACCATCACCGTCGACGGGATGGACGCCGCCGGCCCGATCCGCAGCCCGGAGGTCACCGCCGCGGTCAGCGCGGTCAGCGCCGTCCCCGAGCTGCGCGCCGTCGTCACCGACCTGCAGCGCACCATCGCCGCCGAGGCGCCGCGCGGCATCGTCGTCGAGGGCCGGGACATCGGCATAACCGTCCTGCCGGACGCCGACCTCAAGATCTTCCTCACCGCCTCCCCCGAGGCGCGGGCGGCCCGGCGCAACGGCGAGCTCAAGGGCACGAACCCCCAGCAGGCGACCGACCTGGCCGCCACCCGCGAGGCGCTGATCAAGCGCGACGCCGCCGACTCCTCCCGCAAGACCTCGCCGCTGGCCAAGGCGGACGACGCCGTCGAGGTCGACACCACCGACCTGACGCTGGATCAGGTCATCGAGTGCGTGGTCACCCTCATCGAGGGTGTCAGCGCCGAGAAGGCGGGGCGGGACATCCGGTGACCGACGGCGGCAACGCGCCGAGCCCCCGCGGCGCCGCGATCGGCCGGCGGATCGGCATCGGGCTGATGTACGGCCTGTGGAAGCCGCGGGTGCTGGGCGCCTGGCGGGTGCCGGCCTCCGGACCGGTGATCCTCGCCGTGAACCACTCCCACGGCATCGACGGCCCGATGCTGATGGGCACCGCACCCCGACCGGTGCACTTCCTGATCAAGAAGGAAGCCTTCGTCGGTCCGCTGGACCCGTTCCTGCGGGGCATCGGACAGCTGAAGGTGGACCGCCAGAGCACCGACCGCAAGGCGATCACCAACGCGCTCGACGTACTGACGTCCGGCGGAGTGCTGGGAATCTTCCCGGAGGGCACCCGCGGCGAGGGCGACTTCGCCTCTCTGCGGGCCGGCCTCGCGTACTTCGCGGTGCGCTCCGGCGCCCCGGTCGTCCCGGTGGCGGTGCTCGGCAGCACCGACCGCCTCAGCCGGCTCACCCCGGCCCTGCCGCGGCTGCGCGGCCGCGTCGACGTCGTCTTCGGCGACGCCTTCGAGGCGGGCGACGGCAGCGGGCGGCGCACCCGTAAGGCGCTCGACGAGGCGACCGTACGGATCCAGGAGCGGCTGACCGCCCACCTGGCACAGGCCCGGCGCCTTACCGGGCGCTGACCGACACTTGAGCAGTGGGCCCTCCCCAGAGCGGCCCACCGACCACATGGATGAACGAGGAACGGACTTCATGAACGACCAGATCCCCACCGGCGACGAGCACGGTGCGCTTGGCGACGCCGAGTACGCGGAGTTCATGGAGCTCGCCGCGGAAGAGGGCTTCGACCTGGGGGAGGTCGAGGGCGACATCGCCGCGGCCGGCCACGGCCCGCTCCCGGTGCTCGCCGTCATCGGCCGCCCCAATGTCGGCAAGTCGACCCTGGTGAACCGCATCATCGGCCGCCGCGAGGCGGTCGTCGAGGACCGGCCGGGCGTCACCCGCGACCGGGTCACCTACGAGGCCGACTGGAACGGCCGCCGCTTCAAGGTCGTCGACACCGGCGGCTGGGAGCAGGACGTCCTCGGCATCGACGCGTCCGTGGCGATGCAGGCCGAGTTCGCCATCGAGGCCGCCGACGCGGTGGTCTTCGTGGTGGACGCCAAGGTCGGCGCCACCGACACCGACGAGGCCGTGGTCAAGCTGCTGCGCCGCGCCGGCAAGCCCGTCGTCCTGGTCGCCAACAAGGTCGACGGCCAGTCCGGCGAGGCCGACGCGGCGATGCTGTGGTCGCTGGGCCTGGGCGAGCCGCACCCGATCTCCGCGCTGCACGGCCGGGGCACCGGCGACATGCTCGACGCGGCGCTGGAGGCGCTCCCCGAGGCGCCCGCGCAGACCTTCGGCACGGCCGTCGGCGGCCCCCGCCGGATCGCCCTGATCGGCCGCCCGAACGTCGGCAAGTCGTCGCTGCTGAACAAGCTCGCCCGCGAGGAGCGGGTGGTCGTCAACGAACTCGCCGGCACCACCCGCGACCCGGTCGACGAGCTGATCGAACTGGGCGGCAAGACCTGGAAGTTCGTGGACACCGCCGGCATCCGCCGCCGGGTGCACCTCCAGGAGGGCGCCGACTACTACGCCTCGCTGCGCACCGCGGCGGCCGTGGAGAAGGCCGAGGTCGCGGTCGTCCTGATCGACGCGGGGGAGTCCATCAGCGTCCAGGACCAGCGGATCATCACGATGGCCGTGGAGGCCGGGCGGGCCCTGGTCATCGCCTACAACAAGTGGGACAACCTCGACGAGGAGCGCCGCTTCTACCTGGAGCGCGAGATCGAGCGGGACCTCGTCCAGATCCCCTGGGCGATGCGGGTCAACGTCTCCGCGCGCACCGGCCGTCACATGGACAAGCTCGTGCCGGCCATCGAGACCGCGCTGGCCGGCTGGGAGACCCGGATCCCCACCGGGCGGCTGAACGCCTTCCTCGGCGAGATCGTGTCCTCCCACCCGCACCCCATCCGCGGCGGCAAGCAGCCCCGGATCCTCTTCGGTACCCAGGCCGGCACCAAGCCGCCGCGCTTCGTGCTCTTCGCCTCGGGCTTCCTGGAGGCGGGCTACCGCCGCTTCGTCGAGCGCCGGCTGCGCGAGGAGTTCGGCTTCGAAGGGACGCCGATCCACATCTCGGTGCGGGTCCGCGAGAAGCGCGGCACCAACAAGGCCAAGAAGAAGTAACCGCGGCCCGGTCCGCGGGCGGCTCCCCACTCCGCCCGCGGCGGTCCGGCCCCGGTCAGCGGCCGCCGTGGGGGCGCGAGCCGTCCCGCTGCCCCGGCGGCAGGGCGGCCGGAAGCTGGCTCCGCGGCCGGAACGGCTGCCGGCCCACCACCTCCCACTGCCCCGGCGACGCCGCACCGCGGCCCCAGTTGCCGCCGCGCAGCGCTTCCGGCACCTCCGGTTCGTCCGTACGGTCCCCGGGCAGTGCCCGGAAGGCGCGGCGGTACTCGGCGTACAGCGCGTCGTAGATCGGCGTGGCCGAACCGCGGTCGGCGCCGCGCGGCGTCCCGTGGTCGCGGGCCGGTCGCATGCCGGGGATGGGGTGGGGGAAGTGGGCGCGGGGGGAGGGGTCGTATGCGTGCACGTAGGTGCAACGACCCCGATGCTCACGGGATGCGGCTTTCGGGGGGAAATGGCTGATCGCGGGTGCAATCCCGCCCCGTTGGCGGTCATGCTCCCGCGATCGGGGGACGGACGGTCAGGTTCCGGCCAGCGGCATCGCCGCGGCGACCAGCAGGCCCTTGGCGGCGGCCTGCTCCAGCGCCTGGCGCATCAGGTCCTCGCGCGGCTGGTGGCCGATGGTGCCCGAGGGGGCCGCGTACATCAGCACGGTCTTCTCCTTGTTGGCCGCGGTGCGCCAGCCGTCGGAGACGGCCAGCGGCTGGTGGGCCTGCCACCAGGCGGACTGGTTGCCGGTGGTGCCGGGCTGGAGCACGGCGTGCAGCTTGCCCATGGCCAGCAGCGCGGACCAGCCCTCGATCGGGGCGGGGCGCTGGTTCATGTCCGTCACCGGGGTGAAGCCGTGCTCCAGGAGGAGCGGCAGGAAGTCGTCGTCCAGGCTGGTCGAACCGGGGCGGGCGATCGGGCCGTTGGGCTCGACCACGAGGGCCGGGTGCAGCTCCTCCCTGATCAGCACCAGGCCGCAGGTGATGCCGAGGGTGGCCTGGCGGTCACTGGTGGGGATCGGGGCGGCCGGGGTACGGGCTGCGTCCTCGCCGGTGATGGAGCGCACGGCCCCGCGGAGCTGCTCCTCGGAGACCGGCACGACCTGCGAGGGGATGCACGTGGCGTGGGCGAACGCGAGCACCGCGGTCTCCTCGCCGACGAACAGGACGGTGCTGGTGCGCTCCTGCTCGCTGTTGCCGGGCGTCCGGCAGGACGTGCAGTCGTAGCTGCCGGGGGCGTCCTCTCCGGCCAGCAGCCGGTCGGCTTCTTCGTCGCCGATCTCGGCGCGAACGTCGTCGCTGACGTCGAGCATGCGCGGCACGGGTGGCTCCTCGATCTTCATGAGCGGCTGCCGGGTGGTCTCCCGGCTCGTACAAGCACAACGGGCGACCCCCGGCAGAGTCACGCGCGGACGCGAACAGAATCGAACCACGCGGCGCACGGCGGGGAACCGGTGGAAAGCCGTCGTCCGGGCGGTCACACACTGCCAATTTCTGCGCAGAACCTGGCGCAGGTGGCCGCGTTTTGTACACCGGACGGGGTGGGGTCGTCCCCTGGAAGGGCGCGGCGTGCCGGTGCCCGGCGACCCGCTGCCTACCGTCACCGGCTATGTCGGACATCTCTTCGGCGCCGCGGCGCCGCGTGGAATCCGTCGGGCTGCTCATCGCGGCGGCCGCCGCCCTGGTCCTGTGGCTGCCCGGCGGCGCCGTCGCCGACGGGTCACCGGGTGGGGACGGCGGCGGGGAGGACGGCGGTCGGTCGTCGTACGCCTGCGCCGACGACCAGTGGCCCTGGGGCTGCCTCGCCGAGTGCGAGAGCAGCGGCGACTGGCACATCAACACCGGCAACAGCTACTACGGGGGCCTGCAGTTCTGGCAGCCCACGTGGGAGGCGTTCGGCGGCCTCAAGTACGCCAGGCGGGCCGACCTCGCCACCCGGGACGAGCAGATCGTGGTGGCGAAGCGGGTCCAGGCCGACCAGGGGTGGGGTGCCTGGCCCGAGTGCGCCCGGCGCTACGGCCTGCTCCAGAGCAGCCGCAACCACGTCGTCCGGCACGGCGACACCCTCGTCGGGATCGCGCGCCGGCACCGCGTCAAGGGCGGCTGGCGGGCGCTGTACGACGCCAACCGGGAGGCCGTCGGGGAGTACCCGAACGAACTGCGGATCGGCATCCGGCTGAGGCTGCGCTGACCCGCGGTCCACGACCGGGGCGCGGTGTGCCCACCCCGGAAGAGTTCCCGCCACGCCATACCGATGCCCTAACTTTTTCGGCACGACTTGGCCAACACCCCCAACCTTGAAGGCCGTTTCGCGGTCTTACCTTTCAACAGCCGGAAACCGGGCGCCGCCAAGAGGGCGGCACCCGGACCGCGGGGGGACCAGGACGAGCGCGAGGGACCAGGGGACACGGGGACGGATGCACATCTCATTCCTGCTTCACCATGCCTACGGCGTCGGGGAGACGGTCCGGGCGACCTTCAGCCTGGCGGACGCCCTGTCCGAACAGCACGACGTCGAGATCGTCTCCGTACTGCGGCACCGCGACGCCCCGGCGCTCGACCTCGGTCCCCGGGTCGCGCTGCGGCACCTCGTGGACCTCCGGGAGCACGGCCTGGCCGGCGACCGCACGGACCCGGCGCACGCCCGGCCCGCCCGGGTCTTCCCGGCCGCCGAGCCGCGCTTCGGCCAGTACAGCGAGCTCACCGACCACCGGATCGCCGCACACCTGCGCCGGACCGAGGCCGACGTGGTGGTCGGCACCCGGCCCGGCCTCACCGTGCACATCGCCCGGCAGACCCGCCGCGGACCGCTCCGGGTCGGGCAGGAGGGCCACTGCCTGGCCGCGCACAGCCGGGAGTTGCGGCTGGCGCTGCGCGGCGCCTACCCGCGGCTGGACGCACTGGTCACCGCCACCGAGGCGGACGCCCGCGCCCACCTGCGCCGGCTGCGGCTGCCCGGCGTCCGGGTCGCGGCGGTGCCCCGCGCGGTCCCCGCGCCGCGGCTGGCGCCCGCCGACGGCAGCGGCCGGTGGGTGGTGGCGGCCGGCCGGCTCACCCGGGCCAAGCGCTACGACGTCCTCGTCCGGGCCTTCGCGGCGGTGGTCGCCGCCCGTCCAGAGTGGCGGCTGCGGATCTACGGCGGCGGGCCCGAGAAGCCCGCGCTGCGCGCCCTGATCGACGAACTCGGCCTGTACAACCACGTCTTCCTGATGGGCCCGGCCGCGCCCCTGGAGTCCGAGTGGGCCAAGGGCGCCCTCGCCGTGGACCCCGCCGGCCGGGAGCCCGCCGGCGCGGCCCTCGCCGAGGCGATGCGCTGCGGACTGCCCGTCGTCGCCACCGACTGCCCCTTCGGGCCGGGCGAACTCGTCGAGGACGGGGTCACCGGCCGGGTGGTGACCGCCGGGCACCCTCCGGCGCTGGCCGCGGCGCTGCTGGAGCTGATCGACGACACCGACGCCCGGGCCCGGCTGGGTGCCACCGCGCTCGCCGCGTCCGCCCGCTTCGACCCGGCCGCGGTGGCCGGACGGCACGCCGCGCTCTTCGGGGAGCTGCTCGCCCGGCGGCGCGGCAGCGGACTGCGCGGCTCCCTGCACCGCGTGCGGGGAGCCCTGATCGGTGGTGCGTACGCCACCAAGCACGCGGCCGAGCACACCGCCCGCGCCGCGGTGAGAGGGGTGCGGACGGTATGAACGCGTCGACGCAGTCACCCGCGACCGGGTCCGGAGCGGCCGAGCGCCCGCGGCGGACCGCCGCGACGGGAGGAGGGGCGCCGGTGCCCGTGGACCTGAAGGCCGACTGCATCGCTGACTCCGCGGGCGGCCTCACCTTCGACCTGAACGTCCCTCAGGGCACCGGCACCACCTGGAGCGCGGCGCTGGTGCTGCGGCTGCGGGCCGGCGCCGACGACCCGGGCACCGCCGACGGCACCGACGGGACCGACGGCACCGACGACGACGAGGTGCGGTTGCCGCTCGGGCCCAACGGCCCCGGCCGGCTGCGCGCGGTGCTGCCCAGCACCGTCGCACTGGCCGAGGGCCGTTGGCACGCCTACGCCGATCTCGGGGACGGCGCCGACCCGCGCCGGCTGCTGCCCGGCGTCAACGACCTGCGGTCGCTGGTGGACCGCCGCCCGCTGGCCGGCATCGGCCGGCTCGGGGTGCGCATCCCCTACGCCACCAAGCTGGGCAACCTCGCGCTGCGCAGCTGGCTGCGCGGGCCGCACGCCGAGGCCGGCGACATCCTCGTCGCCCCCGAGGGCATCACCGTCACCGGCCGCCTCTACGGGGCGAGCCCGACGGCCGGCGCTCACGCGGAGGCCCGCGCCCGCCGCGCCGGCCAGGGCCCGGTCGCGGTCCCCCTGACCGTCGACGGCCCGGACTTCCGCTTCACCCTCCCCTGCGGGGAGTTGGCCGCCTGCTGGCGGCACGGCAGCGAGCCCTGGGACCTGTGGCTGTGCCCCGCCGCGGGCGTGCCGCCGGTCCGGATCGCCCGGCTGCTGGACGACGTCCCGGAGAAGGAGCAGGTGTTCAGCTATCCGGCGCTGCCGGTGCCGGCGGCGGACCGGGAACTCCGGATCGGCCCGTATTACACGCTCGACAACGACCTGGCCGTACGGGTCACCGGTCCGGCCGGCCGGGAGTAGGGGCGGTTCTCGGCACCGGGGTCCGGCGGGGCTCCGCCGGAGACGGGGTCAGGTCCCGAGTTTCCCGGGCGTCGGGATGGTGGTGGGGCGCTCGGTCATCTCCGGGTGGTGCAGGTCGAAGGCCGGGGACTCGGAGCGGATCCGGGGCAGGGTGGCGAAGTTGTGGCGCGGCGGCGGGCAGGAGGTGGCCCACTCCAGGGAGCGGCCGAAGCCCCAGGGGTCGTCCACGGTGACCCGGGCTCCGTACTGCCGGGTCCGCCAGACGTTGTAGAGGAAGGGCAGTGTGGAGGCGCCGAGCAGAAAGGCGCCGATGGTGGAGACGGTGTTCAGCGCGGTGAAGCCGTCGGCGGCCAGGTAGTCGGCGTAGCGGCGCGGCATGCCCGCCGCGCCCAGCCAGTGCTGGACGAGGAAGGTGGTGTGGAAGCCGACGAAGAGCAGCCAGAAGTGGATCTTCCCCAGTCGCTCGTCGAGCAGTTTGCCGGTGAACTTCGGCCACCAGAAGTAGAAGCCCCCGAAGGTCGCGAAGGTCACCGTGCCGAAGACCACGTAGTGGAAGTGGCCGACGACGAAATAGGTGTCGGTGACGTGGAAGTCCAGCGGTGGGGAGGCCAGGATGACGCCGGTGAGCCCGCCGAACAGGAAGCTCACCAGGAACCCCACCGACCACAGCATCGGGGTTTCGAACGACACCGAGCCGTGCCACATCGTCCCGATCCAGTTGAAGAACTTCACCCCGGTCGGCACCGCGATCAGGAACGACAGCAGCGAGAAGAACGGCAGCAGCACCGCCCCGGTGGCGAACATGTGATGCGCCCAGACCATCGCCGACAGCGCCGTGATGGCCATCGTCGCGCCGATCAGCGTCACGTATCCGAAGATCGGCTTGCGGGAGAAGACCGGGATGATCTCGGTGATGATGCCGAAGAACGGCAGCGCGATGATGTAGACCTCGGGGTGGCCGAAGAACCAGAACAGGTGCTGCCACAGCAGCGCCCCGCCGAAGCGGGCGTCGAAGACCACCGCGCCGAACTTCCGGTCCGCCTCCAGCACCAGCAGGGCCGCGGCCAGCACCGGGAACGCCATCAGCACCAGGACCGAGGTGAACAGGATGTTCCAGGTGAACACCGGCATCCGGAACATCGTCATGCCCGGTGCCCGCATGGCGATGATGGTGGCGAGGAAGTTGACCGCGCCGAGGATGGTGCCGAAACCGGAGAGCGCCAACCCCATGATCCACAGGTCGGCGCCGATGCCGGGCATCCGCACCATGGAGTTGAGCGGGGCGTACGCGGTCCACCCGTAGGAGGGGGCGCCCTCGGGGGTGAGGAGGCTGCCCAGCACCATCAGGCCGCCGAAGAGGTAGAACCAGTACGAGAGCATGTTCAGCCGCGGGAAGGCGACGTCGGGGGCGCCGATCTGGAGCGGCATGATCTCGTTGGCGAAGCCGGCGAAGGCCGGGGTGGCGAAGAGCAGCAGCATGATCGTGCCGTGCAGGGTCACCGCCTGGTTGAACCGGTCGGCGCTGACCAACTGGAGTCCGGGGCGGGCCAACTCGGCGCGCATCAGCAGCGCCAGCATTCCGGCCACGAGGAAGAACCCGAACGACGTGATCAGGTAGAGGTGCCCGATCTTCTTGTGGTCGGTGGTCGAGAGCCAGTCCGCCAGCACCGCCCCGCGACGTCGTGCCCGGCGCGGCCGGACGCTCTCCGGGGAGATCTCGCTGACCATCGGCTCCACCTCGCTGGCGGGGGTGTATCGGTGCCCGGTCATGATGCTCGGGCGGGGGACGCAGAGCGAGGGGGCGCTCCGGTCCGTTCCGGTGGGATCGGCCCGGCGTGGTCGGGCATCCGGGGCGATGTGCGGGAAATGTGTGTGGAATGTGTCTCGTTGGTCAATTCCACGACGGCCGGAAAAGGATGTCGGGTAAGGGGAATCCGGGGCGGTTGGACGATTAATTCCGGCATGCTGTCCGGCCTTGTCCGAAGTGGCGGCACGTCCTTCCACGTGTGATCAAGGGGGAATTCCGGCCGCTTTGTTTTCCACCCGGATGCGGGGGTGTGCGGCGCGTAAGGGTGAGGGTGGTTCCGGCAATCGCAGGAGCGTTCGTTGTGACAGAAGCGTGACCAATGGGGGACCGGTGGGTCACGGCGGTGTGCGACGGGCGGCCCTTCCGTGCGCCGCCGCGGGCACCTACGGTGGCTGCCATGGCACCGAACCTTCCCGGCGACACACCGGACATCCAGGACGACCCCGAGGCGTACGTCGGCCTCTCCCAGAAGGCCGCGGAGGAGCAGGCCCGGGACCGGGGCTGGACCACCGTCCGGTCGGTCCCGCCGGGCGCGATGATCACCATGGAGTACCTCGTCGGCCGGATCAATTTCGAGGTGAAGGACGGCGCGGTGGCGCGCAGCTGGGTGGGCTGACGGGCCGCTGGCCCGGCGCCTCCGGCCGGCACGACGAAGGCCCCGGCCGCTCCAGACGGAGCGGCCGGGGCCTTCGTGCGGGGCGGCGGGGGTGCGTACCGGGTCCGCCGCCGTGGTCGGTCAGCCGGTGCCGTTGCGGGGGCGGCCGGAGGCCGGGCCGAACGGTGCGGCACCGCGCGGGACGCGGTCCGCGTGCGGCGGCCGGCGGCTGCCCGTCGGGGTGACCGGGGTGCGTTCGGCGCGGGAGGTGTGCGGGCGCGGCGGGTGGTGCGGCCAGCCCTCCGGGGCGTGCGCGGCGCGGCCGCCGGTGGCGGCCCCGACCGCCTCGCGGACCAGGACGTCCCCGTCCGGGGCGATCCGCTGCCGGGAGACCTCGGAGGCCAGCGCGCCGGCCGGCAGCGGGCCGCGCAGCGAATCGGGCCGCAGGCGCAGCCACAGTCGCAGCAGGATGCCCATGAGCCGGTCCTCGACCCAGGTGATGCCGGGCTCCAGCCACGGCATCGCCAGCAGCACCAGCAGGCCCGCGGCCCAGCCCAGCAGGACGTCGCTGACCCAGTGCGTACCGAGGTAGACGGTGGTCATCCCGACGCCCAGCGCGCCCAGCGCGGCGATCACCGACAGGGTGCGGCGGCGCAGCGGGGTGGTCGCCAGGTAGGCCAGTACGCCCCAGGTGACGACGGCGTTGGCGGTGTGGCCGGAGGGGAATATGTCGCCGCCGAGCCACATCTCGTTGGAGCCGACCACCGTCGCGTAGTGCGGGCCGAGGCGGCCCATCCCGAGCTTGGCGGCGCCGACGGTGAGGTTCAGCAGCAGCAGCGAGGCCCCGAGCACCAGCAGCGGGTGGAGGTTGCGCTGGCGCCAGCAGCGCCAGCCCAGCCAGGCGGCCACCGCCACCGCGGTCGGGCCACGCTGCCCCAGCACGACGAAGTAGTCGAGGAAGGCATGGATCTCCGGCCACTGCTTGTACGGCCGGAAGAGCATGAGCTGCCAGTCGAGGGTGACCAGGGAGGTGTCGGCCAGCACCCCGGCGACGATCGCCGCGTACACCGCCAGCGTGCCCCAGAACAGCCACAGGCGGGTCCGGGTCATGCGCGGCGGTCTGACGCGATCGGTCGGGAGGCGCTCCTCCATCTGGTCGAGCTTGTCATCGGTACGCACTCAAACGACGTTACCGCGTGTGATGTATGCACTTGGTCAAACCGTGCGCTTTGTAATGACGATGTGATGTGGAATGGGTCTCAATCCGGGCCGGGTTCCCAGGATTTCGAAGGGAATTTCCCGGGTACTGGATTCTGTTCCAGCCATCCGCGTGTCGCCGTCATAGGTGCTTATCTGTTTTTCGTCGGCGGAGTTTATCCGTCATTCGCACGGGTGCCGTGGCGCGTTTTCCTCGGGAGGGCGATTACGGAGCGGGATCTTCCGGTCACGGCGGGCCCGAGCCGTTCAGCCAGAACGCGCCGTAGACCGCCGAGCCGACCGCCACCACCCCGATGACCAGCCACGCCCACACCGGGCGCCATCTGGCCAGCCCCGCCGCGAGCGGCAGGAACAGTGGGAAGGCGGGCATCATCAGGCGCGGTTTCGACCCGAAGTAGCCCTTGGCGGTGAGCGCGATCAGCAGCACCGTCCCGCCGTAGACGGCCAAGGGCAGCGGCTGGCCCTTCCGCACGCCGTGCACGTACAGCCAGACGACCAGCGCGACGCCGATCAGCAGGCCGAGGCCGGCGGCGAACGCGGGCCCGGTGAGCTGGTGCCAGACAAACGTGCCGAAGGCGATCCCGCCGTCGAAGCCGTTGTGCCAACCGGCCTGGACGTCCAGGTAGCCGGTGAGCGAACCCTGCCGGGCGGCGACCCACAGGACGTATCCGCCCCAGCCGAGCGGTGCCAGCGCGACGCCGAGCAGCATCCGCCGGTGCCGGCCGTGGAGGAAGGCGCGCGGCCGGACCCCGCCGGCCCGCTCGTTCGCCACCGTCACCGCCGCGGTGATCCACACCGCGGCGACCACCGCGGCGCCCACCGGCCGGGTCAGTCCGGCCAGCGACGCCAGGGCGCCGGCCCACACCCAGCGTCCGGTGAGCACGCAGTAGACGCCCCACGCCGCGAGGGCGGTGAACAGCGACTCCGAGTACGCCATCGACTGGACGATGCCGACCGGCAGCGCGGCCCACAGTGCGGCGAGCAGTACCCCGGCCCGCGGCCCGTGCAGCCGCTCCCCGGTGGCGTACAGCGCCCAGGCCGCGGCGAGCGACGCCAGCCAGGCCACCGCCATTCCGGCGTCCGCCGCGGAGAGCGGGGTCAGTGCCGACAGGCCCCGCTCCAGCCAGGGCAGCAGTGGGAAGAACGCCAGGTTGGAGTGGACGTCGCCGTTGGCCAGGTGGACGGTGTAGCCGTAGCCCTGCTCGGCGACCCGGGTGTACCAGAGGGAGTCCCAGCGGGCGGTCAGCAGGGTGTGCCAGTCCTTGCCGTCGGCCGCCGACCAGACCATGAGGACGATCAGACCCCACAGCCGGATCGCCGCGTACGCCGCCAGACCGGGGGCGGCGCGGCGCAGCGCGGCACGGACGGCGGGCGGACACAGGGTCCGGCCGGGTGCGGCGGTGGAGGCAAGATCGTTCACCCAGTCGATTATCCAGGTGGCGGGGGCCCGGCCGTCCCGGACGGTCGTGGGAACGTCAGGGCTGCGACGAGCGTCTCACCGTGAGGTGGGCCACGCAGGCCCCGGGGGGACTCGCGTAGTCTGACGACTCAACTCGCCCGTGCCGCCGGTTCCGCCGGTGCGTCGTCGCGCCCTGGACCGTGGCCGCGAGCGCAGCACGGCGAGCGCATGACAGGAGGTTCTGGATGTCAGGGACGACCGCGTCCGGCAGGGGGCGGACGGGTGGTATTCCCCGGCACACAGGCGGTGGCGTGAACCGCTGGACCGTGCTGACCGTGCTCTGCGTCAGCCTGCTCTTCGTCGCGCTGGACACCACCATCCTCTATGTGGCGGTGCCCTCCATCACCGAGGATCTGCGGCCCGGGCCGGTCGAGCTGCTGTGGATCGTCGACATCTACCCGCTGATCGCCGCCTCGCTGCTGATCCTCTTCGGCACGCTCGGCGACCGCGTCGGCCGCCGCCGCGTCCTGCTGCTCGGTTACGGGCTCTTCGCCCTGGCCTCGGCCGCCGCCGCGCTCGCGCCCAATCCGCAGATCCTGATGGCGGCCCGGGCGCTGCTCGGCATCGGCGGCGCCATGATCATGCCGGCCACGCTCTCGATCCTGCGTCAGGTCTTCCCCGACCGGCGGGAGCGGGCGGTCGCCATCGGCGTGTGGAGCGCGGTGGCCGCGGTCGGTGCCGCGGTCGGCCCGGTGCTCGGCGGCTTCCTGGTCGAGAACTTCTGGTGGGGCTCGGTCTTCCTGATCAACATCCCGATGATGGCGGCGATGTTCCTGATAGGGCGCTGGCTGCTGCCGGAGTCGCGGGGCGAGCGCAACGGGCCCTGGGACCTGGTCGGCGCGGTCATCGCGGCGCTGGGCGTGCTGGGCATCGTCCTCGGGGTCAAGCGGCTGGGGAGCGGTGCCCCGGTGGTCGGGGTGACCACGCTGCTGCCGATCGTCGTCGGTGCCGTGCTGCTGATCCTCTTCGTCCGCCGGCAGGGGCGCCGCACCCACCCGCTGATCGACATGCGGCTGTTCGCCCGGCCGGCGTTCGGCACCTCCATCTGCTGCATCGTGCTCGCCATGCTCGCCCTCGTCGGACTGCAGCTGATCGCCGTCCAGTACCTCCAGTTGGTGCTGGGGCTGAGCCCGCTGGAGACCGGGCTGCGGATGCTGCCGCTGGTGTTCTCCGCGATGGCCGCCGGCCTCACCGGCTCCAAGCTGCTGCAGGCCCTGGGCCCGCGGGTGATGGTCGTCGGCGGCTTCGCCCTCACCGCGCTCGCGGTGCTCTCGTTGACCGCGTTGGGCAGCCAGGACCACTTCTGGCAGCTGTCCCTCGGCTTCGTGCTGCTCGGCTACGGCTTCCAGTCCACGCTGTTCGGGGCGTACGAGTCGATGCTCAGCGAGGCGCCGGCCGCCCAGGCGGGCGGTGCGGCGGCGCTCGGTGAGACCGCCTACCAACTGGGTGCCGGGATCGGGGTGGCGCTGCTCGGCAGCGTGATGAACGCCGCCTACGCGCCGGGCCTGAACCGCGTCGCCGGGGTCTCCGACCGGGCCGCCCACTCGGCCTCGCACTCGCTCGGCGAGGCGTACAAGGTCGCCGCCGGCCTCGGGGAGCACGCCCGGCAGACGCTCCGGGTGGCCGCCCGGGACGCCTTCATCCACGGTCTGCGGGTCACCCTGATCGCCAGCGCGGTGCTGCTGCTGGTCGGTGCGGGGATCGCGCTGCGGCTGCCGCGCCGGGCCGCGGAGTCCGTCGAGCGGGCAGACGCCGGGGCCGCCGCCGAGGAGGGCGCCGCGGTCGTCGCCGAGGACGGTGCCGGGGCCGCTGCCGAGGACGGCGCCGCGACCGCCGGGCGCGAGGGGGCGCCGGCCCCCGCGGGCACCGGCTGCTGATCCGGGGCGGGCTCCCGGCCCGCCGCCCGGCGGGTGACCCTTGCCGGGCGGTGCCGGGGACCGTACCGTCGGACGCGCGTAACTACCACTGCTAGTTTTTCGCGCGAGCGCTGAATCCGTCGGAGGATCCGCCATGCCCGCAACGCCGTCCACGCTCCCGCCCTTCGACCCCGAGGACCCCCTGGGCCTCGACGACCTGCTCACCGACGAGGACCGGGCGGTCCGCGCCACCGTCCGCCAATGGGCCGGTGACCGGGTCCTGCCGCACGTTGCCGACTGGTACGAGCGCGGCGAGCTCCCCGGGATCCGCGAACTCGCCCGGGAACTGGGCGCGCTCGGCGCCCTGGGCATGTCCCTGACCGGCTACGGCTGCGCCGGCGCCTCGCACGTCCAGTACGGACTCGCCTGCCTGGAACTGGAGGCCGCCGACTCCGGCATCCGCTCGCTGGTCTCCGTCCAGGGCTCGCTGGCCATGTACGCGATCTGGCGCTTCGGTTCGGAGGAGCAGAAGCAGCAGTGGCTGCCGCGGATGGCCTCCGGCGAGGTCATCGGCTGCTTCGGACTGACCGAGCCGGACCACGGCTCCGACCCGGCGGGCATGCGGACGTACGCCAAGCGGGACGGTTCCGACTGGGTGCTGACCGGCCGCAAGATGTGGATCACCAACGGCTCGGTGGCCGGCGTCGCGGTGGTCTGGGCCCGCACCGACGACGGCATCCGCGGCTTCGTCGTCCCCACCGACCGCCCCGGCTTCGCCGCCCCCGAGATCAAGCACAAGTGGTCGCTGCGCGCCTCGGTCACCAGCGAACTGGTCCTGGACGAGGTCCGGCTGCCCGCCGACGCGGTGCTGCCGGAGGCGCGGGGACTCGGCGCCCCGCTGCGGTGCCTGGGGCAGGCCCGCTACGGGATCGTCTGGGGCTCGATGGGGGCGGCGCGCGCCTGCTTCGAGGCGGCGCTCGACTACGCGCGGACCCGCGAGCAGTTCGGCCGGCCCATCGGCGGCTTCCAGCTCACCCAGGCCAAACTGGCCGACATGGCGCTGGAGCTCCACAAGGGGCTGCTGCTCGCGCACCACCTGGGGCGGCGGTTCGACGCCCGCACCCTGCTGCCGGAGCAGATCAGCTTCGGCAAGCTCAACAACGTCCGCGAGGCGATCGACATCTGCCGCACCGCCCGGACCATCCTCGGCGCCAACGGGATCTCGCTCGAATACCCGGTCATGCGGCACGCCACCAACTTGGAGTCGGTGCTGACCTACGAGGGCACCGCGGAGATGCACCAGTTGGTGCTGGGCAAGGCGCTCACCGGACTCGATGCCTTCCGGTGAGCGGCCGGATCGTCTCCGGCGGTCGCCGTTCCCGGAGGGCGCAGTGACCGACCGCGGCTGCCCCGCGGGTCGGCCCACCGGCCGGAAGGGGCACCCGCGGCCCCTCAACTCTGGTTGAAGAAGCCGCCGTTGCGCGGGCCGCGGGTCTCGCCGGTGACGACCCTGTAGTCGTTCGGGGTGAGCAGGAAGACCCGGGTGGCGACCCGCTCGATGGAGCCGCGCAGGCCGAAGGTGAGGCCGGCGGCGAAGTCCACCACCCGCTTGGCGTCGGCGGACTCCATGGCCGTCAGGTTGACGATCACCGGGACGCCGTCCCGGAAGAGTTCGCCGATGCCGCGGGCGTCCCGGAAGGAGGCCGGGGTGACCGTGGCGATGCGGGTGCCCTGGTGCTGGGCGGCCTCGTCGGCCACCTGGACCCGGGGGTCGGTCACCCAGGGGTTGCCGCCCGAGTCGGCGGACTCGGGTCCCTCGGCGTAGTCATCGTCGTAGTAGCGCTCGTCATCGTTGTCGTCGACGAGGCCCAGCCAGGCGCTCGCCTTGCGTACCGATCCCATTGACGCCTCCTCTCACCCGCGGCGTGTGCGTTCCGTTCGCCCTATCGTCGTCCATGAGGGCGAGGGTGTGCCAAGCGGATAGCCGCCGCACGGGGGGTTCGTGACATATCTGGTGCAAAGAGGGTGGTGCGCTGTCAGCTCGCGTGCCCTGGTGGTGAACTGACAGTACGAAAGGCGTCACGGTCGGTACCCGAATCGGTGAAGTCGACAAGTTGACGGCGTCGGCGGGATATGACTTGGAGGTCGGTTCGGGCGTGGGGCCAGGGCATATGTCCGGGGCCTGGACGGACCCCAGCGATATAGCCCGATGATCGGGTGACTGACCCAACGGAGCGTCGTTGACACGGGAACAGAAAAACCTCTGTTCCTCTACATTCACTCCGAAAGATCAGCACGTGACTTCACCGATCACGCAGGAGCGCATCCCGCGCCTCCGCAGGGCGTTCACGGCGACGGTCGTGGCGCCCCGCACCATCCGCGCCAAGCTCATCCGCATCCTCGCGGTGGCCCTGGTGATACTCCTGGCGCTCCTGGGCTTCTCCGCCGCCCGGCAACTCGGCGACTACGAGAACGCCAGCACCACCGCCGCCGACGCCCACCTCTCCGACGCGCTCCAGGGCTTCATCCACGAGCACCAGAAGGAGCGCGGCCTGACCACCGGCTACGTGGGCGGGATCGCCGAGTTCCACGACCGGATGCTGGCGCAGCGCAGGCTCACCGACCGGGCGCTGGTCCAGGTGCGGCAGGAGCTGGCGGACCGCCAGGACAGCGCCGCCGCGGCCGTGCGCCAGGGACTGGGCCGGGTCGACGCCCTCCAGGGCATCCGGACCGCGGCGGACCGCGGCACCGGGCAGGTCGGGCGCACCTACGACTACTTCACCACCACCAACATCGCGCTGAACCGCATCGGGGCCGGCCTGGTCGAGGTCCGCGACGCCCAGCTGCGGGCCGACTACCAGGCACTGCAGATCCTCGGCACCGCCAAGGAGTTCACCGGCCAGGAGCGGGCCATCGTGCTCGGCTCGCTGCACGCCGGCCGGTTCGGCGGCGACGACTACACCCGCTTCATGACCACCCGGTCCGGGCGGCTGGCCTCGCTGGAGGAGTTCCCCGAGTGGGCCACCCCCCGCCAGGAGCGCCGGGTGAAGGACGCGCTGGCGACGCCGTCCGCCCGGGAGCTGTTCGGCTACGAGAAGCAGATCGTCGCGGGGCGGGGCACCCTGCCGGGCGACGGCAAGGTGCCGCCGACCGCGTGGTACAACTCCGCCACCGCCACCATCAACGGGCTGCGCACCGTCCAGATCGCCCTCGGCGCGGACATCAAGGACCGCGCGACCGTGCTGGAGAGCGACGCCGCAGGCACCCTGGCGCTGTTCGCGGCGCTCGCCGTCGGCTCGGTGCTCGCCCTGGGCACGCTCGCGGTGGGCGCCGCCCGTTCGGTCGCCGGGCCGCTGGGCTCGCTGACCCGGCAGGCCCGGGAGGTCGCCGGGGAGCGGCTGCCGGCCGCCGTGGCCCGCGTCCAGAACGAGTCCGGCAAGCCGGAGCCGCTGCAACCGCTGACCGTGCCGCGCGGCGCGGGCACCGAGGTCCGGCAGATGGCCGACGCCTTCGACCAGATGCAGAAGGCCGCCTACGACCTCGCCACCGAGCAGGCCGTACTGCGCCGCAACGCCACCGAGTCGCTGGTCAACCTCGGCCGCCGCAACCAGAACCTGGTCCGCCGCCAGATCAGCTTCATCAACAAGCTGGAGCACGAGGACGCCGACCCGGCGACGCTCGCCAACCTCTTCGAGCTGGACCACCTCGCCACCCGGATGCGGCGCAACGCCGAGAGCCTGCTGGTGCTCGCCGGCGAGGCCAGCCCGCGGACCTGGGCCACTCCGCTGTCCGTGACGGACGTGATCCGGGCGGCGCTCTCCGAGGTCGAGGACTACCGCCGGGTCAAGCTGCGCCGGGTCGACGCCGCCTTCCTCGGCGGCACGGTGGTCTCGGAGATCTCCCACCTGCTCGCCGAGCTGATCGAGAACGCGCTGAGCTTCTCGCCGCCGGACACCGACGTGGAGGTCGAGGGCCGCCGCACCAGCGCCGGCTACCTCGTCGCGATCGTGGACCACGGCACCGGCATGGACGCCCAGGCGATGGCCGAGGCCAATGTCCGGCTCTCCGGGGCCGCCAGCTTCATGGCCGAACCCACCCGGTTCCTCGGCCACTTCGTGGTCGGCGCGCTGGCCCGCAAGTGCGGGATCGAGGTCCGCCTCGGGGAGGCGCCGGCCGCCGGCACCGTCGCCCGGGTGCTCATCCCGGCCGCCCACCTCGCGGAGTCGGCCGCGGCGCCGGTGGTACCCGCCGTGCCGGAGAAGCCGGCGCGGGCCAAGGCGAAGGGGAAGGGGAGCGCGGTGCCGGACGAGCACGCCACGGCGGCGGACGGCGGGGCGGACGACGCGCGGCCGGACGCGGCGCGGACCGCGGCGGGCGGCGAGCGGTCCGCGCCGCTGCCCCGGCCCCGGGAGGCGGGGGCGGAGCGGGAGTCCGGGGCCGCCGCGCCGGCCGGGCCGCGCGGGTCCTCGGCGGCCCGCACCCGCAACGGACTGGTCAAGCGCGCCAAGCGCAGCGCCATCCAGTCGGCGGTCGACGAGGCGGCGGCGCCGCGCTGGCAGCAGGAGGCCGCACCGACGCCCGACCGTTCGCCCGACGAGGTCTCCGGCATGCTCGCCTCCCTCCGCAGCGCCCATATGCGCGGCGGGATCAGCGTGGAGAAGGAGCGTGAGCGGGCCACGGAGAAGGAGCGGGGGGCCGACGACCGGGGCGGGCCGGGCCGCGGGCAGGACGAGCAGGCACAGCGGGCGGAGCAGGCCGCGTCGAAGGGGGACCAGAAGTGAGCGTCGATCTCCACAACGATTCGCAGACCTTCAACTGGCTGCTGGCCAACTTCGTCCGCAAGACGGACGGGGTGCGGGACGCGGTGGCGGTCTCCTCGGACGGCCTGCTGGTCGCCGTGTCGGAGGGGCTGAACCGGACCGACGCGGACCATCTGGCCGCGGTGGTCTCGGGACTGTCGAGCCTGGCCCGCAGCGCCTCGCGGCGCTACGAGTTCGACGGCGTCAAGCTCATCATGATCGAGATGGGGCGCGGCTTCCTGCTGGTCTCGGCGATCCGGGACGGCAGCTGCCTGGGCGTGCTCGCCGACTCGACCGGTGAACTGGGTCTGGTCGGCTACGAGATGGCGGTCCTGGCCGAGCGGGCCGGGGACCTGCTGAACCCGACGCTGATCGCGGATCTGCGGCAGGTACTGCCCCGATGAGCGAGGAAGGCGAGGAGGACGCGCTGTTCGTCCGGCCGTTCATCATGACCGGCGGACGGGCCGAGCCGATGCACGACGGCCTGCGGCTGGAGACGCTGGTCGTGGCGGTGCCCGAACCGCCGCCGGGGACGCTGGAGTTCGAGCGCCGCCGGATCGTGGCGCTGTGCGCGCAGCCGACGACGGTGGCCGAGGTGGCCGCCGGGATCGGGGTGCCGCTGGGCGTCGCCAAGGTGCTCATCGCCGACCTCGTCGTCGGCGGACTGCTGGTCTGTCAACAACCCAAGGAGCTGCCGCTCCATGTCCTGGAGAGGATCAGGGACCATGTCAGGGCGCTCTGAGAAGGCCGCACCGCTCGCCGTGAAGATCGTCATCAGCGGTGGGCTGGGCGTCGGCAAGACGACGTTCATCGGGGCGATCTCCGAGATCGAGCCGCTGGACACCGAGGCGGCCATCACCCAGGTCTCGGTCGGGGTGGACTCGCTCGTCGGCGTGGAGAACAAGACCACCACCACGGTGGCGTTGGACTTCGGCCGGATCACCCTCGACCCGTCGATCGTGCTGTACCTCTTCGGCACGCCCGGCCAGGACCGTTTCTCGTTCCTCTGGGACGACCTGGTGGAGGGTGCGCTGGGGTCGATCGTGCTGGTCGACACCCGGCGCATCGAGGACTCCTTCCCGGCGCTGGACTTCTTCGAGGAGCGCGGGATGCCGTTCGTGCTGGCGGTCAACCACTTCGACGATGCGCAGCAGTTCGCGCTGGAGGAGGTCCGGGAGGCGCTGGGCATCGACGGCGGGGTGCCGGTGATCGCCTGCGACGCACGGGACTGGGCGTCGGTGCGCGATGTGCTGGCGGCGTTGATGGACCAGGTCGTGCTGCGCCACGCGGCCGGCGGCGCGCCCCGGGTGGGGGCGCTGGCCCGCTGAGCGGTGGTGCGGCAGGTGGGGCGGGCGGGCATGGGGATCCCCGGCGAAGGCCGGGGAGGGCCGCCCGCCCCCGGTGCGTCCGCGGCCGGTGCGGCGGACACACCGGGGGCCGCCGGATCAGCGGATCTCCGGCGGGCTGATCCGGGAGGCCGTGAGGGCCGAGGGACCGGTGCCCCACTTCTTCAGGATCCGGTCGTACGTCCCGTCCTTCTTCAGCCGGTTGACCGCGGCCTGGAAGGCGGGGGCCAGCGGTGTCCCCTTCTTGAAGGCGAAACCGACGTCCAGGCGTTTGAACTCGTTGAGGAAGCGCAGCCCCGGCTGCTGTGCGACGGCGTAGCGCAGTCCGTTGATGGTGCTCATCACCACGTCGCTGCGGCCCTGTTGGAGCGAGATCCACAGGGCGCCCTGGTCGGCGTAGGTCCTGACGTCGTAGGGCGGCTTCCCGGCGTCCTTGCACAGGTGCGCGTTGGCCTCCAGTGTGGTCTCGAAGGTGGTGCCGGCGCCGGTGGCCACCGTCAGGCCGCACAGCTGGGCCAGTGCGGTGACCTTCTTCAGCGGGCTGTCCCGGCGGGCCGCGAAGCCCTGGCCGTCGTTGATGTAGGTGACGAAGTCGAGGGTCTTGCGGCGTTCGTCGGTGACGCCGAAGTTGCCGGTGCCCACGTCGTACTTGCCGCTGCCCAGGGCCGGCAGGATCGCCTCGAAGCCGGCCACCTCCCGGGTGAGCTTCAGGCCGAGGACCTTGCCGACCGCGTCCGCGAAGTCGATGTCCTGGCCGGCCAGGGTCCTGCCGTCGGGAAGGTAGGTGGCGCCGGGCGGGGTGCCGACGCTGCTGGCCAGGGCGAGGGTGCCGCGGGCGCGGACGTCGGCGGGCAGCAGCGCGGCGGCGGCCGGGTCCTTCCGTACGGCGGAGACCACGTCGGTGGTGGGGACCTTGGCGGTCGCCGCGGCCGGTCCGGCGTCCGGGGTGCCGGCGGCCGTGCCGTCCGTGCCGCAGCCGGTGACCGCCAGGGCCGCGGTGGCCAGGAGCGCGGCGGTGCGCAGCGCGGTGCGGGAGGTGTGGGTGGTGGTCATGGGTGCGGGATCTCCAGGTGCTTCTCGAACGGCAGCGGGCCGATCGACTCCGGGTCGGCGGTCAGGTCGAACAGGGGGCGGTAACCCGCCGACAGGTAGAGGTGTCTGGCCTCCGGCTGGCGGGGGCCGGTGGTGAGGTGGATCCGGGTGTAGCCGCGGTCCGCGGCGTGCCGCTCCAGGGCGGTCAGGACGCGGCGGGCCAGTCCGCGGCGGCGGTGTGCGTGGTGCGTCCAGATCCGTTTGAGTTCGGCGGTGTCCGGGGCGTAGCGGCGGTAGGCGCCGCCGGCGACCGGGCTGCCGTCCTCCAGGAGCAGCAGGAACGCGCCCCCGGGCGGGGCGAATTCCGCGGCCGGGTACTCCTGGGAGAGGTCGACGGGCCGGCCGTACCGGGTGGTGTACTCGTGGGTCAGCTCGTCCAGCAGGGGGCGGGCGAGCGGATCGGTGACGGTGGTGTGATGGATCGTCAGACGGGCCGCGCGGGGCGGCCGTGGCGCGGCGGTCATCGGGGCGCCTCCGTGGCCGGTGGCGGCGCTCGACGGTCTACGAGCGCGCCGGATGGACAAAGCGGGGCGAAGACGGGTGGAACGGTGGAGCGAGGGAGGGGTGCGCCGGACGGCGGCGCGGGTGTGAAGGCGCGCGGCGGGAAGGAAGGAGAGCCGCGGAATCGGCCCGGCCGGGAACGGCGGGCCTCAGGGGCAGGGGGTCAGCTCAACAGGAGGACGACCACACGCGACCGAAGTCGATGTGGTCACGGGTGACCAGCCGCTGCCATGGATGCATGCGGCCAAGTGGAACAGGCATCCGTTTCCGCGTCAACCGCGAAGTGATCCATCGCTCACAGTGTGGACGGCGGACCGTACGCCCTTGACAGCGAGCCGTGTTGACCCCATAGCCTCAAGAGCCGGTCGTGCTGAGGGGCGCGGCCCGTTCTGCCTGTGTGAAGGCGCTCGACTCCCGTGATCGATCCGACGTGCATCCACGGAGCCTTCGCATGCCTTCCGACACCCTCGACGCCCCTGCCGTGTCCGCGGCGCCGCCCGCCGAGCCGGCGCCGCCCGCCCCGCGCATCGTGCCGCGCCGCCGCTTCGGCCAGTGGACGGCCGCCGCGGTCCTCCTCGTCCTGCTGGTGCTGGCCCTCACCTCCGTCGTCCGCAACCGCGCCTTCCAATGGGACGTGGTCGCCGACTACTTCCTGACCTCCGCCGTACTGCGCGGCCTGGGCCTGACGCTCTGGCTGACCGCCGTGGTGATGGTGCTGGGCTTCGCGCTGGGCACCGGGCTCGCGGTCCTGCGGCTGTCCGGCAACCCCGTGCTGCGCGGCATCGGTCGGGGCTACGTCTGGCTGTTCCGGTCGATGCCGATCCTGGTGCAGCTGCTGTTCTGGTTCAACATCGGGGCGCTGTACCCGGTCGTCCTCGGCGTCAAGACCGTCAACCTGCTCTCGCCGGTGGCCGTCGCGGTCATCGGACTGACCCTGCACGAGGCCGCGTACGCCGCGGAGGTGGTCCGCGGCGGCATCCTCTCCGTCGGCAAGGGCCAGTTGGAGGCTGCCCAGGCGCTGGGCCTGGGGGCCGGGCGGCGGCTGCGCCGGATCGTGCTGCCGCAGGCGATGCGGTCGATCGTGCCGCCGGCCGGGAACATGCTGATCGGCACCCTCAAGGGCACCTCCATCGTCAGCGTCATCGCCGTCCAGGACCTGCTCTACTCCGTCCAGTTGGTCTACCACCGCACCTACCAGGTCATCCCGCTGCTGCTGGTGGCGACCCTCTGGTACGTCCTGGTCACCTCGGTCCTCGGCGTCGGCCAGCACTACATCGAGCGGCACTACGCCCGCGGAACGGCCGGTGCCCGATGAGCCCGGCCGCGCGGGACCTGGTCCGGCCGTCCGTGGTGATCGTGGGCGCCGGCCCGCGGGGCACCGGAGTGCTGGAGCGGATCGCCGCCAACGCCCCCGAGCTGTACGGCGACGCGCCCCTCGACCTGCACCTGGTCGATCCGCACCCGCCCGGCGGCGGCCGGATCTGGCGCCGGGCGCAGTCCCCGCTGCTGTGGATGAACTCCATGGCCGAGGACGTCACGATGTTCACCGACGAGACCGTCGAGCAGACCGGTCCGGTACGGCCCGGTCCCTCGCTCGCCGAGTGGGCCGGCGCGGTACGGGACGGGCGGCTCGCCGCCCCGTCCGGCCTCGCCGACGACGCGGCGGCGCTGGGCCCGACGGACTTCGCCGGGCGGCGGCTGCAGAGCGCCTACCTTCGCTGGGTCTACGAGGACGCGGTGGCCGCGCTGCCGCCCCGGGTCACCGTGCACGAGCACCGGGGGACCGCGCTGCGGGTCTCCGGGCCGCGCGAGGGGCGGCAGCAGGTGTGGCTGGCGGGCCGCCCCGCACCGCTGCGGGCCGACCTGGTGGTGCTGACGCTGGGGCATCTGGAATCCCGACTCGGCCCCGAGGAACGGGAGTTGACGGACTTCGCGGCCCGGCACGGGCTGACGTACCTGCCGCCGGCGTTCACCGCCGACAGTGACCTCGGCGCACTGCGGCCCGGCGAACCGGTCCTGGTGCGCGGCTTCGGGCTGGCCTTCGTCGACCTGATGGTGCTGCTGACCGAGGGGCGCGGCGGGACGTACACCACCGGCCGCGACGGAGAGCTGACCTACCACCCCTCCGGCCGGGAACCGGTGCTGCACGTCGGGTCCCGGCGCGGCGTGCCCTACCACTCCAAGATCGGCTACCCGCCGTCCGGCGAACGGCCGCCGCTGCCGCGGTTCTTCGGCCCCGCCGAGGTCGACGCGCTGCTCGCCCGGCCCGGGGGGATCGACTTCCCCAGGGACGTCCGGCCGCTGATCGACAAGGAGCTGGGATTCGCCCACTACCACCGGCTGTTCACCGCGCACGCCGAACGCACCCGGATGGCGTGGCCGGACTTCGAGGAGAAGTACGCCGCCGCCGGCCCCGGCAGCGGCGCCCTCCAGGCACTGGTCTCCGCCGCCGTCCCCGACCCGGCCGACCGGCTCGACCTGGAGGCGCTGGACCACCCGTTGGACGGGATCCGCTACGCCGACGACGCGGCCCGCCAGGCCGGGCTGCGCGCCCACATCGAGGCCGACCTGGCCCGCCGCCACGACCCCGCACACAGCCCCGACCTGGCGGTCTTCCTCGCGCTGCTGTCGGTCTACGGCCAGCTGATCCGGCTCGGCGACCACGGGCCCTGGTGGCACGGCTTCTTCAGCTTCCTCGCCTCCGGGCCGCCCGGGCCCCGGCTGCGGCAGCTGCTGGCGCTCTCCCGGGCCGGGGTGGTGCGCTTCCTGGGCGCGGGCCTCACCGTCACCGCCGACGAGGCCCGCGGGGTGTTCCGGGCCGGGTCCGCCGGCCTGCCGGGGGAGTGGACCGAGGCCCGGGCCCTGGTGGAGGCGCGGCTGCCGGAACCGACCGTGCTCCGCACCCGGGACCGGCTGCTCGCCGCGCTGCACGCCGACGGCGCCCGCGCCACGGACGGCGGCCTGCTGGCCGTCGATCCCGCCGACGGCCGGATCCTGGACCGGGCCGGCCGCCCGCACCCGCGCCGATTCGCCCTCGGCCCGTACACCGACGCCCGCGGCAGCGGTGCCTTCACCCGTCCCCGTACCAACGCGCCCGCCTTCCGGCAGAACGACGCGACCGCGCGGGCCCTGCTCACCTTCCTCCGCGACCGCACCGCCCCACCGGTACCGGTCCCCGCACTCACCCCGAGGACCGACGATGCCGCTGACCAGTGATTCCGCCGTCACCCGTGGGGCCCCCGGTGGATCCGCCGCGGCCGGTCGCCCCGTACCGCAGCGCGCCGGACCTCCGGAGGCGGACGACCCGGCGGCGCTGAAGGTCGTCCCGGTACGCCACCCCTGGCGCTGGGCGGGGATCGCGGTGACCGCGGTGCTGCTCGCCCAGTTCGCGCACGGCCTGGTCACCAACCCGGCGTGGCAGTGGGAGGTGTTCGCGCGGTTCTTCGCCAACGGCACGATCCTGAAGGCGGTCTGGGTCACCCTCCAGCTGACCGTCTACGGCACCGCCCTCGGCTTCGCGCTGGGCCTGGTGATGGCCCTGATGCGGCTGTCCGCCAGCCCGTTCCTGCGCTGGGTGGCGTTCGGCTACATCTGGGCGTTCCGCTCCATCCCGCTCATCGTCCAGCTGCTGTTCTGGTTCAACCTCGCCTACCTCTACCAGCGGCTGGACTTCGGGATCCCGTTCGGCCCGGCCTTCTTCCACTTCGACACCATGGGACTGGTCGGCGCGATGGGTGCGGCGGTCCTCGGGCTGGCGCTGCACCAGGCGGCCTACGCCGCCGAGATCGTCCGGGCCGGTGTACAGGCCGTGGACTCCGGTCAGTTGGAGGCCGCCGCCGCGCTCGGGCTGCCCCGGTTGCGCCGGCTCCGCCGGATCGTGCTGCCGCAGGCCATGCGCTCGATCCTGCCGAACGCCACCAACGAGGTGATCTCGCTCTTCAAGGGCACCTCGATCGTCTCGGTGATGGCGATCGGCGAACTCTTCTACCAGGTCCAGGTCGTCTACGGACGGAACGGCCAGGTGGTGCCCCTGCTGATGGTCGCCACCGCCTGGTACATCCTCCTCACCACCGTGCTCTCCGTCCTCCAGCACTTCGTCGAACGTCACTACGCCAAGGGGGTCGCGCGATGAGCGCCATGGTGGAAATCCGGTCCGTCCACAAGAGTTTCGGCGCCACCGAGGTGCTGCGCGGTATCGATCTGGAGGTCGCGGCCGGCGAGGTGACGGTGGTGCTCGGACCGTCCGGTTCGGGCAAGTCGACGCTGTTGCGCACCATCAACCACCTGGAGCAGGTCGACAGCGGCTGGATCAGCGTCGACGGGGCGCTGGTGGGCTACCGGAGGTCCGGCGACCGGCTCTACGAGCTGCGCGAACGGGAGATCCTCAAGCAGCGCACCGGTATCGGCTTCGTCTTCCAGAACTTCAACCTCTTCCCGCACCTGACAGTCCTGGAGAACCTCGTCGAGGCCCCGATCGCCGTACAGCGCCGCCCGCGCAAGGAGGCCGAGGCCGCCGCCCGCCGGCTGCTGACCCGGGTCGGCCTGGCGGAGAAGGCGGACGCCTACCCCGGGCAGCTCTCCGGCGGCCAGCAGCAGCGGGTCGCCATCGCCCGGGCGCTGGCCCTGGAACCCACCCTGCTGCTCTTCGACGAGCCGACCTCGGCGCTCGACCCCGAGCTGGTCGGCGAAGTCCTCGACGTCATCAGGGACTTGGCGCACCAGGGCACCACGATGATCGTCGTCACCCACGAGATCGGCTTCGCCCGCGAGGTCGCCGACACCGTCGTCTTCATGGACGGCGGGCGGATCGTCGAGCAGGGCCCGCCCGGGCAGGTGCTCGACCACCCGCGCCACGAGCGCACCCGGTCCTTCCTCTCCAAGGTGCTGTGACCGTGCCCGCCGCGCCCCCTGTGTCCGCCGTGCCCGCCGTCCCCGTACCGTCCGCACCGCCGTCGAGGAGACACCCCGTGATCCGCCGTACACTCGCCGCCGCCCTCGCCCTCGCCGCCGGCTCCGCCCTGCTCACCGGCTGCGGCTCCGGCGACACGGCGAGCGCGGAGGTCAGCTCCGGGAACCACGGCCCGAAGATCAACATCGGCCCCGAGCAGCACCGCGTCCGCGGGACCAGGGACCCCCGGAGCGCCGCGCTGGTGCCCGCCCGGGTCCGGGAGACCGGCGAACTGCGGATCGGCGTGGGCGCCGAGAGCAGCCCCCCGCTGAGCTTCTACGCCACCGACGACAAGACCCTCATCGGCGTCGAGGAGGACCTGGCCACCCTCGTCGCCGACACCCTCGGGCTGAAGCCGCACTTCGAGCCGCTGTCCTGGGAGAACCTCTTCGTCGGCCTGGACAGCGGCAAACTCGACGCGGTCTTCGGCAACGTCACCGTCACCGAGGAGCGCAAGGACAAGTACGACTTCGCCACCTACCGGCTCGACCAGCTGGGGATGGAGGTCAAGAAGGGCGCCGGCTGGAAGGTCCGCGGCGCCCGGGACGTCGCGGGGAAGACCATCGCGGTGGGCTCCGGCACCAACCAGGAGAAGATCCTGCTCGACTGGAGCAAGGAGGACGAGAAGGCCGGCCGCAAACCGGTGGACGTCAAGTACTTCCAGAAGCCCTCGGACGTCTACCTCGCGCTCCAATCCGGCCGGATCGACGGCTACTTCGGCCCCGACCCGTCCGTCGCGTACCACGTCGGCGTCGCCGGCCGGACCGAGATCGCCGGCATCTTCTCCGGCGGCGGCGCCCACCTCCAGGGCGAGATCGCCGCCACCACCCGGAAGGGCAGCGGCCTGGTCAAGGCGTACGCCGCGGCCCTCCAGAAGGTCATCGACGACGGCCGCTACGCCAAGGTGCTGGCCCGCTGGGGGCTGACCGCCGAGGCCGTCGCGACCTCGCGGATCAACCCGCCCGGCCTGCCCAGGACCTCCGACTGACCCCGCGCCCCGGCCCCGTACCGCACAGGAAGGCCCACCCCATGCCCGTACCGCACCACCTGCGGCTGGCCGTCGCGCTGGACGCCTCGCGGGTCCCGCCCCGCTACGACGCCGCCCACCACACCGCCCTCGCCCGGCTCGCCGAGCGCGGCACCCTGGACTTCGTCACCCTCGGCGACCGCTTCGGCGGTCCCGGCCCGGACGCGCTCGCGGTGCTCGCCCGGATCGCGCCCGCCACCGAACGGATCGGGCTGGTCCCGACGGTGACCACCACCCACACCGAGCCGTTCCACGTCTCCACCGCCGTGGCCACCCTGGACTGGGTCAGCCGCGGCCGGGCCGGTTGGACGGTGGAGGTGTCCACCACCGAGGACGAGGCCGCGCTCGTCGGGCGCCCCCAAGTTCTCGGCTTCGCTCGAACAGGGAGGGACCCCCATCCGGCCGCCCCGGTCGCCGAGGTCTGGCCGGAGGCCGGCGAGGTCGCCGACGTCGCCGGGCGGCTGTGGGACAGCTGGGAGGACGACGCGGAGATCCGCGACCGGGCCACCGGCCGCTTCGTCGACCGCGACAAGCTGCACCACGTCGACTTCACCGGCCGCGCCTTCTCGGTCCGCGGGCCGTCCATCGTGCCCCGGCCGCCGCAGGGCCGCCCGGTGACCGTCGTCGAGGTGACCGGGGACACCGGCGGGCCGGACGGCGGGGGGCCACCCGGCGCGACGAGCGGAGCCGGGCACGCGGCGGCGGCCCGCCGGGAGGTGGCCGCCGCCCGGGCCGACGTCGCACTGGTCCGGGCCGAGGATCCGCAGACCGCCGGCGCCGCCCGCGTCGAGCTGCGCGCCCGCGCCCTGGCCCACGGCCGCGACCCCGGCCGGCTGCTGGTGCTGGCCTCGCTGCCGGTCGAGCTGCGCTCCCCGGCCGACGCCGCCGGCCTCGCCGACCTGCTCGGCGACTGGTTCGCCCAGGGCGCGGCCGACGGCTTCCACCTGCGTCCCGCCGATCCCGCCCGGGACCTGCCCCGGCTCGTCGAGGACACCGTGCCGCTCCTGAGGGAACGCGGTCTGCTCCGCCGCTCCTACGAGGGCACCACCCTGCGCGCGCACCTCGGTCTGCCGCGCCCCGCCAGCGTCTACGCCCTCGCCCGGGAGGTCGGCCGATGAGCCCGGAACGCCGTCCCCGCAAGCAGATCCACCTCGCCGCGCACTTCCCCGGCGTCAACAACACCACCGTCTGGGCCGTCCCGCCCGCCGGCCCGACCACCACCCCTGGCCGAGACGCTGCGCGTCACCCCGCTCTCGGAAGCCAGATCGACTTCGCCTCCTTCGTGCACCTGGCGCGCACCGCGGAGCGCGGCCTGTTCGACTTCTTCTTCCTGGCGGAGGGGCTGCGGCTGCGCGAGCACAAGGGGCGGATCCACGACCTCGACGTGCTCGGCCGGCCCGAGTCGCTCACCCTGCTCAACGCCCTGGCGGCGGTCACCGAGCGCCTGGGCCTGGCCGGCACGGTCAGCGCCACCTTCAACGAGCCCTACGAACTGGCCCGCCGGTTCGCCTCCCTGGACCACCTCAGCGGCGGCCGGGCGGCCTGGAACGTCGTCACCACCTCCGACGCCTTCACCGGGGAGAACTTCCGGCGCGGCGGCTACCTCGACCGCGCCGACCGCTACACCCGGGCCGCCGAGTTCCTGGCCACCGCACGGGAGTTGTGGGACTCCCGGCCGGTCGGTGAGCCGCCGCACCGGGTCGACCACCGCGGCCGGCACTTCACCGTCCGGGGCGGGTTCGGCGTCCCGCGCAGCCCGCAGGGCCACCCCGTCGTCATCCAGGCCGGGGACTCCGCCGAGGGGCGGGAGTTCGCCGCCTCCGCCGCCGACGTGATCTTCACCCGGCACAGCGGGCCGGCGGCCGGCCGGGCCTTCTACGCGGACGTCAAGCGCCGGCTCCCGGCGTACGGGCGACGGCCCGCCGACCTCAAGATCATGCCGGGGGTGACCTTCGTCCTCGGCGACACCCTCGCCGAGGCCCAGGAGCAGGCCGCCGAGATCCGCCGGCAGCAGGTCTCCCCGCAGAGCGCACTGCTCGCGCTGGAGCAGGTGTGGGGGGGTGGACCTGTCCTCCTACGACCCCGACGGGCCGCTGCCGGACATCGACCCGGACCCCGGCGCCGAGCTGGCCCAGGGCCGGGTCCGGATCGCCGACCCGAAGGCGGTCGCCGACAGGTGGCGGGAGCTCTCCCACGCCAAGGGGCTGTCCATCCGGGAGACCGTCATCGAGACGACCGGGCGGCAGTCCTTCGTCGGCACCCCTTCGAGCGTCGCCCGCGAGATGGACGACTTCGTGCAGAGCGACGCCGCCGACGGCTTCATCCTCGTGCCGCACCTCACGCCCGGCGGGCTCGACCCGTTCGTGGCGCGGGTCGTCCCGCTGCTCCAGGAGCGCGGCGCGTACCGCACGGAATACACCGGGACCGCCCTGCGCTCCCATCTGGGGCTGCCGGATCCGGTCCGCCCCGTATGGAAGGACTGACATGACCAGCAGCACACCCGGGCCGGACCCCGTCCAGGAGTGGCAGGAGTGGCGCGACGGGCGCCTGGCCGCGGTCACCGGGCCGTACGGTCCGCTCGCGCTCGTCGGCACGCACTGGCTCGCCGACCACCCCGACGGCCGGATCGCGGGGCTGCCGGGGCGCTGGACGGCCGCCGCCGACGGGGCCGCGGTCGTCCTGGAGGCCGCGCCCGAGGACGGGCTCACCGTGGACGGCGCGCCGGCCGCCGGCACCTTCCGGCTCGGCCAGGACGGCGGCCCGGCGGCGGCCCGGGTCGCCCACGGCGCCCGCCACCTGGTGGTACTGCACCGCGAGGGGCTGTGGGCGGTGCGCGACGTCGACCCGGATGCCCCGGCCCGGCGCGCCTTCGCCGGGATCGACGCCCACCCGCACGACGCGCGCTGGGTGCGGCCGGGCCTGTTCCGCCCGTACGTCGAGCGGCGGACGATCCAGGTGCCCAACGCCGACGGGCGGGAGCGGGGCTTCGTCCTCGGCGGGGAGCTGGCCCTCACCCTCGACGGCGACGAGCACACCCTCCAGGTCGCGGTGGAGCCGGACGGCTCACTGTGGGCGGTGCTGGCCGATGCCACCAGCGGTACCGACAGCTACCGCTTCCGCTTCCTGCGGACGCCCGCCCCGGCCGCCGATGGCACCGTGCCGGTCGACCTCAACCGCGTCCAGCTGCCGCCCTGCGCCTTCGCCGAGCACTTCATCTGCCCCTTCCCGCCGCCCGGCAACACCCTGCCGTTCGCCCTGCGGGCGGGGGAGCGGAACGCCCTCGTCCGCTGAGCCGGACACCGCCCCGCCCGCGGGCCGCACCGCCCCGGCAGCCGTCAACTCGGTTGCCGGGGCGGCGTGTTGGGGGTGCGCGGCGGGGTGGTGCGCGGGGCACGGGATCGGGGCAGCCCTCTTGCGCCACGGGGGTCGGGCACCGGACACTCCCGCTCAGCGAGCGTTTGTCAGGGGCACGCAAAAATCGCGGGGGGTCTCCCGCATGCGCCCGCGTGCCCTTCGGCTGCGCCTCACGGGTCGCCCACCGGCGGCCCCCGATCCCCCTCGGAGGAATCAGTGAGGAACGAGCGCACCACCCCCCGTAGCGGCGTGGCGAGACGCACCCGGCTGATCGCCGCGGCGTCCGGACTGGTGGCCGTCGGCGCCATCGCCCTCCCGACCGCCGCCGGCGCCCAGACCCCCGCCCCCACCGCGACGTTCAACGCCGCCCAGCTCACCGCCGCGGGCAACGCGGTCCGCACCGCGGACGTCGCGGGCACCGCCTGGCGGGTCGACCCGGCGACCCACACCCTGGTCGTCACCGCCGACAGCACCGTCTCCAAGGCCCAGATCGCCAAGATCCAGCAGGCCGCGGGGAGCAACGCCGGCGCGGTCCGGATCGAGCGCACCGCGGGCCGGATCCGCAAGCTGATCTCCGGCGGCGACGCCATCTACGCGCCCAGCTGGCGTTGCTCGCTCGGCTTCAACGTGCGCAGCGGCACCACCTACTACTTCCTGACGGCCGGTCACTGCACCGACGGCAAGCCGCCCTGGTACACCAACTCCTCCGGCACCACCAGCATCGGGCCGACCACCGGCTCCAGCTTCCCCGGCAACGACTACGGCATCGTGAAGTACACCAACGCCTCGGTGGCGCACGCCGGTACGGTCGGCAGCCAGGACATCACCAGCGCCGGGAACCCCACGGTCGGCCAGACGGTCACCCGCCGCGGCTCCACCACCGGCATCCACAGCGGCAAGGTCACCGCCCTGAACGCCACGGTGAACTACGGCAGCGGCGACATCGTCTCCGGCCTCATCCAGACCACGGTCTGCGCCGAGCCCGGCGACAGCGGCGGCCCCCTCTACGCGGGCACCAAGGCGCTGGGCCTGACCTCCGGCGGCAGCGGCGACTGCACCAGCGGCGGCACCACCTTCTTCCAGCCCGTCACCGAGGCGCTCAGCGCGTACGGCGTGAGCGTCTACTGACCGGCTGAGACCAGGCGTCGCAAGGCAGGAGGGTCTCCGCCGATCGGCCGGCGGGGACCCGGCGGCGGGCCCGCCGCGAGCCTCGACCGGCCTCCGGGCCGGGCCTACCATGGAGGCAAAAGCGACTTAACGCGACGTATCCGTACGTGATCCGTACGCGTCGCGACGGCACACGTCAGGGGGCCGTGATGGTCGGAGAACTGGTGGCGGCCGGGGTGGCGCTGGCCTCCGCGGGAACGGTCTATCTGATGGCCGCGGCGCGCGTGGTCAAGCAGTACGAACGCGGTGTGGTGCTCCGGCTGGGGCGGCTGACGTCCCCGGTGCGCGGTCCGGGCTTCACCATGATCATCCCGGCCGTCGACCGGATGCGTAAGGTCAACATGCAGATCGTCACGATGCCGGTGCCCGCCCAGGAGGGCATCACCCGGGACAACGTCACGGTCCGGGTGGACGCGGTCGTCTACTTCAAGGTCATCGACGCCGCCGACGCCATCGTCGAGGTGGAGGACTACCGCTTCGCGGTCTCCCAGATGGCCCAGACCTCGCTGCGGTCGATCATCGGCAAGAGCGAGCTGGACGACCTGCTGTCCAACCGCGAGAAGCTCAATCAGGGCCTGGAGCTGATGATGGACAGCCCGGCCATCGGCTGGGGAGTGAGCGTCGACCGGGTCGAGATCAAGGACGTCTCGCTGCCGGATGCGATGAAGCGCTCGATGGCCCGCCAGGCGGAGGCCACCCGGGACCGCCGGGCCCGGGTGATCAACGCCGACGCCGAACTCCAGGCGTCCCGGAAGCTGGCCGAGGCCGCCGCGGCCATGTCCGACCAGCCCGCGGCGCTGCAACTCCGGCTGCTGCAGACCGTGGTGGCGGTCGCCGCCGAGAAGAACTCCACCCTCGTCCTGCCCTTCCCCGTGGAGCTGCTGCGGTTCCTGGAACGCTCCGGCCTCCAGGCCGAGGCGCAGACCGCGCAGGTGGCGGCGGAGGCCGAACGAGCCCGTGCGCGGCAGCCGGCCGACGATGACGCCGGCCCGCCCCCGCCCCCGCCCCCGCCCCCGGCTCCGGTGGAGGACGGCCACGTCGACGCCCTCCCGGTGCTGGAGGACCTCCCGGAGTCCGAGCGCCTCGGGTAGCGGCCCGCTGTAACACCGTCACAGACGACCGTCGTACCACGGTACGACGGTCGTCCGCCGTTGTGCGCCGCCCGTGCGGCCGGCGTCGGGCCGCTGCCGGTTCGGAATTCCGGGGACGCTTTCCGGACAGCTGCGGCCCTCACACTTCGGGCGCCGCCGACCGCGCCGTGCGCCCTCTGATGTCCGCACTCAGGAGTTCGGCGCGCGCATATCGGTGTGAATGGCGTGTGGTGAAAACGTGAACTCCCGTATCTGAGACCGGAACCCGGTCTTGTGCACGAGTGAGGCGGGTGGGAATACTCGGCTCCGTTGGCATGGACGCGACTCCCCGCGGCAGCGCCACGGGGCCGGCCGTCCGTGCCCGGTACCTCGCACCTCACTCTCGGGCCCACCCGACTCCCCACAGTCCGGGCCCATCCCCCCACGGGAGGTTCTGAGTTGACGCACCGACGCATACCCCACCGCCGCGCGATGCTGGCCAGTGCGGGCGCGCTCGCGCTCGCCGCCACCGCGACCGTCACCCTCGCCAACGCCCACGCGGCCCCGGCCCCTTCGGCGGCCAAGCTCTCGCCGGCCGCCGCGACCACCCTGGCGTCCCAGCTCAAGACCGGTACGGCCGGCGCGTTCTACGACGCCAAGGCGCAGAAGCTGGTCGTCAACGTCGTGGACGAGGCGTCCGCCGCGACCGTCCGGGCCAAGGGCGCGGAGGCCAGAATCGTCCAGCACTCGATGGCCCAGCTCGACGCCGCGCGACAGACCCTGAGGGCCAAGGCGACCATCCCCGGCACCGCCTGGGCGATGGACCCCAGGGCCAACAAGGTCGTGGTGACCGCCGACCGCACGGTCACCGGCGCCAAGCTGGACCGGCTCACCACGGTCGCCAAGGGCCTCGGTGGCACCGTCGAAATCCGCCACAGCAAGGGCGAGTTCAAGCCGCTCATCGCCGGTGGCGACGCGATCTGGGGCAGCAGTGCCCGCTGCTCGCTCGGCTTCAACGTGGTCAAGGACGGCCAGCCGTACTTCCTGACCGCCGGCCACTGCGGCAACGCGGTCAAGGAGTGGTCCGACCAGCAGGGCGGCCAGACGATCGCGACCACCGAGCAGTCCAAGTTCCCGGGCAACGACTACTCGATCGCCAAGTACACCGGCAACGCCGAGCACCCCAGCGAGGTGGACCTCTACGGGGGCACCCAGAAGATCTCCAAGGCGGCGGACGCCACCGTCGGCGAGAAGGTGAAGCGCAGCGGGAGCACCACCCAGGTGCACGACGGCACCGTCAAGGCGCTGAACGCCAGCGTCAACTACCAGGAGGGCACGGTCGACGGGCTGATCCAGACCGACGTCTGCGCCGAGCCCGGTGACAGCGGCGGCGCCCTCTTCGACGGCGAGAGCGCCCTCGGCCTCACCTCCGGCGGCAGCGGCGACTGCACCAACGGCGGCGAGACCTTCTTCCAGCCGGTTCCGGCCGCCCTCCAGGCGTACGGCGCACAGATCGGCTGACCTCGGCCGCACCGGCCCCCGGCCGACGGCGGACACCGGCCCCCGGACGCACTCCTCGTCCGGGGGCCGGCGCTGTCGCCGCCCTGCCGCCGCGTTCCCGACGTCATCTCGGGAAGCGCTCGGGGGCGGTTCAGAACTCGAAGACCGAACCCTTGCCGGCCGTCATCGCGCAGGTGTTGGCGAAGACGTGCGTGTACCCGACCCGGCGGCCCTGCCAGACGCCGTCCGCGGTGACCAGGATCGGGTCCCACTCCTTGGTGCACAGCCGCTCGCCGGCCGCCGCGTTCTGGGTCACCGCGTCGAAGTTGCCGGCGACCGAACGCAGTTGGGCGCAGGCGGACTTCGCGACCGGGTGGCTTCCGGAGGCCCCCGGCATACAGCTGAGCGTCACCGCGCGCTCCACCGTGGCGGTCGCCCAGGTCTCGCCCCGACCGACCGTCAGTACCAGCTCGGAGGAGGCGTAGAGGCCACCGGTCCGGGCGGGCTGGGCCGGAGCGGCCGCGGCCTGCGCGGTGGTGGACAGTGCGCCCAGAACCAGCGCCGCGCCGATCGCGACCGCTCCAGTGATGTACCGCATGACGAACACTCCCTTGCTCGTAGGTGCAGATGCCGGACGGGAGTCTGGCTCAACCGCATCTCAAACGCACGCGGTCCGATCACTTTCGGTCGATAGATGAAAGCTGAGGGTAATGGCGCGAATGCGTCCGGCGGCGGGGGAGCGGGGTGCCCGGGGGTGGTGCGCGGCCAGCGCGGATGAGAGTCCTCCGGCGGCGCCGGGAGCGCCCGCGGACGGGGGTATCCGGCCGCCGACCGGTCGTTCGGCCGGGCTTCGATCTCCGGCGATTGGCCGAAGGGCAGGGCCTTCCCGGCCCGGCGGGCCGGGTGCGGCCGAGAAGGCTCATGAAGATCTTGGTGAGGGGCTGTCCGGCCGGAGGCCGGGCAGCCCTTGTTCGTTATGTGGTGGCCAGGGCGAGTTGCCAGCTGTCGCCAGTGTGGGTGAGTCCGAGGTTGGTCAGTCGGCGAAGATTGAGGGCGGCTGCTCGGGTGTGGAGCCAGATGTTGTTGTTGATGGTTCCGCGGTAGCGGAGTCTGCGGTTGCCGTGCTGGACGAGCCAGGCGACG
>NZ_NNBP01000041.1 GCF_002803155.1 Streptomyces sp. CB02959
CCTGACCAGCCGAAGTCAGTACTGTTGCTCCGTCCCGGCAGGTACGCCGGATGGCGGTCACGATTTTCGGGACATGAATTCCTGGCGTCAGCTGCCTGGCCCAGCTGTCTGGTGGAATTTTTCAGCGAGCCGAAGGCTTCATCGCAGAGTAACGTCGCGGAGAGTGTTCCGGCAGTAGTCGCGAGATGGTCGGCCTTTTTGTGGCTGGCTGGGCCGTCTCCGCTGGGCCTTGCAATCGTCGAGGTGGGGGATTTCGCGCGCCTGAGGAGCCTCATGCAGATCTCCCTCGTCTCGTTCACCCGGCTTCCTTCGCTCACCGGGCTGAGGTTTTTTGCGGCGCTAGGTGTGTTCGTATGCCACGCCGCGCTCTTGACAGCCAGAGACGAAGGTGGCTGGCCTCCGCCTGTCCTCTTCCTCTTGGGGGCGGTGGGGGTCTCGCTCTTCTTCGTGCTCAGCGGTTTCGTGCTCACCCTCTCGGCGCAGTCGACAGACACGGCTCGGTCCTTCTGGCGGCGGCGAATAGCGAAGATCTACCCCAACCATCTCGTGGTATGGGTGGCGCTCATATCGCTCTTCCGGTGGGCGGGAATGCCCAGGCAGGATAACGAATTGCCGCATCCTGCGCCTTCGTGGCTGGGTGACCTGGCTAACGCCCTGCTCATCAATAACCTGATCCCGCTGCCGAAGTTCCTCTTCGCCGGCAACCCTGTGACCTGGTCCCTGACATGCGAGTTGGTCTTCTACCTCTTGTTCCCGCTACTGATTCCGATGGTGATGCGGCTCCGTCAGCAGTGGCTCCTCATCGCGGCGATTGGCGCTGTGGCGGCCACCTGGGTGATCCCGCTGATCTCGCTGGGACTGCACGGGCAGCTACTTCCCCATGGCTTCATGAATGGCAGACTCACTGCGCCTCAGTTTGGACTCGTTTATGGGTTCCCGCTAAGCCGATTGCCTGAATTCATCTTGGGAATGACCCTCGCCCGGATGCACGCGAACGGGTCCGTAGGTCGAATCGGAGTCATTCCCTCCGTCACCCTGTTGGCGGTCTGCCTGCCGTTGGGCATCGCAGTACTCCCCGCGCCCTTCTACTTCAGTGCGATCACGATCATCCCGGTCGCATTGACCGTGCGGGCTGTGGCTTCGGGAGACGCACACGGCGCAAGGTCCCTGCTCCGCACGCCAGGAATGGTGCTGCTGGGTAACGTCTCCTACGCCTTCTACCTGGTCCACGCAATGATATTGGCCGTCACCCTCTACTACTGCAGTGGGTGGGGAGCGGTGACCTCCGCGTGCGTCGCTTTCCTTGTGGCCCTGGTGGCGTCCTGGCTGCTGTACACACTTATTGAACGTCCCTGCTTCCAGCGCTTGACCACCGTAAATCACCGACCCAGCAGCCAACCCAAACAAATTGCACAGTCACCCATCACCGAACCCTCTTCACAGGGTTGATCGACGCCGAGGGCACCCGCCACGCCACTGGCGGAACTCCCAAGAAGGGTGGGCGCGGCATCGGGCAGGCGACTGCAGCCATCACCGCGCCCGCCATCGCCCACCGAGCCCGCCGTCGCCGAGACCTCCCTCGGAGTTGATCTGGTGCGGTCAGCGGTCAGTGGGGGTCGCCTATCCGGCCTGGTGGCTGGTGCCTGATTGGCGCTTCGGCCGGCCGGGCGGCTTCCGTACCTCCGCGCACAGACTGAGGGCTGCGCCGGCGAGGGCTGTGGTGTCCAGGAGGGGGCCGGTTGCGGGTGGGAGGTATCCGGCGGTGAGGGAGTTGTAGGTGAAGTGGGCTGTGGCGAAGGCGGCGACGACTGGGGCGGGCAGTGCGCGGGGGAGCCAGCGGGGCAGTGTGGCGGCGTCGCCGGTGAGGCAGATCCAGAGCGCGGCAACGGTGGAGAGGCCGAAGGCCGCGCGGTAGCCGCCAACGACCACCAGCCCGGCGCGGCGGGGGAACGGGGCGACCTCACGCAGCGAGAGCGCCTTGAGGTGTGCATGCTCTCCGAGGATGACACGAGCCCGTGCCGCAACACTTTTGCCGCGAAGACCCCAAAGAGGCTTACCCGCAAATGAATTGCTGCCTCGCAACCAGGTTGCGGATGTGTCTGTGCGGACGGCGGTTGACTCTTCTCACGTCGCCGGGGGCGCGTAAGGCCGGCCACTCCTCGCGCCGGGCGGCGGTGGTTGAACCCCCGCTTTCGAGGAGTCGCATCATGGGAACCACCCCGACCGCCCTGTCCACGCCATCCGCGGGTACTGGTGGTGACCATCTCCAGGCCGGCATCGCCGCTGCACTGTGCACCAAGGCCACGCTGCCGGCGTATGACGAAGTCCTCCGGCTGATCGACACCCAGGCTCACTCCCGGCTCACACCTGAGCCCCCGCTCGGCATTGACAGTGACGGGCGGGCGCGACAGCAGCGAAGACGGTGCGCCGGGGGGTACCACGGTGACCGTGGCCGACGTCACCCGTTCAAAACGGACAAACGATGCCATCATCGATGTCGTGCAATATTCAACCATTCGACTGAGGTGCGCGCCAGTGACGACGACAGGGCCGCCACCTCGCCTCGCCGGCCGGCTCGGCGCCAAACGGGCCGACCATGTGGTTCACGGCGCCAAAACCCTCATCGCGGCACTGCTCACCTGGGGCATCGTGGGCCCATGGTCCCCCGAGGGTCGGCCCTACATGGCGGTCGCCACCGCTCTGCTCATGGTCAACGCCTCCACTGTGTACCAATCCGTGACCAAGGCGACACAGAATGTTGTGGCCAGGGTGGCCGGGCTGGTCCTCGCCCTCGCGACGGCCCGGCTGCTGGGACCGACCGCGGGCGCCGTCGCGGTCATCGCAGTCATCGCGGTCCTGGCAGGACCCCGCCGCACCGCTGACGACCGTCTCCAGATCGCCTCCACCGCAGTCATCGCACTGGCCGCCACCGCAACCAATCCCATGGGCAGTCTCGTGTCCCCCGCGCTCCAGACACTCACCGGCGCGGCCGTGGGCATCGCGGTGAACGCCCTCGTCCTGCCACCGCTCTACCTGAACGAGTCCGATTCCGCCGTACGCGATCTCGCCCGGTCCATGGGACTCCTGTTGCAGGACATGGGTGGCGGCCTCTCTCGGCGGCAGCTCACCCCGAAGGCCCACAACTGGCTGCACCAGGCGCGCAACCTGGACAAACACCTCACTCGCGCAGAGGAACAGGTGCGACAGGCCGACGAGAGCCTGCGGTGGAACACACGCTGCGTCGCGCGCACGCGACGCAAGGAGACGAACTTCAACGACACATTCATGGCCTTGCGCGGCATGTCGATGCAGGTACGCGGAATTGCACGGACCCTGGCCGACAACGCACATGACAACCACGCCGATCACCACCTGGGGCACCAGTTCCTTGATCAGTACGCCGAAACCCTCCAACTGGCGGGAGCCGCCGTCCAGGCATTCGCCGAACCGGGCCCGGCGAGCGGCTCACCGGACGCATCTCCCCGTGAACGCTTGCGCGGAGCGATCGACGGCACGCTGGCCTGGCACGACACCATGACCGACATGATCGCCCGGGGCACCCTCGCCGAGCCGGGCGCCTGGCACGTCTACGGCTCACTCATGACCGACGCGGAAAGGCTGCTGGCCGACCTCGACCGCGCGGACGCGCACTGACCGAGGTTTTCACCGGTCCGCGCGGCCTTCGACGCGCCGGACTTTCAGGTCGGATCCGCAAATGCACCTGGTGTCGCCCCGTAGCGGATCAGTCACCCCGCATCCCGCCCCACCGGCACCCTCACGCCCCCTGCCCCACGCAGGGGCCCAAGGAGTCATGAGCCGAGGGCTACCGGCGCGCCCTGACGGGCAGGAGCTCCTGGGTCGCACCGCGACTTGCCCGACCGGGTGGTGGCGCCGTGAACGCCATCCGGCCGCTGGCCGTCGCACAGGCCTGCATCGCCCACTGGAGCCGGAGGGAAACAAGGCGTCACCTCCGGCCGCAGCCGTCGTCGATCAGGCATGGCGGCTCGGAGTAGTGTGCGGTCAACCGACCGCGCGTTTGGTGGCGTTGTGCTGCTGCCCTTGAGCGAGGGGCAGCATCGGCCGGCGCCGGAGACCGGGGCGGCGCTGCTCGGGTGCGACGGTGTACAAGCCGTTGCCCATGTCGCCGCGGCGAGCGAGTACGGCGGCCGGGCCGGGGCGCAAGCTCGCCGAGGAGCTGATCCGTCGGGGTCGCCCGTCTCGGCGGTCGCGGCCGGTCGGTCGGTGAAAGGGGTACGGCTTCAGCCTCAGGCGAGGCCAGGACCCTGGAGGGTCAGCAGCACCCGGACCGCAACACCCCGTTCCACTCCATCAACGGGCAGGTCACGTAGCGCCAAGTCGACGGCGAGCCGGTCGTCAGCATCGGCGCGAAGAAGAAGGAGCCGCTCCGCCAACCACTCGGCCCCGCGCGGCAGTCGACCGATGAAGCCACTGCAAATATTCCGACGCGACGGCTCTTCGGGGCATGGCGCACCTCACCCTCCAGATGGTTCATAATTCAACCACTTCCGTGTGCTGTCGTCAGTGCTTGACCGAAGGCAAGCCCCCGCGGCCTGTTGCGCAGGTCATGCGGTAAGCAAGGAGGAAAGATCACGGCATTCAGGATTACGCGACGCGCTGCTGTCGCGGCTGCTTCTGTGACGGTCGCAGCAGCCGGGCTCCTCGCGACGGGTGGTCCCGCCTCGGCAGCGGCCCCCCCGACCGACGACCGGACAGCCCCGTCTCCTGCCCTCGAACGAACGGGGTGCAGGCACGGGCCCGGTGACCATGAGGGTGTCGAATCCCATGAGTCCCGAGCGAGCCCGTGCCTGCCTCTCCTTCGCCTCCTGCCTCGTTCGCGCCGGCGCCGGTCAGGAGCCCCAGCTCTGCCGGGTGTCGCTCATCGTGAAGCGCAGCTTGCCGCCCTTCAGGAGGTCGGTGTGGCTCAGTACGGGCTGGTTGACGCTTCGGCCGTTCAGGGACAGTGACTTGATGTAGGGGTTCTTCGCCGCCCCCTTGGCGGTGATCACCAATGGGCGTTCAGCGGCCGGTAGTTGAACTTCGGCACGGTCGAAGAACGGACTGCCCACGGCGTACTTCGCCGATGCGGGGTTGACCGGATAGATGCCCAGCGAGGACAGCACATACCAGGCGGACATCTGCCCGCAGTCCTCGTTGCCGCTGAGGCCGTCCGTGCGGTTCGCGTAGTTCGCCGCGGCGATCTCGCGCACCTTCGCCTGGGTCTTCCACGGCTGGCCCGCGTCGTCGTACAGGTAGGCGGCGTGGTGGCTCGGCTCATTCGTGTGGTTGTTGTGTCCGCCGGCGAAGTAGCTGTCCAGCCACGACGCGAACTTCTTCTTGCCGCCCATCAGATCGATCAGGCCCGGCACGTCGTGCAGGACGTCGAGGGTGTAGACCCACTTGTCGCCCTCGGTCCAGCCCGACTCGTCGCCGGCCCAGGAGCCGTCGAGGTTGCGGGCCTGCATGAAGCCGGTGGCCGGGTTGTAGAGCTTCTTGTAGTTGGCGCTGCGCCGGAGGAACATTTTTGCGTCGTCGGTCTTGCCGACCGCCTTGGCGACCTGGGCGACCGCCCAGTCCTCGTACGCGTAGTCAAGCGTGCGGGACGCGGATTCGGCGGTGTGGTCGGCGGCGACCCAGCCGTTCTGCTTGTACGTGGTCAGGCCCGCCCGCGCTTCGACCGGAGTGCCCTCCTGGCGGTCGTAGTAGGCGAGTTCGGTGTCCTTGTCCGGCGGGGATGTCGCGTCCTTGTGCACCGCCTCGTACGCGAGCTTGCGGTCGAAGCCGGTGAAGCCCTTGGCGATGTCCTCGGCGATCACCGAGTCGGCGTTGGTGCCGACCATGATGTTGGTCTCGGTGAGGTTCTTCCACATGGGCAGCCAGCCGCCCTCCCGGTAGTCGTGGAGCATCGACGTGACCATGCCGTTGATCCGCTCGGGGGCGAAGAGCGTGAGGAAGGCGTTCTCGGCACGGTAGGTGTCCCACAGTGAGTAGCCGGTGTAGCTGACGCCGGAGTGGACCTGGTCGTCGTACGCGCTGTAGTAGCGGCCGTGTTCGGAGTTCTCCGACGGGTACTGCAGGGCGTGGTACATCGACGTATAGAAGATCGCCCGCTGATCGGCGGTCGCGCCTCGCAGGTTGACCCGGTTGAGCTTCTCGTTCCACTGTGCCCGGGTCTTTCCGGCGATCTGCTCGAAGGGCCGGTCGTCCGGGGCCTCGGCGGCCAGATTGGCGCGTGCCTGCGGCAGCGAGATGAACGATGTCGCGATGCGCACCTGGACGGTCCGGGTGCCGGAGGGGAAGCGTACGTACGCGGACAGGTCGCCGTCGGTACGGTCGTCCTGGCCCTCATGCAGCGCCGCTCCGGTGGCGGTGCCGTAGCTGTCGAAGGCGGTGTCGAAGCGGGCGACGAAGTAGCCCTTGAAGTGCGACGCCTTGAACGGGCCGAGGTTGCTGTCCTGGCGGTCGGGGTTGTAGCCGGTGATCTCCCTGGCGGCCGGATCGACGTGCACGTTGCCGGTGATGCCCGAACGGGTCGCCTGTAGAACGAAGTTGGTGTCCGTGCCCTCCGGATATGTCGTACGCAACATGCCCACGCGCGACGTCCCGGTCAACTCCGCCTTCAGCGTCCGGCCCGAACCGGCCTGCAGGAGAACCGAGTAGCGGTCGGGGGCGGCGTGCTCGTCGGCGTGGCTGAACGGCAGTGCCCGGTCGTCGACCGACGTCTTCACCGACCCGACGCCGGGCATTCCCGTCACGTAGCCGGAGTCGCCCATCCAGATCGCGGGCTGGTGGGTGCCGATGAAGCCGCTGATCTTTGTGTCGCTGTAGTGGTACGGGGTGTGGCTGACGTAGTTCTGCCGGGTCATCGGCGACCAGCGGGTCATGGCGAACGGCGGGGCGGTGCTCGGGATCATCCCGCCGTACTCGGTGTCGCTCTCGCCCGATGTGCCGATGAACGGGTTGACCAGGTCCACATTGGACCGCCCGGTGTCCGTCCGGTCGGCGACGGCGGACGACGGCGGGGCGAATGCCGCCACCAGCGCCATCGCCACAACAAAGGCCCACGCCAAGGGGATTGGGGGTCTGCCGTTGCGCATGAAGAATTCCTTCACTGGGTTGACATCGTTGTCAATTGCTCCTACGAGGGTGTGACGCGCCGGGATAGCCGACGATGGGTGTTGCCTCCAGGACGAGGACGAGGACGAGGACGAGGACGAGGACGAGGTCGAGGTAAGGGTTGGCGAAGAGGCCGGTCGGGTCAAGGGGGTCGCGCAGGGCCACGAAGTCGTCGAAGTGGGGGAGCGGGGCGCAGGGCCGCGGCGTCGAGGGCGTGCATCTTGCCCCAGTGGGGGCGGCCGCCGTAGGAGCCGAGGATGTCCTCGCAGGCCCGTCCCGGTCCGCGTCCCTGACGGCTTCGGCCACCTCGGCCGTGCTCTCCGGCCGGCGGACGAGCGCGGGCCGGGCCTCTTCGTTGCCGGTCCAGTTGCGCCATGTCTCGGTCGTGCCGGGGAGTCCGCTCTTGTGGTCCGACGGCTGCGGATGAGTGCATGCCCGCAACGCTGGCCGAACGCGAGGAACTGAAGAAGCACGAGCCAGCCACTGCCGCACCCGACGCAACCGACAGTGACACCACCGGCTGTAGTACTAGTCTGCTCATCTGCTCACCTGTCACGATAGGCACCGTTGCAGTACTAGGCGCGGGCGGGCCGCCGTGCGGCTCCCGAACCGGGCCTGAGACGAACGCAGTTCGCCAGATGCCCTCGTCGGGTGAACCATCGCCTTCAATGCGGAACGCACGACCGGCGCAAGCGCAGTGCGCAGCAGGAGGACACCGATCCTGTATGCCAGCGCCAACAGACCGCTCCCGTAAGGGAGTCACACAAGGAGGAATTAGTGATACGACGCCCTCGTTCCACCGCCGGCCGACTCTGTACGGCGGCGCTGCTGGCCGGCGTGCTCGGCGGCGCGACCGTGCTCGCTTGGCCCGTCCAGGCCGTCCCCGCCCGCACCACTGTGACCGTGGGACCCAGCCCCAAGGGACTGCTGTGGTCAGCTGACCCGCACGAGGGGGCGAGTGAGTTTTCGTCCGTCGAGTGCCCTACCAACGACTTCACCACGAAGACCGACACCGAAAAGGGTCTGGTGTGGCAGGCGAAACAGCGGGCGAACGTCGAACGTTGTGAACCGGTCGGCCCAACGGTGGCTTCGGGCAGCACCTACTACCTGGGCTGGTCGTCCAAGTTCCACATCACCGATTCGACCAGCCGTTACATCTTCCAGCTCAAGTGCAGTCCGAGCGACGGGACCGCGAACCACCCCGTCGTACTGGAGGTGAACCGCGGCTCCATCCAGCTTCAGAGCTGGACCCACCAGCACACGCGCATCGTTTTGTGGAGCACCAAGGCAGTTAACGACCGATGGAACGATTTCGCGTTGCGGATCTCCGAGGACCGGAAAAACGGCTCGATCCAGTTCTGGTTCAACGGCGTGCCACAGAAGCTGTCCAACGGGTCGTTCACCTTCACCGGAACGACCTACGACGGCACCCGCGATTACCTCAAATGGGGCCTGTACCACCCGGCACCAGAGACCGCGACCCAGTGGCTCACCACCATCAAGATGGGGCACACGCTGGCAGATGTGACGGGCTGACAGGGCGGTCGTCGGATTCGGTTTCCTCAACCGGCTGGCCTCCGCCTTTCAGGGCCTTCGGTGGTGGGGACGAGCGGGTGGGGCATGAGGTTATCCTGCAGTGCGCGGGTGCGCCATCAGGTGGGTGGTGCTGGATCAAGCGGCACGCACGGGGTCAGCGTCGGAGTGGGTGGGTGTTGTCGGGTTCGTCGCCCGCCCGGTGGCGGCGGGGCGGGTCTCATCGCTTCACCGCAATTCCGATGGCAAGGCACGCAACGACGAAGATCCGCGACATCCCCATCGGACTGCACGCGACCGGCACCCGCCGGGAGACCGACTCCATGGGGGCCATCGACGTCCCCGCGGACCGCAACTGGGGCGCCCAGACCCAACGCTCCCTGATCCACTTCTCCATCGGGGACGACCGGATGCCCAAAGCGGTCTACCGCGCCTACGGCTACGTCAAGAAGGCCGCCGCCTCCGTCAACGGGCGCGCCGGACGGCTACCGGCCTGGAAGTCCGACCTGATCCAACGGGTGGCCGACGAAGTCATCGCGGGCGAACTGGACGATCACTTCCCGCTCTACGTGTGGCAGACGGGCTCCGGGACGCAGTCCAACATGAACACCAACGAGGTGATCAGCAACCGCGCCATCCAACTGGCCGGCGGGGAACTGGGCAGCAAGTCCCCGATACACCCCAACGATCACGTCAACACAGGGCAGTCCTCCAACGACACCTTCCCCACCGCCATGCACATCGCCGCGGTCAAGGAGATCCACGAGCACCTGCTGCCCAGCGTGCAGGCGCTCCAGCACGCCATCGAGAACAAGGCCCGGCAGTGGCACGACGTAGTGAAGATCGGCCGCACCCACCTGGAGGACGCCGTACCCCTCACCGTGGGACAGGAATGGTCCGGCTACGCCCACCAGCTGCAACAAGCCATCGACCGGGTGACCAGCGCCGCCGCGGGCCTGTACGAGCTCGCCATGGGCGGCACCGCAGTGGGGACGGGGCGCAACGCCCCACCCGGATTCGGCGAGGAGGTCGCGGCGGAGATCGCCGACGCGACCGGCTACCCGTTCACCACCGCGCGGAACAAACTCGCCGCCCAGGGCGGTCTGGACGCCATGGCCGGCGCCGGCTGTTACGCGACGGCCCATCCGGGTACGCGTCTGCGCACTGAACGGACAAGTGCGCGGATCAGTCCTCACGACTGCGCAGAAAAGAGTTCAGTTCCCAGGCCAGAGGCTCGGGTACTGAACTCTGACTCCCATCCCTCCAGCAGATGGAGAATCAAACCTCTCTTCTGCGACCCCGGCTGCTCAGACCTGCACGCGCTGCCAGTGGCCCCGCCGGCGCCACTCGCCGTCGTCCTGCGCCCAACTCGTCACGAGGGCCGCGACCTCGTCGTGGCCCTTCATGGCGTAGGGCGGCGCCACGATGGTGCGGAAGTGCTGGTCGGGTCCGCCGTCGCGGTACTCCACGAGGCAACTCCCGTCCTCCGCGAGGTGGACCTGGATGTAGTGCTGCTCCGGATCGCGGCCGTCGGCGCGTTCCACGACGAGGAACGGAAGTGCCAGATTCAGTTCACTGAGGAGGTCGTAGAGGGTTTCCGGGGTGGGGTTGTCGTGGACGGCCCCGGTGGCGGTGTGGGCGCGGGTGGCGGTCACGAGGCTTCCTCCGGGCGCAGCACCGACTGCTCGGCCAGCGTGACGAGGTCGTCTCCGGTCGTCCGGCTCGATCCGTCCGGTCCGTGCACCGTCAGGTCGTCCCCGCACTCGGCCCGGTAGACGGCGCCGAGGCGGTTTTCCCACTCGACGTGGCTGCCGGGGGAGCCGGGCAGGAGGGACAGTTCGTGCCGCAGGATGTCCAGGGTCGCCAGGCCGCGGTCCGGGCCTTCGCTGTGGCTGCCGGTGCGCTCGTTGCGGTAGCGCATGCGCAGGAAGGGGACCGGGTCGCGCCGCAGTCGCGTCGGCTGGAGGCCGCGGTCGAATTGGTGGCGGGCCTCCGCGAGGGTCTCGGAGCCCGAGAACTCCTGCCGCCAGGCGGGAAAGAGCGCCACCGTCGCCTTGTGCAGGTCGGTGTCCTCCTGGCCGTGGTACTCGTGCACCTCCGGTCCGACGGCGGCGACCGTGTCGAAGTCCCACCCGGGGCAGGTGAGTCCGTCCAGTGTCACGAGCGGACGGTCGCCGCCGATGACCTCTTCTGCGCGGTCGCGGGCGAGTTCCAGCACGGCGCGGGCCAGTGCCGGGTCGTACTCGCCCATGACGCGCATCTCCAGTACGCGGTCCCCCGCGACGGTGGCGTCGAACGCGAAGATCATGCGTGACCAGTGCCAGGCGTCCGACACGCCGGGTACGGGCTCGGCGCCGGGCTGGGCGGCCAGCTTCGACGTCAGGTCCATGGTGGGTGGCTCCTCTGGGGGTGGGGTTCGTGCTCAGGTGCAGGAGTAGTTCGGGCCGGTGTTCTGGGTGTAGGTGGACGTCATCTTGCCTCCGCCGCTGGAGTTGTTCTTGCGGGACATGGGCTCCATGTTATTGGCGTCGTTGTAGAAGTCATTGCGGGTGGCGCGGTCGGAGTTGTAGCCCGTTTTGTTCCAGTGGTCGACGACCGGGTGCAGGTGCTCGTAGGTGAGCTGGTCCTTTCCGGCGGGCACCGACTCGCCCTTGGAGTTGAACCAGGTGAGCTGGTCCCTCGGGATCCGCTGGCCGGCCTCTGGGTGCCCGGCGGGGAAGCGCGGGACGCCGCCCTGTGCCTGGCCCTCGACCGTCCACTTGCTCGTCATGGCGTCGTGGGTCGACTGCCGGTAGCTGCCGGGGTATTCGGTGTCGCGGTTGTGGTTCGCCGGGCCGTTCGGGTTCGGGAGGAAGCGGCCGTTGGGCCCCCGCTGCGGCGTCAGTCCGAGGGGGTCGGCGACAGTGAGCGGGTTGTCGACGTAGGCGTAGTGGTTGGGGGCTGCCACCAGCCCCAGCGGGTCGGAGGTGAGGTACCGGGCCGTCTCCGGGTCGTAGTGGCGGAAGTAGTTGTAGTTCCACCCGGTTTCGGGGTCGGCGTACTGGCCGGGGAACCGCAGGGGGCAGGTGTCCGCCGGCCCGTCGCCGACCGGCATGCCCCAGGCGGTGGTGCGCAGCCGCCAGGTGATCCGTCCGTCCGGGGTGACCAGTTCCGTCGGGGCGCCCGAGACGTCGGTGACCACGGTGTGGAAGTCGACGCGGCCCCCGGCGTGGACGACGGTCTGGGTGAGTGGCCGGTGGGTGCCGGAGTGGTAGTCCCAGGTGGTCGCGGTGCCGTCCGACGTCACCTGCTCCGCGAGGCGGGTGCCGTCCCAGACGAAGCGGATCTCCTCGACCGCGTGCCCGTCGTCGTCGAGGCGGCGCTTGGCGGTGCGCCGGCCCGCCGTGTCGTACTCGTATGTCCAATGCGTGCCGTCGGCCAGTACGGCGTCGGTGAGCTGGTCTGCCGTGTTCCACGTGAAAGACGCGGTGCGGGTCTGGCCGTTGAGGAGCCGCGTGATGCGGCGCACCATGCGGCCGTCCTCGTCGTACGCGTAGGTGTGACGTCCGCACCGCTCAAGGCGGTTGCCGGTGAACGTGCGCTCCGTGCCGGCGTTCTCGTCGCCGGGGACCTCGGCGTGGGTGAGGTTGCCGGCGCTGTCGTAGGCGTAGGTCTCGGTCCAGTCCTGGGCGCGCACGGCGGTGACCCGGCCCTCAGGGTCGAGTTCGAAACGCCGTGTGCCGCCCGCCGAGTCCGTGATGCCGCGGAGGTGGCCGTCCGCGCGGTAGGCGTAGGCGCGGTGCTGGAGGGTGTCGGCACCGCGGGTGACGGCCTGCAAGCTGAGCCGGCCGACGGCGTCCCACTCCTGGGACAGGACGAGGTCGGGGCCGATGAGCCGCCGTACCTCCCGGTCGGCGTCGTCGAAGGTGAAGCCCACCTGGTCACCGCCGACGTCGAGGGCGGCCGGCCGGCCCGCGGCGTCGTACGACCACGTGGAGAGCACCCCGCTGGGGGTGCGCCGGCTGGTGCGCCGTCCCAGCGCGTCGTAAGTCCAGCTCGTCGTACGGCCGTTGATGTCCTCGGAGAGCTTGCGGCCGAGGACGTCGTAGGTGTGGGCGACGGTGGTGGTCGCGTTGGCGGACCCCAACAGGCAGCCGGCCGGGTCATACGCGAAGGTGGCGATGCCGTCGGGCGAGTGCTCCTCGACGGTGCGGCCCAGCTCGTCGCGGACGAACACGGTGGTGCGGCCGACAGCGGTGGTGCGGGCGGCGAGTTCGCCGGTGGGGTCGGGCCGGTACTCCACGGCCCGGCCCTGGAAGTCGCTCTCCCGGACAAGGTGGCCGAGCACGTTGTAGGTGTAGTCCCAGGTGTGGCCGCGCGGATCGGTGACGCTGGTGAGCCGCAGCTCGGTGTCGTGCGCGAAGGTGTGCGTGGTTCCGTCGGGAGCGGTGCGCGTGAGGGGGAGGCCGAAGTGGGTGTAGCTGAACCGGGACTCCTGGCCCAGGCGGTCGGTGTGGGCCACCATGTTGCCCTCACCGTCCCACTCCCATGTCTCGGTGGCGCCGTCGGCGAACTCCCGCCAGGCGGGCTTGCCTTCAGCGGTCCAGCCGAAGCGTTCGGTGCGGCCGCAGGCGTCGGTGTAGGAACCCACCCGGCCGAACGCGTCGCGCTCGACGACCGTGGTGTGGCCCAGCGGATCGGTGACGGTCAGCGGCAGGCCGGCCGCGTTGTTCGCCACCGTGCGGGTGTGACCGAGGGCGTCGGTGATCGCGGACAGCCGTCCGTCGTCGTAGGCGAAGCTGGTGACGGCGCCGGCCGGATCCGTGGTACGGACCTGGTTGCCGCGGGCGTCGTACTCGTGCCGCCAGGTCGCGCCGTCCACCTCGACGATCTCGACGGGCAGGCCCAGTGCGTTGTAGGCGGCACGGGTCGAGTGGCCGTCCGGGCGGGTGACGGTGGTGAGGTTGCCGTCGTCGTCGTAGGTGTAGCTGCTGGTGTGGCCGAGCTCGTCGGTGACCGAGGCCAGCAGGTCCGGGCCGGTCCAGGTGCGGTGCGTGCGGTGGCCCTCGGCGTTGGTCCAGCCAGTGAGGCGCCGCTGCTCGTCGTAGTGGTAGACGGTGGTGCGGCCGAGGGAGTTGGTGTAGTGGTTGGTGCGGTTGAGCGGGTCGTAGGTGAGGGTGCAGGACAGGTAGCCGTCGGATCCGGTGCCGCGCACGCAGCGGTCGGCGCCGTCGTACTCCCAGCGGTACCAGCCGCCGTTGCGGTCGACGCGTTCGAGGATGCGGCCCGTCTCGTCGTAGTGGAAGCGCGCGGTGTGGCCGAGCGCGTCGGTGACCGCGGTGAGTTGGCCGTCTTCGTAGCCGTAGCGGCGCAGCACGGTGCCGGCCTCGCCGTCCTCGGTACCGAGGAGGCGGAGTGCCGTGACGCGGTCGCTGTCGGTGTCGACGGCGATGCGGTACCCGCCGCTGTGCCGGATCTCGAAAGGGGTGCCGTCGTCGTCGCGCCAGATGTCAACCCGCTGGCCGTTGCGGTCGGTTATCGCCTGGAGGGGGAGGGTTACCCGGCCGGCCGCGGCCTGTGCCGGGGTCACGGTCGCCGGCAGGAAGTGCAGGGTGTGCCCGGTGCCGGGGTCGGTGACGAGGATCTCGCCGGCCGGTGTCCCGTCCCAGCGCAGCTCCCGGCGCGGGCCGCGGTCGGGGAGGACCGCGGTGTCCGGGGACGGGACGTCGTACGAGAGCAGCATGCCGTCGGCAGTGGCGAGCACGAGACCCCGCTCATCGGCCTCCAAGCGCTGGTCCAGGGTGGAGGCCCAAGAGCCGCCGAACCACTGGCCGTACCGGTAGGACGACAGGTGGGTGCGCTCGACGACGAGATCGAGCAGACCGGGCAGGCGGACGTCGGTCTCGGTGAGGATCATCTCGCCCGACACCAGGTCGATGGGGTCGCCGCCCTTGCAGCGCCCGCCCGCGGGTTTGGACGATCCGACCCCATCCCGATTCGCCCCGTCCCGCAGTGGTGCGGGGCCGGAGGAGTTCGGCCGACCCGATCCGGACCCCTTCACAGGCCCCTTGGGGCCCTTCAGAGGATCCTTGGGGCCCCCGCCCCCAGGCCCACCCGACGTGTGCGGTGACGAGGAGGGGGATACATGGGGACCCTTGGGCATGTCACCGTGCCGGCCCTTGAGGATGCCCTGCATCGCCGACGCGTGCTTGGCATCCGTTTCGGCGTGGTTCTTCGCCACCTGCCGCAGGCGGTCGCCGGTGTCGTGGTAGAGGTTCTTGACCGACTTGCCGGCGTCTTCGCCGAGGGTCTTGCCGAGCCGCTTCGCGCCGTCCTCCAGCGCCTTGACGATGCGGTTCGTCATGCGAAGCTCACCCCGCTCAGCTTGCTCTTGAAGTCCTCGGCGTGCGCCGACACCGTCTCGGCGTGCTTGGTCAGTGCCTGCGAGCGAGCGTGCAGTTCCTCGGGATGGACGCTGAAGCTTTCTCCCGCACCCCCGCCGGCGGGCGCACCGAGGGCCTTGGTGGTGCCTTCGTAGACGAGCCCGCTCACCGCGTTGCCGACCACTTCGACGAGCGGGGTGATGGCGGCCTCGATCACCTGGCCGATGACGTACTGCTCCAACTGCTGTTCCAGATAGCTCGTCGCCTTGCGGGCCGCCGCGATGATGCCGGCCTCCGCGACCTCGGCCAGACCGAAGGTGAAGGCCGCGGCGGCCTGGTCCGCGACGAACGACACGGCGAGCACGACCAGTTCGGCGATGGCCGCCGCCTTCATGCCCACGATGACACCGGCCGCGACGTCCAGGGCGGTCGCCACCGTATGGCACCCGGTCACCAACTCGTTCATGTGACTCGACGACATCTGGCCCCACTTGGCCATCAGAGCGTCGTAGGACGCGCCCTGGTAGACCGCGGACAACTGCTCCACCGACGAGGTGGCATCCTGGTGGCTCTGCTGGATGTTGTTCGCGAAATCCCTTACGTGGCCGCCGAATTCCCGGACCTTGTCCTCGTTGACATTCGGCCACTGGACGCCGATGAAGTCCAGAAGCGACACCACCGCGTCGGGTAGTTCAAGTGCCACCGCATTGCCCCCAGGTGAGAACCCGTCAGCTCCGTCGTCGCAACGTATCGCCGCCGGTCAAAGGGGAGGCAAAGCAAGGGTCAGTTTTGGTCCAGGCCCGTGGTGGAGCGGGTCGGGCGTGCCGAGCGAGACGCAATGCGGCCATCACCCCTGCGTGGTCTGCGCCGAGGACGACAACAGCGACGAGGGAGAGGGGCTGTGCCGGAGGGGAGTTCTGGTCCTACGCCACTGACCGTCTCGGTGCCCATCTGGAACGGCCGGACCGCAAGGACGAACCGGCCCGACGGCGTCCGGCGCGGCACCCCCACGCACCGTTGCCGAACCATCCCGATCGCTCCGCTATCGGGATGGTTCGGCGTCTTGCGCTCCGCCTGGGCCCTTTGGCAGGTCACCGGAAGCCGCGCTGCACCGCATGAGACGCTGCGGTCTTCCGACCCTGACCCATCGGGCAGGCCTCGGCGCCAGCCTGCGCGCCCCGGCGCACTCCATGGCCAAGCACATGCTCACCGCCCTCACCCGCGTGCTCGCCCGCGCACTGGAAGACACCCCGATCCTCGTCAACGCAGTCGACCCCGGAAGTACCGCCACCCACCCCGTGCCGTCGGTGGCCGAGACGGCGCAGCGGATTCTGCTGCGGCCTCCGCCCCGCCGGATCGGGCCGTTGCGGGTGGCCTGGCTGAATCTGGCCGCGGAGTAGGAGGCCCAGATCGGGGGCGACCTGTTGGCGGTCGCCCGCGCCGCTCATCCCTGCACTCGGGTGCTCATCGCCTGCCGCCCCCGGCCCGGCACTCCCATCGCGGCGGTACACACCGCCGCCGCCCTTGCAGCGGTCCGTACGGTCACGGTGATCGGCCGCTTGCTCGGCGCGGCCGTCGTCGGGGCGCGCATGGGGCATGCCCGGCAGTCGTCAAGGCTCCTACGGCGCCGGTGCCGAACCGGGGCCGGGTGCCACCGTTCGGCTGGCTAGGTACGTGCAATCGGTCGAGGAGTAGATCTTTGTGACTGTTCCTGTGGTTATGTGCTGAAGGCGTGACGGTGGCTGCCTGCTCCCCTCCAGGGGGGAGTGGCCCTGAGATGGAGGAGACGGCTGATGGGCAGTGGCGGACAGCCGTCAGCTCCCGGCCCGGCCGGGGGACCAAGGCGCCCGGCCTCGGACGAGGCGCACGCGCGGGGCCTCATGAAGCAGATCGCCACCGCGGCGGCCGCACGTGCCGCCGCGGTCGCCGCTCGCCTCCGGGCTGTTGCGCAGCGGGTCAGGGAAGTGCCTGCGCCTCCGGGGCCGTTCCGCCCTGGGTTCTGGCGTAGTCCGATCCGCGGGCCGTGGCTGACGTCGGTCTTCGGACTGGTGCTGCTGGTCGGCATCCCGGTGGTCTTCGTCACCGGGATGCTCTCCTATGCCGCCTACAACCCGGATCTGGGCCCGCTCAACGACATGACTCCCGACAAGGGTCTGCTGGGCTTCTACCTTTTCCACTGGCCCACGCATCCGTATTGGCTGTACCGGCTGACCCAAGGCGTGCACGTGACGCTCGGCGTCGTTCTCGTCCCCGTACTGCTGGCCAAGTTGTGGTCGGTCATCCCGAAGCTGTTCGAGTGGCTGCCGGTCCGGTCGGTCGCCCACGGGCTGGAGCGGTTGTCCCTGCTGATGTTGGTGGGCGGGGTCATCTTCGAGTTCGTCACCGGCATCTTCAACATCCAGCTCTTCTACGTCTTCCCCGGCTCGTTCTACACCCTGCACTTCTATGGTGCCTGGGTCTTCATCGCCGCCTTCGTCGTCCATGTGAGCCTCAGGCTCGGCCGGATGACACGCGCTCTGCGCTCTCGCAGTCTGGCGACCGAACTTCGCACCGACCTCGCACACACCCGGCCCGAGCCCCCCGACCCCGACGGACTGGTGCCGGCCGCACCCGCGGCACCGACGATGACCCGGCGCGGCGCCGTCGCGATGGTGGGGGCGGGGTCGCTGCTCCTGCTGGTGGTCACCGCAGGGCAGAGCATCGGCGGCCGGTTGCGCAACACTGCCCTGCTCGCCCCGCACAACCGCAACCCCGGCGGCGGCCCGACCGGTTTCCAGATCAACAAGACGGCGGCTGCGGTCGGTGTCAACCCTGCGCACGTCGGCCCGAGCTGGCGGCTAGAGCTCCACGGTCCGCGGACGACGCCGCTGGTCTTCACCCGTGAGCAGCTCCTCGCGATGCGCCAGCATGCGGCCGCGCTGCCGATCGCCTGCGTGGAGGGATGGTCCACCGATGACCAAGATTGGAGCGGCCTACGACTGACCGATCTCGCCGCTCTGGCCGGCCTTCCTGACGCCGGAAGCGTCCTGGTCGAATCGGTCCAACCGCCCGGCCCCTACAGTTCGGTGGTCCTGCGCGGCAACCAGATCCACGATCCCCGGGCCCTGCTCGCCCTCCGCGTCAACGGCGCGGACCTCTCCCTCGACCACGGCTACCCGGCCCGCGTCATCGTCCCGGCCAACCCCGGTGTGAACAACACCAAGTGGGTACACCGGCTCACCTTCAGGACGTGACCATGGCACGCTTCGTCCGCTGGTACGGCTCCGGGCCCCTGCACCTTCTCGTTCTGCTCTGCTCGTTCGCCCTCACCGCCTACGCCATGGTGCGCCTGTTCGCCGTCCGGCCGCTCGGCGTGGCGATCTGGTTCGTGGGAGCGGCGATCGTCCACGACCTGATCCTGCTGCCTCTGTACTCGGTCGCCGATCTGTCGGCCTACTCCGTCCTGCGGCACCGTCCGGGCCGCGTACCGCAGATGCCATGGATCAACTACCTGCGCGTTCCCACCTTCCTGTCCGGGGTGCTGCTCCTCGTGTGGTTCCCCCTCATCCTGGATCTGGCGATCCCCTACCGAGGCGACACGCGACTGCCCGAAGGCGTTTACCTCAGCCGTTGGCTGGCGATCACCGGTGTGCTCTTCGGCGCCTCGGCGCTGGCTTTCGCACTCAAACTGCGCCGCGCCAGTCGTGCCGCCCGCGCCGACGAGAAACGCCCCCCGCCCGGCCCCGACGGACGGCCGTGACGACCGAGGAGAACCGACCCCAAGCCGCACACCAGGATCCCTACGCACTGGCCCTGCGAACCGGCGGCGGGCCGGTGTACCTACGGCTGGCGGACGGACGGTGGACCTATTTGCCGGTGCACCGCTGGCACGCGCAGCCCACCACGGCCGACGAGACACTGCTGGTGCGATGCGACAGCCCCGTTCTGGACGTCGGCTGCGGACCGGGCCGGCTGTGCAGGGCGCTCCTGCACCAGGGCATCTTCGCCCTCGGCATTGACGTCGCCCCGCAAGCGGTCGCCCGCACCATCGGTCTCGGTGGGACGGCACTGTGCCGGTCGGTGTTCGGCCCCCTCCCTGGTGAGGGAGCCTGGCAGACCCTCCTGCTGGCCGACGGGAACATCGGTATCGGCGGCGACCCCCGTGCCCTGCTTCGACGGTGTACCCAGCTCGTCGCTCCGACAGGTGTCCTGCTCGTCGAGGTGGAGCAGTTCGACGTTGCAGAGCGCTGCACCGCATGGGTGGAAGACACCCATGGCCGTCGGGGGGCGCCCTTTCCGTGGGCACGGCTGGGCGCAACGGCGCTTGGCCGCATCGCGCCGGAACTCGGCCTCAGCGTCACCGACGAGTGGCAGAGCGATCACCGCAGCTTCCTCGCTCTCAGCCCGCAGGGCTCTTCCCGGCGTCCCGGCTGACCGGGGAACGGCGATGCGGTGGCGAAGACATCGATCGGGACCCGGTGACAACCGAGCAGGTGGCCTCGCCGGATCGTGGCACTCCGTCATGACAACAGCGGCGGCGGGAGGTGCGGCCCGCCGATGGTGCCGCTTGTGTGAGATCAGTTCGCCGCGCAGGGAGGCTGCGATGGATCAACGACCGGCACCTCATGTGGGCCTGCCCCGATGGCGGCCCCCCAGCAGGTCCTGGCCGAGCCCGAGTCAGACGGGTTTCGATCGGTGAGCGCGCGACCGATCGGTGACCATGCCCTGCTGTCCGACTGCCGCTCGGCCGCCCTGGTCACCTCCGACGGCTCGGTGGACTGGCTGTGTTTTCCCCGCTTCGACAGCCCGGCGATCTTCGCCCGGCTCCTCGACGAGGACGCCGGCCACTGGTCCATCCGCCCCGTAGGACCCGTCGATGTCAGCCGCCGCTACGTCGAGGAGACCCTCGTTCTGGAGACGACCTTCCGCGCAACTGGAGGCACAGCAGTTGTACGGGACGCCCTCGCCCTGGGGCGGCGCGAGCGCGGACACGCAATCGGCGAGGCTTCCCCCGGAATTCTGCTGCGTCAGGTCACCTGCACCGAAGGAGAAGTGACCCTCGACATCGCCTACGCGCCACGCCCGGAGTTCGGACTGATCCATCCGCTCCTGTCACCAGTCCGGGGCGGGCTTGCCGCGTACGGCGGCGCCCACGTGCTCCTGCTGTCGAGTCCTGTCGAGCTGGCGGTGAGCGGCTCCACCGCGCACGGACGGTTCGCACTGCGGGCATCGGACCGCCTCGGCTTCGGTTTGCATGTCGTGCCGGCGTGGGGAAGCGAGCCACTGCGCTGGCGGGCGGGGCGTATCCGGCGGCGCCTGAACGACACCGTCGAGGGCTGGCGCTCGTGGTCCCGACTCCACCGCGGCTACGTCGGACCCTGGCAGGACGAGGTGGCGCACAGCGGACGCGTGTTGCGGGCACTGACCTTCGCCCCCTCGGGGGCCATCGTCGCCGCGGCCACCACCTCACTGCCCGAGTGTGTCAGCGGTACACGCAACTGGGACTACCGCTACACCTGGGTCCGCGACGCGAGCTTCACCCTGCAGGCACTTTCCACCGCCGCCTGCGAGAAGGAGAAGGACAAGTTCTTCGGCTTCCTCGCCCGGGCCGCGGCAACCCAGCTCCACCGCGGAGTGAACCTGCAGATCATGTACGGCATCGGCGGTGAACGCGACCTCAGTGAGCGGCTGCTACCCCACCTGGCCGGCTGGCGCGACAGCACTCCGGTGCGCACCGGCAACGACGCTTGGCGCCAACGCCAACTCGACGTCTACGGCGAACTCCTCGACGCCGCCCACGAGACCCTCCCACCCCGAGAGCACCTGGATCCGCCCACCCGCGCCTTCCTGGTCCAGGCGGCCGACACGGCTGCCCGTCGCTGGACCGAGCCCGACCAGGGCATCTGGGAGAGACGCGGGCCGAGCAGGCATTTTCTGCACTCGAAGCTGATGTGCTGGGTCGCCCTGGACCGCGCCATCGCCATGGCCCCCACGCTTCAGGCCGACGAACGCGTACCCCACTGGCGGCAGGAGCGAGACACGATCCGCCAAGCCATCGAAGAGCGCGGCTGGAGCCCCCGTTCGGGTGCCTTCACCCAGGCGTTCGGCAGTGACGAACTCGACGCCTCGGCGCTGATGCTGCCCATCGTCGGCTTCCTGCCTCCGCAGGACTCCCGCGTCCAGTCCACCGTGCTGGCCGTCACCACCCACCTCACCGACCGCAACGGCCTGGTCCGCCGCTACCTCGGCGACGAGATCGAGGAAACGGAAGGAGCCTTCCTGCTGTGCACCTTCTGGCTCGCCCACGCTCTGGCCGTGACCGGCAACGTCGTCCGTGCACGGCAGGTGTTCCAAACCGCCCTCTCACACGCCAACGACGTCGGTCTGCTCGCCGAGGAGACCGACCCCGTCACAGGAGAGGCCCTCGGCAACTTCCCGCAAGCCTTCAGCCACATCGGACTCATCAACGCCGCCCGCGCCATCCGCGATGCCGGGCAGCAGCCCCCACCGCAAGGAGCCGAGCACCAGCCCCCGGCATGAATCGACGACTTCCGCATGTACGCCGTCAGGGAGAGACCAGCGTGGATGACTCATCCTGCGCGCCCCTCTCCCTACAGTGAGCGGCATGCGAGGACTGCCACCTCTGGCGATCGCAGTGGCCACGGCGGCACTGCTGACGTGCGCTGCCTGCTCCGGCACCTCAGGGCCTGCCTCCGGTGCACACACGCCCACCACGCGCACCACCACTGCGGCCGCCGGCCCGTTCACCCTCACCCGGGGGCAGGGCTTCGACCGCTCCGGAGCGTTCACCTCACTCATGACCTGCGACGATCCAAGGGACTACTCGCCGGGCCTGAACTTTGCGAACGTGCCGACCGGAACAGCCGAACTCGCCCTGACCATGGTCGACCTCGATATCCACAAGATTCACTGGCTCCAGCTCGGCATCCCCGCACGTGCCCACGGCATCAGCGCCCACCACCTCCTCCCCGGTGCTCGTGAGGCACTCAACGACTTCGGAGAAGCCACCTATGACGGACCGTGCCCACCGCACGGCAGCACCCACAGGTACCAGCTGACGCTATACGCGCTCCACGAGCCGATGCCGACAGCCTTCGACGGCAGCACGCCGCCTGCCCGGACCCTGCAGGAGATCAAACGGCGCGCATTCGCCTCAGCGGCGCTCGTGGCCCCCTACACACGCCACTGACGCAGGCTCCGATCGCCATCGACCGAACCGTGAGGACCGCGGACCGCGCCTGGGCTAAAGGCCTGCAGGGGGCGGGCATGCCCGGAACTTTGCCGGGGGTCTCGTAGAGGCGAAGGCCACCGAGGTCTCCCTCGCCGCCGCCTGACCATCCTGCCAACTCGCCGAGGGCCGCGCACCGCAGAGGTGCGCGGCCCTCGCTTCGGAGCGAATGCTCACACCCACGAGGTGTGAGACGTGAGCGGACCGGAGCGCAATGGCAATCCACTTGGCGGCGGCTGGGAACGACCCGGGCCGACAGTCGTGTTCATGGTTTCCGCGACTGCCATCACCCGCCCATCACCGAGGCATGCTCGTACTGCACGGCGTCTGGGGGTGGTTGCGGGGTCAGTGCACCGGCTGGGGGTCGGCCTCCGCGGGTGACGGCTCGGATGTCCGTCCCAGGTGGTTGACGGCGAGGTTGAGGAGGACGGCGACGACGCAGCCCGTGCTGATCCCGGAGTCGAGGATGATGCGCAGGCTCTCGGGGAAGGCGTGGTAGAAGTCCGGGGCGGCCAGGGGATGATGCCGGCGCCCAGGGAGATGGCGACGATGAGGACGTTGTCGCCGTGTTCCACCGAGGACTTGGCGAGGGTCTGCACTCCGCTGGCGGCGATGGTGCCGAAGAGGGTGATGCCGACGCCGCCCAGGACGGGCTGGGGGATGAGGGCGACGAGCGAGGCCAGCATCGGGCAGAGCCCTAGCAGGATGAGGATGCCGCCGGCTGCGGCGACGACAACGCGGCTGCGGATCTTGGTGATGGCTACCAGGCCGAGGAGGATCCAGAGCTGCTTCAGGAAGCCGCGCAGCACTCGGCGGAGGACGACCGTGATCAGAAGGCTGGCGGCGGCCAGGCCGATGTTGGTGAGGCTTCCGTAGTCGTCGGCCTTGCGGTTGCCGCCCTGGGCCCAGTTGAAGGCGACGGGTGTACCGGTGAGAGTTCTGGCCTCGGCGGCGGCGCGCGGATGAGCTGGGCGTCGACAGGACTCCCTGACCGGAGGCCCCGGCGGGGCCTGATGCAGCGGGAATCCGGCGTACGCCCGGATAGTGGATCGGCGGCCGGAACGATGATGGTGCCCCGGGTGGTGCCGTCGACCGGAGACGCCTCACGACCGTGGTGTCCACGGGATCAGGGCGGCTCCGGTCTCACGAGCCGAGTCAGTCCCTCACGGTTTCAAGACTCTGTCAAGGACCGCAAATCTCCGACCAGTTCGACGAATTGCGGTCCACCCGTAGGGCGTGTGTCGATCCGTGCCAGTCGTTGGCTCCGACCACAAAAGTGGCTGGAAAATCACGGCTTTTTTCATTGGATCGTACGTAGCCGGGAGGCAGACATTTTTGCGATCTCGAAGGGGTCGCAGTCGATGAGTGCGATGCCGCGTGGTCGCTCGGGTCGGTGGTTCGTGGTTTTCTCCAGACCCGTCGGGTGCCGTCCTCGGATTTTCAGTGTTCTGGCTTGCGGTTCGCCCTGGACCCGAGGGCGCATTGCCCACGGCGTCCCATCCTCCGCGCGGTGGCGCACCGCTCTTGAAGCCCATCCACGCTTCGGCTGCCCGGCGTTCTCATGAATGCCGGCCGGATCGGCAACGACCGGCACAGCACTTTGCCAATCGGCGGTCGTACTGCCGAAGTGCGTCACCCACTCTTGTTCATCAGGCCCTGAGGAGGGGCCTCACCCATGGACAGATCACCACGTCGGCACCTCACGCCGGACGGCCGCTCAGTTGCGTTCACGCGCGGTCGCTCACGCCGAGTTCTGGCGCTCATCTTCGCGGTAGCGACCGTCGTGATGGCCGGGAGCCCGGCCTCGGCGGCCGCCGCCCACACGACCAGGTTCGGTACCGCGGTGAACCTCGACGACAACGGCCGCGGCAGCTCCGCCGTCGCGATCGGCGATCTCAACAACGACGGGATACCAGACCTCGTGACGGCGATCCGCACCGAGGGACTCGGCGTGTTCCTCGGCTCGGGTGGCGGCCGCTTCGGCGCTGTGACTAAGTACGCGGCGCCACGCACCATGTGGAGCAAATTTCTCCACTCGGCAGTGATCCGCGATGTCAACGGCGACGGCCACATGGACGTCATCAGCCACGACGGGCGCGGCAATGTCGCTCTGGTCTGGCTCGGCGACGGCTCTGGCGCTCTCGGCGCCGGAGCGGAGGTGCAACTCAACCCGAGGCCCGGGTGCGACACCACGGGCGACAACCCGTGTGTCGCGCGCTTCCCGACCGACGTCGCCGTGGGCGACTTCGACGAGGACGGTAAGCCGGATCTCGCGACGTCCAACGCGAACACGAACAACGCCTCGGTAGTGCTCGGCAACGGCGACGGCACATTCGGCGCGGCGACGCAGTTCGGACTGGGCGGCGGTACCGGCCCACAGGGCATCGCGGCCGCCGACCTCAACGGCGATGGCCATCTGGATCTCATCACGTCAAACTCATCGAGCGGCACGCTTTCCGTGCTGCCGGGCGACGGACACGGGGGCTTCGGCACGGCGTCGAGCGTCTCGGCCGGTATGACACTGCCGTCCACGCTCAAGCTCGCCGACGTCAACGAGGATGGCAAGCTGGACGCCGTCATCGCGGCGCCCGGCACGCCGGGGCGCATCGCTGTCCTGCTCGGCGATGGCGCGAGCGGGTTCGGCACCGCGAGACTCCTGTCGGCGGGGGCGAACCTCACCTCCGCGTCGGTGTCCGACCTGAACGGCGACGGCCACGCCGACCTGGTTGCTTCCAGCTCCAGCTCGAACGAGGTCGTGGTGCTCGAGGGCAACGGCACTGGTGCGTTCGCCAGCCCGCGTGCATTCGGGCTCACCAGCGGTAGCAATCCGCAGGCCACAGCAGTAGCCGACCTCGACGGCGACGGACGTCCCGATGTCGCCACGGCCAACAGCAACAGCTCGGCGACGTTCGTCAACGACGCGTCGGTGCTGCTCAACGCGACGAAGCGGCCGCGGCCGGGAACACACCAACGGCCGTCCGACGCTCCCGGGAACGGATTCGACAGCGGCCGGCGGCTCCTGCGAGACCATCGTTGACGTGTCGTAGCCGCCGAGTCATTTCCGGCGGCTGCCCATGACACGCTGACGTGCGTCGCGGGCTCGGCGATTGCGATGATGCGATCGCCGAGCCCGTCCTCCTCATCCGGGCCCAATGCTGGCCAAAGGGCCGGAACCTGATGTGGGCTGCTGAGGAATCCGGCGATGGGGCCGAGTAGGCCAGTGAGCGCGATCGCGAGAACGTCGACCGTGGGGTCTTCGGCGGCGCAGGGCGTCCGCTTGGCGAGCGCCCACGTCTGGCCGGGGACCGCGCTCAGCGCGCCGCTGCGCGTTGGGGTGTCGTTTCCTCTACCGGTGGCCGGGCCTTGGGATCCGGCCACCGGCGTATGCGGGGCGACGGCGGGGGCATCGGACGAAGAGTCCGAGGCCGACCAGCAGGGGCACGGCCCGACACCAGAGCCCGAACGGGTCAGGAGACGGTAGTGCTCACCTGCTGGCAGCCATTCATCGAGTCTCACTCACGACCCGATGAGCCTCATTACCTAATGAACCTCACTTCCGTCGTGACGGGCTCCTGGGCCCGGGAGCGGCGGTCTACCGGGACGCGTCGGGGTACGCGGCGGTCGCGCGGATCTCGACGAGGAGCCCCGGGCTGGCGAGGCCGCTGACCCCGATGATCGTCCAGGTCGGGTAGGGGGCTTCGACGAGGCGCTGTTTGGCCTCGATGAAGCCGGGCAGGTGCTGGCGGATGTCGACGTGGTAGCTGGTGACGTCGACGAGGGCGGACATGTCGAGGTTCTCCAGCCGAAGGATCTCTTCGATCTTCCGGAGGGCGATCTCGGTCTGCTCTTCGATGGTGTCCGGGATGGTTCCGTCGGCGCGGCGGCCGATCGTTCCGGCGATGAACAAGAGGCCGTGCGCGCGGACCGCGGCGGAATAGCCGAAGCTTGCGAAGGCGCTGGTGGTTTGCCCGAAGACTGCGTTGTCCTCGGGGACCTCGACGGTGTGGATGGTCATTGCGGTGCTTCCCTTTCCTTGTTGACGGGGTCGTAGGCTCCGCGGAGTCAGTTGCCCCAGCGGAACGAACGGCAGGTGTGCTCCAACCGGGTCCGGCCGAAGGTCTCGCGTTCGCGGAGGAGTTCGCCGGGGAGCGAGTACCGGGGGGCGTTCTTCGGGTCTTTCGCGGCCTGCGCGACGATCGCGTCGGTGAGTGAGCGGCTCATGTCCAGCCGTGGATAGGCGGCGTGCAGGGCGTCGGCCTGCTCGTCGGTGACGGCGTCGACGTGGTTGGCTTCCAGTGGGTTGGCGAAGTCGAGGGCGACGCCCTTGCGGACGAGCACGCACAGCGTGCCGCGGCGTTCCGCGATGCCCGGGGAGGTGTGCAGGGCGATGGCCTGCCAGACCTGGTCGGCGTCGGCTGCGGATACTCCGCGGTCGGTCAGGAATGAGGCGGCCCGGTCGGCGCCTTCGACCTCGAACCGCTGGTTGTTCGGTCCGTCCGACGCCACGCCGAGGTCGTGCATCGCGCACGCGGCAAACAACAGGTCGTCTTGGTAGTCGTGGCCGGGGGCCAGGCCGAGGCGGCCGGCCACCAGCCGGGCGAACAGGTAACTGCGGATGCTGTGGTTGAAGACGGACGGCGTCTCCACCGGCCGGATGAGGTTCACGACGGCGTCGGCAAGCGGTGTGCCGGGCAGCGTGATCAGGTCGGCGGTTGCCTCGTGGGTAGGTCCGGTCATGTCTTCAGCCTGGCCGTGACCCCCCTGACCTGGTGAGAGGCAAAATTTCCATACTTCGATAGAATCTTGCCATGACAGTGCATCAAGTCGCGGTCCTGGCGCTGGACGGGGTCACCCCGCTCGACCTGGCGATCCCGACGCAGATCTTCACCGCCCGGCCGGAAACCGCCTACGAGATGACCCTGTGCGCGCTGGACGAGAAGGTGGCCACCACCGCGGGTTTCGCCCTGGTCGCTGGCGGGGGCCTGGAGCAGGTGCGCACCGCCGACACCGTGATCGTGCCGGGATTCGAACCGATCCTCCCGTTGCCGGACGCCGTGCTCGACGCACTGGCCGAAGCCCGCGACCGGGGCAAGCGTGTGGTGTCGATCTGCACGGGCGCCTTCGCGCTGGCCGCGGCGGGCGTACTGGACGGGCTGCACGCCACGACCCACTGGAAACACATCGACGAGTTCGAGCGGGGCTTCCCGGCCGTCACGGTCGACCGCGACGTGCTCTACGTCGACGAGGGCGATGTGCTCACCTCGGCCGGGGTGTGCTGCGGCATCGACCTCTGCCTGCACATCGTGCGCCGCGACCTGGGTGCGGAAGTGGCCAATGAGATCGCCCGCGGTCTGGTCGCCGCCCCGCACCGAGACGGTGGGCAGGCCCAGTACGTGCCGGCTCCCGTCGCGGTGGCCGGTGAGGCGTCGCTCTCCGGTACCCGGGAATGGGCCCTGCAACGGCTCGGCGAGCCGCTCACGCTGCGCGCGCTTGCCCGGCACGCGGGCGTCTCGCAGCGCACCTTCATGCGCCGGTTCGCCGAGGAGACGGGCACGACCCCGTTGCAGTGGGTGCTCAACGCCCGGCTCGGCAGGGCGCGGGAAATGCTGGAAACCACGGAGCGCTCGGTGGATCAGGTGGCGCGGGACTGCGGGCTCGGCACGGCAGCCAACCTGCGGCTGCACTTCCGGCGTGCACTGGACACCACCCCCACCGCCTACCGCCGCACCTTCACACGCTCGACGTCGCACAGTCCGGCCTTTTCACCTGCGGTCCCGCGCTCGGACTGAGAATGGCCACCACGACGCTGAAGGGTTTCGGAGGCGGGTCGCTGCCGTCCAAGCCGCCGAGCGGGCAAGGAGAAACGTTGGACCCTAGCCGTCACGAGAACGAGCTTGTGCTCGTGCCTTTGTGCTCTCCTTTCCGGACCCAGCCGTAGGCGATGCGACCTTGGACTTGGCCGTTCTGGGCGGCGGAGAGGTGCTGGCGGGCGACGCGGCGGGCGGTGTCCTCGGAGGACTTGAGCGCCAGCACGCACATCATGCGGGCCATGTGGCGCCATCAGGCCGCCGGGCGACCACGAGCCACGCGGGTTGCTCTCCGCCCTCCCGCTCCAGGTCGCGCACGGGCACGGGCAAGCCGGCGTACAAGTCCCTGGTCAAGCGGGCCTCCGCGTCCGGTTCGCCATCGTCCGCCACGCAGATGTTCGTCGGCAGGCCCATCGGGCGGCTGCTCCTCTCGTTCGCGTTGCTTGCCTCCACTGATAAGGACGCGCGGCGGGTGTTTCACGTTCACCTGAGCAGGTTTGCCCGGAAATTCCAGCGTACGAATGCCGGGCACTGCACGGGTGGTCGCTCTGGAACGGGTGGCAGTGGCAGTGGCAGTGGCCGTGTCCCTTGCGCGCCCTTCCTGGTCGGCGACCTCGACCCGGTGACAGCGCTGTCGCCGTTCGTCGCCGGGCCCGTCCTGGTGGACAACGACGTCAACTGGGCGGCCCGCGCCGAAGGCCACAGCGGCTGCGCCACAGACATCGACGACTTCGTCTACGTCCACCTGGGAGAAGGGCTGGGCTGCGCGGTGGTCCAGGACGGCGAGGTCAGGCGCGGCCATCACGGACTGGCCGGCGAGATCGCCCACCTGTACACCGCCGGCCCGGACGGCACCGCGATGCCCCTGACCGAAGTGTTCGCCACCCTCGGCCTGCGCCGGCCTGCATCAACCGCCATCGACGTCACAGCCCTACGATCCGCAATCGCAGGCGAGGACGAGTCGGCGCACCGGACCCGGACCGCCTTGGCCCGGGCGATCAGCGGCGTGCTGGCAGCCGCCGTCTCCCTCACCGACCCGGAACTGATCGTTATCGGCGGCGAATGGGGCAACTGCCCCGACATGATCGCCGCGATCGACCAGCACTTCAGCCACAGCCCGCGCCCCGTCCGCGTCGCTGCAGCCCAAATGACCGCCCCCGAACTGGCCGGAGCACGCACCCGCGCCGTGGAAGAGCTGCGGTCCCTCGTCGTCCACTCGGCACAGCCCGCCACCTACGACTGACCTCAGCCCGCGCGCGGCAGCTCCACGCGGCCGCGGTTCGCGCGCCCTTCACCGAGTGGGGTGAAGACCGACCAGCAGATGGATCGCTGGAGGCGGCGGATGGTGGGCCGGGCGTCCGAGCGGTAGAGCTTGGTCGCGCGTCGAGGACCACCGCAAACGAACAGCGCCGCCGCCAGCAGCAACTGGAGCCCGCCGATCAGGCGGCCCCAAGGGAGGTGGAACGGGCATTCGCGCACCTGCACTGGTTCCGCCGCCTACGGATCTGCTGGGAGATACGCGACGACATCCACGAAGCCTTCCTCACTCTCGGATGCACACTGATCTGCTGGCGACGCCTCAAGCTATTCCTGTAGGAGATTCAAAGGTGGCTCTCGCACCCAGGTGGACCAGAAGCGGCAGGCCGGGGGCTATGCGCGCCTTCTGCGGAGAGGACAAGTCCCCTGGCAACCAGAGCGGCTGACGAACCGTAGGCGTCTACTCTCCTCGTGGGACCAGTCTTGAGAGGATCATGTCGAGCATGACGATTGCGGACATAGCCATGGTGACAGGCGCGAACCAGGGGATCGGGCGAGAGGTGGCCCGGCAACTCGCCGCTGCGGGCATGGTCGTCTATCTCGGTGCCCGCGATCCGGAGCGGGGCCGCACGGCCGCACGCGAGTTGTCGGCTGCAGGCGACGTGCGGTTCATGCCCCTAGACGTGGCAGACCAATCGCAGGTCGACGCCGCGGCCCGGAGGATTGAGGCGGAGTGGGGCAGGCTCGACGTACTGGTGAACAACGCGGGTATCGGCGGCACCCGCCCGGCAGTGGAAGAGACCACCGCGGACGATTTCACGGATGTCATGGACGTCAACCTGCTCGGCGCGGTCCGGACGACGCACGCCCTCCTGCCGCTGTTGCACAAGGCCCAGCGTCCGCGCGTCGTGAATGTGACGAGCGGACGCGGATCGTTCACCATGAACGGTGATCCGCAGCGCATGGAATCCCGGTTGCGCGGCCTGGTCTACCCGGTCTCGAAAGCGGCCTTGAACATGCTTACCTACCAGTACGCCCGCGCCCTTCCCGGCTTCCGCATCAATGCCGTCGATCCGGGGTTCACCGCGACCGCAATCAACAACCACACTGGCACCAGCACGCCCGCGCAGAGCGCCGCGACGATCGTGCGGCTCGCCCTGGCGATCGACGGGCCCAGCGGACGGCTCTTCGACTCCACAGGTGAGATTGGCTGGTAGCGAGCTCGGATGCGCACCGACCTCCTGGCGGCGTCCGAAGTCATTTCGTTAGGAGCTCTAAGCGCGAACTGCGCGGGTATGCCTGGACCGAGAGAAGGGAAGTGGCCCTGTGGTCAAGTGGATTGTACTGGGGCTGATCCTGGCGCCGTCTGTGCTGTTCATCGTGATGATGATCGCCGTGGCGCTCAGCGCGATGCGGCCCCGCCGCGCCGCCGCGTCGTTTAGCCGCCCGAAGTCGCCTCCGGAGCCCCCGCCGAGGAACCGTCCGGCCGCATCGGCCGCCCCACCGGCACCGCCACCCACGGGCGACGAGCCGAATTCGTCACCCGAGACCACCGCCTGGCTCGATGCGTACCGACGCGCGCACCCCAACGCCACCCATGAGATGGTGATGGCAGCCGTACGCGAGCGGCGCGACGACCAGACGAAGTACCGCGGCATGTCGCCGGGCATGAAGTCCGCTTTCAAGGAGATCGAGAGGCAGCGCCGCGGGACCGGCTGGGACGGCGACTGGGCCCGGTGAGGGTGCCCCGCTCAGGCGGAGGCGGCGCGGATCCGCCCAGCGAAGTCGAAGACGCTGAGGCGTAGGGCCCGTTCCGCGTCCACGCCGCGAGGCAGATGCGTCTGGTCGCAGCCGATGGCCAGCCCCGCCAGGAACGCCGTCCGGCCCGCCTCCACGCTGCATTCCAATCGGATGCGCTTCACCGGCTCGTTCCACCAGCGACCAGCCGTTCTTGCGTTCCAACGGCGCAACCAGCCCAACCATGTACTCCAGTGCCCGGCCTCGCGGCTCCGAACGGGCAAACCGTGCAGCAAACCGCGCGTGTAGCCCCGCCAACTCCCCACGCCACGACTCGACTTGCCGCACGCCAGGCCCACAGACACTGGGACACTCAATCACACCAAACCCCACAACTGTGATTGCGGTATTAACTGAATCAGTTGAGTCGTTTTGCGGTAGTCGGCTGCCGTTCGGCGCTACCAGAGGGAGGGGGACCCGGGTGTCGAGCTGCATACGACGACGGATCGCGGGGGTGCTGGTCGCCGCGCTGCTGGCCGGGGCAGCCCTAGGCTGTTCACTGGACGAGGGCGAGCACGTCGCGGCGGTGGGCGGTGCAGGTTCGGCGTGCGAACTGCCGGTGACCTTCGAGATTCCAACGTCGTGGAAGAAATCGGAGCATGGGAACGTGGTCGACAAGGAGCGGTCGACCCGGTACGCCTCCTGCGACCTTGAATGGGGCGTTGGGAAGACGCAGATGGGTCTTTGGGCCAAGGTCTACGACAAGGGCAGGACGAGCGCGGATCCGCTCAAGGCTCTGTTCGACTACGACGGCCAGGGCATGAGCAACTACGGCGAGTACTACCACGACCAGTACACCAGCCGGCTGACGATCGCGGGGCACCCCTCCGCGGAAATGGGCTACACGGTCCAACCGCCGGCCCCGAACGTCCCGACCTTCCGAAGGCGGACGATCGCGGTTGTCACGTCCGATGCCACGATCCTGCTGGGAGTCGGCGCCAACAACCCCGGCGCCGACGAGCGCACCCGCAAGGTCTTCGACCGAGTGAAGTCCTCCCTACGGATTACCTCCTGACACCTGCAGCCTGCATGCGGTGGGGAACACTCACCTTCAGCGGGTGTCACGGTCCCCAGTGCATGGAAGTAGCGAGAGGCCCGGCCCACGCGCTGGGCCTCCCACGGCAAGGTCCGTGCCCGCGTCGAGCACGCCTTCGCCGTATGAAGACCTGGAAGATCCTGCACGACTGTCGGCTCAAGGGCGATAGCGTGCGCCATGCTCGGGATCGCCCGCCTACACAACCTCATCCTCGCCGGGCGACAGAGAACGGGCAGGTCAACACGATGCCGTAGACCATTTACGGGACAACGCTTAGGTCCCCGGAATCCTTCCGTATTCGGGCCAGATCTCGCAGTGCTTTGGTGTCGCCGCGGGGCCGTTGCAAAGTCCGGTGATCTTGTAGTCGCGCTGGTCGGACGATGCCCAGTAGGTCGAGCGGGCGGGTGAAGGGCTCGTAGGAGACGTGCCGGATGCCGGCCGCGATGTTGCGGAGTCCGGCGGCGTGGAGCGCGTTGATCGCCAGGTTGCGTAGGGTCGACATGTTTTCGGGGCCATGGCCGGTGCGAATCTTCGAGGCGTCCTCGGCGAAGGTGGTGTCGCGGACGAAGTGGAACCGATTCTCGATGGTCCGCTGCGACCTGGCGAGTTGGCCCAACCGCTGGGGCGATGCCTGATGCGAGGTCAGGTCTGTGATCGCGTAGACGGTCTGGCGGCTGACGGTTCCGGTCGTGCGGTCGGTGCGGTGGCGCAGGATGCGTACAGCCTGGGCGGCGTGGGGGAAGTCGAGGCCGAGGTCGGTCACGGTGAGGGCCCTGGTCACTCGGGTCTCCCGGCGGCCGTGGCCGATCTCCCGGTCGTAGCGGCGGGCGGTGACGTCCTTCCACGGCAGTGATCGCAGCCTGCGGTGCAGTTCGGGCTGGTTGGCCTTGACCACCAAGAGGTAGTGTGCCTTCTTCTCGTCCACCAGGAAGCGCGCATGCGCGCGCTGGGTGTGCAGGGCGTCGGCCGTGACGGTGACCCCGGTCAGGTCGAAGGGCGCCAGTAGCGCGGCGAAGCAGGTGATTTCGTTGGTCTTGTCGGGGACCCGCAGCTGGGTGACGGTTCGGCCGTCGCCGGTCATCGCGGCCGGCAGCTGGGCGGCGGGCGTCTGGCCGTGTCGGGAGCCGCGGGCGGCCTTGCCGTCGAGCGCCACCGAGTCCGAGCCGGCAGGATCAGCGCCGGTCAGATCGGCCAGGGCGTGCTGCGGCGCGTTGGCGGACCACTGGCCGACAGCCGTATACGAGCGTGCGCCGGAGACAACCGCGGAGGCGGCAACCAGCAGCACTGCCACGCACGGGTGACCCACCGCTCGACGTCGACGGGGATCCGGCAACAGCGGCAACCGCTCCACCAGCGAGAACCCGCAGTGTCCTCCAGAGCGGGCGACTTGATCAGGCAGACGGTGGCAGGCTGACGACACATCGAAGCTCCGGTGGTGCGAGGCGACTTGGGAAGGTCACCCCGTTCAACCGGGGCTTCGCTGCGTGCGTGACGGCCCAGCCCGCGCTCCTTGGACCGCCGCGACCTGCGGACTCTCAGGGCTGGTCGTACCAGGAGAACGCCGCGATCCGCCAGCCCTCCGGGGTGCGGACGAACTGGATGGTCTTGGTCCCGCCGCCCTCGAACGGCTCGCCGTCCAGGATGCCGGCCTTCCGGTACTCGCCGAAGCGCGACGCGATGTCGCCCGCGATCTCGGTTCGCTCGGAGGTCTCCCACTCCGAGAACTCGACCAACCGGCCGTCGGCGAGCAGGCGTTCGCGCGGCTCGATGAACTCGTTGCAACAGCCCTGTGCCCTGGGGTGATCTCCAGAACGTCTCTGGGATAGCGGCCAGTTAAGCCCAGGGCAGGTCGGACTCGATGATGGCGACATTCGAGGCCGGCACCCGCGTGTATTCGGCGTAACTGCCGTGGATGGTGCGTCCGAGGCCGCCCATGAGCGCCGCCACCTTAGCGCCGACGGGGAATTCACCGCCAGAGCAAGCTTTTACCAGGCCGACGCACTCGATACCGCTGACCTTGGCGGCCTCGGCCCATTCGCCCCTGAGCATGTGCAGTTAGGCGTGGTTGAGGCTGAAAGCCTTGATTTCGATCACGACGTGACCGGCCTTGGGTTCGGGTTCCGGTAGCTCCGTGTAGACGAGACTATCCGGCCACCGAATTTCTCGATCACGATGGCACGCATAACCCTCCTCCTGAAATGGCGAGGCAGCCTGCTCGTTCCCCCGGCGCGGGTCAGGTTGACGTGAGGCCGGCCGTGCCACGGCCTCCTGCGACCGGGTCAGGTGATAGTGCGGCTGAGGAAGTCGCGGATGTGCTGGGTGATGGTCTCCAGATGGCTCTCCAGGGCGAAGTGTCCGGATTCGATCAGGTGGATCTCGGCCTTGGGCAGGTCCCGCTGGAAGGCTTTCGCGCCCTCCGGGCCGAAGATCTCGTCATTCGCGCCCCAGACGGACAGCAGCGGCACCTGGGAGTCGCGGAAGTACTGCTGCACGGCCGGGTAGAGGTCCACGTTGGTGGGGTAGTCGCGGAAGAGCTTGAGCTGGATCTCCTCGTTGCCCGGCCGGTCGAGCAGTGCCTGGTCGTGGACCCAGTTGTCGGGGCTGACGAGGCTTTGGTCGGCGACACCGTTCACGTACTGCCAGCGGGTGACCTCGGCGGTCAGCGCGCCGCGCACCGGAGCTTCGGTTTCCGCGCTCGGCGCCTTGGCGTAGGCGAACAGGCCGTCCCAGAAGGGCTTGACGAAGCCCTCGGTGTAGGCATTGCCGTTTTGAGTGATGATCGCGGTGATGCGCTGTGGGTCCCGCAGCGCAAGCCGCCACCCGATGGGTGCGCCGTAGTCCTGTACATACATGGCAAACCGGCTAACACCCAGGCGGTCGAGCAACCCCGAGGTGATCGAGGTGAGGGCGTCAAAGGTGTAGGAGAACTCATCGACGCTCGGCATCGCCGACTGGCCGAAGCCGATGTGATCGGGTGCGATGAGCCGGTAGCGATCCGAGAGGGCCGGGATCAGATTCCGGAACATGTGCGAGCTTGTCGGAAAGCCGTGCAGCAGGACCACGACGGGCGCCTGAGCGTCACCGGCCTCCCGGTAGAACACCTCCAAGCCCTTGACGGCCACAGTACGGTGATGCACGGCGTATGCCATCGTTCTGGCCCTTTCGTTCAGCGCGACACGAAAGCCGAACCGGACAGCGGCACCGCCCTGAACTGGGCGGGACGACGTAGAAGCGGGCCGGCAGCGGTGAGCCGTCCGCGTGATCGAAACTCCTGCACGCGGTGGTCATCCGATGCTTGCTGTAGCCCGCACGCGATTGCCGCCGGCCAGCCGACCGGCTGATCACCAAGCGAACCTCAGCGACCGTCCCGCGGCAAGTCGGGGCCAACATGTTTGAACCGTCAACTACTAGGATTCGGCATGTCCCCGCGTGTGCGGCAGCTCGTCGACGAGCGCGACCGCGGGGCGGCGCTCGAGGACGGCATCGAGATCCAGCTCACTGAACGACGTACCACGGTATGCGCGGTGCTCCCGCGGCAGTATCTCCAGCCCGTCGAGCTTCTCCTCGGTGTGCGGCCGGCCGTGGCACTCGGCGTACGCCACCACCACGTCCGTGCCGCGCCGCGCGGCGACTCCCTCGTCCAGCATCCGGTAGGTCTTGCCGACCCCCGGAGCCGCCCCGAGAAACACCTTGAGCTTTCCTGGCTGCTCGGCGCCACCCCCGGCGTCGTCGAGCACGGCCTGTTCCCTCCGACTCTGGTCGCCGACGTGTTCGTCGCCCGCGGCGACTCAGTCAAGCACCACAATCATGCCAAGCCCGGAGCCTGAGAAACGTGCAGCACGGTGTGACCGTGGTGCACCGCAGTGGCGCGCACCGCGTTGCAATCCTTCCCCGCCAACTACCCCCGGCGGGGCTACAAAGGCCCGATCCTCCGCTCGGATCGGCAACGCGGTTCCCCCTCGGCTCGCCGCACACCTGCTGGCACCGCACGTTCGCGTGCCGTTGAACCCCGACGGCTTCACCCCAGCCGCCTAATGCCACTGACCGACGCCCCCGCCCTCGCCCAGGCGGACGTCGGCGTCGCCATGAACACCGGCGCCTCCGCCGCCAAAGAGGCCGGCAACATGGTCGACCTCGACTCCAATCCCACCAAACTCATCGAGATCGTCGAGATCGTCGAGATCGGCAAGCAACTCCTCATCACCCGCGGTGCGTTGACCATCGTCTCCATCGCCAATGACGTCGCGAAATACTTCGCGATCATCCCGGCCATGTTCGCCGGCGTCTATCCGGGCCTGGACCGTCTCAACATCATGCGGCTGCACAGCCCGACCTCCGCGATCTCGTCAGCGATCGTCTTCAACGCCCTGATCACCGTCACGCTGATCCCGCTCGCGCTGCGCGGCGTGCGCTACCGCCCCTCTTTGGCCGCCAAGCTGCTGAGCCGCAACATCTGGCTGTGCGGACTGGGCGGCCTGGTCCTGCCGTTCCTCGGCATCAAACTGATCGACCTCCTCATCCAGTTCGTCCCCGGTCTGCGCTGAAGGAGACGACGACCCCACGATGCGTACCCACGGCCTCCCGCCCGCCCTCCGGCAGCATCTGACGGCCCTGCGGATACTGCTGGTCTTCACCGTGCTGACCGGCCTCGCCTATCCCCTGCTGGTCACCGCCATCGCCCAGACCGCGTTCCCCCAAAAGGCCAACGGCTCCCTCATCACGCCCGACGGGGGACCGTCGCCAGGCCCGCGACGTCGTCGACGGCACCCTGGTAGTCCGCGATAACGCCGCCGTCGGGGCTGCGTGGCGCGTCGCGCAGGGTGACCGGGTGGAGCAGGCGCATGGTCGCGGCCAGCCCGAACTCGAGCAGCTCGAGCGGGACCGGCGGGTGCAGCGCTGTCACTTGTTTGCTCGAGTCGGCGACCGCGACGAAGCGGTCGGCGGCCGCCGCGACAATCTTCTCCCTGGTGTGCGCGGCGCCGCCGCCCTTGACGAGCCAGCCGTCCGGCGCTATCTGGTCCGCACCGTCAATCGTGATGTCGAAGCGGTCGATGCTGCCGAACGGTTCGACCCGCAGGTCGAGCGCCAGGGCCGCCTCCTCGGTCCGCGGCGACGTCGCGACACACCGCAGTGACAGACCGCGGCGGGCCAGCGCAGGCAGGAGGTAGGCGACGGTCGAGCCGGTGCCGAGGCCGACGGTCATGCCGTCCTCTACGAGCTCGGCCGCAGCCTCGGCGGCACGTTGCTTCTCAAGCTCGACGTTCACGGTCCTCCTCCTTGACCAGGCCGGGTCTCAGACTCAGGGCGGCCAGGCCCGGGCATGCGGTGACGCGGGTCATAGGATGAACTGCTCGACCGCCTTCGCGAAGCCCTCCTCCTCGTTGCTCGTCGTCACCCGCCTCGCCGCGCGCTGGACCTCGTGGCTGGCGTTGCCCATCGCGATGGATAGTCCCGAGTGGGCGAACATCAGTACGTCATTGGGCATGTCGCCGATCGTGGCGATCTGTTCGGGGGGAATCCGGAGCTTGGCGGACCAGTACTTGACGACACCGCCCTTGTTGGCCTGCGGATGGGTCACATCGAGGTAGTAGGGCTGCGAGCGGGCGGCCGAGACATGGTCGCCGAACTGCGCGCGAGCTGCGACCGCGGCCGCCTCGACGACCTGGTGGTCATCGCTGACCCCGACGACCTTGGCGGTGCCCTGCTCGAGCCCGTCGAAGCCGGGAACGGGCGTGGGCGCGAACTGCACCGTCCAGCTCTCGCGATCCACGTGCGGCCCCTTCACGTCGCGGACGTACCAGTCGGCGCCCCGGTAGATCCAGACGCTGAGGCCGAACGACTCCATCAGCGCGACGACCGGGGCCACCACCTCCGTGGGAATGACCTGCTGCTCGACAACGGTCATATCCGGGTTGACGATGAGACCACCGTTGAAGGCGGCGAGTTCAGTGGTCAGTGCCAGGGGCTCGATGATCATGGACATGCCGCGGGGTGGTCGCCCGCTGGTCACCGCGAAGAGGACGCCGGCGTCGTAGAGCTTGTGGACCGCCCGGACGGCGCGGTCGGTGAGGACCTTGTCGCTCGTGACCAAAGTGCCGTCGACGTCGGCAAGAAGCAGGCGGATCGGGCGGGTTGGCATCACGCCTCCGTAAGCTCTGGTCGCGGCCGGTTTCCGGAAGTCGCGGGAGGTTACTGTCGCGGCTGGCATGAGTCGTATTCGCGTTCCTCTCGAACGGAGAGGAAGGTCAATGCCAGGGCGCACAATGCTTGGGTATACCCCTTATTCTTCGATATAACCCGATTAAGAGTGATGTAGCGAATATAAGGGATATGTGCTAATGTTAATTTTTGTATGGGGAATTTCTTACGGGGTTTGACGTCCAATATTTACACAACACATTTTTGGGCCAGCCCCTGAGGGGAGCGGGCGGTGGTGCAGGAAGGTCTGGACAAGGCGGCCCAGGTGCTGGGGGTCGACATCGGCGGGACCGGTATCAAGGGAGCGCCGGTCGACCTCGAGTTCGGCAGCCTCATCGGTGAGCGGGTCCGGATCCCGACCCCGCATCCGGCGACCCCGGAGGCAGTCGCGGACGTGGTCGTGCAGGTGCTCTCCCGGATCGGCGTCCCAGGACCGGTCGGGCTGACGCTCCCGGCCGTCATCCGGGGCGGCAAAGTCCAGACGACGGCCAATATCGATCCGGCCTGGATGGAGACGGACGCGGCCCAGCTCTTCGCACGAGCGACCGGCCGCGACGTGAGGGTGGTGAACGACGCCGACGCGGCCGGGATCGCCGAGATGCGCTTCGGCGCAGGCAAGGGACGCAAGGGCGTCGTCGTGATGGTGACGCTCGGCATCGGTATCGGCAGCGCCGTCTTCTCCGACGGGTACCTGGTGCCCAACAGTGAGCTGGGACACCTGCCGCTGCACCACGGGGATGCCGAGGACTGGGCCGCGGAGTCAGTGCGCGAGCACGACGACCTGTCCTGGAAGAAATGGGCGCACCGTCTGGAGAGGTATCTCGAGCTCGTCCAGCGGCTGCTGTGGCCCGACCTGATCGTCATCGGCGGCGGCGTCAGCAAGAAGGCCGACAAGTTCCTGCCGTACATCGAGCTCAGGACCGAGATCGTGCCGGCGCAGCTGTTGAACGATGCGGGCATTGTCGGCGCGGCGCTCTTCGCCCCGGCCGGGAAAGCTCAGCCTTAGTCTGCCGCGCTCTCGATATGAGCGCAGGGGCAGTACCTTCAGGGAGGCTCGCATTGAGCAGCAACGACCTGGCAACCCTTTCCGTCAACACGATCCGCACGCTGTGCATGGACGCCATCCAGGCGGCCGACTCCGGCCATCCGGGGACGCCGATGGGGATCGCCCCGGTCGCGTACACGCTCTGGCAACGCTTCCTGCGCTTCGACCCGGCCGACCCGATCTGGCCCAACCGCGACCGTTTCGTGCTGTCGGAAGGACACGCCTCCGCGTTGCTCTGGTCGCTGTTGCACCTCACCGGCGTGCAGGCCGTCGACCCCGACTACGAGGTCCTCGGCCGACCCGCCGTGAGTCTCGACGACCTCAGGACGTTCCGCCAGCTCGGCTCGCACTGCCCCGGGCACCCGGAGTACCGGTGGACCAGCGGCGTGGAGACCACGACCGGCCCGCTCGGCCAGGGCGTTGCGACCTCGGTCGGGATGGCGATCGCCGGGCAGTGGCTCGCCGCCCGGTACAACCGCGACGACTTCACCGTCTTCGACTTCGACGTGTACGCGATGGCCGGCGACGGCTGCATGATGGAGGGGGTCTCCTCGGAGGCTGCCTCGCTCGCGGCCCACCAGCGGCTGTCGAACCTTTGCTGGATCTACGACTCCAACCGGGTCACGATCGAGGGCCACACCGACATCACGTTCACCGAGGATGTGGCGGCCCGGTTCATCGGCTACGGCTGGAACGTCACCACCGTGGCCGACGCCAACGACCTCGAAGCGGTGGCCCGCGCGCTGCACACCTTCAAGTCCGAGAATGAGCGCCCGACACTCGTCGTGGTGCACAGCCACATCGGTTACGGGTCACCGGTCGAGGACACCGCCAAGGCGCACGGCGCGCCGTTCGGCGTGGAGGGCGTCAAGTCGACCAAGCGGTTCCTCGGGATGCCGGAAGACAAGGACTTCTTCGTTCCCGGCGGCGTCTACGAGCACTTCGCCGCAGGAGTCGGCACGCGCGGTCGCGAAGCCCGGACGGGCTGGGAGGCTCGAATCGAGGCATACCGAACTACCTATCCCGAGCTCGCCGACGAGCTGGTGCGTATCCAGCGGCGTGAGCTGCCGGAGGGCTGGGAGTCGGCGCTGCCGACTTTCCCGGCCGACCCCAAAGGCATCGCCAGCCGTGAATCCAGCGGCCAGGTGCTCAACGCGCTTGCCCAAGCCGTGCCGTGGGTGCTTGGCGGGTCGGCGGACCTTTCGCCGTCGACCAAGACCAACCTCATGTTCTCCGGCGCCGGCGATTTCCAGGCCGATGACCGCTCGGGGCGCAACCTCCACTTCGGGATCCGCGAGCACGCCGCCACCGCGATCACGAACGGGATGGCGCTGACCAAACTGCGCTCGTACTGGTCGGGGTTCTTGATCTTCTCGGACTACGCACGCGGCGCGATCCGGCTTTCAGCGCTGATGGAGATCCCGGTCGTGCACATCTTCACCCACGACTCGATCGGGGTCGGCGAGGACGGTCCCACCCATCAGCCGGTCGAGCAGCTTGCGTCGCTGCGCGCGATGCCGGGGCTGCTGGTGTTTCGCCCGGCCGACGCGAACGAGGTCGTCGAGACGTGGCGGGTCGTCGCCGCGCTCAGGCACGAGCCGGCGGTGCTGGTCCTTTCCCGTCAGGCACTGCCGACCCTCGACCGCTCCGAGATGGGGGCCGCATCCGGGGTGGCCAGGGGAGCCTATGTTCTGGTCGACGCGGCGGACGGCAAGCCCGACGTCATCCTGCTCGCCACCGGGTCGGAGGTGCAACTCGCGCTTGCGGCCCGTGACGAGCTCGCCGCCGAGGGCCTCGCGGCTCGCGTGGTCAGCATGCCCTGCTGGGAATTGTTCGACCGTCAGCCCAAGGAATACCGCGACTCGATCATCCCGCCCGGGGTCAGGGCCCGGGTCGCCGTCGAGCAGGCGGCGACTCTCGGCTGGGACCGTTACGTCGGCGACGGCGGCGCGGTCGTCGGCATGCACACGTTCGGGGCATCGGCGCCGCTCAAGATGCTGCTGACCAAATTCGGCTTCACTCCCGAGAAGGTCACCCAGGTTGCCCGCGAGTGCGTGGCCGCCGGTAGGGAGCAGGCATGAACGTAACCCAGGCGCTCCATGAGCAGGGCCAGAGCATCTGGCTGGACAACATCACCCGTTCGATGCTCGATACGGGCCAGATCCAGCACTACATCGACCAGTACTCGGTGACAGGGCTCACCTCCAACCCCTCGATCTTCGACAAGGCGATCGGCTCCGGTGACTACGACGACGCGATCCGCGCGAAGGCGGCGGGCGGACGCAAGGGCGAGGAGCTGTTCTTCGAGCTGGCCATCGAGGACCTGCAGCGGGCCGCCGACCTGTTCCTGCCCATCCACGAACGCACCGACGGCGTCGACGGCTGGGTCTCGCTGGAGGTCTCGCCACTGCTCGCCTACGACACGCAGCGAACGGTGGAGGCCGCCAAGGCGCTGCACGCCAGGGCCGACCGGCGCAACCTCTTCATCAAGATCCCCGGGACACCCGAGGGGCTGCCGGCGATCGAGGAGGCCATCGCCTCGGGCGTTCCGGTGAATGTGACGCTGCTGTTCTCGGCAGACCACTACCGGGCCGCGGCTGACGCCTACCTGCGTGGCGTCGAGCGCCGGGTGGAGGCCGGCCAGGACCCCGCTGTCGGCTCGGTCGCGTCGGTGTTCATGTCACGCTGGGACGTGGCGGTCAAGGACACCGCACCGGCCGACCTCACCGACACCCTCGCCCTCGCCGTGGGCCTCGACGTGTACCGGACGTACCGCGAAGTGATGGGCTCACAGCGCTTCCAGCGCCTGGAGAACGCCGGCGCGCGAATGCAGCGGCTGCTCTGGGCCAGCACGAGGACGAAGGACCCGGCCGCCTCCGACACGCTTTACGTCCACGGTCTGGCCGCGCCGTTCACGATCGACACGATGCCCGACGACACCCTGAAGGCCTTCTTCGACCATGGCGAGATCGGAGAGACACTGCCGTCGGACGGGGGCGAATCCGAGGCAATACTGGCCCGCTTCGCGAGCGCGGGCGTCGACGTCAAGGCGCTTGCCGCCCATTTGCAGAGCGATGGCGCCAAGTCCTTTGTCGCGGCCTGGAACGACCTCATGGAGCGAATCGACGTGCAGAGCAAGGCCGTGGCCTGACCTCGGCGCCGAGCGGCCGGACTGAACCCATCAGAGAGGAGCGAGCCATGCCATCGACCGCGCTGCGCGAGCGTTCTGCGTGGAAGGCGCTCGCGGACCATTACTCCGAGATCGCCGGGCGCCACCTACGCGAGCTGTTCGCCGCCGATCCGGGACGCGGCGAGCGGATGGCGGCAGAGGCCACCGGCCTGTACCTGGACTATTCGAAGAACCGGATCACCGACGAGACCTTGCGGCTGCTGCTCCGGCTCGCCGAGGAGTCGCGACTGCGCGAGCACATCGACCAGATGTTCGCCGGCGATCGGATCAACGTCTCAGAGCACCGGCCGGTGCTGCACGTGGCGCTGCGGATGCCGAAGGAGTCCTCGCTCGTCGTCGGCGGGGTGGACGTCGTCGCGCAGGTGCACGAGGTGCTCGACCGGATGGAGGCGTTCGCGGACCAGGTCCGCTCGGGCGCCTGGAGAGGCGCCACCGGCAAGCCGATCCGCAACATCATCAACGTCGGCATCGGCGGCTCCGACCTCGGGCCCGTCATGGCCTACGAGGCGCTGCGACATTACAGCCGGCGCGATCTCACGTTCAGGTTCGTGTCCAACGTCGACTCGACGGACATCGTCGAGGCGACCCGTGATCTGGCCGCCGAAGAGACGCTGTTCATCATCGCCTCGAAGACGTTCGGGACGCTGGAGACGATGACCAATGCCCGCTCTGCGCGTGAATGGGTCCTGGCGCAGCTCGGTGACGAGGCGGCGGTCGCCCGGCATTTCGTGGCGGTGTCCACGAACGAGCAACGGGTCACCGAGTTCGGCATCGACACCGCGAACATGTTCGGCTTCTGGGACTGGGTCGGCGGGCGCTACTCGATGGACTCCGCGATCGGTCTCTCGACGATGCTCGCTGTCGGCCCCGACCATTACCGCGATCTCCTCGCCGGGTTCCACGCGATGGACACGCACTTCCGCACCGCGCCGTTCGAACAGAACCTGCCGGTTTTGATGGGACTGCTCGCCGTCTGGTACGGCGATTTCTTCGGCGCCCAGACCGTCGGCGTGATGCCCTATGACCAGTACCTGAAGCGCTTCCCGGCCTACCTGCAGCAGCTCACCATGGAGTCCAACGGCAAGCACGTGACGCTTGAGGGCGTGCCGGCGGACTACCAGACCGGCGCGGTGTACTGGGGGGAGCCGGGGACCAATGGGCAGCACAGCTTCTACCAGCTGATCCACCAGGGCACCAAGCTGATCCCGGTGGACCTGATCGGCTTCGGCAAGTCGCTCAACCCTCTCGGCAGCCACCACGACATCCTCTCGTCGAACGTCTTCGCCCAGGCCCAGGCACTGGGCTTCGGCAAGACCGAGGACGAGGTGCGCGCCGAGGGGACGGCGCAGGACGTGGCGCCGCACCGGGTGATGGAGGGCAACCGCCCGACGAACGTGCTGCTGGCCGAGGTGCTCACCCCGTACCGGCTCGGCACGCTGGTCGCGCTCTACGAGCACAGCGTGTTCACCCAGGGGACGATCTGGGGCATCGACTCCTTCGACCAGTGGGGCGTCGAGCTCGGCAAGGTGCTTGCTGTCGCGATCATCCCGGAGCTCGAGAGCGCGACCGAGCCTGAGCTCGGCCACGACTCGTCCACGAACGCGCTGATCCGGCACTACCGCACGCTCAAGGACTAGGAGGCACCCCATGGCGACAGACAAGCCCATGCAGCTCGGGATGATCGGGCTCGGCCGGATGGGGGCGAACCTGGTGCGTCGGCTGATGCGAGACGGTCACCATTGCGTCGTGTCCGACGTCAACGCGGCCGCCGTCGCCGAACTGGCCGGCGAGGGTGCGACGGGCGCAGACTCACTCCCGGATTTCGTTGCGAAACTGGACAGGCCACGGGCCCTGTGGCTCATGCTGCCGGCTGCGATCGTCGATTCCATCCTCGACCAGCTCGAGCCGTTGCTGGAACCCGGCGACATCGTCATCGACGGCGGCAATTCCTACTACCGCGACGACATCACGCGCGCCAGGCGTCTTGCCGACAAGTCGCTGCACTATGTCGACTGCGGGACCAGTGGTGGGGTCTGGGGCCTGGAGCGCGGCTACTGCCTGATGATCGGCGGCGAGGAAGAGGTCGTGGCCCATCTCGACCCGATCTTCAAGACGATCGCTCCTGGCGAGGGCAGCGCCGAGCCGACGCCGAGCCGGACCCGGACCGACGGCACCGCCCCGTTCGGGTACCTGCACTGCGGGCCGAACGGCGCCGGGCACTTCGTGAAGATGGTCCACAACGGGGTCGAGTACGGGATGATGGCCGCGATCGCCGAGGGCCTCGCCATCATCAAGCGCGCGGACGCCGGCAAGAGCCGGCAAGAGGTCGACGCGGAGACGACGCCGCTGCGCGATCCGTGGGCCTACCAGTACGACATCGACGTCGGTGAGGTGGCCGAGGTCTGGCGGCGTGGCTCGGTCGTCGGCTCGTGGCTGGTCGACCTGATCGCCGACGCCTTCGCCAGGTCGCCTTCCCTCGACGACTTCGCCGGGCGGGTCTCCGACTCCGGGGAAGGCCGCTGGACCGTCCTCGCAGCGGTGGACGAAGGCGTCCCGGTACCGGTCATCACCACCTCGCTCTACGAACGCTTCGAGTCCAGGCAGGCCGGGGAGTTCGCCGACAAGATCCTCTCGGCGATGCGCTCCGAGTTCGGCGGGCACGCAGAGAAGAAGGGCTGACCGCTGTGCATCACGAACTCGAGGTCGTCGCCGACCCCGATGCGGTCGCCGGCACCGCGGCGGCGTTCGTGGCGCGGCTGGCCCGGGCCTGCGTGCAAGCCCACGGCCGGTTCACGTTCGCAGTCAGCGGGGGGCACACCCCCTGGGCGATGTTCGCGCGGCTCGCACATGAGGACGTCCCCTGGGAGCGCGTGGCGGTATTCCAGGTCGACGAGCGGGTCGCGCCCGACGGCGACCCGGACCGTAACCTCACGCACCTGCGGGAGACCGATCGATGCCCGCCGGCCGGGTCGAGGCGGCGGCGTCGCTCGTCCTCGCGGACGCGACGGCGGCCGGCCGGGGTCCTGACCGCGTCGGCGCCCAGCCGTCGGCAGAACCATGATGCCCGAGCCTATTGCCGTGCCGGCTCCGTAAGGAGGATGAGGTGGCTTCGAACTCGTCGAACGTTCCTGCAGACGTGCTGGTCATTTTCGGGATCAGTGGTGACCTCGCTCGTAAGATGACGTTCCGCTCGCTCTATCGGCTTGAGCGGCGCAAGCTGCTGACCTGCCCGATCGTCGGAGTGGCGCGCGACGGATGGTCCGACGACGCGCTGCGTGACCACGCCCGCGCGGCGATCGAGGCAGCGGGCGAGCCGCTGGACGCAAGCGTCCTGGCCCGGTTCGCCGCCCGATTCAGCTATGTGCAGGGCGACTACGCCGACCCGGAGACGTTCCATCGCCTCGCCCGGGCGGTCGACGGCAAGCGGCACCCGGTCTTCTATCTGGAGATCCCGCCGTCGCTGTTCGCCCGGGTGGTCGAGGGCCTGGCAGGCGTCGGGCTGACCAAGGGCGCCCGGGTTGTCGTGGAGAAACCATTCGGGCATGACCTCGCGTCGGCGCGCGCCCTCAACGCCGAGCTGCGTCAGCTCCTCGATGAGGATCAGCTGCTGAGGATCGACCACTTCCTCGGCAAAGAGCCGGCGATGGACATCCAGTTCCTGCGGTTCGCCAACTCCGTGTTCGAGCCGGTGTGGAACCGCGACCACATCTCCTGCGTGCAGATCACCATGGCCGAGGACTTCGGGGTCGAGGACCGCGGCCATTTCTACGACCCGGTCGGCGCGCTCCGCGACGTCGTGCAGAACCATCTGCTGCAGCTGCTCGCCCTGGTGGCGTCCGAACCGCCATCAGCCGCCGATGCGGACGCGCTCCGGGACCGCCGGGTCGATGTGTTCCGGGCGATCCCCGACGCCGACCCGGCCCACTACGTCCGCGGGCAGTACGAGGGGTACCTGCAGGTCCCCGGCGTGCGGCCGCACTCGCGCACCGAGACCTTCGTCGGATTGCGGCTGGAGGTCGAGAACTGGCGCTGGTCCGGGGTTCCGTTCTTCATCCGCGCCGGCAAGTCGCTCCCCGAGCGTGTGACCGAGATCCGGATCGTGTTCAGGCGCCCGCCGCGGCTTGCGTTCGCGGAGCGGTTCGCGCCCGAGCCCGACCAGTGGATCCTGCGCATCGACCCGAGCCCTGGCGTGAACTTCCGCATCCAGGCCAAGCAGCCAGGCAAGCAGGACACGCAGCTGGTGGACCTCGACCTCCTCTTCGAGGCGGCGCTCGGTGAGGCACCCGAGCCGTACGAGCGCCTGCTCAGTGATGCAATGCAAGGCAACGCGAGCCTGTTCACCCGGGAGGACTCCGTGGAGGAGACGTGGCGAATCGTCCAGCCACTGCTGGAGGCGCCTGGCGACCCCGAGCGCTACCGGCAGGGGACCTGGGGACCGGCGGAAGCGAGCAAGCTCGTCGCCGGATATCCGCACTGGCACGAACCATGGCTCCCGGCGAGGTCTCCGGACTGACACAGCCGCGTTTCTTGATCAACAACCTCTTGGCCGACGCCTACTGAAACTTTCGGCGTGAAGTCGGTGGTGGCGGGCGGTGATCCCTGCGGTACGCCTTGTTCATGCGATATGCGCAAGGGGGTGGCCTGAGTGCCGAACGGCGGCAGGCCCGGGAACAGGTCAGACTGGAAGCCGCGGAACGGTTCACGCGGGGTGAGAAGAACTCGCAGTTCGCGAAGGAACTGCGAGTCACCGAGCGGTCGGTGGAACGCTGGCGACACGCATGGCGCCAGGTCGGCGTGCAAGGACTGGCCTCCAGGGGATCGCCCGGGCGTCCGAAACTGACCGACGCACAGTTCGCGTTCCTGGAAGAGGAATCGGCCCTGGGGCCTGCGGCGCATGGGTGGGCTGACCAGCGATGGACCCTGCCCAGGGTCAGGACCGTGATCGGCCGGCGCTTCCATGTCACCTGCTCGGTGTCCGCTGTGTGGCGGCTGCTGACCGGGCACGGCTACGTGCCAACACCTGGAGTCGGCGCGGGCAGACGCCCGTGGTGCGGGTCCGCGGGCGGTCCTGGCGATGCTGGTCCGTCGCCACCCTGGCCGGACCCGCGCTTGCCGCACTGCTGCTCCAGTTTGCCGGGGCTACCGGGATGCTCTCCGCGATCGCTGGATTCTCGCTGCTCACCACCGCCCTCGCCCCGCGCCAGTTCCACCGCGAGCAGGCAGCCGAGCAGCCCGTGTTCCAAGGACTGCGCACCGGCTGGGCAACCCTGCGATCGCTGCCGACCCTTGGCTGGCTGGTGACCGGACTGACCGTGTCAAACCTCTCCGTGGGCCTTCTGCAGGCCGCTGCCCCGGTGATCGTGGTCAACCAGCTCGCGCACTCCACCGCCGATGTCGGCCTGGTCTGGTCGGCCGCCGCAGCCACCTCCCTCATGGCGGTCGCCGTGTGCCGCCGAGCCATTGGCCGCTGGGGTCTGTGGCCGGTCGGTGCGCTGTCCGCCACACTCGCCGCCTCCGCCTGCCGCAACCTGCACGGCATGAACCTCCCTGCCTGGAAGGGCTGACCGTGGCAGCAGACCTGACCGGTGACCTCGCCCGCGGTTCCGGCCCCGGGAATCGGGAGGTAATTGCGCGGCGGTCGTGAGCGCCTGCGCGATGTGCCGGCGATTACCGGACGTTACCCGCAGCGTCGTTAGAGTCGAGTCCCCTTGAATGCGGGCCGACCCTGCGAGGTTTACTAAGCAATGGCATATCCGAAAGCCGGGTCCGACAACGTACCCGCGAGACCACACTTTCCGGACATCGAACTCGATGTGCTGGATTACTGGGAACGCCACGGCATCTTCCACGAGACGGTGGAAGCGCGGAAATCCGACGAAGAATTCGTGTTCTACGACGGACCGCCGTTCGCCAATGGCCTGCCGCACTACGGACATCTGCTGGCCGGGTACGCCAAGGACGTGGTGCCGCGGTACCAGACCATGCGGGGACGCAGGGTCGAGCGACGATTCGGCTGGACCTCGCACGGGCTGCCCGCCGAACTCGACGCCGAGAAGCAACTCGGTGTCACCGCGAAGTTCGATATCGAGCGCATGGGCGTCGCGCGATTCAACGAGGTCTGCCGCACCACGGTGATGCGCTACACCCATGAGTGGCGCGACTATGTCACCCGGCAGGCCCGTTGGGTCGACTTCGACCAGTCCGTCAAGACCCATGACCTCGACTACATGGAGAGCGTCATGTGGGCGTTCAAGACCATGTGGGACAAGGGGCTCATCTACCAAGGACATTCGGTTTCCTGGTACTGCCCGCACTGTGAGACGCCGCTCGCCAATGCGGAGAGCAGCGGCCGTATCGACGGCAGTGACACCCATCGCGAGGTGCCGGGCACCACGGTGATCGTGGGCGTGCGGTTGGACGGCGGCGAGCTGCTGCTGGTGGAGTCCGACGCGCCCTGGGCGCTGCCCGCCACCACGGCGGTGGCCGTGCATCCCGACGCCGCATACGCCGTGGTCGAAAAGGCCGGGGAGCGCTACGTGGTGGCGGCCGACCGGCTCGACACGCACGCCGACCTGGTGGGCGGGCAGGTGCGGGAACGGTACCGCGGTGCCGAACTGGCGGGACGCCGGTACCAGCCGCTGTTCGACTTCGTCGCCCCCGCGGCGGACACCCACCTCGTGGTGGCGGAGCGGCATGTGGACGTCGGCGAGGGCACCGGTGCCGTCGCCGTGACCCCTTGCTTCGACGAGCGGGACCATGCCGTCGCGACGGCCGCTGACATCGGCCGGACCTACCCGGTCGACTCCGTCGGCAGGTACACCGACGAGGTGCCGCCGTGCGCCGGAACGCCGGTACTGGAGTCCACCGGGGCCGTGCTCGGGCTGCTGGAGGTGAGCGGTGCGCTGCTGCGCAGCACACCGCACGTCCGCTCCCGGCCGTACTGCTGGCGCTGTGGCACACAGCTGCTGCAACAGGCCATCCCCTCCTGGTTCGTGGCCGTCACGCGGCTGCGCACCCGGATGCTGGAGCTCAACGAGCAGGTCAACTGGACGCCGGAACACGTGGCGGACGGCCAGTTCGGCAAGTGGGTGCGCGGCGCCAAGGACTGGAACATCTCCCGCAACCGCTACTGGGGCGCTCCCATCCCGGTATGGGTGTCGGACGATCCCGCATACCCCCGGGTCGACGTGTACGGCTCGCTGGACGAGATCGAGCGTGACTTCGGGGTCCGGCCGGCCGACCTGCACCGTCCGTACATCGACCAGCTCACCCGCCCCCACCCGGACGACCCCACGGGCCGGGCGACGATGCGGCGGGTGCCCGAGGTACTGGACTGCTGGTTCGAGACCGGCTCCATGCCGTTCGCGCAGGTGCACTACCCCTTCGAGAACGCCGAGTGGTTCGAGCGGCACTCACCGGGCGACTTCGTGGTCGAGTACTACGCCCAGACCCGCGGCTGGTTCTACAACATGCACGTCATGTCCACGGCGCTGTTCGACCGGCCGGCCTTCGCCAACTGCACCGTCCTCGGCGTGGTGCTCGGCCACGACGGACAGGCGATGTCCAAGGCCCGCAACAACTACCTCGACGTGAACGACATCTTCGCCCGCGACGGCTCCGACGCCATGCGCTGGTTCCTCATGAGCTCGCCGCTGCTGCGCGCCCGCGACGTGGAGGTCACCGAGGCCGGCAGCAAGGAGGCCCTGCGCCAGGTGCTGCTGCCGCTGTGGAACGCCTGGCACTTCCTGACCCTGTACGCGGACGGCGACGAGGGCCGGGTCCGCGGCGACGCGGCGCATCCGCTGGACCGCTACCTCCTGGCCAAGACCCGGGAGCTGGTCGGCCGGACGACCCGCGCGATGGACGACTACGACCTGTCCACCGCGTGCTCCGGGCTGCGGGACCACCTGGACCTGCTGACCAACTGGTACATCCGCTGCTCCCGCGCCCGGTTCGCGGCCGGCGACCGCGGGGCCCTGGACACCTTGCACACCGCGCTCGAAGTGCTGTGCCGGCTGATGGCGCCCCTGCTGCCGCTGATCACCGAGCGGGTGTGGCGAGGGCTGACGGGGGGCCGGTCGGTGCACCTGGCCTCGTGGCCCACGGCGGACGAGCTGCCGTCGGATCCGGAACTGCGGGTGATGGACAGGGTGCGGGAGATCTCCTCGACCGCGCTCGGGCAGCGCAAGAGCCACCGGCTGCGGCTGCGCCTGCCCTTGGCGCGACTGGTGATCGCCGACCGCGACGCCGCCGCGCTGGAGCCCTACACCGGACTGCTGCGCGACCAGCTCAACGTCAAGGAGATCCAGCTCACCACCGATGTCTCCGCACACGGCCGGATGCGGCTGACCCCCAATCCCCGCCGGTGCGGCCCCCGCCTCGGCAGCGCGGTGCAAAAGGTGCTCCGCGCCGCCGCCATGGACGACTGGACCACGGACGCCGACGGGAACGTCGTGGCGGCAGGCATCGAACTGCTCCCCGACGAGTACGAGCTGCGGCTGGTCGCCGACGGCCCGGGCGCCGCCGTGGCGCTGCCCGGCGGATCCGGACTGATCGTGCTCGACGTCGAGGTGACCGAGGAACTGGCGGCCGAGGGAACGGCCCGCGATCTGGTGCGGGTGGTGCAGCAGGCACGCCGCGCGGCCGGCCTCCAGCTCACCGACCGCATCGCGCTGACCATCGACCTTCCCGAGGCGATGGCGGCACGCATCCAGCCGTACGAGGCGCTTCTCGTGGCGGAGACCCTCGCCGAGTCACTGGTGTTCGGTCCGTTCGCGGACGGCGGCCACGACGGCCTTATCGGCGAGGGCACCGCGGTTCGGGTGCATATCGCCACGCCCTGACCAAGGAAGGAAGCAGCGCATGACGCGCCTCGAAGGGCTTGTGAGCGCACAAGCCGCCCGAACGCCGGAAGCGGACGCGGTCGTCTTCGGCCGGACCCGGCTCACCTACCGCGAGCTGGAGGAGCGGTCCAACCGGCTGGCCCAGGCACTGCGCGCCGACGGACTGCGCCCGGACGACAGGGTGTGCCTGCTGGTGCCGAAGAGCCCGGAAGCGGTGGTGTACCTGCTCGGCGTGCTCAAGGCCGGTGGTGTGTGCGTGCCGTTGGACACCGCGTCGCCGGCGGAGCGGCTGGTGTCCATCGTGAACCGGAGCGGGCCGTGCCGGCTCCTCGCCGACGGCCCGCGCACCGCCCTGGCCGCCGAGCTGTCGGCCGCCGCCGCGCCCGGCGTGGTGGCGGCCGTATGCCTGCCAGACGGCGAGGCCACGGACGGTGTCCCCGGATGCTCGCTCACCGCCGCGGAGGTCGCCGCCGCGCCGACGACCATGCCCGAGCCGGTGAGCGGCGGCTCCGACGTCGCGTACGTCCTGTTCACCTCGGGCTCGGCGGGCGAACCCAAGGGCGTTCCGCTCACCCACGCCGGCATCGTCCACTTCGTGACCTGGGCCAACGAGCACTTCGGGCTCGGGCCGGACGACCGGATCTCCTGCCACCTCCAACTGCACTTCGACGGCTCGCTGTGGGATGTGTACGGGCCGCTGACCTGCGGCGCCGAACTGCACCTGGTCCCGCCGGAGACCAGCCTGCTGCCGACCACCCTGGCCGATTTCATCCGCACCTCACGGCTGACCCAGTGGCTCTCGGTTCCGTCGGTGCTCAGCGCGATGGCGCGGCACGACGTGATGGCGAAGGACGACTTCCCGGACCTGCGACGGGTGCTGTGGGGCGGCGAGGTCTTCCCGCCCCCGGACGTCGAGTACTGGATGCGCCGCCTGCCCCACGTGACGTTCACCGGGTTCTACGGCACCACCGAGACCACCATCGCCAGTTCCTTCCACACGCTGACCGACCTGCCGGATCAGGCGCTGCCCGTCGGCCGGCCCATCCCCGGGGAGTGGCTGGAGGTCGTCGACGACCAGCTGCGCCCGGTCGCCGCCGATGAGGTGGGCGAGCTGGTGATCGGCGGCGCCGGGGTCAGCCCCGGCTACTGGCGCAATCCCGAACGGACCACGGCCTCGTTCGTCGAGCTGCCCCCCGGCAGCGGACGGCGCGCGTACCGCACCGGCGATCTGGGCAGCCGGGACGCGGACGGACTGCTGCGCTTCCACGGCCGTGCCGACCGCCAGGTCAAGGTCAACGGCTACCGGGTGGAACTCGATGACGTGATGACCGAGTTGCACGCGCTGCCCGAGATCACCGCAGGGGCGGTCGTGGCCGTGCCGGGTCGCGCGGGTGGGCCGCTGATCTGCGCGGCCTACACCCTCGGCGCCGGGATTTCGCTGACCACCGTGCAGCTGAAGGCCAGGCTCGCCGGGAAAGTGCCCGCCTACATGCTGCCGACGCGCTGGCTCGTACTGGAGTCGCTGCCCACCAACGCCAACGGCAAGACCGACCTGCGGGCACTCCAGCGGCTCTTCGCCGACGAGGAGACACCGCACGGTGGAGGTGGCGGCGCGTGACCGGGTTCTCCCTCACCGGATGCACGGCCCGCGACCGTCTGGAGATCGCGGACTTCCAGGACTCGTTGTGGCGTGGCGGAACGGCCGCCAATCTGGCGTACATGGACTGGAAGTACGGCGCCAACCCCTACCTCGACGACCGGTACGTCACCCTCGCCCGCGAGGGCGGGGAACTGGTCGGCATGGTGGGCGTCTTCGGGGCGTGCTGGGAGGTGGCGGGGGAGCGGTTCACCCTGCCCTGCCTCACCGACACCGTGGTCGCCCCCCGCTACCAGGGCAGCCCCTTGTTCCGGATCCTGACCGACGAGGTGGTGGCACGGCTGCGCGCCGACGGCGTGCCGTGGCTGCTGGACTTCGGCGACCAGGGAGCCGGCCCCGCCATGCTGATGAACGGCTGGCGCCCGATCGGGCCATGGGGGCAGGCCGTGCTGAAGCGGGCGAAGCCACTGGTGGCGGACCGGCCGTGGCACGAACTGGCCGCTGTACGGGGGGCGGGTTCCGGCCTGGTCGTACGTCCGCTGGAGGCCGTGGACGCGGAGGCCATGGCCGGCCTGGTGGATCGTCTGCCGGCCGGCACCGGCCTGCGCCCGGTACGGGACGCCGGCTACTTCCGCTGGCGCGCGGCGAACCCACTTGCCCGGTACTTCCACCTGGTGGCGGGGGACGACCCTATCGAGGGCTACCTCATCGGACACCGCTCCGGCGTCGACACCGACGACGGCGGGACCCCCACCACGATCGTGGACTGCGAGGCGACGTCCGACGCGGTGTTCGCGGACTTGGTGACGGCTGCGGTCGAGCAACTGCCGGGCGCCGAGGTCCTGATGTGGGTACGCGACCTCCCGGCGGCACGGATCGCGGCGCTGCGCGCGCGGGGTGCCGAACTCGACGAACCCACCGGGCTCTTCACCCGCGACATGTACCTCCCCAACCTGGTGATCCGGGCGACCGGCGCCGATGTGCCGGGGGCGCTCAGCAGCATCCATGGGCCGGACATGTGGAACCTGAGCGGTGTGTCCGGCCGCGCGTGGCGATGATCCGTACGCCCGCCGGCTGACGCTCCCGCCGCCGTAGACCGACAGTGCGCTGCTCGCCTTCCAGAAGTCCGGTACCTCTGGAAGGCGAGCAGCGTTGCGTCAGTTGGGGCGCAGCTCGAAGAGCAGACCGCCGGGCGGCCGGTTGAACTCCTGAACCGCCTCGCACTCCCAACCGGAGGCGGCGAACGCCGTCATCCAGTCCGAGCGCGTCGGCAGGGTGACCCCCATGAGCGCGTGCGCGAACTCAAAGCCCAACGTGAAGATCGGGGTGTCCGCTCCCGGCGCCACCTCGCTGCGCACCACATCACACAGCAGGAACCGTTCGACGTCGGGAAACACCTCGCGGATCCGGCGCAGCACGGTCACACACTTGTCATACGGCCAGAAGTCGTGCCCCATGAACACGCAGGTGACCACGTCGATACCGGCGAATTCGGAAAGTTGGGGCAGGGCGTGCACATCGCCGTGGTGCACGGAGATCCGGTCCGACAGCCCGGCCTCGGCGACCGAGGCCGCCGACAGGTCCACGGAGGCGGTGGCGATGTCCACCCCGACGCCCCGGACATGAGGGTGGTTGCGCGCCACACGGATGAGCCGTTGGCCGGATCCGCATCCGAGGTCGCACACCGCTTGGGGTGGCTGGTTGGCGAGTATCTTGTCGAAGCGCAACTCGACCTCGACATCGCCGATCATCCGGGAGCTCACCGCCACGGCCCGCATGTCCCTGCGGTAGAACTCGCCCTGCCGGTGGCGCTCCAGCGCGACGTGCGGCGCCCGGCTCGTCAGCGCGCCGTTGCCGCCGGCCAGCCAGTAGAAGTAGCCGCGGTCCAGGTAGGCCGCGTCGAAGCCCGGCCCCGGCCGGGCGGCCTGGTCGTCGAGTTCGACGATCCCGGCCCACGCCAGGGGGAGGAGGATGCCGTGCAGCACGGCGCGGTCGATGCGGCCCTCGCCCTCCTGGCGGCCGTCGAACCGGATGACGCCCCGGTCCTTGAGCTCGTCGAGCAGCCCGAGCTCGACGGCTGCCGACAGTGCGGAAACCGCCACGGACGCGCTGAACAGGGAATCGGTGCTCGGGACATGGGCAGCGTGCGGAGTAGTGGTCATCGCTGATCCTTTGTGAGTGGTGGTGTGGTCGCGGCGGTGGGGGTCACCCCTGGTCCAGGGGCTTGCGGGCGCGGTAGATGGTGCGGCAGGGCACACTGGTCAGGGAGCAGGAGCCCGAATCGCATTTGACGTACGCCGCCCCGAAGTCGTGTGCGGCCGGGGCGAGTCCGGCCGACTCCAGTGCACCCGCCACCTCGGCGGCGTCGTACTCCCAGCTGCGCAGCGTCTGGTCCACCCGCTGGACGGAGCTGCCCGTGCCGAACACTCCGGACACTCGCAGCATCCCGGTCCGTGCGCCGTCGTCCCAGACCCCGCGTTTGACGACGACCGCGTCCGGCTCGTCCGTCACGGTGAGGTTGTTCCAGTGGCGGAAGTGCGACGCCTCGTACAGGTCGAAGACGAACTCCCCGCCGGGCAGCAGCGCCTCGCTCACCGCGGTGAAACACCGGGCCAGCTCCGCCACCGACTCCAGATGGTTGAGCGCACCGTCCATGCTCACGCAGGCCGCGGCCCGCCGTGGCGTACGGAAGGACCGGGCATCGGCTTCGATGAGGTGGAGCGCACCGGCATCGAGGGCGGGGGCCAGCTTCTTGCGTGCGATGTCCAGCATGGCTGCCGATCCGTCCACGCCGGTGACCTGCCAGCCGGCCTCGTGGAAGACGGACGCCGTGACGCCCGTGCCGCAGCACAGGTCGATCACCGAACGCTCCGGGAGCCCCTGCCGCCCCAGATGTTCGGCGAGCCGGGGCGAGAAAGTGTGCACCCACCCCGTGTACCGGCTGTCGAAGAAGGACGCGAAACCGTCCGTGTAGTAGTAGTTCCCCATGGTGAGCCTCCGTGGGCCGTGGTGTGGATGAACTCGGCGACCGGGCAGGTGCCTGGTCAGCCGGCCGGGTGGGCGCGCAGCACCGGCGCGACCTGCCGGGCGAAGAGATCGAGGGTCTGCTCGTCTACGGGAGGGCGGGCGCCGAGCAGGAAATCGCGGACACCCAGGTCGAGATAGGGACGCAGCCGCTCGACGCACTGCTCGGGGGTGCCGAACACCAGGTACTCCGGCCACACCGGCGAATCGGCGCCCAGTCTCCGCAGCAGCTGCTCCTTGCGCTCCAGGGCCTCCCGCTCGGTCTCGGCGAGCACCGCCCGGAACGTTACCGATCTGCGGATGGTCCCAGGGGCGCGGCCGACGGCGGCGGCGTGTTCGGCCAGCTTCGTGAGTTTGCGCCGGTAGCCGTCCGGGGTTCCGGCAAGGGTGTTCCAGATATCGGCGTGCTCGGCGACGATCCGCAGCATCCGCCGCTCGCCCTCGCCACCGATCACCATCGGCAGTCGTGGCTGAAGGGGGCGCGGCTCCAGATGGGCGTCCCGGAGCTGAAAGTGCTTCCCGTCGAAGGTCACCGCCCCGCCGGTCCACAGCCCCCGTACCACCCGGCAGGCTTCGTCCAGCATGTCCAGCCGCGTCCCGGCGCCCGGGAACGGGATGCCGTACTGCCCGTAGGCCAGGTCCGCGCCGGCCGCGCCCATCCCGAACTCCAGGCGGCCGTCCGAGACGTGGTCGATGGTCGCCGCGATGGCCGCGGCCAGTGCCGGATGCCGCCAGGTCACCGCCGAGACGAGCACGGCGCAGCGGATCCGGCTGGTGCGCGCCGCCAGCGCCGAGAGCAGCGACATGCCCTCGAAGCACGGGCCGGCCGGGCCGCCGAGCGGCGGACGGAAGTGGTCGAAGAGGGAGACCCAGTCGTACCCGAGTTCCTCCGCCCGCTGCCACAGGTCGAGCGCCTCGGCGAAGGTGGTGTACTGCTGGCCCGAGTGGACGCCGACTCGGACGCTGTCTCCATGGATCTGCATGATGTCCGCTCCGTGAAAGGACTGCCCGGGAACCGGGCCGGGGTTCAGCCCGACTGGTGGCGGCACAGCGCGCGGACCGAGTCGGTGAGGGTGCGAAGGGTGTGGAACACCTCGGGGGTGACCGCATCGGCCGGGAACCGAAAGGAGAATTCCTCCTCCAGATCCACGACCAGACCGGCCACGCCCAGCGAGGTCACACCGAGGGAGGACAGCTCCGCGTCCGGGTCCATGCCAGCGGCCGGCGGCGGCGCCTCCGCGCGACGCCGTACGGCCTGCGCCACGGAAGCCATGAGGGGGTCCATATAGGGGTTACCTCCTGTTGAGGGGTCATGGCCCGGCCGGTGGGGGCGGGTCAGCGGGCCGAGAAGTGGTGAACGGTGCGGTGGCGGTAGGTCTCACCGGGGTCGAGACGGACCGGGGGATAGTCGTCGCGGTTCGGCGCGTCCGGCAGCGGACCCGCCTCCAGACACAGACCGGACCGCCGGCGCCCGGTGAATCCATCGGCGGAGTACACCCCCACCGCGGGCTGGTCGGTGACGACGCGCATGGTGCGCCCCGAGGCGGGGTCGTGCAGCTCCGCCGCCCAGGCCGGGTCGTCCAGGAGGAAGCAGTTGTCCAGCCTCCGGTCGCCGACGGGCTTCGATACGCGGTGGTCCAGTCGGCTTCCGGTGAGGTCCGCGGGCGGCCCGGCGACCGGGATGAGATGGTCGTCGAAGACCACTGCCCGGGAGGAGTTGACCGCCAGCAGATGGCCGTCGATCAGGCCGCCGCCGGCCAGGTTCCAGAAGGCGTGATTGGTCAGCCCCACGATGGTGCTTGCGGTGGTCGTCGCCCGGTACTCGAAGGCCAGACTCCCGTCGGGAGACACCTGGTAGCGGACCTCGGCGCGCAGCGCACCGGGGTAGCCCTGGTCGCCGTCCGGACTGTCGAGGCGCAGTCGCAGCGACAGCAGACCGTCCGAGCGTTCCGCCTCGGCCTCCCACACGTACCGGTCGAAGCCGAGGGACCCGCCGTGGATGTGGTGGGCGCCGTCGTTGCGGTCGAGCCGGTGCTCCACACCGTCGAGCCGGAACCGGCCGTCCGCCACGCACCGGCAGTAACGGCCCACGGTGGAGCCGACATACGGGTTGGCCGCACGGTCCTGGTAGGCGTCGAGGTCCGCGAGCCGCACCACCACATTGCCGGTTCGGCCCTCGCGGTCGGGGGCCAGGACCTCCACGAGCCCGGCCCCGTACGTCCACACCACGACGGCCAGGCCCTCGCCGGAGTCCAGGGTGTAGGCGTCCACGTCGGTCGGCTTCTGGCCGCGGTGTCCGGCGGTGGTGCCGATCGTCTCGCGCCGAATCGTCGCCGCCATCAGCCCTCCCCGCCCGAGCCTGGGGACGCCGGGCCGAGGGACTTGTGGAGGTGGACGCGGCGCCTGCCCTGCCCGTCGCTCAGCGTCGGCCCATGCTGAACGAACCCCAGGATGCCGAGCACGGACCGGGTGGCCGACAGGTCCGGGTTGGCCTCCGAGCGCAGTGCGTCACCGTCGGCCTGCGCCGCGGTCTCGATGGCCCGGCGCAGGCAGCGCAGCCCGACCAGGGACCCACCCGTCAGCCACTCGGGCGCGACGGCCAGCCGCGACAGATACAGGGGCCGTTCGGCAGGCGGGAAGGCGCCCTCGTCCGCGGCGAACGGCGGGTCCCAGGTCAGGGTGAACATCCCGGCCGGCCGGCCGCCGTGGCGCAGCAGGTGCACGGAGCCGGAGCGCACCCGGTGCTCGGTGGTCGCCAGGCGTCGCGCCGGCGCCGGGGTCCCGGAGGCCGCCGCCTGGTGGGCGTCGCACGCGCACAGCAGCGCGTGCACCTCCTCGGGGTCGCGGCACACCTCCCACTGCCACGCGGCCGTCGCCTCCTCGGCCGGAACACGAGTGTCCGCCATGCTCAGCTCCCGCCCAGACGTACGGTGACGGTCTTGGGCCGCTGGTACTCGGTGATCGCCAGCACGCTCATGTCCGTACCGTGCCCGGAAGCGCCGCGCCCGCCGTGGGGCAGTTCCGCGGTCTGCTCCAGATGGCAGTTGACCCACACCTCGCCGGCGTTCAGCTGGCCGGCCAGTTCCAGGGCCGCGTCCGTGCGCGAGCCCCAGACGCTCGCGGCGAGGGCCTGCGGCATCCCGTTGGCCAGCGCCAGGGCCTCGGCGGGACCGTCCGCCGCCTGCACGGTGAGCACCGGCGCGAACACCTCCTCGCACACCGCGGGATCGTCCGCCGACAGGTCGGCGAGGATGCGGCCGGGCCGCCAGTGGCCGCCCTCCTCGCCCGGGGGCGGCGCGAGCGGGGCGACATGCTCGATGCCCGCCCCGCTCCGCGCGACGATCCGGTCGTAACGGGCCGCCTGGTCCGCGTTGTTGAGCGGCCCGAAGTCGACGCCCGCGCGCCGCGCGTTCATGGCCTTGGCCAGCCCTTCCACGGCCTGCTGGTAGTTCTCCCGCAGGGTGATGACCCGGGCGGGGGAGGCACAGCTCTGCCCGGCGTTGTAGGTAGCCGCACGAACCAGCGCCTCATAGGTGCCCGGTGGCGCGTCCGGCAGCACCAGTGCGGGGCAGTTGCCGCCGAGCTCCAGGCTGAGCCGGCGCAGGCCCGCGCGGACGACGATGTCGCGCCCGGCCGCCTCGCTGCCGGTGAACGCCACCGCGTCGACATCGCTCTGCACCAGCAGGCGGCCGGTGTCGCGGTCACCCGGCACGGTTACCAGGACACCAGGCCCCAGCGTCTCGGCCGCGTCCCGGGCCAGCAGCAGCGCGGTGTCCGGGGTCGTCAGGGCGGGCTTGAGGACCACGGTGTTGCCCGCGGCGAGTGCGGGGCCGATCCGCCACGCGGCCATCACCAACGGGTAGTTCCAGGGCACGATCGCCGCGACGACGCCCAGCGGATCCCACCGCACCCAGCTCTCCCGTCCGGGCAGCAGACGGCCCGCGGCCGGGGCCGTGCGGGCGCGCAGCGCGCCCGCGTAGAAACGCAGCAGATCGGCGCACGACTCGACCTCACCGGCCGCTTCGGCAGCAGGCTTGCCGGTACCTGACCGCTCGGCCGCGACGTACTGCGCCGACCGTTCCTCGATCAGGTCGGCGAAGCGCAGCAGGCACCGTGCCCTGAGCCGTGGGGTGAGCGCGGCCCACGCGGGCCCGGCGCCGCGGGCTTCGGCCACGGCGGCCGCCACCTCCGGCTCGCCGGCGAGGGCAATGCGCCGTCGCTCGCGTCCTGTGCGGGGGTCCGTCAGGATCGCCACCTGTGCGTCTTCCATCCGCGCACTCCGCTTCTGTCGCTCCTGGGGCATGGCAGGGGGCCCGCTCACGGGGCGGTCGCCGGGACGACCGGCCCCTGCTCGCCGCCCTGCTTGCCGACCACGTACGCGGCGATGGTCTCGACGGTGCGGAAGCGGTCCGGGGACAGGTCGGTGGTTGCCACGCCGATGCCGAACTCCTCCTCCATCGCCACGAACAGGTGCATGAAGCCGATGGAGTCGAGCAGACCGGTGCCGATCAGATCGGTGCGGGGGGCCGGCGGGTCGATATGGAGGACGTCTCCCAGCAGGTGGGCTACGCGGTGTGTCATCCCGGAGGGGTCGTTCATCGGGTGCTCCCGGAGTTCGGTCGGGGCGAGTCAGAGGTCGCCGGTGTACGGGGGCCGTGCGTGCTGTCCGCGGTGTCGGTGCCGGCCAGTCGGGTTGCGAGTTCCCGACGCAGGACCTTGCCGGTTCGGGTCCTCGGGATCGCGTCGAGCAGCTCCACGCGACAGGGCAGGACCCCGGGCCGGAACGCCGCGGCCAGCGCGGGCCGCACGTCGGGAGGGCCCTGGGAGCCCGAGGCGGGCACCACCGCCGCCACGATCTCCTCGCCCAGGAAGCGGTGCGGGAGCGCCGCGCACGCGGCGTCGCGGACCTGGGGGTGGGCGCGAAGCACCCGGTCCATCTCGTCCAGGGAGACGGTTTCGCCCCCGACCTTGGCGATGTTCTTGCGGCGTCCGGAGATGACGATGAAGGGCTCGTCGCAGTCCGGGTCGGTGACCTCCAGGCCCAGGTCCTGCGTATGGAACCAGCCTCCCGCGAACGCCTCCGCCGTCGCGTGCGGGTTGGCCTCGTAGCGGGACATCACGTTGTGGCCGCGTACGCAGATCTCGCCCACCTGCCCAGGAGTTGCCCGCGCGCCCTCCGGTGTCAGCACCGCCACCTCGTTGCCGTACAGGGCCGTGCCGATCGAGGGGATGTCGGTGTCCAGCATCAGCCGCCGGTACGCGTCCTCGGACAGGCCGGGCGGCAGCGTCGTCGAGAAGTTCACCGTCTCGGTCAGCCCGTAGCCCTGGAGCACCCGGGCGCCGAAGCGGTCCCGCACCGCCCGCGCGGTCCGCACGGTCAGGGGCGCCGCGGCGGAGACGAAGTACCCGAAATCCGCGGGGAGTTCCGGCTGCCGCCAGGTCTCCAGGAGGGCTTCCAGGACACTCGGTACGACACTGGCGATCCGCGGCCGGAACTGCTGGAGCAGCCGGGGGTAGCGCAGCGGCGCGAAGCCGTCCGCGAGCAGGACGTGGGCGCCGGCCGCCAGGACGCCGAGGACGGTGAAGTGCAGACCGTTGACATGGTGGACGGGCAGGCAGCCGAGCAACCGGTCACCGGGGCGCAGCCCGTGGTGGCGCCCGAGGGCCTCCGCGTTCACGGCGGTGTTGTAGTGCGACTGGGCGACCAGTTTGGCGGCCGCGGTCGATCCGGAGGTGGCGAAGAACAGGGCGTCCTGAGCCGGGTCGAGCACCGGGTCGGCGTCCGGTCCGGCCGGGTCCGTCAGGGTGCCCGGATCGGGGATCACGACCGCCTCCGGCAGCGCTTCGGCGGGGACGGCGGGAGGGCGGAGGACCACCTGTGCCCGTGCCGCCTCGGCCTGTTGCCGTCTGCGGTCGGCAGGGTCCTGCGGGCCGAGCAGGAGCAGCGCACAGCCCGCCCGTAGGACGCCCAGGAGAGCCACGACCGAGACCGGGTCGTTGGCCGGGGCGAGGGCCACGGTCCGGCCGGGGGCGATATCGAGCTCGGTCCGCAGCCAGCGCGCCACGCGCCGGCTCAGGACGTCGAGTTCACCGTAGGTGAGCGTGCTGGGCTCGTCGTCACCCGACACGGTCGTCAGGAAGGGGGCCCCGCCCCGGGCCCGGGCGTGGTGTACGAGCCAGGACACCACAGTGGGGTGCGGGGTCAGCCGGTCCTCGAAGGGGATGCCGCGATAGGTGTGGGCGCGCTCGGCGTCGGTGGGGGACGAAGAGATCATCACTCACCCGAACCGGTGAGGGGAGTGCGTGCAGCCCTTCGCCGCCAGCTCCTCGCCGCCGGACGCCGAGATGTCGCAGAGCCGGCAGGTGATCTCGCCCAGCTCGCCGAGGAGCGCGGCGTAGGCCGTCAGCTCCTGGCGGTCCGGGCTGTCGAGGCGGCGGTGCGGCGCGCCCACGGAGAGAATCATGTGGTCGGTGACCGCGCCCACCGCGTGGGTGATGTCGCCCTGGACCATGTACACCTGGCCGGGCCGGGTGCGCACGATCTCCCCGGCCACCGCGATCGTCCCGGTGCCCGCGAGCACGAACAGCAGGTGATCCCCCGGGTGGGTGTGCGGGGCGAAGCCGCTGCCCGCCGGCACATGGAGGATGTCGGCCCCCACGTGTCCGCTGGACACCAGGGAGTGCCCGGTGGCGTCGGCGGTCTTCGTCACCTTCGTCGGGCCGGGCGCGACCTCGATTCCGAGCTGTTGCGTCGTGCCGTCCAGACCGAGGTCGGCGGCCCAGTCACAGATCATCAGGGGGCCGGGTCTGGTGTCGGGCGCCTCGGGGCGCTCCTCGGGCTGGAGCGCCTCGGCCTTGGCGCGGCCGAACACCGCGAGCAGCTCGATCGTCTTCGCCTGGCGCTCGGCGGGGTCGAGGCCGTGCAACTCCTCGGTCAGCATGGCGATGACCTGCTGCGCGGAGATGCCCTCTGTCGTCTCGATCATGACGTCTCTCCGTCGTGTCGGAAGGTGGGGGACGGGCCGGGGCGCCGGTCCGCCAGGAAGGGCGCCCGCCCCAGGTGTTGGGCGAGGTAGCAGGAAAAGGGAGCGGCGAACACGTGGTAGAGGAGCGGTGAGTACTCCTCGCGTACGCGCCCCGTCACGGGCAGCGCCGCACAGCTGTGCCGGGCGAGGGCGGTGTCGTCCTCGGGCGCGACGGCGATCACCCGCCGCCCGAGCGCCGCCGCCTTCGCGGCGACCTCCACGGCGTGCCGGTACGAGCGCCCCGGCGCGGCCACCACGACCATCGGCATGTCGGCCGGGCGGGCGAACCGTTCGACGTGGCACCACTCCTCCAGGTCCTGCCCGGTGGCGAAGATCCCGGAGGTCTCGATCACCTTGGCGGCGCCGAAGAGCGCGGTGCCGTAGGAGGGACCGCTGCCGACCACCGTCAGCACGGGGGCACCGGCGATCCGCTCGGCCGGCTCACGGCACCGCTCCCGGGCCGCTTCGGCGGTCGCCTCGACCGGTCCGGCCAGTGCCGCGAGTTCGCCCCGCAGCGCGTCCGCCTCCTGCCGGGTGAGCCGCTTGCGTGCCTCGCCCAGCCGGATGGCGATCAACAACAGCCCCAACAGACTTGCCTGATAGCTGCGGACACCTGGCGACCGCTCGGTGCGCGGCAGCGTCACCAGAAGGGCGCCGTCGCTCGCCGCAGTGAGCGCGCTGCCGGACGTCGCGGTGACCGCGACGGTGGTCGCCCCGGCCTCGCGAGCCCGTTCCGCCGACCGCACGACGAGCGGGGTGCGGCCCGAGGCGGAGACCGCGAGCGTCAACTCCGTACGCGGCGGGCGGCAGTCGGCGAAGGGGAGGTCGTAGTCCACGAACCGCAGTGCGCTCACCGGACGGCAGTCCACGCCCGCCAGCGACGCGAAGGCCATCTGCACGGCACACGCGGCGTGGTAGGAGTCGCCGTCTCCCACGATGGTGACGGAGTCCACCGCCGCCCACTGCGCGGAGAGCCGCGAGCGGACCTGCTCGTCGAAGGGCCCGGTCTGCTCGCGGAGGTCCTCGGCGAGGGCTGCCACCTGCCGCAACATCACCCGGGGGTCCAGCGGAGGCAGTGCCTGGCTCCCGGCGGCCGGGCCGTTCCCGACGCTCATCGCTCCAGCCTCCGTACGATGTCGACGTAGGCCGCGACCCGGTCGCGGTCGATCTCGCCGCCCCAGCCGTCACGCTCCAGGCAGGTGCCCACGAACGCTCCGTCGGCCGCCGCCAACAGCCGCATGGCGTTGTCGTGCCGGGTGTGGCCGGCCAGGATGACGGGCAGCTCGGGGACCGCCTTGCGCACCGACGCGATCATCTCCAGGGCCGCGTCCTCGTCCGGGTGGCACAGCGACACCGCGTCCGCACCGACCGACCGGGCGGCGCGCGCTACCTCGGCGGTGGACTTCTCCCCGCCGAACCACCGGAAGTGCATCGAGTCGATCTCGGCGACGATCCGCACGTCCGTGGCGCCGATCCGGCGGCGGTAGGCCATCACCTCCATCGGATCGGGCCGGACCATGCCGTGCGGGGTGAGGGTCTGCCCCACCAGGGCGCCCGCCCGGATGTAGCTGCCGCCGGCCACCTTCGCCACCGCGAGGGACGGCGTCAGCGCGTTGCGCATCAGCTGCACGCCGATGTGGAACCGCTCGCCCGTGGCCTCGGCGACCGCCCGCACGATCAGGCCCATTGCCACCGTGCGGGCCGGGTCGGACACGTCGTCGACGCGGTACAACCGGTCCACCGTCTGGATGAGGCAGCCGTCGGCCCCGCCCTCGTACAGCGCTCGCGCCGAACGGACCGCGGTGTCGCGTATCCGGTCGAACGATCCGTCCTCGTGGAACGGGGTGCCGGGCAGCGGTGACAGGTGCACCATGCCCAGGACCAGCTTGTGGCCGCCAGGGGCCGTCCATCCGTCCATGGGTCAGCCCCCCGTCGTGCGGCCGGCCTGCGACCGCAGTCGGTCGATGGCGGGTGCGAGCTCGTCCCAGGGCCGCGCCGTGGTGACCCGCACGACGCCGCCGGAGAGGCAGAACGTGAGGATCCCGGGGAGGACGGAGACACCGGACTCCCGCAGAATGTCGCGGAAGCATCGGTAGGAGTCGTCCCAGCCGGGGAACTCCACGACGGTGTTGATGGAGAAGCGCGAGGGAAGCACCAGCCCGGAGGTCTCCGCCAGCCGGACGGTGGCCGCGTCCCGCAGGACGGTCAGGTCCTCGGCGCGCCGCAGCCGCTCGGTGCGATAGCCGCGGTAGGCGTTCCGCAGCTGGGCGAGGTCGATGCTGTAGGACGCCTCGAACTCCTTGGCCTCGGCCGGCCCCGGCACCTCGACCCCGGTGATGAGCCAGCGCTCCAGGCGCGCGAGCACCTCGATGACCGTGTAGTAGAACGAGGGCGGACCGCCGAAGGAGGACGACGCGTACTCGTAGTACTCGTCGATGAACGCCGGATCGGCGAGGAACCACCCGGCCTTGAGACCCGGTGCCGACCAGGACTTGGAGAGGCTGGAGACGCGCACCACGTTGGGGGCCGCGCGCTCGGGGCACCGCTCCTCGTAGGTGCCCAGCCATTCGTGGCACTCGTCCAGCACGATGACCGTAGAGGGGGAGGCGGCGCGGATCAGCCGGGCCAGCTCCGCCTCGGTCACGGCGGCGCCGGTCGGATTCCCCACGGTCTGCAACATGACGAGCGGAGTGTCGGGGGTGAGCGCGGCGATCACCGGATCGACCGAGGTCTGACCGCCCTCGGAGGCCAGGGGCACCAACTGCACCTCATGCCGGCGGGCGATCGACTCCACCAGGGGCGGATAGTTGGGGATCGCGCACAGCGCCGGGGAGGAGGACCGGGGGCCGTCGTGCAGCACGAAGTCGGCGAGTGTGCTGATCGCGAAGGTGCCGCCCATGGTGATGGCGACGTTCCCGGCGTCGTACCGCGCCCCCGTGATGCGGGCGTTCTCGTACTCGGCGATGGCCTCGCGGGCCGGAACGCGCCCGCGCGAGTCGGAGTAGCCGTACCAGTCCCGGTCGAGGGCGTAGCGGATGCACTCCTTCAGACTCTCCGGCAGGCCCCACTTCTCCTCGTCGATCGAGCCGCTGGAGAGGATGTAGCGGGCGCTGTCCCGGAGTTCGCCGTAGAGATCGTCACGGAAGAACGAGTTGAAGAGCTCCTTGACGAAGCGGACGGTCGCCCGGGAGGAGAGCACTTCCTCGGCACCGACCGTGCGCCGCGGCCGACTGGCGCGCCAGCCCTCGGCGAGCTCCGGGCGCAGGGCGTGCGCCCCGAGTTCGTGCTCGACCCGCCCCAGCCACAGGTCCCGCAGCTCCAGGGGGTCGTGGGGGTCGCGTGCCCGGGCGTACACATCAAGGACACGCTCGTCTATGCCGGGTGTGAAGACGTCGCGGATTCCACCGGGTCGCGGTGTGCGCGCGGCGGTCTCGCGAGCGTCCTGCGGGGTGTACCGCGGACGCGGAGACGGAAGGGATTCGAAGAGTTTCATGCGTTTCCCGAGAGGGCCGCCCCAAAGGGCGAGGGCGAATGGAGGGCATGGGCGCGGGTGGGCTGATCCGGAAGACGGACAGGGTCAGACGATGCGCAGACGCTTGAGGTGCCGGAGACGGGCCTCGGGCGCTGCCGAACCGGCCGTTCTCCCGTGGAAGAAGTAGGTGTTGTCGATGACGACGAGCAGTCCGCGCCGCCAGTGGACCGCCCGGGCGTGCCCTGGTGCGTACATCGCCGCCAGCAGGTCGCGGAGCGCGTCGTTGACGGCCGTGGCGTCGCCCTCCGGCCCCTCGTGGGTCCAGTGGAGTTCGTCGGCCAGGAAGTCGCGGAAGGAGAACACCCAGCGGTCCCCGGCCTTCCGGGCGATCGTGGGTACGCCGGGGTGGTGACGGTAGCGGGTGCGCGAGAGGACGGCGGTGGTGCGCGGCGCCAGCCGGCGCGCCACGTCCCGCATCGGTACGAGCACCGTCCGGGCGCCCTGCGAGGCGTCCCCGGGGGCGACACACATCAGCACGATGTAGCGCGGCTGCCTTTCGACGGGGCCGCCACTGCTCTCGGTGTGCAGCGAGAGGTGGTTCCCGGCGAAGGGCTGCAACGACACGTCGTCGGTGCGCCGGTGCTCGCTGCGCAGGTTGAGGATCACCTCGTCCGCCACGTACGGGCGGACCGCCGGGTCCCGCTCGGGCATGGCCGTGCCGAGGAAGGCCCCGAACGCGGTGAACCGGTCGTTCGGCAGCGGTTCGTCGAGCTGGACCGCGGCCAGACCACGGCGCCACAGCTGATCGGACACCTCCGCGTGGAGGGCGTCGTGCCGGCCGGTCGCCGGGCCGGGCCGGGGGGCGAGGTCGCGCAGCGGCGTGCCGTTTCCCAACGTCCGCTCGCGCAGCGGTACATGGGCGTCGTCCGCGGCGGTCAGGAAGGTTCCGTGGGTCACCCCGCCCTCGGGTTCCCGCGGTGCCGCGGGCCGGGTGGGGGCGGTGGGGGATCGCTGTTCCATGGCAAATGCTCCTGGTGGGGTCAGCCGCAGTGCGCCGGACGTACGGAGCGGGTGCGCTCCGCCCAGCCGACAGCGGGTTTCGTGGCCAGGCTCGCGAGAACGAACAGGCCGCCGAGCAGCAGCCAGCCGACGGCGCCGCCCTGGACGACGGTGAGCGTGAGGAAGGAGGGGGCGATCATGGCCGCCGTCGCATATCCGGTGAAGAAGAACCCTTGGTACTGCCCCTGCATGTCCGCCGGTGCCAGGTCGAATCCGATGACCCAGGCGCCGGCCGACAACACCATCTCCCCGTAGACGTGCACGGCCCCGGCCAGCACCAGGAACGTCACCGCTGCGGCCACGCTGTCCGTCGCCGACGCCGCGAACAGCGCACAGGCGACGCACAGCACGATCCCGGCCCGCAGGACGGCCCGTACGGCGAGCGGCACCCGCGTCACCCGCTTCGCGATCCGTACCTGGAACGCCACCACACTCACCGTGTTGAGCAGGAACAAAACCGTCACCAACCAACGCGGGGCGGCGGTATGCGTGGCGATCCACAGCGGGACCACGATTTCGAGCAGCACCGCATGCAGCGACAGCACCGCGGTCAGGGCGGTGACCAGGACGAAGGGCCGGTCGCGCAGTACGGCCAGCCGGGGGCGCCCGGCATCCTCGTCGGACGCGGGCTTCGGCGCCACCCGCGGCAGCCGCGTCAGCACACCCGCGGCCACGAGGAAGAGCAGAGCGTCCAGCACCAGCACGGTGCGGAAGGCGGCGGGGGTATTCACCTGAAGGGCGATGCCGGCCATGCCCGCCCCCACCGCCACACCCGCGTTGGTGACCGCGCGCAGATACGCCCGGGTCTCCACCAGGTCCCCGCCGTCCAGGGTTCCCGCGACCGCTGCCTGGAGGGCCGCCCGGCTGCCTCGCTCCAGCATGACGAACAGGCAGGCCGACACGGTGAATTGAACGAAGGAACCGACGACCAGGTAGCCCGCCGCCGCCACGCCGTTCGCGGCGGTCAGCAGCGCCGCCGTTCCGCGCGGCCCCCGGCGGTCCGCCAGATGCCCCAGCGGAACGCCCGCGAACAGGCCCACCGCCCCAGCGACGGTCAGACCGAGCCCCAACTGGGTCACGGAAATCCCGACCACGGTGGTGAAATAGAGAGCCGAGCAGGTCATGAACGCGCCTTGGCCCAGCGTGATGAATAGGGTAGCCACGGCCAGAACACGTCCCGGTCCAGAAGCGGGGAGAATTCGGTTCAGCACGCGGACCACTGTAGGGATCCGGTGGAATTGAATGGGAACTGAGAACGGCCGGTCAGTGCGGACGTGAAATGACCGCGCAATTACCGGTCTTTTCCCGGGCGGTCGGCCGGGCCCGCCCGGCTGGGCTCCGGACAGTGCCGGGACGGACGCGCACCGTAGTCGCCGACCGGCATCCGCTGCGGTATGTTGCGTGCGGCCGTTCGCCGAGCGGCCCGAGGGGAAGCCTCACCGGGACGCGCGCTCGCGGCGCGCGAGCCCCTGGGGAGCAACTCGCCCGGCCCGACGCTTTCTTGGAGGTGGGGGAAGGTCTGGCGGGCGGGATGGCATCGCCCGCCGGCCGAACTCGCCGGCGACGGGCGTGCGGCGGCCCCGGCCGGGCGTGCGGCCACGGCTCCGGGGCCTGAGTGAACCGGTTCGCGGCGACGACCGTCTGCCATGTAAGGCGCCGTACTTCTCGCCGCGCCCCAGGCGGAAGAGAAAAGAAGAGAGATGCTCCTGACAGATCGGTTATCTGGTAGAAGATCCTCGTCCGAGGAATGGTCGGCAATGCCTCCTGCGCGAGGGGAGTGTCCGTGAGCCTTCCCCTTCAGGCGGCCACCTCCACCGGCCCGTCGTATCTGAGCGAGAGCGAGGTGGCGGTCTATTCCTGCATTCTGCAGTACCAGCAAGTGACCAGGGAACGCCTGGGAACCTTGCCCGGGCTGGAATTATCCGAGGACGACCTCGACTCGATCGTCGACCGGCTGAAAGAACTGGGTCTGCTGCGCTCCCACTCGAAGGACGCGGCGCTCTTGGTACCTGTCAATCCGGACCTGGTCGCTGCCGCACTCGCCGCCCCGATCCAGAAGTCCTTACAGGAGCAGCAGAGTCGCCTGAACCAGATCAGCCTCGAATTCGGCCGGCTGCGCCATCACTTCCTCGAAGGAAGGCGCCGCCATGGCGATAGCATCGAGGTCATCCCGTATCTGGACGAGGTGCGCGCGGAGTTGAACCGTGCCTCCAACGAATGCCGGGAGGAGGTCCTGAGCAATCAGCCGGGTGGCTGCCGCTCACCGGAGGTGCTCCAGGAGGCGTTCAGTCGCGACACGGCGCTGCTCGCCCGCGGAGTGCGGATGCAAACCCTCTACAACCACACGGCCCGGTTCAACGCGCCGAGCCAGGCTTATGTGGCCGCGCTGTCCGGTCTGGGAGCCGAATACCGCACGGTCCACGACCCCTTCGGCCGTCTCATCATCTTCGACCGTGACCTGGCGTTCGTCCCCGACCAGGAGGGAAGCCTGGGGGCGGTGATGGTGCGGGAGCCGTCCATCGTCAAGTATCTCTGCTCGGTGTTCGAGAATGCGTGGGCGCACGCCCGGCCCTTCTCCGACGCCGCCGCCGACGGTCTCGAATCGGTGGCGAAGGAGCTGGACAGGACGGTCCTCCGCCTGCTGGCGGACGGCTACAAGGACGAAACCATCGGCCGCAGGCTGGGGATGTCGCTGCGCACCACCCGCAAGCACGTCGCCGACATCATGGAAACCCTCGGTGCCGGGAGCCGGTTCCAGGCCGGCGTCCTCGCCGCCCGGGCCGGTCTGCTGGACCACGACGAGAGGGGGCCGTCCACCGGCACGGAAGAGGCCGCTCTGTAGCAGGATTTCACCAAGACCCGACGGTCCACGGACCCGCACCAGGCCGCGACGGCACCCGCCGTCGCGGCCTTGCCGTGTGTCACCGCGGTGTCCTCTGCGTCACGCCGTCACGGGACCGCGAATTCGGGGCTGGCGCGACCGGCCTCGGCCGCGGGAGCATGGGCGGCCGCCTACGCGCGGGGGGTTTGCGCGGACGTGGACGTTCCCTGGCCCCGAACGGCTGCCGGGGCCGTCGACTTCGCGTGCCCTGACGCAACCGATGCGCGATCTGCCCGGGAAGCCGTGCGTCGCACTTCTGCCGGTGGCACCCGTCACAAGCGAACTCGACACTGCGACAGTGGGGGCAACGGTGTCCGAAACCGACTGCGAACTCTTCCTCCGTGACATGGCGTTATGCCTGTCGACTTACCAGGGCACCGGACCCGCGATGGTATGGCCCGAGCGTGCTCACGCCATCCTCCCGATGCTCCTCGACACCTTCGGCGGGACGGCCGACGCCGCATGGCGACCCGCGCCCCCCGGCGCCGGCGCGAACAGGCTGGCCACCGGACTGGGTGACGTCATCGGGCGCACCGTCGAAGCCTTCGAACGACGGCTGCTCGCCGGGAGCGCGATCTCCGTCGACCACACGGGCGCCGACGTCCTGCTCTTCCCCGTGCGAGGCGGAGTACGGTGCCGCATCGACTGCCGGGACCACGCCCCTCACGCGGAGGGCGGCCTCGAACTACGGCTGCGGGCCGGCGAGATTGTCTATGCCCCCGCCGGACACGGCTGCACGCTCTCCGGTGCCAACGCCCCCTGCCTGCTGCTGCTGCTCGTCCTGCGTGCCACACCATGACTCTCTCAGAAGCCGCTGGCAATCCGGGCGTGATCGCTTGATTTCCGCTGGTCGGGCTTGGTGTCGGCGGGTGGGCGGCAGGGATGTCGGCGTCCTGTCGCCGCATCGCTGGAGGGCCGGATGCCGTCGCCTACGGGGCTGCTGGAGGACCGGGAGCTGAGTGCGCGGCAGCGCCATGAGTCGGCGATCCCCGCGCTGGGCTGCGGGTCGCGGCCCTCCTGCACGCGCACCCTGCGGCGCAGCCGGTCGTGCAACTCGCTCAGCAGGGCCTGGGCCAGGTAGCGGCGCTCACGGTCGCCGTGGTCGGCGGCATTGCCGAACCGGTGCGCGAGGCAATCGCAGTGCGACACAACGGAGTTGGACGTCGGCGCCGCTGCCGCGGAAGGCTGTGACGCCTGGGGCCTCCTGGTGCTCGTGGACTCGACATCTCCGAGCCGTGCAGGAGGCCCCTCTCTCATGCGCCGGCCGGCTGGCGATCAACCCAACGGGAGCAGGCTCGAACCCCGTCCGACCTTCACGCCGCAAGATCGCTTTGATGACGGCTTCTCAGGTGACCGGCCATGGACCGCTCAGCCCCCAACAGGGACATCAACACCCGCATTTATCCGTTTTGGTTTCCTTTATTCTCCCCTCGCTTTGTTGCCCGGCACGTTGGTGAGCAGATGGGTGCATGGTGCACGTGACGGCCGAGAGTCATGATCGGAGCGCCGGATCAGACCTCGGTCGATCCCAGGCATCGGATCTGTCCCCCTCCGGAGGCCCTGATGAGAATCCGTTCCCACTCCGCCGCCGTCACCGCGACCACGGCGGCGTCCGTCACGCTCTTCCTTAGCGCCTCCCCGCACGCACCCCGCACCGGAGCCCACCCGCCGGCCGCCCACTCGCCCGTGGCCCAGGCCCACACCCCGGGAGCGTGCACGTCGGGCGGTGACGAGGACACCGGCTGGGGATGAGGTCGCCGCAGCCCGATCCGTGACCAACGGCCGACCGGGTGCAGGCCGTCGGGGGACGGTGCACGGCGTAGGGCCGGTATCGCCGCCGGACGGCGATACCGCCTCCCCTCGTCCGAACCGTGAGGCCAGAAGAGAGACCACTCATCACCATGAGACCACCCGACCGGCACCCGCTGGACTCGCTCAGCGACCGCGAACGCGAGGTCCTGGCCTGCGTTCTCGACGGGCACACGTACACCTCCGCCGCGCGTCTCCTGGGCTTGAGCCCGCACACCGTCGACACGTACATGCGCCGCATCCGTGCCAAGGCAGGGGTCACCCAGCGCATGCAACTCCTGCGGCTCGCGATGACCGACGCACTCGGCGAGGGCAGGGGAGGCGTGGCGGAGACAAGGGGACAGGCGTCTCCAAAACGAAGGTGAGATTCCATGGACTTCCACTTGCTTGGCCCCCTGGAGGTATTCGCTGACGGGGAACCGGTGTCACTGGGCGGAGTGATCAGACGTGGTGCACTCGCCCACCTGCTCATCCACGCCAACAGCGTGGTGGCCACGAGCAAGCTGCTCGCCACCGTGTGGCCCGGCGACACCCCGCTGACCGCCAGGAAGATGCTCCAGAACGCCGTCCGGGACCTGCGCCGCGTGCTGTCGTCCGAGACGGGCACCGACTCGGGCGCCAGCGGGCGGGCGGTCCTGCTGACCGAGGCCCATGGCTACCGGCTCCGGATCGACCCCGACGCGATCGACCTGTTCCGCTTCCGGCAGGCGGCGGAGCGCGGACGCGCCGACGTCGCCGCGGGCTCCTACGAGTCGGCGGCACGGGTACTGCGCGAAGCCCTCGGGCTGTGGCGCGGAACCGCACTCGCCGACCTGGTCGAAGAAGGCCTCGCCTGGCCGGAGTTGACCGTGCTGGAGAACGGCCGCCTCAACGCCCTGGAAGACCTCTTCGAGGCCGAGCTGGCGTGCGGCCGTCACCACGCCGTGCTCGGCGAACTCCAGTCTGTCGCCGCCGCCGAGCCGACACGGGAGCGACTGAGCTGTCAGCTCATGCTGGCCCTGTACCGCTGCGGCCGGCAGACCGACGCACTCGCGGCCTACCGCCACATCCGGGTCGAGCTGGCCGAGCGCTACGGTCTCGAACCCACCCGGAAGATACAGAAGTTGCAGCGGGCGATCCTCGACCACGATCCGGAACTCGAAGTTCCGTCCCGGCCCGCCCTGATCGATGTGACGGCCCTGCCCGGGCCCGACTCGGTGCGCAGACCCCCGGCCCAGGCCCGGCCGGGACTGACCGCCGTCCACCCTCCCCACCCCCGGCCGCGCGGACGGAACGACCTCACGGTGGAACGCCAACGCGTCAGCCTCCTCCTGGCGTGGGCGCGTTACGCACCCGACGGGCGGGGCCACGGGGCGGCGGACCTTCAGGCCGCCCAGCGCGAGTGCGAGACGGTGGTCCGCGAGGTGAGCGAACAGTTCGGCGGAACGATGAACCACGCGGGCGGGCCGGTCTTCTCGACGCTGTTCGGCTACCCGGAGCCGTACGAGGACGACGCAGCCCGGGCGGTACGGGCGGCCCACGCCATGCGCGACCGCTTCAACCACCGGGGGCCCGGCCGCCCGGCCCGGCCCCTGGCCCACCGCACCTGTCTGCACATCGCCGTGGTCACCGGGGACGCCTACCTTTCGTTCCGCCCCGACGACGACATCGTCCCGGAGGTGGTGGGGGAGGTGGTGGACCGATGTTTCCGACTGCTGGTGCTGGCTCCCCGAGGCCAGGTGCGCGTCTGCGACCTCACCCGCCGGGCGAGCGAGCGGACTCCCGCCCGGCGCGTCGGCCCGGAATCCCCCGAAGGGTGGGAACCCTCCCGCGGCCGAAGCAACCTACGCGGCATGGAGGAACACCGCAGGACCGGGACACTGGACTGGGCTCCCACAGAACGCGACGAACTCACCGCCTCCGCGGCGCTCTGACACCGCCATGCGATTCCTGTCCGAAGCAGACCGGGGCGTCCAAGTCTGCTACGTCAGACTGGGGTGCAGGGTCGGTCCGCTCCCTCCCGGAGCCGGCCGACGCCGCCGTCTGCCTGGACGGCGCCCTCAACCACCTCGACGCCCCCGGCGACCTGGAGCGCTGCTCTTACCGGGTTGGCGCGGCCCTGGCGGACGGCGGCCAGTTCCTGTGCGACGTCTTCGGGACCTCGCACTTTGGCCACTGGGACAACCTCACGCTGCTCGACGAGGACACCGCCGTGAATGCCAAGAGGAGTGTGGGGGACGCGGATTCCGGCACCGGCATGCTGCGGATCTCCGGGGTCGTGGAGGACGACGGCCGGGCGTACCGGGTGAACCAGCCCCTGCGCAGCCGCTCCTACGGGCCGGACGACTTCACCACCGCCCTCAAGAGCGCCGGACTCACCCCGGCGGACCATGACATCGAGCCGTCCTACGTCAAGTGCGAGTCGGGGTCCTGCGCCAGGACGCCGACTCCCTGCCGCACCACCTACCGCGCCGTGAAGTCCCCCTTTCGGTAAGGGACAAGGGACCCGGCCGGTTGCACCGATCGCACAAGGAGAGTTCGCATGACCGAGTTCATGAAGTTCACCCCCGACGACGAAAACGAAGTCCATGACGTGGTGGACTTCAGCGACCCGGGCCGATGCCATGTCACACCCGTCATCCAGCTGCCCGCCGAGATCTCCCTCGCCATCACCGACGCCCTGGGCGGTGTGGTGCGCGCCGCGCACCACGCCCCGGCCGCGACCACCCAGGACGGGGACGGCATCCAGCGCGCCCAGACCTTCGAGGAGGGTGACGTCTACATGCTGGACGCCCCCTTCGAAGGGTTCTTCGCCGACCGCTACCTCATGGACTTCTACGACGTCATCGACCGGGACATCTGCTCCCGGATGCACCTGCACACCGGGCTGCGCTTCGTACGCATGATGACCGGCCCCGGCACCCGCATCCGGGTGTCCAGCCTCTCGCCCATCGACGTGACCCACATCGAGGGTGTCACGCCGTTCCGGCCGGAGGTCTTCGAGGACGCCGCCTCCGACGCCCCCGACGGCGTGCACCGCACCCGCTACAACCTGACTGTCCCGGAGAACTCCTGGGCGGACATGCAGATCCCGCGCGGCGTCAGCCACCAGTTCAACGCGCACGGCCCGCACGCCGTCATCGACTCGGTGCACCCCGAGGAGTCCATCGAGACGTTCCGCGAGCGCATCAGCGGCTACAAGATGATGGCCCAGACGATATTCCTCGCCAAGGAACAGCCGGCCTCCGAAGCCTGCAAGCTCGACTGAGTCGGAGCAGGTTGCCGATCGTGTTGAAGACCAAGTAGGTCAGCCCGTAGGTGCGGCCGGTGGTGACGCGGGACATGTCGCCCATGGTCACGTCGACCTGATCGCCACCTGGTTTTTCGCGCATCCGGTCGACCATGAGCCGTTTCCAAGCTGGCGTTGCTGACCGCGAGTTGGACAGTCCTGCGCAAGGGTGAAGCTCCTGGTAGACGGGTTCTCGACCAAGATCACCCGTGCCCGCCAGGAGCTTCGTGTGCTTGCCTATCCGTCCTCGATCGATCTGTCCAGCCGCACTCTGCGGTTCCTGACGGGGCAACTGGCCGTGAGGAGGCAGGAGATCGGGACGCGGTGGCGACGTCTCTCCGCTGCACGCCAGGCCCTGCTCGCCCTGGCTCATCTGCGGTGCGGTGACACCTATGCCCAGCTCGCCGCCGGGTTCGGCATCGGAATCGCAACCGTCTTCCGCTA
>NZ_NNBP01000042.1 GCF_002803155.1 Streptomyces sp. CB02959
CACCCCACCACCCCACCACCCGTGAAGAAGGACCGATGAAAATCCTGTTCATCACCGGCGGCGGGCCGGCCACCGTCTTCGCCCTGGCCCCCCTGGCCACCGCCGCCCGAGGCGCCGGCCACGACGTCTTCATGGCCGGCAACGCCGACCTCCTGCCCGCCATCAACGCCTCGGCGCTCCCGGCGATCTCCACCACCGACCTGCCCATCCAGCACTTCACCACCCAAGACCGCACCGGCCGCCCGGTCGACTCACCCCTGGGCAAACCCCTGGCCGAACAAGGCCACTTCACCGGCCGCTGGTTCGGCCGCCTGGCCGCCGCAAGCCTGACCCCCCTGCGCCAGTTCACCCGACACTGGCGCCCGGACCTCATCGTGGGCGGCACCACCACCTACGCCGCCGCCCTCCTGGCCGCCCACCTCGACATCCCCTACGTCCGCCAAGCCTGGGACGCCATCGACGCCCGCCACATCCACCCCGGCGCAAACGAAGAACTCCAGCCCGAACTCACCGAGTTGGGACTGGACCGACTCCCCGAACCGGACCTGTTCCTCGACGTGTGCCCACCCAGCCTCCGACCCCACCAAGCCGCCCCCGCCACCCCCCTGCAATTCATCCTCGGCAACCAACACCGCCCCCTGCAGCCGTGGATGTACACCCGCACCCGCCGCCCCCGCATCTGCCTGACCGCCGGCAGCCAAGTCACCCGCGACGCCCGCCACCGCCTCTACGAATTCCTCACCCGCGCCATCACCGAACTCACCCCCCTTGACGCCGACCTCCTCATCGCCGCCCCCGACGCCCTCGCCCCCGACCTCCACGCCCAACACCCCCACGTCCACGCCGGCTGGGTCCCCCTGGACGTCGTCGCCACCACCTGCGACCTGCTCGTCCACCACGGCGGCGGCGTGACCAGCCTGACCGGCATGCGCGCCGGCACCCCCCAAGTCATCGTGCCCGGCGCCGAAATGCTCGCCGGCGCCGCCCGCACCCTGGCCGACCACGGCGCCGCCCTGACCCTGCCCACCGGCGACGACACCCCCGAACACCTCGCCCGCGCCTGCCACCAGGCCCTGACCGACGACACCTACCGCAAGCGCGCCCAAGCCCTCCGCGACGAAATCAACGCCATGCCCACCCCCGCCGACACCGTCCACACCCTCGAAGACCTCACCCACCACTGACCCACCCCCACCACCCCACCCGGCCACCACCCCCACCCCTTTGACATTCCTCTGACACCGCCTGACCTTCCCCTCACACCGCCTGACCTTCCCCTGACACCGGCCTGGGAATTCCCTGAAATCAACGCCGTTGACCCCGTACGCCCCCGAAGATAGATTTCCTAGCGTTCGCGGTATTCCACGCTCATCACCGAATACCGCACCGCGCAGTGCCCAGCACCGCGCCCGGCCGGCCGCGACGGACACCCACACGCCGCCCCGCCCCGGCCCACACCCCGCGCACCCACCACCGGCACCGCCACGCCACCCGCAGCGCGACCTTGGGGCCGTACACCGCATGCATCAGGGCCTTCAAGCCCCCATCCCGTAATCCGGAGGGACACCTTGCAAGCGCGAAAGCTCGCTGTACAAGGCGCATTCGAATTCACCTCGCAGACGTTCTCCGACGACCGCGGGGTCTTCGTCGCACCATTCCAACAAGACACCTTCCACGCCGCCAAGGGCGGACCACTGTTCTCCGTGGCCCAGAGCAACCACAGCGTCTCCCGACGCGGCGTCGTCCGCGGCATCCACTACACCGTCGCACCACCGGGCGCCGCCAAGTACGTCTACTGCGCCAGCGGCCGCTCCCTGGACATCGTCGTCGACATCCGCCAAGGCTCACCCACCTACGGCACCTGGGACGCCGTCCTCCTGGACCAGACCGGCTTCCGCTCGGTGTACCTGCCCGTCGGCGTCGGCCACGCCTTCATCGCCCTGACCGACCACACCGTCATGGCCTACCTGACCTCCGCCCCCTACGTCGCCGAACAGGAACTGGCCATCTCCCCCCTCGACCCGGCCCTGGCCCTGCCCCTGCCCGACGACATCGACCCGATCCTCTCCGAACGCGACAGCGCCGCCCTCACCCTCGCCCAGGCAGCCGAGGGCGGACTGCTCCCCGACTACCAGCTCTGCCAGGAACTCGAAGCCCGCCTGGGCACCCCCGCCCAGGCACAGCACGACCTGACCGGAACCCGGGCATGAAGGGCATCCTGCTGGCCGGCGGAAGCGGCACCCGCCTGCGCCCCCTGACCTCCGTCGTCTCCAAGCAGATCCTGCCCGTCTACAACAAACCGATGGTCTACTACCCCCTGTCGGTCCTCATGCTCGCCGGCATCCGCGAGATCCTGATCATCTCCTCGCCCGCCCACACCGAAAACTTCCGCAGCCTGCTCGGCGACGGCTCCGACCTCGGCCTGACCCTGGACTACGCCGAACAAAAAGAACCCAACGGCATCGCCGAAGCCTTCCTCATCGGCGCCGACCACATCGGCACCGACGACGTCGCCCTCATCCTGGGCGACAACATCTTCCACGGCCACGGCTTCTCCGACCTGCTGCGCACCACCGCCACCCACCTCGACGGCTGCGCCCTGTTCGGCTACCCCGTCAAGGACCCCTGGCGCTACGGCGTCGCCGAACTCGACGCCGACCGCCGCCTGACCGCCCTCGCCGAAAAGCCCCACCAACCCCGCTCCAACATCGCCGTCACCGGCCTCTACATGTACGACCACACCGTCGTCCAACTGGCCCAGGACCTGATCCCCTCCGACCGCGGCGAGTTGGAGATCACCGACATCAACAAGGCCTACCTCGAACAGGGCCGCGCCCACCTGGCCGAACTGGGCCGCGGCTTCGTCTGGCTCGACATGGGCACCCACGACTCGCTCCTGGAAGCCGGCCAGTACGTGCAGATGCTCGAACAGCGCCAAGGCATCCGCATCGGCTGCGTCGAAGAAGTCGCCTACCTCATGGGCTACATCACCGCCGAACAGTGCCACCGCCTGGGCCGGGAACGAACCGGCACCGACTACGGGGACTACCTGGTCAACCTCGCCGAGGAAGGCGGAGCCCTCTCCCGCACCGTCGGCGCCACCTGCTACCCCCGCACCGCCTGACACCACCACCCCACCGCCATCGCCCTCCCGCCCCGCCCACCCCACCCGGAGGACCCATGCACGACCGCTCACCGGCCCCGCCACCGGACCCCGAAGCCCCCGGCGTCGTCGTCCTGGGCGGCAGCGGCTGCATCGGACGGCACATCTGCGCAGCCTTCGCCCACCACGGCTACCGCGTCACCGTCGTGGCCCGCACCCCCGCCCCCCACCTCGCCCAACACGCCTTCCACCCCCTGGACCTGCTCACCAACCCCACCGACGCCCTCACCGACCTGCTGACCGAAACCGGCGCGCACGTCGTGGTCAACGCCACCGACATGGCCGGCGCCACCGACGTCACCAGCGCCGCCGACGGCGGCGCACAACGCGCCACCGAACTCCTGGCCGCCAACGCCGGCCTGTCCCACACCCTGATCCAGGCACTCCAGCAGTGCCCCAAGCCACCCCGCCTGGTCCACATCGGCACCATCCACGAGTACGGCCCCGGCCAACCGGGCATCCCCCTGGCCGAAGACCACACCCCCCGCCCCACCAACGCCTACGCCCGCGCCAAACTCGCCGGCTCACAAGCCGTCCTGGCCGCCGCCCACACCGGCACCCTCGACGCCGCCGTACTGCGCCTGGTCAACACCGCCGGCCCCTACCCGACACCGGCCAGCTTCCCCGGCAAACTCCTGCCCCGACTACGCGCCGCCGCCCACACCGGCGCCCCCCTCACCCTCGACGTCGCCCCCGCCATGCGCGACTGGGTCGACGTCCGCGACGTCGCCGAAGCCGCCGTCCAGGCCGCCCGACGCCCCCTGCCCAAACGCGTCTTCAACATCGGCAGCGGCATCGCCGTCCCCATGCGGGAACTGGTCACCCACCTCCTGGCCGCCGCCGGCCTCCCCGCCACCGCCATCAGCGAAGACCCCGGCACCGTCCACAGCCTGGGCGCCAACTGGGTCCAGGCCGACATCCGCCGCGCCCGCACCCTCCTGCACTGGCAACCGCGCATCCCCCTCCGACAGACCCTCAAAGACCTCTGGGACGCCGGCCACACCAGCCGCTGACCCCCCCCGCACCCACCGCCACCACCCGAAAGGACCACCATGACCGACACCCCCTACAAGGACCCGCGCGTCGTCCCGCACGAGTCCGAGCAGGAACGCGACTCCCGACTGCGCCTGACCGACCTCCTCGCCCACACCCCCATCCCACCCGAGTACCTGATCGACAACCTCCCCGTCTACCTGCGCCGCCCCCAACTCGCCGACCTCCTGGCGATGGACGCCCTCTACCGCAAGATCGTCGACGTCCCCGGCGTCATCATGGAATTCGGCGTCCTGCACGGCCGCCACCTCGCCGCCTTCACCGCCCTGCGCAGCATCTACGAGCCCTACAACTCGCTGCGCCGCGTCATCGGCTTCGACACCTTCACCGGCTTCCCCGACATCGCCGACGTCGACCGCGCCACCCCCAGCGCCGTCGAAGGCCGCTTCGCCGTCCCCGCCGACGAAGTCGACCACCTGCGCGCCGTCCTGGCCGCACACGAAGCCAACGAACCCTACGGACACACCCAGCGCAGCTTCGTCGTCCAAGGCGACGTCCGCAAAACCGTCCCCCAGTACCTCGACGAGAACCCCGAGACGATCGTCGCCCTGGCCTACATCGACCTCGACCTCTACGAACCCTCCCTGGAAACCCTGCACGCCATCCGCCCGCACCTGACCAAGGGCAGCATCATCGCCTTCGACGAACTCGCCCACCCCAAGTGGCCCGGCGAGACCAAGGCACTGACCGAATTCCTGGAACTGGGCAGCGTCAAACTCCACCAGCTGCCCCACCGCGAGTCCCCGATCATCTACCTGGTCTGGGGCGAGGACTGACCCCCGCACCCCGCACCCCGCGTCCCACCCCACCAGCGCCCCGCCGGAACCCCGACCCACCGCCCGTCGCCGGCCGAGCTCGACTTGGAGAACCCATGCCCATCGACACCTGCCGCGCCTGCGGCAACAGCGAACTGCTGCCCGTGCTGGATCTGGGCCCGCAGGCCCTCACCGGCGTCTTCCCCCGCAGCCGGGAGGAACACGTTCCCCAGGTCCCCCTCGAACTCGTCAAATGCTCACCCGCAGGCTGCGGCCTGGTCCAGCTGCGCCACACCGCCGACTTCTCCCTGATGTACGGCGAGGGCTACGGCTACCGCTCCGGCATCCGCGAGTTCATGATCAACCACCTGCACGGCAAGGTCGCCCAGCTCACCGAACTGGTCCAGCCCACCACCGGAGACCTGGTCCTGGACATCGGCAGCAACGACTCCACCCTCCTGCGCGGCTACGCAAGCGGCCCCACCCTGGTCGGCATCGACCCCACCGGCGAGAAGTTCCGCTCGTACTACCCCGCCCACATCGACCTCATCCCCGACTTCTTCTCCCGCCAGCTGTTCCAGGAACGCTTCGGCTCCCGCCGCGCCAAGATCGTCACCTCCATCGCCATGTTCTACGACCTGCCGCGGCCCCTGGAGTTCATGCAGGACGTCCACGACATCCTCGACGACGACGGCGTATGGCTGATGGAACAGAGCTACCTGCCGGCGATGCTGGAGGCCACCGCCTACGACGTGGTCTGCCACGAACACCTGGAGTACTACGCACTCCAGCAGATCGAATGGATGGCCCACCGCGTCGGCCTGAAGGTCATCCGCGCCGAACTCACCGCCGTCTACGGCGGCAGCATCAGCATCACCCTGGCCCGCCGCGACAGCCGGCACCGCGTCGACGAAGCGGCCCTGGCCCGCATCCGCACCCGCGAAGCGGAACTGGGCCTGGCCACCATGGCCCCCTTCGAGGCGTTCGCCAAGCGCTCCCACGCTGCCCGCGACCAGCTGCGGGACTTCCTCGCCCAGTCCCGCAAGGACGGCAAACTCACCCTGGGCTACGGCGCCTCCACCAAGGGCAACGTCATCCTCCAGTTCTGCGGCCTCACCGAGGAAGACCTGCCCTGCATCGGCGAGGTCAGCCCCGAGAAGGCCGGCGCCTTCACCCCCGGCACCACCATCCCCATCGTCTCCGAGGAACACGCCAAGTCCCACCGCCCCGACCAACTCCTGGTCCTGCCCTGGATCTACCGCGAGGGGTTCCTCGAACGCGAAGCCGACTTCATGACCGCCGGCGGCCAACTCGTCTTCCCCCTCCCGGAGTTGACCGTCGTACCCAGCCGCGGAAAGTAACCCCGCCCAGATCGCGCCCGCAGGCCGACACCCTCGGCCCACGGCCGGGGTCCTTCGCGACACACCCGTCCCGGTCACCGGTGGCACCGGCACCACCCGGCACCACCACCGCCCATCCGCCACTGCCCGACAGCCAAGGTCGACGTCGTTCCCCACCGGACGGAACGACGTCACCTCGCCTGCCCCGCAGGAGTCCCACCGCCCCTCCCGGCAACAGCACCGGGGGCATCCACGGAGGAATCCCGATGATCATCCTGGGCTACAACGGCTTCTCCCAGGTCGCCGACCTCTTCGCCCGGCTCTACGGCCACACCCCCGACGGCGTCGACCGACACAACCTCATCGGCCACGACGCGGCCGCCGCCCTGATCATCGACGGCGAACTGGTGGCCGCCGTCGAAGAAGAACGCCTCAACCGCAACAAGAAAACCAGCGCCTTCCCCCTCAACGCCATCCGCTGGTGCCTGGAACAGGCCGGCCTGACCTACGACGACGTCGACCACTTCGCCTTCGGCTGGAACCACGACAACACCTACGCCGACACCACCGTCACCGCCGTCGCGGGCGCCCCCCTGACCGCCGAGGAAAAACTCACCATCCTCTCCACCTTCGGCGAGCTCTACCTCGGAGCCCTGGGCCGCACCGCACTCATCGAGGACTTCACCCGCCACACCGGCTACGCCCTGCCCGACCACAAACTGGTCACCGTCCCCCACCACCGCGCCCACCTGGCCTGCGGCCGCACCTTCTCCGGCCTGACCGACGCCGCCTTCCTCATCAACGACGGCCAGGCCGAACGCGACAGCGCCATCATGGGCGAGATCCGCAACGGGAAAGTCGAAGTCTTCGACCGCTTCACCATCGACTTCGGCAACTCCATCGCCCAACTCTTCGGCGAAATCACCCGCTACCTCGGCTTCGTCCCCAACAACGACGAATACAAGGTCATGGGCCTGGCCGGCTTCGGCACACCCCCCGCCCCCGAGGACAACCCCCTGCTCGGCAACGTCGTCACCCTCGAAGAAGACGGCCGCTACTCCCTGGCCCTGGCCCACGACCGCCGCGGCCCCCGCGCCTACGCCGAACTCCTCGACAAGCTCTTCGACGGCCACGACGACAACCGCGAAACCTTCGACTTCCGCGTCCGCCTGGCCACCGCCGCCCAACAGATGATCGAAACCGTCACCGCCCACCAACTGCGCGCCCTGGCCGCCGCCACCGACCTCCGCGACCTGATCTTCGAAGGCGGCCTGGCCCTCAACTGCGTCAACAACACCAAACTCCTCCAGGACCTGCCCTTCGAACGCCTCGAAGTCAGCTTCGGCGCCAGCGACCCCGGCGTCTCCATCGGAGCCGCCGCCCACGTCGCCCACACCCACGCCGAACCCCTGACCACCACCGGATCCCCCTACCTCGGCCCCGCATACGACACCGAACAGATCCGCACCGCCCTGACCGCCTACACCTCCACCGTCACCTGGGAAGAACTCCCCACCGACCAGATCGTGGAGAAGACCGCCGAACTCCTGTCCGGCAAGACCGTCATCGGCTGGTTCCAGGGCCGCACCGAATACGGCCCGCGGGCGCTGGGCAACCGCAGCATCCTCGCCAACCCCTCCTACCCGGACATGAAGGACACCATCAACAACCGGGTCAAGCACCGCGAACCCTTCCGCCCCTTCGCCCCCCTGGTCCTGGAAGAAGACGCCCCCACCGTCTTCGACATGGGCAAGAAGCACCGCTCGCCCTACATGACCTTCGTCTTCCCCGTCCGCCCCGCCTACCAGGACAAGATCGCCGCGGCCACCCACGTCGACGCCACCTCACGCATCCAGACCGTCACCGACGACAGCAACCCCCTCCTGGCCCGCCTGCTGCGCGCCTTCACCGCCCGCACCGGCGTCCCCTGCCTGGTCAACACCTCCTTCAACGTCGCCGGCGAACCCATCGTCTGCGCCCCCAAGGACGCCATCGAATGCTTCCTGGGCACCGACATCGACCACCTGGTCATCGGCAACTTCCTGGTCACCAAGCGCTGACCGACAAACGGCCCGCCACCCCGGCGGGCCGTTTTTCCCCTTTCCAGACGGCGCCCGTCAGGACGGCGCACCGCCCAGAACCTCCACCGCGCCGGTGTCGAGCGAGTAGTAGGCACCGACCACGGCAAGCGCACCCCTGCTCACCAAGGGCCCCAGATCCCCATTGGCACGCAGCGCGGACGCGGTCAACGTGACCTGGGCACGCGCCATGGTCTCGACCGGGTCGGCACCGCCCTTGCGGACCGCCAGCTCATACGCCGGCCGCAGCGCCTGGACGATCGCCTGCAGATTGCCCGGCAGCGACCTCCCGTCCCGCAGGGACCTGTGCGCCGCCTCGACGGCACCGCAACGCTGATGCCCCAGGACCACGATCAGCGGAGTACCACTGGTCATCGGCCCGTACTCCACCGAACCGGTGACCACCGGATCGATCGCCTCGCCACCGGTACGCATCACATACAGGTCACCCAGCCCGGTGTCGAAGAGCAGCTCCGGCGGCACACGGGAGTCGATGCACGACAGGACCGCCCCGAACGGCTCCTGCTGCTGGGCCACCAGCTGACGCCGGTTCGGATCCCGATCGGGATGGTGCAGCGCACCACTGACCCACCGCTTGTTGCCCTCCATCAGCCGCGCGAACGCCGCACCCGGCGTGCTCGGCCGCGCCCGCGCCAAGGCGGTGGCCGCCGACGGCACAGCCCCCTTCGAGGAACACCCCGCAAGCGCGACCGCGGCACCGGCCACTCCACCGACCAGCAGAGCCCTGCGCTCCAGCCGTCCTGCCTCGTCCATCGCCGTTCCCCTCGCCGACACCCGGCCACGCCTACGCCGTGACCGGGCAATTGTTCAGCGCAAAGCGGGCAAGGAGGCCGGAGGCACGGGCCGGCACGGCCTACTTTGCCACCGACGGCCCAACGCGGCGGCCCCGCACCCCCGCACCCTCAGTCACTGCGGCCCGTCGCGGCGACGACGACACCCAGACCGATCATCGACAGGCCACCCACCCCACCGACCAGGGAAAGACGCCGCGGCGAGCGGGCGAACCAGGTCCGCGCGGCGGACGCGGTCAGCCCCCACACACTGTCGCAAACCACCGCGATGACGTTGAACACCAAGCCCAGCAGCAGCATCTGCAGCACGACATGCCCCCGAGCCCGGTCGACGAACTGCGGCAGGACCGCGGCGAAGAACACCATCGTCTTCGGATTGGCCACACCGACCGCGAAACCCTCCCACAGCGTCCGCACCCCACCGTGAGCAGGCCCCCGGCCCGCGAACGAAGCCCGCAACGCCCCGCGCCGACGCACCGCCTTGATGCCGAGGTACACCAGATATCCCGCGCCCAGCAGCTTGAGCGTGGTGAACACGATCGCGGAGCGCTCCACAACGGAACCCACCCCCAGCGCGACGGCCACCACCAGAACAAAAGCCCCCAGCGTATTGCCCACCACGGTGGTCAACGCCGCGCGGCGCCCCTGCGCCAAGGCCCGCCCGATCACGAACAGCACACTGGGACCGGGAACCACGATCAACAGCAACGACATGGCGCAGAACGCCAGGAGACGGTCGGTGGACAACATACCGATCAGGTAAGCACGCGGCCCGGCCACCGCTCAGGCTTTCCGCGCACCTGGCCGAAACGCCACCGCCAGAGCGCACACGGACCGCGATCCGCCACCGGCCTTCCCCGGGCCGAACACCGCACGTCCCGGCCAACCGCCCCCGCCCGAACGGCTTGACGGCTCGATACGGCGTGCGGAAGTGTGGCGCCCGGATCAAGGGCCTGCGGCAGGCGCGGTAGGTAGCGAGAAAAGCGGTTCCGGCAAGACGGGCAAGCCAACTTCGGATGGCGGGGATGTCATTGGAAAACCGTTCTTCCTACCCCCTCGGCAGGAACCAGGCACTCGACCGACCAGCGGGACGACAACCGGAACCGCCCCGGGTCCGCACCCGGGTCCGCATTCCACTGACAACAGCCGACGGCACCCCCGCACCGAGCGAAGTCATCACCTTCGACGGACTCGACGACGGACGCGAACACCTCATGGTCGTCTTCGGCGCCGCCCTGACCCAACCCGTACCGCTGGTCAGACTCCACTCCGAATGCCTGACCGGCGACGTACTCGGCTCCACCCGCTGCGACTGCGGACCACAACTGCGCGAAGCCATGACCCTGCTGCACGAAAAAGGCGGCCTCCTGCTCTACCTCCGCCAAGAAGGCCGGGACATCGGGCTGTACAACAAGATCGATGCCTACGCGCTCCAGGACACCGGCATGGACACCTTCGAGGCCAACCGCGCACTGAACTTCCTCGACGACCAGCGCACCTACTCCGCAGCCGCGCAGATGCTCCTCGCCATCGGCCTCGAAGAAATCGAGATCCTCTCCAACAACCCGGAAAAGACCCGACAGTTGGAAGCCGCCGGCATCACCGTCCACAGCCAACGGCGCACCGCCGTCCACGTCACCGAAGCCAACCGCACATACCTCCGGGCGAAAGCCCTGCACGCCGGCCACTCCCTCGACATCGACCGGGCCGCCGATGCCGACTGACCGCACCCCGGCCGGCACCCGCCCCTACGTGCTGATCAGCGCCGCGATATCCCTCGACGGATACCTGGACGACACCAGCAACCAGCGCCTGCGCCTGTCCAACCCCGACGACTTCGACCGCGTCGACGCCGTCCGCGCCGACTGCGACGCCATCCTCGTCGGCGCCACCACCATCCGCCGCGACAACCCCCGCCTCCTGATCGCCTCACCCACCCGAAGAGCCCACCGCGCCGCCCAAGGACGCCCCGAACACCCCACGAAGATCACCCTCACCACCAAGGGCCTCGACCCCTCCCTGGCCTTCTTCACCACCGCAGGGGACAAAATCGTCTACTGCCCCCAACCAGCCCTGCCCGCCCTGAAGAAGGAACTCGCCGACGTCGCGGACGTGACCACCACCGGCAACCCCCTGGACCTCGGCCTGATCCTCGACGACCTCGCCGGCCGCGGCATCCGCACCCTCATGGTCGAAGGCGGCGGAACCATCCACACCCAGTTCCTCACCCAGGACCTCGTCGACGAAATCCACCTCGCCATCGCCCCCTTCTTCGTCGGCGAACCAGGCGCCCCACGCTTCGTGGGCCACGGCACCTTCCCCCACAACCCCGCCCGCCGCATGCACATCGCCGAAGTCAGACAAATAGGCGACATCGCGCTCGTGCGCTACCTCGCCGCACACCGAAGATGACACCCGACCGCACGACACACCGGCGCCCACCCCGCGCCCGCACCCGGCACGCTTCAGCCCGCACCGCTCAACCGACAGCCCCCTTGCGCACACCGGACTGCGCCAGCAGACGCCGGAGCCAGCGCGTACGGGCATCGCGCGCATCCCGACTGAGAGCCGCCTGCGGCGCCAAACCGTCGAAACCGTGGTAGGCACCGGGCCACACATGCAGTTCAGCCTGCCCACCGGCCTGCCAGATCGCGTTCGCGTAAGCCACCGCCTCGTCCCGGAACATCTCGGCCGACCCGACCTCGACAAAGGCCGCAGGAAGCCCGGAAAGATCCGCGGCACGGGAAGGAGCCGCATAGGGCGGCAGATCCGCCGCACCGTAGCGGTCACCCAACAGCGCCTGCCACGCGGTCGCGTTGGAGGTCAGATCCCACACCCCCAGGCCCGACATCTGACGACCGGAGAAGGTGGCGCCGCGATCGTCGAGCATCGGGCACAGCAGCAACTGCCCCAGCGGCCGGGGACCACCGCGGTCACGGACCAGCAGGGCCAGCGCCGCGGCCAGCCCACCGCCCGCACTCTTTCCCCCGATGACGATGCGGTCCGCATCGATGCCCAGTTCGGCCGCGTGCCCGGCCGCCCAGACCAGCCCGGCGTAGCAGTCCTCCAGCGGCTCCGGGTACTGCGCCCGCGGCGCCAACCGGTACTCGACCGAAAAGACCGCCATCCCCAGCGGCAGCGCCCACTCGCGCAGGATCCGCGGCAGCACCGACCACGCGTTCCCCATGATCATCGCGCCCCCGTGCAGGTAGTACAGCACCGGCAGCGGCCCGACGAGCCCGGACGGCCGCGCGCCCACGAGCGTGACCTCCGGACCGCCCGGCGGCCCCGGCACACGCCACTCCGTCACCTCGAAACGGCCGTCGGCGCGCAGGTCCTGGACCGTCGGCCGGGGCCGGGACGCGGCATCCCGCTCCTGCCGGGCCGCAAGATTCTCCGGGGTCACCGGCTCCCTCGACTCCGCGCTCAACGCCGCCAACGCGACGCCCAGTTCGGGATCGAAGGGCGGCGCCGCCCCCGGCTCCGGGACCCCACCGGCCTGCGACGGCACACCAGCAGCACTCATCGACAACCCCCCGATCGGACAGCGGGAAACCGCCCGGCACCCCCGCCGGAACCACCGGGCCGCACACACCCGCACCCGGGGAACACACACCTGGAACCCATACGCCGTAGCCAACCACACCTGTTGGGCGCCACCACTGCCCGCACCAGCCGACCCCGCCCACCGCAGACAACGCCACAACCCACCCCCACCACACCCACGACCAAGCAGAACACCCCGCCCACCACCACAGGAAGGTTTTGCCCAACGGTCGACCAGCAGCCCGCCCCCGTGCCGTAGCGTCACCGCATCCCTTGATCACGATCGCGGACCCGCCGGCGGCACCTCGCCCCGGCGACCGGCCCGCCAGGAGGCATGCCATGAACGCCGTCGACATACGGAGCACCGCCGCAGGACTTCCCCACGCCTGGCACTCACTCCCGCTCGGACAGGTCGGGAAGGCGACGGTGAAAGTCCTGCGGATGGACGGACGCCCCATGGCAACCGAAACCCATGACACGCCGGAAGCCCTGATGGTGATCGACGGCACCCTGCACCTGCGGGCCGACGACATCGAAGTCGACGTACACGCGGGGCAGATGTACCTCGTCGAGGCGGGCATAGCGCACGCCGTACGCCCCGGCAGCCACGGCACCCTCGTCATCGTCGACATCGGCGGACACCCCCCGACACGGCCCGAGACGACCACCGGACACCCCGAGCACAGCTGCGCACCGTAGCCACCCGAGCCGGCGCGGAACCACCGCCGGACACCGGATCGGATCATCGGGTGCAGGACCCCTCATCAGTCCAATCCTTTTCGCGCTTCCTTCCGTATATGTCAGTGATGGATGGACGGGGGCCAGGAGGAAGGGGCGAGCATGGGAATCTTCACGAACCTGACGCCCGCGCTGGGCCGCAGCCGTCATGACCGCTCGACGGACAGGCGCGGGGACAGGGGCGGACACGACCACGACGGCCGTGGGCGCGAGGGCCATGACCGCGACCACGACCGGGACCGTGACGATGACCGCGATCGGGACCGGGACCGTGGAGGGAGGCACTGACACACCTCGCGTGTGCCAGCGGCCGGGCTTCCTGCCCGGCCGCAACGATCGGTGAGGCGACATGAACAGCGCGCGGCCGAACGCCCCCTCCCACGGCGACACCCCGGCCAACGGCGCGGACACACACCGAACGCGCCCCGCCGCCACGCGCCGCCTCGCCAAGGCGGCGCGCCGGCTGCTACCGGTCACCGACGACCCCGATGACGTGGACGCACTCGTCCAGGCCGCCCCACCGGTGCCCCTGCGCGACATCTTCCGGCGCTTTTGGCCGTACACGCGCGGCGGCCGACACCGGCTGGCGGTGATCTTGGCCTTCGTCGTGCTGGGACCCGCCGTCGACGCCGCCGAGATCTGGCTCTTCAAGATCGTCATCGACGACATGCTGATCCCGCGCAACCTCCACCTCTTCCTACCGATCGCCCTCGCCTACCTGGGCTTCACCCTCCTGGCCGGAGCCCTCGCCTTCGCCGACGACATGACCTCCACCTGGGTCGCCGAACGCTTCCTGCTGGCCCTGCGCTCCGAGGTGTTCCGCCACGTCGAAGGGCTCTCACTGGGATTCTTCGAACGGCGACGGCTCGGCGATGTGCTCTCCCGCATCACCGGCGACGTCGACGCGGTCGAGACCTTCCTGCTCTCCGGCATCGTCAACGCCCTCGCACACGTCATGAGAGCGGGCATCTTCCTCGGCGTGCTGCTCCACCTGCGGTGGGACCTGACACTCCTCGCCCTCGCCATCGCCCCCCTGTTCTGGCTCACCGCCCGGCACTTCTCCCACCGGGTGAAGGCCGTGTCACGGGAACGACGGCGCCGCACCGGCTCGATCAGCGCCATCACCGAAGAGACCCTGGGCAACATCGCCCTCGTCCAGGCATACAACCGGCAGCACTGGGAGCACAGCAGATTCCAACAGGAAAGCCTCGGCAGGTTCCGAGCCGCCATGGCCTCCGCCCGCCTCGGCGCCCTGTACACCACGATCGTCGACATCATCGAACTGGCCGGCGCACTCCTCGTGATGGGCCTGGGCACCTGGGAACTGACCCACCAACACCTCACCCTCGGCGGCCTGATGGTCTTCCTCACCCTGCTGAGCCGGCTCTACGGCCCCCTGCGCGGCATCTCCGGCCTCAGCAACACCTTCTACGCGGCCTCCGCCGCCGCGGAGCGCATCATCGAACTCCTCGACCAACGCCCCCAGATCACCCAGACCGCAACCCCCCGCCGCCTCGGCCGCGCCCACGGCGAGATCGAGTTCGACCACGTCTCCTTCCACTACCCGGGAACCACCCAACCCGCCCTGACCGACGTCTCGTTCAGCGTGGCACCCGGCCAGGCACTGGCACTGGTAGGCGCAAGCGGCGCCGGCAAGTCGACCGCCGCCAAGCTCCTGCTGCGCTTCTACGACCCGGACCACGGAACCATTCGCCTCGACGGAAACGACCTGCGCGACCTGCCACTGGAGGACCTGCGGGACAACGTCGCCCTCCTGCCCCAAGAGACCCTGCTCCTGCACGGCACCGTGCGCGACAACATCGCCTACGGCCGCCCGGACGCCGACGACGAAGCGATCGCCGCAGCCGCCCACGCCGCAGCCGCACACACCTTCATCAGCCAACTCCCCGAAGGCTACGACACCGTGGTGGGCCAACGCGGCCGACTGCTTTCCGGCGGACAACGCCGCCGCCTGGCCATCGCCCGCGCCATGATCCGCAACGCGCCCCTGCTCATCCTCGACGAACCGACCACCGGCCTCGACGCGGAATCAGGCCGCCGCATCCTGCAACCCCTACGCCTGCTGATGAGCGGGCGCACCACGATCCTCATCTCCCACAACCTGCTCACCGTCCACGACGCCACCCAGATCCTGCTCCTCGAACACGGCCGCGTCGCCGACCACGGCACCCACCACCAGCTGCTCACCCACAGCGCAACATACGCACGCCTCCACCACCTGCACCGCCCCGACGACACCCCACGGATCCAGGCCCCGCCCTGACCCCCACGACAGCCCGACCGCCTCGTCACGCTCGGTACACGGACGACCGCGCCCCACAGACAGGCGGCGGCGCCGAGGGAGAATGGGGGAGTGGTCTTCCGTAACCGCCAGGCAATCCCTTGGCCGGGGCGGACCGTATACAAGGGTGTGCAGAGATTGCAGCTCCCGGTCGGACGCATCCCCGACGAGGCGCTGCTGGCCGGCCTCGCCGCGGGTGACCCGGAACTCGCCGTCACGTTCGTGCGCCGCTTCCAACACACCGTCTTCGGCGTGGCCATCGCGGTCACCCGCGACACACAGCTCGCCGAGGACATCGCCCAGCAGACCTTCGAGCGCGCATGGCGGCACGCGCAGATCTACGACTCCCGCCGCGGATCGGTGACGGCCTGGCTGACGACCATCGCCCACAACCTCGCCATCGACGCCGTCCGCTCCCGCCGCCCCGAGCCGGTGGCCCCCCAGGACCTCGACGCCCTCCTGGACGCGGTGACCGACACCCCCGAGCGGCAGGCGCTCGCCGACGAGGCGTCCTCCACCCTGCGCGCCGCGGTGGCGCAGCTGCCCGGCGAACAGGGGCGCGCCCTGGTGATGGCGGGCATCTACGGGATGACCGCCCAGCAGGTCGCCGACTGGGAGCACATCCCCGTGGGCACCGCCAAGACGCGGATCAGAACCGCGATGGAAAAACTGCGCACCGCCCTCACCGCGCCCCGTCCCACCACCCCCCACCCCACGCCCGCGAACCCGCCGCCTGCCAACGCCCCGCACCCCCGGCCCACGTCTCCGAAGCGAGGAGGCCATGAATAAGGACCCGACCTGCCAACGGCTGCGCGAGACCGGTGCCGAGCTGGCGCTGGGCGTGCTCTCGGGCCGGGAGCGGGCTGAGGCGGCCGCCCATCTGGACCACTGCGCGGACTGCCGGGAATACGTCCAACAGCTCGCCCTCGTCGGCGACGGGCTGCTCGGCCTCCTCCCCGGCAGCGCACCGCCGGCCGGTTTCGAAGCCCGGGCGGCGCGGCGGCTGGCCCAGGCCCAGGCCGCACGCGACGGACGCGAGACCGCACGCGGCTTCGGGGCCCGGCACGCCGGGTTCCGCAGGGGCGTCCGACTGCGGATCGCCTCCGCCGTGGCCGTGCTCGCCCTCGGCTTCGGATTCGGCGGCTGGGCCCTGGGAACGGCCATCGAAGACGTGGTGGCCGGCCCCGCACACACCGCCCCGAGCACGACGGGAGTGCTCTATGCGCAGCTGACCGGAGCCGGGGCCGGACAGCACCGACCGGCCGGCGACCTCTACGTCCGCCCCGGGGAGCAGGGCTGGGTGTTCATGTCCGTCGACCTCGCCGACGCCGGAAACCCGTACAGCGGAAAGGTCACCTGCCTACTGGATCGTACCGACGGCACAACGGTCCGACTGGGCACCTTCGACCTGCGCGACGGAGACGGCTACTGGGTCGTCCCCGCCTCCGTGAGCCCCTCCATACTCTCCGGCATCCGTCTGACCTCGGCCGACGGCCACGTACTGGCCACCGCACACTTCACCGCGCAGTGAACACCGCAACACCCCCCACCGCCGGACCGAACCCCCGGCAGCCGGTCCTCACCACCCGGACCGCAAACATTTCCAACACGTTTCCTTCACCGCATCTGCCCGAACATTCCTCGGTAGCCCCGCCGGGCCAGGGGCACACTGATCCGCATGCCGTTGCCGAGCTGGGCCACCCCCGCACAACGCAACGTGCACTACCGAAATGTTCGCGATCGCAGTGGGTGAGTTGTGGCTGAAGTGACGCTGTTCCTCCGGGAGTACGCCAGGGCCCGTCGGGACGTGGGGGCCATCACCCCCAGCAGCGCCCAACTCAGCAGAGCCCTCACCCGATACCTGATCCCCAGTCCAGGCCACTCCCGCGCGGTGCTGGAGGTGGGACCGGGCACCGGAGCGGTGACCCGGCACATCGCCGGCTCACTCAGCCCGCTCGACACGCTGGACCTGATCGAGGCGAACCCCCGCTTCGCCGACCTGCTGCGGCAGACCTACGCCCGCGACCCCAGGCTCCGCATCCGCACGGGCCTGGTACAGGAGCACGAACTCGGCTCCTACGACACGATCGTGTGCGGCCTGCCGTTCGCCAACTTCGATGCCCGGACCACCGAAGAGATCTTCGACCGGCTGCTCGGAGCCCTGCGACCCGGCGGCACACTCTCCTTCTTCGGCTACGTGGGCGGCGAGACGATCCGCCAGACATTCGCCGACGGAGCGGACCGCAAGCGCACCCTCGCCGGCCACGGCGTACTGCGCCGCATCCTGCGCCGGCACACCTTCCGCACCGAGACGGTGCTCGGGAACCTGCCACCGGCCCGGGTCCACCATCTGGTGCCCGTCAGCCCACCGGCGCACGCCGCACGGCCACAGCCCTGCGACTGCCGCGAGGCATCCTCCTGAACGACCCGGCCCGACGCGCCCTGCCGGCACGAAGACGCTGGTAGGGCGGTCGACGCGGGGGCCCATGACGTGGTTGCCGCCTGCCGGGACGAGGTGCCCGGCAGGCGCCACGACGGGCCGAGCCCCCGCCACCGCCGCACGCAAGAACGACCGCACACCGCCCCCCCGGACCACGACCTGCGCAACCCCCGTCCCCTCCGGGCGGACGAACCGTCGCGCCAGGCGTCGTCCACGGCCCACCAGGGCCGATCACGCTGATAGCGTCTCGCCGTTGTTGAGGGCGTGTCACCTGCACGCACCGAACGGGGAGGACGAACGCACCATGATGGGCCATTCGCACGCGATGAGCGGTGCCCTGCTCTTCGCAGGCACCACACCCTTTCTGCCTCCACTGGTGATGCACGCTCACCTCGCCCCGCAGGAAATCCTGATGGGCACGGTGCTGTGCGCCGGCGCCGCGCTCCTGCCGGACCTGGACCACCACGACGGCACCATCGCCAACTTCCTCGGCCCCTTCTCCAAGGCCCTGTGCCGCTTCGTGGCCTGGATCTCGGGCGGCCACCGCCACGCCACCCACTCCCTGTTCTTCATCGCCCTGATGACCGCGGGCACTTGGGCCGGGGTGACGTACCTGGGCCGCCCCTTCACCCTCGGCCTGACCTTCTTCCTCCTGGCCCTCGCGGTCCGCGCGCTCAACCTCTGCCCGCCCGGCCACGGATTCTCCGCCTGGAGCACGATCGTCGCCATGGCCGGGATCGGCACCGCGGTCATCGCCAAGTTCATCCCCTCGGCCCCCGGCTGGCTGCCGTACGCCGTCGGCCTGGGCTGCCTGGCCCACCTGCTGGGCGACTCCATCACCAAACAGGGCGCCCCATGGCTGTGGCCCCTGAAGAACCGCTACGAGATCGTCATCATCAAGCACAGCGGCAACAAGCTGGAGACGGAGATACTCACCCCCATCATGGGCGTCGCCACCGTCGTCCTGCTGTGGTTCACCGCGCTGTCCCCGCAACCCTTCAACTGAAGCCCGCCGCGCAACCGCCCGGGCCCACCGGTCAGGTCAGCTCCTCGGCGAGCAGGTCCATGAGCAGTGCGTCCTGCCAGAGCCCCGTGCGGTGGTCGCGTCCGTACGCCCGCATGATGCCCACGGGTTGGAACCCGACCTTGCGATAACTGCGGATCGCGGCGGTGTTGGCCGCGGCGGGATCGATGGTCAGCCGGTGGTGACCGCGCTCCCGCACCAGCCACCGGGCCAGCGTGCGCACCGCGTCGGTCCCCCGCTACATCCCGCTGTCCCCACAGGAGTTCATCACCGAACTCACCGGGCGGGGACGGCCGACCACCGCGGCGCAGGACTACGCGGAGGCGGTCAGCCCGATCCGGCGCGGAATGGACAGCCACCTCTCCGACGGAGTGCAGCGCGCTCCTGGCCGCCAACCCAGGAACTTCACCGACTACGTCAAAGCCTCCGACCGGACATGGCACGACGGAGCAGGCAGGCCCGGCGCCGGACGGGCCTGAGGCCGGCGACGCCGCGGGCGTCAGCCTCTGCCGAGCGCGTCGGTGAAGGCGTACGGCGACTGGGAGACGCCGCTGCACACCGGAGAGGACGCCGGCTCCATGGTCTGCGCGGCGTCCATGCCGCCCCTGGCCGGCGCCTTCGCGGCCGCCGTACACGCCTGGTCGCGGCTGACGGACCAGAAGGACATCCGGCCGACCCCGTTGCCCGCCGCCCAACTCGCCACCGAGGCGGCGTCGGCCAGGCTGAAGGTGGAACCGTCGTCGTTCACACCGATCATCGGGGTGATGCCGAGGTTGGCGTAGGTGTAACCGGAGTCCACGGACTGCATCTGCGCCAGGGTGGCCTTGCCCGCGCTGATCGCGGCCGCACCCATGTCGGTGCCGGTGCCCTGCCCGTAGTCCATCGCCATGATGTTGACGTTGTCCAGCTTCACGCCGGCCGCCTTGGCGGCCTTCAACACGTTGACGCCGTCGGCGGTCAGGCCGGTGGGCAGCACCGGCAGCGTCACCGAGGCCGTCAGCCCGGAGTTGTTCGCCTTCAGGTCCTTGATCGCGGTCATCTGCCGGGCCACGCCCGCGGTGTCCGCGACGGCCGCACCCTCGATGTCGAAGTCCAGGGAATCGGTGCCGTAGGCGGTGATCTCCTTCTGGTAGCCCGCGTCGATCTGGCTCTGGTCGGTGCAGGTGAAGGCCAGCGGCTCCCCGCCTGCTCCGCCGGAGGAGATGATCACGCCGGCGCCCTCGGCCTTGGCCTTGGCGATCTCCGGATCGGTGTACGGGTCGTTGCCGACGGGGAGCGTGTCGCCCCAGATGTTGTTGCAACCGGCGCCGATGGTGAAAGCGGCGATGTAGGTCTTCACACCGTGGCCGGTGATGGCGGTGTCGAGCCGGCCTTCGGCGGAGTTGCTCATGTCCACGTACGGGGCGAACTGCGCCGCGTCGAAGCGGGCGGCCGGGCGGATCGCCCCCGGGTGCGTGGTGCCCGCGCCGGCGGCGGTGATTCCGGTGGCGGACAGGGCTTCGGCGGCCGCCGCAACCAGCGCTATACGGGTCGACATCCTCATCAGGCGTCCGGTCCTTCCGTGGGGGAGGAAGAAACAACATGACCGTTCACCGAAGAAAGCTGGACTAGACCAAGGCCGTCGTCAAGAGTCCCGCAACCCGCAACCACCCCACCTTTGCCACCACTTGGGACGTTCCTGAAGCCCGGGTTGCCCTCCGCACGCAGACCCGGGCGCCATTCGGCCCCGAGCGGCCGCCGCGTCAACTTCCCCGCGCCCCCGTCGTCCGGTGCCGGTCGGCCCGGCCCACCCCCCTCCTCCCACTGTCAAATTGATGCCTAATGACTGGCTAGATTCATGCCAGCATCTGCCTAAGGTGCGGTAGTTTTGGGGTATGAGCGAGGGTCAGCTGGACAGTGTCGAGGCTTTGCTGGAAGAGGCGCGCCTCATGGCGTGGATGCCGTCTCCCGTCGAGCGTCTGCGCCTGCGTGAGGCGGCGGGACTGTCGCGCGCCCAGGTCGCGGCCGCCGTCGGCGTGGGTCGGCAGACCGTCGCCAACTGGGAGTCGGGCGAGACGGACCCGCAGCCGCCCGGACGGGGAAAATACCTGAAGCTGCTGAAGGGTCTCGCCGAGATCCACCCCGCCCCGACCCCCGAGGCCCCCGGGAACGCCGGGATCACCGCACCGCAAGCCCCCGTCGCGCCGACCGCTCCGCAGTCACTGCCCGCCGCCGCGGAGCTGCCGCCGACCGCGTTCCGCCCCGACGGCCTGGTGGTGCAAGGCAATCCCGAACCGTGCATCCGCTGCGGCGTGGTGACCCCGTTCAAGGCCACCGACGGCCGCTCCCTGCACCCCGGCGCGATGTGCCAACCCCCCGCTGCCAAGCCCCCCGCTGCCACGCCCCGGGCCGCCACCCCCGCGGTCACCCGGGTTCCCGCACCGGCCGCACCCCTACAGCCGTCCCCAACCCCTGCGCGGGTCCCGTCCCCGACCCCGGCGCGGGTCCCGTCGCGACCGCAGCGCCGGGCCCAGTCCTCCGCCCGCGCCCAGGCCGAGACCAACACCTTGATCACCGGTGCCGTGCACGAGGAGTTGGAGCGTGCCGAGGGCGATGCGGATGTCGCGCTGCAGGCGTTGGTCAAGCGGGCGATCCCGGATGTGATGCGGCTGTTCGAGGAGACCCGGGCGACGGCGCGCTACCAGTACACCGCCTACCCCTCCCTGCCGGACATCCTGCACAAGCCCTCGAAACGGGAGCCGGACCAGATCTGGGAGGCCCGCCCCAACTTCCACCACCCCCACTACTCCCTCAAAGCCCCCGGGAACGTCCAGGTCACGGCCTTGGACGCCAACGCCGCCTATCTCAGTGCGCTGAAGTGCTGGCTCCCGATCGGCAAGTTGGAGCATCACGCGGGCAGCGACGGCGTGGATGCGAAGCGTTCCGGTGTCCACCTGATCACCCCCGCCCCGTGGAACCACCCGCACCTGCCCGACCCGCTCGGCGACCGCGAGGAACCCGGCGCCCTGTGGATCACCGACGCCACCCTGCGCCTGCTGCTGCGCCTGTCCGGTCCGAAGTACGGCCTGATCGAGGCGCCGACGGTGCACGAGTCGTGGACGTCGGGTGCGACGGAGAACTTCCTCGACGCCCTGCGCAAGGTCCTGGCCGCCGCCCGCGAGACCGCCCTTGCACAGGACGACACGATCACCGAGGGCTATGTGAAGGCGATGTACTCGAAGTTCATCTCGACGATGGGGGAGTCGATCCACAACCGCGAGATCCAGCGGCCGGACTGGATGCACATCATCCACAGTCAGGCGTACGCGAACCTGTGGGGCAAGGCGTACAAGGCCCACCAGGCCGGTCTGGAGGTGATCGCGATGATGGGTACCGACGAACTCCATGTGAGCGGCGACTGGAGGCAGGTCTTCACCGAAGGCCGCGGCCTGACCCAGATGAAGATCAAGCACAGCGACGCGAAAGCCTCCGGTGAGTACACCGTCGGCCAGGTGGCGCGCTGATGGCCCTGGACTCCCGGTGGCGCCGGATCGGCCACTACGGCGCACGGGCGCTGCCCGGCTGGGTGTCGGTGGCCGAAGGCATCGACCGGATGGTGACGGGTATCGAGTCCCCGGTCACCTCCGAGCGTGGTCTGGCGGCCCGCCTGCGTTACCTGACGGCCTCCGACGCCGGCTACGAGGCGATGGACCGCGCCGGTGTCCACGTCCGCCCCCGCACGCTGATCGCCTGGCTGGCGGAGGAGCGGACCCCCAGTAAAGCCAACCTCGCGCGCCTGGATGTGGCGTACTGGGACCTGCGTCGCCGCAACGTGGTCGCCGACCTCAAGCGCCGCCTCGCCAACGGTGGCCGCGGGACCCGCATCGAGATCGACCCCGCCGACCAGTCGCAGGTCGACCGCCGCTATCGCAGGGATGTGGAGACGCGTTCCATCAACGTCCGCGGCCTGATCTGGGACCGGGCCGTCGACGCCTGGATCGCCCATGACGCCCGTGAACTCGAAGCGATCTGGGACGAGACCATCCAGGGCGGCCTGGGTACCGACTGGGACGCCTACACCTACGTCTCCTCCGTCGGCTGGGCCGCCTGACCGCACCCTGCTGCCCGGCGGATACCGGGCAGCAGGGGCGCTGAGCGGCCGGGCCCGGCCGCCGCGCGTGCCGTCACATGCCTGGCCGCTTGCTCACCTCATCGCGACGGCGGCGTTCATCTCCCACATCAGGACCTCCGCGCCCTGGGGGCCGGCGGTGATGCGCTGACCTTCGGCGTGAGTGATGCGTGCCGCGTCTCCTGTGGCCAGCGGCCCGGAGCCTTCCAGGTCGACGGTGCCCCGGGCGACGAAGAGGTGCGCGAACGGAGCGGTGGCGGCCTGGAGGGTCTCACCGGGACGCATCCGGCTGACGTGGAGGGCGGCATGCTTCTGGCGGATGCCGATCGCCCGCTGGTCGGTGTGCTCGGGCATGCCGGAGGCCAGGGTGGCCCAGCCGCCGCGAGCGAGTTCGTCGTTGATGTCGAGCTGCTCGTAGCCCGGGCGGATACCGGCCTCGTCGGGGATCACCCACATCTGGAGGAAGTGGACCGGGTCCCGGTGCTCGGGCTGGCCGGTCAGGGTCCACGAGTCGTTCTTCTCGCTGTGCAGGATGCCGGCGCCGGCGCTCATCCGCTGGGCCAGACCCGGGTAGATCACGCCGTTGTGCCCCTCGGAGTCCTGGTGGACGAGACTGCCGTCGAGGACCCAGGTGACGATCTCCATGTCCCGGTGCGGGTGGGTGTCGAAGCCGGTACCCGGCGCGACGATGTCGTCATTGGAGACCAGCAGCAGCCCGAAGTGGGTGTTGTCGGGGTTCCAGTGGTGGGAGAAGGAGAAGGAGTGGTGGGACTCCAGCCATCCGGCCCGGGTGTGGAAGCGCTCGTCGGCACGACGGACGTCGAGGGTCGAAGCCATGGTGCGGTCCTTTCTGGCTGGCACAGGCGGTCTATCGCCTGTGGCCTGCGGTTTTGGGCGTGAGGTCGGATGCCTGCGGCCCGCGGGAGGGCCAATCTCCCGCTTGGTTGAATCATAAACTAAATAGGGGGGCGGGGCTATTCCCCACCCCCGCGCGACCGGTCCCTCGCCCGCCGCCGCCCCGGCCGCAGCCCGCCGCCCAGGCCCCTGGCCGTGCCCGTGGTTTCCGCTCCCGACCGGTCACTCCCTACCGGCCGCTCCTCCCTGGCCGCTCCTTCTCGACCGCCCCTTCCCGGTCACTCGTTCCCGGTGAAGTGGTGGGTTGTGGACCGGTGGGTCGTGGAGTGGCGGGTTTCGGACGGGGGCCAGCCGGGGTCGCCGGTGTGGGCGAAGGAGACCCAGGCGCCGTGCATGCGGGTGGCGAGGCGGGCCGGTGGCGGGGGCGTGCCGAGCAGGCCGCTGGGGCCGTGCAGGGCGGGGAGGTCCAACCGGTCGAAGACGAACGGCAGTTCCGTGGTGTGGGCCGCGCCGAGCCGGCCGTCCAGGGCGGGCGAGCGCCAGGCGAACGTGTAGGTGTGGGTGGGGGCGGCGCGGTGGGCCGCGTGGGCCGCGGCAAGGCGGCGGCTGCCGGTGCCGAACAGTGCGTCGCCCAGGAGGGCCGAGCGCAGGCGGCCCGCGCTCGCCCGCGGGTGCCTGGCGCGGTACTCCGCCACGAGCGCCGCCGGGTCGGGATCGATCCGGGCGGCGAGGGCGTACACGTCCCGGGTCGTCGAGGTGGCCAGCTCGCCCTGCGGCGCGAGGTAGAGGTTGCCCTCCTGGGTGGTGGTGCCGATGAGGAGGGCAACCCGGGCGCCGGCGCCCGCGGCGACCGCCTCGGCCGGCTGGCGGTCCAGTACCAGGCTGTAGGGGCTGAGCCCGAGCAGCGGATCGGACCGGGGGGCGGTGTGCAGGTCGATACCGGTGAGGGCGGGCAGGAGGGCGAGGAACCGTTCGTCGGGGACCGCGGCGAACTCCGCGACGGTCGGCGCGATGCCCAGGGCGGTGGCCGCCGCGTGGGTCACGCGTGCCGCCTGCTCGCGGGAGAACGCGCCCAGGCCGTTGCCGCTCTGGACGATCGCGCGGTGGAAGAGGCCCGCTGCGTCCGGTGCCGCCAGGACGCCGCAGGTGAGCGTCGCGCCCGCCGACTGGCCGAACAGGGTGACGTTGCCGGGATCGCCGCCGAACGCCTCGATGTTGCGCCGGACCCAGCGCAGGGCGGCCACCACGTCGAGCAGACCGCGGTTGGGCGGGGCCCCGGGAAGATCCAGGAAACCGGCGGCGCCCAGGCGGTAGTTGACCGTCACCAGCACCACGCCGTCGCGGGCGAAGGCGGTGCCGTCGTAGAGCGCGGCGCGGGTGGAGCCGGCCAGGAACCCGCCGCCGTGCACGAAGACCATGACCGGGCTGCGGCGGGCCTTGGGCGGAGCCCACACGTTGAGCGTCAGGTAGTCGGCGCCGGGGATCCAACCGGGGCCGAAGTACGGTGCCATGTCCAGGGTGCCGAAGCCGTCCCGGCGGGGCTGGGGCGCGGTCGGCCCGGGCCGGGTCGCGTCCCGGACGTCGCGCCAGGGCGGGTGGGGCGCGGGCGCGGCGAAGCGGGCGGCACCGGCCGGAGGCGCGGCGTAGGGGATGCCCAAGAAGACGTGGGCGGTGGCGCCGGCGAGGCCGCGCACGGGGCCTTCGGCGGTGGGGACGAGCGGGTGGGGCATCAGCTTCGCTTCTCCTGTCGTGCGCCGCCGCGGGCGCGGGGGCATCGGCTGCGGCGGGTGGGGTACGCTGCTCAGACGCGGGGGAACGGGGCCCAGTTCTTCAGGGCGAAGCGGTCGCCCTCGCGGACGACCTCGGCACCGCCGTGGCCACCGAAGTGCGCGGGCAGCACCAGCGCGTTGGTGTCGGCGGCACGGCCGAGCAGGCGCCGCCGGGTGGCCCTGGCCTGCTCCGGGTCCTCGCAGAAGCAACTGTTGAGGTCGGGCTCGACGACCTGCAGGGGAGTGTGCAGCAAGTCGCCGACGAACAGGGCCCGGTCGGTGCCGGATTCCAGGGCGAGGACCGCGGAACCGGGCGTGTGGCCGGGCGCCGGCTCCAGCCTCAGATGGGCGTCGATGCGCAGGCCGTCCTCCCACAGCACCGCGCGACCGGCCCGGTGCACGGGCGCGACGCTGTCCTCGAAGACGTTCTGGTTGCCGCGGCCCAGCCTGGGCCGGTGGCCGCCCGCGGGGTTCCAGAAGTCGAAGTCGGGTCGGGGCATGAGGTAGGTGGCGTTGGGGAACGTCGGGACCCATTCGTGCCCGTCGAGGCGGGTGTTCCAGCCGACGTGGTCCACGTGCAGATGGGTGTTGATCACCAGGTCGACGTCCTCCGGCCGGACGCCGGCCCGGGCGAGGTTGGCGAGGAAGTCGGTGTTCAGGTGGCTCCACACCGGGGAGGAGGGCCGCTCCTTGTGGTTGCCGACGCCGGTGTCGACGAGGATCGTGCGGCCCTCGCTGCGCAGCAGCCAGGTCTGCACGGCCGAGCGGCACAGGTCGGTCTCCGGATCGAGGAAGTCCGGCGCCAGCCAAGGGACATGGCGCTGCCAGGCCCCTTCGGGGCTTTCGGGGAAGAAGGTCTGCGGTGTCATCCCGACCGGACCGACGTACTCCATGACACGGGTGACGGTGACATCACCCAGGACGAGGTCGTGCATCTGCGCTCCCGTGCTCGCTGGTGGTGCGGCCAGCGTGCGGCCCCCGGCCGGGCGGAGCCAGCCCCCACCGTGCCCATCCCCACCGTGCCTGTCCCTGCCCCTGCCTATCCCGGGCAGGGACAGGCAGGCAGGCCGGCGGCGGGCGATACTGGCCGCATGGGTGTCACCGGCCAACTGGGCGAGTTCCTGCGTGCGCGGCGTGCGCGCCTGCGTCCCGAGGACGTCGGCCTGCCCGCCTTTCCCGAACGCCGCCGGGTCAACGGACTGCGCCGCGAAGAGATCGCGCACCTGGCCGGGGTGAGCCCGTCGTACTACACGCGCCTGGAACAGGGACACGCGGTCAACGCCTCGGAAGCGGTGCTCAACGCCCTGGCCGGGGCGCTGCACCTCGACCCGCACGAGCGCGCCCACCTACGGGAACTGGCCGCCCGGCGCCCCCGGACATCGCGCCGACCGACGCCCGAACGACTCCACCCGATGACCCGGGAACTGATCGGCTCCCTACGGGACGTGCCGGCGCTGGTCCTCGGCCGGCGGGCCGACGTGCTGGCCTGGAACGGACCGGGACACGCCCTGCTGGCCGGGCACACCGACCGCACCGCGCCCGAACGGGCCGCCGACCGGCCGAATCTGACCCGGATGCTCTTTCTCGACCCGCACACCCGCGAGCTGTACACCGACTGGCCGCGCAAGGCGCGCGCCGTGGTGGGCAACCTGCGACTGGTCGCCGGACGGCACCCCGAGGACGCGCTGCTGGCCGCACTGATCGGCGAACTGTCCATGAAGAGCCCGGAGTTCACGGCACTGTGGGGCGACCACCGGGTGCGGCCGTGCGAGGGCGAGGGATACGAGCTGCGCCATCCGCTGGTGGGCCCGGTCGCCGTCACCCAGCACTCGCTGGTGCCGCCCCACTCACCGCAGCAGTCCGTGGTCCTCATCACCGCCGCGGCGGGGGACGACGCTTCGCGGCACGCACTGGAACTGCTCGCCCAAAACTGCTCAACCGGACCGGCGGAGTGGACCGGCTGAGCGGACCGGCCGAGCGGGGCGGACGGCTCCCGTACGCGCCCCGCGAAGCACGGCTCGCCCGGTCCCACCGGGGCTTGCCCCCAGTCCCACCGGGGCTTGCCCGGCGCTTCGGCCGCCCGCGCTGCGCGCTACCCCCGGATGACCGAGCGGATCCAGGCGAGTTGCTGGGAGATCTCACCGGCCTGGGCGATCTCCTGCCGGTCGGAGCCGTCGAAGACGCCGAGGAGCGTCTCGGTGCCCTGTGGGGCGATGCTCATCACCGGACCTCCGGAGTCGCCGCCGGCGGGAATCCCGGACGCCTTCTCCATGCAGAAGTCCGAGCCGCCCGGTGCGGTGTAGCCCTCGCAACGGGGGTCGTCCGGCCGCACGATCCGCAGGTCCGACTGCTTGAGCACGGGGGACTGGCAGGTGTTCTCGTCCCCGGTGCAGGTGGCGCCCCACCCGTACTGGCGCACGGTCTGGCCGGGGTGGACGCCGGCGGTGGCCAGGCGCGCCGTGCGGATTTTCATCGGCGGGACCTTGATGAGCATCATGTCGGCTTGTGCGCTTCCCACGCGTTTGCCGGGCAGCGGGCGGACCGTGGTGCCCTTGCGCATGTCGAGGTTGCCGATCCGGAACGAGATCCGTTTGTCGGCGACCGGCTGCGCCTGCTCGAAGAAGCAGTGCGAGGCGCTGATGATCCACTGGGGTGTGACCGCCGTCCCGGTGCACGTCGGTTTGCCGTCGACGAGCATGCGCACCGCCCACGGCCCGTAGGCACTCTTCGATCCGCCGATGACGGCGGAGGCCGGCGCGGACGACATCACCGAGCCTGTCAGCAGCAGTAAGGCGGTCAGCAGCAGCACACGAAATCGACGCACCATCAGGAACGGTTCCTCTCTCGTCGGGGCACGTACTGGTGGAGATGCCCCGTCGGGCCGAAAAGTTCCGAATGATCAGTCCGGCGCGGGTGTTAGCCGGGTGTTTGCCGAGCGGCAGCCGTGCGGCAGGGGGTCGGAACACAGTGGGTGGAGGCGTCGTTCGCCACCGGTGGGGATGCCGCTCCGGACCCGAAGGCGGGCGGCGCGACGACCACCAGCGTCGTGCTGACCAACAAGAGCGGCCGCACCTGCGTGATCGGCGGTTTCCCGGGCGTGGACCTGACGTCCGAGAACGGGGGCGAGCGCTGGTCGCTGGCCCGCTCCTCGGCCAAGCACGGCTCGATCACCCTGGGTCCCGGCGACAGCACCGACTTCACGATCAACCTCGCCATGACCGAGGAGAACGAGGGCTTCTACCAGCCGGCCTGGGCGCAGATCACCCCGCCCAACGAGACCAAGTCGATCACCATCGCCTGGCCCTGGGGCACCCTCGTCGACCAGCGCGCCGCCACCCACCCGGGCACCTTCGTCAACCCCATCGGCTGACCACCCCATCGGCTGACCGCCTCGGCACCGCGATGCGGGCGCGCCACGTGCCACGCCCGGCTCACGTCTCGTAGAGCACGCCTTCGGTGTCGGTGACGCGCAGATGGAGCAGGTGCGGGCCGTCGTCGTCGCCGAGCGCTGTCACCGCGCGGTCCAGGGCCTTGCCCAGGTCGTCGGGGTGGTCCGCGTAGTCCGCCGGGCAGCCGAACGACGCGGCGAGCCCGGTGAAGTCGATACCGCCGAGGTCCGTGCCGGGCACCGGTGCGATGCCGAGCCGGCGGCCGAGCGCGCTCACCGCCCCGTAGCCGCCGTTGTCGAGCACGATGAAGGTGACCGGTGCCCGGTGCCGGGCCGCCGTCCACAGTGCCTGCACCGAGTACAGCGCCGAACCGTCGCCCAGCACGCACACCACCCGCCGCCGGTCGGCGAGCGCCCGGCCGACGGCCAGCGGCAGGCCCCAGCCGAGCGCGCCGCTGCCCGTGGTGAGGAATCCGCCCGCCAGGTCGACCGGCACCCGAGCGTGCAGCGCGTCGCGGTGGCTGGGGGCCTCCTCGACGAGCACCCGGTCGCGGGGCAGTCGGCGGTGCAGCTGGTCCAGGACCCCTTCGGGCGTGAGGTCGCTGCCCGGGCTCACCGGTGCCGGCCGTTTGCGTGCCGGTGGCCCTTCGCGGTCCGACCGGGCCACCAGCGTGGTGAGTTGGGCGAGGGCGGGGCGCAGTGTGGTGACCAGGCTCGTGCCCGTGGGCAGCCAGGCCGCCTGGGCCGGGTCGCAGTCCAGGTGGAAGAGTTCGGTGCCGGGCGCCAGCGGGGGACTGTCGTCCGCCACGTGGTACGTGAACAGGGGCGCCCCGAGCGTGACCACGACGTCGTAGGGCGCCAGGCGTGCGGCCAACGGGCCCGCGACCGGCGGCAGGAAACCCTGGAAGAGCGGGTGTGACTCGGGGAATCCGGAGCGGCCGGACAGCGGGCTCATCCAGACGGCCGCGCGGATCCGCTCGGCCAGCGCAACAGCGTGCGGCAGCGCGGCTTCGGCGTCGACGCCGGGGCCGATCACCAGCGCAGGCCGCCCGCAGACGTCGAGGCGGGCGGCGAGCGCGGCGAGCACGTCCGGGTCGGCGGTGAATCCGCTGTGCACCGCCCGGGGCTCGACCGGTTCGGCTGCCCGGTCCCAGTCGTCCTCCGGGACGGACACGAGCACCGGCCCGCGCGGATGCGTCATCGCGATGCGGTGCATCTCGGCGAGGACGGCCGGCACGTCGGCGGCGCGTTCGGGCTGGCGGGCGGACTTCACGTACGGGCGCGGGAACTGCTCTGGTTCGTCGGCGCCGAGGAAGGGGCGCAGCCGGATCAGGGAGCGTGCTTGCTGACCTGCGACGATCACCAGCGGCACCCGGTCGCGGTGTGCGTTGAAGACGGCGCCCAGCGCGTGACCGACACCGCCGGCGGAGTGCAGGCTGACGAACGCGGCGCGCCCGGTGCCCAGCGCGTGGCCCGCGGCCATGGCCACGGCCGAGGACTCCTGCAGCCCGAGGACGTAGGTGAAGTCCTCGGGCCAGTTGCGGAACATGCGCAGTTCGGTGGAGCCCGGGTTGCCGAACACGGTGGTCATACCGGTGTCGCGCAGCAGCCCGACGACTGCTTCCAGGACCGTTGTCGTCATGCCGTCCTCCCTGTGCCCAGTGCCCGGCAGTCGCTTCTCGACCACCGGCAAGCCGGTGTGGAGCAGATGACCCGAGGCGCCGCGCACCGCCGGCGCCACCCGGGCTGGGAACGGAGCCGAGCGCAACCGGGCGGCGGCGGTGCGCGGGAGATCGCTGCCGCTCCCGCAGCCCGGCGGCAGCTCTTCAAGGAACCGTCGTGGGCGGTCAGGCGCGCAGGAAGGCCTCCAGGGCGGTGGCGAAGGCCACGGGAAGTTCGTACATCGGGTAGTGGCCCGAGTTGGCGAGGACCTCCAGTTCGGCCTGGGGGTAGTGGGTCAGCCAGGTGGTGCGCATCGCTTCGGCGTCGATGGCGAGGTCGTGCTCGCCGACGAAGACCTTCACCGGGAGGGTGTTGCCGGCGACCTTGGCCGCGAAGTCCTGGGTGGTCCAGTCGGTGAGGTAGGCGGCGACGGCCTCGGGCCGGGAGCCGGCGACCGAGCGGCTGGTCATGGCGTCCAGCCAGCGGTCGCAGGCCCGGTTCCCGGTGACCAGGTCGAGGATGGCCCGCCGGTTGGCGGGGTTGCGCGCCGCGCCGTGGAAGAGGTCGTAGGCATCCCCCTCCAGCGGGTACGTGCTCGCCGGGACCGGCGCCACCCCGACCAGTTTGCGTACCTGGCGCGGCGCTTCGACCAGGATCCGCTGGGCTGCCTTCCCGCCCATCGAGTGCCCGACCAGGGAGAAGGTGTCCCAGCCCAGTTGGTCGGCCAGGGCGAGGGCGTCCGCGGCGATCTCGGCGAGCGTGAACTGCCCTTGGACGTCTCGCCGGTCGCCGTAGCCGCGGTAGTCCAGGAAGGCGTAGCCGAACTCGCCGGGGTCCAGGTGGTCCAGGAACTGGCCCCAGGCCGCGCTGGTGCCGAACCAGTCGTGGAGGACGAGGACCTTGTGCGTGCCGGTGCCGATGGAGCGGTGGCTGATCGTCATACCGGGACCTCCTGTTGGGTGGGTATCGGCCGATTCCTGCCCGACCTCGGCCGCGCTACTCCGCCCTTCACCCGCCGTTCGTCCGGTGCCGGGCCGCGGCCGCTCGACGCAAGGGGCGGCTTCGGTGGTGCCCGGCCGTCTTGGAAGTCACTGTTGCGCCGGGGCGGGGGAGTCGAACATGGGTAGGTGTGCGAGTCCGCCCCGGCACCGGCAGGAAGGACACCAGCCATGACCGACGGCTCGACCCCGGGTGTGGACGGCCTGGCCGCGATCGAGGCGAGGATCGACGCCCGCCGGGACCAGTACGCGCTGCCCGAAGGGCATATCGCGGAGGCGGCCTCCCCGTGGCTGCCCTTCGTCCCGCAGGTGATGATCAAGCACCTGACGTTCGACGTCCGCAGCAGCTCCGCCGCGAACGTCCTGTGGGTGCAGGCCGGCGGATCGCTGGGCCGCCACCGCCACCGCGGCCCGGTCTCGGGCTATGTGCTCGACGGCAGTTGGCGCTACCTGGAGTACGACTGGGTCGGCCGACCGGGTGACTTCATCCGGGAAAGCCCGGGCCGCACCCACACCCTGGTCTCCGACGCGGGCATGAAGACCGTCTTCTGGCTGAACGGGCCGGTGGAGTTCCTCGACGAGCAGGACCGGGTGACCGAGGTGGTCGACGTCTTCTGGTTCATCGACCACTACGAGCGCGGCTGCCAGGAGCAGGGCATCCCGATCAACCGCGCGCTCTACCTGTGACCCCGGCCGCGGGGACGGCGCGGGCGCAACCGGCCCCATGTCGCGGCGCGGAGGGGCCGGTTGCGCGCGGCCCCGCGGCAGGGGACACCCGAGCGAAAGGCGTCCGGGACGGGCTTCGCGCCCTGCCGAGCCGTGCGACCGCCTTCACGGACAGGTCTTCAGGCCGTCCAGGGTGAGGTCGAGCAGGCGCTCCGCCTGCGCTCGTTGTTCGGGCCGCGCCGAGGTCAGGGCGATGCCTTCGAGGGCGGCGCTAAGGTCGGTGGGGCTGATGTCGGTGCGGATCGTCCCGGCGGCCGCGCACGCGTCCATGAGGGAAGCGAGGGCGGTCCGGATCATTTCCCGGCTGTGGCCGTAGGGGTTGCTGCCCGTCGCGGCGATGGCGCGCAGGGCGTCGATCATGCCGTACTTGGCGGTGACGTAGTCCAGGAACAGGCGCGTCCAGGCGCGCAGGGCCTCGTAGGGAGGCTTCGCCGCAAGGAGGGTGGGGGCCGCGTCGCACAGTTGGGCCACCTCGTTGCGGTAGACCGCCTCGACCAGTGCCTCGCGGGTGGGGAAGTTGCGGTACAGCGTCGCGCTGCCCACGCCTGCTTCCTTGGCGATGCGCTCCAAGTGGGCATCGAGCCCCTCCGCCGCGAAGACGCGCACCGCGGCCGTGAGGATCTTCTCCCTGTTGCGCCGCGCGTCAGCCCGCAACGGTCGTTGCCCTGCGTCGACCATAAGTGCCTGCCATCCCTTCTCCCGCTCTCCACTTGCTAACCGGAGGCGCGCCCACTTAGCCTGCATTAAATGGAGGGGCCCCCACTTCCACTGTAGGTCAACGCACTGACCTGCGCACACCCCAGGAGAGGAAGCCCGCATGGCAGGCATCGAAGGCAAGGTCATCGCGATCACGGGCGCCAGCAGCGGCATCGGAGAGGCCACGGCGAACCACCTCGCCGAACGAGGGGCCCACCTGGTCCTGGGAGCCCGGCGCAAGGACCGACTGCACGCGGTGGTGGACCGGATCACGGCACAGGGCGGCTCGGCCGTCGGGACCGTCGTCGACGTCACGCGCCGCGAGGACCTCAAGCGCCTGACGGACACCGCGGTCGACCACTTCGGCCGGCTCGATGTCCTGGTCTCCAACGCGGGCACCATGGCGATCTCCCCGCTCGACGACCTGCGTCAGGACGACTGGGACGCCATGGTCGCCACCCACATCACCGGCCTGCTCAACGGCATCGGGGCGGCACTGCCCCTCTTCCGGCGCCAGCGCTGCGGACAGTTCGTCAACGTCGCCTCCACCGCGGCCTACGTCGTGAAGTCCCCCCAGGCCGTCTACGCGGCCACCAAGACGGCGGTGAAGGTACTGACCGAGGGCCTGCGGCAGGAAGCGGGACCCGACCTGCGCGTCACCCTGGTCTCACCGGGCTTCACCCACACCGAGGGCGTGGGCAAGGGAGCAAGCCCCCAGGCGGCGGCGGCCCTCGCCCGGCAGCGCGACGAGATCGCCATGCCGCCCTCCGCTATCGCCTCCGCCATCGGCTACGCGATCGAGCAGCCCGACGGCATCGACGTCGGCGAGATCGTCGTCCGACCCACCGCACAAGCCTGACCACCCTCTCCTGCGACACGAGGAAACGACACGACGACGAAGACCGCCGACCTGACGACGCCCCCGGAACCCGCGACCCGACCGGCCCTGCGTCCCGCTCAGCGCGATCCGTTCACACTCCTCGCCCCTCGCTTGACGGCACGCTCCAGCAAGAGGCCGAGCACGGTGGGCGCCGGACGCCGGGCGCGCCACAGGGCGGCGGTTCCCCGCCCGGGAAGGCGAAGCGCGGCCGGCGTGCAGTGTCCTTCCGCGAAGTAGCGATCGGCCACCGCGACGCCAACGCCCCTGGTCCGCGGGCCGCATGGGCCGGACCGTGCAGGGGCGAGGCCGGGGGCGCTACAGGTTGACGCCGCCGGTGACGTCGATCTTGGTGCCGGTGATCCAGCGAGCGTCGTCGGAGGCCAGGAAGGCGACCGCGTCGGCGATGTCCGGGACCTGGCCGATCCGGCCGAGGGCGGTCAGGCCGATGTTGCGCTCCAGGTTCGCCGGGTCGGCCAGCACTTCGGCGGTCATGTCGGTGCGGGTGAATCCGACGGCGACGGAGTTCACGGTGATGCCGCGGGGGCCGAGGTACTTGGCCAGGGTGTGGCTGAACACCTCCAGCGCGCCCTTGGTGAGCGGGTACCCGATGCCGTGGGCGGAGGCGATACGGGTGGAGACGGACGAGATGTTGATGATCCGGCCGCCGTCGCGCAGCAGGGGCAGCAGCCGCTGGGTGAGGAAGAACGGCGCCTTGACGTTGACGGCGACCATCTGGTCGAACTCCTCGGGGGTGAGGACCTCGATCGGTCGCCCCATGAGGTTGAGTCCCGCGTTGTGGACCAGGATGTCGACCGTCGATTCCCCTCGTGCGCGCAGTCCGGCCTCCAGCCCGGCCACGAGCGTGTCCACGTCGCCGGGAACGCCCAGTTCGGCGCCCACGATGAACGCCCGGCCGCCGGCCTCGGCGATCGTCGCGGCGGTCTCCTCGGCGGCCGCCTCGTTGCTGCCGTAGTGCACGGCCACCAGGGCGCCGTCCCGGGCCAGGCGTTCGGCGATGCCCCGCCCGATACCCCGGCTGCTGCCGGTGACCAGTGCGACCTTTCCCCTGAGGTCTCCCATGTTCACTCCTTGATCGTGTGCCGCAGAGCCCCCCGACCAATCAACTAAAGTTAGCCTAGCCTAAGTTGCCTGTGTTTTCGGTTGCCGACTCGACGCCCGCCGACCACCGCGACCTCCGCCCGCCCGGCTCCGCCCGCCCGGCTCCACCCGGCCACCGGTCCGGGCCGCGGTGTTAGTGGGGTGTTAGTGGCATGGCAGGACACCGGGGCAGTGTGGGGGCCGTACCGAGCAAACACCGACGACACCGACCCACGAAAGGCACGAGCGGGGATGCGATCTGCTGCCCGGCCCGGCGACGAGCCCGGACCGGAACAACCCTGCGGCAGACCGCCGTTGCCGTCTTTCCGCCCCGCGCGCTGCCGCTGTTCCACGACCGCCGCGCCGCGCCAGACTCTGTAGGGCGGGCATCCGTCCGGATGCCCGCCCGACGCCCAGCAACCGCGCCACGGTAAGGAGTGTCGCTGATGCCCCGTCAGCCGAAAATCGCCCTGCTGACAGCCCTGCTCACCCTGCTCGTCGGCCTGGCCTGCACCGTGCAGGACCAGGCGGGCGCACGGCAGCCGCAGCCGCCCTCGCAGCCGGCAGCGGCAGCCAGGGCGAGAGCGGCGCAGGGAAAGCTACCGGCGGTCAAGGCCGCAGGGACGTTCCGCAACCCGCTGAACACCGGGGCGGACCCCTTCATGACGTACGCGAACGGGGCCTACCACCTCACCACCACCCAGAACGACAGCATCAAGATGTGGAGTTCGCCCTCGCTGGGCACGCTGCTCGACGCGGACCCGGTGACCGTGTGGCGGGACACCGACCCCACCCGCAACCAGCACATCTGGGCGGCCGAGTTCTACCGCTTCGGTGACCACTGGTACATGTACTACACGGCCGACGACGGCGTGGACGAACACCACCGGCTGTACGTCCTGGAATCGGACGCCAAGGACCCGGCCGGCCCGTACCACTTCAAGGCGAAGCTGACACCGCCCAACCACGCGAACGACTTCGCCATCGACCCCAGCGTCTTCCAGCACAACGGCAAGCTCTACCTGGCCTATTCCGGCCTCAACCCCTACCAGCACAACGGCCTGAACATCGCCCCGATGTCCAACCCGTACACCGTCTCCGCGGACGCGGTGGCCCTTAAGGGCGACGGGGGCTGCCCCGAGGTCCGCGAGGCCCCCGAGTTCCTCCACCGCAACGGCCGCACTTGGCTGACGTACTCCACCTGCGACACCGGCAAGCCCGACTACCAGCTGTGGATGCTGTCCCTGCCGGACAACGCCGACCCGATGACGCCCGGCAACTGGCAGCAGCACCCCGGCCCCGTCTTCGGCCGCAACGACGCCAAGGGGGTCTACGGCCCTGGCCACCACGCCTTCTTCCGCTCACCCGACGGCACCCAGGACTGGATCGTCTACCACGCCAAGACGACCGCGGACTACACCTACGGCAACCGCACCACCCGGGCCCAGCCGATCGGTTGGCACGCGGACGGCAGCCCGGACCTGGGCCGGCCGGCCGCCCAGGGCGCGACACAGGACCTGCCCGCCGGCGACCCGGGCAACGGCAACTACTGGATCAACGACAACGGCCGTTCCAGCGGGCCCGGCCAGGTCTCCTACCAGGGCGCCTGGAACTCCGGGACGGGATGCGCGACCCAGTGCTTCTGGGGCGACGACCACTGGAGCGACCAAGCGGGCAACACCGCGACCTTCACCTTCACCGGCACCCGCATCGCGCTGCTGTCCGTACAGGACACCGGCAACGGCATCGCGGCCATCAGCGTCGACGGACGCCCCGAACAGCGCGTCGACTTCTACGGGGCGCCCCGGACGGGCGAGACACTCCAGTACCTCAGCCCGCGACTGCCCTCCGGCAAGCACACCCTGCGCGTTCGCGTCACCGGGGAACACCGCGCACCGTCCACCGCATCCTTCGTGAGCGTGGACCGGGCCGAGGTCTACACCGACTGAGACCACCCCGGCACCCTCCCGCCGAGCGGTGGCCCGCGCCCGGCCACCGCTCCGCCCGACCAGCCGCAATCCCACCGCCGCCCGCACCCGGAACGACAACAGCCCCACAAATCAAGTGAGTTGACGACCCGCCTGACTTAGCCTGGGAGGCCCGAGCCCCGCGCGGAGGACTGCCACGATGGCCGACCGCTGTTCCTCGCCCGACCACACCACCGAAGACGAGCCGACGTCCCGCCCTCTTCGCTCCGTAGCCCGCCTCCTCGCAGAACACTGGGCACTTCACGCCACTGACATCACCCCCCTCGAAGGCGGAATGAACTCCCTGACGTGGGAGGTCCGCTCGCAGAGCAACCGATGGGTGGCAAAGGCGGTGCCGCCGGAGGCCGAGGACGCGTTCGTCTTCGGCCTGGAACTGGCCACGCGACTGGAGGAAACGGGAATACCCGCCGGGGCTCCCGTGGCGACGGCCGACGGCCGGTCGGTCGTGCCCTTCGGCCGCCGGACGATGGCTCTGCTGCGCTGGGTCGAAGGCCGCGGCCTGACCGGCGAGTCGCACACCGAACTGGACGTCATGGGCACCACTTTGGCCCGCGCCCATCGCGCGCTCGGCCTCCAGGACGGCACGGCCACCGCACCCACCGGCCTGTATCTCCCCTCCGAGCACCTGGACGTACGCCCCTGGCTCAGGCCCGTGATCACCAAGGCCATGGCCCGGCTGGAAGAACTCGACCTGCGGTCCTTGACCTGGGGCCCGATACACGGGGACCTGGCTGCGGACGTCTTCCGCCTCGACCAGGTCAGTGGCGTCTGCGGCATGATCGACTGGAGCGGGGCCGGGATCTGGCCGCGGGCGTACGACCTGGCGGCGCTGGTGATGTACCAAGGGGCCCACACCATGCGACCGCTGATCGACGCCTACGCGGCGGGCGGCGCACTGACCCACGACGAGATCGAGCGGGCACTGCACCCCCTGCTGGACTACCGCTGGGCCGGCCAAGCCGTCTACTTCGCCGGCCGGATCGCCCGCGGGGACCTCACCGGCATCGACGGCCCGGAGGTGAACGAGGCGGGACTGGAAGCCGCACGCCGATGGTTCACCGACCACACCGACGACCACTGACGTCCGGCCGCGCCTTCCCCCAACCCGCGATCCTGACGGTCGGGACGGCCGGCGCGGGGCGAGTCGGACACCAGCCGCCCGCACTCGCACCCGCGCCCGCGCCTCTTCCGCGACGCCCTCAGACCGGACCGGCCCCCAGCCACCGATGGATGGCGAGGGCGGTGGTACGGGCATGTCCCTCCAGCATGGTGAAGTGGTCCCCGGACACGGTCACCTCGGCGTGCGGCAGGCCCCAGTCCGGCGCGGGTTCGGCGCCGGGCAGCAGGTCCCGGGCCCGTACGTACAAGGTGGGACAGGACAGCGGCGCGGGTTTCCAGTCGCCGAAGAGCGCGAAGTATCCGGCCATGGCGGTGAGCCGGTCGGGGCTGGCAGAGGCGAACTCCGCCGCCCGGCGCAGCATGTCCGACGACATCGCCGAGAGCGCCCCACCCCGGTCGCCGTGACCGGGAGGATAGGTGTCCACCAGGACGACGGCCGCCGGGCCGGCACCCTCGGACTCCAGACGCTCGGCCACCGCATGGGCCACCCAGCCACCGGCCGACCGCCCCAGCAGCACCAAAGGCCCTTCGGCCGCAGCCGCGCGGACGGCGAGGGCCTGGGCGGTGACCAGCGCATCCAAGGTGGCGGGCAGGGCCTCCCGAGACCCGAACCCCGGGTGCCGCACCGCGGAAACCGGCCGCAGCCCACGCAGCCCGGCACCCAGGCGCGCGTACTCCTGCGGTCCGGACACCGCGCTCAGCGCGGGGGAGCAGACCACGTGGGCCCCCGAGCCGCCCGCCGCGAGCATGACGGGCTCGCACGTCGCACCGGGCGCCCCGGCCCCCTCGAAGACCGGGCGCAGACGCGCGGCGACGGTCAGGAGCACCATGCCGTCCCAGCTCCGCCCCCGGGCGCATGCGGCACGGAAGAGCGCGCCCAGGGAGTCCGGAGCGTCTTCGGCGCGCGGTGCGTCGGCGGCCCGCACCCCGGCGTCCGGCACGGCGCCCGCCTCCCGACCGGCCTGCGGACCGCTCCCCGCCGCGGCGTCCGCCGGCCGACCCGGGAAGCCCGCGGGGCCGACGGCCTCAGACCGTGCCGGGCCGTCGGACGCGGCCCCCACCGCAGGTGCCTCGGCGGCATACCGCCGCGTCAGCTCGGTGGCGAGCGCACGCGGCGTGGGGAAGTCGAACAGCAGCGTGGACGGCAGTGCCAGCCCCGTCCACGCCGCCAGCTCGTTGCGCAGTTCCACCGCGGCCAGCGAGTCCAGCCCCAGGTCCGCCAGCAGGGCGTCCTGATCGACCTCGCCCGCCTCCTCCGCGTGGCCCAGGACCCGGGCCGCCAGGCTCCGGACCGTGGCGAGCAGCACCCCGCCCCGCTCGCCGGGGGAAGCAGCCGCCCACGCCCGGCCGAGGCCGTCCCCGCCCCTGACACCCGCGTCGGCAGCACGCGTTCGGAGCCGGCCGGCCGCCGGTTCGCCGCCGCGGAGCGCGGCCGGGGCCAGGCGGGCCGCCACCACCACGGGTTCGTCACCGGCCACGGCGGCGTCGAAGAGGGCCAGGCCCTCTTCCGGCCCGAGCGGACCGAACCCGGAACGGGCCATCCGCTGCCGGTCCGCGTCGCCCAGGTGCGCCATCATGCCGTCGTCCTGCCGCCAGGGGCCCCAGACGATCGACGTACCGGGCAGTCCGAGCCGACCGCGGTGACGCGCCAAGGCATCCAACACGCAGTTGGCCGCGGCGTAGTTGGCCTGGCCGGCGGAGCCGAAGGCACCCGCCACCGAGGAGAACAGCGCGAACACGGCCAGGTCGTGACCGCGGGTCAGTTCGTGCAGAGCCAGCGCGGCGTCCGCCTTGGGACGCAGCACCCGCCCCAGACGGTCGGTGGTCAGCGCCGTGACGACGCTGTCGTCCAGCACCCCCGCGGTGTGCACGACGCCGGTCAGCGGGTGGGCCGCCGGTACCGCGCCCAGCAGGGCGGCGAGCGCGGTCCGGTCCGCGACGTCACAGGCCCGCACGGTCACCTGGGCGCCCGCCGCACGCAGCTCCGCGACGAGTTCCCCGGCCCCCGGAGCGTCCGGCCCGCGCCGGCCGGCGAGCAGCAGATGACGGACGCCGTGCACGGCGACCAAGTGCCGCGCCACCAGCATGCCCAGCGAACCGGTGCCGCCGGTGACCAGGACGGTGCCCTGCGGGTCCAGCGGCCGCCGCCTGCGCGGCTTCGGTGCCGCCTGGGCCAACGGCACCAGCTTCGGCACGTATGCCGTCCCCCGGCGCAACGCTGCCTCCGGGACCCAGGCGGCCAGCAGCGCGGGCAGCGCACCGCAGGAGTCGGGGTGTTCGTCCACGTCGATCAGGGCGAAGCGGCCCGGGTGCTCGCGCAGCGCCGAGCGGACCAGCCCCCACACCGGTGCGTGCGGCGGCACGGACGCGAACTCGTCGGACCGGCCCTCACCCCCGCGACCGGCGGCACCGTCCGCGGGGAAACCGTCGCCGTCCCAGGCAACGGCACCGCACGTCACCAGGACGAGCCGGGAGCGGGCCAGGCGCGGTTCGGCGAGCCACTGCTGCACGAGCCGCAGCGCCCGGTCCGCCGCCCGCAGCAACCCGGCGGCCCGGTCCGGCACTCCGCCGGTCGCGTCGGGCGGTGGGCACGGCGCCACGACGACGGCCGCCGACGCGTCGCACGCCGCCACATCGCGGTAGACCGGCACGCCCGAGCCCGGGGGCGCGAGGGCGTCGACCAGCGGTGTGCCCGCCATGCCCAGAACCCCCCAGCGGGGCATCGCCACGGGTGCGGGCGGCTCGGCCGGCGGCACCCAGTCCGTCCGGTGGAGCGCACCGGCGCCTGCCCCCTGGAGGGGACCGGCGGCCGCGTCCGCCGCCGTCGAGCCGGTACGCGGCAGGGGCCGGAGCGTCAGCGAACGGACCGTCGCCACCGGTGTGCCCGCCTCGTCGGTCAGCTCCACTCCGGTATGCCCGTCGGGCCCGGGGGCCACCCGTACCCGCAGGCGCCGGACGCCGCTGGTGTGCACGCGCACCCCGCTGAAGGCGAACGGCAGGGACAGCCCGCCGGCCGCCCCCGAACCGTTGGTGACCAGGCCGTCCAGGGCCAGGGCGTGCAACGCCGCGTCGAGCAGCGCGGGATGCAGGACGAACTCCGGGCCGTCCGCCTCCGGGCGCGGCGCCCGGGCCGCCTCGGGCAGCGCGACGTCGGCGTACAACGCCTCCCCGTGCCGCCAGGCGGCGCGCATGCCCCGGAAGGCGGGACCGTAACGCAGCCCGTCGGCGGCCAGTTGCTCGTACGGACCGCTCCCCGGACCGTCGCCGGGCAGCGCAACCGCCGCCTTCGGCGGCCAGGGCGCGTGCGGCCGGGGCACACCGCCGGCTCCGGAGGCCGCTTCCCCGTCCGCGGGCGGCCGCTCCGGCGAAAGCGTGCCGACGGCGTTCCGCAGCCAGGGCTCCGCACCCGCCGCGGTGTGCGGCCGGGAGTGGAAGAACACCGCCCGCCGTCCCGCCTCGTCCGCCCCCGCCACCTTCACCTGCACCGTGACGGCACCTTCCGGGGGCAAGGGCAGCGGCGCGGTCAGGACGAGCTCGTCCAGGACGTCCGCGCTCGCCAACCCGCCGGCGTACAGGGCCATGTCGACGAAGGCCGTCGCCGGCAGCAGGATCTCACCGGCCACCACATGGTCGGCGAGCCACGGCTGGTCGGGCACCGACAGCACCCCGCTCAGCAGCACCCCGTCGTCGTCGGCCGTGCGGGTGCACGACCCCAGGAACGGGTGGACGGGCCCGGCCGCCGGGGACACGGGCGGACGCTCCGGGGTGGTCTCCAGCCAGTACCGGCGGCGCTGGAAGGCGTACGTGGGCAGTGCGACGCGCCGCCCGCCGCGCCCGGCGAAGACGGCCCGCCAGTCGACGGGCACGCCGTGCGCGTGCAGCGCGGCCAGCGTGTCGAGCAGGGCGTCCGGCTCGGGCCGCGTCCCGCGCAGGGTCGGCAGGACCAGCGGCGACGGGCCCCGCTCGCCGCCGCCCGCCTCACCCGCGTCCGGTCCGCCCGCGTCCGGCCCGGACGCGGCCAGGCAATCCCGCACCAGAGCGGTGAGCACCCCGTCCGGCCCCAGCTCGACGTAGTGTGCCGCGCCCCGCTCACCCAGGTGCGCCACCGAATCGGCGAAGCGGACCGGGCGGCGGACGTGGTCCACCCAGAACTCCGGTGTGCACAGCTCCTCGTCGGTGGCCGCCCGGCCCGCCACGGCGGTGACCAGCGGCAGGCGCGGCGCGGCGAAGGACAGGCGCCGGACCACGTCCGCGAAGTCGGCCAGCACCGGCTCCATCCGAGCGGAGTGGAAGGCATGGCCGACCCGCAGCGGCGTCACCGAACGGCCCCGCCCGCGGAAGTACGCGGCGACCTCCCGCACCGCGGCCTCGTCGCCGGAGACGACCACCGAGGCGGGCCCGTTGACCGCGGCGATCTCCACCGCACACCCGGTCCCGGCGAGATGGGCGGCCACCTCGTCCACGCCGGCGGCCACCGCCGCCATCGCGCCGCCCGCGGGCAGCGCGTCCATCAGCCGGCCCCGGGCCGCCACCAGTGTGCACGCGTCCGCCAGGGACAGCACCCCGGCGACATGGGCCGCCGTCACCTCGCCCACCGAGTGCCCGGCCACCGCACCGGGGCGCACCCCCCAGGACTCCAACTGCCGGAACAGGGCCGTCTCCAGGGCGAAGAGCGCCGGCTGCGCGAACCGGGTCGTCCGCAGCAGCGCGCCCGTCTTCGTACCGGGCCCGGCGAACATGACGTCCCGCAGCGGCACCGGCAGCAGCGGATCGAGCAGGGCAGCACACTCCTCCAGCGAACGGGCGAAGGCCGGATGCACATCCCGCGACGCGTACAGTCCACCGCCCATGCCGGCGCGCTGGCTGCCCTGGCCGGCGAACAGCAGGGCCGGCGGCCCGTGGTGGCGGGAGGTGCCCGTGTGCACCGCGGGCCGGCCGTCGTCGCCCTCGGCCACCGCCCGCAGCGCGCCGAGCAGTTCGGCACGGTCCCGGGCCACCACCACGGCCCGGTGCTCGAACGCCGCACGCGTCGTGGCGAGCGAGTACCCGAGGTCCACCACGGGCACCTCGGGGGCGGCGACCACCTGCTCGTACAGCCGTCGTGCCTGGGCCCGCAGACCCGGCGCGCTCCTGGCCGACACCGAGAAGGCCACCGCGGCCCGTCCGGTGCGTGGCGCGTCCTCCCGCGCCGCCCCGGGCCCGACCCGGCCGCTCGCGGCCCCGCCGTCGGCCACCGCAGCAGGTGCGAACTCCCCGTCGCCCGGAGGCTCTTCGAGCACCACATGGGCGTTGGTGCCGCTGATGCCGAAGGAGGACACCCCCACCCGGCGCCGGCGCTCGGTCGCGGGCCACGCAACCGCCCGGGTCAGCAGCGCGATCCGCCCCGGCGACCAGTCGACACGGGGGGTCGGCTGGTCGGCGTGCAGCGTGCGCGGCAGCACGCCGTGCCGCATCGCCTGCACCATTTTGATCACGCCGGCCACTCCGGCGGCCGCCTGCGTGTGACCGATGTTGGACTTCACCGAGCCCAGCCGGAGGGGACGTTGCCGCGCCTGGCGCCCATACGTCGCGAAGAACGCCTCCGCCTCGATGACGTCCCCCAGCCGGGTGCCGGTACCGTGCGCCTCCACCGCGTCGATGTCGCCGGGATCCAGCCCCGCGTCCGCGAGCGCCTGCCGGATCACCCGCTGCTGCGCCGGACCGTGCGGTGCGGTCAGCCCGTTGCTCGCCCCGTCCTGGTTCACCGCCGAGCCGCGCACCACGGCGAGGACCGGAAGTCCGGCGCGGCGCGCCTGCGACAACCGGCTCAGCAGCAGCATTCCGGCGCCCTCGGCCCACCCCGTGCCGTCGGCGGACGCGCCGAACGCCTTGCAGCGGCCGTCCGGTGCCAGCGCCCGCTGGCGGCTGAACTCCACGAACGACGAGGGCCCGGACATCACCGTGGCGCCGCCGGCCAACGCGAAGGCGCACTCACCCCGGCGCAGCGCCTGGGCCGCCAGGTGCAGGGCCACCAGGGACGAGGAGCACGCCGTGTCCACGGTGAGGGCCGGTCCTTCGAGTCCGAGGGTGTAGGCGATACGGCCCGAGGCGACGCTTCCGGCGTTGCCCAGGCCGAGGTACCCCTCGACCTGCTCGGGCGTCCTTGCCAGGCGGCGGGCGTAGTCGCTGTACATCAGCCCGACGTACACCCCGGTCGCCGAGCCGCGCAGGGTGGCGGGGACGAGACCGGCGTGCTCGAAGGTCTCCCAGGCCACTTCGAGCAGCAGCCGGTGCTGCGGGTCCATGGCCAGCGCCTCGCGGGGAGAGATGCCGAAGAAGGCGGGGTCGAAGCGGTCCGCACCGGAGAGGAAACCGCCCTCGCGCACATACGTCCGTCCGGGCCGCCCGGGGTCGGGGTCGTACAGCGCCCGGGTGTCCCAGCCCCGGTCGGTGGGGAAGGGGCCGATGGCGTCCCTCCCGTCGGCCACCAGCCGCCACAGTTCCTCGGGAGACGTCACCTCCCCGGGATAGCGGCACGCCATCCCCACGATCACCACCGGATCGTCGTCCGTCCGGGCCGCGCCGCGGTGCACGGGCCCGGCGTCGGCCGGCCCGGCGGCGTCGCGTTCCGCGAGGTGGGCGGCGAGCGCGGCGGCCGTGGGAAAGTCGAAGGCGACGGCCTCGGAGAGCGGCAGGCCGGTCACCGCCGACAGCCGCTCCCGCAGCACCGTCGCCGTCAGGGAGTCCATCCCCAGGTCCCGCAGCGCCGTACTCGGCTCCACCGCCGCGGGCGCACAGCCCAGCACGGCCGCCACCTGGCTGCGCACCAGGGCCAGCAGGTCCTGCGGCGGCATCCCGGCGGCCTCCTCGCCCAGCGGCCGCGCGGGCAGGCCGGCCAGTTCGCGCCGCAGGACCTTCCCGGAGGCGGTACGGGGAAGGTCCGCCACCTCGAACAGCTCGACCGGCACCTTGACGCCGGACAGTTCCGCACGGCAGGCGGCGAGGACGCGTCCCCTGTCCAGTTCGCCGTCACCGGGCGCGGCGACCAGGTAGCCGACCGGCACCTCCCCGAACAGGGGGTGCGGGCGTCCGGCCACGGCGGCGTCCGCCACCCCCGGGAGCCGCCGCAGCACCGCCTCCACTTCCGAGGGATGCACGTTCACCCCGCCGCGGATGATCAGGTCACTTGCCCGGCCGGTGACCGCCAGTTCACCGCGGGCATCGATCCTGACCAGGTCGCCCGTGCGGAACCAGCCGTCGCGCAGCACTTCGGCGGTGGCTTCCGGCCTGCCGTGGTAGCCGGCCATGACGCCGGGCCCGCTGACCCACAGCTCGCCCTCGCCCGTGTCCCGGCCGTCGATGCCCCCGCCGACCCGGACCCGGGTGCCGGGCAGCACCCGGCCGCACGCCCCGGAGCCCGTCGCCTCGCCCGGCGCCACCATGGTGACCGGGCCGGCCTCCGTGCTGCCGTAGTGCTCCAGATAGGGGACCTGGCAGACCGCCTCGAAGGACTCGCGGAACCCGGGCCCGGCCGCGGCCCCGGCGCTGACGCAGCCCCGCAGCGCCGGGGCGCCGAGACCGCCCTTGCCGCCTGCCTCGCCCCGGACCGCGTCGAGCAGCGCCGCATACGTGGTCGGGACGCCGCCGAGCAAGGTGAACGAGGCGTCCCCGCGGTGCAGTTCGCCGAGCACACCGGCCACCGAGAAGCGGGGGAGCAGCACCGCGCTCGCCCCCACCGCGGTCACCCCGAGGAAGCACACCACCTGGCTCATCGCGTGATGGAGCGGCAACGGCCACAGCACACGGTCCCGTTCGGACAGGTCCAGGACACCGACGAGGCCCATCGCGACCGGCGAGAGGCGGTTGCGCTGGGTGGACAGGACGCCCTTGGGGGTGCCGGAGGAGCCCGAGGTGTAGAGCAGCCAGGCCACTTCGTCCAGTGCCAGATCGTCCCGGGCCGGCATCGGCGGCTTCGTCCCCGCCAACTCCTCGTACCGCAGCACCCCGCCCGCGCCGGTCCCGTCCGCCGGTTCCTCGACGTCCGCACACGAAGGCGAACCCCCCTCCCCGGCCTCGTCCCCGGCCTCGTCTTCGTCGCCGCCTTCGGCCATCACCACGGTCAGCCCGGGCCGCGACGACAGTGTCGGCCGCCGCGTCAGGCAGGCGCGGTCGGTGAGGAGCATCCGTGCCCCGCTGTCGTCCAGCAGATGGGTCAGCTCCTGCTGCGAGCTCCCGGGGTCCAGCGGCACGCCCACGCAGCTCGCCCGGGTGACGGCGAGCAGGCTCTCGACCGCCTCGACGCGGTTGCCGAGCAGGACGGCCACCCGGTCACCGCGCGCCAGGCCGAGTCCGGCCAGGTGACCGGCCAGCCGTGCGGTCCTGCGTGCCAGCTCCCGGTAGGTCACCTGCCTGAGCCGGTCCTGGAAGCAGACCTTGTCCCCGAGGCGGCGGGCGTGGTCCCCGAGCAGTTCCGGCAGCGGTTTGACGATGTCGGTGTGCATACCCACCGCATAACCTCCTTGAGACAACCCGTCGTTGAGGACGACGGTGCGATCTCCCCGGTTGCCGGCCGACGGTGGTGCCGGGGATCCGGCCGCCCGGGCGGCGGCCGGATCGGCCCGGGCGCAGGTCAACCGCTGGGTGTGCCGACCTGGTCGTCTTCGAGTGCGGACCGCAGGGTCGAGAGGGCTCGCGCGACCGCCGACAGCGAGGGGGTGTCCAGGGTGCCCGCGAGCAGTTCGGCCAGGCCGGCGGTGAAAGTCCGCTCCGCCTCCTGGACGAGCCGCGCGCCGTCGTCGGTCAGGGCCAGCAGCGAGGACCGGCGGTCGGCCGGGTTCGGCCGGCGGGCGGCCCACCCCTGCTTCTCCAGGCGGTCGATGCCCTTGCTGGTCGCCCCGACGCCGATGGCGAACTCGGCGGCGAGGTCCGCCACCCGGCACCCGGGGTGGTCGCGCAGGTAGCTCAGGAACTCGTACTGCGAGGTGACGATCCCGTGCCGCTCGCGAAGACGGTCGCCGAGGGCGTTGTACAGGCGTGTCTCGCACCGGACGAGGTCGGCGAAGAGCCCGGAGAAGTCGGCTGCGGCGCGGTCTCCGCGCAATGTATATTCCACGGAATATAGTGTACGGGAAGCTACTTCTGGCAGGAGTGTGCCCATGAGCAGGGAACAGCGCATCCGAGTCGACGAGATCCTGCGGCAGCCGGCCCCCGAAGGACCCCGGTCGGTGGAGGAGATCCGGGCCGGATTCAGGCAGTTGATGGCCCAGATGATCGTGCCCCACCACAGCATCCGCACCGCACCGACGACGCTCGGCGACCGGCCCGCGCTGCGCGTCGAGCCGTCAGAGGCACCGGGCCGCGGGCCGGACGGCGGCCCCGGCACCGGGACGATCCTGTACTTCCACGGCGGCGGCTGGGTCTTCGGCTCGCCCGAGACCGCTCTCTCGCTGACCGGGAACCTCGTGGCCAGGACCGGCCTCGGGGCGTACTCACCGGACTACCGGCTCGCCCCCGAACACCCCTTCCCGGCCGCCATCGAGGACACCCTGAGCGCCTACCGCGCCCTCCTGGACCGCGGCGAGGACCCCTCGGCCATCGTCTTCGCGGGAGACTCCGCCGGCGGCGGCCTCGCCGTCACCACCTGCCTCGCCGCCCGCGACGCGGACCTCCCCCTGCCCGCCGCCGTCCTGGCCTTCTCCCCGGGCACCGACGCGACCCGGACCGGCGAAAGCATGGACACCAAGGAAGGCATCGACCCGATCTTCACCCGCGCCGCCCTCGAACACACCGGAGCCATGTACCTCGCCGGAGCCGACCCGCACCAGCCCCTGCTCAGCCCGGCCGTCCACGCCGACCTGACCGGCCTTCCCCCGATGCTGATCCAAGTCGGCGCCAACGAGGTGCTGCTGGACGACTCCACCCGCCTGGCCGCGCGGGCACGCGCGGCGGGCGTGGACGTCATCCTCGACGTCACCGCAGACGTCCCGCACGTGTTCCAGTCGTTCGCCGGCGTCCTCGACGAGGCCGACGAGGCATTGGACCGCGCCGCCCTCTTCCTGCGCCAGCGCATCCACGCCGCAGCCACCGCACGGACGTAGGAACGCCCCGCCCAACCGCCGTTCGGCCGGCGCGCCCGCAGACCGTCACACCCGGGCATGCCGGCCCCGGCCGGGCGCAACCGGTCGACCACCCCGGTCGACCAGGCACCTACAGCCCCACCGACCCGCCCGAGGCCCGCCCGATCAGCGCTCCGTGTGCACGGCCGAGGCCGCGGCGGCCCGCGTGCGGCCCCGGGCGGCGCCCCGTCCGGGGCCGACAGGCACCGACCCCGCTCGGGCGTCCAGCCCGGGAGCAACCACCGATCCCGCACACGGCAGGCACCCATGACCCCCTGAGCCCTCATCCGATAAACCAGCCAAGGGCCGTTCCGTTTTCGTATGCGGCACCAATAGTGCGCGCCACCGGGGCACTGCTTCAATCGGCTCCGCCCTCAACCGCCCCCCTGAGCACAGAGGATCTGGCATGGATCTGCGCACATGGCCGCGTCCGGCAGCGGCCGTCGTGGTGATCCCCCCACAGCCCGGCGACCCCCGCGGCGGCAGCCCGCGCCGCGGCACCCCCACGTCCCCGGCTCCCCGGCTCCCCGGCACCCCACCGGCCACCGCGCCGGCGCACCCGGCCGACTGAGCCGACGTCAGCAGCACCAGGCCGCACAACGCAAGGCCCGCCGAGCAGGAACGCAAGGCCCCCCGCGCAAAGTAACGACCGGCGCGGTCCCCGCGGTGGTGGGCGCGTTCAGGCCGAAGTCGTGTGCGGCGTCGTTGAAGTAGCCGCCACGGACCAGGAGACCAACCCCGACTCCTGGACCGCCGTCGGAGGAATCGGCGGCGGACGCGACAGCGGCAACACGACCTACGCCTACGCGATCTGCAGCGGAGACGACGTCAACGTCCGAGGCATCACCACAACAGTCCGCTTCCGCGAGCTGAGCGGCCCGACCACGGCAGGCACGAGCCAGCGGGCAACAGCCGGCTGCGCCGACGGGGCCGGGGAAGGCGACGGCGCGAGGCAGCATCAGGTGCTGGTCGGCGGCGGCGCCGCCGCCAGCGGAGGCAATGTGACCACCACCGACTTCACCAAGGCAGGGTCGGGTGGAACCCACCTCATCGGAAGCTTCCCCAGCGACTCCGACGGCAGCCCGGTCGGTGACGGGACCAGCACGGCCGCACATTGGACAGCCGACATCCACGTCGGGGGATCACCTTCGCCCGACACCTACTCCGACGTCTGGGCGCTCTGCCTGAACCTCGATCACGGGCACGAAGAATGATCGGTGCGCAGATCGGCGATCACGACGCAAAGGAGCCCAGCCCCCAGGCCGGATCCTGGGCCGATCGAACTCCTCCCAGTCATCCGACGCCGACACCGACGCTGAACACCCCGGGCAGCCCGGAAAACCACCCGCAACGGCAACGAACCGGACTCCGCCGCCCCCGCCCTGCCCCTGCGATCGCCATCGCCATCGCCATCGCCATCGCCATCGCATCGCGGACAACGGCGCCAGCAGGGCCTCCTGGATGACTCGTCGGGTAGACACCCTTCGAGCCGCCACGAGGCACTGTTCCTACGAAAGTAGGGGATGTTGACCGCCAACTGGCCGAGGTGGCAAGGGTGTTGCGTACCTATGCTGGCCTGGTGAACAAGGTGGCGGGGCGGGGCTGGCCGTGGTGGGCCGAGGCACTGATGATCTGCGTCGTCGGCGCGGGAACGGTGCAACAGGCGTATGCGGGTGCGGGTGCCACACTGCTCAGCCCCCGCGTCGCTCAACGGCCGTCTGGAGTGCGGACCTACGGGGTCGGGGGGGGCTGGCGGGTGGCGGCCACCATCCCGCTCGATGACCAGCACGGCAAGGGGGCGGCGTGATCCACACGATGATCGTCGACGACGACGGACAGGAAAGCAGGTCCACCACCCGCTCACCGGGCCACCGGGGATTCCCTGAAGCGCGTCACGGGCCGAACGCCCCTCAGCCTTGAACGACCCAGTCGGCCTGCGGGGAAGACGGAGCTCTGTCGAAACTCGGCCGGGCGGGTCTACGGTGTCATATCGTGACGGTTCTGATCATCGGTGGTAGCGGCTTCCTGGGCGCCGAGCTGGTCCGGCAGGCAGTAGCGGCCGGGCGACCGACCGTCGCGACATACGCGACCAGACCGGGTAACACGGCCCGAGTCTCCGCGGCGCCCGCAGGTTCCTCGCGGCAACAGAGTGACCCCGGCCTCGGCAATCCTGTCCTTGATGGTCCAGGCCGGGATGGAGGAGCCCTTGTGACCGGGTATTCCCCTGGCCCGACGACGCTCCCCCTCGGGCACCCCCGGCACACCGACCTGGAGGCGCCACACGGCCGCGACCTGCACCGGGTCTACTCCGAGGGTTCGCGCAGGCGCACGGCGAGGGCGGCGATGTCGTCGTCGAGGCGTCCTTTGCTGTACCGGAGCAGGTCGTGGTGCAGAGTCGTGAGCAGTTCGTGGGGCGGCGTCGGGGGCTGTCGGCGCATCCAGGACGCCAGCGGGAAGAACTCGCCGTCGCGGGCGCGGGCCTCGGTGACCCCGTCGGTGTAGAGAAGCAGCAGGTCGCCGGGGGAGAAGTCGAAGGTGTCGATGGTGTAGTGATCGCCGATCAGCTCCGCGAGGTTGAGCAGCGGCGAGGGGGCGGTCGGTTCCAGGGTGCGGACTCCCCCGTGGTTCAGGAGCAGTGGCGTGGGGTGTCCGCAGTTGAGGATCTCGATATGCCTGCCCCCGTGCGGCATCTCGGCCAGAAGGGCGGTGGCGAAACGCTCCACCGGCCCCTCGTGGGGGAAGGCGGCGTTGTAGCGGCTGCTGCTGGCGTCCAGCCGGCGCGCGACACTGACCATGTCGGCCTCGCTGTAGGCCGCCTCCCGGAAGGAGTTGACGATCGCCGCGGCCGCCCCCACTGCCGGCAGGCCCTTGCCCCGCACATCACCGATGAGCAACCTGACCCCGTATCGCGTGTCGACCACCTCGTAGAAGTCCCCGCCGATACGGGCCTCCGCCGCGGCCGCGAGATACAGCGACTCGATCTCGATGCTCCCGAAGCGGCGCGGCATCGGACTGAGCACCACCTGCTGCGCCGCATCGGCGACGAGCCGCACCTGAAAGAGGGTCCGCTCCCGCTGGAGCCGGACATGACTTCCGTACGCGGCCGCCACGGTGACCGCGATGATCCCCGCAGCCGTCCACCACGTCCCCAGGCCGGGGAACACGAGGCTGAGGCCGATCATCAAAAAGAGGCAGACCGTCCCCAGCAGCACGGTGGGCAGCACCGGCCACATCGCGGCGGCGAGGGCCGGCGCCGCGGGCAGGAGGCGGCTGAAGGCCATTTCCGGGGGAGTGGAGTATGCCAGGCCGGCGATGACCACGGTCAGCACGACCGGCGATAGCCGCACAAGCCTCCACCGGCCGTGTCGAAGGAGCCGTGGCCGCCCAGACTTGATCACGTTCCACAGAATATCTATATAAAGAGGACAAAGCGCTCTGACGGATCGGAGTCGGCAGCCTGTCGTTGACCGGCCTTGGCGTGCCGCTACCGCTTCGACCCCTCACATCCCCCGCGGCGGAAGGCCGAAGCCGCTCGAAGCGGACGAGCTCACGCGCCTGGCCCCCGCCGCCGTCACCCCGTATGCCGACGTCCTCACCCGGCAGGCTGCCCGCGAGCAACCGCCGCGCCCCCGTCGCCTCCCCGGGCGGCTCGGACGCGGCAGATGGGGGAGTGCCGTCTTGACCCGGCGCGGACACCTGGACGCTTACGCCGGTGCCGGTGCCGCGAACGGGGGCGCCGACCTTTTCCCGCTGTGCGCTGCTGCTCCCAGCCGACCTGGGGGTGCGCGGCGGGCACCGCGTCGACGGATGCCGTGGCCTGGAGCGCGACATCGACGAACATGACCAGGGGGGCGACGGTCAACTTCCGCTTCTCCAGGGCCAGTTCGAGTTCCGTCCAGCTCATGCCATGACCCCGTTGGGGAGTTGTCCTGGACGGCCATGACCGGCCTGACGATTCGGCCGCTCGTGAGGTTGTGGCTGTGGTTGTGGTTGTGAAGGCCCGCCGCCGGGGCCAGGCGCGTGAGGACTACGCGCCGGAGGGAGACCGCGGGACGCCGGCACGGCCCGGCTGCTGTCCGGGCTCCTCGGCGCGCAGGATCAGGCCCTAGAGGGAGAGCCGGTCCTGCGGGACGTGGAAGTGGTCGTGGAACGCCTGGCGGCCGGTTTCCGTCAGTGCCAGGGCGCGGCCCGTGCCGATTCTGGTGACCCAGCCCGCGTCCAGGGCGTGGGCGCAGATCGCCGCTCCGACGGCGCCGCCGAGGTGGGGGCGGCGCTCGGTCCAGTCCAGGCACGAGCGCACCGGCGGGCGCCGGGTGGCGGTGGGGAGCGCGAAGCCGTGCTCGGCGAGACGGGCGGCTCCGGCGGGGGTGAGCCGGGGTTCCGGTTCCCAGACGATCAGGCCATCCGTGACCAGGGCGTCCGTGACGGCCAGGCCGAGGGTGCCCGCGAGGTGGTCGTAGCACAGTCGCGCACGGGCCAGGGCCCGCGCCCGGCCGGTGGCGCCCAGCGACGTGGGGCGGGCGGGGCGGCGCGGCGCGAGTTCGGCCAGACTCTCGATCAGCGCCGTCACCTTGGGTCCCGCGAGCCGCAGGTAGCGGTGCCGGCCGTGCCGTTCCTCGGTCAGGAGACCGCCGCTGACCAGCAGGTTCAGGTGCTCGGTGGCCGTCGAGGGCGCCACCGCGGCATGCCGGGCCAGCTCGCGTGCCGTCCAGGCACGGCCGTCCAGCAGGGCCAGGCAGATGTCGGCACGAGTGTCCTCCGCCAGCAGCCGCGCCACCGCGGCGAGGTCCACGCCGACGTCCTTGTGCGCCTTGTCCCCCTTGCCCGCCGCCATACCCCAAGTATCCCGAGCCTCGATTCGGCCCGCACCGAACCGACGGCGTTCTACGCTCCCCGCCCTGACCGCCCCGAACCCCGCCGCCCAAGGAGCACGAACACCCGATGAAGCGACTCATCACCCAGTACCTGCGGCGCTGCACGGTCCCCGGCGCCCACGCCGCCAGCCCACTGGCCCCACCCGCGGACACCGCTCTCGCCATGGCCCGCACGCCCTCACACACACCGGACCTGCCGAGCAGGCCCACACCGGAGCTCGTCCTCACCGACGCGCCCCGCCCCTGCGACACCGCGGCGATCTCGAACGCCCTGGACCTCTTCAACACCGACATCACCGGCATCGACGACCGCCGCCCCCTGGCCGTCCTGGTCCGCGACCCCGGCACCCGCCGCATCCTCGGCGGCCTGACCGGCCGGACCTCCCTCGGCCTGCTGTTCATCGACCTCTTCCACCTGCCGCCCGAACTGCGCGGCTCGGGCCTGGGCAGCAAGATCCTGCACCGGGCCGAGGAAGAGGGGCGGGCACGAGGCTGCCAGGCCGCCGCCCTGTACACCATCAGCTTCCAGGCACCCGGCTTCTACGAGCGCAATGGCTGGCGCCGCATCGGCGAAGTGCCGTGCGCACCGGCCGGCACCAGCCGCGTCTTCATGACCAAGGAACTCTGAGGCCCAGGAACACACCTACGAGCTGCCCGCAGACAAAGGCAAGCACAGCGATGATGCCCGCGGCCGGCATCCGCCCGCCGCCACGGCTCCGACCCGCCCACCCGGTGTGGCACAGGAGCCAAAGGCACACCGCTCCCACTCCGACCCACGTCACCGGCTTCCGGCGCTCCGCTCACCACGCGTCGACCATCGGCGCGCCGGGCTCGTACCGCCGCCAAGCCGCACCGAGGCGCGCCAGCCGATCCACGGCGGCAATGCCGCGCAAGGACACGACCTTGCCGTCGCCGACGTCCAACACCACAGCGCCCACGACCCGGTCACCGACCACGGCGACAACCGCCGGGGAGCCGTTGACCAGCGCGAAGTGGAGCGCGGGGGAGCCACCGGCCAGCCGCCGCTTCGCCGCAGTGGGCCGGAAACCCGCCCGCACATAGGAGGCGATGCGCTCACGCGTCGTGTACCGCAGCAGCCGCCGGGCCAGCCCGGCGCCGTCCGAGACCGCGGTCGCGTCAGCGGTCAGCATCGCCACCAGCCGTTCGGTACGCCCCGACATGGCCGCGGCGAGGAACTCCTCGACGATCCGCCGACGATGTTCGCGCCACCACCGAGCGATGTTCGCGCCACCACCGACAGGCTGCCGGCCGAGCACGACGTACGGGAAGGCCCCGCCGGCAGGGAAAAGACGGCCCCGCTCAGGCAGTGGCGGTCAACGGCGCGCCGGCACTGGCCTCCCAGGCGAAATCGTCCAGGTCCTTGCAGGGGCCGGCGGCGCCGGAGAGCACGATCCGGTGGGATCCGGTGCCTTCGGCGGAGACGCCCACGTCTTTGGCAAGAGCCCGGCGCTTGTACAGCGCGAACTTCACACGGCCCGGGTCGCCGGCGAACTCGACGTACTTGCTGCCGAAGCTCTTGCCCACGCTCAGGCCCCGGTCGATGTAGAACTGCTTGCTGGCCTTCACGTCCTCGACGCCCAGCAGCAGCACCAACTCGTCGAAGCCCCCGGTGACCGGGCCGGTGTCCTTCTTCGCCGACGTCGCGATCTTCACGATCGTGCCGTCCGGGGCCTGGACGACGCCGCCGTAGCCCCACAGCGACTTCGAGGCGGCCTTGAGCGCAGTGGCACCGGCCTCCAGAGCCCCGCCGACGAGGGCGTCGACGTCGCCCGGCTGGGACACCACCAGCGACAACGCGAATCCGCGGAAGCCGGTCGTAGCATCCCCAGAGGCCCGTAGACGCAGGTGCGGCGAGTCGGGCCCAAGGACGGTGGAGTAGAAGCGGGTGGCGGCCGAGAGGTCGGCCACCTCCAGGATGACGGTGTCGATGGAGTTCATGCCCCCGACGGTAGGGGCGGCCCGGCAACCGGCGCTTCTTGAAAACTGATCGCTTCCGCAGGACACCGGAACGCCGCCACCACACGCACATCCCACCGAGGCCGCGGCCCGACATCCGCCGCCGACCCAAGTTGCCGAACTGGTGATCCACAGGCTTCGATGAACCCCGTGTCCCGCCCCTACGCCACGCCCGCACGCCCACATCGACCGGTCCGGCGAACGATTCTCGCGGCCGTGAGGACCACGATGCTCGGCCTGCTGACGCTGACCGGCTGCACCCGATGGGACGAGCCACCACCCCTTCCACCCGCCGGCGCATACAAGCACGACGCAGCCGCTGAGAACTCGCAGGCCCAGCCGATCCCGCGCGACGGCATCGCAGCGGCCCTCACCCGGCCGTTGAGGAAGGCCGGTTGGTTCTGCGCGCAGGCCCGGGCCAATGCGGATGGCCGTGCACTGTGGTGCCGGATCGCTCACCACGGCGCGGCAGACACGGTCCAACCACAGGTGGCGCAGTTCCTGCTCGACCGCGACGACCGACTCGCCTGGGCGTGGTTCCCGCCCACCGAGGCGGACCCCGAAGACCACAAGGTCGCCGCGGCCGCCGCACCGGCACTGACCGCGATCTGGCCCGACGCCGGTGCCCAACTCCGGACGGAAATCAACGACTTCGACGACGACCACCGCACCAACACCGCAGGCGACGACGACGAAATGCCCCGCACAGGCTGGCGGGACACGCACGCGGAGTACAGGTACGACTGGCTCAACGGACTGGTCGTCACCGCCCAGGACACCCCCGTACGGCGCTGGCCGTTCGGCTCCGATCACTACGCGACCTCGATGAGCTCCGCTGTCGACGATCTCCGCGCCGGCGGTTACGACTGCTCCTATCCACCCCAGCAGAACTGCAATCGCTCCCAGTCGAACGGCTACTTCCGTGTCACCCTCCGCGGCGACCAGATCGTCTCGGCCCAGTTCGGCATCGGCAGCCGGATCGAGTCCGGGCGGCAACAACACCCGCTCGGCCAGGAGTTCCCGCACGGCCTCACCTTTCTCACCGAGACAGTCCGCCGCCCCGTCACAGAACGCATCGAACAGTCCCGACGAACCGGCACCAGCTTCGCCGGCATCGTCGCCGGAACACTCGTGACCATCGACGCGCGCTCCAGCACTCTCGACAGAGGCGACCTGGTGGCCTACCTCGACATCCAGATCGGCGCACCGCTGGCCGCAACCCTCCCCGTCTGACCACGCGACCAGGACAGGCACCGCCAACGGACGCGCGTGACGACGACGGCACCCGTCCCAGCCCGCTGCGCGACCTGCATTCCGACCGGACTTCAACGGGATTTGATGGCTGCTGGTGCGATCAGCCATGGGCAGCATGTTTTGTCATGGATTCGTAACGGGCGGAGGCAGGGTGCAACGAGCAGGATGAACGGCCCGTCTGGAAGATCAGCAAAGCGCACAAGGCGCTTTGGCGAACGGATGGATCCCGGGGGAGATCCATGGGAGGGGAAGTCCATGACCAGGACGAAGAAGACCAGGATGACAACGCGCGGCGGCCGGATGGCCGTGGTCGGCGCACTGGGCCTGGCCGCAGTGACGCTGGCCGCCGGGCCGGCGTTCGCCAAGGGCACCGTGGACATCACGGCGCCGGGCACGGCGCAGGTCGGCAAGACCATTACGGTCAGCGCGCAGGGCGACGACGACAGCGCCGGTTACCTGCACCAGCTGTGCCTGGAGGAGAACGGCTTCGGCGAAGGATGGCACCAGGAGACCTGTAGCGCCGCCGTCAAGGGCGAAGCGAAGGTCACCGCACAGGGCACCGCCGCGCGCCGCGGCGACCTGCAATTCCGTGCCGTGCTGTACGGCCTGACCAGCGCGCACGACCAGCACCCGGTGCGCTTGCACGGCTCTGACGTGGTGACGGTGCACGTCCGCTGAGCCGGTAGCGCGGCAGTGTGGCCCGGCCGGATGGCCGGGCCACACGTGTGAGCGGGCGGGTCTTGGCGGGCGGCGCGGCCTGAGGGCGCCAACCCTCTGGCATGAAGGCCGCGGACCCTGTCAGAGCCCGGGTAGGCCGGGCTTCCCAGCCCGGCCGGGCAGCAGGTTCCCGGGGCGCTGGAACAGACGATGGGCGCCCAGCGGGCAGGTCGACCCCGGCCGGTCGGCCTCGGTGATGCCTTCGGTGCGGAGAGCGTCGAGGAACCGCCGCAACGGCAGCCGCCTGGCTCGGTCGGCACTAACGTGGAGGCAGCGCGTGCCAGGACGGCCGGCCGAGGTGTACACGTTCGGGGATGAAGGCCAGGCACGTCGTCCAAGGCGTCACACAGGCGGTCCACAATGGCCTGACGTCCGGTCAGGTCGCTGTCCGGCGGGGGCGGCTGGGCGTAGGTCAGGGCAGCGGCGAGCGCGGCCTGCTGACGGTACGACAGGTGTGGTGGCCCCGGCCCACCCCCGTGAGGGCCGGGGTGATGCTGATCCTCCGGGGGAGAGGGCGGTTCTGTCAATTAATTGGTGATCGTTCCCGCCAAGCCCCTCCTGGATCGGTCGATTTACCCCATTCGTCCAGGATGGTGGTTCCAATTAATTGGAGGTGCGACTGCCTCGGCGCGTCTCGGCTCGCCTAGGATCCAGAGCGTGTCGATACGAAAGCGGGAGTAGGAGTGGAACCACCCGAGCAAGGGGACGCGGCCAAACGGTTCGCTCAGCGGTTCAACCGCTTGAACGAGTCGATCTACCCCGCGACGCAGGACAGGCCCTACACCGAGCAGGAAATCGCCGACCAGATCCAGATGTCGGTCAGTCAGGTGAGCAACCTGCGAAACGGCAGGTCCGTGCCGCGCGGCGACAGAGCCATGCGGCTCGCCGCTCTCTACGGGGTTCGGCTCGACTACTTCTTCCTCCCGGACGACGCCGAGTACGTCATGGAAGTGGAGCAGCATCTCCTCGCCATCGACGTGGAACGGCGCGGACTGCCGCAGAAGCGAGCCAACCGGACGGCCGGCTCCGACAGTGGCCCGGCGAGTCCGATCGATGACGAGGTTCGGCACATCGCCGAAGGGCTGGCTGAGCTGCCCAGCGAATTCCGCGACGTGGTCGGCGCGCTCGTCGACACGCTTCGCGAGCGCATGGGTCTGCATCCCCGCGGCAGGAGATCACGGTGAATCGACCCGAAGTTGTGACGACGTGGCAGATACCAGAGGGTTGGGCTGGCGACATGGGAATCCGGGCTGAGCGGCAGCGAGTTAGGAAGATCCTTCGCGACCTCGGATTACCCGCTCACCCGACCTTGCAGGAGCTCTGCTCCGCCTACGAGCAGCGAACGGGGCGCACACTGCACCTCATCGAACGAGAGGTGCGTCCCGGCGAACCCTCGGGTGAGTACGAGCAGTACCTGCACGAGGACCGTATCTACTATCCAAAGGGTACAAGTCTGGCGCACCAGGCCCTGGTCAAGTGCCATGAACTCGCCCATCTCCTCCTGCATCACGCGCCCCGTCACAGCGCAATCGATCCAGAAGTGGTCCGGCGGGTCCTCGGGCGTTCCCACTACGCCGATCCGGCCGAACACGAAGCCGAGACGGTCGGCACACTCCTGTACTTGGAGCTGAATCTCGAACCGGAGGACGGGGCGGCCGCACATATCGCGCCGGCGCTGATCCACCGGGAAGGGCGTCATGCCTAGCAAAGAGACCGCCTACGACCTTGCGTACACGGTCGTGGGCCTGAGCCTCTACCTCCTGGCCCTCTACAAGGGGCGCGCCTGGCTCAGCGAACGGATTCCCAGCCTGCTCCTCATGACAGGGGCCGCACTGTCCGCCGGCAGCGGCTTCCTGGTGGCAGCGCCGCACAACTACCGCTGGATCGACCAGCTCGCCGGCGTCTCGAACCTCGCTACGTACGTTGTCTACAGCTCGATCACCGTGTGCTGCGCCTTCTACCTCTTGATCGTGATGCTCTGGAAGGGCGCATCCGCCAACACGGGCAGCACCGCCACCTCTGAAACCCGCAGGCAGGCGGAAGTCGATCGCCTCCGCCGCGCGGCCCGTTGGGTCGCACCCCTGTACACAGTCCTGCTGTTGCTGATGACGGTTCTCTTCTTCGCCGTAGAGCTGCCGACCGGTGAAAAACCACTGGACTTTGACACCACCTACGCCGAACACTCCACCATCACCGCATTCCTGATGGTCTATCAGGCAGGGTACGGCCTCGGCATCTGGTCGATGGCCTACTTCGCCTGGAGGCACTCCCGCAGGATAGAAGACCGCCTGCTCCGCACCAGCCTTACCTGCACGGCGATCGGCTGCATCTTCGTCGCCATGTACGGCGTCTTGAAGATCATCGCCATTGTCGGCATCAATGCCGGACTCCCGTCGATGGAGCCCATCAGCAACTTCATCGCCCCCGCCGCCGCTTCGGTAGGCGGCGACATCGTCTTGTACGGATGGGTGTACAGCGCCCTGAAGGCGCGCCGCCACCGCAATCAGGAGTTCCACGCTCTGGAGATACTCTGGAGGACGGTGACGCGGATCGACCCCGGCCTCATCCTGAAGAACCGGGTACCGCGCTCGGAGTGGGGCCAGCAGGTGATGGCAGTCCGACGGGCCGGAGAAATCCGTGATGGCCAACTGTCCCTGCGCCCATGGGTTTCACCCGACGTGGTAGAAACAGCCAGACGCATGGCGGAAGACCAAGACCTCCGGCCGTCACAGCGCGAAGCGCTGGCGGCTGCCGCGGCACTCCGCGCGGCGCTGCGCGCCAGGGAGGAGGGGACTGTTCCCTCCCCGGCATGTGACCATCTCCCGGGCATAGAGGTGCCCCCTCACGCCGAGAGGCAGCATCTCATCCTGGTCGGGAATTACCTCCACAGCGCACTTGTCGACAAGGTCCTGGCCGCCTCCCGATGATGCGCACAAGACTGAATTACGAGACACATCCAATGATCAAAAAAGCGCGGGTGACCTTCTGTGCCATGGACAACTGAGGAACAGCAGGAAGCCCAAGCGGTCTACCGGGAAATGGCGCTCACGCACTTCCCCGGCGATGTGAAGCTCGGGCTGAACCTCGGCTTCTACCGAACCTTCGCCGTCCCCTCCGTCGCCCGCGTACTGGCCGGCACAGGAAAACTGACCAGGCAGCCGCGTGTCCGAGCGAAGGCCACCGGCGAGCTCATGTACACCCTCATCGAGCACGGATTGGACACGGAGGAGGGGGAGGCGGCCGTACAGAAGCTGATACGGCTCCACTCGGGTCTTGCCGTCTCCAACGAGGACTTCGTATACGTACTGGCAGCGTTCTGCATCACGCCCATCCATTGGATCGATACGCACAGTTGGCGTCAGACGACCCAGGCCGAGAAGAGCGCAACCCACACGTTCTACTCACTCCTGGCCGAACGGATGGGCATCACCGACGTCCCCGAATCCTTCGAGGAATTCACCACATGGATGGACGCATTCGAAGTCCGCACATTCCGTAGCACCGCAGAAGGGCACAGCCTCGTCACGGCAACCCGGTCCCTGCTGTCCGACCGCATGCCCCGCCTCCTCTCACCGCTGGCCGACGGGATCTTCACCTGCCTTCTCGGAGAGCGGCTCCGAAACACCTTTGAGCTTCCGCGCCCCGGCCTACTCGTGAGAGGACTGGTTTCCGCCGCACTGCGGGGTCGACGCTTCCGGATGCGACGAGCCCGCACCCACGGCCCTTCGTCTCGTGCGGCCGCCCCCGCTGCATGATCACTGGTTTCAGAGCGGCTCGGAGCCGGCTGGACGCCGACTCGGCGTGAGGGCGCCGCCGAGAAGCAGACGTGGCTGGTCGGGGCATCCGGCCGGAACCGTCGCCGGGCCGGGTCGCGTCCCCTTGCGGGACCGTGGAAGGGACGCCCATGAGCATCGACGCACCCCACCCGTCCGGAAGGCGGCGGCCCGCGAGCGACCCGCCGCAGACATACATACCGCTGTGGCGACGGCTGCGTGAGGACGAATGGCCGCCGCTGGAGGAGGTGTTGCGGGGGCCGCGGGGGCAGATGCGCCCCAGGGTGCTGCTGATGCTGCTCCTCCCGTGCCTGTGGTGGCTGACCGTACCGCTGCTGGTCGGCTACCAACTGGCACGTACGGCCCGCCGCACGGCGCGCCGGATCTTCCCCGTACGCCCGGAAGGGCGCGCCGAGGATCCCGAGGTGCTCCGGGTGCAGCGGATACGGGCCTGGGCGGCCCTGGTCCTGTCGGGGGCACTGCTGGCCATGTTCGGTGGCTGGCAGGACGTGGCGGACGCACAGAAGCAGTTCCTGCAACGGCTGTTGTTCGCGCCCTGGATGGCGCTGTTGAGTGCGGCGGTGGTGGTGGCGCTGCTCTTCTGGGCGGCCGGGCCCGGGACGCGGCAGGCCATGCGGACGCAGCTGTGGCCGGCCGGTCGGTCGGCCCTGTGGTACTTCGGTGCCTGGACGCTGGTGCCGCTGCTGTTCACGGCGGCGAGCAAGGGGATGGGGCTGCTGCCCAGCGGTGCCAACGGGCGGTCCGGGCTGCTGCTCTGGGTGGCCGTGATGTTCGTGTGCTGGGTGCCGTTCTGGTGGGTGATCTTCTTCCTCTGCTTCGCCTCCGGTCCGGCGCTGCGCCACGCCTTCAACCTGTCCACCCTGCACGCGGCGCTGCCCGCGCTGGTCACCACCGTCCTGGTCTGGGTGTTCGCCTTCCTCGGCCTGTCGGCGGGCGGCCTGCCGCCGGGCCCGGCGCCGCTCGCGGTCTGCGCGTTCCTCGGTGGCCCGATGTCGGTGACGGCGGTGGCCTGGTGGGAGATCCACCGGCTGCGGCGGCGGCACGGGGTGCGGTGGCGGGACTAGCCCTGCGGAGCTGCGCGGCCGACTTCTCCCGCCACGAGGGCAGGCAACTCCCCAACTCCCCAACTTCCCATGGCCGTTCCTGCACCACGCCCGGAAGGCTGTTCAGCGGCACAGGCAGCCCAGGCCAGGCGACCTGATGCTGTGTCAGCCCGCGACTCCGGGCACGACCAGGCCGGTTTCGTACGCGATCACCACCGCGTGGGTCCGGTTCTGTGCGCCGAGCTTGGTCAGCACGTTCCCGACGTGCGTCTTCACCGTCTCCAGGCTCACCCCGCACGACTGCGCGATCTCCGGGTTGGACAGGCCGGTGGCCATCAGACGCAGCACCTCCTCCTCCCGTACCGTCAGCGCCGCCTGCGGCAGCGCCTCGGCGGAGCCCAGCGGGCGGGCGGTGACCATCTGGCGCAGGGCCGCCGGGAAGAGGATCGCCTCGCCCGCCGCCACCACCCGCACCGCCTCCGCGACCTTGGGGACCGGGAGCCGCTTGAGCACGAACCCACTGGCCCCCGCGCTGAGCGCGGCGGTGACATAGCCGTCGTTCTCGAAGGTGGTGATCACCACGACCTTCGGCGGCGCGGCCGACTCGGCGAGGAGCTGCCGGGTGGCCTCGATGCCGTTGAGGCGTGGCATCCGCACGTCCATCAGGACCACGTCCGGCCGCAACTGCCGTGCCCGCTCGACCGCTTCGACGCCGTCGGCGGCCTCCCCGACCACCGCAATCCCCGACTGGGCCGCGAGGAGCGTGCACAGGCCGCTGCGGGTCACCTCGTCGTCGTCCGCGATCACGAGGGTGACAGGGGGGCTGCTGGGGATGCCGACGGTGCCGAGGGCGGCGCCAGTCGTGACGGCTGCACTCGCGTCAGGGCTGGTCGTGACCGCTGCGGCGCTCGTGTGTGAGCCGATCATGCGGGCAAGCGTACCGGCAGCCGGACCGCGAGCCGCCAGCGCTCCGGCCCCCCAGGCGCTGACGCCCGCAACGGACTTCACCGCGTCCACGTCAGCCCGCGCCTCAACTGCCGAGGAATCCCTGCGGCGTTACACGCAGCAAAAGCTCCAGTGGAAACGCTGCGACACCAAGGGCCCCGACACCTTGCAGTGCGCGACGCTCACAGTGCCGTTGGACTACAGCGATCCCGACGGCAAGGCGATCGGCCTTGCGATATCGCGGCTGAAGGCGAGCAGCACGAAGGAGCGCCGGGGCGTTCTCCTGCTCAACCCCGGCGGCCCGGGCGCACCGGGACTGGACCTGCCGGCCGGCCGGCTGCAGAAGGCGGCGGAGGGCAACAACCCGGCGGAGGGCAACACCCCGGCTCCGTCCGGCACGCCCGGTCAGGCCGAGGAGTCCGACGACAACTACGCCTCCATTGCCTGGTCCGTCATGTGCGCCGATACCCGCACCTGGTCGCACGACCCCGAGCGGTACCGCCGCGAGGCGATCCGCGACAAGGCCCGGGATCCGCTGTACGGCGACTTCGCTGCCACGATCAAGCCGTGTGCCTTCTGGAGGCAGGGCAGTGAGCCGCAGACCAGGATCGACAACACGGTCGGCGCGCTGATCACACAGAACGAGTGGGACCCCCAGACCCCCCTCTTCGCGGGCCAGGCCATGCATCGGGCCCTGCGCGGCTCCCGGATGCTCACCGTCGCCGGCGGCGAGGGACACGGCGTCCTCTACGCCCCGGACGGCAACACCTGCGCGGACACGGCGGCCACGGTCTACCACGGGCAGGCTCCCCGCCAAGGACCTGACCTGCCGGGCTGCGGCCGGGCGAAAGTAGCAACCCGGCACGCTCCCGGGCGCCGGGCAGAGCCGTCGCACGCGCCGTCCGGCACCCGAGTGCACGAGCCGGCCCCGGACACTGCGCCACGGGGGAGAGGGCAGTGCCGGGGCCGGTGCGCCGAGCCCGGCCTAACCCCGCTGTGACATGGCCTTCTCCACTTCCTTGCGGATCTCTCTCGTGGGATAGCGCGTGGCCGTCCCGTAAGGGGCGAGCAGTCCGTCGACGAGTGATGAATCCTCCTCCACCAGTTCGGCCACCAGCTCGGTGCTTCCCGGCGGTACTTCCGAGGCCAGCATCTCCAGCACGGCGTTGGATGCGGTCGCCTCGCGTGCGTCATGGGCGCCGCCGATCAGGCCGCCCGCGCCGAAGCCGATCATGATGCCGAGCGGGCCGCCGAGGATGCCCAGGAGCCCGCCGATCAGGCCGCCGACGGTGAAGGCCCGGGCGGTTCCGGTGTTGTCGACGGCGTCGGGGAAGTCGAGGACGCCGTCGGCGTCGCGTGCGACGACCGCTGCCTCGCGCAGTTTCACCTCGCCGTTGGCGTGCGCCTGCCGCAGCGCGTCGAGCGCCTGCTGGCCGGCCTGCGGGCCGTCGACGTTCAGGAAAAGGATGTTGTCGTTCATGATGTCCACTGTTGGCGCTCCCCGCCCTTGGCGCACCCCAGCGGGGCCTGGCATGCCGAGGGGCCGGTGCGTTCAGCGGGCGGTGTGCAGGCGCTGACGTGGAGTGGTGATCAGTGCGCGCCGGAGGCTGCGGGTCCGCTCCTGCCGGACGACCTGAAGGTCCTCACGTGGTCCGGCCGGCGACCTTCGGCGGCCCTTCGTCGCGAACTGCCGCGCGGATCGAGGGCCGTCGGTCATGGCGAGTGCTCAGTCGCCGCGTTCGGTGTCCGCCTCGGCCAGCTCCCGCAGCAGCGGCAGGAGCTGCTCCACTCGCTGGGCGCCGAGTCGTTCGACGGGCCAGCTGTTGGCGCGGTCGGCCGCGGGGGTGACGCGGCGCAGGAGGGTGTGGCCCTCGGGGGTGAGCCGGACCTGGTGGCGGCGGCGGTGGGCGGGGTCGACCTCGCGCGTGATCCAACCGCGGGAGGCGAGCCGGTCGAGCATGGTGGCCATCGTGGACCGGTCGATTGCGGTGGCCTTGCCGAGCTCGACCTGGGTGAGGCCGGGGGAGTCGGCGAGGACGATCAGGACGGCGTACTGGGGAGCGGTGAGGTCGGGGACCTCGGCCTGCCAGACCGCGGTGAGCTGTTGCAGCGCCCGGCGCAGCAGATGCATCGGAATCTCGGTGAGGGGTTGCTCGGCCATGACCGTGGTGTCTCCGATCGTTGCAGCGCGGGTGGGTGTGGAGGGGCCTGGCGTGGGGGCTCCTGGCGAAGATCTTGGCACAGGGAGCAGGGCGGAGATGCCCGGGCTGAATGTCAGTACACGGAATGTCTGTACATTGATATCAGTGTACTGATAATCCTCACGAGGAGGTTCCCGTGCAGCATCCGTCCGATCTTCGCGAGCACATCGAGGCATTGGAGAAGCTGGGCGATCTCGACCACGTCCACGAGCAGGTGGACTGGAACCTGGAGACCGCCGCCCAGACCCGCTACAGCACCGAGCGCCGCCTCCCGGCCCCGCTCTTCGAGAACGTCGCGGGCGTCGCCGAAGGCTTCCGCCTGCTCGGCGCCCCGGCCGCACTGAGCTCCGACCCGAGCCGGCCCTACGCACGGGTCGCACTCAGCGTCGGCCTGCGGCCCGAGTCCACCGGACGCGAAATCGTCGAGCACCTGGTCGCCACCCGACACCGCCCGGGTGTGCCACCGGTCGCGATCGCCGCCGAGGCGGCCCCGGTCAAGCAGAACGTCCTGCTCGCAGAGGACGCCGACCTCAACCGCTTCCCCGTCCCCTTCGTGCACGAGGGCGACGGCAACCGCTACGCCAACACCTACGGCGTGATCATCGCCCAGACCCCGGACGGCTCGTGGACCAACTGGTCCATCGCCCGGATCATGATGATCGACGGCAAGCACATGACCGGTCTGGTCATGCACCCCCAGCACATCGCACAGGTCTGGCAGCAATGGGCCGACCTCGGCAAGCCCATGCCCTACGCACTGGTCCAGGGCGGCGACCCGGCGATCCCGTACGTCGGCGGCATCCCGATCGGGGACGGCGTGGCGGAAGCCGCGTACATAGGCGCACTGATCGGCCGCCCGCTGGAGGTGGTCAAGGCGGAGCTGTCCGACCTGATGGTCCCGGCCGGCGCCGAGATCGTCATCGAGGGCCACCTGTCCGTCCAACGGGACGGCGTGGAAGGCCCGTTCGGCGAGTTCGCCGGCTACATCCCGCGCGAGACCACCCTCCAGCCGATCTACAGCGTGGAGGCCATCACCCACCGCGACGCGCCGATCTGGCCACTGGTCGCGGAGGGCAAGCCGGCGGACGACTTCCACACCGTGACCGGGATCGGCGAAGCCGCCGGCGCGCTGGACGCCATCCGCGCGGCCGGCCTGCCCGCGGCCTCCGCCTGGGCGCCCCTGAGCTGTGCCAGTCACTGGCTGGTCGTCACCGCGCCGGGGAACTGGCGCGAACTGCTGCCCGGGGTCAGCGAGGAGCAGTACGCGCGCCGCGTCGGCGAGGCGGTGTTCGGCACCAAGTTCGGCTCCTGCCTCCCGCAGGTCTTCCTGATGGACGACGACTTCGACCCCGCCGACGACGCCGACCTGCTGTGGGCGCTGGCCACCCGCGTCCACCCCGACGGGCGCCTGGTCCGTTTCGAGGACAGCCCGATCCTGCCCCTGCTCACCTGCTACACCCCCCAGGAGCGGCACGCCGCCCGGGCGACCAAGGTCATCCACGAGGCCCTGCTTCCCGCACCCGGCGAGCGCGAGCGGCAGAGCACCTTCGCGGACGCGTACCCGGTCGAGGTACGGGCCAAGGTGCTGGCGCGTTACGCACGCTGACACAACGTCAGGGTGCCGGGCACACTCGCCCGGCACCCTGGCAGCCGCGGGCCGGTCTCGACGGGCCGGCCCGCGGTTCCCGGCTCCCGCTTCGACAGCTTGCACGAGCGGTCACCCGGCACTGATCCCGGCCATCGCAGGAACCGGTGCGAGGGGCAAGCAGGACCACCGAACGACACGAACACCAGGACACCAGGACACCAGGACACGAAAGGCCGTCTCATGCGACTGATCGTCGGAATGACCGGAGCCACAGGGGCCGTGTTCGGCATCCGGCTCCTGCAGCAACTGCGGGAACAGCCGGACGTGGAGACACACTTGATCATGAGCCGCTGGGCGAAGCCGACCATCGCCATGGAAACAGGCTGGACATCCCAGGACGTTGCCGCCCTCGCCGACGTCACGCACAGCGCGGACGACCAAGCGGCATCGATCTCCAGCGGTTCCTTCCGCACCGACGGCATGGTGATCCTGCCCTGCAGCGCGAAGACCCTCGCGGCGATCCGGGCCGGGTACGGCAGCGATCTGATCGCGCGGGCCGCGGACGTCGTCATCAAGGAAGGCCGGCACCTCGTACTCGGTGTCCGCGAGACGCCCCTGTCCACCATCCACCTGGAGAACATGCTGGCCATGTCCCGGATGGGCGCGACGATCCTGCCGCCCATGCCGGCCTTCTACAACAAGCCGGAGACCATCGACAACCTCGTCGACCACGTCGTCGCCCGTGTCATGGACCAGTTCGGCCTCGACAGCGAGCGAGCCGTGCGCTGGGAAGGCCCCTCCACAGCACGCGCCCGGCGCACCTTTCGCACTCCTCGACCGGCCGAACCGACAGAAGCCACCGGCTGAAACGCCCCACGCCGCCACCGTTCCCGAACTCAACAAGAAGAGCGGATGCCTCGGCCTGCCGCCACGTGGCAGTCCTGTGCGCTGTCTGGCGAGGCTCTGTTCCTGCCCCGCTGCCGACGACAGCGGCATCCGATCCACCCGGTGGCGCCGACGATTCGTATGCTCACAGCGCGGGGAACCGGAAGCGACTACGACCACCTTCGGAGGCGAACGAGCATGTCGGAACAGCGTGTTGTCCTGGTGACGGGCGGGGGAACGGGAATCGGGGCCGCCACCGCCCGGCTGCTGCGCACCGCCGGGCACCAGGTCGTGATCTCCGGGCGGCGGCCCGAGCCGCTGCGGCGGGTGGCCGAGGAGACCGGAGCGCTGGCCCACCCTTCCGATGCCGCCGACCCCCAGGCCGTGCGTGAGCTGGTCGAGGCGACGGTGACGGCCTACGGCAGACTCGACGGTGTGGTGCTCAACGCCGGAATCGGGCGGGGCGGCGCGGTCGGCGACACCGAGGTCGAGGACTGGGAAGAGCTGATACGAACCAACCTCACCGGCCCGTTCCTGCTGCTGCGGGCCGCGCTGCCGCATCTGCTGGCGGCCCGCGGCGCGGTGGTCGCGGTCGCCTCGGTCGCCGCGCTCCGCAACAGCGCCGGCAACGCCGCCTACGCGACGTCCAAGGCAGGTCTGCTCCACCTGTGCCGCTCCCTGGCCGTCGACTACGGGCCGCAGGGGCTGCGGGCCAACACGGTGTGCCCGGGCTGGGTGCGCACCGAGATGGCCGACCAACGCATGGCACGGTTCGCGGCGGAAGCGGAGCTGGCGGGCGGTGCCGAAGCGGCATACGAGGAGGCCAACCGACTGAATCCCGCCAGGCGGCCCGGTGATCCGGAAGAGGTCGCCGAGGCGATCGACTGGCTGCTGTCGCCCGCCGCGTCCTACGTCAACGGAGCCGTCCTCACCGTCGACGGCGGGGTGACCCAGGTCGGCGTCGGCGGCGCCGCCTTCGACTACCGGATCGAGGCGCGCACCCCGCGCACGTAGCGGACCACCCGACGGGAGGCTCGGCCTGGACTACGCCCCGGCGGCAGACGTGCTCGACGCCGGGGATGTCGATGCCGGCGGCGCGGGCGAGGCGGTGGCCGACCTCGGCCAATCGGCAGACAGGCCACCGCTGGGCCGCCCACGATCCCGGCACCGAACCCGGTGTTGAGCGCGCCGGTGGCCTGCTCGGTGCGCAGCCGGTGTTCCCGGCCGCAGCCCGACGACAGCTGCTCGGCGACCGCGTGCGACACACGCCGCACACGCCGCCCGATCCGCTCGACATCCCCGCACCCGCACTTAGACGCAGGCCGATGTCGGCGCCCCGGGCATAGCGGTGCCGGAGCCGCCTGGCCGTCGTCAGCCGGCCGTGACTGTCGGGCCCAGCCGTACCGATGCATCGATCACCAGGCTGCCGTGAGCCTGCGGCGGCACGCGGTCGCCAGGCTTCTGCTCGTGCTGCCTGGCCGGAGGGTGTCGCCATCTGGCCAACTATCTGGCCGGCTTGGCGATTGTCGGGCACCTCGCGCAGGGAGCTGACGGGGTATGGGGCTTGGTCGAGGTGCCCGCACCCCGCTTGTGGTCAGGAAAGGGAGCCGGAGTTGCCGGAGCCGCCTAGCGAAGGAGACGAAGGGCGGTAGTGCATGGCAAGGCCAGCGTGCTGGTCCGGCCTGGCGGCACGGTGCGCGTCAGGGTGATCGAGGCGAGCGCGACGTCCGTGCAGAAGAAAGGCCGCAATCCGAGCTAACCAGCCGGAGCGAGTATTCATCGTGATTACCTCCAGTTGTCGTATGTCGATCGTAACGGTCCCCAGATAATTCCGATTCAGCACAGGGGAGTTGAGAGTGGGCCGCTAGCCGCGGCTGCTCACCGGCCACAGCCGAGCTCCGATCCCCGAGTGCTGGTTGCTGGACAGCCAGCTGCCGCTGGCGGGGCGTAGCCCGGGAGCGCAGTCTGGCTGCCGTCCGCGGGGGCGAAGCGCCGCAGGAAGGACGTGGGAGTGACCGCCGGCGAAGCGGAGAGCATCCTGGCAAGGGCGATCGAGGCCGGGTTTCAGGATCCCTCATAAAGCCAGCTGCGGGCACAAAGCCCCTCAGGAAACGGCTTTGAGGTTCTCGCGGCGCTTAGCGTTCTCCCGGCGGCGACGCTTCTCGGCGAGCATGGCGTTGAGCTGGTAGACACCAGGGCGCTGCTTCATGACCAGCCGTGCGGGACCAGGGCGCGTATCGGAAGTGCTGGCTGTGACACATGCATAGTGCTTAAGGTGGTTGGCGTGACTGGTGAGAGTGATCTGCAGAAACTGCTGAGCGGTATGCGTCCGGAGCTGGCTCCGGGCCGCTATGTGTTCACCATGGTCGAGGGCGGTGTGCCCTCCGGCGTCACCCCTGTGGTCACAGTTGCCGAGCGCGAGGGCTTGACCCTGGTTGTGCCGCTTGAAGAAGCGGATGCGGCGGGGCTGGCATACGACTACGTGGCCGGCTGGATCACTTTGCGCATCCACTCCGCGCTCGAGGCGGTCGGCCTGACCGCCGCGGTCTCGCGGGAACTCACCGACGCCGGCCTGAGCTGCAACGTCGTCGCCGGATTCCATCACGACCACCTGTTTGTCCCGTACCAGCACGCTGACCGAGCGATGGCCGTCCTGGAGAGTTTGGCGCGACGCTCCGCCTGAGCCGGTAGGGGGAGTACCGGTCGCGGCCACTCATTGATGACTGTGACGAGGACGGTCGCCCCGTACCGGACCGCGACCTGGTCATACCGCGTGGTGACGGCCCGGTGCCTGGTCGACCTTGTCCGGAATGGTGCAGCGAATACCCTGCTGTCGCAGGTGGGCCCGGTTCTTTCGGGATACGTACGCCTTTTCCGATGGGCTTTTGGCCCTCCCAGCTCGGCGTTCTTCACCAGCCGGCGTCGTCGGTGCGGACGGCGCTCCTCAGCCCGGTCGGCGATCTCACACGGATAGAAGGGTGCCCCCCCGCAGGTTCGAGATCCGCGGTGGGCGGCGGGCCTGGCATGTCAGAGGCGGCCAGTAGCCTCAGGCGCCATGGGCATTCAGATCGATGTTGTAGTGGGTTACCCGATCAACGATGAGGTGGAGAGGGTGCTCGGGCTGGCGGAGGCGGTCGGTGAGCCCGTCACTGTCACGTTCATGTGGGAGGGGAATGGAGGAGTGGAGCGTGCCGTGCTGGTGCCCGCGGCCACGCTGGCGCTCTGGGAGCATTGGGCCCCTACCGCCTATCCGAAGGGTGACGCCGGGGACGAGAGCTGGGCCGAGACGGCAGAACCGGAACTGGCTCACCCGGCGGAATTCGGTGCGTTCACGCTCTTTCGCCGTCGCGTAGGAGGGCGCACGGCGGTGGCTCGCGGTGGCGTGGTGGTCGCCGAGCTGCTGGACCCCGGCGAGGCGCACTGGCTCCAAGAGCAGGCCCGCAATGTCCGCCAAGGCTTCATGGATCCGAAGCAGAAGGCAGCGTTCGAGGAGTTCCTTGCCCGACAGCCGTCGCTCGATGAGCAGTGACGCGCCGACTCATGTGCTTCGGCCGTGACTTTCCGACAGTTGGCTTTATTCACGAGGTCGGACTCTGATTCAACCTGTGTGGTGCAGTCACACTCGGTGACTCGGTGACTCGGTGACTCGGTGACTCGGTGACTCGGTGACGATCGAGATTGAGTCAGGGGTGCGGCAAGGGCCGGTTGATACCGCTTCTGGTCCTGTGCACCCCGGCCCGAAGCTCGGCTCCCGGTGCTACAGAGCAATCAGACCGGCTGCCGTCTCCTTGAAGCCGCAGGCATCGAAATAGAACGAACGCAGGTGCTCCTCGAAGTCGACGTGGAGCCATTCGCACTTCGCGGCACGAGTTTCGTGAGCCGCGGTTGCGACCAGCGCGGCGCCAATGCCTCTCGCCCGGCGATGCCGGGCGACCACCGTGTCCAGGAGGAAGGCGTGAACTCCGCCGTCCCAGACAACGTTGACGAAGCCGATCAGCGATCCGTCCTCCCAGGCACAGACCCAGCCGAGGCTGTGGCGCTCAAGTCGTTCTCGCCAGTCAGTCTGAGCGACCGGGTGGTCGAAGCCGTCGGCGTGCAGGGCGTTGAGGGCGGCGTTGTCGAAGTCGCCCCGCCACTCGTACTCGGTCGTCATTCCGGCGATCGTAATGTCCGTGCCAAGTTCATTGATCCGATGAGGAGTTAGGGGAACTCGCTGCGGAGGAGTTCGAATCCAGCCGCCGCTGAACATCTGCCGCTTGAGCATCGTGATCCGGTTGACATGGCCCTCCACGACACCAGAGTTCCACGGATACGAGAGGCCGGCGAGAACTCACCGCCAAGGAGCACACCAAGCGCGATTTCCCCACCACGCCCACCACGCCCAGCACACCCACCACGTCCGCTACGCCCACGGACGGTACCGGCACGGGACAGACGCCACCCGCCTCCGCCTTCACCCATTCTGGCCGGATTGTCAGCATCGACTGCCGTCTCGCCTCCCGCCAGGAGAAGACCGCCCAGGGTGTCGCGCGGGAGCGCCTTGATGACTGGGTCCGCGGCTGCGAGGACGCCATGAGGGACCTCCCGCGTCAGTGAAGGCCCATCGTCTTGAAGCCGCTGGTCACAGGCAGCCGTTGGGTGTCGGTGAGATGGCCGGCCCGGCCTGGGAAAGGCATGGTGACCGTCAGCTGGTCTTCGGAGGCGGTTGGCGTCACGAGGCTCCGAAACGTCGGGCAGAAATGACGCCGGTGCGGTGGTGGGGAGTGAGGGACATCCACGTCGGGGTCGTGTGCCTCCGGGCGGACGCCGGCGGTCACCCCGTTCGATGCGGTGGCTTGTAGAGGTCGTCAAGGCGCAGCGGCGCGGGCTGGGGCAGGGGTGGGCCGTCCGTCGGCAGGCAGGACTGGAGGAAGTAGGCGAGCAGGCGGCGGGATGCGGCCATGGAGGCCGCCGGGGACTCTTGCACGACGCCGTTGTTGGCCAGGAGCAGGAGGGTGACGTCGCTGGGGTCGAAGTCCTTGCGCAGCTGTCCAATGTCCTTCGCACGCTGGACCAGCTGGGCGAGGCCTGCCTCGGCGCGGGCACGCTCACGATGGACGTCGGGCGCGTCGGGAAACTGGGAGAGGAACGCGGCGCTGAACCCGCGGTCCTGGGCCTGCATCATGCACACCTTGGTGAGGACGCTGCGAAGTCCGTGCCAGGGATCGTCGTCCTGAAGGGCCTCGTCGAGCGCCGCGACGCACTGGCTGAGTTGTTCGGAGAACGCAGCGGCGATCAGCGAGCCGCGGGTCGGGAAGTGCCGGTAGAGGGTGGCGGCACCCACACCCGCTCTGCGGGCGATTGCGCTGGAAGAGACGTCGGTGCCGTCGAGGGCGTACGCCTCGCGGGCGGCCTGGAGGAGCCGGGCGCGGTTGTGCCGGGCGTCGGCTCTCTGCCCCGGGGCGCGGGGGCCGGAGGCGGAAAGGGGCGGATTCCGAGGCAGTTGGGCAGGCATGTCTCCCACTTAATCACAAACGGAAGAGGCCGACCGTTTAGCGGGTTAGCGTGACTTGATGCCGCGGTGCCCCGCGGTCAGCTCTCTGCCGCAGAGGTGAGCGGCTGCGAGTTTCTCTGCTGAACTACTCGCCATAT
>NZ_NNBP01000043.1 GCF_002803155.1 Streptomyces sp. CB02959
CCAACGAGCTGAAGTCAGTAAACGCGGTCAAGCCTGAACGCCCGACGAGGACACCGCGACCAGTGGCTCGGCACCCGTCTGAAGGCCGCGCTCGTCCAGTTCCCGGCCGTGGCTGACGGTTCGCGCTGGAACAGGCCGACGTCGTCCACGCCATGACCACCACCCGGCACGCTGTTCCTCGACCTGCCGCGACAGAAATGGAAGCGTCGTATTTGCGGCAATGGGGCTCACGGCCTGCGGATCCATGATTGGGCTCGTGCCGAGCTGCGGCCTTGGCACCGCCCAAATCCGAGCTGCAAAGACGCTGGTCAAGTTGCTACATCCACAGCACCCCGCCGAAGCCAGTACCTATGGAAGCCGAAGAAGCACCGCACACAGCATCGGACCGGTCCGCCATGCTCAGGCGCGTTCAGCTGTCCCCAGACCAACCGGGGCCTGCTACCAGCCCGCCCCACAGCGCTTCTCGGTCCCGCGCGTCCACTGTCAGCCGGCCCGCCCGCCGCGTCGCCCGCCAGCACCTCTCCGCCGCCCAGAACGGCCAAGTCCAAGGTCGCATCGCCTACGGCTGGGTCCGGAAGGGAGAGCACAAAGGACAGCTCGTTCCGGCAGAGGCCAACATCGTCACCCGCATCTTCCAGGACTTCCTGACCGGCGAGTCCGCCTACATCCTCGCCAAGGCATTCAACGCCGAAGGAATCGAACCACCGGCCGCCAAGACCTGGTCCTCCACCATGGTCGCCAAGATGCTCCGCAATCCGCGTTACGCGGGCATGGTCTCCTACGAAGGACGCCACCTCGCCAAGGCTGCGACAGCCGGGGACGGTTGGTCCAGCGTCCTGTTCAACGACGCAGGCCGGCCGCTGCTCGGCTCATGGGAACCGATCGTCTCTCCCAAGGTCTGGTCGCAGGTCCAGTTCGAACTGCAACGCCGTCGCCGGAAGGCCGGCATCACACCCGGGGAGTCCGGACGAACACCGGTGATCAAGTACTTCCTCTCCGCCATCCAGCGCTGCAACAAGTGCCACCGCGGCCTGGTCGGACACGCCTACACACAACGCAAGACCGGCCGGATCATCCGCAACTACGAATGCCCACCGTCCGATCGGAACGGATGTGGAGGCACCGCCATCTCAGCTCCGTCTGCCGACCGCGCCGTCGAAGAAGCCATGACCGCCTTTGCCTACGCCCGCGGGTTCGCCGAGTACCTGCTGATGTGCGAACGGGAGGACGCCGACCCGCTAGCCGCGAACCGCGCGCATATCGCCGCCTTGTACGGGTGTTGACCTCACGACCTCACCGCCGAGGGAGCAACGTTGTCTCGATCGACTCGGGGTCGGGGCCGGCCAACGCCACCATCCAGCAGTGTCTGGTGCCGGTTCGTCTGTTCTACGACTTCCTCGTGGAGGAGGGCCTGCGGGAGTCGAATCCGGTCGGCCGGGGCCCGCTACACCCCCGGCCGGCGGGACGGGGCCAGCCATCAGCGAGGGCTGGTGCCCCGGCTGACCGAGCTGCTGTGGATCCCGAGGTCTCCACCGAACCCGGGGCGGTTCGGTTTCGCCCTGCTGTGAGTTGACGCACCGTTCGGGTGCTGTATCGGGCGGCGCGGGGCCGTCAGGCCGGCGAGCGCAGGACTCGGAACAGGGAGAACGTTGCTTGACGCGGCACTGGACCGTTTCTGATGGCTCTTGCTGGGGTGGTGGATCAGTGCTCCGGCTGGGCAGTTGCGTCGTATGGTGCGGCGACATGAGCTCACGGACGCGCAGTGGCAGAAAATCGAGGCTTTACTGCCCGCGAATGGCAAGCCTGGCGGGCAGTGGGCCGATCACCGCACAGTGATCAACGGAGTGCTGTTCAGGGCCCGTACCGGTGTTCCCTGGCCGGACCTGCCCGAACGGTACGGCCCCTGGCAGACCGTCTACGAACGGCACCGCCCAGGACTCCGCCGCCTCGGCAGTGACGAACGTGGCGGGGACCACGCCGGCGGGCGGGGGCCGAGCCGTTCGATTGGACGCTGCGGGGCCATCCGCCAGCACGCCTCGTCTACCAAGTGTGCAAACCACGCGGTCAACCGGCGGACCGCGGCGGTGCGTTCCTCCTCGCTGTCGATCTCGGCGCCGCGCTCAGCGGCATATCCCCGCAGCAGATCGTGCCGCTGATACCGGTCCGGGCCCGCCTCCTCCAGGAGGTGCACGGTCACAAGGGCGTCCAGGACGCGCCGGGCCCGGACGGTGGAGAGGTTCAGCAGGGCGCCGGCCGCAGCGGCGCTGAACTCCGCTGCGGGGTACAGGCCGAGGAGCCGGAACGCGCCCGCCTGGTCGTCGGGCAGGGCCTGGTAGGAGCTGTCCAGTATCGGCCGGATGCTCAGCTGTGGGTCGTCTGGGTCCGCCAGCGCGTCCAGCAGGGCGTCGTCGAGTTCTTCAACGACGTCGGCGACACGGCGGAGGGTGTGCGTGGCCAGCCGTTCGGCAACGATCCGAAGTGCGAGCGGCAGATGCGCACACCGGGCGGCCAGCCTGGCCGCGGCCTCCGGCTCCTCGTCGATGCGGGAGCCGACGATGGAGCGCAGCAAATGGCGCGCTTCGGGTGAGGTGAGAGCGGCAGCGACATGGACATCGGCGTGGGTGTCGACTCCGAGGGTCACGCTCGTGCTGGAACTGCTGGACACCTGTCCTCCTGGCGGTCCGCGGGGCTGGCGCTGCACCGACGGAGCACCGGGGACACACTGCGATGGGGCGTGTGAGCCAGGCTCTTGTCAGGTCACGTCCGGCGGTCCGCCGATGCAACTGCACGCGCACTCCCGGGTGCTGGACTGGTGGTCGAGCCCGCTGCGAGGTTGCGCATGTCCCGGCCGGGCGAAGGCCAGTCCGCCGCTTATGCGGCGGTGGCGCCCAGCAAGAGATCGAAGGCGTCATTCGCCTCGCGGAGCACCGCCGTCGCGTCGTGGCTGCCGAGGCGCCAGGCCGCCTGGTAACAGGCGACGGTCAACTGGGCGGCGAGGACGGCGGTGGCCGGCGGGGTGCCGTGGTCGATCAGGTGTTTCTCGAGGAGGTCGGCGTAGTGCCGGGTCTTGCGGGTGTGTCGGTCTTCGAGCTCGGGGTGCTGCTTGACCAGACGGTGGTAAACCGCGTAGTGGCCGGGGTTGCGGGCGGCCTCGGTGCAGATCACGAGCAGCAGCCGCCGAGATGTGGCCAGTGCCTGCGCGAGATCCTGGAGTGGCTCGGTGGGCGCATCGCGCATGGCCGCGGTGAGCGCGTGCAGGAAGTCGTCCTCGGTGGAGAAGACGACTTCCTGCTTGTCGCCGAAGTAGCGGAAGAAGGTGGTGCGGCCGATCTCGGCCCGCTGGGCGATCTCGTCCACGGTGACGGCATCGAACCCTCGCTCCATGAAGAGCTCGAAGGCCGTCTCGATGATCCGTTCCCGGGTCTGGCGGCGTTTGCGGTCCCGCAATGACTCCACCGGAAACTTGTTCGCGCTCATTCGGTCAGGATATCCGCCCGTCCCGCCCCGCGGTCAGCGTCGACGAGGCGGGCGGCCTCGCGCCACAGCTCCTCCTCGCGGGCCTCGTCCTGCGACTCTGGCGACGACGGCACGTTGCAGCCGCGATCGAGGTAGGACCCGTTCCGGGCGGTCAGCCCGGTCAGGATCGTCTCAGCGAGCCGCGCGCCCGCCTGCTGCGGTGTCATGCCCCGGCCGAGGAATCGCTGAAGCTGGAAGAATCCGTTGAGCACGCCCCGCACGGGCCCCGGGGCGTGGCGGAAGAAATCGGTGCCCGCGACGAGCGCCGGGTTGTAGGAGTAGGCGGCGACGCTCTCGGGCAGGCGGCGGGCCAGCGCGTGGGTCAGGTAGATGACGCCGAGTTTGCTGGTCGCGTACGCCCGCCCGGCCTCCCGCGCGCCACCGGTACGAGGCGTGGCCAGTCGTTCCGGCGTCTCCCAGTGCGGCGGCGGCGTGGCGCCGAGCGTGTAGCGGAACTGTCCGAAGTGGCAGTCGCTCGAGGTGAGCACGATCCAGCCGGGACCGGTAAACCGGGGCAGCAACTCCCTGACGAGCAGGTAGTGGGACAGCACATTGACCCCGAAGGTGATCTCGTACCCGTCCGTGGTGCGTTTCTCGGTCGTCGTGACCGTCAGGCCGGCGTTGCCGAGATAGCCGCCGAGCGGCGGCAGGTACCCGGTGTCGAGCCCACGCAGAATCTCCTCCACCGCCCGCCTGATCTCAGCGAGCGAAGCGAGGTCACAGTCCACGCCTGTGACCGCGGAAGCGCCGGTGGCCTGGGCGAGTTCCGCAGCGAGGCGTTCGCCGCCGCGGCGAGCCAGCACGACGTAGTGGTCCTGCGGCCGTGCCCGGATCAGCAACTCGGCGGACTCGCGGCCGAAACCGCGGGTCACGCCGGTCAACACGATGGTCCGGCTATCCATGGCAGACTCCTTGGTATCAAGTTCCAAGTGGTACTCAGTACCGTAACATGCCATGGCCCACTTCAACTTTGAGCGACGGAACGGCAGTTGACGCGCCGGCCCGCATTCCCAGGCTCGAACGGATCTACATCCGCGGCGTGCACCTCCCGGCTGCGAGGCGTGTGCGGGACCCCGCGAACTGGTACCCGAGCATCAAGGCGGCGATCGACCGGCTGACCGACAACAAGCGCTGGGTGCTTCCCGACGGACTACCTCGCTGTCGATTCCCTACTAGGCGAGTTCACCGGTGGTGCGGTTGCGGCGGATCAGCAGTTGGTGGTGGCCTGGTGCCGCTTCGGCAAGGTCGATGACGGCCCATTCGTAAAACCGCTGTCCTTTGCGCCGCGTCCGGCTGAGAGCATCTGCCAGGCTCGCTTGGGCACCTTCTTCGCCAGAGCATCGGCTCGGAACGTGCCTGCGGCGGTGGGCACTTCGGCCGAGCAGGCCACCGCGAGCACATAGCCGATGCCGCGTTCCTCCAAGGCAGTCCGCAGTTTCGGGTTGCCGCCGTAGACCTCGTCGCCCGTGACCCAGCCGACGCGGTGTCCGGCGTCCAGAAACCGTTCGATCATCACCCGGGCCAGTTCCGGCTTGGTCGCGAAGACGGTGTCCTCGCCGAGCCCTGCGGCCCGGCAGCGGTCCGGATCGCTTGTCCAGGAGCGCGGGATGTACAGCTCCCGGTCCACCGCCGCGTGCCCGCGCTCACCGGCGTAGACGAGGTAGACGGCGACCTGGGAAGTTCACGATCCGCCCGGCAGTGCCGGTGTACTGGAGCTGGACCCCGACGGTGCCGGTGCCTTTCTTCGCGTCGCCGGTCTCGTCGACGACCAGCACCGCGGCATCGTCGTGGAGGTGCTCGTCGACGTATTCGCGCACGTCATCACGGACGGCATCGGCGTCCCAGGAAGCCCGGCACAGCAGGTGCTGCATGCCGTGCGGGCCGGCCTCCCCGGCCCATTCGGCGATCGTCCAGCAGTTCTTCCGCGGCAGGTCCGACAGCAGGCCCAGCACCAACCGCCCGGCCCGCAAGCGGGGCTCGTACCGGGCGAACCGGCCCTCAATCCGGCCCGTGGCCACCTCGAACGCCTCCCGCCAACGCGCGGGATCCATGCTGTGACCTGCGGCCACCGTCTCTTCGTAAGTCCACACAACTCACGATGGCCAACGGTGGCCGCACCCCTGTGGTGTTGTCTGTCAGTCCCTGACGAGACAGAACGGGTGTCCTGCCGGATCCGCGAAGATGCGCCAGCTCCGCTTTCCTTCACCCTCATCGAGCAGTGTGGCGCCCAGCTTGAGGACGTCCCCCTGAGCTTGGTCCAGGTCTTTGACCCCCAGGTCGAGGTGGAACTGCTGGGGCCGAACGGGATCCGGCCACCGCGGTGGCTGATGGTCTTCCACCCGCTGGAAGGCCAGGACGAACCCACCGTCGATGTGGAGCGTTGCCCAGCCGTCGCCGAGCGACCACCGCGGATCCGGCTGATTCACCACTCCGCCGAGAAGCGACCGGTAGAACCGGGACAGCTCAGCGACATCAGCACAGTCCAACACGACACACTGCAGCTTGGCGATCATGAAGAACAGCGTAGAGCAGCCGCGCGCACCAGCCTCAAACGAGCCTGATCACGATCTACAGCTGGAGCATTAGAAAGCCGCCCCCCAATCGAACGCAATCGTTGATTCTCGCCGGTCGCCGTAGTGACTTTCCCCTGCTCCGCTCACGAACACTGCCCAGGTGCCGTTTCACACAGCCCTCATGATGAGGGTCTCCAGTTCGCTCGGGTCTTACCGGAGCCGCCGCCCGGACCTATGGAGCACAACAGTGGCTGGAGACAGGGCTGCTGCTGCACGGTCAGCCGCAGGCAGACGCCGTTGACTTCTCGGCAGAGGAGAGCTGCCTCAGAGCGAGAGTAGCTCCTACACCAGGAATAAAAGCCAGAACGACGATTGCACCTCGCTTCAGTGGATCGCGCAACACGCTGCCGATTGCAACCAAGTACCCGCATCCGTGGATTGGGCCGGTCAAGGATGCAACGGACGCATTATGCACCGTGGCGAGATTTATCAGGAGAATTGCCAGGGAGATGAGTTCGACCAGGGCCGCAATCTTTAGAGGGGTGCGGTTGCGGTCCATGTTCACGCTCCCGTGGTGGAGCCGGGACGGACGACCATCAATACGGTGACTGCTGCCCACAGCAGGTTGAAAAGGCTGGCATACATGGCCAGTTGAGCAGTGTGTGATCGCTCGATGGTGCCGTTGGTGGTGATGCGCGCAAGGAGCTTTTCCTGGTTGGGTAGTACGAGGACGACGAGGATGCCAGCCGCCGCCGCGGTCAAGATGATCGATGCGATCAGCCATGCGCTCCCGAGAATGCCCATGTACGAGGCAGTGGCGAACCCCAGTACCGGGACAGCCAGACCGATGCCGGCGTAGACCCGGCAGACTCGGTGGAGGAGTTGGATCGTAGCCGCCGTGGAAGTGTCCGACTCGCTTGCCCCGGCACGGCGGGCAGCCGGCGGGAACATGCTGGCCGCAACGGAAACGGGGCCGATCGCGATGATGGCAGCCAGGACATGGAGAGAAAGAAGGATTTTGGTCATGATTCAGTACGCTTCGCCGATCGTGAATTACGTATGAAGAACATTGCTATTCCTGTTACTCAGGCACCCGAAAACGAGCACCATGTGAAAGACGATTCGAATGACAGACTTGTGACTGCCACTGCGATTACTTCCTCGCCTACATCGGCATGACTCCGTTCCTTGGCCGGCCCGTAAACGGCCCTTTCATCGGTGCATACGCTGGCCCACCTCGCCCTGGTCGGTCTCCCACCAGGGGCGGAACCGCTCCGGAGCCTCGGGGGTCCCGGCTGCGACGGAGGCCGGCGCGGCTTCCGGCGCGGGCGTGAGAGCAGCCGGCTCGGTGGTTGGCGCGGCCGGGTCCGGACCGGATCCGGCAACGGGGGTGAGCTCGTGGTCGAGCCGCGCGTCCAGCTCGGCGGTCTTGTTCCGCTCCCAGCGCCACCACTGGAAGAACACCGCGACCAAGAAGGGGAAGGCGACCAGTTCCGCCAGCGTCAGCATCAGGCCGCCGCCGAGCATCTGGTCGAACTCCAGGGTGGGACCCCAGGTTCGGGGGTGGGCGCGGTACCAGTTCTCTGCGACAAGGGTGTTGCAGGTCATGACGGCGATGCCCGGAATCGAGTCGAAGAGTCCGTCGAAGAAGACCAGCGCCGCCCTGACCGGGTAGGTGCACCAGCGTGGGAGCATCTCCTGGCGGGTGAGCATTGGCACGATGAACAGGCAGCCGGTCAGGAGCAGTTGGGCATGCATCAGCTGCAGCACCAGGCCACCCTGCAGCGCCGCAGGGAAGTACGGCGTGAAGTAGATCGTCAGCTCGGACGCAAGCACGAACAGCGAACTGACCAGCGGAAACGTCAGGATCCTCACCGGCCGCGAGGTCACCGCCCGCTGCACGGGGCCGTCCGGGTCGGCGAGGCCCAGGGGGTCGCCGAGCGCAAGGCCCAGCGGGACCAGCAGGCCGAGCAGGATGTTCTGCACCACGGCCGGCCAGAACAGCACCCGGTCGTAGACGGCGAGCGACGACATGGTGGCCACCACGAGCATGCCGAGTCCGAGCAGTGCGAAAGCCAGGGTCCTGGTCACCGACCAGCGCTGCCCGGACCTCACCCGTCGGACCACTCCCGCGGCGTACAGCCCGCCGAGTACGACCACGGCGGCCAGAGCCACCGGGTCGAGGGTCCAGGACGAGAACCCCCGGGCAACGTCGAGTTCCGGCAGCACGCCGCACCTTCCTTCCCGTCATCCCGCGATGCATCCGCAGGCGCCCACTTACAGGCAGACTGTAGGTTACGCCAACCCGCCGGAAAGGGGAACTCGGCACCAGGGGCACCGCGCTGGCGCTGCCACGATTCCAGCGCCTGACGTTGGTCGTCGTCCCACGTCACCGCGAACGGGCTTTGCACCGGCATGACCCCACTCTTTCGGCTCCCCGAACGGTGAACATTGTTGCCGCAAGGCGGCAGGCTGGCAGGATGGCCGCCATGGCGAACACCAGGCGCTCCAAGCCGAGTTCACACACCGCACCGAGCCGGACCGTCCACAAGATCAAGGTCACCTTGCGAGACTCCCGCCCTCCCGTCTGGCGCCGCCTGGAAGTGCCGTCGGGCACCACCTTGCGGGCGTTGCACGGCATCATTCAGGCAGCCTTCGGCTGGGAGGACTACCACATGTGGGCCTTCGAGATCGGCCACGACCGCTACGGCGTTTCCGACCCTGGGCTCGGCATCCGTAGTGCCGCCTCCAAGCGGCTCGACCAGGTGGCGCCCAGGACCGGCGACCGGCTGCGCTACACCTACGACTTCGGCGACGACTGGGAACACGACATCCTCGTCGAGGACGTCACCGAGCCCGAGCCGGGTGCTGCCTACCCCCGCTGCCTCACCGGCCGCCGGGCCTGCCCGCCCGAAGACAGCGGTGGGATCTGGGGCTACGAGTACCTCATCGAGATCCTCGCCGACCCCCAGCACGAAGAACATGAAGAGCGCCTGGAATGGCTCGGTCTGGTCTCCGCCGACCAGTTCGACCCCGCGGCCTTCGACGCAGCCCAGGTCAACTCCGCGCTATCAGCCCTTGCCACCGTACTGGTCAAGAACTGACCAGCCGATCGACGCACCGAGGCCAAGGATCAGCCCGGCCGACATCCAGGTCCCGATCATCCCTGGGGCAGTGCGAGCGAACGCGGTCCGGGCCGCGGAGGGAACGCCGATGCGTGACACGAGGGCATCGCCGATGCCTTGACGCTTGCCGACCGTCTCAGGCGAGGCCGCTGTGACGACGATGGCGATGATCGCGAGTGCGGCCCCGAACACGACCGCGGCGGGCGGCAGGCATCAGGGCCGAGTGCGCTCTGCAGGCCCGCGTCGGCCGAAGCGTACGCATCCTGGCCGGCGGCCGGCAGCCGCATGCCGTCTTCGGTGACGTGGAGCTCGGCGGTGCGGCCGCGACCTGCTTCGGTGCGCCGCTCGACGGCCCCCGTTGCTCAAGCTGGCGGACGGTGGCCTGGGCGCTCTGCGCGGTGTTCCCCGCCCGGCGACCCAACTCGCTGTAGAACAAGCCGGGTTCGCGGCGCAGATGCCCGATAGTCGCGAGGTGGCGCAAGGTGTAGCCGGTCGGTTTGAGCGCGTGTTCGACGCCGCTGCGCACGTGCCTGCCGAGGGCTGCGAGCAGGAAGGCGGGACTGGTGGGCTGCGGCGGGACGGTCACGTCACCTCACTCGATCGAAACTTTCAGGTTGACTGTAACTTGCGGATGGAGCAGTCTCCACTCCTGTCGGTGAACGGCGCGGTGGAGTACCCGCCTCCCGCGTTTCGGTACGACAGGAACACTGCAAGCCTTTTGATTCGAGAGGTTCCGAAAAATGACGGATCAAACCACGAACTGGCCCGATCACCTGACAGGCGATGCACAGCCACTGGAAGTGGGCATCCTTCTCTACGAGGGACACACCGCACTCGACCTTGTTGGTCCGTACACCACGTTTGCACTGGCGGGCATGAAGGTCCATCTCGTGGCCAAGACCCTCGACCCGGTCGTCTCGGATGACGGCGGCATGACCATCGCTCCCACCACCACCTTCGATGACTGCCCCGAGCAGCTCGACATCCTGTTCGTACCTGGTGGCGGGATGGTGTACAAGCCGATGCTCGACCCGGCCACCATCGCCTGGCTGGCAGACCGCGGTGCGACGGCTTCCTACATCACCGCGGTCTGCAACGGTCCGCTCGTTCTTGCGGCGGCCGGACTGCTCGACGGTTACCGCGTAGCTACGCACTGGGCGTCCCGGGACCAGCTGGCACGGCTGGGCGTCGAAGTGTCGACGGAACGTGTGTGCATCGACCGGAACAGGTTCTCCGGGGGCGGCGTGACCGCGGGAATCGATTTCGGGCTCACCGTTGTCGCACACACCCTGGGCGAGAAGGCCGCAAGGTTTGCACAGGTCGTCATGGAGTACGACCCGGAGCCGCCGTTCGACTCCGGGTCGCCTGAGAGCGCAGGTCCCGAAATTGTGGCACTGCGCACGCGGTTCATGGCCGAGCCCGACACCGCCCTCCGAAACGCTGTGTCCCACGTGTTGGAACAGCGTGCAGCAACAAGTTCGCACCCTGTATCGGACGAGAACGCCGATCCCGCCGCCGGCATCGTCAGCAGCTGAGCATGACGCTGAACCGGTGACCAGATCTGCCACCTGGGCGAGGTCGTGCCGGACGTCGAGGCCGCCGCCGCTTTCCTCCGCTGCATGGCGGATGTAGCGGCATCTGATAGGGCGTCTAGCCGTAGGCATGGTGGCCGTCCAGGCCATCAAAGTCTGGAAGACTTACCGCAGACGCCGGTTGTAGCGCTTGGGCCGGTGGCAGTTGCCTGGCCGGCGGCCGGAGTCGCGGGGTACGGGGGCCAGGCCCGCGTGCGAGGCGAGGCGGCCGGCGTACTCGCAACCGGACAGGTCGCCGACGATCGCGACGAACTCCGCCCCGAGGACCGGGAGGTCTGGCACTCGGTGAGCATGACGAGCGGACCTTGGCGGCGGAGTAGTCGAAGGCCCGCTCCAGGGCGGGACAGATGCCCACCAGGGCATCTGTCCCGCAGCCGGTTGATCAGCCTCACCCGGTCGGCGATCAGGTCGGCTCGGTAGGTGGTCAGCAGTTGCGTGTCCAGGCGGCCGTGGAGGGCGCCACCGGTGCCTTGTTCGTCGTCGCGTCCCTGCTGTCGGCCACCGCGTTCGACACCCTGGGATGGCGGATGTCGAGCGTGCTGGTGCTCGCCGTCGCCGGGCCGCTGCCGGTGTGGCAGCGGCGATACGGAAGGCGGAACGCGACGGTGGCGGACGCCCTCGACCTGTCCGTGGCCGCAGCGCGCCCGGCGGCCGAGGCCTGAGGACCCGGACCGTCGCAGGGGAGGCCCTCGGAGCGGACACGTCTCGCGCCCGCTCCCGGTGTGACGTTGACGCCCTTGGCCTGGGTATAGGCGAACACGTCTGGCAGCGCCCTCACGCGCAGGCCGGGTTACTCAGGGACCGCGTAGCCGCGCTGTGCGAGGAGTCTCTGCCTGTTGGTCGTGGCGGCACGGATCATCGCCCCCGTTCAAGACGCCTCGAAACTTACAGTTAGACTGCAAGTGGCGCAGATCGAGAGTCGATGCGGGAGCTGCCGTGCGGCTTGCTGCCCTACGCCGGAAAGGTAGGCCGTTGTGAGCAGCGGAGACGCTCGACAGAGCAGCGTGCGCACCAAGGACCGAAACTCAGAAGAGCGGAGCAAACAACTCGCATCCCCTCTCACGCGCGATCCGTCAGACTCAGTTGCATATAGAGGATTTCTACGCGTCCGCGCCTACGTTGTTATGACAAAGCCGCGAGTTATGGAACTCCTGCTTGTCACGACTGCGCCGACCATGGTTTTGGCTCATGGCAGCCTGCCGAATTTGTCGCTCATCGTGGTGACGCTCATTGGTGGAGCGGCAAGCTCAGGCAGCGCATCGGCTTTCAACATGTACCTGGACCGGGACATGGATGCCCGCATGAGACGCACATCTGGTCGCCCTTTGGTGACCGGAGAGGTGACATCGCGGTCTGGATTGATCTTCGCCTGGATCCTGGCCATCTCCTCGACGGTTTGGTTCTGGTGCCTTGTGAATTACTTGGCCGCTGTACTGTCTGTCTGCGCGATTCTATGGTATGTCGTCGTGTACACGATTCTCCTCAAGCGTCGCACTGAGCAAAACATCGTCTGGGGCGGCATCGCGGGTTGCTTCCCTGTAGTCATCGGCTGGGCATCAGCGACAGGGACCGTGTCATGGCCGGCGATAATACTCTTTCTAGTGATTTTCTTTTGGACCCCGGCTCATTATTGGCCTCTGTCCGTCAAGTACGGCGAGGACTACCGTAGTGTCGGCGTCCCCATGCTCGGCGCAATCCACGGAATCGAGCACGTGGCCAAGAGAGTGATTGCGTATGCCGTCGCGACTGCCGCGACCTCCATTCTCCTCATTCCTATTGCAGGAATGAGTTGGACCTATGCAATGGTGGCTGTAGTCGGTGGAGCGTGGTTCGTATGGGAAGCTCTTCGACTCCAAGCCGCTGCCCGTCGAGCGGAAGCCGCCGCGCGACCAATGCGGATGTTTTTGGCATCGAATGCGTATCTCGCATTGTTGTTCGCCGCAGTGGCCATCGATTCACTCGTGAAATACTGATTCAGCTGGAACTCTGCCGCACCGGCCTCCCGCGCCTATGCTCCTAACATTCAGCGCGCAAGAAATCTTGGTGGAGTCGACGGGATAAGCGACATGGCCTGTAGCGGATACGCGGCACCTGAACCGGACACGGTCTCAATGCGAGTGCGAGCTTCTCGCTCCATCTCATAAGAATCATGCTTACTGCCATGACCTCAAGCGCAACGCTCACCTACACGCAAACTGGAATAGCTGACTAATGGACGTGCAAAAACACACCCGCCGGAGGTTCCTGACCGGCAGTGCCGCTGCCACACTGGGCGCTGCAGCAGTGGGAACTGCCGCCGGAACGCAGCTCCCACGCAAAGGAACGGCCAGCGCGGCGCCCTCGCCGACACGCCATACGCCCTCCACTATCCCGTTCTTCGGCGCCCACCAGCCAGGCATCACCGATCCGACCCCAACCAACGCGACTTTCCTCGCCTTCGACCTCAAAACCTCGACAGTAAAATCTGACCTGGCGGACGTCATGCGAGCGTGGACGGGTCTTGCGGCGGCTCTGATGAGGGGAGACACCTCTGCCGATACATCACTGGTGTCTACCGGCTCAACGCCAGGAAAGTTCACCATGACCGTGGGGCTCGGAGGCGCCGCTCTCGACCAACTTGGCATAAAGCGCCCACCTGCACTCGTCGACCTGCCGTTATTCCCCGGCGATGAGCTCGAAGTCGCAGCCTCACATGGCGCTGTCTTCGTGCAACTTTGCTCCGACGACGCCATATATCTTGGGGGCGCCGCACGCGCCGTTCGCGCGGCTGCGAAGCGCGTCTTGCAGCCCCGCTGGCAGATGAATGGCTTCCGCGGTGCTGCCGCCTCGACTGCTAGCAGCAATGGCCGCAATCTCATGGGCCAGATCGACGGCACCAATAACATCGCCGTCAGTCGGGCCTCCACCGGTGGGCCGGTATGGGTCGACGCAGTTTCACCCTCATGGATGACAGGTGGAAGCTACGTCGTCGTGCGGCGATTCCGCATGTTCTTGAGTAAATGGGAAAGTGCGGGATCGAGCACACGGGACCGCACGGTAGGTCGACACATCCTGTCGGGAGCTCCACTGGGGGCGCAAAAGGAATCCGATCCGGTCGACCTGAACGCCAAGGATCCGTCCGGGGCACTGATCATCCCGGACGACGCCCATATCCGTCTTGCCGCGCCCCGCCGAGGCGCCGGCGAAGATATGCTCCGTCGGTCCTATTCCTACTCGATCGGACAGGCAAGTGGCGCCGCAGGCGACGAAGACGCCGGCCTGATTTTTGTCTCCTACCAGGCCGATCCGACTACTAGTTTTATACCGGTACAGCAACGACTGGCTAAATCTGATGCCCTCGCACACTTCACGCTGGCTACGTCTAGCGCGCTGTTCGCGATCCTGCCCGGCGTCGCTGGGAAACATGACTGGTATGGGCGATCGCTTCTAAGCTGATCTCGACGTGGTGATTCGATATCGCGTCGCCGCTCTCAAGGCGAGCGTACCGCCGGAATCCTTTAGCTCTCGCGCGTGAACGCATCGTAGTCGAACTTGGCGCAAATGGTTTACCTCATTAGGCGTCGGCATATCTGGCTTCGTCAGTTGAGCGACGCCGCGAGCCTCTGCTCCGCATATTTGTCACTCGCCTCAATGGGATTTACAGAAAGGTTGCAGGCATGTCAACGTCTACGCGTCGCTTGTTCTCGGTTGTAATAGCTATAGGCATCGCCGCCACACTCGTCGGCTGCACAGCCGGCGACTCAGAAAAAGTTGGTGCTCGAACATCGGCCATAGCAGTACTGGACTCCAAGGATCTTGGCGACATACTCGTTGATGGCAAGGGAAACGTTCTCTATGCCTTTAAGCCGGACAACGCTTCGACGGTTAGCTGCACATCCGGCTGTGCGACGGTCTGGCCCCCACTCCCGGTTGCCGATAACGCGTCCACCGCAGCTGGTGACGGCGTTGACGTAACCCTATTGGGTAAGCTGCCCAACCCCGCTGGCGGTCACGTCGTTACTTATAACGGTTGGCCGCTCTACCGATACGCCGCCGATAAGGCACCTGGTCAACATCGCGGACAGGACACCTTCCTGAATGGCGGCTACTGGTATGTCATGAAACCTGACGGTAAACCTCTTATGCCATGAAGCGCGAAGTCGGTGAGAGGCGAACAAGCAGCCGAACTGTCAGGGGGCGGTTACTGTAATCGTCGGGCGCGCAAAGCAGCCGGCGTCGGCTTCGGTAAGGATGCCGAGTGGGGGTATGGGTACGGCCACCGCGATCATGAACGTTTGTGACGACGTTTCAAGAAGCGGTGGCCGTGGAGGTCACGACAGCCCAGGCAGCCTGGGGCCGGGTGTTCGGCAGGGCGATTGCAAAGTCCGTTGATCGTGCATTGGCGCAGCTCAGTTGAGTCCGAGGACGGCCTGTGGCCGCTCATAGGGGCGGAGGGCTGTCCTGCGGAGTGCGGCGGCGATGTTGGTGTGGCCGGCGGTGCGGAGTTGGTTGATCGCGAAGCTGCGCAGGGTGGCCATGTTCTCGGGTCCGCGGCCGGCGCGGACCTTCGAGGCGTCCTCGGCGAAGGTGGTGTCGCGGACGAAGGGAGCCGGTTCTCGATGGTCCGCTGCGAGCGCACGATCACCGCGAAACGCTCGGGGGGTGCCTGGCGACTGGTGAGGTCGGTGATCACGTAGGTCATCTCGCGGGTACGTTTTACCGGTCTTCACGCGGGTCCCGTGCCGGACGGTCTTCGCGACCTGCGCGGCGTACGGAAGTCGATGCCGAGGGCGGTGACGGTCAGGACCTGCACCAACCAGGTCTCCAACTGCCCGTGGCCGTGGGATCGGTAGAACTTCGCCGTCGCCTTGTCCCAGGGCAGGTTCTTGAGCTGCGCATACAGGATCGGCTGGTTCTTCTTGACGGTGAAGGCGTAGTGCGCGTCCTTCTGCCCGACGAGGAAGTGGGCGTGTGCGCGTCGGGTGTGCAGGGCGGCGAAGCAGGTGATTGCGTTGACCTTGTCCGGCCCCGCAGCCGGGTGACGGCCGTCCCGGCACCAGTCATCGCGGCCAGTAGGTGGGCGGCCGGGCTGTCGCCGCTGCGCGAGCCGCGAGCGTAGTTGCCGTCCACGGCCAGGGGGTCGGACCTGGCCGGGTCGGCGCCGAGCAGGTCGGCAAGCCCGGGGTGGCGGCGTCCCGGACCCGGCGGCCCCGGGGCAGGTGGCGTTGATGATCCGCCGGACGGTCGCCGTGCTCGGCGCGACACGGATGGCGAACACGCTGGTGGAGCGGGCACCGAGCCGGGTGAGAGCCTCCTGCGGAGCTTTCCTGGCCCACTGGCCGATCGCGGCGAACGAACGCGCTCCGGCCAGCACGGCTGAGCACGCGATGAGCAGTACGCTCACGAACGGGAGACGCTTCCCGCGCCGGTGCCGCGAATCCGCCAGTGTGGCCAGTCGCTGCGGCAGTCCCGGCAGTGCGCGGTGCTGACGCAAGGGCGCCTTGCTCAGGCAGACACTGGCCGGCTGACGGCACATCAAGGCTCCGTTCGGCAGGGCGACTTGAGTGGCTGTTCTGCGAGTGTTCGGCCAGCCCTTGGTGGCTCACACCGTCGTCGCAACAGCGACGGCCCAACCGATGTAGGCAAAGTTGAGAAGCACCTTGACGGTCGCGCTCGCCAACCCGCGAGCACGGCGCGGCCGCTCAGCCACTACCCGGGCCAGCCCATCGAGATGCGCGACGACGAAGACCGAGATCATCGCCGCGGCGATCCACCCGCCCGCCGCTCGGCTCCGCGGAGCAAGGAGGAGGACACTGTCGGTGATCAGCGCAACCCCGCCCGCAGCGACGAGAAGTCGTGCGCGACCCAGCCAGGAAGGGACCAACCGGCGGACGTAGTCCGGGCGCACGAAGTGCGCGACGCCGTTGACAATCAGGAAGGCCGCCAAGGCGACGGCCGCAATACAATTCATGCCATGACAGTGCCGCCGACCCGGGCGTGGACGCTTGAACGAAACGATCGCCGCCTCCACTTCGCGTCCGGCCCGGCGGCGACGATGTTCGCCGAGTCCGGCGCCTTTCAGGTACGCCCCCACCGGCACCCAGCGTGGAAGTTCGTGCTCGCGCTCGGCGGCGGTGTCGAGGTCGGCTACGGCGGTAACCGCACCGTCACCGCGGTCGGCGTGATCGTGCCGCCGCAGCTGGCACACACCTGCGCCGTCTCGTCGGCCTACGTCGCCCTCTTCCTGGACCCATGGGAGCTGGCGCTCGGCACCGGCCCGACCCGCCTGAACGAGACCGCGACCCACCGCGTACTCGCGGCCCTCGACCATCCCGGCCCCGGCGCCGACCTGGACGCGGCCCGTGCCGAGCTCGCGACCCTCGCCGGAGCGGGCCCCCGCTCGATTCCAGGGTCGCCCACGCGGTGCGGGAGATCACCCGCCCCGGGTCCACCGCCACGATCGGCGCGGTCGCCGCCCAGGTCGGGCTCTCCCAGCCGCGGTTGCGCACCCTCGTCCGCGACTGGGTGGGTATCCCGCTCCCGCGGCTACGCCTGTGGGCCATGCTGCGCACCGCCATGACCGAACTACCGGCCGAGTCCGCGGCCGCCGCGGCTGCTTTCGCGGGCTTCGCCGACCAGGCACACCTCACCCGCACGGCGCGAACCCTCGCCGGCCGCACCCCGTCGGAGATCCTCCGCCCAGGAGCGTCCGGCGCCCCGGCGTAGACCCGTCAACCCTGGCATTCGTAGCCTCGGCGGGTCCCCCACGGGCCTGTTCCCTCGGCGCCCAGGTCCTGGCGCGGGGCCCAGGTGGGCGGGGCATCCTTGAGGGGACTAGGCCATACGGTCGACCTGCCCTATTCCGATACGGTGGGAGTGCTCCGACATGGCCAGGGAAGGAAGACGTGAATGGCAGACGCAGGGGACGCCAGCTCGGCACGATACCCACTGGGTCCAACGATGATCATGATCCTCCAGGGGCGTTCCCTGGAAGGACGAGTAGAGGACTCACTGAAGGGCATCGGCCTGTCCCTGCGTCGCCTGGGCCTCTTGGGGCACCTGCGACATGATCCAGGCATATCGTTCAGCGCACTGGCGCGGCGAGCGGGGATCAAAGTGCAGAGCCTGCATCCGATCATCGACGCGCTGATCTCTGACGGATACGTCGCCACCGTCGGGAGCGGGGGGCAGGGCCGCGCAGCGGTGATAGAGCTGACGGACCGTGGTGTGAAGGTGCTTGAGCGGGCAACCCAGTTGATCGCGGACTACGACCATGAGGTGTTCGCCGAGGACGAGTGGAAGGATCTAGGTACAGCGCTTACTCGTTTGGGGGAGGCGTTGGGGCGCGAGCGTATGGCCTCATCCGATGCAGTGACCGCTCCGGCGGCGCCCCCCGTTGCCGGGCGTCCTTCCCGAGGCTGACGTCTTCTCTGGGTCCGTGGGAGCTTCCTTTGCTTGGGAGTGGTTGTTCGGCCGTGCTCTGCGAGGGCGTTTGAAGTAGGCAGATTGCCCTTGATGCCCTAGCAAGCTCATCGCCAGGTGAGGGTCGACTCGTCCGTTATGCGCCTCGCGAAGTTGTCGATCGACGCGATGTGGATCATGGCTTCGGAGCTGGCGGTGAGGGTCTCGTAGGCGCGGGCGAGGCGGCGGTGCACCACTTGATCGTCGACCGTCACGGAACCCCTCTCGCCGTCACGCTCACCGGCGGCAACCGCGACGACAGCACCCAACTCCTGGCACTGCTGGACACGGTCGCACCGATCCGGGGACTTCGCGGACGCCCCCGGCGCAAGCCCCGATGCCTGGATGCCCCGTAAAGTCTGCGCTCAGCCTCTTCGGTGACTGCGGCGAGCGGTGACAGGTACTGGGCCTGCGGGCCGACGCAACGTTCGGAGACTCGCTCGTGTACGCCGCGCGCCTCACGCCGAGGCCGACCCGTGCCGGAAGGCCGGACACGCGCATGCGAAGGGATGACCGGCCCGAATCAAGTGTGGGGCCGGAGCCGGTCGTTGAGTGCGGCACCGACGTCGGGGCAGTTCTTCCGGATGGTGTCGAGGAAGGCGCGCAGCACCGGGGAGTGATCGCGGGCCGCGAAGGACAGGACGAGATCGGGCAGGTGCGTGCGCGGGGTCACTTCACAGAACCGCACTCCCGGACGCGGGACCGCCCTCATGCGGGACGGCCCCAGGCCGACGCCCACGCCCGAGGCGGCGAGGCCGATGATCGTGTGCACGTCCCTCGCGACGGTCGCGCCGCCGAGAGCCGATGAGTCCGTGCCCAGCAGGGTGCGCAGTCCGGCGACTACAGCGGGCTCGTCCTCGCCGGCCGACACGATCAGCGACTGTCGCCGCAACTGGTCGGCACTTACCGACTGTTGGCCCGCGTACGGGTGCACCGTACTTACCACAGCGATCACGTGGTCGCGTCCGATCGGGACGGACACGAGGTGCTCGGCTCCGGCACCCCGTGGCGGGCCGAGGGTGAGGGCCACGTCCAGCTCCCCGGCGACGAGAGCTGAGCTGCTGCGGCTGGTCGCCATCTCGTGCAGTTCCAGTCTCACGTCGGGCCGTTCACGGCCGAACCGGCTCAGGACGCCCGGCAGCGGGTCGAGCAGTGCCGAGGCGATGAAGCCGAGGCGCAGACGCCCCGTCTCGCCGCGCGCGGCCCGGCCCGCGTCGACCGTGGCCGCCGCGATCTCGTCGAGCGCCCGGCGTGCCCGCGCGAGGAACGCCTCACCGGCGGCGGTCGGGAACACCCCCTGACGTGTGCGGTCGAACAGCCGGGCCCCGACCTCGCGCTCCAGGTCGGCGATCTGCTTGGACAGCGGCGGCTGCGCGATGCCCAGCTCGCCGGCCGCCCGGCCGAAGTGTTCGTGCTCGGCGAGAGCAACCGCGTACCGCAGGTGTCGCGCTTCCATGACTCGCCCTCCATCCCGTCGATCCCATCGGCTGCCGACAAGACCTCAAAGATATTGCCATGCCACTTACCAGATCTATGAATGGATGGCGCTGTGGTTCCTGTCTGGAATGGAGCCGTGAAGAACATATCTCTGACCGACACCGTCTTCGTTTTCGTGCACGGCGCCTGGCACAGCTCCGGACAGTGGGCAGCGACGCAGCGCGCGCTGGCCGGACTGGGCGCCGCGAGCGTGGCCGTCGACATGCCGGGGCACGGCTTCGACGCACCCCTGCCCACCGGATACCTGCTGCCCGGCCAGCCGGGCCTGCTGACCGAGAAGTCACGGCTCGCCTCCCTGACGATGGACGACTGCGCCGAGGCAGTACTGAGCGTCCTGCGCCAGGTGCGTCACCATCGCACTGTCGTGCTCGTCGCGCACAGCGCGGGCGGCGGTCCCGCGTCCCTGGCCGCGGAGCGGGCGCCCGAGCTGGTGGACCGGATCGTCTACCTGTCCGCGTTCGTCCCGGGCGGGCGGCCGCGGTTCTTCGACTACCTGGGCTCACCCGAGAACGCCACCGCGCTGGGCCAGAACCTGAACCTCGGCGACCCCGGGGCCCTGGGCGCCGTAAGGATCAATCCGCTCTCACCGGATCCCGCCTACCTCGACGAACTGCGGGAAACCCACTACCACGACACCCCGCTGGACCGCTTTGACCGGTGGCGGTCCGCGCTGAGCCCTGATCTGCCCCTGGCGATCCCGACGGCTCCGGTCACCCTGACCGCGGCACGGTGGGGACGAATTCCACGAACTTTCCTGCGCTGCGCCGAGGACCGGGCGCTGGCACCGGCCGCGCAGGACCTGATGATCGCGGAAGCCGACCGGGCCTTCCCCGGTAACCCGTTCACTGTGCATACCCTGCCCGGCAGCCACAGCCCGTTCGCAGCCCGGCCGGGCGAGCTCGCCGCGGTCCTCGCCTCGTGAGCCGGCATCGGCCCGTGAGCCGGCATCGGCCCGTGAAGGGTTCCCCGTTCCTGAGCGCGGGACGGCTCGCGGCCGGTGGCGGCGGGCGGCTCGTACTGCCGGTCGTGCTGTGCGCGACATTCGTGCAGTTGCTCAACGTCACCGTCGCGCAGATCGCCGCCCCGGCGATCCGGGCGGACCTGGGTGCCGGCTCAGGTGCCGTGCAGCTGATACCGGCCGGGTACACCCTGACCTGCGCCTGCTTGCTCATCACGGCCGCGCGCCTCGGCGACCGGTACGGCTACCACCGGCTGTTCGCGCTGGGCACCGTCGTCTTCATGGCCGGTTCAGTAGCCGCCGCGTGTGCTCCCGATGCCACGTTCCTCATCGCGGCCCGGCTGGTCCAGGGCGCGGGCAGCGGCTTGGTCGCCCCGCAGGTTCTGTCGATCATCCAGGTCACCGTCCCCGCTGCCCGGCGCCCACGGGCTCTCGGCCTGTTCGGTGCCACGATGGGAGTGGCGTCGCTGGCCGGGCCGCTGATCGGCGGACTCCTCGTCGGCGCCGACCTCTTCGGTCTCGGCTGGCGCTCGGTGTTCCTGGTCACGGTGCCGGTGGCACTCGTCTCGCTCGCGGGCGCGACCGTACTGCCTCGCACGCGAGGCGCGGCCGGACAGCGCGTGGACGGGGTGGGCGTGTCGCTGACCACCGTGGGCTTCGGTGCGCTGGTGCTGCCGCTCGCGCTGGGAGGGGAAGCCGACCGGCCCTGGTGGACATGGGCCACTCTGGCCGTTTCCGCGGCCGTTCTCGGCTGCTTCGCCCTGACTCTCCCGCACCAGCCGGATCCCCTGGTGCATCCGTCGCTGTTCCGCGACCGGAGGGCGCGTGCGGGGATGCTGCTGGTGTTCGTGTTCAACTCCGGGGTGCCGTCCTTCACGTATCTGCTGTTCCTGCATCTGCAGTCGGCCATCGGGTATCCCGCCCTCACGGCCGCGCTGACGTCGGCTCCCTTCGCGGCCGCGGCCGTGCTGGGCAGCCGTAGCGCACCCGCGCTGGCCCGCCGACACGGGTCGGCCGTGCTCACGGTCCCGGCGCTGGTATTGGCGGGGACGGCCCTGGCTCTCGCGCCGCTCATCGGCACGGCGGCCGGACGCTGGGCGGCGTTGCCGGTCCTGGCTCTCGGCGGCGCCGCGTTCGGCTCGTTCACCGCCTCGGTGTTCGCGTCGGTGCTGGCTAGGGTGGACGGCTCCGCGGCCGGTTCTGTGTCCGGGCCGTTGCCCACGGCTCAGCAACTGGGCGGGTCGATCGGGGTGGCTGCGGCGGGGCTCGTCTACTTCGCACCCGCCGCCGGCCCGGGCGCCGCATTTCGGCACGCCATGACCTACGAGGCCGCCGTCTTCACCGCCACCGCGCCTTTCTACCGGGCCTTCACTGTTCGCGCTCTCGATCGAGGTGAGGCGACAGCGGAGTTAGGGGCCCCAGTAGGAACGGACCAGGGGCGCGCAGGCTGTCGAGGGCGACAGCTGGTCCTTGCCTCGCCACCAAGGTTCACAGGAACAACTTCCTGGCCACGGGTACAGGGGCTCACTCAGGGGGACTCAGGGGGACTGAGGAGAACTCACGGGATGTCGCACAGCGTAGTCGGAGCAGTGGGTGGCCGGGGTGGTGTGGCCTGTGCCGGTCAGTTCCACCAGTGCCGTTACGGACGCCGTGCACGTGAGCTGTCCGAGTGCGAGAGGGGTGAGTGCGGTCGGGTCGTAGGGCAGGGTGACGCGCAGCCGCCCGGGGGCGTTCGGGGTGGCGGTCACCTTGGCCAAGGCAGTTTCCAAGGTGCCGGTCAGGGGCGGTAGCGCGCTGGTCAGGCCCTGCTTGTGGTCTTCGGGTGAGGGGCCGGCGAGGAGGGCGCGGACGGCTTCGGTGGGTGAGGTGATGCCGGCGGCGGAGCGCTCGGCGGGGTGCAGTGTTCTGCCTTTGAGGAAAAAGACGGCGGTGCCTGCCGCGATTCCGGTGGCGGGCTCGCCGGCTCCCATGGGCTTGGACGCGTCGATCGCCGGGCCGGTGCCGCAGCTTGTGAGGCCGAGGAGGAGCACGGGGAGGAGAGGGCGAAGGAGGCGGCTGCTCTGTGTCATGTGCCCTCTCCTGTCGTGGGGGTGCGTGGGAATTCCGCGGTGAAGACGGCTCCGCCGTGCGGGCCGTTGGCTGCGGTCAGGGTGCCGCCGTGCAGGCGGGTGTTCTCCCAGGCGATGGCGAGGCCGAGGCCGCTGCCCTCGGAGCGTGACCGGGCCTGGTCGGCTTTGAAGAAGCGGTCGAAGAGATGTGCGCTGGTCTCGGGGGACAGTCCGCCGCCGTGGTCGGTGACGCTGATCCGTACGCAATCCTCGTTGCCCTCGGATGCGGTCACCCGGACGGTCACGGGGGGCGCTCCGTGGCGCAGGGCGTTGCCGATGAGGTTGGCCATGACGACGTCGAGGCGGCGGGGGTCCAGGCGCGCGGTGACGGGGGGTTCGGGGAAGTCGGTGGAGACTTCGTCCTGCCAGCCGCGGGCGCGTAGGCAGGCGCGTACGGCTTCGGCTACGTCGATGTCGCAGGCGATCAGGGTGTTGGCGCCCGCGTCGAAGCGGGAGATTTCCATCAGGTCGTCGACGAGCCGGGCGAGGCGGTCGGCTTCGGTGGTGACCAGGCGGGCCGCCCGGCTTATGTCCGGTCGGAGGGTGTCGGCGCTGTCGTCGAGGACGTCGCTGACGGCGACCATCGTGGCGACGGGTGTCCGTAGTTCGTGGGAGACGTCGGCTGCGAAGCGGCGGGCGGAGGCTTCCATTCTGCGGAGTTCGCCGATCGTGGTCTCCAGTGTGGCGGTCGATTCGTTGAACGCCTTGGTGAGGTCGGCCAGTTCGTCGTTTCCGGTGACCTTGATACGGCTGGTGAGATCGCCGTCGGCCATGCGGCGGGCGCCGTGCTGGAGCCGGCGTACGGGGCGCAGTACGCCGCGGGCTGCGAGCAGTGCGGGCGGCACGGCGAGGACGAGCGCGGGGATCGCGCCGTACTGGGCGGCGACCCACACGGCGGCCTTCGCGTCGTTGAGGAAGCGCAGTGGGGTGGCTCCGTAGACCACGATGCCGGAGGGTTGTCCGCTGTCGGCGAAGGTGATCGGGGTGCCGGCCGTGAGCCAGGGGGCGCCGTCCTGGGTGACGCGCTGGAAGGTCAGTTCCCGGTTGGCGGTGACATCACGGCGGAGGGTTTCGGGGATGGCGGGGCCGCCCTGGGCCGAGGTCACGGATTTGGTGCCGTAGGAGACGGTGATGATCCGGAAGCCGCTGCCGGAGGCAACTTTTCCGGCGAAGGAGGTGAGCTGGGCGCGAGTGGGCGGGTAGGGCAGGTCGTCGGCGAACGTGGTGGTCGCGCCTCGCAGGCTGTTGAGGAGGGTGTCCTGTCCGGTCCGGAGGATCGAGATGTGCGCCTGGTAGTAGGTGAATCCCGCCGTCGCCACCACGCTGGTGGCCGCGACCAGCAGGTATCCGGCGATCAGTCGGCCCCGCAGCCCGAACGACAGGCGCTTGATCAGAGAGAGGCGCTTCACAGCGGTCCGAAGCGGTAGCCGAAGCCGCGCGCCGTCTGTATGTAGCGGGCGGATGTCGGATCGTCCTCGATCTTCGTACGGAGCCGGGCGATGCCGGAGTCCACCAGGCGTGCGTCGGCCGACGGGTCGTGGCCCCATACCGTTTCGAGCAGTTCCTGCCGGGTGAACACGTGGCCGGGGTCCGCCGACAGGTGCAGCAGCAGGCGTAGTTCCAGCGGGGTGAGGGCGACGGGGTGTCCGTTCTTGGTGATGCTGAGACCGGAGCGGTTCAGGGTGAGCTCCTCGTAGATCTCGGTGGCTGTGGTCGCGGGTGAGGGGTCCTGCCCGCGCAGGACGGCGCGGATACGGGCATCGAGGACCCGGCCGCGTACGGGCTTGACCACGTAGTCGTCCGCGCCCGCGTCGAGGCCGCGCACGATGTCGGAGTCGTCACCACGGGCCGTGAGCATGATGACGGGCACTGGCCAGGAGGCGCGGATGCGGCGGCAGACTTCGAAACCGTCGGTGTCCGGCAGCATCAGGTCGAGGACGACCAGGTCGGTGCGCGTTGTCCGCAGCGCCGTGAGACCCGCGTGGCCGGACGCAGCGGCGTGGACCTGGTGGCCCTGGTGCTCCAGGGCCAGCTGAAGGCCGTCGCGCAGGGACTGGTCGTCCTCGATGAGCAGAATCCGTGGCATAAGGAAATTATGGCTACCTCTGCCAGCAGATCCGGGCAGCAGGCCCCCTCCGGAAGCTTTGTTACGGTCCGTCCACATTCTGCCCACAGGCAGCGGACAAAACGCGGAAACGCTGGCTGGGTGAGCGATCACCGCCGTCGCCGAGGCGCCGCCCGCCGGAACCCCTCCGGCCAGGAGCGCCCGCCCGTACCCTCCGCACCCACAGGAACCTCCATGAACCGTACCCCTCCCCCCGCCCCGGAACGCCCCGCACCGGCTGTACCTCGCACCTCCGTGCGCGGCTGCACCCCCGCTCAGACGACAGCCGTAGTGCTACTGGTCTTCGGGGGGTTCCTGCTGCCCGTCGTCGGCTGGCTGATCGGCCTGGCCGTGTGGTTGCCGGCCCGCGGATGGAGCGGTCGCGCCAAAGTGGCGGGGGCTCTGGTGTGGCCGCTGGCCGCTCTGGTGGTGATCCTCACCAGTGCCGTGGCGTACTGGCTGGTACTGCCACTGGGCGACCCCGTCTCCTCCGTCGCCACCTCTCTGTTCCTCCTGGTGCCCGGCAGCTGGCTCGTCCTGCTGCTGCTGGCCACCTGGGCCCTGCTCGGTGCCCGCCGCACGGAGCAGAGCCGATGATCCGCCGCAGGACCGTCACCGCATGGCTGGGCAGCGGGCTGCTCCTCGCAGGCTGCGCCCCCCTGGACAAGATGGGAAACCAAGGCCACGCAGCAGGCCCCCGCAGCACCCCCGATGTGCCCTCGATCACCCGGGCATCCGTCACCGGTAATGACCTGCCCCGGGTGTCGCCGACCCCGCAGCAGATACGCCGTACCGGGCCCGACCTCTCCGTGCCGCTCCGTGTGGACCTGCTCACCGCACAGGGCACCGACGCCCGCTCCGTCACTTTGGTGAAAACGGCATTGCGCCGCGCGGGTGCCACCGACGTCCGTGTCTCTCCCCTCGGCGGTGCCTCGCCTCCCGCAGCACCGCTGACCGTCGTCATCGGAACCGTCTCGGCTCCGCACATGGCCGACAAGCTGGGACGCAGCAAGGCCTTCACCTCCGGGACACTGCCGCCTGAGGGCTACCAGATCACCACCGGTGGCCTCGACGGCCATACCGGAGTGCTGCTCGCGGGCGCCGACGGCGACGGTGTCTACTACGCGGCCCAGACCTTCACCCAGCTGGCCACCGACGGCCGGATAGCGGGCGCCACGGTCGTCGACCACCCCGCCATGCCGCTGCGCGGGGTCGTCGAGGGTTTCTACGGCAAGCCCTGGACCCACGAGGAACGCCTGGACCAGATCGCCTTCTACGGCTCCGTCAAGCTGAACACCTACCTGTACGCGCCCAAGGACGACCCGTACGAACGTGACCGCTGGCGTGAGCGCTACCCGAGGAAACTGGAACGCGAGCTGGCCGAGCTGGCCCAGCACGCCGCCGACCACCACGTGCGCTTCACCTATGTCCTGTCCCCGGGCAAGTCCATCACCTACAACGATGCGGGCGACCGCCAGGCCCTGACCGGCAAGCTCCAGTCCCTGTACAACCTGGGGATCAGGGACTTCGCCCTGGCCTTCGACGACATCCACCCGCTGCCCGTATGGAACGGTGCCGCGGACTTCGCCCGTTACGGGCCCGTCTCGGAGCAGTCCGCCGCCGCCGCTCAGGCCGACCTCGCCAACCGCATACAGCGCGAGTTCGTCGACCAGCACCGCGGCATGCGCCCGCTACAGTTCGTGCCCACGCAGTACAGCGACCTCGCCGACACCCCGTACAAGAAGACCCTGCGCCGCGCCCTGGACGACCGCGTGCAGGTGTGGTGGACGGGCGCCGACGTGGTGCCCACCTCCATCACCACCGCACAGACCCGCCGAGCCGCCGACGTGTGGGGCCACGACGTGCTGCTCTGGGACAACTACCCCACCAACGACTACGACCACGCCGCCGGACGCCTGCTGCTCGCCCCGTACGCCAAGCGCACCCCCAGGCTCGGCGAGCACCTCAGCGGCGTCGCGCTCAATCCGATGAACCAGGCATCGGCCAGCAAGATCGCCGAATTCACCGGCGCCGACTACGCCTGGAACCCGCACGCCTACCGGCCCACCGACTCCTGGCACAGCGCCGCGGCACACATGACCGCACACGACCCGCAAGGCACCCGCGCCCTGCTGACCTTCCTCGACACCCAGCACCTGGCGCCCAGCTGGACCGGCACACCATGGCAGCCCGCAGCCCCTGCCCTCAAGGCCCGGCTGGATGCCGTCGAACGATCCTGGCGCACGGGCAGTAAACACCAGGCGGTCACGGCACTGCGCGCGCAGACACGCTCACTCGCCGAAGCCCCCACCGAGATCCGCAGAGCCGTCACCGACCCGGGTTTCGCCGCCGAGACCAAGCCCTGGCTGGACGCACTCACCCTGTGGGCCAAGGCCCTTGAGCACACCTGTGACGGGCTCGAACACCGCGCCAAGGGGGAGAAGGGCAAGGCCACCCGCTCGTTCACCGCAGCGGCCGAGCTCGCGCGCGAGGCGGCCGCGGTCCGCACCATCCCCGGCGCCACCCGCCCGCACGGCAACGTCAAGGTCGCCGACGGCGTACTCGACACCTTCATCCACCGAGCCGCGAAAACCCTGTAGGACACTGAGCAAAGGCAGGTGTGCGGCATGCTGACCCGACCGAGACCCCCCAACGCCGCAGAACGCGAAGGCCAGACCGAACGGACGATGACGTGCGCAGCGCTCGCTCTCGCGCCGATCCGGCGCAGGACCGAAGCCTGGCTGCTCGCCTTCGTCGTGGCCGTCACCATGGGCGGATACATGTATGGGCGACGTGCTGAACTTCGTCTTCACCCCCATCGAGCTGAACCACCCCGACCCGTTCGGCGTTACCGCCGGGCCGATGGAAGAGGACGGCTCCTGCGTGCGCCTGACCGAAGCGTTCGGCCGCTGACCCGCCCGTGGCACGGAACTTCGACGACGACGCGCCCCGCCGGATCCGGGACGCGGATGAACTGGTCCACGCCCGCAGGCGGGACGCCGACGAACGGATCTACGTGGTGAGCACCAACCTCGTCATCGACGCCCAGGAGAATCTCGGCCGACGCCGGCGGCTGGACCGCATCTGGCGCGCCGGGGCGGCCGCCAGTTGGCTGTCCTTACTCACCGCCGTCATCGGTACGGGCATCGCCACGCTGACCACGGGCACCCCGCAGGGTTCGTCCTGGGCGATCTGATCGGCGCCAGCCTGCTCCTGCTGTCCGTGCCGGCGCTGGTCGGGGTGCACTTCGCCGGCCGGGGCCTGCCCACCCTCCAGCGTGCCGAGGCCCGGCTTGTCTCCGCGCAGGAGCAGCTGACGTGGTCCTCTGCGGCGTCGGCGAGTTCGAGCGCGCGCAGGTAGTACTTCTGGCCAAGGCCCTGCTGGTTCTCGTACATGGCCATCCAGCCCGTGAGGTACGCGAAGTCCGCGACGGCGGCCCGCATGGCGCGGGTGACCTCTTCGGTGCCGCTCGCGCGCAGGTAGGGGCCGGCGGTGTCGACCAGGAAGGCGGCGGCCATCGGCCGGGCATGCCCGGCCCCGACTTGGTCGAGGATGTCGGCGACCTTGTCGGTCATGGTGCGGACGGTTTCGACATCGGACCTGCCGATGTGCACTGTTCGCCCGGCCGCCGTCGCCTCCAGCCGGCCCTTCACGTCTTCGAACCGCGGGACGGCCAGCGCCGCGGCGTACCTGCCGGTCTTCAACACGCCACGGCGCGGGGGATCCATGTCTGCTCGACTCAGGTCGACCACTCCCGTCACGACGTCGCCTTCTGCGGCCGGTTCTGCCACGGTCGGCCAGCCGATTTCCGCGCACGCTACGGGTCGTCCGAGCATCCGGGAGAGCGCCTCGGTGATGGCGGGCCGCGCCTCGGGCTGCAGGACCAAGGCGTCGAGGTGCGTTACTCGTGGGCTCCGCTGGCTGCGGGCGGTGAGGTCAAGTGACCTCTGCACCGATCATGCCGGAGACGCACCCGAAGGCGGCACGGTGAGCGGCCGTCACACCGCCCCGAGGGCGCCCTCGATTCGGTTGTCCGTGTGGCAGCCCCTAACGGTGCTGGCGGTCCTGGGGGCTCTTCCTCCCACCGCGGTCGTCGCCAGCGCCGCCCGGGCCCTTTCGATCCCCGCTCCGGCCGCGGCCGCGGTCCCGGATCAGGCGTCAGCAGGCGTCACGACGGCGGACGCAACCTCGACCGCCCCATAATCTCCGGTGGGTGCTGTTTCGCCCGCGCCCGCCGGTCACTCGCTGCGGCTGCCGTGGTCCGCGGCGATCCAGGTGGTTTCTGTCGGAGTCGGGTCATGCGCTCGCGATGCCGGAAGAAGTCCCGGAACACGTCGCGTCGGTGTTCGGACTCCTGCGGCAGGAACGACGCTGCTCCCACTATTGCCGTGAGCACGACGGCGCAGAAGACGACGACCCACCAGGGTGCGCCTGTGTACGCGATCGCCCCGATGCCGGTTCCCCCACTGACGGCGCCGGTGACGCCGGCAGGTAGGCAGGAACGGCGCCCGCGCGACCCGCGAGCACCGCGCGGGGCTGTTACGGCCATGACGGTTCCTTGCTTTGGGCGTGCTGGAGGAGCACGCGGGTGAATGGATGGTGCGACCTTGGACCGCCGGGGGGGGTAGCCCCGCAAGCGCGCTGGTCGGGTCCGGTGGCGCCCCCGGACTTGGAGGAGACTGCCGCACGGCTGATCACCTCGGGATTCACTGGCCCATAAATGGGTGCCGGCAGGGCGCTACGGAGCGGCCCTACAGTGACCGGCCTTAGAGGCCACGCGGATAGGCGGAGCAATGCCGTGGCGTAAACGCAGTTCGCTCGCACGCGTGCGTGCGAGCATGAGTCCATGTGGTCACGACTGCCATTCGGGGACGAGCTGCGGTCCGGGCTAGGCTCACCTCGTCGGGCTCACCGACTGGGAAGCAGCCCGCGTTCTCGGGTATGGCGGGCCGAGCTGTCCGGCACACCCGTGGTGGTCAAGCAGCTCATCGAGGCTCCGGAGGCGGCCGAGAGGTATGCCCGCGAGGTGGCGGCGCTGAAGCTCGCATCCCGGGTTGGCCCGCCCGTGGTGCCGATGCTTCTCGGCACCGATCCGGACGAACGTGTCCTGGTCCTTGAGCACTTGGACCACCAGCCGCCCGGCGAGGGCTGGGTAGTTGACTACGCTGCGGCACTGGCCCGACTCCATGCGGCCACCAGCACCGACGACACAGGTACACTCCCCGCCTGGTCCGGCCCAGCCCAAAGCGACATCGGCTCCTTCCTCGGACTTGCCTGGACGCTCGGCGTCGCGGTTCCGACCGGAGTCCGAGCCGAGCTGGACGACCTGGTGAACCGCCTGGCCGGCACACAGGGCCATGCCCTGCTGCATGGCGACCCCTGCCCCGGCAACGACATGCACACCAGCAGCGGCGTCCGGTTCATCGACTTCGAGCAGTCCGCGCTGGGCAATGGGCTCGTGGAACTCGCCTACCTGCGCATGGGCTTCCCAACCTGCGGGTGCGTCACGGCCCCGGCACAGCCCCTGCTGCACGCAGCAGAGACCGCCTATCGCGCGACCTGGCGCGACGCGACGGGCACCGATACCCAAGATGATCTCACCGATGCATGTGCTGCCTGGCTGCTACGAGGCGACGCACTGGTCCAGCGAGCCGAACGCGGAACCGTCGACCACTTGGCCGAGATCCCGAAACGGGACCGGAAATGGGGCACGGCAACGGCCCGGCAGCGACTCGTCCACCGTCTCGGAATCGTCAGCCAGATGACCGCTGATGGCAGTGAGCTCAACGGCCTGGGACAACTCGCCGCGGCCATCAAGAGAGCCATACTCACCCGATGGCCCACGCTTCAACCACTGCCCCTACAAAGGCCATAAGGGCGCTAAAGGAGGTCGTCTTGTTGGCCGGCGGTCATGCCCGCGGGATTCAGGGTGGCGACGAGGTGCTCGTCGAGCTGCTCGGCACCTGTGCCGGGGCTGGTGCCGAAGGGGGCGTAGAAGCGGGCCGTGCTGGGGTAGAACTGGTCGGTCAGTTCCGGTGCTCCGATGCTGTGCGGGTCGCCGTCGGCGGAGTGCAGGGCCTTGTCGAAGGAGGCGGGTTCCCAGACGAACGCCGTGGCGGGACTGGAGGGGTGGATTTTCAGCAGGCCGCAGCGGACGAGCTCGCCGAGCATCGAAGCGGTTTCGTTGGCCTTCGGATGTAGTGGGTTCAGCCAGGCTCCGACATCGCTGATCGGTGCGGTGGAGGTGCGTAACGCCGGAGGGCCAGCGCCGCGGTCATCCCCTTGACGGGTGCTTGCGGCACCACGGAGTCATGGGTGAGCGCGTACTCCTCCGTGAGGATGCTGCGCCGTGTCTGCGTCCAGGCGGTACGGACGGCTTCGCGGGCCTGCTGGGCGGCGGCCTTGGCTTCGGCGGCCTCCCGCTTGGCTTCCCGCTTGGCCTTGCGTTTGGGGTCGCTGACTGCACGCGCGGTCAGGAGCACCGACTCGTTGCAGTCCACGCAGTCCGGTATTTCGCCGTTGCACAGTTGCTGGAACGCGGTGCGGGACGTGAGGCTGAGGGGGCCGTCGCACTGGGAGCAGTGGTGGTCGGGAACGATGGCGAGGACGCCGGCCGCGGCTACCGCGTGGATGGGGTTGCCCCAGCCGGCGGTGTCGATGGCGTTGGTCTTCTCACACCACAGGGGGGTGTCGTAGCCCGGGGCGAAACCTGCCAGCGCTCAGTACCGCACGCCGATCGCCACGATTTCAGGGTCGGCCCCTTCGTTCGCGATCACCGTCGGAATCAGGCGGGTGAGGTCGTCGCCGCTCTGTCCCGACTCAGGCACATCAGTCATACCTGCATACCTTATGCAGCCGTCTCTGGCCGAGGAACCGAGGGCCGATCTGGAGTTCCCGCCCGGACGGACACCGGCACACGGCCGTCGTGACCCACTTGCTCCTCCACGAGGCCGATCTGGGCCGGCGACACGCCTTACAGCGCGCCGGGGGGCGGAAGCGACGTGCCCGGCCGGGCACGTGCATGTAAGCCGGTCTGGTCGGTTTGAGCCTGAACAACCGTCGCTCTTAAGCCAGTTGCCCCGATCCTCCTGCAGAGGGAACTCCACCCGGGGGAGCATACACAGCGAACTCGTTTGACTACCGAACGCGACGAAATGGGGGACGATGCCACGCCAGCCCAACCCGGACATCACCACGACCCTGACGATGCTCCACACCGCCGTCATGCACACGGACAAGAACATCCGGGACGCGCTCGAAAAGAGCGTCGAGAAGCTGGAGTCGACCGGCCGGGCCGGCCACGACAAGACGACCAAGGAGGTCGTCGACGAGCTCGGCCGGATGCGCGCAAACTTCCGCGACGTCCACAACAAGCTCAACTCCAACGGAGATGCGCTCAACGCCGCCGTCCAGGACGTCGTCGCCGAACTGCGCAGCGAGTTGCAGGAGGTCCGCATCATGCTCGCGGAACTCGCCCCGCCCGTGCCTCTCCCGCCCTCCCCCACCTCGGCCGTCCAGCGGGCATCAGGTGCCGAGGGCGCCCCCGCCGGACCCGTGCCCGCACCGGTCACCGCCATCGCTGAGCACGACCAGCCCGCGGCAGAAACCGCCCTCCATCCCGCGATCCCGGCGCAGCGTGCCGCCGATCAGACTCCCTCGCCCAGCCCGGCGCTATCGGTCGACGCGGTCCGCCAAGCCGTCCGTGAGGTCCTCTCCGAGGAACTCGCGCCCGTGCTCGCCCCCCTCGTAGCCGCGAACCGCAACGGCGCCGGCCCGGTCGGCGACCAGCACGACGCGCCGGACCGGGTACACGAAGCGGCCGCAGAGATCAAGGAGGAGCTCAGCACCACCCTGGGAGAAGCCCGGTCCGGGCTCGCTTCCCTGCAGCAGGAGATCGCAGACCTGCGCACCGTCGTAGAGGAGCTTCGGCCCCGTCCCGCCGCCACTGCCGAAACCACGACCGCCGCAGTGAGCAAGGAGCATGGCGACCTGCTCAAGACGGCGGCCCGCGTCTCCTCCGCCAGTCTGCTGTGCCACCGCGACATCTGGGAGTTCATCACCGGCCACGCCGGCCGACACCCACACTTCCGCGTGCCACCGCAGGTCGCCGACGAGGGAGACCAACGGATCCGCGCCGCACTGTCCGGCCGCTCCCTGATCGCCCTGCTGATCAGCCTGCACTCCATCAAGCACACCGCCAACGACGGAGACGGTGACCGGGAACTCGCCACCACCGTGTACGAGCGGATCGAGGAGAGCCTGACCGGCCTCACCCCCAGCGGTACGCCGGTCACCATCACCCTCGACGACCGCACCGCCGCTCCAACCACCCCGCCCGCCGCGAACGACGCCGAGTCCGACGACGAACCGGTGAACACCGGCACCCCACCAGCCTCCACGGAACCGGACACGGACCCGGGCGAGGAGGCCGACCCCGCCGCCGCGTGAACGGCTGGCGCGGCACCTGGCACTCCGGGGTGCCGCGCCGCCGCCCGGCACTTGCGGCGGCCTCGAACAGGTCAGCTGCGGGGCCGTATCGCAAGGACGGCGTCGCCGACGTCGCGGGGAGCCTCGCAGGTGGTCTGCCGATCTCCTGAGGGAGGTCTCACTTCCTATGTTGCGGCTGGGCCAGTCCGGCCGGGTCGATGTCGAAGGGGAACGGCTTCTCGATGCGGGTCACGCTGCCCGGCAGGGCGGTCGCCGTTTCGACGTACGGGCCGGCGTCCAGCTCGCAGGTGATCAGGCGCGGGGCCGGGTCGAACTCCAGGCGCCAGTAGTACGGGACTGCGGCCTCCGCGTACAGCTGCGGCTTGAGCTTGCGGTCCATGGTCTTGTTGCCGGGCGTGACGCGCTCGACGACCAGTTGCACTGCCTCGGCGTCGATGCTGACGCCGTCCTCGGCGGTCGCACCCGCGTCGGCGACGACGATGTCCGGCACAACCAACCCGGACGGCAGGATCACGTTGATGGCCTCCAGCACTTCGACCGGGGCGCCGGCAGCCTGGGCGGCCGCGTCCAGGGCGATGTGGAGCCGGAAGCTTGCGCGCTGATGGCGCAGGCCGGGGCGGGGGACACCACGAGCGACTCCCCCAGCAGCTCGTAGCGGACGGTCCGGTCTTCGGGCAGGGCCAGGACGTCCTCGACGCTCCAGGGCCCCTGGTGCGTAAAGCTGGCAACGCTCATCCCTTCACCTCCATCACGTACTACCAGTGTGGCCTGCCGCGACGGCCAGTGGCTCCCGTCATGCCTCCGTATCCGCGATCGCTCCCTGCGCCCGTTGGCTGGCCCCACCGGAACCGTCGGGTCGGGGTGGAAGTCGATTCGGCTGATCCAGGTCGGTGCCGTAGGGTTCGGTGTGCCGTCGCGGGGTGGAGCAGCTCGGTAGCTCGCTGGGCTCATAACCCAGAGGTCGCAGGTTCAAATCCTGTCCCCGCTACTTCCAGGTGAAGGCCCGGTGGACACCACCGGGCCTTCACCGTTCGCGTTCTCGATCGAGGTCGTGGGCGGAGCGCTCAAAGGGCGCTGGTGTCCAGGTCGAGTCCGAACGGTTCCGGTAGGTGCACGGTGGTGCCGTAGGGGTGAGGGCCGTCGGCACGGGTGTAGCCGAGGCGACCGGGCTCGGCGTACAGGGTCACCGAACGTTCCTGCCGGTCGACCAGCAGGTACAGCGGTGCCCCGTATTCGGCATACCGCTTGCGCTTGACCACGCGGTCGGTGTCCCCGTTGGACTCGGAGGTGACCTCGACGACGAGGAGCGTGTCGGCGGGCAGTAGGGCGCCGGCGCCCTTGGCCGCGGCCGCGGGGACGACGGCGAGGTCGGGGATGTACCAGTTCGGCGAACCGGGCAGGTCGAGGTTGCCGGAGCCGATGACGCAGTCGAGTTCGCGGGCGCGGACGCGGATCTGCTCGCGGAGGGTGTCGGCGACGGCTTCGTGGTCCCAGCTGGGCGGCACGGTCTCGATGACCCCTTCGATGATTTCGGCGCGGTCGTCCTTGAGGTGCTGGATGGCGTACTTCAGGGCCCGCTCGGGGTCGATGCCCTGAGCGTAGTCGGCGGGTACTTCACTCACTGGACCGTCCTTCAGCTGCGGCAGCGTGTGCTCACAACGTAGCGTCCCCGCTGGATGGGAGCGTGGTTGAAGGGTGGTGTCCCTCGTGCGGGCGATGCACCGGTGTTGTTGATGTCGAGGCTCCCCACACGAGGGGCCGGCAGGCAGGTCCATCCCGCCGGTCGCCATGGTGGAGTCGCTGTGGGCGATGGCAGCCCACGTGCAGCGAAGCACCGGTGGCCGGGAGTTCCGCGATGGATCCGTGACCAGGATGCCGGTCACACCCTGTGGGGCACCAGTGGCCAGGTCAGGGGAGCCCAGCCGAAGAAGATGTGGTCTACGGCGCCGTACCGGAGAACCGCGTTGGAGCCCGCGGAGGACACCGGCTCGAACATGGTGGAGACACCCAGCAGCAGGCCGCCCCGCTTCCGGCCTGCCTTGATGGTCTCCAGCTCCGCCGAAGACGACCAATGCTCATCGGGGCCGGCGTCGAGGTGAATGGTCGATCCCGTCAGACGCGTGAGGGGCGGGGCCTGGTCGGCCACCCACTTGTCGACCACCAGCTCGCGGCCCATTGGACGGAACCCGCGGGCGCGCCAGCGCCGCTCGGTGTTCACCGTCCATCCGCCCCCGCCGTCCTGGTCCAGGTGGACCGCCTTCGTCGACGCTACCTGACGGACAGCCAGGAATCCCCGACAGTGCGATAGCACGCCTATTCAGCTTGCGGTTCGCCGGGCCCTCGGCAGCGACGCGGTTCAGTGCAACGTCAGTGAGGGCTTTACCCTGCGCTTTGGGGTGCCGTCGCTTCGTGGCTGTGGCGGTCTGCTGCCTGAGGGCGCGCGGCGCGGTGCCAGTTCCCTTACCTGCCTTGACGAACTCCGCATCGAAGCGTGCCGGCCTCTTCCGCTCACGCTGTGGGCGGTCGCGATTTCCGTGTGGTGTGTCAGCCGGTTACTGGTGTCACGTTGCCGTTGGGGCCGCAGTGGACGGTCCAGGGATTCTGGGAGCGGATGTTGTTCTCGTGGATGCGGATGTCGATCTGTGTGGGGGGTTTGTTGCCGGGGACGTTGGCATGGGCGGCGGTGCAGGCGATCTGGCTGACTGCCGTGACATCGAGGTCGCCGGTGCTGACTTTTTGGGGGACGAAGACGTCGACGGCTCCGTCGGTCGCGGTGGCGGTGAGTTGGCCGGCCATCGGTGGTACTTGGCTGATCAGGCCGCGTTGGCGTTCGGCCGGGGTGGGGCCTTCCAGGAGGAGGTCGAGGGCTTGCTGGGGGCTGAGTGGTCGGTCCGTGGGGCGTGAGACGGCGCGGGGGCCGGTGGGACCGGCGAAGTAGAGGCGTGCGAAGCGGGCTTCGGTTCCGGGTTGCTGGATGCCGGAGGCCGGGGGGCCGGCGGGCACGGGGTTGGTGGGGCCGATCGCGCAGCCGGTGGTTGTGGCGATGAGCAGGGTGGACAGGGGCAGGGTCCCGAGGGCGACTGCCGCGGTGCGGAGGGTACGTCCGGGGCGGGACCGGGACGGGGGACGGGTCATGGCTGGTCCTGCGGGGTGGCGGGGAGTGGCAGGGTGAGGGTGAAGACGGCGCCACCGTCGGGAGTGTTGGCCGCGGTGAGGGTTCCGCCGTGCAGGTGGGCGTTTTCGTAGGCGATGGCCAGGCCGAGGCCGCTGCCTTCGGAGCGGACGCGTGCCGTGTCGGCTTTGTAGAAGCGTTCGAAGACGTGCGGGAGTACGTCGTCGGGGATGCCGGTTCCGTGGTCGGTGACGGTGACGACCGCATGGTCGTTCTCGGCGCGGGCGGAGACGGTGACCGGTGGGAGCCCGTGGCGCAGTGCGTTGCCGATGAGGTTGGCGAGGATGACGTCGATACGGCGGGGGTCGGCGCGTACCGGTACCGGGGTGGGGATGTCGGCGGTGACGCGTTCGCCGTCGGTCCAACCGCGCAGTTGGAGGGTTTTGGTCACGATGGTGCGCAGGTCTGTTTCCTCGGCGTGTAGCGGGGCGGCTTTGGCGTCGAAGCGGGAGACCTCCATCAGGTCCTCGACCATGCGGGCGAGGGTGCGGGTCTCCTCGCAGATGAGTTGGACGGCGTCGGCGGTGTCGGGGGGCAGGACACCGGAGGTGGCGTCCTCGTCGAGGACCTCGGTGACGGCGGTCATGGCCGCGAGGGGGGTGCGCAATTCGTGGGCGACGTCGGCGGCGAAACGGCGTGCTCCTGCTTCCATGCGGCGCAGTTCGGCGTCGTCCTTTTGCAGGGTTTCGGCCATGGTGTTGAAGGAGCGGGTCAGATCGGTCAGTTCGTCGTGTCCGTCAGCGTCGAGGCGGGTGCCGAGTTCGCCGGCGGTGATGCGTTCGGCGCCGCTGCGCAGGCGTCGTACTGGGCGTAGGACGCTGCGGGCGGCGAGAAGGGCGGGGACGAGGGCGAGGGCGAGGGCGGGGATGGCTCCGGCCTGGGCCGCGGAGACCAGGGCGGCGATGTCGGCCTGGTCGTCGTCGAGGGGGGAGGCCACGTACACGGTCAGTCCGGAGGGCTTGCCTGCGCTCGCGGACTTCTCGGGCTCCGCGGCGTAGGCGACGGGCATGCCGACGGCCAGCCAGGGGCGGCCGTCGCGTTCGATGCGCTGATAGGTCGCCTGGCCGCTTGCCTGGACAGCTTCGCGGAGCTCTTCGGGCACGGGCAGAGCGTCGGGGGAGGCCGAGACCGGTGTGCCGCCTTGGTAGGAGGCCGAGGAACGCCAGGCGCGGGAGCCTCCGGCCCGATCGAGTTGGAGGGACAGGCTCCGCAGGTCCTCAGTGCGGGGTGGGAAGGTCAGGCCGGGGGCGAGGGAATCGAGTTGGCTGCGCAGGTCGGCGACGACGGTGTGCTGGGTGCGTTCGAGGACGGAGGCGCGGGCCTGGCGAAAGGTGAGGCCCGCGGTGAGCAGTGCGCCGAAGGCGACGGCGAGCAGCACGGCGACCACGAGCCGTGCCCGCAGTCCCCTGGGGAAGCGGAGCCTGAGGTTCTTCACAGGGGTCCGAAGCGGTAGCCGAAGCCGCGCACGGTCTGGACGTACACGGGCTTGCGCGGATCGTCCTCGATCTTGGCGCGCAACCGCATCACGCAGGCGTCGACGAGACGGACGTCGCCGTAGAAGGAGTGTTCCCAGACCTGTTCCAGGAGCTGGTGGCGGGAGTAGACCTGACCGGGCGTGGCGGTGAGGAACAGCAGCAGCTTGAGTTCGGAGGGAGCCAGGACCAGCTCCGTGCCGTGCTTGGCCACGACCAGGCTGGTGCGGTCCACGGCCAGGTCGCCATGGTGTTCCGCCCCCGTTGCCGTGGGCGTGGCCGCGGGGCTGTCCTGGGCGGGGGCGACCCGGCGCAGGACGGCTTTCATCCGGGCCTCGATGATCTCCCCGCTGGCGGGTTTGATGATGTAGTCGTCGGCGCCGGCTTCCAGGCCGACGACCATGTCGATCTCGTCACCGCGGGCCGAGAGGATGATGATCGGGATCTGTTTGCTCTCCCGGATCCGGCGGCACACCTCCAGGCCACTCATCCCCGGCAGCATCAGGTCGAGCAGCACCAGGTCGGGTCGGTGGCGTTCCAGGGTGAGGAGTCCCGTCTCGCCGCTCGCCGCGACCTCCACTTCATGGCCACGGCGCTTCAACGCGAGGGTGACGCCCTTTTGTACGGCGGGGTCGTCTTCGACGAGCAGGACTCGTGCCATCGGGTTGCGCTCTTCTCGGGCTGGGCGGCGTGGGGGCGGTGTTCTCTGACCAGGGTGCTGGAAGCGTATGACGCCCGGTTCCGCATTCCTTGACGAAACGATGACGGCCAGCCGTTCGCCGTACGGCGGCAGGTTCCGTCGGGCGCATGAACAACGACACGAACAGCACCGGGAACGGCAACGGTAGGCGCGTTGGCACCGTGCGGCAGGTGGTGGTCACCGCCGCGGCTCTGGCACTGACCGCAACGGTCGCCTTCGCCGTTCTGGCGGACGAGAGCGCTGGTCAGAGCGCTGGGGCGGCCGGTGGCAAGACAGCCGGGGCGAGCACGACGATCGATTCCGCACTGCCCGCGCCGACGGTGGACATGGCCATCGTCCGGGAGTCCGAGGACGACGGAAAGGCGGTGAACCTCACCCTCGACGACGGTCCGGACCCGCGCTGGACTCCGAAGGCCCTGGAGCTGCTGAAGCGGTACAAAGCCAAGGCCGTCTTCTGTCTGACCGGCCCCAATGCCGCCGCCCACCCCGACCTCGTCCGGCGGATCGTCGCCGAGGGCCACCGTCTGTGCGATCACTCAGTCAGCCACGACGTCGCCATGGACAAGAAGCCGGTCTCCTACCAGGAGAAGGAGATCCTCGACGCCAAGCGCATGATCGACGAGGCGTCCGGTGGCGAACGGATCTGGTACTACCGGGCCCCGGGCGGCGCCTTCACAGCGCAGAGCCGCCAGATCGCGGCAGCCCACGGGATGCGGAACCTCGGCTGGAACGTCGACCCCGGCGACTTCCGGCAGCCCGGCGCAGACACCCTCGTCCGCGCGGTGAAGGAGCAGCTCTCCACGGGGCCGACGGTCCTCCTCCACGACGGCGGCGGAAACCGCGCCCAGACGATGGAAGCGATGGAACGGCTTCTTCCCTGGTTCGCCGAAGAGGGCTACACCTTCAGCTTCCCGAAGGCCAGTTGACGGTCATGCCCGCCCTCTATGGCCGGCCTTCTTCCGGTACGTGAGCGAACGATGACGACCCTCCCAAGCGGCCTCCTCGCGGATTGTGCTGGAGACATGAACAGCAAGAACACGCCCTCCGCCCTTCTTCAGCGACCCACGCGCCGTACCGCGGGCCTCGTACTCGCCGCCACGACGGCCGCGCTTGCGCTCACCGCCTGCCAAGCATCCGGCGACGGCTCCTCCCCCACCGCCGACCGCAACACCGCCTCATCTGCTGACCGGCAGACGCCCGACGGCCAGAAGAACGCCACGAAGCCGCACCGGATGTTGTGGATGGGCGACTCCATCGGCGAAGTCCAGGCACCGCCCCTCGGTGCGGCGATGAAGGCCGGCCACGTGGCGTTCAAGTCGATCGCCGCCGCGGGGGGCGGCGGTGTCGTCGGGGAGATCTCGCAGCCCACCTGGGAGCAGCTCCCGAAGGAGCTGACGTCCTTCAAGCCGGACGTCGTCGCCTACCAGATCACCACCTACGACTGGGGAACCCCAGGCGAACAACGCGCCGCCTACGAACGTCTGGCCAAGACGGTGAACGACGCGGGCGCCGAACTTCTCATCGTGTCGGCGCCCCCCTTCAAGGTGGATGACTTCTACAGGCCACACGAGGCCGCGATCAAGACCGCGCCGAAGTCCGCCAAGGAAGTCGCGGACAAGCACCCGAACACGGTCCGTTTCCTTGACGCCTCGGCCCTGTGGGGCACCGACAGCACGGCAGCCAAGGCGCAGCGCGGCAAGGACGGCATCCACTCGTGCCAGCAGGGCTCGGCCGCGTTCGCCGCGTGGTTCGGCGAACAGTTGCACAAGCAGTACGGCTTCACCCCGGCCGCCGTGGACCAGTGGGCCACCGGGTCGTGGACAAGCGAGAAGGTCTACGCCCCGTTCGGCTGCAAGTAGTCCGCCTCGGGCCGGCCACCGCCCTGCCGGTCAGCCCAGCCGCAAGGCGGCTGGGCTCGGTGGCCGGCCCGCTTCGGCCCGCTTGGGGCTGAGCCCGAAACCGAGCCGGCTCGCTCATCTCGTTGGAGACCCATGCCCACCTCAACCAAACCCGTGCGCACCCACCGTCGCCCTCACACGATGATCGTCCCTGTACCGTCCGGCAACCGTCACATCGCGCCTTTGGACGGCCTGCGCGGCCTGGCCGTCCTGGGTGTGCTGTTCTTCCACGCTGGCCACTTCAGCGGTGGCTTCCTTGGCGTTGACCTGTTCTTCGTCCTGTCCGGCTTCCTGATCACCGGCCTTCTCCTGACGGAGACACAGGCGCGGGGCGGCCGCGTCGACCTCCTGGCCTTCTGGGGGCGGCGCGCACGCCGTCTGCTGCCGGCACTCGCCGTGACGATCGCGGGCACCCTGCTCCTGGTCTGGGCGCTCGGCCCGCCGCCTCTGCTCCGGTACGCCCTCGACGACGCTCCCTGGGTGGCGGCCAACCTCGCCAATTGGCACTTCATCGCCGACCAGGTCGGATACTGGAACGCGGCCGACACCAGGGTCTTCGGCCACCTGTGGAGCATCGCGGTCGAGGAGCAGTTCTACCTGGTCTGGCCCCTGGCCATCGCCCTGCTGGCCCGCGGCCGCAACGGCGGCCGCCGCGTCGCCCTCGTAGCTGCGGCCGGAGCCGTCGTCTCGCTCGTCCTCATGACCGTGTTCACCAACCCCGTCGACACCACGCGCGTCTACGAGGGCACCGACACCCGCACCTTCTCGCTCCTCCTCGGTTCCCTCATGGCCACGCCACCGGCCACCCGGCTCCTGGCACGCGCCGGTGAACGGACCACAGCCTGGGGAAGCCTGGCCCTGGCATGCGGGATCGGGGCGTACTGGGCCCTGTCCGACGGGCAGAAAGACCTCTCCCTCTTCCAAGGCGGACTCTTCCTCCACGCCCTGGCCGCCGCCCTGCTCATCGCCTGCCTCGCCCAAGCACCCCGTACCCTGGTCGGTCGCGTCCTCGCCACGCCTGCCCTGCGCTGGTGCGGCCTGGTCTCCTACAGCCTCTACCTGTGGCACTGGCCCATCTACCTGCTCCTGAGCGAAGAGCGCCTCGGCCTGACGGGCTGGAGCCGTACGGTCGTCATCCTCACGGTGTCCCTCGCTGCCGCGTGGCTCTCCAAGGTCCTGGTGGAGGACCCGATCCGGTTCCGGGCCCCCTGGGCGAAGGGCCGCACGGGAGCCGCCGCCCTGCTGGCCACCTTCGCCGCCCTCGCGACGTTGTGGGCCCTCATCCCCGAACCGCAGACCGGGGCCGGCACCGTCGACGTCACCCGGCTCGTCTCGGCCAGCGCCGTACCCCACACCGGGGCCACGAGGAGGCCACTCGCCAGCCCGTAGCGTCACGTCTTCCCCGGCAAGAGCCGTGTGAGTCCCGTCAGCGCGCCTCCACGCCGGTCCTGGGCGTCCGGGCCGCCGAAGGTCGTATCCGCCGTGGAAGGCCGGTCGGAAGCGACAGTTTGCGGTTGCCAGTTCACTCTGCGTAGCGGGTCTCGACGGTGGCCGGCCGTTCCTGTGACTCCTTCACCCCGTGCGCAAGGACGGAGAGGATGAACAATGACGACCACAGCACCCTCGCAGTCTGCGGGGCAGCCCACGCAATCGGCCGGGCAGGAGCAGCTCAGTCTGGGTGTCGCCGCCGCCCGGAATCTGGCGACCACCACGAAGTCGGCGCCACAGATGCAGGCCATCACTTCTCGATGGCTGCAGCGGACGCTGCCGTGGGTGGAAGTGAAGGGCGGCACGTACCGGGTCAACCGCCGTGTGGCGTATGAGATCGGTGACGGCCAGGTGACCTTCCTGCAGGACGGGGCCGGTGTCAGGGTTGTTCCGGCAGAGCTGAGTGAACTTTCGTTGCTGCGCGGTTTCGACCATGCCCAGGTTCTGCAGGCGCTGGCCGATCGGTTCGAACAGCGGGAGTACCAGCCGGGACAGGCAATCGTCGAGCAGGGGCGGGCGGCAGATCACATCTACCTGATCGCGCACGGCAAGGTGGAGAAGGTCGCCAACGGAAAGTACGGCGACGAGGCACGGCTGGACGTGGTGTCCAACGGCGGCTTCTTCGGCGGCCAGGCCCTCTCCGAGGACCCGGGCGAGTGGGGGTTCACAGCGCGCACGGTGACCGCATGCACGGTGCTGGCACTATCCCGGGGTGCGTACCAGGATGTGGCGAGGCAGAACGGTCACCTGAGCGCCCATGTCCGGCAGCGCCAGGCCGAGGGGAGTGCCGCTCTTCTCCTGCAGCAAGCTTCAGATTTCGGACGAGGGAACTTCCTCGATCCTCGCGATGCGACTGGGAGAGGACCACGAGGGCGTGGTCGGCCTGCGTCAGACCGGCATTCCCGACGAGTACGAGCCCGGCCTGAACGTGCGGTTCATGGGCATCAACGACCAGGCCGTCATCTCCTACCTGGTCAGCACGTACTACTCGGCGGCCGTTCTCGTCCCCGACGCGCTGGGCGTCCTGGACAACGTCGAGGTCTACCGCAGGTCGTCCTGACACCGGTGGCATCTCTCGCTGCTCACGGCACTTGAGCAACACTCTGAGAACGGAGAAGAGAACCGGTGTCACTGCTGTCCCGAATGACCGCGCGCGCAGCCGACCACGATGTGGCGCGGCTCGTGGCCACGCTGCTCACTCACCACCACGGCGTCCGCAACACTGCACCGCGGGCCTTGCCCCACACGGGGCCTCGCTCGTCAGTGCACCCGGCGCTGAGGGGACCAACCGGGCTGGGCACCTCCGCCGCTCGTGTCGCGGTCGGCAGAGCGACTCCTGATGCCTCGGTACCGGAGTCGGCCGGCGCATCCGGTACCGAGGACGGTGTCCCGGAGTTGTACTGTCCGCCTCCGGTCCGCGACGATCCGAAACTCGGCGAACACGTCAACGACCGCCTCGTGGACTGGGCCGAGGAAATCGGCCTCTACGCGGGTCGGATCGAGCACATCCGCGCGGTGAACGTCGGACGGATGATGATGCTGGCCCACCCCTACAGCGACGACGCGGACCGACTGCTGGTCGCGGCAAAATGCGCCCTGGCAGAGTGGGCAACGGACGACTACTACTGCGACGACGGGGCCCTGCCGGAACCCCTCGGCGCTCGACTCGGGATCGCCTACACAGCCTTCGACCCCGCCCATCCACCGGTCCGCTACCTGCCCGAACAAGAGAAGGTCCTTTGCGACGACCCCGTCCGGGTCGCCCTCCGCTCCGCCTTCGAGCACCTGGCACGGGCAGCGGACGGGCCCCAGGTGGCGCGGCTGCGCCAAGAGGTCGCCGCCCTGTTCGTGGCCTACACCCACGAGGGCACCTGGCGTGTCCAGGAGCGCATGCCGACGGTCTGGTAGTACCTGGCGCACCGGCAGTTCAACAGTTTCCTCCCCTGCCTTGCGCTGATCGACGTCGTAGGGGGCTACCAGCTCTCCCCAGCCGAATACGACGATCCGCGCGTGCGACGCGTGGTGACAATGGCGGGCAACGCCAGCACGCTGGTCAACGATCTGTACTCGATGGGCAAGGAAGACCACGATCAGGGCGTGGAGTTCAACCTGCCCGTCGTGATCGCCGCACACGAGCAGTGCTCCCCGTCCGAGGCGGTCAAACGGAGTATGGAGATCCACGACGAACTGGTGCGCACCTTCGAGGCGGAGGCAGCCGCCCTGGCCCTTACCGGCTCTCCCGAGCTGCGCCGCTTCCTTGCAGGGGTGTGGTCTTGGCTCGGCGGCAACCGCGAGTGGCACAGCGGCAGTCCGCGATACAACGACGCCTGACCCCACCACCCTGGCCGGCGCCCGCGACGCGAGATGCACGCCACGCGCAGCTCGGCGGGAAGCCAGCCGGCGGCTCGGCAAGCGGCAAGCCCCGGGCGACCGCGAGCCGGGGCGCCGGCCGCGGCTCTGCAGCAGGCACGTCGTTGGTCGGTGCGACGTTCCAGCTCGGAGGCAGCGCCAGGTCAGTCGACCAGGTCCTGCGGGCGGCGGGTGGAGACGTAGCGACCACACATACCCTCACCCTGCCACGACACCGGCGAGCACCACGCCCCACAGTGCCCTGCGAAACAGTGAGGCCGATCGGTTCCACCGGACCGCCACTGTCCGCAGCAGCCACCTCAGCGGGGACGCGGCTCGGCGCCTCCGCGCAGCGTGACCGGTGACAGACGCAGGCCGTCTGTCCTGTGCCACCGGACCTTGATCACGTGCCATCGCAGTTTGATCGGGCAACAAGCTTCCGGCCGATGGTGAGCAGTCGCTGCTGGTTGTTCCGGCTCTCTCTGAGGAGCTATGCGGGGACGCACAGCGCGCGAGCCTGCACCTTGCCTTGCAGCTCTCGGGCGTTCCAGCCCTCACCGTTGAACCTCGGCGCGCTGGTGACAATAGCGTCGCGGACGACGCCGGTGATGTGCGTGCAGAAGGTGTCCCAGATGTAGCCACCGTTGAGGACCTTGGTCCCCGACGGGCAGAGCGCTTGCGACATCTTGCCATCAGCGCTGACCGGGCCAACGACAACCTGTGGAGCCTGTGCGACCTGCGTCGCCTTGGAGGCGGCGGCTCGGGGCTGGGCCTCAGCTGGATCGGTTCCGCCGGCGAAGCTGGGCAGCAACGCGACAGACAGCGCAGCAGCCGATACCCCGAACCGTCGCAGAGCGGTGAACAGCAGTTTTCGCATAGGGGTTGCCCTCCCAGGCCGCTCCTCAGGGTGGGAATGAGTAACCCGCTGTGGCTGCGCTGCCATGCCCCCTCCAAACGCCCTCGAAAGCGCGAGCGCGCAGTAATCGCCAACAACCCCATCCGCCCGCAAGAGGCCGCCGGCCACCTTGCCTGACCGCTTCACCACCATCGAAGGTCACATCAACGAACACGATCAGACACCAGAACAGGTCCCGGTCGGCAGCCAGTGACCAACCGGAACGGTCAGTCGCATGCACCGTTGACCTCTGGCAAGTGATCTTGACCGATCGCTAGGCGACCTTGACCGCTCCTAGTCACCACCGCTGGTGGTCCGCGTCACGCTCCGGCGCCGGCGCCTCTCGGCGCGACGTACCAGCTCGCCCGCGGCGAGCGTCACGGTCGCCACGCGGCGGACCCAGCGGGGTCCGCCGCGCTCCGCCCACACCACGCATGTACACCCGCCGACGGCAAGCGCCAAGACACCGCTCAGCACCAGATCAACCATTGCTCTTCACCCCTGCGTTCAGTCGTATGGCCCTGCTGATCGTCTCAGACCTGGAGAGGCCCCAACGGGATGTCCGACCGACCACGTCTGACCCACCGCCTCTCCCCTTCGCACTAGGGACTGTTTTCAGTCGTGATCAAGCCCGGGCTGGGCGCCGGTCCGGTAGGAATGTGGTGTGACGCGTGCGCAACTCGCCAACAGCGAGTGGGAGTTCATCGGGCCGTTGCTGCCCGTAGACAGGTTCGGCCCGTACCCGGAGCGGCTGCGTGAGCAGTTCGAGGGGGTGATCTGGCGGTTCCGCACCGGCAGTCAGTGGCGGGAGATGCCCGAGCGGTTCGGTGCCTGGCAGACGGTTTACAACCGCTTCATGCGGTGGCGGGACGCGGGCGTCTTCCGGGCCCTCCTGGAAGAGGCGATCGCTGAGGCGGCCCGCAGGGACGAGATCGACATGTCCCTGGTCAGCGTGGACTCCACCACGGCACGGCCATCTGGCCGCTGACCGGCGCTGTCGGCCGATGGCGCTCCTTCTGACCGCCGGGCAGGCCGCCGACAGCCCCCAGTTCATCCCGGTCCTGTGCAAGGTGCGGGTCCGCCTGCCTGTCGGCCGCCCCCGCGCCGCAGTCGCTGGCGATAAGGCTCACTCCTCCCACGCCAACCACGCCCACCTGCGCAAACGCCGCATCAAGGCGGTCATCCCGGAGAAGAAGGACCAGGCCGCCAACCGCAGGAAGATGGACAGCCGGGGCGGCAGGCCCGTCACTCACGACGCCGATCTCTACCGCGACCGCAACACGGTCGAGCGGGCCATCAACCGGATGAAGGACTGGCGGGGCATCGCGACCCGCTACGACAAGACGCCCGAGAGCTACCTCGCCGGACTCCATCTCCGCGCCGCGACCATCTGGATAAGCAGCCTTTTGAAAGCCCATTAATCACGACTGAAGACAGCCCCTGGTCGGCAATCTGCGGCGAGGTGACGGCACGGTCAGCAACAGAGTTGCAAGGGCCCCTTGCAAAGTGGATTTGCAACTCGTAGCCTTCTGGCATGACCGAACAACCGCCTGCCCAGGAGATCAGCGACGTCGAGGCGCTGCGCGCCTTCGCGCACCCGATGCGGCAGAAGATCGAGCAATGCCTGCGCCGGGGACCGGCCAACTCGGCCGCGCTCGCACGCGAGTTGGGCGAGAGCACGGGGCTGGTCAGCTACCACCTGCGGCAGCTGGCCAAGCACGGCTTCGTCGAGGAGGTCCCGGAGCTGGCGAAGGGGCGAGAGCGGTGGTGGCGGGCGGTGGCGGGGGACCGGCGGTTCCCGCCGTACAGCCGGCAGACGCCGGAGATGCGCGAGGCGCTGACCGAGATGCACCGGCTGAACCTCGCCGAGCTGATCGACTCCGCCCGGCGGTTCGAGGAGGCGCGCGACACGCTGGGGCCCTGGGCCGACGCGGCGCTCTTCTCACGCGCCACGCTCCGCGTCGACCCCGACCAACTCCGCGCGTTCTTCGAGGAATACATCGCTCTCCTCTACCGGCACTCGGCCCCGGAGGGCGAGGCAGCGCCCGAGGCGCGGACCGTGCTCGTCCGTCTGCTCGGAATTCCCGAGACCAACTGACCGCGCGGCCCAACCGACAACGAAGGGGGATGCACGCCGTGCTGCTCTCGGCTACGCCCGCATCACCGATACGCGCAGTACTGGCCGTCCTGTCCGGGGCGTTGGCCGGAGCCCTCCTCTTGCTGGCCGCGCCGGTGGCGTACGCCACCGGGGACGGGCTGGTCCGCCAGGAGGTCGCCTTCCGGGGCGGCGGTGGGCTCGTCCTGCACGGCACCGTCCTCAGCAAGGCCGGAGCACCCGGCCCAGGACCTGGCATCGTGCTCGTCGGCGGCTCGGGTGCCGGGCCCAGGGAGGAGTACCGGCAGGAGGCCGAGGCGTTCGCCCAGGCCGGGATCACCACGCTCGCCTACGACAAGCGGACCGTCGGCTACTCCCGGCTCCAGCCGGACTTCGGCCTGCTGGCCGACGACGCGCTTGCCGGAGTACGGTTGTTGCAGTCCAGGAGCGGGGTGAACCCACGCCAGGTCGGGCTGTGGGGGTTCAGCGAGGGGGGCTGGGTCGCGCCGCTGGCCGCGTCGCGCTCGGCCGACGTAGGGTTCGTTGTCACCATCGGCGGGTCCGGCTACGACCCGCTGCGCACCCAAGCCTGGAACCTCACCACACATCTGCGCCACCAGGGAGCGGGCGGACCGTTCCGTCGCACCGTGGCCGGTCCCACCGCCCAATTCCTGGGCGCCACCGGGCTGTTCCCCGCGGCGGGCTACGACCCCGTGCCGGTGCTCAAGCAGCTCCACCGAACGCCGGTGCTGGCACTGTGGGGCGAGCACGACACGCAGGTGCCGCCCCAGGAGAGTGCACGGATCTTCCGCGAGACCCTGGCCCGGGCGGACAACCGGCACGCGGTCATCCGCTTCGTCGCCGGCGGTGCGCACAACGGGCACCGCACGACGGACGGCTTCGACCGGATCGGCGGCCCCCTCTTCCACGGCAAGAAGCTTGGGGAACTGGCCCCAGGCTATGCGCAGACCACGACCTCATGGGTGCGGGCCGTCGCCGCCGGCCACCCACCGGCGTCAAGCGCCACCCCCGCACCCGGACAGGCACTCGTCACCACCCCCATACCGGGGCACGCCTGGTACGCCTGGCTCGCCCCGGCATTGCTGCTCCTCGGCTTCGCCACCTATCCGGTCAGTGCCCTCCTGCGCCGGGGCCCGATCCTGCGCCCGGTGCGTTGGCTGGCCGGGCTCGGCCTGCTCGCGGTCGTGACGGCAGTAGCCTGCCCACTCGCCGTCTTCGTGGCCGGGGACAGCGCGGCGGCACCCGTGGTGTGGGGCCGCCCGGCGGTGTGGCTCGTGGTGCAGGGGTTCGCCGTCGCCGTAGCGGTGTCCGCCTGTGTCTCGACAGCCGCACTCTGGCGCCGCCGGCCGACACCGAGCTGGGCGGCCTGGCTGCGCCTGGCCCCGGTCGGGATGGCGGCGGTCGGGTTCGTGCCATGGGCGGTGTGGTGGGGTGTTGCTGCGTGACGGCCATCGTCCCACTACGACAAAACGCCTGAGAGCTACCTCGCCGGACTCCATCCCCGCGCAGCGACGATCAAAATCAGCAGCCTCCAGCAAGTCCCTTGATCGCGACTGAAGACAGTCCCTAGGGCGGCCTTGGTGTACGGCTGGCCGTAGCAGTGCCTCCGCGCCGATTCAAGCGGTCGCGAAAACCGCCCCACAGCAGCGCCCTGACACTGGTTCACGGACCGCGTTTCACAAATATGCAGGTCAGAGGCCCGCGCTGAGCAGGCCACTGCGGTGACCATGGTGGTGCTTCGCGGAGGCTGTCGAAATCGCGAGACCCCGAATCGGCTCTCCGCGCAGTGCAGTCTCCTCCCGTGTCCGGGGGCGCCACCGGACACGACCAGGGCACTTGCGGGGCTAACCCCCCGCTGGTCCACGGTGCGTTCACCCCATTCACCGCGTGCTGTCGCACGCACAAGAACCAAAGGCTTGCCATATCCACCACAAATGATCACCCGGACGACCCTCAGACGCACGGAACGCCGCCGGGCCAGCCGCACACGCCGGACCAGGCCCCCGCGGAGCGCCCTCACACCCAGGACGCCCTCACCTGGACCACCCTCGGCCCAACCGGAGCACTCTGCACCACCGGCGCAGCCCTCACCCTCACCAGACACACCGAAGCGGGCCTCGCCCTCATCCAAGCCGCAACCGCAACAGCCGGCATCCGCGCCCGAAGGTAACACCACCCCGGCCTCTGCCATCAACCTCAACCCGGCGGCAGAGGCCAACAGTTGGTCTTCCGCGACGAGTCGGCGACCAGGACAGGAACATGGCCACGGCCGGCGGCAGGGCGAGCAAACGCCGGACAGGAGCCGGGCTCGCAGCGTGACGGCGCGGGCCCGGCCGCATCTCGGGGGACAAGACGCATCAACCCAACGTCCCCAGCAGCAGAAGTTCCGGTGCCCGGCACGACCGCGGCCGCCGGGACGCGCTGAGTGGTCCGAACGCGGTCAGAGGCCGGGCGACGAAGACGACGCGGCGGCAGGCGGCGCGATATCAGGAGTGCTGGAGGAGCCACAGCCGGCAACCGTGTAGCGGTGCGGCGCCGGCATCGGTGAGGGCGGTCAGCCCAGCGTCCGACCTTGCACCGGGTCTGTCCTGGGCTGCGCGACGCGCCCGGCCCCACAGCCGGGGAGTTCCCGCGGGCTCTTCCGGCTACCGAACCTCTGCTGCTGTGGGGTCGTTAGACCGGTCACGCGTCTTGTCCCCCGAGATGCAGCCGGGCCCGTTGCACACACGCTGCGGGCTCGGTCCTGTGATGCGGGAATCGAGCTGCCGTGCCGGGCGGATGACCGAGACGGGCGGATGATGACTGTATGAACACCGCGCGCCGTCCCCTTGGGTTCGGCCCCACGGCTCCGACCGTCGCTGCCTCGGCACCTGCCCGCGGGGCTCGGGTGCCCGCCGACAGCGTCCTGCAGGGGCTTCGCCTGCCCGGAACCGATCCAGCCCGGGCCCCCTCGGCGCCCGGGCCTAGCGTTCTTCTTCGCCTCGGTGAAGAAGAACGCTTCCATCAACGGACCAGGGAGGTCGGTCGAGCCTGACGTTCCGCGCCATCCTCCGGTTCAGCCAGGCCGGGCCTGCGTGTCGCCGTTACTGACCTTTTCGGGGTGGTGTCGGGTAGTGACGGTTCTTGGTCCCTGCGCTATGCCGATGGTGTGCGGTATGCGCAGGGAGGGGGCCTGACCGCGGAGCGGCAGGTGCAGCGTGAGCAGGTTCGGTTGGAGGCTGGCGTGCGGTTTGCCCGGGGTGAGCGGACGTCGGTGATCGCGAGGGATCTGCGGGTGAGCGAGCGCCGCGTAGCCGGTGGTGTCGCCGGCCGCGTCGCGATGCACCAAACAGCGCAGTGATGTGGCGCCGCCACGCGAGTGCGGTGCATCGGCCAACCGGCTGTCCCAGAAGCGCTCGGCCCGGTCGGGCCAGGCGACCGAGGCGGCCCGGACCTGGTCGTAGACCTTCTCGATCAAAGGCCGGGCTGTGTCGCGGTCCAGGAGCTGGATGGTTCCGTCGCCGAAATCGGTTCCGGGACGGAAGTGCAGGGATCGTTTGTCGCACCGGAACTGGTTCTGGCGGGTGGCGGGGCCGTAGCCGAAGCGGCCGTAGATCGCGGCCTCGGAGGGACGGAGCGCAGCGATCGGCTCTCCGGCGGAATCGTGCAGCTCGGTCAGCTGCTTGCGCATCAGCGAGGTGAGGACGCCGCGGCGCCGGTGGGTGGGGGCCAAGCCGACCCAGGTGACGCCTGCGACCGGCAGCACGGCGCCAGGGACCGTGAGGGATCTGGTGTAGATCGCCGCGCCTCCCACGGGCGTGTCCCCGTCCAACGCAGCGACCGTGCGGTTCAACTCGATGGCGGCGCGTTCCCGGGCGAGTTCCTCATCGGACCGGTCACTGCCGTAGGTGTTGGCGATCATCCGGGCCCATGAGGCGAACTCGCCGTCGGTGACGCGGCGGAGGAGGAGGGAGGGATCAGCCACCGCGCCTGCGTAGCGGACATCGAGCCATCACGCGATCGAATTTCCCAACGAGCAGCAGCTTTTGTCCGCCGGTGGGGGCAACGTTGGCGGGAGGCTCCGTTCGCGTCCGGTGCCGGCGAGCCGGCAGGAATCGGTGCCGGTCCCGATGAGGGTGCCGTTGAACACCCGCATGGACCGGGCCGCCTGTCGACCCGGTCCATGGGACCCTTTGCCGCCAGTCCCACTGACAGCGATCAGGATCAGTACTGGATGGTGTGATTGAAGAGGATGTTCCGGGCCTTCGAGCCGCTGTCCAGGCCGTAGACGGGCCGGTCGTTGACGAAGTACTCGCGGAAGCTGGACTGCCCGGTCCGCGACATCATCGAGTTGCTCTTGGTCCAGCCGCCGTCGACCTGGGACCACAGGTCGACCAGTGCGGTGGCCACGCGGGCCTCGCAGGCGTCGCCCGGATCGATGCCGTTCGTGGAACGGTCATTGGCGAGGTTCATGGAGCTGCCGTTGCCCCAGTAGTACGTGGTGTCGTTGAAGGTGTGGAACGCCACGGCGTTGGCGAAGCCCTCGGTCCAGCCGCAGCTGGTGGAGGAGGTGCGGTTGACGTAATGGGGCGAGCAGTTGCTCACCTGCGGCCACCAGCCTTTGTAGAGCTTGCCCATGAGGGCGTGGCCCGCTTCGTGGACGGTGGTGTGCTCGGCGTCGGGGTCGTTGTCGGCCAGGTGGATCTTGTCGTCGTTGGTGGTCCAGTAGGTGCCGTCGGTGGAGCCGGGGTACCACTGGACGGTGATCGGCGTGCAGTGGCCGTCCTGCTGGCTGCTTGCCCAGCAGTTGGTCGTGGAACCACGGTTCCACCACAGCTTGTTGAGCGTGTCGAGGGCGTGCCAGGCACGGCTCTGTCCGTCGTTGGCGTACACGTTGCCCAGGCTGGTGCTGCGCGAGATGTTGTTCAGCGCATACGTGGCGGTGGAGTAGAAGCGGCCGTTACCGTCGACCACCGACCACATGCGGCCGGCCTGGGTCTGGAACTCCACCCATGCCTGGGGGGTGACGGAGGCCCTCGGGGCGTAGCAGAGGTTGAACTTGCCGTCGCCGTTGCCGGTCATTCCCGTGGCGAGCTTCTGCGTAGCGCTGCCGGCGGTCGGCTTGCCCCACAGGGTGATGTTGGCGTTGCTGACCGGCTCGTCCCGGTTGGCCTTGCCGTTCCAACTGCCGCCCTCGGCGGACTGGAAGCGGTTGCGGAAGGTGCCGCTGACGCAGACCTGGGCGTTGGACGTGGCTGCGGCGGCGCGCGGGGCGGCAGGGGCCGAGGCAGCCGAGGCGCGGGCAGAGACAGGGGCGGGGGCAGCGGCCTTGGGGGTCACCGGGCGCGCCTTGCGGGCGCCGGCCCCGGGGCGGTGGACCGGGGCCGCGCCGGCCTTGGTGACCGAGACGCCCTTGCCGGAGGAGCCCTTCGACGTCCCGACGGTGAGTTCCAACGAGTCGTGCCCGGCACGACGCGGGTCGGGGCGGTCGATGTCGGTGACGTCCGCCTGGATCTGGGCGGGTCCGGCGGCGACGGCCTTGACCTGGAGTTTGATGGTGCGGGTGCCCGGGGTGAGGGCGAACGTCCGGCTGGTGCGCTGGCCGAAGGTGTCCGTGGTGGGTGCAGCGAGGCCGGATCTCTCGCCGGTCATCTGGATCGCGGGCGGCAGTTGGAGGGACAGTCCGGCGTGCCTGACGTCGGACTGCGCCGTGACGTTCACGGTGAGGGTGGCCTGCTCGCCGACAGCAGGCAGGTGGTCGAGGGAAGTGGTGACGCCGAGGCAACTGAGCGGCGCCTCGGAGCCTTTCGCCGTGGCACGGATCGTGCAGGTGTGGTCGGCCGGGGTGGTCGTACCCGCGAACGCGGACGGCACGACGACCACTGACAGACAGGCTCCTAAGCCTGCCAGCGCGGCCAGAGCGGCGGGTCTGGTGACCCGTATTCGGGACATGGGCATGCCTTTCTGCGGCGTGCACGACCCCGGTCTGGCACGACCGGGTCCGGTGCACGCAGGCAGAGCTGTGAGGGAAGTAGGGACTGCACCCCGGCCACTGCGGCGTTCAACCAGCACATCAATCGTTGGCCACAGCGCCACCCTGGGTGACAGTGGCCGACACCATATCCCGATGGACCGCGCATGTCATCTCTTAAGGCAGAAGAAGAGAGCGAAACGGGCGTGAACGAAGCACAGTTGACGTTCCGTCCACCGGCCCGAAGTCCAACAACTACGGCCCGAGGCAGCGACCTCAACAGCGAGTCGATCTGCCGCCGCGGTCGGCTTTCCGCACGAAGGACACGACGGGACGGCTCGAAGCAGCCGCCCGCGGTGGACCCGCTCAACAGCGGTTGCGGAGCATTCCGTTCGGTACCGTCTGTCCACCAGACCCATGAGGAGAAGACCGTCGAGCAGGACCGGCGCATCTCCCACCCGCCGGCCACCGTCCAGCACGGGTGGAACACCCTGAGGGGAGAGGCCCCGACCAGGTGCGCCTCCACCTCGCCCACCGCACCAGAACAGGCCGCGCACGAACCGGCTCAGCCGTCGCAGAGCGCTTCGTGGCCGAAACATCGGAGCAGGGCGGGCTTGTCCCAAGGCCGTGAAGTTAAGAGTGACCGGCAAATGGTGGGGCGGGGCCGCTGAGACGGGCCCGAATGCAAGGCGAGGCACGAGCCTGAGTGATCATGGAGTTCTTGACGCTCAGTGATCACCCGGAGGGCTCGTGCCTGCGGTCCCATCATCTCTTCTGGAACCCCTGTGGGATCAGTTCGCCGCTCTGCTGCATGTGCGGGGCAGATACGCCAAGAGTCATCCATTGGGCTGCCACCGGCGACGGGTTCCGGACCGCACTGTCTTCGAGCACATCGTGCTCGCGCTGGTCCACGGCTCCGGCTACGAGCGCATCTCCGCCCCGGGATGCTCCGACCGCACGATCAGACGGCGTGTCAAAGAGTGGGCCACGCTCGGGATATCCGAGAAGGTTCACGCCCTCGCACTCGAGGCGTACGACCGGATGATCGGCCTCGGGCTGGGCGAGATCTCGGTGGACGGCTGTATCACCAAGGCCCCATCCGGTGGCGAGAGGGCGGGGCGGTCGCCGGTAGACCGAGGTAAGCAGGGGCTGAAACGCTCGGTCGCGTCCGACGCGTGCGGTGTCCCGCTCGGGATCGTCTCCGACGGGGCCAACCGGCACGACTCGTCCCTGCTCGGCCCCACCCTGGACGCGGCGAAAGCTCAGGCCGGTGCGATGCCGGCGACGGTCAACGTCAACCTCGACCGTGGCTACGACAGTTCCAAGTCCCGTGCACTGATAACAGAGTTGGGATTCACGGCCGAGATCGCACGCAAGGGTGTGTGCCGGACCCGATCCAGACCGGCAAACGCCGGGTGGTCGAGCGCACCCACGCGTGGATGAACGACTACGGCATGCTGCGGCACCGCACCGAGAAGAGCGGCAGCATCGTGGACTTCTACCTCGCCGCCGCACTTGTCACCCTCCGCATGCTGATCCGCCGAGCAACGAGCCGCTATCGCTGGGACGGCCGCCCCACCACCCGGCGCCTCAAGTGATCCACTTACCGGTCGGCCCAAGGGGAGAGAGGGCCGGGCGTGCGCGAAGGGGGCCGTCGTAAAGCGGCGTAACGAAGCGCGACAGTGCCTCCTTGGGCCGACGCGCCCAGGGTGCCTGACCACCCTGGGCGAGCCAGCCGGACACCGGGGCGGCAGCGTCATACCGGGGGATGACGAAGGGGGTGTGGTTAATCCTCTGGGGTGGGCCGAGGACGGTCACACAGGTTGACGCCCGGGGCCTGTGGGCTGCGGACGATGGATACCGATGTTCCTCTGCCCGCTCGCCGTGGCGGTGCGGAGGCGGCCCTCCCTCGTTCCGACAGGAGTCCTTTCCCGTGAGTACCCTCAACTCCGGCGTCTCCACCGCCACCCGCGCCACCGCGGCGCTCGCCCGTGCTGCGGACCTCAGCAAGGTCTACGGACAGGGCGAGACCCGGGTGGTCGCCCTGGACGCGGTCTCCGTCGACTTCCGCCAGGCCCAGTTCACCGCGATCATGGGCCCCTCCGGGTCCGGCAAGTCGACGCTGATGCACTGCATGGCCGGTCTGGACGCGATCTCCGGCGGGTCCGCGAAGATCGGCGACGTCGAGCTGACCGGGCTGAAGGACAAGAAGCTCACCCAGCTGCGGCGCGACAAGATCGGTTTCGTCTTCCAGGCGTTCAACCTCCTCCCGACGCTGACCGCGCTGGAGAACATCACCCTGCCCATGGACATCGCGGGCCGGAAGCCGGACCGCGCCTGGCTGGACCGCGTCGTGGAGACCGTCGGCCTGGCCGGCCGGCTCAAGCACCGCCCGAGCCAGCTCTCCGGCGGCCAGCAGCAGCGCGTGGCGGTGGCCCGCGCCCTGGCCTCCCGGCCCGAGATCATCTTCGCCGACGAGCCCACCGGCAACCTCGACTCCCGCTCCGGCGCCGAGGTGCTGGGCTTCCTGCGCAACTCCGTGCGCGAGCTGGGCCAGACCGTGGTGATGGTGACCCACGACCCCGTCGCCGCGTCGTACGCGGACCGCGTCATATTCCTCGCCGACGGCCGGATCGTCGACGACATGCCCGACCCCAGCGCCGAGATGGTGCTGGAGCAGATGAAGGGCTTCGACGCCAAGGGCCGTACGAGCTGACCGACAGCAGCCGACCCCGCCACCCCCGACCTCTCCTCCAGGACTGACCACCCATGTTCCGTACCGCCTTGCGCAATGTGCTCGCGCACAAGGCCCGGCTGCTGATGACCGTACTCGCCGTGATGCTCGGCGTGGCCTTCGTCTCCGGCACCCTGGTCTTCACCTCGACCATCTCCGACGCCAGCCAGGGCAGCTCCCGCAAGGGCTTCGACAACGTCGACGTGGCCATCAAGCCATCCGGCAACACCCAGAGCACACCCGGTGCGCGCTCCCCGGTCGACCAGAAGCTGCTCGACAAGGCCGCGCACCTGCCCGGCGCCGCCTCCGCCACCGGCACCGTCTCCGGCTTCACCGCCATCGCCGACAAGAGCGGCAAGCTGATCGGCGACGGCTTCTCGACCGACGGCGGCAACTACTTCCCCGGCGCCGACGGCAAGGACGCCCGCTATCCGATGCGGGACGGCGCCGCCCCCAAGAGCGCCGACCAGTTCGCGCTGGACGCCCACACCGCCGACCGCGGCGGCTACAAGGTCGGCGACACCGTCCGGATATCCGTCGACGGCCCGGTCCGCGAGCAGAAGCTGACTGGCATCTTCACCACCGACGACGGCACGGTCGCCGTCGGCGGCACCCTCGCACTGTTCGACACCGCCACCGCCCAGAAGATGTTCACCGCGCCCGGTGAATTCAGCGAGATCGACATCAAGGCTGCCCCCGGCACCTCTCAGACAGCCTTGAAGGACGCGGTCGAGAAGATCCTGCCCAAGCAAGGCGCCACCGCCACCACAGGCAAACAACTCGGTGACGACCAGGCAAAGTTCATCGCCACCACCATGGATGGCATGAAGAACGCGCTGCTGGCCTTCGCCGGTGTCGCCCTCTTCGTCGGTATTTTCATCATCGCCAACACCTTCACCATGCTGGTCGCCCAGCGCACCAAGGAACTGGCGCTGCTGCGCGCGGTCGGCGCCAGCCGCCGCCAGATCACCCGCTCGGTGCTGATCGAGGCGCTCGTCGTCGGCACGGTGGCCGCAGTGACCGGGTTGCTGGCCGGTATCGGCATCGCCGCCGTACTCCGCGCACTGGTGAGTGCCACCGGCGCGAAGGTGCCCGACGGCCCGCTGGTGATCTCGCCGTCCACGATCCTCACGTCCCTGCTGGTCGGCACCGTCGTCACGGTCCTGGCCGCCTGGCTGCCGGGCCGCCGGGCCGCGAAGATCCCGCCGATCGCCGCGATGAACAGCCTGCACGCCACCGCCACCACCAAGTCGCTGGTGGTCCGCAACACCATCGGTGCGCTCTTCGCGGGCGCCGGCACGGCCGCGGTCCTGACCGCCACCGGGATGTCCTACAGCGGGTCCAGCCGTGCCATCATGGGCGTCGGTGTGGGGCTGCTGCTGATCGGCGTGCTGGTCCTGACGCCGCTGCTGTCCCGCCCGCTGATCGCACTGGCCGCCCCCGCGCTGCGGCTGTTCGGTATCTCCGGCGTCCTCGCCCGGCAGAACGCGGTCCGCAACCCGCGCCGCACGGCCGCCACCGCCTCCGCGCTGATGATCGGACTGATGCTGATCACCGGCATGACGGCAGTCGCGGGCAGCGCCCAGCAAGCCATCGACAAGTTGGCCACCGCCTCGCTGAAGGCCGACTACATGGTCTCCATGTCGAGCCGGACGCCGCTCTCCCCCGACGTGGCCAAGAAACTCGCGTCCACAGACGAGGTCACCGCGTCCAGCCCGCTGCGCAACTCCCCGGCCCGGATCGGCACCGGCACCGAGTTCCTGACCGGCGTCAACGGCAAGGACTTCGGCAAGCTCACCCAGCTCGACTTCAGCGAGGGCGCCCTCGGCACCCTCAGCGGCGACCGCGCCGTCGTCGACGACAGCACCGCCAAGGAGAAAGGCTGGCACACCGGCTCCCGCCTCCCGGTGACCTTCGAGGACGGCAAGCGGGGCACCCTCACCATCGGCGGCGTCTACCAGCGCAACCAGATCATCCACGGCATCATCCTCGACAACGCCACCCTCGCCCCACACCAGAAGCACATCACCGACATGCAGGTGATGGTCAAGACCAAGGACGGCGCGACCGCGGCGTCCAAGGACAAGCTGGTCACGGCGCTCGGCAAGAACCCGGCGATCACCGTCGCGGACAAGAAGGACGTCTCCGGCGACATCGCCAAGATGATCACCCTGATGCTGAACATGCTCTACGGCCTGCTGGCAATGACGGTGATCGTCGCGGTGCTCGGCGTCATCAACACCCTGGCGATGTCGGTCTTCGAACGCGCCCAGGAGATCGGATTGCTGCGCGCCATCGGCCTGGACCGCCGCGGCATCAAGCAGATGGTCCGCCTGGAGTCGCTGGTGATCTCCCTCTTCGGCGGAGTACTCGGCATCGGCCTCGGCGTCTTCTTCGCCTGGGCGACCGGCGAGCTGATCAAGGCCACCGGCCAACTGTCGACCTACGAAACGGTGCTGCCCTGGGGCCGGATGGGTCTCTTCCTCGCCCTCGCCGCAATGGTCGGCGTATTGGCCGCGCTGTGGCCGGCCCGGCGGGCAGCGAAGCTCAACATGCTCCAGGCCATCAAGGCCGAGTAGCCCGGCCGCCACGGAACCGCCCTGAACGCCCCGAAGGCCCCGGTGCCACGCCCTGCGCGCGACACGGGGCCCTCGGGCCGACCGGTAAGTGCATCACTTGAGGCGCCGGGTGGTGGGGCGGCCGTCCCAGCGATAGCGGCTCGTTGCTCGGCGGATCAGCATGCGGAGGGTGACAAGTGCGGCGGCGAGGTAGAGGTAGAAGTCCACGATGCTGCCGCTCTTCTCGGTGCAGTGCCGCAGCTTGCCGTAGTCGTTCATCCACGCGTGGGTGCGCTCGACCACCCGGCGTTTGCCGGTCTGGATCGGAGCCGGCACACCCTTGCGTGCGATCTCGGCCGTGAATCCCAACTCTGTTATCAGTGCATGGGACTTGGAACTGTCGTAGCCACGGTCGAGGTTGACGTTGACCGTCGCCGGCATCGCACCGACCTGCCCTCCGAGTGATCACTGAGCGTCAAGAACTCCACGATCACGCAGGCTCGTGCCTGCCTTGCATTCGGGCCCGTCTCAGCGGCCCCGCCCCACCATTTGCCGGTCGCCCTAAGGCTCGGGTGGCGTTGTCCAGGGGACGTGGGCGGTGGTTTCACCGGACATGAGAAGCGGAGCCCCGGTAGAACTGGCAGTCGTCCAAGACAAGCCGTTCACAAGGACCGAAAGGCTCCGCTGTCCGAACTGTGTGCCATCACCCCTGCCGTCACGGTGGCTGAAGGTCGGTTTGCGCCCGGTCATCTCGGTGAACTCACCCAGCTCGTCCCATTCGAGATGGTCGACGAGGCCCTGAGCACCACCAGGGCCGTGCAGTCGCGGCTGCGGGATCTGCCCTCCCGAGTCGTGATCTATCTGGTCCTGGCCGCGTGTCTGTTCCTGGAGGTGGGATACCTCGGCGTGTGGCGCAAGCTCACAGGGGCCTCGGCAGGCTTGCGGGTAGCCTCGCCGACGGCGAGCGCGCTGGTCCAAGCCCGCCGACGTGTCGGCAGCAGACCGCTGTTCGACCTGCTGCGCGCCCGGCCGCAACCCCGCACGGACCAGGGGTCCGCCGGCGCGGGCTGCTGGTGGTCGCGCTCGACGGCACCACCCTGACCGTGCCCGACACCCCCGCCGTCCTAACAGGTTCACCAAGCAGGCAGGCAACCACGGCGGCACCAGATACCCGCAGCTCCGCCTGCTGGCTCTGGTCGCCTGCGGCACCCGCACCCTCATCGACGCCGTGTTCGGCCCGACCATCGCGGGCGAGACCACCTACGCCCCACGCCTGCTGCCCAGCCTGCGGACCGGGATGATCCTGCTGGCCGACCACAACTTCGCCGCCCAAAGGCTCCTGGCCGACATCGCGGCCACCGGTGCCGAGGTGCTGGTCCAGCTCAAGAACGGCCGCCGGATGCCGGTACTGGCTCGCTTTCCCGACGGCTCCTACCTATCGACACTGGGGGACCTACGCGTACGTGTGATCGACTGCGAGATCACCGTCACCACCTCCGCCCGGAAACCCACCAGCCTCTACCGACTGGCCACGACCCTGCTCGACCACCAGCACCACCCGGCAGCCGAGTTGACCACGCTGTACCACCAGCGCTGGGAGATCGAAACGGCCTACCTGGAACTGAAGTCCACCATTCTCGGCGGCCGTGTCCTGCGCGCCCGCACCCCCGAAGGCATCGACCAGGAGATCTACGCCCTGGTCGTGGTCTACCAGCTGCTGCGAACCGCCATGGCCGACGCCACCAGCACCCAGCCCGGCACCGACCCGGACCGGGCCGGCTTCTCCATCGCCTGGCAGACCGCCCGCGACCAGATCATCCTGGCCGCGGGCATCATCGCCGACACCGTCATCGACCTGGCCGGCACCATCGGCCGGCACGTCCTGGCCGACTTCCTGCCCCAGCGGCGGCCACGCGTCAGCCCCCGCATCGTCAAACGCGCCATCTCCAAGTACCAGGCCCGAGGCCCCCGTATCGACCGCACCAGCTACAAAGCCACCACCGGCATCGAAATCTCCACCCCCGCAGGCCCTTGACAACATGCCCAAACCACAAACTGAACGGCCTTGCTGCTAGCCCGGCCGGCCCTGCTGGCCCTGAGGGGACGGCGAGGAAGGACGGGACGCCGGGCCGGGACGGTGCTCCGGGCCGGGACGGGCAGACCTGCCCGACCGGGTATCGGCTCCAGGCCCCGACGGGCGACCCGGATGCGCTGGTGTGCCGCCGCGACGGCGCTCCCGCGTCGCCAGATCCCGGGCCGTCAACATCGCAGCCGGCCGCCCTCGCCCCGGACCGGCGGCGCACTTACTGACTTTTTCGGGGTGGTGTCGGGGACGGTGTTGTGATCGTGAGTCCGGTTTCCGCGAGACAGCCGTCGAGCAGGTGGGGTCTGCGTTGGATGCAGGCGAGGCCGTGTCGGAGGGTCTGCGTGAGGTGGTCGGGGTTCTCGAATGCGACGTTGGCCATGTAGCGCCTGCGCAGGAGCGACCAGATGCCCTCGACCGGGTGGAGGTCCGGTGCAAAGCTGGGGAGTTGGACGATGGTGAGCCAGTCGTGGCCCTCGGCATACTTGCGCAGGTCGGCGGCCCGGTGGGTGTTCAGATGGTCCCAGACCACCACGAGCGGGCCACCGAGCTGGATATGAGCGCGCACGAGCAGGTCTCGGTAGTCGGTCCAGGCGAAGCTCTTGCGAGCGCCTTTGAGCGGCATGTGGAACCGGGGCCGGTAGATGAGCCGAGATGGCTCGCCGGGCTTGTAACAGGCCGCGGCGGCGACGGAGATACGACGCCTGGAGCGGCCGCGGACGCGCACGACGGGGGTGTGTCCGCGGCGGCTCCAGGTATGGGCGGTAAGCAGCGTCATCGCGGACCCGGCCTCGTCGTCAAAGACGATCCAAGCCCCGAGCGCCGCCGCGGTGCTTCGAACCTGCGGCCACACGTCCTTCTTCCACAACCCGACGGCGTCCTCGTCCCGTTCCACAGCCCGCCGGGCCGGGCTCCGCCAAGACCAGCCGTGCCGATGCAGCACGCGCCACACCCCGGCAACCGAGCAGACGAGGCGGAAACGGCGCTCAATCACCGCGCGCACCCGCTCCAGCGTCCAACGCTGGTCCTCCCAACCATGAGCCGTCGGCCCCCGGCCGAGCTCCACCTCCAACAGCGCGAACTGCTCATCCGACACCATCGACGCCTTCGGCGGACCGACCGAGCGCAATGCCTCGACGCCGCCTTCCCGCCAGGCCCGACGCCAGCGCTCCACCGAGCGCTCGCTCACCCGCAGATCCCTCGCGATCACCGACGTCCGCTCACCCCGGGCAAACCGCACGCCAGCCCCCAACCGAACCTGCCCACGCTGCACCTGCCGCTCCGCGGTCAGGCCCCCTCCCTGCGCATACCGCACACCATCGGCATAGCACAGGGATCAAGAACCGTCACTACCCGACACCACCCCGAAAAGGTCAGTAGATGAGTTTGCCAAGACTGCGCCAGAGCTCGCTTCCCTACTTCGCGTCGTGGTCAAGGAGTTGGAAGATCCTCGGGTTCATGGTTTCGGGATCTCCGCCGACGGAATTAGCATGTTGCATAACGCGGCACATGCTTTTCGGAACTTGGAAGACAGTGCTCGCTTGCTAGCCAAAGCGGCACAGAGACTAAAACCTTGCCGGATGACGCAACTCGCCTTGTCGATGCGGCGGGACAACTCACGAATCTCGAGGGCAATGCGAGGGTTCCATCTCTCGCCTCCCAAAAGTTGTTGACGGCGGCACCATCGCTTAACGGTATCCCAGACAACGCCAAAATCATTTCGCGCGCAGCAGACAAAGCGATGCGTGCTGCTCAGGCGATGGGTGATGGGTGATGGGTGATCGGCGCTTCGCAAGGCGAGTTGCCCACCCAGTTGTAGCCAAGCGGTATAAGGCTGGGACCAGTTCCGCTTCTGAGGCAGGGACGGGCGTGGAGGGGTTGGCTCGATTGCTGTTCCGTCGCTGCGCACGAGGCGTGGCGCATCTCGTTCTGGCAGGGTGACCGCGGCGAGTGCTGGTGTCCGGATCGCGACGAGCCGGGTTTGCTGGACTGTCCGGAGGCGTGAACGCGAAGTCACGTTCAACGCCGCAGGAGCCCCCGCCCGGATCAGGCAGGGGCTCCTGCCTCTCGCGGCTGCGGTTAGCCCTCGGCGTGCTTGAGTCGCATGCGGGCCGTCACGAGGTCGGGCCCTGACAACGCGTCCCAGTGGGGGTGTCCGTGGACTCGTTCGATGAGGTCGAGGAGTTTCGCGCGGTGGTCGGCCTCGGTCTGCTTCTCGTCGTCGCTCCAGCCGAGTGACGGGTCCCGTCGGCGTTCGAGCAAGTAGCCTCCGCCGGGCTTGTCGTGCCAGCCGTCCAGGGGTTCCGGGGCGTGGGGGCGTCGACGTACGCCTTGAGCTTAGTGTCGGCCTGCCGGAGGTTGTGTTGCAGTTGCACCAGGTCGTCGGGGAAGTCGTCGCTCACTTCGCCGAAGTTTACTCCGCGGGTCGAACATGGGTGCGCATCGGCGTGACAGACAGGGGCCGATGGCCTCCACGGCGTAATGATCGTCGGGCTGATCGGATCCTGTGGGGCCAGGCCGGGCCGCGCAGGGGCCATTGGTTCGGCGATCAGGACAACCCGTCAAGTACAGGTAAAATAAGGGACAATCGGGTGTTTTACGACACAGTCGGCGCGCTAGCCTGATGAAGGTAGATGATCTCAACCCTCCGGGAGGGCATCATGACCGTCTTCGCCATATTCGGATTCCGCAGGCCGGGCAGGGTCTGTCACACCTACTACCGCAACCACCGCCGGTACACCCGTTGCTACTGACCGAGCACCTTGCTAGGGGCCAGCGCCAGACGCTGGTCCCTGCGGCTGCAGCAACGACCACGAGCAGGATCCTCCGTGCCACAAGCGAGCCAGATCGGGCAGGGAACCACGGGGAACGGCGTCCGCAACGCAGCTATGGGCGCCTCATCCTCACCGGCAAGTAGCCGTGCCAGTCGCGCTCGTTCCATAGCAACCCCCACCGCGATTCTGCCGCACCGCATACGCAGAACGGCTCCTAGAAGGCTCATG
>NZ_NNBP01000044.1 GCF_002803155.1 Streptomyces sp. CB02959
CCCAACCTCCCCAGGCCGCCCCTCCGGCCGCCCGGCGCACAGCTCCGCCCCGCCCGTCCCCACCGACCGGCCGTCCCGCGCTCCCACCGGCCGCGGGGCGCACAGCCCCCCCCCCACCCCCACCTCGTCCACCCCGTCCACGCCCACACCCACCGGGAAATCGACGCCCAACGTTCGCTGACCGGCCCTTGCCCCTCACATCTCCCCCTGCCCGAGAATCGTGTCCATGCCCTTCCGGCCCGCACCTCCGCCCCCGACCCCGCCCCGGTGCACCGCCGCCCGCCGCGCCCGGACCCTCGCCGCCGTCGCCCTGGCCGCCGCGACCGCCCTCCCGCTCGCCGCCTGCCACGACGGCACCGGCTACCGGGCCGACGCCGCCACCCGCGCCGTCCCCCCGGGCCCGCCCCCCTCGGCCGACCCCCGCGAGGAGGGCGGCTGCACGCCCGACATGCTGCGCTTCCACGCCGCCGCAGAGCCGCACCGGACCCGCCGCATGCTGCTCACCGTCACCAACATCTCCGACCGGACCTGCACCTTCACCACCCAGCCCTACCCCCTGCTGCACTTCGGCGACCACCACCCCGGCCCCCTCCCGCCCTTCCCGGACAGCCGCCCGCGCACCCCCGTCGCGCTGCCGCCCGACGGCACCGCCCACGCCGAAGTGATCACCGCCGCCACGCCCGGCGGATCGGGCGGCCGGAGCGCTCCGGGCAGCACGGCCGAAAAGGCGTCCCAATTCGGCGTCGCCCTGGCCGCGCGCACCACCCCCGCGCAGGTCGGTGTGGACGGCCCGGCTCCGGTCCGCGTGGACCCGGACACCGCCGCGGTCACGTACTGGCAGCCGGGCCCGGCGGCCATCGGGGCGTGGTGATCCGGCCAACCTCAGGGCGCCGTGCGTCCGCCGCGGCGGACGGGCGAGCGATAGCCCGTTCGTGCCGTATCAGCCAGCTCATCACCCACCAATGATCCAATTTTGCCGCTATTGATCGTGTTTGCTCCACCGCTTCCTGGCTGCGCCCGGTGCCCCCGGCCCGGTAGGCTTTCCGTGTGATCTTCAAGCGCATCGGAAATGGGCGGCCGTACCCCGACCACGGCCGGGAGAGCACCCGCCAGTGGGCGGACGTCGCCCCGCGCCCGGTACGCCTCGACCAGTTGGTGACCACCAAGCAGCAGCTCGACCTCGAAACGCTGCTCGCCGAGGACTCCACGTTCTACGGCGACCTGTTCGCCCACGTCGTCAAGTGGGAGGGCGACCTCTATCTGGAGGACGGCCTGCACCGCGCGGTCCGCGCGGCCCTCCAGCAGCGCCAGGTGCTCCACGCCCGCGTGCTCGAACTCGACGGCTGGCGCCCGGAAACCGCCTGAACCACCGGCGCGCCAGGACGCCACCGGATTGGCCCACTCGGGTTTCCCTCACACAACGCACTGATCATCTAGTAGGCACGGCACACGCCCGGCACTACGCTGCGGCCATGAGCATGCTGACGCCTCCAGGAATGGGCGGTAAGTACCGCGTCACAGGCGACAGGTACCCGCGGATGCGCCGCCCCCGCCACCGTCGCCGCATCCTCCTCGGCATCGTGGCCGGCGCCTGTGTCCTCGGGCTGGTCGGCTGGGGAACCCTGCAGCTCATCGACGTCTTCGGCGGCCGGGGCAGTACGGCCCAGGCCGCGCAGGACAAGAGACATTGCCCGGACGGCGCCGCGGCCGGCCATGCCAAGGCCACCCCGCCGGCCGCCAAGCCGCCCGCCCCGGCGGCCCTGACCGTCAACGTCTACAACGCCACCCCGCGCTCCGGCCTCGCCAAGCGCACCGCCGACGAACTCCAGAAGCGCGGCTTCAAGATCGGGAAGGTCGGCAACGCCCCGGCCGCCTACGACAAGAAGGTGCCCGGGGCCGGGATACTGCTCGGCCCCAAGGCCGCCACCGACGGCCCGCTGAAGGTCCTGGCCACCCAGCTCGCCGGCGCCCAGCTGAAGACCGACGACCGCACGGGCGCCGACCTCGACCTGATCATCGGCGGCGGCTTCCAGCAGCTCACCGCCCCGCAGGCCGCCGCCGAGGCCCTGGCCCTGCTGTCCCGCCCGGCCAAGGAGCCGGTCGCCGCGACCTGCTGAACACCGCGGGGCCCCGCACCACGCCGTGGTGCGGGGCCCCGCGGTGCACCGGGGCGCTCCCGCCCCGGCACCTCCGACTCAGCCGGCCGTGCCGTACATCCGGTCGCCCGCGTCGCCCAGGCCCGGCACGATGTACCGGTCCTCGTTCAGCCGCTCGTCGACGGCGGCGGTGACCACCGTCACCGGCGTACCGGCCAGCTCGCGCTCCATGACCTCGACGCCCTCGGGCGCGGCCAGCAGGCAGATCGCGGTGACGTCGTCCGCACCGCGCTTGATCAGTTCCCTGATCGCCGCGACCAGCGTGCCGCCGGTGGCCAGCATCGGGTCGACGACGTACACCTGCCGCCCCGAAAGGTCGTCGGGCATCCGCGTGGCGTACGTGTGCGCCTCGTACGTCTCCTCGTTGCGCACCATGCCCATGAAGCCGACCTCGGCGGTGGGCAGCAGCCGCACCATGCCGTCCAGCATGCCCAGCCCGGCCCGCAGGATCGGCACGACCATGGGACGGGGGTGCGACAGCCGCACGCCGGTGGTCGCCGTCACCGGCGTCTCGATGTCGACCTGCTCGGTGCGCACATCACGGGTGGCCTCGTAGGCGAGCAGGGTGACCAGCTCGTCGGCGAGCCGCCGGAAAGTCGGGGAGTCGGTGCGCTTGTCGCGCAGAGTGGTGAGTTTGTGCGCCACCAGCGGGTGGTCGACGACATGCAAGCGCACAATTTCCTCCAGGGGGTCTGATCTGCAACAACGGCCGCAGGAGCGACCCAACCACTCAAGGCTACCGGCGTCGGCGCAAGGTGGCTTCCGTGGTGGCCGCACATCGGGTCAGGCTGTCCGCCCCAGCGGGGGAGGTCCTTGCGGTCGTTCCCATCGAAGTCTGAGCGGCGCCAGGGTCCTCTACCGTGTCGCGTCATGACAGTACTGATCGTCGGCGGCAGCGGGTTCCTGGGCACTGAGCTGGTCCGCCAGGCTGGAGCAGCGGGGCACGCGACGGCCGCGACCTTCGCAACCAGGCCCGGCAAGGCTTCGCACGTCACCTGGCACGCCCTCGACCTGCGGGACCCTGATCACGTCGGAGCAGCCCTGGCTGAGGTGAAGCCGCGCGTCGTCGTCAACGCGACGAGCGGCAACGCCGATTGGGCGGTCACGGCTGAGGGCCCTGTCCGCCTGGCGATGGCTGCGGCACAGTACGGCAGCCGCTTGATCCATGTGTCCAGCGACGCGGTGTTCTCCGGCGCCCGCGTCCACTACGACGAATCCTGCCTTCCCGACCCGCTCACGCCCTACGGTGCGGCGAAGGCCGCAGCGGAGACAGGCATCCGCCTCGTGTATCCGGATGCCGTCATCGCCCGCACCTCGCTGATCATCGGCGACCAGCGGTCTGCGCATGTCCGCGCGGTGCACGACCTCGCGGCGGGCACTCGGAGCGGCGTCCTGTTCACCGACGACATCCGCTGCCCGGTGCATGTCGGCGACCTGGCTGCCGCGCTGCTGGAACTTGCGTTCTGCGACGCGCGTGGCGTTCACCATCTGGCAGGAGCCGACGCCGTGAGCCGCCATGAACTCGGCACCCTCATCGCCCAGCGCGACGGGCTGGACGCCTCCCGGCTGCCCGGGGGTCTGCGGGCCGGCAGCGCGCTTCCCGGGGCACTCGACGTTCGCCTCGACAGCCACGCGACGCAACAAAGGCTCCGCACCGTGTTGCGTGGTGCCCGCCAGTTCCTTGCTCTGGGAGCTTGAGCACACCACCCAAAGTCACCAAGGAGAGGGGGTAATGTCAGCGATCCGAGCCACGGGCCGCGTGATGGGGTGTACGTCTCGATGCTGCCGTGATCATCGTCCCAGGGTGCGGCCTCGAGGTTCCAGGGCCTCGCCCCCACTGCGATCAGAAGGGCAGCTCTGCGCCGTCCGGCATCGCTTCCTTGATCAAGCGCTGCGCTGCCTCCTCTTGCTGCTCCGTGACGTTCCACCGTCTGAAGCCCCACTCGGTGTCCGTCGCCGTGGAAGCGACCAGACCCATAGCCCGAGCCGCCTCCACGAAGTCACCGAGCCAGACGAACGCGGATCGGTCCTTATGGACGGCCCCCAACCGCCACGCCCCGATGACCACGTTGTGAGCAAGCAGGTACTCCCGCTGCTCCTCGATGGTCATGCCCTCCCACCTCTGTCTGAAGGTGCGTCCCGTGGGCTCATACGTCACGGTCGCCGGGATCACCGGCTTTGCCTCAAGCTCCTTGACACGGGCGAGGATGTTGCGCCGCTTCATCAGGTAGGACTCGCGGTCGTCGTCGTACCAGCCCTGCTCGTCCTCCTTCTCCACCCGGGCAAGCCGGCTCCGGTACTGCTCCAGCTCTGCCGTGTGGTCCTCCCCCTTGGTCCTGATCGTGCGGACCTCTTCCTTGTCTCCCAGCTCGGCCAAGAGGAAGTCGTCAACGATGTCGTCGAGGGTGCTCTTCTCGATGTACGCGGGCTCGGCGCACTGCCGTGCCGTAGTGGTCGATGCGCAGCGGTATCGCTCGTACGTGGTGGGGCCGCTCTTCAGGTTGTGCGTGACCCGGTTGATGGTCATGCGCTGTCCGCAGGGGCCGCACCTGGCGATGCCGCTGAGACGGGCCACGGAGCGGCGGGCGCGCTGAGGCTTGCTGGCGCGTTCATCGATCTTCCCCAATACGGCCTCACGCTCCGCGAGGGTCAGAATCGGCCCGTCGGTGAACATGACCGGATCTCCGTTGTCCAACTCCGCGACCCGCGTCTTCCCCGTCGCCTTGTCCACGTACTCGATCTGCCCGACGCACGACAGCTTCCGGAACTGTCGGCCAATCGTGGAGGGGTGCCACTTCAGGCCCTTGGCACCCTTGGGCTCTCGTCCTTCAGGACCCGGCAGCGTTCGCAAGTAGTCCTGCCACGTCATGACCTTCCGGTCATTCAGGTCTCGGGCGATGTTCGCCAGGCTCTCGCCGCCCTCGATCCGCTGCGCCACCTCTCGTAGGAGCTGCGCATACTCGCGGTCCTGCGTCAGCTTGTAGTGGACCTTGCCGTCAATGACGACCGAGAGGGGCTTGTACCCGAAGGGCAGGTTCCCGCCTGCCCACAGCCCCTTTCGGCGCAGGTAGTCACGAGAGTCCAGGGCACGCTTCCGGATGCGGGTCAGCTCCGCAGCGGCCTGCGTGGCCTTCGCGTAGGCGATCAGGCGGCCCGTCTCCGTGCTCACCTCGAACGACGGGTCGTCGTAGACGTAGATGCCCTTCTGCCAGTCGAGCAGGTCTTTGACGAACGCCATGAAGTGAAGGTCATCGCGGCCGAGGCGGTCTTGCGTGCTGACCCATACGACGTCCCACTCGTCGCGCTTGTCGTCGGCGAGCCACGGTCCAAGCTCCGGACGGTCCTTCAGGTCGATGGCACCGGACACCGAGCGATCCTCGGTCACGCGAACGAGGGTGCAGTGGGGGTTGGCGTGCAGCCAGTCCTTCAGCTTCTCGCGCTGCCGCTCGATCGATGAGCTGCTGTCGTCGTCATTCGAGATCCGGCACGCGGCCAGCACCCTGAGCGTGCGGCCCTCGTCGGCTGTCGCAGTGCGCTTCATATCACCACTCTAGCGCTTTGTGTCTTATAGAGTTATTGACCGGTCGACGACGTGGATCTGCATGCCACGGACATTAACCGAGCCGTCGGGCCCCGGCGCCCGCCGTGCGCCGCCCACGCTCCGGCACGTGAGCGACATCTCTCACAACGTCCTCACGACGCAGCGTCGAAGACGCCGCGCGGACGCGATGTTTCTGCCACGATTCCGGAGGGGCGGGAAGCAGCGGCGTGCAGCCCCGCCCCACCCGGCCCGGCACGCCCCTGACCAGTGGGAGAGTCACGGTGTACTTCGCCGCACTGCTCGCGCGCACCGAAGACGGGTGGGAAGCGAGCGATACGGAGCTCGACAATGTGGAAAGGCTGACCGATCTGGCCGACCTGGCCCGAGAGGCAGCGACCGACGACACGGTAGTGATCCTCATCGAGCAGGAGGACGCCTGGTTCGGCGTCGTCCGGATCGACGGTGAGGACGACCCGAGGATCTTCGTCTCCAACGCCGCGCTGGCCGCCAGGAGCTCGTACGGCGCGATGCTGACCGACGAACTCCTCGGGCGCGACGACAGCGACGAGGACGACCTCGACCTGCTCGACCTGGACGGCACCGAGGACGGCGAACCGGAAAGGGAGGACGAGGACCCCGAGAGCGCGGAGGCCGCCGAGACACCCGTGGCCCGCGGCCCGCTCGGCGACCCCAGGCTCCTGGAGGACGTCGGCGTCGGCGAGCGGGAACTGCTGAGCCTCGACGGCGACGCCCTCGGCGAGATCGCCGAGGCCCTGGGCTGCTCCGACCTCCTGGAAGCCGTCCGCTGACCCCGCCGGGCCCACACACCCCGGGCCCGGCCCCACCTCACCGCCCCGTCCCCGACACTGGGGGCATGACCGTCCCTCCGTCCGCCCCCCTCCCCTCCCCCACGCCCGACCCGCTGCGCGACCCCTGGACCGGGCCGATGCGCCGGGCACTGGCGGAGGCCGCCCGCGCCCCCGGGACCGGTGACGTCCCGGTGGGCGCCGTCGTGCTGTCCGCCGACGGCACGGTCCTGGGCACCGGCCACAACGAACGCGAGGCCACCGGCGACCCCACCGCACACGCCGAAGTCCTCGCCCTGCGCGCCGCGGCCCGCGCCGTCGGGGAATGGCGGCTCAGCGGCTGCACCCTGCTCGTCACCCTCGAACCCTGCACGATGTGCGCCGGCGCGATCGTCCTCTCCCGCGTCGACCGGGTCGTCTACGGCGCCCGCGACACCAAGGCCGGCGCCGTCGGCTCCCTCTGGGACGTGGTCCGCGACCGCCGCCTCAACCACCGCCCCGAGGTCGTCACCGGCGTCCTGGAAGCGGACTGCGCGGCCCTCCTCACCGCCTTCTTCCGCGACCGCTGACCGCCGCGCGCCCCGCACCCGGCAATCCGATTTCGACGCACGGGGCCTTTGGGCTAAGCTCTCTCTCGGTAGCGTGTCCGAGCGGCCGAAGGAGCTCGCCTCGAAAGCGAGTGTGGCGCAAGTCACCGAGGGTTCAAATCCCTCCGCTACCGCCAGAGACACCCCCCTGAACTGCGGAAACGCGGATCAGGGGGGTGTTTTGCATGGCACTGCGCGGTGTTCCCCGGTGTTCCCCGGTGTTCCCCGGCGCTGCGCGGTGCTGCGCGGTGCTGCGTGGTGACGCGTCGATGCGGTGGCCGTCCCGGCTCCCCCCATCTCCTTCGAAGCCCAACGAAGTTGGTGCCGCCCGTCGTCCGCGGGAATCTCCGTCGGCGGAGCCGGGTTAGCTGGCATGACAGCGATGACGGCGGGGGGCCGTGATCCGCGCAGGGAGGGGACCGGAGTCGATGAGCCTTCGTCAGTTCGAGTACGCCCTGGCCGTTGCCGAACAGGGCTCGGTGACGGCCGCGGCGGAGCTGCTGCGCGTCGCTCAGCCGTCGGTTTCCCAGCAGATCCGCGGCCTGGAGCGGGAGCTGGGCGTGGAGCTGTTCGCCCGTACGCCGACCGGGCTGGTGCCCACCGTGGTGGGCCGCGCGTTCCTTCAGGAGGCGGAGGCCGCGGTGAGCGCGGCGCGGCGGGCCCGGGCGACGGCGCGGGCCGGTGCCGAGGAGTTGGTGGGCGAGCTGGTCGTTGCGGTGCAGATGGGCTTCGGCACGCGGCAGCTGCCGGGCGCGCTGGGCGCGCTGCGCCGCCGCTTCCCGCGGCTTGAGGTCACCGTCTTCGAGGAGCCGAGCTCCGCCGAGCTGGACCGGCTGGCGCGCCGGGGCGCGCTGGACCTCGCGCTGATGGCGGCGTGCGAGCGGACCCCCGCCGACGCCCACCGCCTCGGCTACGAGGAGTTCGTCGTGGTGCTGGGCGCCGGGCACCGGCAGCTCGCCGCGGACCGGGTCGAGCTGGGCGAGCTGGCGGGGGAGCCGTGGGTGAGGTTCGACCGCGACAGCGCGCTGGACGGCGTGCTGCTGGACGTCCTGCGGAACAACGACCTGCCCCCGACCACGGCCGCCCGTGTGTCCCAGACGGCGACGGCCGTGCGCTGGGCCGCCCACGGGCTGGGGGTGACGCTCGTCCCGGCCTCCGCGGTGCCCCCCGGCTACGAGCACCTCGTGCGCCCGGTGTTCCCGGCCGTGTCCCAGCCCGTCATCGCCGTGGTCCGGCACAGCGCGGGCCCGGCGGAGACGGCCCTGCTCGAACTCCTGCGTCAGGAGAACTGGTCCGAGTCCGCTGCCCTCTCGCCGGTGACCTGAGGGCGGGAGGGGGCGGGCGCCGCTGAACTCCTGCTGCCGAAGGGGGCGTTCCGCGGGCCGTACGAGCCCGCGGCGGAGCGGCGGGGCACGCTCAGAGCTGGGTGGTGCCGCCGTCCACGACGAGCTCGGCGCCGGCGGTGTACGTGGCTTCGAAGGCAAGGAACGCGGCCGCCCCGGCGATCTCGTCGGGCGTGCCGAAACGCCGCATGGGATTGTCCGCGACCATCTGCGCCTTGAACTCCTCGGCGGCCTCCTTGGTCATCGCGTTCTCCAGTACTCCCGTGTCGATGGGGCCGGGGCTGACCGCGTTGACCCGGATCTCGCGCGAAAGCAGCTCGCGGGAGAAGCTGCGGGCCATCGAGCGCAGCGCCGCTTTCCCGGCCGCGTAGACACTGGTCTCCGGCAGGCCGACGACGTTCGCGACCGAGGTGGTGAGGACGACCCCGGCGCCCGTGCTCAGCAGCGGGGCGAGCTTCTGCACGGTGAAGTAGGCGCCCTTGACGTTGATCGCGAACAGCTCGTCGTACGCCTCCTCGGTCGTCGTCTCGAAGGGCGTGAGGGTGGCGATGCCGGCGTTGACGAACAGGGCGTCGACCGTGCCGAGTTCGCCCTTCACGCGGTCGGCCAGCGCGTCCAGGTCGGACAGTGCGGCCACATCGCCCCGGACGGCCACCGCGTTCTTGCCGAGCCGCTCCCGCGCGGCGTCGAGCGTGGTCTGGGAACGGCCGGTGATCATCACCCGGGCCCCGCCGTCCACCAGCAGTTCCGCGATCGCGAGCCCTATGCCGCTGCCGCCGCCGGTGATCACTGCGTTCTTGCCGCTGTACCTGCCCATGCCAGGACTCCTTCTTCTTTTCTTTCAAAAATCGGTGATGCGCCGCGACGCAAGTCGATTAATTCGTTGCGATGAGGTGTTTGTGAGAGGTCTTCGTGATGAGGTCCGTGTAAGAATTCTTTTCTTCGAAAGCGGTTTTCCGGAATGCGGTCGGCGTCAGCCCCTGGGGAATTCGCCGCCGTCCACGACGAGATTGCTCCCGGTCAGCCAGCCGGCCCGGCCGGAGACGAGGAACAGCACCGCGTCGGCGATGTCGTCGGGCCGGCCTTCGCGCCCCAGCGGTGGGGTGTCGGCGGCGTTGGTCTGGCCGGGTGCCGCGGCCAGGTCCGCCCACTGCTCCCGCGTCGCCTCGCCGCCGGGGGTGGCGGTCCGGCCGGGGGACACGGTGTTGACCCGGATCCCGAACGGGGCCAGTTCCAGGGACAGTCCCCGGCTGTAGTTCTCCAGTGCCGCCTTCGCCGTGGTGTAGTGCAGGAACGGCCCTACCGGGGTGAGGACCGCGGCCGAGGAGACGTGCACGACCGCCCCCGATCGCCGTTCCCGCATGCCCGGCACCAGCAGCGAGTCCAGCCGCACCGACGACAGGAAGTTCAGGTCCAGCGCCGCCTGCCACTCCTCGTCGGGAATGGCCGAGGCGCCCTTGTGCGGCCGCGCCCCGCCCACGTTGTGGACGACGATGTCCACCCCGCCGAGCGTCTCCTGCGCGGCGGCGGCGAGCGCCTCCGCACCGGCCCGCGTCCGCACGTCGGCCGCCACGAAGGCGGCCCCCTCCGGCACGGTGCCCGACGCCGACCTGGCGGTCGTGAGCACCTCGGCGCCCGCGTCCAGGAGTTGGCGCACGACGGCCGCGCCGATTCCGCGAGTGCCGCCCGTGACCAGCGCCCGCTTTCCCGCGAGTTCCCGCGCTGCCGTTCCGTTCTCGATTGCGGTCATGCCGCCGGCCCTTTCGATCGCGTGATTTTCCGCTCGACGGGAAAGGAATAGGTGTGCGCGGCGCGCGAATCTCCGGAGAAATTGCGGCGCCCGCCTCGTCGAGCTGTTTCACGGTAGATCCGGGAAAGGATGCGGGGCAAAGACGAAATTCCAGCAGGCGCCATAGGGGATTCCTATGGCGCCTGGCAGCTCACTGGGCGTCAGGGGGCGAGGGGCGTGACCTCCGGGGCCGCCAGAGGGCTCGTGGGGAGGCCGAGGGCCATGTTGCCCACGTGGCTGAGGTGGGCGCGGAGGGACGGGTGGAGGAAGGGGGCGGTGAGGGGCGCCTCCATGGAGCCGGTGAGGCAGGAGGCCAGGCCCAGGTCGGCGGCGGTCAGGGAGAGGGTCTGCATCAGGCAGCCGGTGTCGCGGTAGATGAGGCTGAGGGCCATGCCCTCGTACTTCCAGGTGGTGCGGGCCGCCACGGAGACCAGGCAGAGGCTGGCCGGGGGCGCGGAGTCCAGCAGCGCGGGGTCGGTGACGGTGCGCCGCTGGAAGGCGGCCAGTTCGTCGGTCCAGGGGGCGAGCCGGTGCAGGGTGTGGCCGAACGGGTCGTAGTGGTGGGCACCGGCGGTCAGGCCCTCGACGGACCGGGCCAGCAGGTAGATCTCCAGGCTGTGGCGGGCGCCGCCGGAGGGCGCCGGGCGCTGGGTCTGCTGGTACGCCCGTGGCGCCAGGTGGCCGCGGACCCGGGCGGCGCGGGCCAGCAGGGCGCCGAGCAGCGGCAGCGGCACGGGGCCGGGGGCGTAGCCGCGGACGCTGCGGCGCGCGGCCAGGACGTCGGCCAGCGGGCGGCTGGGGGTGTCGGCCCCGTCCGGGAGGGCGGTGACCGCGTCGGCCTCGGGGTGGCGGAGGCGGGCCGGCGGCGGGGTGCCCCGGCCGGCACCGGCGTCCGGGCCGAGGGCCGACCGGGCGTGCACGGCGCGCTCGTACGGGGTCCAGCCGGCGCCGGGGTCCCTCGTGTCGCCCTCCGCGGTGTCCGGCGGGTGCGGGCCGCAGCGCTGGACGATGCCGGCCGCGGCGAGCCGGGCAAGCAGCTTGCGGACGTCGCGGCCGGGGGCGGACTCCCGCCAGCGGTCCTGGAGTTGGTCCGTGGTGTGCGGGCGGTCGAGCTGGTTGAGGAGGTCGACGAGGACCGGCTTGGCGGCGAACTTCCGCCGGCTGCCGCAGTCGACGAGGACCGGGCCGCCGCCGTCCGCCCACTCCAGCAGCAGGTCGGGGTTGCGGCGGTAGTGGCAGGTGTCGCGGTCGGGGGCGCCGTTCGGCGGGCTCGGGGCGCCGCGGGCCGTGGTGCCGGTGTCGGTGCCGGTGCCGGTGTCGGTGTCGGTGTCGTCCATGGGGTGGTTCGCGCCCTCCGGCAGGTCGTCGGTGGTCGAGGGGTGGCGGTCGGCGGGCGTCACAGGAACGGCAGCGGCCACGGGTTGAGTTGGTCCTCCGTCAGGGCGGTGGCGCGGACGCCCATCGCGACCGGGGCGTGGCGGACCCGGGGGCCGCCGCGCCGGTGGAAGTCGCTGCGGAGGGTGAGCGGGCACAGGCCCGGGACCACCGTGCGGACCACGCTGACACCGCATTCGGCCACGTCGATGGGGGTGAGGTCGACGGCGATCGCCTCGTGGCCGCGGGCGGCGAGCCGGCGGACCGCCTCGGCGACGTCGTCCTGGAGGCTGCCGGCCGGCCGGGGCGCGGGCAGCGGGTGCCGTGGGCCGTCCGCCCAGAAGGCGAGGTGCTGCTGCCGCTCCGGCGCGCAGTAGTAGAGGCAGAACTCGCTGAGGCTGCTCAACGCGGCGTCGGCGGGCGGGACTTCACCTTCTTCGAGCCAGATGCCGGCGCCGGTCCGGCACAGGCACGCCTCCTCCAGCGCGCCCAGCAGCGCGGTGTGCGGGTCGAGGTCGGCGCGGGCGGCGTGGACCACGACCGGCCGTTCGGCGGTGCCCTCGGCGAAGCGCACGGCGACGGCCGGGATGCCCAGGTCGGTGGTGAGGTCCTTGCAGGTGACGGTCGCGCCCTCGGCGGTGATCCGGTCGACGATGCGCCGCGCGGGCCCGTCGGGGAGTCCGGTCAGGTCGAGGCTGGGCAGGGTGAGCCGGTTCTCCCAGAAGACCAGGGTGGCGTCGCGTTCGACGCTCTCCATCAGGCCGCCGAGGACGGCGTGGTGGTAGGAGCCGCCGGCCGCCAGCCCGGTGGAGATCGGGTCGAACCACGGCTTGTGGGCGGGCGGGAAGCGGTAGGGCAGGTGGACCGCGCAGGCGGGGACGTACCGCGGGCGGCCGGTGGTCAGGGAGGTCCCCGCGACCCAGTCGATCGCCACGTCGGGGTCGAAGGGCGCGTAACGGCGCTGTGCGGCGTACTCCCCGGCGGAGCCCAGCGGGAGGTCGCGCGGGTCGATCGCGGTGTCGCCGAGTTCGGCGAGGGTGGCGCGGACGAACCGGTCGGGGTCGTACACCCCGGCCGCGTACCGCTCCAGGGTCTCGCCCACCGCGCAGACCCGGGCGTTGACCGGGTCGCTCTTCACCGCCCCGCCGCGGGCCTCGGCCGCCACCGGGGAGAACCACGTGGTGGTGATCATCCCGGCGGTCCGCGCGTAGGTGGTGCCGCCCTCCGGGCCGGCCGCCGCGTCCACCCGCAGTTCGGGCACCAGCCCGGTCAGCGGGTCGACCGCGCCGCGCATCAGCCGCCAGCTCTCCCCGGCGTCCACGGCGGCCGTCTCGTCGCGTTCGGGCGGTACGGCGGCGGTGCCGCACGCGGGGCAGCCAGGGGTGTGGAACAGGGTGTGCCCGGTGCGTTCCCAGGTGGCGTGGTCGAGTTCGGTCAGTTCCGCGGGTCCGGTGGGCGCCTCGGGGGCGGCGAGTGCGGTGAGCACCGCGTGGGCCACCGCCCCGGCCGCGACGGCGGTGGTCGGCCACGCCTCGCTCTCCGCCGCGCCCAGCAGCCGGTCCAGCGGCAGCCCGGCCACCGGCTGCCAGGTGTGGTTGGCCCGGATCCGCCGCACGAGGCAGACCGGGCAGGGTGTGCGCGGCGGGGCGAGGGTGGCGAGCAGCAGCCGCGTCGGGGTGCTCAGGTACGTCACGAGGGGCGTCCCCCGGTCGAGGACCAGGCCGGTCCAGCGCCGGAGTTGGTCCTCGGGCAGGCTCAACGGTAGTACCGCGGCGCCGGGTTGGTCGGCGTCGTCGGCCGGTACGGTCCGCATCCCGGCCCGGGTGAGGAGGTCGGCCACCTCGGTGGCCAGCGGGCCGTCCCCGGCGACCGCGACCGGCCGGCGGCCGCGGTCCGCGCCGTCCCCGTAGAGCGGGTGCGGCAGCCGCCCGTCCCCGGGGTGGGCCAGGCCGCGGGCGCGCAGCCCCTCGGCCACCCGCTCGGGCACCGCGTCGAGGGCGACCGTTCCGTGGTCCGCGTCGTCGCCGGGCAGGCGGACGGGGACCCGGAGGGTGCCGGTGCTCGCGCAGACGTAGAGGTGCGCGTCGCGGGCGACGAGCCGGACGTCGCGGCGGAGGGTGAGCGGGGAGGGGGGCCGGGGAGCGGGCCGGGGGGTGTCCAATGCTGTCCGCCTTCGGGGAGCCGTGGGGTGGGGCGCGGACGTGCCTCCCGGCCGGTCGGTCGCACCGGCCGGGAGGCACGTTTTCTCGTTACTCCGCCGACTCCGAGTCGTCGTATTCGGTGACGAAACAAAGGCAGCTGTGGCCGGCGAAAGCCGTCTCCGACTCCGGAATGGCCATCTCCTCGAACAGTTCGTCTTCCTCGGCCATGCGGATTCCCCTTTCCGTGGATTTCTCAATTGCCCCATGAGTCACACCCGCCATCGCTCGGGGTGAGCACTCGACAACCATTGCCGCGGACCACGGCAATCCCCGTCAAGAAAAACCTATGAAATGACTCGATTCCCCATTAGTACGATGATGTGATGGATTTGATGACGCTTTATTTACGCCGCTGACCTGCACCTTCCTCAAACCTTCGGGGTGTGCACAGAAGCCCTCGCCGCCACAAGCGCGCGAACCGGCCGCGGGCCGCCGACAAGCCCTTTCCGGTCACCCGGGAATTCTCGAAAACGCCCGAACGGAAAACGAAAACGGGGGCGACCGGAGCCCGTTACGGACTCCGGCCGCCCCCGCGGTGCGCGGTCGGCGCGGAAGGACTGACGCGATCGTTCAGTCCCGGCGGCGGAAAGCCTTCCGGATGAAGTGCACGATCAGCCAGATCAGCAGGATCACGATGACGATGATGACCACGATGATCACGATCAGGAAGACGCCGAGCTTCTTGAAGAAGCCCATCTTCTTTTTCTTCGGCTTGTCGTGGGACGTGAAGGACGCCTGGTGCGCGACATGGTGGTAGCTGCTGTGCGTGCTGTGCCGCCACTTCATGGCGGCCGCGGGGGCCGCCTCGACGCGCTCGGCGGCGTCGGCCGTCCGCGCGCCCGGCCCGGCCTGCGGGGCGGCCACGGCGGCCGGGTGGGCCGCGGCGGCGTCGGCCGACCCGGCGGCGACCGCCGGACCGGCCGCGACGGCCAGCAGGCCGAACAGCAGCGCCAGCACGGCCATCGGGCGGCGCGCCGCGGTCCGGCGGGCGGGTGTGTGCGGCGAACCGGACTGCCGGCGCGCGGAGTTGGTGAGCTTGGGTCGCATGGGTTGCTTTCCCCCTCGTACGGTGCGTTCAGCCATTATGGGCAGGTGCGGGCATCCCGGCGGACGTCTCGACCTCCAGCAGGGAGGCGCTGTGCCGCTCCTCCTCGAAGGCCGCGCGGCCGCCCCGCAGGCCGAACAGCCGCTTGCCGAAGGCGATGTAGAGGACTGCGAGGATGTTGATGACCAGGGTGGCGATCTTGATCCAGCTGACCTTCTCGGTCAGTTCGTAGATCTCCAGCGGCAGGAACGCGGAGGTGGCCACCACCGCCAGGTACTCCGCCCAGCGCTTGCCCCACCACAGGCCAACGCCCTCGACGATCTCCACCAGGGCGTACGTCAGCAGGAGCCCGGCCACCAGCATCAGGGTGGAGTGCTTGTAGCCGAAGGTCTTCCTGATGGTGTCGACGACCGGGGAGTGGTCCAGGTCGTAGTGGAAGTGGACCGCGATCGGGCGGACCACGTCCAGGTTCTTGTCGAAGAACTGGCGGACCGCGTCCTGCTGGTTGCTGAACTGCCACACCGCGAGCGCCGCCAGCACGACGAACAGCCCGCGCAGCGCCCGTTCCACGGCCAGGAACCGCAGGATGAACACATCCCGCAGCGCCTTGCCGCGCGGCACCAGGGGGGCGTCGCAGGCCGGCCCGGAGCCGTGCGGCTCGCCCAGCACGAAGTCCCCGCAGCGCAGGCAGCGCCAGGCCGTGCCCAGGGCGGTGCCGGCGTGCAGTCTCGCCTGGAGGTGCTCCTCGTGCGGGAGATAGGTGATGTGCCCGCGCCGCGCGCAGGTGCGCCGGTCCCAGTCGATCTTCATCGTCGGAGCCCCGTTTTCCTCTCGTCGTCCCGCGCGGGCCCGTCCACGGCGGTGGGCCGCCGCGGGCGCCCCGCGCTCCGTACCGGCGATTGTCGCGTACATGACGGAATGGCCGGCGTACGGGGATGCCTTACGGGGAGAGGGACGAGAAGAACGGTCCTGAGGTTGCCGGAGGACGGCCCGGACCGGTGCGCGCGCCCGGCGCGCGGAGCGGGGCGAGGGGGGCGTTGGCCGGGGGAGGCGGGCCAGGGGGTTGAACCGCCTCCCCCGATGAGGACCGGGCCCCGATGTCCGCGCCGCGCCGTGAGGGACCGCGCGACCCGGACCCCGCAGTGGGGCACTGGTCCCGGGGCCCGCGGATTCCTGCCAGATCCGCCGCGGCCCGTGCCTCCATACTGCCGCCCGCGGACCGCCCCAACAGCCGGACAAAGGGCCCTCCTTGGCGGGCCTTTGGTCCATAAGGCCCGCGTGAAGGGCAGGGTCGGACGGCCCGGTCCGCCTGCCCCGGTCGAACACCTGTGGTTACACTCGCCCGACCGCACCGGCAACCGGGGCGGCCACGGGGACCAGGGGTCCGCGGGGGACGCCGCAGAGGCGTAGGGATCTGCCGTAGGGGAGCGGAACTGATGGCGACGGCGAAGAGAGTCGCGTTGTACCTGATCGCCATCTTCGTGCTCTGGACGATCATCGCCACCCCCAAGCGGGCAGCCGGGCTGGTCCAGATAGGCTTCGAGGGCATCTCGACCGCCGCTCAGAGCGTCGGCCAGTTCATGACCCAGCTGGTCAGCTAGGTCCCAGTCGGCCCGCCGGACCGGCTGCGCATCGTCCCGCCGCACGGAGGCCGCCGTGATCCGCCACCTGGTCCTGTTCAAGCTCAACGAGGGCGTCTCGCGCGACGAGGAGCGGGTACAGGAAGGCGCCCGCGCCTTCGCCGCGCTGGAGACGGAGATCCCGGAGCTGACGTTCTGGGAGTGCGCCTGGAACATCACCGACCGCCCGATCGCCTACGACTTCGCGATCAACTCGGCCGTCGCCGACACCGACGCCCTCAAGCGGTACATCGAGCACCCGGCCCACCAGGCGGCTGCCGCCCAGTGGCGCGAATTCGCCACCTGGGTGATCGCCGACTACGAGTTCTGACCCACCTCGGCGCCGTCCGCGCCGCCCCGCCCGCACCGGCCCCTCGCCCCCGTAGGCGAGGGGCTTCGCCGTGTACCCGGGCCGACCACCGCATCCCCCTCGCCCGCAACCCGCTCGCGACGCCAACTCTCTCTTCAACACGGCGTTATGGGGTGCTTGCACACAGTGCACATGTCTTGTGATGCTATGACCGCTTTTGCCGGATACATGCGATACGCGATACATGCTGCGATATATGCACTGTGAAGGGTGGCGTGACCGTGACGGCCCGTACTGTGCCCAAGGCTCCGGCCCGCGAGAGCCGTAGCGCGGACACCCGGGCGCTGACGCAGGTGCTCTTCGCCGAGCTGGTGGACCTGGAACCCGGCACCCCCGAGCACGCCCGCGTCCGTGCCGCACTGATCGAGGCCAACCTCCCGCTGGTCCGCTACGCAGCGGCCCGCTTCCGCAGCCGCAACGAGCCGATGGAGGACGTGATCCAGGTCGGCACCATCGGCCTGATCAACGCCATCGACCGGTTCGACCCGGACCGCGGCGTGCAGTTCCCCACCTTCGCGATGCCGACCGTGGTCGGCGAGATCAAGCGCTACTTCCGCGACAACGTCCGCACCGTCCACGTCCCGCGCCGCCTCCACGAGCTGTGGGTGCAGGTCAACGGCGCCACCGAGGACCTCACCGTGCTGCACGGCCGCTCCCCCACCACCGCGGAGATCGCCGAGCGGCTGAAGATCGGCGAGGACGAGGTGCTGGCCTGCCTGGAGGCGGGCCGTTCGTATCACGCCACATCCCTGGAGGCCGCCCAGGAGGGCGACGGCCTGCCGGGCCTGCTGGACCGCCTCGGCTACGAGGATCCCGAACTGGCCGGCGTCGAGCACCGGGACCTCGTACGGCACCTCCTCGTCCAGCTTCCGGAGCGTGAGCAGCGCATCCTTCTGCTGCGTTACTACAGCAATCTGACGCAGTCCCAGATCAGTGCGGAGCTCGGGGTTTCGCAGATGCACGTGTCCCGGCTACTGTCGCGGAGCTTCGCCCGCCTGCGATCCGCAAACAGGATCGACGCCTAACCGGCACGGGCGACCCGTTCCTGCACAGATATGTCGACAAGACGCTACAGCGTGTTGCCGACATGTGACATTCTGCAGGAACCGCGTTTGCCGTGGTGCTGCCTCCGGTATTCAGGTGGAGGCACAACTCCTCGGTCCGCCCTGGGCCGGGGATGCCGCAGCGACCCGTCCGCGACCTCAAGGGGGTGGCATGTCCGTAGAACTGGGCAGCTCAAAGGTGCTTTCCGCAGTTCCCGCGCCGGCACCACACGTGCATGACGACGTCGACGCCATCAACACCCGCTCGCTCTCCCGGTCCCTGTTCCTGCGGCTCGCCACGCTCGACAAGGACTCCGCCGAGCGCGCGTACGTGCGCGACACGCTCATCGAACTCAACCTCCCGCTCGTGCGTTACGCGGCCGCGCGCTTCCGCAGCCGCAACGAGCCGATGGAGGACATCGTCCAGGTCGGCACCATCGGCCTGATCAAGGCGATCGACCGTTTCGACTGCGAACGCGGGGTGGAATTCCCGACGTTCGCGATGCCGACCGTGGTCGGCGAGATCAAGCGCTTCTTCCGTGACACGTCCTGGTCCGTGCGCGTCCCGCGGCGCCTCCAGGAGCTCCGTCTCGCCCTCACCAAGGCCAGCGACGAGCTCTCCCAGAAGCTGGACCGCTCGCCGACCGTTCCCGAACTCGCCCTGTGCCTCGGGGTGTCGGAGGAGGACGTCGTCGACGGCCTGGCGGTGGGCAACGCCTACACCGCCTCCTCGCTCGACTCCCCCTCCCCGGAGGACGACGGCGGCGAGGGCTCCCTCGCGGACCGCCTCGGCTACGAGGACACCGCGCTGGAGGGCGTCGAGTACCGCGAGTCCCTCAAGCCGCTGCTGGCCAAACTCCCGCCCCGGGAGCGCCAGATCATCATGCTGCGGTTCTTCGCGAACATGACGCAGTCGCAGATCGGCGAAGAGGTCGGCATCTCCCAGATGCACGTCTCCCGGCTGCTCACCCGCACGCTGGCACAACTCCGGGAAGGGCTGATCTCGGACTGAGGAACGGTCCGCCGAGGGGCAACGGCGACAGCCCATCGGGGTCGCTCGGCGGACAGCAAGAGGAGACGGCACCGCACTTCCGCGCACCCCTCTCCCCTCTCTTCCCCCTTTCCCCTTCACACCTGACGCTTCGTCAGCGACACTGTCGCCCAGCCACCGCTGGGAGGTGTCCGCACGATGCGACGCACCACGTCTGCCGCCCACGTCGCCGCCGCCTCGGCGGCCGCACTCTGCCTGGGCGCCCTCCTCACCGGCTGCGGCACCGCGGCCGGCACGGGCTACGCCGCTGTAGGCGCGGCAGGCCCCTCCGATGGCACCGCACGGACGAAGCCCGCACCCCCACCGGGCGGCGTTCAACTGACGCCCCTGGACGGCGACGACACCGGCCCCACCGGCTCCCCTGGCCCCTTGCCGGGCACGACGGCCAACGCCCCGTCCGCCACCTCTGGCGCCCCTGGCGCCCCTGGCACCTCCGGCACCCCACCGTCCGCCCCGCCCGGGTCCCCCGCGGCACCACCCGCGGGCCACGGCAACGGCGACGCTCCCGGCTCCAACGCCCCGTCCCCGCCAAGCGGTTCCCCCGCCCCGCAGCCCAGCGGTTCTCCCGCGCCCGAGCCGCCCTCGCCCACCATCCCGCCCGGCCCGAACGCCCCGTCCGGTCTGGTGGTCGGCAAACCCGTCCTCGCGGACACCGACGTCCGCTGGTGCCAGCGCCTCACCATCGACTTCCTCAACACCGGCGACCACCCGGTCACCACCGGCACCGTCACCTTCGGCAGCCACGTCATCGGCGCCCTCGGCATCGACTGGGCCACCCTCGACTCCACCCACCCGCTCCCGCTCCCCCTCGCCCCCGGCAAACCGGCAACCGGCACCTGGCGGGTCTGCGTGGACGCCTGGCGGGTACCGCTGGGGATGCACCTGGACACCAAGGACGTGTCGTTCACGTGGAAATGACAGGGCGGTAGTCAACGGCGAATTCCGGCCGAATCGCGAGGGGGAGTCGGCACTGCGGGCGGCCGCGGGAAGTCCGCCACGGCACCTTGCGGATCACCGGATCCTCGGTCGGCCACTGTCTCCGTCATGCCTCGATGTCATATTCGAGTACGTACGCGGCCGAGTTCAGGATCATCTCGTTGACTTCGACAGGGCGGCCGCCGTCCGCGAAGGCGGTGCGGACGATGACGAACACGGGCGTGCCCATGGTGGGGCTGAGCCGGTTCGCCTCGTCCCGGGACGGCATCCGGCAGCGGACCTCCTCCCGGAAGTGGATGGGCCCGTAGCCCAGTTCCGTCAGGCGCGCGTATATGCCACCGGCACTGGTGTCTTCTCTGGTGACCGCCGATCCGGCCACCAGAGCGGCGGGAAGGAAACTCGTGGCCGGCAGCACCGGCTTGCCTTCGAGGACGAACCGGCGACTGCGCACGCAGGCCAGCGACAGAAGGATGACTCAGGAGGCGGACGGTTCGATCTCCCCCGCAAAGACGATGACCTGGTCGATGAGGCTCCGCCGCAGATGGACGACGTCCGTTCCCGCCAGGCGGGGACCTCCATCCGGCGTGGTGAAGACCCACTGGTACCGGGCCCACTCGCCAGGCATGTCCACCGCCGAGCAGCGCACCATCGTGCCGGTCCCCGCCGGGTGGCGCCGGATGTCCAGCACGAACCGCTCGACCGCCGCGATTCCTTCGCTGCGGCCCAACGGCCCCCAGAAGACCACGTCTGAGGTCAGAGCCTGGGAGAGCAGGGCAGTCACATAGCTGTCGCTCGAGGCATTGAACGCGGAGATGAACGTGTCGATCGCGGAGCGTGCAATCTCTTCCTGCATGCCCCAGTAATACCAGCCGTTTCGCGTGCGCTCGTCCCGCGAGCCGCCTTCCGATCACGGTGAACCATCCCGGTCGCAGCACCAGGCAGGATTCCCCACCCGAATGGCGATGAGTCCGGTGCCGCTCGGCGGTCGATACAGATGACGGCCCCCGGGCCACGGATCCACCGACCACGACCGTCCTACCACCCGGCCCCACCACCAGGAGCGCGTCATGCCGAAGATCATCCCCAACCTCTGGTTCGACACCCAGGGCTTGGAGGCCGCCGAGTTCTACTGCTCGGTCTTCCCGAACTCGAAGATCAAGAACGTCACGCACTACACGGAGGGCAGTCCGGGTACGCCCGGCACGGTGCTGACCGTCGAGTTCGAACTGGACGGCCGGGAGTTCACCGCGCTCAACGGCGGACCGCAGTTCACCTTCGACGAGGCCATCTCCTTCGCCGTCACCTGCGCCGACCAGGAGGAGATCGACCACTACTGGGCCAAGCTCTCCGAGGGCGGCGAGGAGGGCCCCTGCGGCTGGCTCAAGGACAAGTACGGGCTGTCCTGGCAGGTCGTTCCGGACGGGATGGCCGACATCCTGAACGACCCCGACCGGGCCCGCGCCGCCCGCGCGATGCAGGCCGTGATGGGCATGAAGAAGCTGGACATCGCGGCCATCAGGGCGGCCGCCGACGGCGAGGGGTGACGGGAGCGGCCCGCACGGCACGGGTACGACAACGGCCCCCGGTCGGGGGCCGTTCTGCTACTCACTCAACGCAACAGAGTCAGCGGGAAAGCGTGTTGCCTTTGACTGCCACGATGAAGGAGGAGAAGGAGGTAGCCGGAAAAGAGAGGACCGGACCCTCCACGGCCTTGCTGTCCCGGACCGGGACGACGCCGTGCGAGGGCGCGAGGTTGGTGGCGACCTCGATGCACTGGCCGCCATTGCTGCTGTAGCTGCTCTTGACCCAATGGGGGGATTCGGTCGTCACGGTGTGCCCCTTCGCAACTGTTTGATCAAGGCCACAGAGTCCACCTGCGAGCAGGCTTCGGCCTGCAGCTGATGGTAGGCCGTCAGGTGGGGCTGTACGAATCTCATATCGCGCTCCAATCGCCCTTGCTGCGACGACTCGGCATAGGCGATATGAGCCCGGTCGGGGAGGGTGAGCAGCGTAACGGGTAGGTCGAACGCCCGCCGCTCGCCAAGGTCGTACGGGGCCACCTGGAAGACCGTGGAAGGCGACTCGGCGAACGCAAGGAGCCGGTCCAGCTGCTCCGCCATGACCTGAGGTCCGCCGACCGGCCGCCTGACACAGCTCTCGTCCAGGACGACGAAGACCATCGGTGGCGGAGTCCGCTCCAGGGAAGCCCGCCGCTTCGCGAGGAGAGACAACCGTTCTTCTGCTTGCTGCTCCGTGATCGCACCACGGCGGACAGCGCCGGCCGTGATGGCGGCAGCGTAGTTGGGGACCTGCAGCAGTCCAGGGATGATGCCCAGCTCGAAGAGTCTGATCTCCGTCGCCTGTGCCTCAAGCGGCACGAAGTCGTCGAACCCTTCCAGTATCGCGCTGGCCCATACGGCACGCCCCTGGCGTTCCAGCCGATCACCCGTGCCGAACACCTTGTCGGCACTCGCCGCGAAACGAGGAGTTGGAGGGCGACGCCCAGTTTCTACGGCGGAAATGTGCGTCGGGGAAAATCCCATGCGCGCCGCCAACTCTTCCTGCGTCCACCCACGCTCGTCTCTCAGGCCGCGTAAACGCCGTGCGAAGCGGCCACCGGGCGAGTCGTCTGACTCCACGTTCTTCCGGTTCACCATCCGGGTCACCAACTCTCCACCCATGTCGCGCAAGTTGAGGACTCTCTGACTGTAGGCCACGCTGAATGCAGTTGGTAGCGGCTGCGCTACGGAGAGTTCAAGGAGGGTGGCCTTGCGGCTGACTCTGCGGCGAACGGCCCGGGCGCTCGCGGGAATGGTGACCGCTACTGACGGCCCGGGGCGTGGCCCTCAACCCTCAGGAGGTTGACGACAGTGCTGCACACTATCCGAACGATCTTCGAAATTCTGCTGGGCCTGTTACTGCCCGCCCACGGCTGTCACCGGGCGGCCGGCGCGCGGCCCACCGCACGGCGGGAACGACGCGTGCAGCGAGGTCGGCGGCGGGACTTGTGGCTGGCGGTGCACGGTGTCGACGTCGGACCGCGTCGGCTGCACGGGGTGGAGGTGGCGGCGCGGTGAACGCCATCGACGGTGCGCGGCTGTTGCCGTGGACCAGTTGGGACGGGAAGCCGTGCTATCTCCTGCGCGGCGACGGGACCGGTTACGTCTCCCGGCTCGCCGACCGGGTCGAGGCGGAGCAGATGACCTCGGCTGCCGAACTCATCGAGGACGCCTACCGCATTCTGGCCGACCGGACGTGGACACCGGGCGAAATCCATCTGCTGGCCGTCGAGTTGAACGACCGGCTGGCCAAAGTGCACCGGGTGTCGGAGAGTCGGGGCGCTCGCCTGCTGCTGATGGAGGAGGCGGAGGAAGAGGAAGACGGCAACGGGCTCGACTCCGATGACGCCGATGAAGGGGCGGAGACGGAAGGGGCGGCTCTCCGCCCGTCGCCCAGGTAGAGCAGGGTGGGCGGGTCGAGGTGTGGCGCGGCTTTCGGCCGCCCGGCTCGACCGCCTGCGGCTTCCCCCGACCGGGCACGCCCCTGAACGTAGGGGCAGCGGCCGTTCCGGCCGAGCCGACGGGCTCGGTTCGCGGCTCCGGTCCGTCCTGCGGGGAGCGTCCCGGGCGCTCCCCTGAAGGGTGCCGTGGCGGGTCCGCCCACACGGTGAGGGAGATCGGTCCCGCCCGGTGAGCTTGAGCACCGGGCGGGGCTGCGCCCGCGGCGGGGTGCCGGGCGGGGTCCGGCGGGTCGCCGGGCCTCGGCGGACGGTGGCCTTCGGGCGAACTCCCGCCGCCCGTCGGGTCGTCAGCCCAGCGCCAGCCAGGCCGCGCCGGCGATCACCACGAGGGCGACGATCACGCCGACGATCAGGCCGACGCGCGGACCGCCGGACGCCTGCTGGGGCATGGGGGCGCGGCCGCCGCCCTGCGGGGCACCGCCTTGCGGGGTGCCGCCCTCGTCGACGAAGGCTTTGAACATCTGCGTGCTGCCCGCCGGGTCGTAGTTGCCCTCGGCCTGGTTCTGCGGGTTGGTCGCCATGGGCAAGGACCCTAGCGAACCCCGGGCGTGGGGGCACCCTTGGGGCGCGTATCCTCCGCGGGCGTGCGCGAGCGCGGGCCGGAAGGGTGGGGCGGCCCCGCCTACGGAGCGCATATCCCCTGGTCACGGAGTGCAGGCGGGTCGTCTACGGGGCGGCGCGTGACGCGTACATGGCGTGAACTTCCGGGTGGGCACGAGGGGGCAGGGCGGCACAAAGGCCGCGCACACCTCGGCGGGCCGCCCGCTTATCGCATTGACCAGCACCTTTACACGCGGAAACAGCTTTCTTGGTGCAGTCATGGGTCAGACTTTGCTAGTCCCGTAGTCACATCTGCGCCAAATCGTTTGCCTTCAGCAACCAACTTTGCCTATGGTTGCCCCAAGCAACAAAACAACCGCGTAGGTTGCGCAGGTGAAGAGGCGTGGAGGAGCCGGTGGCCGCTCACAGTCAGTACGAAGAGCTGGCCCGGCAACTCAGCGCCATCGGGGCCGTCAAGCGGGAGATGGGGCGGATCCTGCCCCAGGACTGCCCGCCGGCGTCGGCCGGGGTGCTCACGCTCCTCGACCGGCACGGCGAGATGCGGATGAGCCAGCTGGCCGAGCTGCTCGCGATCGACATGTCGGTGACCAGCCGGCACGTCGCGCACATCGCTGAGCGCGGCTGGATCGAGCGCGAGCCCGATCCGGCGGACAAGCGGTCGCGGCTGCTGCGACTGACCCCGAGCGGCAGGGAGCTCCTGGCGGAGCTGGCCGAGCGCTACACCCAGACACTCGCCCGGTATTTGGACGACTGGACCGACACCGACGTCGGGCACCTCATCGAGCTGCTCGCCAGGCTCCGCACGAGCTTCGGCGACTGCCGTACCCGGGCGCATCACGACTCCCCCGCCACCACCCGTACCCCCGCAGCAGGATGAAAAGGAAGTAAAGGAACCACATGGCTACGACCTCACCAGCCGGTGTGCGGGGCGGGCATGCCAAGCATGGGGGCGGCCACGGCGCTTCCCATGACGGCCCCATGACGCACCGTCAGATCATGGAGGCGCTGTCCGGGCTGCTGCTCGGCATGTTCGTCGCCATCCTGTCCTCGACGATCGTCTCCAACGCGCTGCCGCACATCATCCACGACCTGCACGGCGGCCAGAGCTCGTACACCTGGGTCGTCACCGCGGCGCTGCTGGCGATGACCGCGACCACGCCGCTGTGGGGCAAGCTCTCCGACCTGTTCAGCAAGAAGGCGCTCGTCCAGATCGCGCTGGTCATCTACGTCGGCGGTTCGGTCGTCGCCGGTCTGTCGCAGAACACCGGCATGCTGATCGCCTGCCGCGTGGTGCAGGGCATCGGCGTGGGCGGTCTGTCCGCGCTGGCCCAGATCGTGATGGCCGCGATGATCTCCCCGCGGGAGCGCGGGCGTTACAGCGGCTACCTGGGCGCGACCTTCGCGGTCGCGACCGTCGGCGGTCCGCTCCTCGGCGGCGTCATCACCGACACCAGCTGGCTCGGCTGGCGCTGGTGCTTCTACGTCGGCGTGCCGTTCGCCGTCATCGCGCTGATCGTGCTCCAGAAGACCCTGAAGCTCCCGGTCGTCAAGCGCGAGGGTGTCAAGATCGACTGGGCCGGCTCGTTCTTCATCGCCGCCTCGGTCACCCTGCTGCTGGTGTGGGTCACCCTGGCCGGCAAGAACTACGACTGGATCTCCTGGCAGACCTTCGCCATGGTCGGCGGCGCGGTGGTGCTCGCGGTGATCTTCGTGATCATCGAGTCCAAGGCCAAGGAGCCGCTGATCCCGCTGCGGCTGTTCCGCAACAAGACGATCACGCTGGCCACCATCGCCTCGCTGTTCGTCGGCATCGGGATGTACAGCGGCACGGTCTTCTTCTCGCAGTACTTCCAGCTGGCCGAGGGCAAGACCCCGACGATGTCCGGCATCATGACCATTCCGATGGTCATGGGCCTGTTCCTCTCCTCGATGATCTCCGGCCAGATCATCACCCGTACCGGGCGCTGGAAGATCTTCCTCGTCAGCGGCGGTGTGCTGCTCACCGCGGGCCTCGGCCTGCTGGGCACGCTGCGCACGGACACCCCGTACTGGCACGCGGCCGTCTACATGGCGCTGATGGGCCTGGGCGTCGGCATGATGATGCAGAACCTGGTCCTGGCGACCCAGAACCAGGTCGCGCCGCAGGACATCGGATCCGCCAGTTCGCTGGTCACTTTCTTCCGTACCCTCGGTGGTGCGGTGGGCGTCTCGGCGCTCGGCGCGGCGCTCGCCAACCGCGTCACGCACTACGTGACCGACGGCCTGACGGCCCTCGGCCCCAAGGCCGCCGCGGCGGCGAGCCACGGCGGTGGCAGCAGCGACGGGATCCCCGACCTGTCGGCGCTGCCGGCCCCGATCCGGTCGATCATGGAGGACGCGTACGGGCACGGCGTCGGTGATGTCTTCCTCTACGCGGCTCCGTTCGCCCTACTCGCCCTGATCATCACCCTGTTCATCAAGGAGGTCGCCTTGCGCAGCAAGTCCGGTACGGAGCGCGCCCTCGCCGGAGACGGCGACGGCGACGCGTCCCAGGCCCCCGCGGCATCGGCCCCGTCGGCCGCGTCCGCCCCGGCGCCCGCCGCCGCGGTCGAGGAGCGGGAACCCGCCCTGGTGGGTGCTGTCCCCTCCCTGTCCGACTCCATATCCGACGACGACGGCCTGCACACCCCCTCCTGGGCCAAGCCGGCCGCGGCGGCCCAGCCCCTGGCGGCGTACGCGTCCGCCGGCGGCGGTGACGCCACCCCGACCGGTTCCTCGGTCCACGGCTTCGTCCGCAACGCCGAGGGCAACCCGGTGCCCCGCTCCGCCGTCACGCTGATCTCGCTCAGCGGCCGGCAGTTGGGCCGCTCGGTCGCCCAGGCCAACGGCTCCTACGCGCTCCAGGCGCCCGGCGCCGGCTCGTACGTCCTGATCGCGGCGGCCGACGGCCACCAGCCGCAGGCGTCCACGGTCGTCATCGGCGAGACGCCGCACGGCTACGACATCCTGCTCAGCGGCACCAGCGGCCTGACCGGCCAGGTCCGCAGCGCGATCACCGGCGAACCGGTGGGCGACGCGATGGTCGTCGTCACCGACGTCCGCGGCGAGGTGCTCGCCACCAGCCGGACCTCCGCCGAGGGCACCTTCTCCTTCGGCGAACTGGCCCCCGGCACCTACACCGTGGCGGTCAACGCGGCGAGCTTCCGGCCCGCCGCCCAGCCCGTCGAGATCGGCGGCCAGGGCACCACCCGCACCGAGATCGAGCTGCTGTCCGGCGCCCGGGTGCAGGGTGTCGTCCGGGCCGGGGCGGACCGTGCCCCGCTGGCCGACGCCCGGGTCACCCTGGTCGACGCGGCCGGCAACGTCGTGGCCACCTCCACCACCGGAGCGGACGGCGCCTACGCCTTCACCGACCTGAACGCCGGCGACTACACGGTCATCGCGAGCGGCTACCCGCCGGTCGCCACCGGCCTGGCCGTCAACGCCGGCGGGCTGGACGGCTACGACGTCCAGCTCTCCCACCCCGGGGACTGACCCCGGACCCGGGCCCCGCGACCGCGGCGGCCCGGCCGACACACCCCGGACCGGGGCGCGCATTGAGCGGAGACGCGCCCCGGCCCGGACCCCGGACTCCGGCGGCGGCGCTGCGCACAGGCAGGGGACGGCCTGCAGGCCGCCGCCGGAGTCCACCCCTCCACCGACCGGCCGGGGAACGGTACGCACCGGGGGCCGGACCGGGACCACCCAGGCCCGCAGGGCCCGACGGACCACACGCTCACACGGACACACGCACGGACAGGCACGGCACGTACCCGCACCACACGGCACGTACCGGCACTGAACGGGAGAGGCACGTAAATGACTTCGACGGGCGCGGGAGCTGCGGGAGTACGGGCACAGGTCCGCACGCGGGACGGCTGGGCGGTACAGCACGCCGTGCTGACCGTCACCGACATGACGGGCGCGCAGGTGCTGCGCGCGTCCGCCGACGAGGACGGTGCGGTGCGCAGCGCGGAGCCGCTGCCCGCCGGCCCCTACACGGTCATCGTGACCGCCGTCGGCTACGCACCGGTCGCCTCCAGCGCGATCGTCACGGCCAGCGGCCGGATGGACGTCGGCAGCGTCGTCCTGGCCCGCCAGGGCGGCGTGGAACTCCCGCCGCCGGGCCCCTGGACCATCGACCCCATGCACTCCACGGTGGCCGCGGTCGCCCAGCACCTGGGCATCTCCAGCGTGCACGGCCGCTTCACCGAGTTCAGCGGCCGGATCGACATCGCCGAGGACGTCGAGAAGTCCCGGGTGGAGGCGGTCATCAAGGCCGCGTCGATCGACACCGGCAACGGCATGCGCGACGGCCACCTGCGCAACGAGGACTTCCTCAACGTCGAGGTCTACCCGCAGATCACCTACCGCAGCAGCGGACTCGAACCGGCCGGTCCGGACCGCTGGACGGTGCACGGCGACCTCTCGCTGCACGGCGTGGTCCGCCCCGTCGACCTCGACCTCAGCTACCTCGGCACCGGCCCGGACCCGTGGGGCGGCGTCCGCGCCGCCTTCCGCGCCACCGCCGAACTGCGCCGCGAGGACTTCAAGATGAACTACAACCAGGTCGTGGCCGCCGGTATCGCGGCCATCGGCACCACCCTCAAGGTCGAGCTGGACATCCAGGCCGTCCAGGGCGAGAGCCTGCCCATGGGCTGAGCGGCGGCCGGACGCGAGTCCGTGCGCGTCCGCGCGAAGGGGCGGGCCCCGGCGAATCGTTCGCCGGGCCCGCCCCTTCGGCTACGTCCGGAGCGCCGCGTGCGGTTCCGGGGCGGTGGCCGCGGTCTCCCAGACCGTCAGGAAGGCCAGCCGCAGACAGGCCGCGAGCGCCGGGTGCTCGATGACCAGGGCGGTGGTGGAGTCCGCGCCGGCCACCGGGTCGGGCATGTCGCACAGGACCACCGAGGCATCGGCGATGACGAGTTTGAGCGGCAGGTCCGCGGTGAAGCGGGCCTCCTCGCCGGCTTCCGCGAAGCTGCGGACGTTGGCGAGCATGCCGGCGTCCTCCATGGCGCCGGAGGAGTAGATGGCGCGGATGACGCCGCCGGCCCGGTGCAGCCGGCGGGCGGCCGCCATGCCCTCGGCGTTCTCCGCCGGGGCGACGAACGGCGGTTTGCAGAAGCTCAACAGCTCGCGGCGGGCCTGCCGCTGGATGTCGGCGAACCGTTCGGAGATCGCCGTGGGGTCGCGCAGGATCTCCACGTAGTCGAGCGGGTCGCTGTGCCCGCGGCCGTCCGCCCACAGCGGCTGGAGGGACGCGGCCAGGGTGCCGGAGGCGCGCTCCAGCCGCTCCAGGGACTCGCGTTGCAGCGCCACCAGCCGGGCGACGGCGAGTTCGGGGGCGACGGCCGAATAGGTCGCCACCCGTCCGGGGTGCGTATTGGCCAGCCGCCGCCGGACCAGCGCGTCCAGCACGTCGTACACCCGCTGGCGCGGTACGTCGGCCTCGCGGGCGACCTCGGCCGCGGTGTACGACTCCCGCCGGATCAGGGCGAGATAGATCCGTGCTTCGTAGCGGGCCAGGCCCAGCGCGACGAGGTTCCCGACCGCGTCTTCTTCCAACTCCATGACGCACCAAGGTAGCGGGCCGCACCGCCGGGCGGGCGGGTGGCCGGGAGGCAGCCAAAAGCGGACCAGGAGAAGGCTTTGCCGTAACCCGGTGTCCCTTTGACAGTGTGTTCACTACTTTCCTAACAAGCCACCACTGACCGGGGTGGCACCCACCGAGTGCACGTGCGCGACGCACCACCGGAGCTGTACGGAGTCCACGGGGGGCCGGACGTCATGCCCGTGACGTGACGGGGCACCGTGCGGAGGTCTGCGCGTCACACCTCCGCACCGCCGACTGTCATGTTCGTGACATGCCGCCCGGACCACGCGACTCCGCGGATCCGCCCCCTGCACCACCGGAACCACCGCACCACCGGCACCACTGCGTTCCCGCACCGCACCCGCACCCCCCACCTGGCGTCCGCGGACCGTCGGCCGCCGGCCCCCCTCTCCCCCCACGGAGGTCACTCCCTTGCCTTCCCTGCGAAACAGCACGGCGGACAGCAGCAGAGCGGACCGCACCGGAGGGTCGGTGCGCCGCGGCGTCCCGGCCTTGCTGTCGGCGGCCACCCTCGTCATCGGCGGCCTGATCGCCGCCGCACCGGCGGGCGCAGCCCCGGCCCCGGCCGCCCCGCACGCGTCCCCCACCGCGTCGACGTCCGTCCCCACCCACCGCCTGTGCGCGGAGCCGGCCAAGCCCGGCTACATGGCCTGCAACGCGGTGGCCCGGACCGACGTGAAGCAGAGCCTCGCGCTCGGCCGCCACCTCACCCCGTCCGGCTTCGGCCCCAGCGACCTTCAGGGCGCCTACAACCTGCCGAAGACCGGCGGCTCCGGGCAGACCGTCGCGATCATCGACGCCAACGACGACCCCAACGCCGAGAAGGACCTGGCGACCTACCGCAAGCAGTACGGCCTGCCGGACTGCACCACGGCCAACGGCTGCTTCAAGAAGGTCGACCAGAACGGCGGCACCAAGTACCCGGCGCCGGACGCCGGTTGGGCCGGTGAGATATCCCTCGACGTCGACATGGTGAGCGCGTCCTGCCCCTCCTGCCACATCCTGCTGGTCGAGGCGAACAGCGCCAACATGGACGACCTGGGCGCGGCGGTGAACCGCGCGGTCACCATGGGCGCCAAGTTCGTCTCCAACAGCTACGGCGGCCCCGAGGACTCGACCGACACCACCTCGGACGAGAAGTACTTCAAGCACCCGGGCGTGGCGATCACCGTCAGCTCCGGTGACAGCGGCTACGGCGTCGAGTACCCGGCGGCCTCGCAGTACGTCACCGCGGTCGGCGGCACCTCGCTCAAGAAGGACAGCAGCACGCGCGGCTGGAGCGAGTCGGTCTGGGGCACCAAGGCGGGCGGCGAGGGCGCCGGCTCCGGCTGCTCCCAGTACGACGCCAAGCCGGCCTGGCAGAAGGACACCGGCTGCGCCAAGCGCACCGTCGCGGACGTCGCCTCGGTCGCCGACCCGGCCACCGGCCTCGCGGTCTACGACAGCTACCAGGCCACCGGCTGGAACGTGTACGGCGGCACCAGCGCCTCCGCCCCGTTCATCGCCGGCGTCTACGCCCTCGCGGGTGCCCCGGGCGCGTCCGACACCCCGGCCTCGTACCCGTACACCCACGCCACGTCGCTGAACGACGTCAGCAGCGGCGCCAACGGCTCCTGCTCGCCGGCGTACCTCTGCACCGCGGGCAAGGGCTACGACGGCCCGACCGGCCTCGGCACCCCGAACGGCGCCGCGGCCTTCACGAAGTGACCCACCCACCGGCGGCCTGACCCGGCCCCGCGCGGTCCCCGGACCGTGCGGGGCCGGTCGGACCGCCCCACCGACCGTCGCAGTCCGGCGCCCGCCCGACGAACCGGACTGCGACCCCCAACCCGTGGGCCCGGACCGTTCCCGACCGGTCCGGGCCCGCACCCGTACCGACCTGGTGGCGGTGTGAGATGACCCAGTCGTGCCCGGTCCGCCAGCCCCGGCTGTGCGGGGCGACCCGGCCGAAGGCCAGCAACAACCCCCGGCCCTGCGCGCGGACCGAACACCCCGAGGGACAGCACATCGACCGGCAGGGTGTCGCGTGGTCGGAACGGGCGGACGCGCCGTGGCGGGCGGACCTGCCGTAGCGGGCGGACGCCTCGTGGCGGGCGGCGCGGCACGCCCGGACGGCGCGGTCCAGGGGGCCGCTCAGCCCGCCTGGCCGGCCCGCATCGCGTCGATGCCCGCGATCTGCAGGTCCAGGGCGAAGGCGAAGTCGCGGTCGAGCATGTCGCGGGCGTTGCCGTCGCCCATGGCGTAGCCGGCGCGGCTGGAGAGCTCCCGCATCTCGGCGAACTCGGGGCGGTCCGAGACCGCGGCGACGACCTGGGTGAAGTAGTCGTCGAGGCTGATGCCGGCGGTCCGGCAGCGCGCCTCGTGCAGGGACCGGATGGTCGCGAAGCCGTAGACGAACTGGAAGACCGAGGCGAGCGCGCCGGAGGTGTGGTCCGGGCCCAGACCGCTGCGGGCCATCACCCGCAGGGTGGCGTTGGAGAGGGCCGTGGCGTGCGGCCCGATGTTGAGGACCTCGCCGAGCAGCCGGGGTGCCCAGGGGTGGCGCAGCAGGATGTCGCGGTAGGAGCGGGCCAGGCCGCGGAGCTGGTCGCGCCAGTCGGCGGTGTCGTCGGACGCGTCGGGCAGCTCCATCTCGCCGGCCACCGCGTCCACGGCCAGCTCCAGGAGGTCGTCCTTGGTGTCGACGTACCAGTAGAGGGACATCGCGGTGACGCCGAGTTCGGCGGCCAGGCGCCGCATGGAGAACTTGGCCAGCCCCTCGGCGTCGAGCAGCCGGACCGTCGCCCCGACGATCTTCTCCAGGTCGAGCCCGGCCGGCTGCTCCGCCTTCCTCCTGAGCGGGGGGCGTTCGGTCAGCCAGACGCTGTGCGGTCGCTGCTTGGCGCGCCCGTTCGTCGCTGCTGCCATGGCGCCCCTCCTCGGGTCGTACGGGTCGTACGGGTCGTGCGGATGTGCGGGCCGCCGGACCGGACGGGACGGGTGTGACGTCCCGTCCGGTGTCGATGCTATTCCGCCGGGGCCGGGGCGGGGCTCGGGCCGGCGCCCTGACCTGCGCCCTCCGCGCCGCCCTGGGCCTCGGGGCCGCCCGCCCCGCTCCCGGCGCGCTCCGCGCGGCGCAGCAGCACCGCGGCGAGCATCCCGCCGAGGAAGACGGCCGCCGCACCGACCAGCTGGCTGGTGCCGATACCGGACGCGAAGGCGTCGTGGACGGCGGTGCGCTCCTGCGCCGTATGGGTCCGGGCGAGGGCCGCGGGGAGCGAGCCGGCGCCCGCGGCGACCAGCGGAATCAGCGCGGCGAAGCGGGAGTTGAGGACCGCGCCGAGCACCGCGACGCCCAGGCCCTGGCCGAACTCCATCAGGGTGCCGTTGACCCCGGCGCCGACGCCGGCCTTGGCGGGCGGGATCGCGGACATCACGGCGTTGGCCATCGTCGGCATCGCGATCGCCACGCCGATGCCCATGACGACCAGGCCCAGCAGCATCCCGCCGTAGCTGTGGCCGCCGAGCAGCGAGATCGCGGCGAGGCCGACGGACAGCAGGGTCATACCGGAGACGATCATGCCCGGGGTGCCGATGCGGGGCGTCAGCCGGGCGCCCAGACCGGTGAAGTTGATCAGCACGACGGTGAGGGCGAGCGGCGCCATCCGCAGACCGGCGTCCAGCGGGCCGTAGCCGAGCACCAGTTGGAGGTGCTGGGTGAGCAGGAAGATCGAGCCGCCCATCCCGAAGGCCACCAGGATGCCGCCGGAGACCGCGCCGATGAACCGGCGGTTGCGGAAGAAGTGCATGTCCAGCATGGGGTGCGGGATGCGCAGCTCCCAGAAGGCGAAGAGGGCCAGGCCGGCGATGCCGACCGCGGCCGAGACCAGCACCCGGCCCGAGGTCCAGCCGGTCACCGGACCGGAGATGATCGCGAAGACCACGCCGACCATGCCGACCATCGACAGCAGGGCGCCCAGCACGTCCGGGCGCTCACCGCCGTGGCTCTTGGACTCCGGGACGAGGGCGAGGACGGCGACCAGCGCGATCCCCACGACCGGGAGGTTGACCAGGAACAGCGAGCCCCACCAGAAGTGGTCCAGCAGCGTGCCGCCGATCAGCGGCCCGGCGGCGAAGCTCAGGGAGTTCACCGAGCTCCAGATGCCGATGGCCTTCGGGCGCTCGGCGTCGTCGAAGATCTGCATGGTGACGGCGAGGGTGGTGGTGACCAGCAGCGCGCCGCCGATGCCCATCACGGCACGGGCGCCGATCAGCTGGCCGGGCGACTGGGCGAGGGTGGCGCCGAGCGACGCCAGGCCGAACAGCGCCAGGCCGGCGACGAGCATCTTCTTCCGGCCGTAGCGGTCGGCGGAGTTGCCGGCTATCAGCAGCAGGCCGGACTGGACCAGCGAGTAGGCGTTGAGCATCCACTGGACGTCGGCGGTGGTCGCGCCCAGTTCTTCGGTGAGGGACGGGACCGCGACGTTCAGCACGGTGTTGTCGAGGACGACCGTGAGTTGCGCGAGGCAGATGACGGCCAGGATCAGCCAGCGCGTGGCGGGCCTGCCCGGCGGCTGGAGGGTGGTGGCGTCGGGGGCCACGGCGGACATACGAGCTCCCTGTACGGTGCGAGCGGTTGACTTACACCGTACAGGGACTCTTATACGCCGTACATCTGTTTTCGACCGGGGGTGGCGGACCCCGCCGCTACGCCTTCCGCCGGGTCAGGTCGTAGAAGGTGGCGCCACCGGTGGTGACCTTCTTGAAGGTCTTCTCGACCCAGGCGCTGATCTGCGTCGCGGGACCCTGCTCGGCGCGGCCGCCACCGGGCATCCCCGGGCCGCCGGCCTGCTTGCCCTCACCGCCCGGGGCGCCGCGGAACAGGCCCCGCTCCCCCACGATGAAGTAGTGGATCTTCCCCTGCGCCACGTAGCGCTGGAACTGGGCGAGGGTCGGCGACGGGTCGCTCCCGTTGAAGCCGCCGATCGCCATCACGGGCTTCTGGGTGGCGAGTTGGTAGCTCGCGGCGTTCTGGGAGCCGACGGCCGCGGCGGCCCAGGTGTACCGGTCGGCGTTCCGCTCCACCAGGCGCTCGGCCTGGGCGCTCACCGAGGCGCCGTTGAGCAGGCCGCCCATACCGGCCGTCCCGCGCATCCGGCCGCCGTGCCCCGCGGCACCGCCGGGCCCGCCGGGGAAGCCGGGGAAGCCGCCCATCTGGCCGCCGCCGGGGAAGCCCTGGCCCCCCTTGTTCCCCTTGCTCCCCTTGCTGCGCCCGCCGGCGCCGCCCGGCAGAGCGATCCTGTTGCCGCCCTTCCAGAGCATCCGCCCCCGACCGCCGCCGGGGAAGTTCCCGCCGCCCTGGACCGCGGGACCGGCGGTGATGATCGAGCCGCCCTTGGGGGTGTTGACGGTGTCCAGGGTGTACGCGAGGGGGCCGGCCAGCGCCGTCGCCACCCCGAGCCCGGCCGCCACACCGGCCACGACCCCGGCCCGCCGCCGCGCCCGCCCCGGCACCCGGCCGTCCGGCCCGACCGCGCCCGCTCCGGCACCGCCGGCCGCATCACCGTCGGCCGGATCGCCGTCGGCCGGATCGCCGTCCGCGTGCTCGCCGTCCGCGGCCGGCCGCACGCCGTCCCGCGCACCCGTCCACGCCGTCAGCAGCAGCCCCAGCGCCGCCAGCAGACCGAGCACCAGCACCGCCCACCGCAACCACGGCAGCCATTGCGGCGACCGGCCCAGCAGGACGTACGACCAGACCGCCGTCACCCCGGCGACCACCGCCAGTACGCTCCGCGCCGGCCGTCCGCCGCGCCGCCACAGCAGCACCGACCCCATGCCGACCAGCGCCGCGATGTACGGGGCCAGCGCGATGTTGTAGTACTGGTGGAAGATCCCGGACATGAAGCTGAAGATGGTGAACGTCATCAGCAGCGCGCCGCCCCACACCAGGAACTCCGTGCGCTGGGCCGCCTGTTCGGCGTCGACCGCGCGCCGCGCCCGCCACAGCATGCCGACCGCGACGACCAGCAGGATCAGCGCGGCGGGCAGCAGCCAGGAGATCTGACCGCCCATGTCGGAGGAGAACAGCCGGGTGATCCCGGTCTGGCCCCAGCCGCCGCCCGGGCCGCCGGCGCGGTGGCCGCCCCCGACGCTGCCCCGCTCGTTCCCGTCGATCCGCCCCAGGCCGTTGTAGCCAAACGTCAGCTCCAGGAAGCTGTTGGTCTGCGAACCGCCCACGTAGGGGCGGGCCGACGCCGGCAGCAGCTCGACGATCGCCACCCACCAGCCGCCGGACACCACGAGCGCCAGCCCGGCCAGCAGCAGCTGCCCCAGCCGCCTGCGCACCCGGACCGGCGCGCAGCACGCGTAGACCACGGCCAGCGCCGGCAGGATCAGCCACGCCTGGAGGGTCTTGGTCAGGAAGCCCAGGCCGAAGCAGACCCCGGCCAGCACCAGCCACTTCGTCCGGCCCGCCTCAAGGGCGCGCAGCACACAGGCGACCGCGCACACCATCAGCAGGCACAGCATCGCGTCCGGGTTGTTGAAGCGGAACATCAGCGCGGCGACCGGTGTGAGCGCCAGCGACCCGGCCGACAGCAGGCCCGCCGCCGCCCCGAAGCGGCGCCGCACGGCCGCGTAGAGCACGCCGACCGCGGCGACGCCCATCAGCGCCTCCGGCACCAGGACCGCCCAGGAGTTCAGCCCGAAGAGCCGCACGGAGAGCTCCATCGGCCACAGCGAGGCCGGCGGCTTGTCCACCGTGATGGCGTTGGCCGCGTCCGAGGAGCCGAAGAAGAACGCCTTCCAGCTGACGCTGCCGGCCTGTACGGCGGCCGAGTAGAACTGGTTGGCGTACTTGGACGCCGACAGGTCCCAGAGGTAGAGCGCCGCGGTGACCGCCAACAGGGCCAGCAGCGCCGGCCGGGCCCAGCGCGGGTCCTCCGGCCACCCCCGCACGACCCGCTGGGCGAAGCCGCGCGCCGCGGCTCCCGAGGCGGAACCCGGGCCGTTCCCCGGCCCTCCCGCCGACACGTCGTCCGCTGCCGCCCGCTCCGGGGCCATCGCTCTCTCCTGCTCTGTACGGGGTGGACGGGGGCTCATCGCGTGCTCCTGCTGAAGTCGTTCCGGTCGTGCGCGTCCTGCGCGCCGAGCTTGCTGTCGGGCGTCCCGGGCCGGTCCTGCCCCTCCCCGGCCGTGCGGCCCGCCGCCTCCCGCCGCTCGCGCTCCGGGAACACCCAGGCGCGGAAGAGCAGGAAGCGCAGCACCGTGGCCGCGAGGTTGGCGGCCACCAGCACGGCCAGCTCGCTGCCGTGCGAGGGGTTGACGGTGGCGGAGTCGAGCGCCGCCAGCGACCCGCTGGTCAGCGCCAGTCCGATGGCGAAGACCACCAGGCCCTGCGCCTGGTGGCGGACCGCGCGCTCCCGGCCCCGCACCCCGAAGGTCAGCCGCCGGTTGGCGGCCGTGTTGCCCAGGGCCGACACCAACAGGGCGGCTGCGTTGGCCAGTTGGGGGCCCACCCCGAGCCGGAAGAGGGAGTAGAGGCCGAGGTAGAGCAGGGTGCTCAGGGCCCCGACGACGGCGAACCCGACGACCTGCCGGGCCAGCCCGCCCGGCACCCCGGCCAGTTCCCGGTCCCGGGGGTCCTCGCCGAACGGCCGGGCCAACCGGTCCAACGGCAGCGCACCGGTCGCCAGCGCCCGCCCCACCCGCCAGACGCCCTTGAGGTCGTCGGTCGCGGTCCGCACGAGGTGCACGGTGCTGTCCGGGTCGTCCACCCAGTCCACCGGCACCTCGTGGATCCGCAGCCCGGCCCGCTCGGCCAGCACCAGCATCTCGGTGTCGAAGAACCAGCCGGTGTCCTCGACCATCGGCAGCAGCCGCCCCGCGACATCGCCGCGGATCGCCTTGAAGCCGCACTGCGCGTCGGAGAACCGCGCGGCGAGCGAGCCCCGCAGGATCAGGTTGTAGGTGCGCGAGATGAACTCCCGCTTCGGCCCGCGGACCACCCGCGCGCTCCGGCTGAGCCGGGACCCGATCGCCAGGTCCGAATGCCCGGAGATCAGCGGCGCCACCAGCGGCAGCAGCGCGTTGAGGTCGGTGGACAGGTCGACGTCCATATAGGCCAGCACCGGCGCCTCGGACAGCGACCACACCGTGCGGAGCGCCCGGCCGCGGCCCTTCTGCTCCAGCCGCACGGCGGTGACGTAGTCCATCTCGTCGTCCAGCCGGGCGGCGATCCCGGGCGTGTCGTCGGTGCTCGCGTTGTCCGCGATGGTGATCCGGAACCCGTAGGGGAAGGTGCGGACCAGGTGGTCGTGCAGCCGACGCACACAGGGTTCGAGGTCCTTCTCCTCGTTGTAGACGGGGACCACGACATCGAGGACGGTCTCGATCTGGCCCGGGCGCAGATGCTCACGGGGCGGCAGGGAACCCAACGGCGTCGGGCTCGGCGGAGGCGTCGTCATGCTCACGACGGTCGCCAACCGCCCTGTCACGGCCGTGTGGTGAGCCTGTGCGCGGGCTGTGAGCCCGGCGGTCGCGCGCTACGCGGGCCCCCGCCCGCCCGCCGGCAGCGTCACCGTGAACACCGTCCGCCCCGGGACGCTCGCCACCTCCACCGTCCCGCCGTGCGCGGCCACCACCGCCTCCACGATGGCCAGCCCCAGCCCCGTACTGCCCCCGCTCCGGCCGCTCCCCGCGCTCCGCGAACGGGACGCGTCGCCCCGCGCGAACCGCTCGAAGACATGCGGCAGCAACGCGGCCGGAATCCCGGGCCCGTCGTCCTGCACCTCCAACTGCACCGCGTCCCCCACCACACCGAAAGGCCCGGACCCCGCCGGCCCCGCCCCACTCGGCCGCGGCCGCCGCACGGTCCGCACCCGGGCGGTCACCGTCGTCCCCTCCGGTGTGTGCGTCCGCGCGTTGGCCAGCAGATTGACCAGGACCTGGTGCAGCCGGTCGGCGTCCCCGCGCACCAGCGCGGGCGTGGACGCCGCCACGTCGGGCAGTTCCAGCCGCCAGCCGTGGTCGGGACCGGCCGCCCGCGCATCGCTGACCGCGTCCACCACCAGCGGCGAGAGATCCACCGTCCCGTACGAGAGCGGCCGCCCCGCATCGAGCCGGGCGAGCAGCAGCAGGTCCTCCACCAGGCCGGTCATCCGCTCGGCCTCGGACTCGATCCGCCCCAGCGCATGCCGGGTCTCCGGACCGGGCCGCTCCTTCCCGCGCCGGGTCAGCTCGGCATAGCCCCGGATCGACGCGAGCGGCGTGCGCAGCTCATGGCTGGCATCGGCGACGAACCGCCGCACCCTCGTCTCGCTCTCCTGCCGCGCCGACAGCGCCGAGCCCACGTGCCCCAGCATGCGGTTGAGCGCGGCCCCGACCTGCCCCACCTCCGTCCGGGCGTCCGCCTCGGCCGCCGGCACCCGCACATGCAGCGCCACCTCGCCCTGATGGAGCGGGAGTTCGGACACCCGGGTCGCGGTCGCGGCGACCCGCCGCAGCGGCCGCAGCGCGATCCCGACCATGGCCGAGCCCGCGATCCCCGCCGCGACCAGCCCGGCGAGCGTCACACAGCACTCGATCAGCACCAGCCGCCCGACCGTGTCGTTCACGCCGTTCAGCGGCATCCCCAGCACCAGCACGCCGTCCTTGGCGTACTGCATCCGGTACGAGCCGAGCCCGGGCAGATCCGAACTGTGCGGCTTGCCGTCCCGGGGCACCCCGTCCAGCACCGCGAGCTGGTCCCCGCTCAGCGAGGTGAGGCGCTCGGACGGCAACCGGCTCGTCGAACGGTTCATCCGCGCACCGACCTGGAGCCCCCCACCGGGCCCGACCCGCGCCCCCACCGACCCGAACGGCTGGCCGGGCATGGCCACGAACTCCAGCCCCTGGTCCCGCAGCGGATCGTGCGGCCGCGGCTCCTCCGCCCGCCGGATGCCTTCCCTCAGCTGACCGTCCAACTGCCCCTGCAGATACGAATGCAGCGCGACCGCCGTGACCGTGCTGATCACCGCCCCCACGACGGCGATCAGCGCCACCGCCGACACCACCAGCCGCGTCCGCAGCGTCCAGCGCCGCCGCCCTCCCGGCCCGAAACCCCCGAAACCGAATCGGGGACGGGGGCGGGAACGGGGACGGGAGTCGGAACGGGGGCCGGAAGTGGCCTCCGAAAGGGATCCGGCAGGTGGATGCGGACCAGAAACGGAACCAGAACCGGAACCGGGACGGGATGCGGACCCGGGCGTCGCCGCGGCCACGGAAGAGCCCACCGCCCGCTACCCGGCCGGCTTGATCAGATAGCCCGCGCCCCGCCGGGTGTGGATCATCGGCTCCCGCCCGGCGTCGATCTTCCGCCGCAGATACGAGATGTACAGCTCCACGACGTTGGCCTGCCCCCCGAAGTCGTAGCTCCACACCCGGTCCAGAATCTGGGTCTTGCTGAGCACCCGCCGCGGATTCCGCATCAGATAGCGCAGCAGCTCGAATTCCGTGGCGGTCAGATGGATGTCCTGACCGTCCCGCCACACCTCGTGGCTGTCCTCGTCCAGTACCAGGCCGCCCACGGTCAGCAGCGACTCGGTACGCACGGCCGCCGCACCCGCCCGCCGCAGCAGCCCGCGCAGCCGGGCCACCACCTCCTCCAGGCTGAACGGCTTGGTGACGTAGTCGTCGCCGCCCGCCGTCAGCCCGGCGATCCGGTCCTCGACCGCGTCCTTGGCGGTCAGGAACAGCACCGGCACGTCCGGCAGCTCGTTCCGCAGCCGGCCGAGGACGGTCAGCCCGTCCATGTCCGGCAGCATCACATCGAGCACCACCGCATCCGGCCGCCAACTCCTGGCGCACCGCAGCGCACCCGCGCCGTCGCCCTCCGCCCGGATGTCCCAGCCCTCGTAACGCAGCGCCAGCGACAGCAGATCCGCGAGCGAGGACTCGTCGTCCACGACCAGCACCCGCACCGGACTGCCGTCCGCCCGCAACAACTCCGGCTGCCTGCCGGTCGCCCTACCGACCGTCCTCCTGGAGGACGAGCCCGGGACCTGCGCACGGTTCGAAGCTGAGGACGTCGACGAAGTCAGGGTCATGCCAGGCAGCCTGACCTGGGCCTCTGAAAGCTCCCTTGCCGGTTTCTGTGAATCTCCTGAGAATCTCCCCTCCCTTCGGTCAAGCCCGCGGCCACCCGACGGGCGCGCCCTCCGCTCCCCTCACCACGCCCCACCGCCCCGCCCCCGCGCGCCCCCGTAACGTCACCCCCATGACCCGACTCCTGGCCGTTTCCGGCAGTCTCCGCGCCCGCTCCGCCAACGGCGCCGTTCTGCGCTCCGCCCTGGAACTCTTCGACGGTCCCACCGCCACCGCGGACATCGGCGCGCTCCCGCACTTCAACCCCGATCTGGACGGCGAGGGCGCCACCCCGCCCGCCCCCGTCGCCGCCCTGCGCACCGCCGTCGCCGGCGCCGACGCCCTGCTGATCGTCAGCCCCGAGTACGCCCACGGCGTCCCCGGCGTCCTCAAGAACGCCCTCGACTGGCTGGTCAGCAGCGGCGAGTGCGTCGGCAAGCCGGTCGCCGTGATCACCGCCTCGCCGTTCCCCACCGGCGGCGACCACGCCAACGCCCAACTCCGCGAAACCCTGCGCATGATGACCGGCAAGGTCGTCGCGGACGCCTGCCGGGAGATCCCCGCCATCGGCCCGAAGATCGACCCCGCCACCGAACGCGTCACCGACGGGCCCACCCTCGCCGACCTCCGCACCGCCCTGGCCCACCTGGCCACCGCGACCACCGAAGCCGCGGAAGCCGCCGAAGCCGCCACTGCGGACGTCCCCGCCACTCCTTAACCGGAACCGGAAGGGGAAGGCGAAGGCGAAGGCGAAGGGGAAGGCGAAGGGGAAGGAGAACGAGCCCCCTCCAGCCCCTGGAGCCCCTCCCGCCCCATCCCGTCCCACTCGCCGGCTACTCCACCCCGAACAGCCGCGCCCCGTTCCCGTAACAGACCGCCCGCAGCCACTCCTCCCCCAACTCCATCCGCTCCAGCACCTCCAGTGCATGCGCGTACCCGTACGGGATGTTGGGGAAGTCGCTCCCGAACAGCACCCGGTCGCCCGCGTCCAGCAGCCGCCCCCGCTCCGCCTTCGGGAACGGCGCGGCCTGCTCGACGAAATCCGTGAAGGCCATCGTGGTGTCCAGGCACACCCCGGGATAGCGGGCCGCCAGTTCCAGGAAGTCGACGTACTCCGGCATCCCCATATGGGCGACGACCAGCCGCAACCGGGGATGCCGGGCCAGCACCCGGGCGATCGGCTCCGGCCCGGTGTGCTTGCCCGGCACCGGCCCCGATCCGCAGTGGGCGACCACCGGAACCCCGGCCTCCGCCAGCAGGCCCCACACCGGGTCGAGCACCGGGTCCGCCGGGTCGTACCCGCCCACCTGCACATGCGCCTTGAAGACCCGTGCCCCGCCGGCCAGTTCGTCCGCCACGTACGCCGCGACCCCGTCCTCCGGGAAGAACGTCGCGGTCCGCAGGCAGTCCGGCGTACGGGCCGCGAAGTCCGCCGCCCAGCCGTTCAGCCAGCGCGCCATACCGGGCTTGTGCGGATAGATCATCGACGTGAACGCCCGCACCCCGAAGCCCCGCAGCACCGCCAGCCGCTCGTCCTCCTCGTAGCGGTACGCGATCGGCCAGTGGCGCCCCACCAGCGGCCCGGCGGCGTCGAAATACGCCCAGACCTTCGCCATCACCCGCTCGGGCATGAAGTGCGTGTGCACATCGATCAGCCCCGGCAGCCCCAGCCCCCGCCAGAACTCCCCGACCCGCCCGTCCCCGTCCACCGCAGCACGCCCTGCCATACGTCCTCCCACACACCGCTCACGCACCGAGTCGCACGCCCCACTCGGGCGCCGCCCCACCAGCGCCCCACACAACCCCCACCCGCCCCTCAAAACAACCCTTCCTGCTCCCCTCCCCGCTGCCCCCGCGGCCCGTCCGCCTCCGCGGCCCGCCGCACCGGCACCGTCGTCACCCGCCCCCGGGCCGCGCCCAGCACCCACCCGGACCACACCCGCGCGTCCATGACGGCGACCACCCCGGCCCCGCCGCCCGCGTCGGCCGCCCCCTCACCGGCCAACCGCAGATACACGTCCGCCCCCGCCCCGGCCACGACCTCGCCCACGACCTCCGCCCCGGCGGTCAGCCCGCCCAGCTCCGCGACCCCGCCCGCCGGCACCCGCGCCAGCCCGAACAGCTCCGAGTGATCCGCACACGCGAAATCCACCGGCTCCAGCGACTCCGGCCAGCCCGCCAACCCCCTGGCCCTACCGTGCAGTTCGCCCAGCTCCGCGGCCCGCTCCGGCACCGGGGGCAACGCCCCGCGCGCCGCCCGCTTCGCCTCCTTCGCGAACCGGTCCGGGACCCCCAGCGCGCTCCCCAGCAGCGCCTCCGCCCGCCGCGCCGCCATCAGCGGCCCACGCCCCAGCCAGGCGTACGCCACCGCCCCCTGCTCCACCAGCCGCGCCGCACCGCGCTCCGCCGCCGTGATCCCCACCTTGACCAGACCGGGCCCGAAGTACGCCAGATAGACGCCGTACGGACGGGGATCATCGGCCATGGTGTCCGCCGCCACCGACCGCGACCGGTCCAGCTGCGCACACCGCGCGCACTGGTCCTTCACCCCCTCGCCCTCCAGCACCGCGCCGTACGGGCAGACGAGCCACCGCCCGGCCCGCCGCACCCCCAGGCACCGCCGCTCCCCGACCGCCGCGAACGCCAGCGCCTTCCCCGGCGGCAGCAGGCTCACCCGCTCGGCGCCCCGCTCCGCGCAGTACCAACCGAGCCGCTGGCCGAATTGCCCCGCCGGCCCGGCCTCCGGCCCGCCGCCCGACCACCGCGGTCCCGTACAACGCCACACACCGTCAGCGTACGACCGCCCACCGACAACGCCCCGGCACCCGGCACCCGGCACCCGGACCAACCACCCGAGCCCACCAGGCCCACCAGGCCCACCAGGCCCACCAGCACCGCTACCCCACAGCCGACACAGCCACCACAGCCCCCACAGCCACCGCCCGCCCATCCCGCTCCCCCTGCACTCCCTGTACTCCCTGCACCCCTTCCTCCCCGTCTGCCCCTTCCTCCCCTTCCCCCGCCCCCCGGAACGTGCTCCGGTAGGCCCGCGGCGACACCCCCAGCGCCACCTGGAAGTGCTGCCGCAGCGACGCCGCCGTCCCGAACCCCGCGTCCGCCGCGACCCGGTCCACCGTCAGCACCGTCTCCTCCAGCAACTGCCGGGCCCGCTCGATCCGTTGCTGCGTCAGCCACTGCACCGGCGACAGCCCCACCTCCTCCCGGAACCGCCGGGTGAAGGTCCGTACGCTCATCGACTCCCGGGCCGCCAGCTCCCGCAGGCTCAGCGGCCGGTCCAGGTGCTCCAGCGCCCAGGCCCGCGCCGCGCCCGTCGACGACACCTGCGGCTCCGGCACCGGCCGCCGCACGTACTGCGCCTGCCCGCCCTCCCGGTGCGGCGGCACCACCGTCCGCCGCGCCACGTCGTTGGCCACCGCCGCCCCGTGGTCGCACCGCACCATGTGCAGGCAGAGATCGACACCGGAGGCGACCCCGGCCGCCGTCAGCACGTCCCCCTCGTCGGTGTACAGCACATCGGCGTCCAGCTCGATCTGCGGGAACAGCCGCCGGAAGTCGTCCACCGACCGCCAGTGCGTGGTGGCCCGCCGCCCGTCCAGCAGCCCGGCCGCGGCCAGCACGAACGCCCCGGTGCAGATCGACGCGATCCGGGTCCCCGGCCGGATCCGGGCCAGCGCGTCGGCCATCGGCGGGCTCAGCCGCCCCTCCCGCTGCTCCGTCCCCAGGTCGTAGTCGATCCCGGAGGCCGGCAGGACGACCGTGTCCGCGGTCTCCAACACCTCCGGTCCGTGCGCCACGTTGATCGTGAAGTCGGCGTCGGTGCGCACCTCCCCCGGCTCCAGCGCGCACGTCACCACCGTGTACAGCTCCTCGCCGGACGCCGACCTGGCCTCCCCGAAGATCCGGTGCACGATCCCCAACTCGATGGGCAGCATCCCCGGCCGCACCAGCACCGCCACCCGGTGCCGCCGCAGTCCGTTCCGGTCCGGCTCCCGCTCGTCCGCTCGACCCCAGTCCATGGCCGGATCCTTGCACAGCATGACCTTCGAGCCACTCGTCCGCCGTCCGCCCCACCGCGGAGGGTGGACGCCATGAAGGTCCTCTGGCTGTTCGCCCACCCCGACCACCGCTCCCTCAACGGCGCCCTCAAAACGGACGGGCTGCGCACCCTCGAAGCCCACGGCCACCAGCACCAGGTCTCCGACCTCTACGCCATGAAATGGAACCCGGTGGTCGACGCCGCCGACTACGCCGACCACGACCCGGCCGACCGCCTCCACGTGGGCGCCGCCTCCGAACGCGCCTACAACGGCGGCCGGTTGAGCCCCGACATCGCCGCCGAACAGCGGAAACTCGACTGGGCCGACACCCTCGTCGTCCAGTTCCCCCTCTGGTGGTACGGCATGCCCGCCATCCTCAAGGGCTGGTTCGACCGCGTCTTCGTCAAGGGCTTCGCGTTCGGCCGCACCGACCCCGCCACCGGCCGCCCGCAGCGCTACGGCGACGGCCCGCTGACCGGCAAACGCGCCCTGGTCGTCGTCACCTCCGGCGCCCGCGCCGCCACCCTCGGCCCCCGGGGCGTCAACGGCGACCTCAACGACCTCCTCTTCCCCCTCCAGCACGGCGCCCTCTGGTACACGGGCATGTCCGTCGTCCCGCCCCTCCTGATCCCCGGCGCGGACCGCACCACCCCGGACGCCTACGCCACCGCCGCCGACCGCCTACGCCACCGCCTGCTCACCCTCCCCACCACCGACCCGCTCCCCTTCCGCCACCAGAACACCGGCGACTACGACGACGACCTCCTCCTCCACCCCCACCTCACCCCCACCACCCCCACCGGCCCCTGGGCCCACTACACCGCCCCACCCCGACACCTCTGACCACCCCCTCCGCCCGACCGCCCTACAACTCACCCGACAGCTCACCGAACAACTCACCCACCGCCCCACCCACCGACTCACCCGACAACTCGCCCGACTCACCCAATTCCCCCGAAATACCGGGCCTGCCGCATCCCCCACCCACCCGTGGAAGGATCCGTACTCATGTCGGACCAGTCCTTCCCGCCGCAGCCGAATCCGCAGTACAACCAGCAGCCCCCACCACAACAGCCCTACCAGCAGCCCTATCAACAGCAGCCGTACCAGCAGCAGCCGTACCAACAGGCCCCGCCGCCCCAGTCCCCGTACGGCCAACAGCAGCCCCCCGCCCCGTACCCGCAGCAGCAGGCGTACCCCCAGACCCCACCGCCCCCGGCCCCGTACGGCCAGCAGCAGGCGTACCAGCAGCAGCCCGGCGCCTACCAGCAGCAGCCGGCCGCGCCTCAGGGGCCGCCCCCGGGCGTCCCCGCCCCCGCCGACTGGGTACGCCGCTACGGGGCGTCGGCCATCGACGGACTGCTGTTCGCCGGCGTCGCGGCCCTGGTCGCGCTCACCGCCCGCAACAACGTCCGGCAGGTCCTCCCCCTCATCCCCTGCGCGGCCTTCGGGCTCTCCTTCGTCAACCACGTCCTGCTGACCCGCATCGCCGGCGCGAGCATCGGCAAGCTCTTCACCCGCACCCGCGTGATCCGGGTGACGGACGGCAGCACCCCCCATCTGCCCCGGCTGTTCCGCCGCTGGCTGGTCGGATTCCTCCATCTGGCGATCTCGTGGATCGTCGAGTGGTGGCGCAACATGTACCGCGGCAACCGGGCCGTGTACCGGCACCCGGAGCTCTCCGCCGACTCCTGCGGCATCCGCCTCGTGCGCTACGTCGACCTCCAGGCGGCCGGCTCGCCGCAGACCCGATAAGGGGCCGCGCAAGGACCGGTCCGGTACCGGTCCTACGCCCCGGCCCCACCCGCCGGTCCGCCCCGGCGCCCCAGCCGCCGACCGGACCCCACCGCCCCCGCCCCGCGCCAGAGGCCCCGCCGATTCCCGACGGGGCCTCTCACCTGCCGCGACGCCCGGCCGACGGCGCTACCGGGCCGTTTCCGTCCAGGTCACCGGCAGCGCGTGGACACCGTAGATGTTCATGTCGGTCTTGAGCTTCACCTCGCCGGCGGGGACGGCGAGCTCCAGCGTCGGGAAGCGACGCAGCAGTCCTTCGAAACCGGCGCGCATCTCGATGCGGGCCAGCTGCTGGCCGAGGCACTGGTGGACGCCGTGGCCGAAGGCCAGGTGCCCGCGGGCCTTGCGGTGGACGTCCAGGGTGTCGGCGTCGTCGAAGCGGTCGGGGTCGTGGTCGGCGGCCAGCAGCGAGACGACGACGGTCGATCCCTCGGCGATCGTCTCACCGCAGAGTTCGATGTCCTCCGTGGCGTAGCGGTAGAAGGTGTCGACGACGGACAGGTAGCGCAGCAGCTCTTCGACGGCGTCGGGCAGCAGATCCGGGTCGGCGCGCAGTTCGGCCAGCTGCTCGGGGTGCTCCAGGAGCGCGAAGGTGCCCAGCGACAGCATGTTGGCGGTGGTCTCGTGGCCCGCGAGCAGCAGCAGGAAGGCGATGCCGACCAGTTCCTCGATACCGAGGTCGTCCTGGCGGGCCAGGTCGGACAGGATGTCCTCGCCGGGTTCGGCGCGCTTGCGCGTGACCAGCTCGGCCAGGTACGTGGTGATCGCGCCGTACGCGGCCATCTTCTCTTCGAGCGTCACCTCCTTCTCCATGAACTTGGCGGAGTTCTCCTGGAAGTTCCCCCGGTCCTCGTAGGGGACACCGAGCAGTTCGCAGATCACCAGCGAGGGCACCGGCAGCGCGAACTCCTTGACCAGGTCGACCGGCGGGGTCAGGCGCGCCAGTTCGTCCAGTTGCCGCTCGACGATGTCGCCGATGTGCGCTTCGAGCTGCTTCATGCGCTTGACGGTGAAGGCGCCGGTGAGCTTGCGCCGCAGCCGGGAGTGGTCCGGCGGGTCCATGGCGATGAACAGGCCCGGCACCTGCGGGGACGGTTCGGTGATTGCGGGCATGCCGGGGGTCTCGTACGGCAGGTGGAGAACGCCGATGTCCTGGCGGGAGCTGAACCGGGTGTCTGCCATGAGCCGGCGGACCGCGTCGTAGCCGGTGACGAGCCAGCCCTCGTGCCCGTCGGGGAAGACCAGGGGACTGACCGGGCGGGCCTCGCGCAGCCGGGTGATCCGGCGGGGCGGGTCGAAGGGACTCGCGTCGCGCTCCATCGGAAGGCCGTGCGGGACGGGAACCGTTTCACTCATCGGATGTCCTCTCGTGGCGGTCGGTGCGGCCGGACGGCGCCGGGCGACCGCGGACCGGTCACCCCGCCAAATTGGCCTGATCATGACAGGAGAAGCCTTGGAGCTCTCCGCCTGATACCTGAAGTAGCAAAAGAATGAGACGAGTTGCTGACGAGACAGACTGCGAGACCCGCGAGGGCGCTCAGGGCTTGGCGCGCAGGATGTCGATGTTGCCGTACCGGGTACGGGCGCGGACCTCGACGGTGTCCTCGGCCTCCCCCGGGGACTCGGACGCGGCGAGCCCGTTGCGCACCTGACCGGAGTCCGAGCTGACGTCGAGCCAGGCAGCCGTACCCTCACGGACACCGACCTCGATCGCGCCGTACGACGTCTCCAACTGGACGCTGCCGCGGGCCACTTCGGCCACCCGCAGGGTGCCGTGCGCGGTGGTCGCGGTGACCGAGTCCTCGGCGCGCAGGATGTCGATGTCGCCGTTGGCACCGCTCACCCGCAGCTCCCCGGTCGCGGCGCCGACGGTCGTGGTGCCGTGCGAGTTCTTCAGGACCGCGGGCCCGTCGACCAGCCCGACCCGCAGGCTGCCGGAGCTGGTGGTGATCTCGGCCGCGCCCTCGACGCGGTCCACGCTGATCGAGCCGTGCGACGCGGTCAGCTGCAGCGGCCCGGTCGCATCCAGGCGGACATCGCCCGAGGAGGTCTTCACCCGGACCTCGCCGAGCCGGCCCTCGCCGAGCACCTGGGTCCAGGCACCGACCATCTCGACGCGCGAGCCGGCGGGCAGCTGGACCGTCACGTCGACGACGCCGGTGCGCCCCAGCAGATAGCGCTGCTTGGGCGTCCGCACGGTCAGCGCACCGCCCGCGTACGTCACCTCGGTGCGCTCGGCGTCCCGCACGTCCGCGTCCCGCTGCGGGTCGCGGGGCCGCGCCTCGACGACCGTGTCGAGGCGGTCGCCCGCGCTGAACTGGATGGAACCGGCGTCCACGTGCGCCGTGACCGAGATCGGTTCGGGAGTGTCGAAAGAAGGCATGGCTGTCCCGTCCTCTTGGGTCTCATGGCCGTCCCCGCTGGTGAGGACGTGGTGTGGGTGAAGTGGGTCGAGCGCGGGCGCGGCTAGCGCACCCAGCCCTTGAAGTTCTGCCCGACGGTGTGGGACCGCTCCGTCGCACGCGGCCTGGCACCACCGTCGACCGCGGCCGACACGGCACGCACCAGCCACGCGTTGACCGACAGGCCCTCACGGTTCGCGGCCTCCTCGGCACGCGCCTTGAGGCGGGCCGGCAGCCGCAGATTGACGCGGGCGGTGCCGCCCTCCTCGCCGTCCTCGGGCAGCGGCGCCGCAAGCGGTTCGACGGCCGCGACCACGGCTTCCGCATGACCGCTGCCACCAGGCGGTGGCGTCACCACGAAGTCGGGTTCCAGCCCGCGCAGCCGCACGTCGACCGAACCGGGCGCGAGCTCCCGGGTGATCTCGTCCATCGCGGCGGAGAGCACATTGAGCATGGTCAGGCGGGTCGCCGACTCCAGAGGAGCAGTGAGCCGCTCGGCCAACTCGCGGGCATCGTCCCCGCCGGCTTCGGCGGCCACCGCCAGCTCCCGACGCAGACTGTCGACATACGGAGTGAGGTCCATGACGCCATAATGACACCACCATGGCACCACACGCAACCACCCCCACCCCTCCACCACACCCCACCCCCCAAAACACCCCCCTGACCTGCCCAAACACCCCCCCACCCCCCTGAGCCACCAAGACACCACCCCCACAAACCAACCCCCCGCTGACACCACCTGGCACCACTTGGCACCACACCGCGCCACCCCCACCCCACGAGGACAGCCCACCGCCCCCCTCACGCACCCCCGCGCACACCTACACATGACGGCCACCTAGGCAAGAACCACCCATGAACCTCCCAACGGAGCGCTGCCGACTCCGAAGCTTCCACGGCCGCGCGACACACCCGATCGAGCCCACCAGACCGGAGTTGAACACCCCCCAACCAGAACGCACGGCAAACTCAGCCCCGTTGACCACTCCCACGCTCCCCGCGCACGGCATCCACCCGGCTCACCCCCAGCCCTCCGCATCCGGTCAGGCCGAAGACCCACTGACGCGGACAGCAACACACCCGCCGAAACCGGCACCGCGACCGCCCCCCGTCGGCCACCCACCCCGCCCCTCCGACGCGGCCGCCGTCAACCACCGCCGTCAACACATACGCCAGAGGCCCCGTCGATTCCTCGACGGGGCCTCTGACCTGCTGTGCGCTCGGCAGGATTCGAACCTGCAACCTTCTGATCCGTAGGATCGGGCAGGCGGTTGGGCAGGGGCTCCGCCTTCCTCCCGGCTGATCGCTGATGGTCGTGATCAACGGTCTCTGTGTGCCGTCGTTGCCGTCAGGGTTGCCGTCAGCGCTGAACGGTGGCACCGACTAGCGTCGACTCGCAGCGCGCGCAGGACTTCAGGCCCAGCCCGGCTGAGAGTTACAACTTTCTCTACAGGTTCAAGGCGGCTCGCCTTGCTCGCCGCGCGCGGCCCGGCCCCCGGCCGGGCCTGCGCTCCTGTCTCCGCCCCGCTCCAGCCCGGCCGGCGCCCGTCCCGCGCGCTCAACGATCAGCCGCCTTGGGCCAGAGAAGGGGTACGTCGTGGCTGGGGCGGTCGGCTCCACGGCTTTAGGCAGCCACTTTGGGGCGAGCCTCTAAGATCATGGCCCCAACGTCGTGCTTTACCGGGCAGGTCCACAGACTGCCCGACGCGCCATCAGCTTATGGGGCCATGATCACTCGCCCCAAAGCAGCTCCAGCCCAAAGCCGCTCCGCCGACCTCACGCGCGCTCCCCGGAACCTCCTATATGTCGCCCTTCATTTGAAGAAATGAGCGCCCGGCAACCAGCATAGAGTGAACTCTCTCTGGACTCATAGTTGATTTATCGGAGCCAATTCTTTGGGGGATCGAGAAGTATGCGCCCGATACGCGGCCGGATACACTAGCCCCCCTTACCAAATAAGGTTGCATTTCCTTTGGTTGTGGCGGGATGAAGATTACCAGCAGATCCCCATCCCTGTAGGAGACTAATTCGACCCTGATCCCCTCAACCGGAGGAGTGATCCTATTCGCGATGACTTGCATGTACGTCTGAAGATTAAATGACCCCCGTCTGGGCGGGTGGATCATCGTTAAGATATCCCTCCCCGCTGGGTCTTTCTCGGTTGAAAAGCCGACAATTAGTAGACCCCCGTCGGTGGAATTGGCGAATGCCGCGACATCACAAGCGAGTTCATGCTTCTGCGACTGCTCTGCAATACCGTAACCCTTTCGCTTGACCTCAAGCCAGTCGGACTCGGGTTGCCCTAGGAGCGTCTCAGCTTTCCCGGCCATGAGTAATGTGTAAGCCCCTATAGGCGCACTCGGGTTCGCTTTGCGGTAGCGAAGCAGCATCCGGAGCCCCTCTGACACTTCGCTGCATCGGCCTACGGTCCAGTCATCGGGCGGTAATAGTCTGATCTCCCATGCCGGCGGATCTACGCGGTTATCAAAAAAGCGAATCGAGTCCACCTCTGCGGAGACACGGCTCAGATATAGGGATGCCCGCTCGCGAAAGTCAATTTCGGTACGACATACTGGAAAATCGACAGAGAACACGAAAAGCAGTTCCCCGTCCGAGTTGAGCGAGAAGTTTTCGAAATTCTTCTTTTCGATCTCCCAGACAAAAGACTTGAATGCGTTTTCCAACTGCCAGTCGCTAAGTCTACCGGCATCACTCACCTCCGAAACGACAGTAAAGTCGATAGGTAACCCTCTGGGGTTGTTTTTAGGTTCGCTTCGCGATGAATCTTTCAGGGTCTTGCGGATTGAGGGGACTTTCACCGCAGAGATGGAGTCGCGTTCAAATTCGCAGCCGCCCCCTCTTGAGTAAAAGACTTTCTGGTTTCCGAAAATGACAGCCTTGTCACCTTCGTCCCATTTCATGTCCATGTCGTATGGACCCCCAAGTTGGTTCAGGAGCTCGTAACGCTTCCTGCACAGAATGCCCGACATCGTCTGCGGTTGCCGCAGTCTCGGTAAACTCTCGCTGGACCTGGCCAAGACGCAGTGGTTGGTCATACCGGCCGAGAAGCCGAACCGCTCGTTGGGCCGAGAGTCTCGAAGTGTCGACGCTCGTAGACCTGGGCAACCGGCCCAGGGGAGGAAGCTCCGTCCCAGACAACGTATGAAGCGCCGCCACGGAGGGAAGCCAGCGCAGCGATGGACGCCTCATCGTCACCGGCAAGCAGCTGCACCAGCCGTTCTCGTTTCATGGCAACCTCCACCGCGACGCTGCTGTACAGCAGCGAAGTGCAGCAACCGCGGCAGTCACAAGCGACTGCCGCTGCCTCTGGAAGGCCACTTGGTCAGCCCCAACCACCCCAGCGACCCTGCCGCCCGAAGCTCGCAACGAGGGCACTAGTAGCCTGATCTGCATGCAGGCTTCGTTGCCACAGTGTCCGCGGTGCGAGCAGGATTGGGTCCACCCGTACCGCTTCAAAGACGACGGGGCGGCCTTCTCGCTGTGCACGGAGTGCGACTCCCTTTGGTGGCCACACGAGGCTCTGGAGGTTGCCACCGCACGCTTCCTTGATGATGTGGTGGCCGCCCGGCTCGGAGTGGGCGGCAATCCCTGGGAATCGCGTCTCTGGGCCGATGTCATCGAGCCTCTCAGCGAAGGCCGCTGACATCTACGGCTGACATCAACGTCGGCGAACAGCGGCAATCCTGGGCGATCTTGGGCGACCGCAACCGCCTCCGAGGCAGTGGCCGTTGCCACACCCGGATCGAACTCCTAAAGCGGGTGTCGCAGGTTCGATCAGCCGAGATAGGGCCGCTGGCGGTGCTCCAGGAAGTGACGGATCCGGAGCCGCTGCGTGTCCTGGCTGGGCGGCAGCCGATGCCTGCACCGCCGTTACGAGTGCAAGGCCGAGCACTTCCTCGCCTTCGTCGGCATCGCCGCAGCCCTCGTCAACTACCGTCGGCTCACCGGGTGAAGGACTTTGCACGGGTGCGAGACTGCCGCCATGACTATGCATCTCATCTCCGTCATCGGGAGTAGCCCTGGCGTCGGCAAGTCCACCCTGTGCCGTGCGGTGGCCCTGTGGCTTACCAGCGTCGGCGCATCGGTCGACCACTTCGAGGAGGCCGACATTCTCACACGGTCGGCCTTCCGGCCCGTGGCTGAAGAGTTCGCTGGTGGGGCTTCCGCCGTCCAGCCTGCGGCCTTAGTTGAGTGCACTCGCGCCTACATCGCGGAGTCACTCGCGGCGGGCAAGGACTACCTGGTGACGGATGCCCTTCTGCCCTTCATTCCGTCCCTTGTGGCGTGGGGCCACGACGAGGGGACTCTCGTCCACGTCATGGAAGAGCTGGCCCGGGCTGTGGAGCCAGCCCAGGTCACCGTCGTATACGTCCACGACAATCCGGAGACGGCGCTGCGACGCGCAGTCGAGCGAGAAGGCGATGCCTGGGAAGACTGGTACGTGCGGAAACTCTCTGGCTCCCCTGGCACTCGGGCTGTTCATGACCTCTCGTCGGCCGCCGCTCATCTCCGCTTCGAGGCTGACCTCACCTGTCGTCTCCTAGCACAGACCCCGTGGCATGTTCTGAGCCTGGATGTAGGAACACTCAATGCTCAGGAGGCACACGCCCAAGCCCAGCGACACCTGATGGACGTGCTGTCGGTGACAGGACGACCTTCCACATAGCAGTCGCCGCCTTGAGGCGCCCAACTGCGCGGCGTCCACACCTTTTCTGCCGTATGTTGCGGCTTGTCCCTGTTGCTGTTCGTGGGCCATAGACGCCATCACCAACGCCTGCCGCAGACCCAGGCTGCCCAGCCATCCAGAGCGTGCGGCCACATGACCCCTGTCTGAGATGCTGGGGAGCACCAGGCGAGAGGGGCGACGTTCATGCAGTGGAAGACCCATGGCGAGCGGCAGATCTACACGAATCCTTGGGTGAACCTGTGCCTGGTGGACGTCCAGCAGCCGGACGGCCGCCGATGGGAGCACCACGTCGTCCGGCTCCGACACCTAGCCGTGGCAGCTGTGGTCAACGATCGCCGCGAGGTCCTGATGATGTGGCGCCACCGCTTCATCACAGATGCGTGGGCATGGGAGTTGCCCATGGGCCTCATAGAGGAAGACGAGACGCCGGAGCAGGCCGCGTCGCGTGAGGTCCTGGAGGAAACGGGCTGGCGTCCGGGATCGATGAAGCCGCTGATCTACGCGGAGCCTGCGAATGGGATCACGGACTCGCAGCACTACGTCTTCCGTGCTGACAGCGCGACCTACGTCGGTCCCCCAACCGAGAAGAACGAATCCGACCGGATCGAGTGGATCCCGCTCGCCGACGTGCGCGCCATGATCGACCGTCGGGAGATCGTCAGTAGCGGGTCGCTCGTCGGCCTGCTGTACGTCCTCATGGATGAGGCGATCCGCTGAATCAGGCGGGCAGCACTTCCCTGAGGCGTGCTTCGAAGGCGGCGGTGGCGGGTTCTCCTCGGTATGGAGTCAGCTGCCCGTAGAACTCCCTCAGGTGGCCGGCTAGCCGTTCGGAGGCGACTGCTGACGCCGGCTCCAGGGCCTGCGTGGCGGTGTGGCATGCCTGGTCGAGCTTGCCGAGTTGGAGCTGAGTGCGGGCCAGCCAGAAGGCGTGGAAGGCTCGTCCGCGCTGGTTGGTCCCGTTCTCCCTGCGCATAGCATCCGCGATCAAGGGTTCAGCGGACGCCGCTTCACCCAACTGTCCGTGCGCAATTCCGGTGTCCACGATGAGCTTGGGCTCGTCGAAGTAGGTCACCCAGGCAGGGTCCGGGTCGTCGGTGCGGATCCGCTCGAACTGTAGATGCGCCTCGGCGAGCGCTTCGTGGGTGGCGGTCCGGCTGCCGAGTGAGGCATGCGCGAACGCCTCCCGCATGGCCAGCATCGAATGAACGCGTGCTGTCGCTCCGCCATCGGCGCGGGCCGCGTCCTGGGCGGCCTGGACGAATGCCAAGGCATCCGCGGGCTTGTCCTGGTAGGTCGCCTGCAAGCTCATGCAGGCCAGTACGTTGGCCATGAACGGCCGGTCGTCAACTTCCTTGGCCAGTTGCAGGGCTTGTGTGAAGTAGGCGCGGGCCTGGTTGTACTGGCGGGCGTCGAAGTGGGTCCATCCGGTGAGCCGCGCGAGTTCGGCCGCGACTCCGTACAAGTCGTTCTTGAGGGGCCTGGACTTGCTCTCACCCAAGAGCCCCACGACGTAACGAAGTTGCCCGACCACCGCTGGTCGCAGCGTTTCGCCGCCATGCTGGTCGTCGCGCCGCCAGTAGTCCTGGATCGATGCCCGTAGCGCCTTCAGGGTGGACGGGCTTGGATCGGGTGCTGAAGTCAGGGCAAGGATGTTGTCCACGTCGGAACCGGGGAGATCTACGGGATTGGGCTGTTCTGGCAGCAGCGACGGGGGTTCGGTTGCCGGCTCCCGATCGGTCACGGTGAGGGCTGGAGGTGTCTCCCACGTCCGGCGGGCCAGCCCCAGCATGTGGCCTGGGATGCGCAAGCCGTCCGCGATGCGTTCGACCACGTCCATGTGCTGCAAGCGGCGTTCCCCGGCGATCACTTCGCCGACGCGGCTCGGAGTGAGATCGCACAGGCGGGCGATCATCGACGGATAGATGCCGGCCTGCTTCTTCACCAGCCGGAACACCCTGCTGAAGTCGCGGACCCGGCAGGCGTCGATCATCTCGGGATCGGTGAGCAGCCTGGCGGGAAGTTCGCGTGGCTGGGCTGACTTCGGCATGCGGCTGGCTCCCGCCGTTGAAGCTACGCGATGTCGCTCATCATCTACGGCTGGTGATGTTACCCAAGTTGGGTAATCAGCTGGGCCTTTGGCGGGCGTGCTCGCGTCGCGATGCTGCTGTGCATCGGTACCGGGCGGCTGCGACGTCTCCCGGCCTCAACAGCCCCTTGCCCGGGAGGGCCAAGATGACAAGGACCAGCACCAGAACCCCGGCCGTCCTCTACGTCTGCGCAACCCGTAGCGGACAGCCCCATGGCTTGGCCGAGCAGCGGGCCGTCGAGGAAGGCCACAGCTTCGCCGAGAAGCACGGCTTGCAGATCAAGGCGGAGATCTCCGACCCGTACGGGGAGCCGAACCCCTGCCTGCGCTCGGGGTGGCGGCTGGTTAGGGAGATGGCGGAGCGGGGTGAGGTCGACGTCGTTCTGACGCGCTGGCCGACCGCGCTGTCCTCTAAGTCCGAGCTGCGGTATCCGGAGCTGGATCACCTGGGACGCTACGGTGCGCAGCTGCTCTTCACCTGGGCGCCGTTGAGTGCGATGGCTGGAAGTGGAGCAGTGCGGTGAGCGGCCGGCATGCGAGGGAGAAGCCGTCCCGTCCTGGGCTCGCCGTGGCTTTGTTGGGGGCCTTGGGCCTGATGCCACCTGCCCTCCTGATCGGCGGGGCAGCAAGGGCTGACAGCGCGCCGGTGCCGGTCTCCCGGGCCGATGCCGCCTTCCAGACGTCCTCTGCCGTGCAGCAGGGCTCCGCGGTCGTCCGTTCGGTACCCGGGTGGGCCCATGAGTAGGCGCCCGAAGCGCGGCGTGCCGTCGGAACTTCTGCCCCTCGGGGACGGGCCCACGGACGCTGACGAATCGGCGGTGAGGAGGCTGGTGGCCCGCTCGGCGCAGGACCGTGACGACTGCCGGTTCCTGCTCGACGCCTTGGGACTGTTGCAGTCGGCGCTGGTGGACCGGGGGCTGCTTGAGCGCGAGCCCTCCGTACGAGATCGGAACGAGGGGCATCGGGCCTCTGATATCGAGGAGTTCAAGAGTGCCTGAGTGCGCGGCCCGGAAGCCGTCGGTGGTGCCCTACGTCCTGTCCTGGTCGGACGAACGTGTCGTTCCCGAAGGCGCGTTGACCGTCAAGTGGGACGTGGTCGGCCCGAAGCTTGGCTACAAGGAAGAGCGAGTGACAGACCGCGTGGGGCGGGACCAGGTGCTCTGGGCCCGGATGACGAACCAACCCGGCAAGGGACGGCCTGTCTACGACTCCATGCATCCGGGGCGCCAGTACTACGCGATGCGGTGGATGAAGTGTCAGGTCTGCGGCGAACCGGCTTCGAGGGACAAGGACGGTTGGCTGTTCCTGGATTGGCGCAAGGAGCACGATCCGCCGACCTGGCCGGAGGGCTCCGTGACGGCCATGCCGCCGCTGTGTGACGCGCACGCCCGAGCGTCGATGGCCGAATGCCCGCACCTGAGGAGTACGGAGTTCCTGATCCTTCGGGTCCGCGCGCCTCGCATCTGGGGCTATTCCGGGGCGCCTTACCAGCTGGCGTCCGACGGCTGGTCGGTGGGTGAGCATGACGCCCTTTGCCCCGTAGGCGAACCAAGCCTTCGCGCGGTGCTCGGATCACGGCTTTACCGCGAACTGTGCAACGTCACGGTGGTCGGGAGGACATTCGCCACCTGACCAAACGGCCGGATTGCCGGCCTTGGACGAGAAATGAGACCGGACCGCCCTGAGCCTGGCAGCACGGGGGCGGTCCGGTCGGGGAGTTCTGTGCGAACCCCGGTGCCGATGGTACCGGGGCTGTCGTCGTGCGTTCGGCTGGCCAACCCCGACCCAAATTCACTGGTGGAGAGGAGTGGTGAAGCTGTTTTGGCGAGCTGAGACGGGCACGAGGACGAGTGATTGTGACGGTGTGTGCCTGTCGGCCTCAGCCACCGAAAGTCAGCCACGATGCGCCCGCGGTTGGGCGAGCACCCGTCACGTGTGCCACGTGCACCACCGCCGGCATCAACCACTCATCCGTGTTTCGAGGAGCAGTTGGCGACCCAAGGAGTCATCGCGGATTCGACGTGGCTGGAGTCGTGGGTGCGTGGACCTGGTGGGAGCTGCGGGTGACGCTGTCCGGGCGTCGACCTGGTGCTGCTGCGGGGCGTGGTTCGTGTTGCTTCCTGGGGGCGTCGGGACGCTCGCCTGGGTTTGCGCGCTGAGTGGCCGGGGGCTGCCGGAGCGGGGCGGTAGACAGGAGCGTCGGCGGCCGGCGGCCGCCAGCGCGCGCGGCCCGCGAAGCGGGCCGCCTTGATCCAGTAAGGAAACTTTGAACAGCTCCGCTGCGCTGCGCCTGGTCGGCCGGTAGGCCCTGCGCCGCCGCAGCCTCCTGCCCCGTTCGCGTCTTCCACGCCGCTTGGCACGTTACGGGTGCATTGATGCCTGTATGCGCTCACTGGCGGTCGTCGAAATTTGTCCACAGGCAGGGGATTACAAGATGCGGTTGCAGGAACAGCTGGGACTTACCAGGCCCGTTCGTGACTCGTCCGTGCCCCGGCTGGCTGCTTGTGGTGAGCGCCGTGGTGAGTGGTGAGTGCTGGGCTGACTTTTTGGCGGACGACTGTCACACGGGCCGGCCTGTCGAGACCTATAGCAGGTGAAGGCCGGGAGAGGTCCGGCGGCGAGAGGAAGGCGAGCGGCGTGGATCATGCGGGGCGAGTTGCGCTTGAGCGTAGATTTCGGCTCTTTGCGGGGCATCCACGGCGCACTGAAGGGCGAAACATAGCCCGGGTTCGCCGGTTAGCCAAACCGGCGGTTCTCCAGACCATTGATGCACTGACCCGAACGACCGGAAGGACGAGTGGCGTGGCGGACGCTCAGGCATGCAATCCCGCCCTGCGGCACGAGGGAAAGGTTCCCTCCCGGCATTCGGGAGTGCTGTGCCGCGCTTCTCGTACGTGTCCGGTCTGGCCGATAGATGTTGGGGAGCAGTCGCGGTGACGGCATGCCAGAAGCTACGGGCAAGCCCTGATCCATCGACGGGCAATCGCTGGGCAAGCCTTCGGGCAAGCCCTGCGGCGTTGGATACGGAGCACGAGGAATCGGCACGGAAGCAAGGCGGGGAACGGAAATGACCGAACACGAGATAGCGGCGCTGGAAGAGGAGTTGACGGACCTCTGCGTGTCCATTGCCCGCTTGGATGCGGTGGTCCGGCAGCTGGCGGCCGCTATTTCTCCTGCTGCTGAGCCTGCACCATCGCGGCAAGACGCATCACAGTGGCCTCAATCTGCTTGATGGCGTTCTTGAGGTCCTGGACGTCCTCGGCGAGGGCTTCCACGGTGAGGACGGAACTGGGAGAGGGGTCGGGCGACTGCTCGTGCCCCTCCTCGACCGGCGCGCCAACGTTGCGGACGAAGCTGCCCCGACCCTGGACGCTGTAGATCAGTCCTTCGCTCTTGAGCAGCCGCAGCGCGTTCTGCACGGTGCCGCTGGCGATCCCGTACTGATCTTGCAGCGCCCTGGCCGACGGCAACTTGTCGCCGGGCTTCAGACGGCCCGTGGCGATCTCCCGGCGTAGGACTTCGGCGGTCTGGATGTACGGCGGCCGGGAGTCGTCTTCGAGGGGCAGGGTCATGCCCGCAGGATACGGCGATACCGCCGCGGGCGACACACCTACTACGCCTAGGACACCTCTATGAGCCATGTGTATCAATACTCCTCTGTGGTCATGTGTGCGTGCAGGTGTTGCATCTGTATCAACCCTGTGGTTACGTAGTGATGCGGCCGGAGCCACCGGCCCACGTAGGAAAGGAAGTTCACTCATGGCGCGCATTCGCGTTGGCCTGCTCGACTCGACCCGTTTCATGGTCGGAACGATGCCGGTGCCGAAGTTCACGGACCCGGACAAGACCCAGATCGCCACTGACCGTGAAAGCAACCAGCCGCTGTACACGGTGACGGTCTTCCTGATGGAGGACGAGCGGGCGGAAGCCCTGAAGATCACCGTCCCCAAGGACGGGCTCCCCGACGGGCTCATGCCGGGTGTCGCCGTGCGGCCGGTGGACCTGTTCGCCACTCCGTGGGCGCGGATCTTCAATGGCCAGCTCTCGGACGGCATCGCCTACCGCGCGGCGTCGTTCCAGTTGGCCGCACCGCTCGTCCCGGATGCCGGGGCGATGGCTGCGTGACGGGCTTCATCGACGGCTGGGACCGGGCGTATCCGGTCCCGGTCTCCCTCCCCGATCACCGCTTCAGCGAAGAACTGGTGAACCAGGTGGCGGCCGTGCTGGTCGACCACGGGTATCCGCCGGTCTCCAATCCTTTCGACTGGGGCGATCTTGACCTGGCCCTCGCGGCCTATCTCTACGGAATAGAGGAAACAGAATGACGCTCCAAGAGCTCTACGACTGCGCCCCGTACGTCTCGGCGGCGGTCCTGGCGGTGTTCGCCGTGCGGGCACTCGTCTGGGGCGTTCGCTACCTCACGGCGGATCGCATGACGAGGGCCAGCCTCCGACAGACGGTGCGCGTGCGCCGGACCTGGAAGCGCTTGGCACAGATGGCCGGCTTGTCGGTCACGGACAAGATGCCCACTGCGCTGGCGGCCCTGACCACCGACTCAGACGCTGTTGTCGTTCC
>NZ_NNBP01000045.1 GCF_002803155.1 Streptomyces sp. CB02959
CCGCCGCAGTGCCGTCGAGCGATGCGTCAGCAAGTGGAAGCAGCACCGCGCAGTGGCCAGCAGGTACGACAAACGCGACTACATCTTCAACGGCACCCTCACCGTCGCAGCAATCGTCATCTGGCTCCGCGACACCGTCCAAGAGCCATCAGAAACGACCTAGGGCTGGAGGGCACCGTGCGCAGCGCCCAGGACCGAGCCCGCCTCGTTCGCGAGCTGTACCAGCACCTGGACCGCCTGGTCGACCTCACGCCGCACACCGCCGCGGCCCGTGAACTCCCGCGCGCCCGGGCGCGACCGATGAGTCCCTGGGTGCGCGGTGCCGCACAGCACCACGGCCGGCCCGCCGGGCCAGAGCACCGCGATGGAAGGGTCCGCCAGCATCTGCAGGGCTTCGGCGTCGGTGAGCAGGCGTTCAGCGGTCTCGGCCTGGGTGCAGTCGAGCCGGACCTCCTTGCTACGGCCGTGTTCGCGACGAAAGCCCAACGGTTGGCGACCACTTGCTGGAAAATACTTGTCGGGTTGGAAAGTTCTTGTCAGCATGATGGGCGTCGGAAACATGAACGACGAGGGGGGAATCGACATGGGGGAGTACGCCTCAAGCGATGCGGCTGCCACGCTGGCTCGCGCAGAGGAGCTGGGTTCCGTGGTCCGCAGAGGCACACGGTGGTTTGCCTGGTATCAGGTCGTGTTCGGCTGTGGTGCCGGACTGCAGTTGCTCATCGTCGGTCTGCTGAAACCGCCGTACGCGGCGTCGTTCAGTGGTGTGGTCTTCGGTGCCGTCATGGCGGGATTGGGGGTGTACGCGGGCCGACAGCCCGTCGTCCGACGGGGGTTCGGAAAGCGGATCGCCATCACGGTCGGCGCCTGGGCGCTGCTCTATGCGGCGGTGCTGGTGCCCGGCTTCATCTGTTTCCAGGGTGCCGCTGCCTGGTGGATGCCAGGTGCAGTGGCGGTCGCTCTGCCCGGCCTGATCGGCGGATACCTGGAGGCCCGACGATGACGGACCCGCACGACGCGATCACGGCACCGCCGGACGCCGACGCGGCGACCGGAGCCGCCGCACGCACCGGAAGCCACCCGCGCCACGGGCTGGACGAGGTCATCCACGCCCCGGTGCGCTTCTCCATCGTGGCGACCCTGGCAGCCGCCGAGAAAGCCGAGTTCGCGTTCGTACGCGATACGGTCGAGGTGAGCGACTCGGTCCTGTCACGGCAGGTCGCCACCCTGGAGAAGGCCGGCTATGTCGCGGTCACCAAGGGGTACGTCGGCAAGCGTCCGCGCACCTGGCTCGCCCTCACGGCAGATGGCCGGGCCGTGTTCGCCGACCACTGCCGCGCCCTGCGCGCCATAGCGGGCGGTGGCGACGGCTGACGCCGGTTGGGAGCCTCGCCATCGTGGCGAAGCTGAACGAACTCGCCGCCGAGGAGGGCGTTACCGCCGGCCAGTTGGCGCTGGCCTGGGTGCACCGGAGCGACGACGTCGTTCCGATTCCGGGCACCCGCCGCTGGGCGAACTACGCAAAGACCTCCTGGGCCGAGTACCTCGCAACGCTGCGGGCCGCCTCCAGCGGCCGGCTGGCGGGTGGCCGCGGGGCAGGGTGGGGGCGTGTGCGGCCGAGATGTCTCCACCCGCCGTCCACAGGATCTGGTCGACACATTCGGCGTCACCCGCAGGATCCTGACCAGGTTCTGGCTCCGGACTGGAATGTGGCCCCGACCAACGACGTATGGTCGGGGCTGGAACACATCGAGCGCGACGCCGACGAGGTCACCCGGCAACTGCAGCCTGGGTTGAGATGGTTGCCTGTGTCCGAACCGAAGTGGTCAAGCCCCAGTCCGGACACAGCACCTTCTGCAGTTACCCCAGCAATGGCTGCAGGTTGACGAGGGCGTCCTGGTACCGCTGTGCGGCCTGGGCGTTGAGGACCCAGTGCGCTGCGGCGTCGGTGAGTTCGCCGGCCAGGGTGGCGGACATGTCCTGTGCCTGGGCGTCCCAGAGATCCAGACGCTGCTTCTCCCGGTGCCACTCCTTCGCCATCGCGTCCAGGGCGGTCAGTGCGTCGTCGGTGCGCAGTGCCAGGCGTTCGATCTGGCCCTGGAGCGTGACGAACACTCCGACCTGGAGCTCATCGTTGGTCAGTTGCTTCAGTTCCCGGCCGTACTCCGCGATGTCCGCCGTTGCGGTGTCCATGGCGGCCTGGGCCTCGCGAAGGGAGGTGTCGATGCTCTCGAAGAGGGCGGGCTGGTTGACGGCCGTCTTGACGGTCTTGTACAGGTCCGGGATCTGCTGGGCCCCGTCGAACAGCTTGACGGCGTCGTCGGCCATCGCCTCGGGGTCCCACGCGGCGGTGGATTTGGCCAGTGACAGGCCGGCCTGGATGATGGTCTTGGCCGTGCCGAAGACGTCCTCGGCCGTGAGGGCCAGCTGGATGCCGGTGACCAGTGCTCCGGCGATCCCCTTGGCCGCACCCTGTGCGATCGTGGCGTTGGTCTCCTGGAGCCTGCGGTCCAGCGCGGCGAGGTTGTTGCGGATCGCGGCCATCTCGCCGTCGGGGCCGGTGTACTTCTCCTCCAGGGTCCGGGCGTGGGCGCCGAAGCGGGCGCGGTCGTCCTCGACCTGGTTCCTGAAGTCCGAGAGCCGGTTCTTCGAGGCGTCCGTGTGGCTCTGGAGCGAGGAGAGTGCCTGCCGCAGTTCGCTCAGCCCTTCACGGAACTCCGCCGCGGCTTCCTTGTCGCCTGCGGTGATGTTCCCGGCGAGTGTGATCAGGTCGGGCAGGTAGCTGGTGACGGCGTTGGTGTAGCCCGTGATGTCGGCCAGTGGCTGGAGGAGTGCCTCCTGGTACCTGCTGCTCCACAAGCCGGCGTGGTTGCGGGCGAGTGCCTGGCTCGCCGCCAGGTCGGGGACGAGGCCGAGGGCGAGGTCAGGCTGGGCGGTGATGCCGGTGGCCGCTGCGATGAGTACTTGGCAGGAGGCGAAGACCGCCTCGGTGGCGGAGGTGTCCACGTCCTTGGCGGCATTGTTGAGACCATGCCCGGGCACTGAAGTGGTCATCGTCATGAGTGAGCCCCTTCGGCGGTGGTCCCCAGCAGGTGGTCAAGCTGATTGCCGAGGTCGCGGAAGTTGTTTTTGATGACGTTGAGGCGCGCGGTGAGGAACGAGGGCGTGGCCGTCGCGCGGGTGACGGAGTCCAGGACGTTGTCCAGGATTCCCTGGGTCTGGCTCAGTGCGTTGCCGATCGCGACCAGGGCGTCCTCGGCGGCGGCGACGGATGCCACGAGCACGCCCAGGCGCTTGACCAGGGCCTTCAAGTAGCACTGCTCGGCGGCTATCTGCATGCTCTGGTTCATCAGCGAGCTGAAATCGGGTCCCGAGGCCAGCACATTGAGGTGCGTCAGAGCCTCCTGCAGTGCCTTGAGCTTGGCCAGTTGCTCCCCGATGTCGTGCCCGAGCTGCTTCTGCAGCTCCTCATCACTGGCGATCTTCGTGGAGATCGCGGTCATGTCCCCGTTGAAGGCCGCGACATCGGCGGCCAGGTCCCGGTCGAGGGTGTTGACCGCGTCATGTCCCCGGGACAGGCGGCTGCGCAGGTCCGCGAGAGCCGCCTTGGCGTCCTGCAGCTGTTGGACGAGTTGCGCCTTGGCAGACTGGGCACCCGTGCTGCCGGCCTTCACCGAGGCGGCGAGTTCCGCCAGGTGCGCAGCGGTGGTGTCCATGTAGGTGGCGGTGAAGGACCGGATCGCGTGCAGAGGCTCCTCGACGCTGTGCGAGGTCGAGTCCAGCCAGGTGCGTGCGTGCCCTTGGGCGTTCTTCACGTGGCTGGCGAGTTCCGGAGCGGCTGACGCCTCTTCCGGGGAGTTGGCGAGGATGTCCTTCGCCGCCTGTCCGACGGACGAGAGCAGTGAGGTCGGTGCGGTCATCGGATCAGGCCGCCTTGGCCAGGCCGTCACGCTGGACGGGCAGGGACGTCATCTGGGTGTCGATCAGGTCAGCGGTCTTGTGGACCTCTTCCCAGTCCGCCTTGGCGGTCTTGAGCTTGGCCTTCAGGAAGTGCTTGTCGGGAGTGACGTTGTCGTCGATGTAGTCGATGACGGTCTTGAACTTCGTCTGCAGAACGGTCCACGTGTTCGCCATGGCCGTGAGGCCCTGTGCCGCCAGCTCATTGGCATCCTTGAGCTTCTTGAACTGGTCTTCCACGGAATGCAGGACCGCGATCTCCGAAGTCAGGTCGGCGATCTGCCGGAGCGTGGCCGTCAGTTCGCGCTTTTTGTTCTCGTAGTCGACCGCACCCAAGATGTCCCCGGTCGCAGCACCGGCCACCACGAGGCCACCCGCGGTGATGACCGCGGTCGATCCGCCGGCGGTGGGGATCTCCAGCAGCGCACCCACGACGATCATGAGGCCGCCGACCACCGCGGCCGCCGTGCAGCCGGCGATGAGCGAGAGGTCCTTCGTCATGCCCTCGCTGAGCGCCTCCGCCTTCTTCTTGAGCTCGGCGATCTCCCCCTTGTCGCCCTCGTAGCTGGTATGGGCGTCGTTGGACAGGTCGACGAAGTGCCCGTGGTCGGTGTCCACATCCCCGCGGAACGTATTGAGGGCCTTCAGTGCGTCCTGCGCGTTCTGCTGGCGCTTCTCGATTTCGGACAGCAGGTCCTGGACGCCTTCGACGAACTCCGCACGCATACCTTCGGCGTGGATGTTCTCGGCGATATCCACCAGGTCGTCGTAGTAGCTGTCGAAGTTGTTGGCGAAGGCCAGCAGGTCGGTATTGGTCTGGATGAGCTTCTGCGACACGGTGTTCCGCCACGCCGTAGCGTGATCCTTGGCGGCGGTCTGGTACTGCTCAAGATGCTCGATCTTGTCGAGCTTCACGGTCGGCTGCTCCAGCACCATGGTGACGTATGCCTCGACCACGGCGCGGGCGGAAGCCGCGTCCTTGGCCTGCTGGTTGAGAACGTCACCGGCGCTGAACGCGCCCTCGTTTTCGCTGGCGATGAGCTGAGGCACTGCTGAGTCTCCCTATCTCGGGAAAGGCTGAACGGAAAGTGATCCGGAAGACGGTGGGCGCCATCGACACCACCGCACGGCAAGGGCATGACAAAGGGAAGGGAATGTGGGACGGCATCCCGGAACCGCATCCGGCCTCGCATACCCGCCGGTAGTTAAGCCTCCGGTTGACCCAGCCGAAGAACACGCGCACTGGTATCGGACACCAAATCCGGCCGGAACCGGCCAGCCGACCGACCTCCCCCACCCCGCCCGCCCCGTAACCGCCGGGCACTCGCCCCGGGGGCACCTCGCGCCGCTTCGGTCACCGGCCGAGTCGTGACCGAAAAGCGACAGGCGTCGACATGACTCAAGATCATCTGCCGGTGGAGGCGATGCGTAGGATCTCCACGCGCGGTCACGCGCCGAGAGCACGCTGACGACAGGCGCCGGCACAGAGCACCGGGACAGAGCCGCCTGGGGAAAGGTCCGTGCGTATCACCATCGGTGGCTGGTACGGATGCACAAGGTCCGGCAGCGGTACCCAAGCCGCCAGGAGCATCGGGTGATCTGGCGTGGGCTGGCGGGCGGAGACGAAGAAGGACGAGCCGCGGCTGCACCACTACCTCGTCGAGCAGAAGGGATTCACCACCTTCGCCCTGAAGATGAGCTGGTCGGCGGGGCTGCGGATCGACGACTACCTCCAGCACGGCAACGGCGACGTACGGCAGGTCGTGCACGAGACGATGGCAGGCTCCCCCTGGGACCGCGAGGAGTTCGTGACCCTCGTCCAGTGGATGCATGACCACAACCGCCAACACCCCCACCGACCCGTTCACTTCCTGGGCGACGACATCGGCGCGCCCAGCCTCTACGAGCCCGTCTTCGACGCGGTCACCGACTACGTCCGGCGGACCCATCCGGAGTCCCTGCCGCGCGTGAACGACCTCCTCACCGGGCTGCGCCCGCTCGACGACGCCATCGGCTACCTGAACCGACCGCTCGCGGAACGGCAGCAGAACGCAGTCAGGGCACGGCAGCTTCTCAAGCTGATGGAAAGCCAGGGCAGGCCGGGCGACGGCGACTTCGAGTTCGCCTTGCAGAACGCACGCGACATCGTCCAGACCTACACCTTCCTCATGTCAACGTCGACGACCAGGCCTCATTGACCGCCATGGAGCGCTACCGCGACCAGATGATGGCCGAGACCACGCTGTGGTGGCAGCGGCGCACCGGCGGCAGGATCCTGCTGTTGGCCGCCGACGGCCATGTCGGCTACACCGCCACCGACCCCACGACGTATCCGAAGACCCAGGGCTCGTTCCTCCATGACGCCCTGGGCGTGGACTACCTCTCCATCGGCACCACTTTCGACCGGGGATCCTTCCTCTCCAAGGACCAGGCGATCGGCGGCGACTGGAAGACGTTCAACGTCCCCCCTGCCGGTCCCGGCACGAACGAATACACGCTTGACCAGGTCCGGTACCGCGACTACTACACCGACCTGCGAAAGGTCCCGGCCACAGCCCGCAACTGGCTGGACATCTCGCGCCCCACGTACGACGTCGGCACGCAGTTCCCCAACAGCACGACGCCCGAGCTCGCCATCGGCCGGGCCTACGACGTCCTGTTCCACCTCCACACCGTCCGAGAGGCGAGCAAGCTGTAGTACCGGAGGCCGGCCGGCACGGCTACCGCGTCCAGGAGCCGGCCCGGCCTGAGGACGAGCCAGGTCCACCGGTCGGCGGCTTCGGGGCACGGTCCCACTGAACCGCCCAGTCTGGCCTCCGCCGCGCCGGCCTACCGTCCTCGACCGCGGGGTGCGCCCGCGAGGTGTCGAGCGGCACGGGGCGCCGGCATCGAACCCAGCCCGACGATGGCCCGTCCGGGGGATTGACCGCTCCCGGTCGGCGCGGGACGGTCAGGGCGCAACTGTGTGCAATTGATTCGACGCAGGAGGCAGCGATGAAGTTACGGTTCATCGGGATTGACCCGAGTACGGGAGGCGGTGGATCGCCGACGGTGTGGGTCGAGGAGGGGAGCGCGGATCTTGTCCTTCAGGGCCAGGAAGCCGAAGAGCTGCTGAAGTCCCAGGTAGCCGACACCGCGTGGGTGCCCGGCCACGACAGGGGCATCCCCGCGCATGAGACGGTGATCCGCATCCCCGCCCGCATGGTGCCGATTCTGAGGGAGGCATGTGATGTCGCAGAGCAACGTGCCGGACTTCGCTGAACTGCTGTCAGGAGCGCAGCGCACGGCCGTGCACCTGGAGATGCGCGACCAGTACGGTGTCGGGGACGAGGTCGAGGACATCGATCGGTTCACCCGCACCGGGGAGATCACCCTCGATCCCACCGCGTCCTTCTGGCCCGAGTGGCTCGGCATCGTGAAGGAGACCCTGGCCCGCGGCGTCGTCATGCGCCGGGCCCGCATCGTCTCCGAGCCCGTCACCGACTACATCCGGTGGGAGCACGCCGTCACCCCGCTGAACCTGGAAGGGGGCGAGCAAGTCCGCTGGCTCCCCAGGCGGCACGCCTCCGACATCCCCTTGCCGGGCAACGACTTCTGGCTGATCGACGACCGCCTGGCCGTCTTCCACTTCTTCACCGGCGACGGAGACTGGGCCGACCCCGGATTCGAGATCACACAGGACCCGGCCGCCGTGAACCTCTGCGCCACGGCCTTCGAGACGGTGTGGGAGCGCGGCATCCCGCACGAGAAGTACACCGTCTGACCACCATCTGATGACTGCCTCCCCGTCTTCCAGTGCCCAGGGAGCCCGTGAAGCTCTCGCGGTGCGCCTGCAGCACCTGCGCAAGGACGCCGGCCTCACCGGGAAGGAACTCGCCGCCCGGTGCGGCTGGCACCCCGCGAAGACCACCCGCATCCAAAAAGGCGAGGCGCCCCCCTCCGACACCGACATCCGCGCCTGGTGCGCGGCCTGCGGCGCGAGCGACCAGGTCGACGACCTGATCGCCACCGCCCGCGCCGTCGACTCGATGTACTTGGAGTGGCGCCGGCTGCACCGCACCGGGATGCGCAAGGTCCAAGAGGACTTCTACGCCCTGTACGAGCGGACCCGGGTGTGCCGGGCGTACGTGTCCAACGTCCCGCCCGGGTTCTTCCAGACGCCGGCGTTCGCCACCACCCTCATGGAACTGATCACCACCTTCCAGGGCACCCCCAACGACGTCTCCGAAGCAGTGGCCGCCCGCGTCGCGCGCAGCCGCTTCCTCTACGAGGGCGGCCGTCGCTTCGTCGTCCTGATGGAAGAGTCGGTCCTGCACTACCGCACCGCCGACCCCGACGTCATGGCAGGACAGCTACGCCACCTCCTGGCCGTCATGCCGCTGGCCTCCGTGTCCCTCGGCATCATCCCGTTCACCGCACCGCGCACCGTGTGGCCGCTGGAGGCGTTCTACCTCCACGACGACGTCCAGGCCGTGGTGGAGACGCTGACAGCGGAGATCAACGTCACCCAGCCGCGCGAGCTCGCCGACTACGCCAAGGCGTTCAACGGATTGAGGGCATCGGCCGTCTACGGCGACGCGGCCCGAGCCCGCATCCAGGCCGCGATCGACCACCTGGGCTGAATCTGCGCAACTACCCGCAATTTCGTTGAGTCCCGCACGACGGCCTGCGTAGCGTTGCAAGCCCCAACGCAGCCCCGAGAGGCGGGACCTGATGCGCGCACACGCCGATGACCGCGGCCCCAACCAGCCCGTCTACGGCGTCCCTTCCCCGGCCCTGCTGGCCCGCGCCCACCAGGGCTACGCCCGCTTCCTCAGCGCTCCCGGCGGCTGCCCTGACGCGGCCAGCAAAGAGACCTCCATGCCCAGCACCCACACGCTCCTGCACGATCCCAAGGGCCGTATCGAGGCGGAACTTCCTCTCGACCGCGGCCCCCACGAGGGCCTGGTCGAGGCCGTTCTCGCGTGGAACGGCGACGTAAGCCCGCAGGCGACGGACTGCGAGCAGATCGCGCTGCAGCTGACCGGTGCCGCCCGCGCGGTGGCCGACGACGTCCGCCGCGCCGCTGCCCTGCTGCCCGCCGAGCACCCGGCCCGCGCCCTCGCCGAGTACGTCCTGGAGGAGGCCGACCGACGGTTGGCCGCGGGGTTGGAGGGCACCTTGGGCTGTGCCCAGGGCCGCGCTCGCCTGGTTCGCGAGCTGTATGGGCGCCTGGACCGCCTTGCCGGTCTCACGCCGCACACTGCCACCGCTCCGTGAACTCCCGCGTGCCCCAAAGCCCTCTCCCGCCGGGCGGTTAGTGGCGGGTGCGCCAGGCGACGAACAGGCCGCCAACGGTCGTGGCAACCGCAGAGAGCCCTCCTGGGCCGAGGACAAGGTCGAGCACACCCGCTGCGATCAAAAGCGTGACCAGTGCGACCAGCTCAAGACGGGCCACCTGAGGGGGCCGGACGGGGGGGTGGTCATGGAGGTCTCCCTGCGGTTCGTGCGGCCGGCGTTCAGCCGCGGTCGGATCTGAATCCAGGCTCGTCCCGCAAGGAACGTGTCCGAGCAGAGTCAGATGCTCCTCGGTCGGATTCTGTGGGACTCCGCAGCGAATCCGCTGTTTGCGGCATACTTCTGACGATTTCTGACGACCGTGGGGGGACGCATGACGGGGGTGGCGCTGCCGAGGGAGGACGTCCTGCCACCGGGACGTCCTGCACAGCCCGTCAGTCGAGCTCTTCTGCGGCTGACCGACGTCGGCGCCGGGCCTGCTGTCGGCAGGCTCGGCGTCGCCCGGCGTCTAGGGAGTGTCGATGCGGACGACTCCGATGGACTCCGGTTCTGGCCCCAGCCCTTCGAGATCGTCGTCAGCGTCCTCGAAGCGTCGCACGGCCTCGGCGGCCTCGTGGTCGCTGGATTCGATGCAGAATTCGTTACCCTCCGGGTCAGCCAGCACCACCACCGCCAGCCCGCAACTCCGGTTCGTCCAACGCTTCTCGATGACTTTCGCGCCCAGGGCAGTGAGCCGGGCGACCTCAACTTCCAGTGCTCCGTCAACGGGGTTCAGCCACAGTCGCGTCCTGCTCCGCGGCCGCGCTGGGGCTCGTTCCTCCACCAGGTAGAGCCGCATCTCCTGGTCGCCGCGCGGAACGATGTTCACCCCGTCCATTCCAGGCCCGATGGGGGCGCCCAGGACGGCACTCCAGAATTCACCCAGCTTGAGCGGATCTGTGCACTCAAGCTCGACCACACGCATCGTCAGACCCATCTGCCGAATGTACGCCCGAACCCGCCCGCCCTGCTGGGAACACCAGCTCCCGGCCACCTGGACGCCCGGCCCGTGTCCACCGCGGTCAACAACGTGCGCAACAATGGCCCCACCTCCTGGACACGATCACCGACGCTCCCGACCGCACCGGCGCCTGAGCCGGAGCTCGTGTCGGTGGGCTGCCGGGGCGGATGTCTGCCGTGCATCGGGCGTACTGGTGGCCGCAGCCGGCGTGCCCAATAGGCGGTCGCGCGCTGCGGACGGGCACCTGAAACCGGCTGCCGGCCCCGACCGCCGCCCATCGCACCGCGGTCAACAGCGGCCCACTTTTTGGATGAGATCGCCGACGGCCACACCGACGCCTGATCGGATCCTGGGGCACAGCAGTCAGGGCTTGGCGTGCGCGGCCCGTACGCTCGCCTCCAGTGCCGCCATCAGATCCACCGGCGCCGGGGTCTCCGGCGGCTGCACCAGCTCTCTCTGGTCCGCCTTCGCCGCCACGAGCTGCTCCAGGGCGTGTGCGTACTCGTCGTGCAGCTCGCGCCCTTCGACGCCGGTCAGCTCCCTGATCAAGGCCTCGGCGAGTTCGAGCTCCCGATCGGTGACCGGCGCGGCCGGGGCTAGGTCGCCAGGCTCACGCAGCTCGTCCTGCCACAGCAGCGTCTGGACGATCAGCACTCCGTTGCGGGGCCTGAGCACGGCAAGCCTTTCGCGACTCCTGATGGCGATTTTGGCGATACCCACATATCCGGTGCGGGCGAGCGCCTCGACGAGTAGGGCGTAGGGCCTGTCGGCGCCCGCCCGTCGGGGCCGGCGAAGTAGGGCCGGCCGTAGCTGATCGGATCGATCTCCTGCCCAGGGACGAAGCCGAGGACCTCGACGACGCGCTTGGTCGGCAGCGGGAGGTGGGCCAGGTCGTCCTGGGTGAGCGGAACCATGCGACCATCCGGCATCGCATACCCCCGCCCCACCTCCCCGGCCGGGATCTCTCGCCCCTCGGCGCGGCAGAACCTCCGGTGCTCAACCCGGCTGGCATCCGCGGTGTGGATCTCGTGCAGGCGCACGGCGTGCTCTTCGGTAGCCGCGAACAGCCGGATCGGCAGCGCGACCATCCCGAACTGGATCAGCCCGGCCCACGTCGCTCTCACTCCTCCAGCCTCGACCGCTCCAGGACACGCCGCACCTCCACGGGCCGCTGAGCCGAACGGGGGAGATGTGGCGCGGACGAGCGCGACATCGTGGAGCGCCTGATGACCGCTGAGTTTCATGATCTGACAGGAGCGCCCCGCCGTGGCCGAGGACCCCATCGCACAGAACGAGGTCGCTGCTCATACCCGCCGCGTCGAGCAGGGGCAGGAGACGGCAGCCCGTGAATTCGGGATCGTCAAGTCCGACCTGACCGCCGTGCGGCTCTATAGGAGGGTGGTCGCCATGTCCGACCCCGACATCCCAGACTTCTCCGCGCTGGCCGGCGAGGGCGGCCAGGAGCAGTTGGCGCTGGATGCCATCCGAGCCGTGGTGGGCTGGTACACCACCCAAATCGTCGCCGAGCACCGGGCTGCGGTGCCTGACCAGGAGCGGATGGAGGAGCTGAAGGCCGCCCGGCAGGCAGCCCTGGCCGACCAGGCGCAGCTGGCGACCGCCGATGAAGAGGAGGCCGCCCGCGTCGCGGCCGCCTACGCGGCCCGGCTCAAGAAACTCACCAAGCCGTAGTCCCAGCCTCGGCGGGGAACCGGCAGCGGCCACAGTGGCGGGTGCGGCCGGTCGATCCGGGCCGGCTGCAGCCCGGCGGGCATCAGCGGCCGGGCAAGCGCGACGATCTCGTTCAGCTCGCGACGGTGCTGCGGCAGTGCCTTGCGCAGCGCGGTGTACAGCGCGATGAACTGGGCGGCTTCCTGCTCGGTGTACGGGCGGTGCCGCTCCGCCTGGAGCGCCCACACCGCTCGCCGGGCGTTGCCTTGTTCTTGGCGCAGCAGGGCTTGGCCGTCCCGACGGATCACGGTCACTGCCGCGAACGCGGGGTGGGAGGCGGCGCGCTCGACGACGTCCGGGAGGGCGTCGAAGCACGAGCTGTGGCCGCTCTTGGTGGTGAACCGGGCCGGGATGCCCAGTTGCAGGGCGCGGGCGTAGCGCAGTGCGGTCGCCAGACGGCTGTCGGCCTCCCTGACGGCCAGGGCGACGAGCTCGACGGGGTAGCCGTCCGCCGCGAACGGCAGCGCGCTGGTCAGGAGTTCCTGCGCGCTGCCCGGGGCGGCCTCGATGAGCACATCGCCGCGCCGGGCCCGTACGGTGGCCTCGGCCTTGGTGAACCAGGCGCGGTAGTCGGCGCGGATCGCCGCCCCCGCGCCCCGGGGATCGTTCCTGAGCAGGTGCAGGTAGTCGGGGTGTGCGGCTTTGAAGTCGTCGCCCACCAGCCTCGTGGTTCCCGGTCGCATCGCCCGGAGCACCACGTTCGCGGCCGTGGTCTTGCTCGCCCCGGGCTGCCCGACCACGTACACCGCGCGCGGATCCGTCCGGCGCACGATGCCGCCGAGGAGCGACGGCGCGATCAGCTCCTCGAAAATCCACCCATGCTCGGCCTGCGACAGCCGGTGGTAGTCGACTCCGGGCGCCGCGCGCCGGGGCTGGGCGATGCGGCGGACCGGCTCGGCGAGCGCGGCGGCGCGCTCGGTATCCCGCTGCACGGCCAGGCGCCGGTCCTCGCAGTCGCTTTCGCGGTGAAGCCGCCGGTCGGTGCAGGCCAGAGTTCGGCGAAAGACGGCTGTCTCCTGGGCACTCCACCACCGCAGCCGCTCCACCTGCACCGCCCGGTCGGCGGCCGTGCGCCGCCGCCACACCCCACCGGTGAGCTCGTTGTCGTAGAGGACGGTGCCGTCCCGGCGTACGACGGTGACGCGGTCGGCCAGCTGCTCGGCCTCGATGACCGCCAACGTCCGCAGCATCTCCTTCGCGCAGGTGTCGTGGTTGTCCCACGACACATAGCGGGGCTCCCTCAGGAAGCGGTCGGTGATCCCGAGCTGGCTCCATGCCTCAGCGGTCGCCACCGCCACCATCTCGAGTCGGCAGCCGGCCGCGCGGTACGCAGTCGCCGACGCGCGGAACTCGTCGGCATCGGCGAGGGCGGACTCCACCACCGCGTCATACCCACAGGCCCGGACCTGCTCTTCAACGGCCGCCTGCCAACGGCGGGTATCGGGGCGGACCTCGACTCCCGCGGTGCGGACGTCGGCGGCCAACAGCTCCGGGTATCGCCGGTGCGCGGCTTTGTACAGGTCCCTGCAGACGCGCGCTGCGCCGCCGCGGCGGTTCAGCGCCGCCTCGATGAGGTCGGCGATATCGGTCTTTCCGGCGCCCGGCTGGCCACCCACGATCACCACGACCGGGCGCTGCTGGGGCACCGCGCCGCGTACGGCGTCGGGGAGCACGTGATTGGCCAGGACCGAGTGGTGCCAGTCGTCGGCCGGATCCGGCATCGGCGGTGCGGGATGGGACGGCGAACGCACTGTTCCTCCACGAACAGGTCATGTGCAGCGCGGAATGGGGGAGCGGGCCGCACGTCAGAGGGGCGGTTAGGGGTTGTAGGGGTCGGTGATGGTGTGCGTGCGCCGCGCGATGGCCAGGACGTTCTGAGGGAAGCGAGGGCCGGCGATGTAGTGGCGGCCCTTGGTCTGCCCCACGGCAGTCAGCAACTCGCCCTTCGTCAGTGCCTGTAGGTCCCGCGTGGCCTGCTGGGTGTTGAGGGCCTCGGCCCTTTCGTAGCGCGAGCGACGTACCCGGCCCACCATCGCCACCTCATGCAGCGCGGTGATCTGCCGCTCAGTGATCCCGAGGCCGTCGGCGGCCTCCATCAGCTGCATCCAGCACTCGTTGGAGCGGTCGACACGGCGCTGCACCCGCTGGGTCTGCTGGTGGTAGGCGAGCAGATTGAACCGGATCCACGGCCCGGTGTCACGCTCGGGCGAGTAGACGGGGCCACCGACCTCGCGCAGCACCTTGTAGTACTCCCAGGTGTTGCCCGGCATGCCCAGCCACTCCTCGATAGAGGAGAACTCCGGCGCCAGCACACCCCCACGGGCGATCACCAGCGTCTGCAGGGAGCGGGACATCCGGCCGTTCCCGTCCGACCAGGGGTGGATCTTCACCAAGTTCAGGTGCGCCATCGCCGCCCGCACCAGTACGTGAGCATCGAGGTCCCCGCCGTTGAGCCAGTCCACCAGCTCCCCGGTCAGCTCCGGCAACAGTTCGACGTCCGGGCCCTCGTAGTCGGTGGCCAGCTCGTCCCCGGGGGCGGTGATGCGGATCGCGGTGCGCCGCCACTGGCCGGCCTTGCGCAGCGGATGGTGGTGGCCCTGCAGCATCCAGTGCAGCGCGTTGAGCAGTTCCTTGCTGTAGCGGAAGTCGCTCGCATCGCGCAGGGACTGGATGTAGGTCATGGCCTGCTGGTAGGCCAGCGTCTCGGCCTTGTTCTCCTCGCTGGCGTCCACCGCGTCGCGTTCGCCGTCCATCAGATCCGCGACGTCCTTGGCGTCGACCCGGTAGCCCTCGATGGTGTTGGACGCGGCGATCGCACTGGCCGTCAGCGCCTTGCGCAGGTCCTGCGTCCACTTCCTCGGCACCTGCTGCACCGCATGGCGCAGCTCATCGCGCAGGGAATCGATCTGATCCAGGACCCGACGGTCGGCGGCCTCGAGGCGAGGCGTCTGATACAGCATGAGTGAATGATACTTGACTCCTATCATTACCTCAATTGAAGATCCTCCGGGCGGCCTGCCATGCGGCTTCGGCACCACCGAGCAGTAGCTGACCGGGTCAGTCCTGGACCGGGCGGTCACCCAGCTCGCTGGCGTACCGCTGGTCCGCGGACACCTCGACTACGGCCTGCCCAACGTGCTCTTGGCCGGCGCCATCGACTGGCAGCATCACGACCTCGTGCCGTTGGGCTACGGCGTCGCGCTGGCCCTGGAGATCGTCCCGTTCAAGGACGGCACGAGAGGCGCCGGGGCCAGCGCAGAGCCTCGGCGCCGGTACCTGGAAGCGGTGGATGAGGTAGCTCGTACCGCCACCGGACAGCCCCTCAGTCAGCAACTGGTTCCTACCTCCTGGTCAAAAAGGCTGGTCGGGCGACGAGCGGTATTCGGCACCTTCCTGATCTGCGAGGACTGCTATCTCAAGGGCAGCCCTGACCCGGTCACTGGCCGGACGTGTTCGCAGGTGACTCGGCAGACGTCCAGGGCCTGGTGGATCGACCTGGTCGGCCGAGGAGCAGTCCTTGCCCCTGAGCCGTGCCTCGCCTGCGGGCTGGTGGTGGTGCGCCGGGCGGAGAAGTTGCTGCGGGGGGTGACGTGTTCACGGGCGTGCCGGACATCCCTCACGCGCAGGCGTAACGATGGGCGGGGGTCGGGCAGGCCGTGCGGCAGCTGCGGCCGGCCCGTGACGGCTGGGCGTGCGGATTCTGCATACTGCGACGCAGTGTGCCGTCAGCGGGCATACCGCCGCCGCGTCGCCGACCGCGCGACGGAAGCCGGCACCGACCGCGCGACGGACCGGTCGCGGAATGCTGACGGCGTTGACGCCCTTCGTCGTCCGGCTCGACCGGGGGCTTTCTCAGGCGCTCTACAAGGCGCTGTACCGCCTGTACGCCGCGCACGTGCGTGGCCATGACCCGGCGGAGCCCCTCGCGAAGCTGGCGTCCATGAACGCTGAGCGCGTCAAGATCCCGGACACCGACGACGGCCGCCGACTCCGGGACGCCCTCCGCGTCTCGCAACTGGCCGCGCGCCCGGCCGTGGCTGGCGTCGTGGGCACGGATACCGCGGCTGTCGGCGTCGCGAGCGTGGGGAAGTGGCGGGGCCGGGCGCTCGGGGCTATGCAGCGGCTGCTCGCGCCGCCGGGCTCGGCGGCCGCCCCGTCGCCCCGCCTCCACCGCGCTGTTTTCAGCTTCGCTGCCGCGCCGCCGCGCCGCGAATTCGAGGCCGTCGCGTCCGTCGCGCGGCGTCTGGTCTTCGATGTCGACCTGGACGAGGTACGCCTCCGCGACCTGGCTGCCTTCCTGGGCTGCTGCTGGCCCGTGTGGTCCTCGACGTCGCTGCGGCGGATGCCGCGTTGGCCTTTCGCTGGCCGAGGGGTTGTGGGCGTGGCTGCGGATCGTGGAGGTGGACCCGCAGTTGCACGTCCGGTTGTTCGCAGCTGGCCGTGTTCCTGCCCGGGTGCCGGCACCCGGGCATCCATCCGCTGGCGCCAGCGTTCGCGTTCCCGTGGCGCAGCTCCTGGAGCGACAGTGGGCTCGCCCGGCTGAACCGGACGGTGCGGCACCGCCTCTCCGGTCGGTTGCCTGGTTGCCTGGTTGCCTGGTTGCCGGCGGCCGGTCCGCGGCCGCGGACTGTTGTCGTTCGGGATCGACGGGCCTGGCTTCAGGTCTCCAGGACGAGCACGCCGGACACCGGCTGCTGACCGACCGGAGTGTGGCAGGGTGCCCCGGTTCGTGTGACTGCTGACGGCGCCAGCCGTTGCGCTGCTCTGAACCGGCTGGCGTTGACCGACCGTTGGGATCCGGCCCCTGGCTGCTGCCCGGCCGCTCGCCTCCCTTGGATGAGCGTAGCGGCCCCGGAGCGGCGGGGTTGGGTCGCTGTGTGGTCAGGGCCTCTCACGTCATGCTCATGTGCCCATCGTGACGATCAGCTTGCCGCGGGTGTGTTCTTGGACCAGTTCGCGGTATGCGCGTGGGCCGTCGTCCAGGCGGTAGCGGCGGCCGATCGCCGCGGGCAGCGTCCCGTCGTTCGCCTGTGCCGCCAGGTCGTCCAGGTCTCCGGGCCGGGCCGCACTGTAGATGGTGTCCATGGTGAGATCGTCACGTTCGTAGGTGCCCGGTTCCGGGGCGGGATAGGTCGCATTCATCACGCGGCCGCCGCGTCGTACCACTCGGCTGACGTCGATCAGCCGGTCGGCCGGCAGGGCGATGTTCACCACGGCGTCAACGCCGTCGGGGTAGCGCCGTGACACCTCGGCGACGATGTCGGTGGTGAGGTAGTCGATGACCTCGTCGGCGCCCAAGCCGCGGACATGGTCTTCGTCGTCGTCGGCGCGCGCGGTGGCGATGACGTGTGCCTTCGTGGCGGCCAGGAGGGGGACCACCACGCTGCCGACGCCTCCCGTCGCGCCGACGACCAGGACCGTTTCACCGGGCTGCACTTGCCCCTCCCGAAGCAGCGGCAACGCGGTCAGCCCGGCTATGGGCAGGGCGGCGGCCCGCTCGGCGTCAACCGTTGGCGGGCGATGCGCGAGCGCGGGGGTGTCGGCTTCGAGGACCGCGTACTCGGCCATCGCTCCCGTGGTCAGGGATACCGGGCTGGAGAAGACCGCGGCGAAGGGGGCGGTCGAACGGGGGAAGCCGGTCCCGAAGACGGCATCGCCCACGGCGAACCGGGAGACCCCTTCGCCGACCTCGGTGACCGTGCCGGCGAAGTCGCTGCCCGGCACATGCGGGAATGGTGCTGACCATCGACGCTTCCATGAGAGCGGTAGCCGACGCCTTCCACCGCCAGGAGGTCGAGCTCAACGTGGTTGCCGGGGGCGCCACCCGCGTCGTGCTCACGCTCGACACATGGCAGTGGCTGCTGCCGGCACTGGCCTTTCTCGACGCTGACTTCACCATCGAGGAACCCGAGGAGTTCCGGGCCGCGATGCGACACTTCGGCGCCCGTCTGAGCCGCGACCGAACTTGAGCGGCGCAGCGCTCCCAGTCAACGCCGTGATCACGGACAACGTGTGGCATCGGTACGGGATACCTGGCGTCCTCTTCCGCGTGGATTCTCGTCGGGAGCCACGGCGAATGGACTGACGAGCCACAGCATGAGACGCCAGTGCGTGACTCCTGCCGCCTCACGGCTTTTGAATGCCTCGGAAGCCACTCAGGGACCTGCTTCGAGTGCGGTGTTGATCTCGTTCCTGGTCGCGGTGCGGAGCGCACCGGGTTCGGCTTGCCAGGCCGGTTCGCTGCCCGTGAGGGGTACTACCAGGGTGTGGGAACCGTTCACGCACGTGTGCGGGTACGCCTCGGGGTCTGCGACCCGCCCGTCCGGATGCGTTCGGATCGTGTCCTGCGCCGTGTCGCCCCACCGCGAAAGCCCCATACGATGGGCCGCCCGCCGCGTCACGGCGGCGAGTTCGCCTTCAGCGACCGGTCCACCTGGGACATCCCGGACGCGCAGACCGTCACGCAGACCCGTCTGTATGGCACCGCCACCGCCCAGGCATGGGACCGCCTCCACCCACGGCTGACACACCGCTCCGCCTGGGTCGCCGAACTGGGAACCCTCCCCGTCATCGAGGGAACTGTCATCCACCTGCAGGTCGAGCACTTGCCCAGCGGCGCCATCCCGAAACCGGTGTGGCTCTGGTGGTCGGGCACCGACGCCACCCCCACTCAGGCCGACCTGCTCTGGCAGGTCTTCCTACGACGCTTCGACATCGAGCACACCTTTCGGCTGTTCAAGCAGACCCTCGGCTGGACCCGCCCGAAGATCCGCACCCCCGAAGCCGCCGACCCATGGACCTGGCTCATCCTGGCCGCATACACCCAACTACGTCTGGCCCGGCTGCACCGGCTCGGAGTCGCCCCCCGACCGCTGCCGTTCCATGAGCTCACCGCCGAAGCCCTCGGGGCGGCGATCACTGCCTGTGTGACCGAGCCGGCCCACCGGCAGCGAGCAGCCGAGCTCGCGCGCCGCATCACCGCGGAGGACGGCGCCGCCGCAGTGCTCGCCCACGTCGACGCCGCATGCGACGGCTGAGGACGACCGGTCCGATACCGCTCAGCTGGCCGGGGCGCCGACGAGCCGCACAGCAAGATGCACAACCGACGCCTCGGCGAAGACCCCGAACACGGCCTCCCCACCCGCTGCTACGCCCTCTCCGGCGACCGTCGGGCAGAGCCGTTGCCACCCGCTATGACAATCACGACTACACCTTCTTCGGCGTCATCACCGTCGCGACAGCCCTGATCATCTCCCTCCGCACATGGTCGCCCAGACACGTCCAAGCACGGCTGGCAGACTGGTGGCGCAAGCAGGGGAGGGATCGTCGTGTTGGGGTTGCTCGGTTTCCATGACGAGTTCGAAAGGCATCCCGGGCAGCCGAATGGTCCTGTGCGTAATGCTATTCGACCCGTCGGAGAAGCAGACGAGGCAGCACTGGCCTCCTACCTCGATGCCCGTCATGTGCGGCTTGACGTCATGGAAGGTGGCAATGACGTCATCACCGGAGCAGCCCACCGCCACGGCCGTGCCAGGAGGGCGGAGTCGGTCAGGTCAAATTCGAACTCGGCGACATCGCCGGATCGATCGAGTCGTTGGAGGAAGCCGACCGGATGCGCGAGCCTGCCTTCCGGCGGACCCGCGTGCGGTACAACTCGATGCTCGCGGAGCGAAAGCTGAGAGTCGGCCGCCTCGAAGAGGCTTGCCGGGACTGGCACAAGGTGCTGGATGACTGCCAGCACGTACAGAGCGGCCGGTGCGACGACCGGATCTCGGCGATGATGTCCGCCATCCGCCCCCACCTGCGCAACGGGCACGCGCGAGCCCTGTATGAGCGCGTTCGTCCCCTCGCTCCGGCGGCCTGACGCACCTCCTGTCCTGCCTGCCAACTCCGTTTCGAGGCCGAGCGTATGGTCGACGGCGCCGACCATACGTGCGGGCTGTCTGCGGTTTCGGGCAGTGTCAGGGGTGGGCAGCCTCGCGCGGCGACTTCGCCCGGATCGTTTCCGTCGGGGCGTGCAGCCATAGGTGCTGACCGTGCGCCGTGACCGTCAGACCGAAGGACTGGGTGTCCGGACGGCCGCGGGCGGCATACTCCGCCTCGACCTCTTTAGCCTCCGCCCACAGGTCCCGCGGGCCGTACACCGTGATCGTTCCACCGCCGGCTACGGCCGCCGAGCCGTCGTCGGCCTGAAGCCACACGGTCCGGACGCCTTGGTGGAACCCGTGCGTCATCCGTACGCCCGGCAGACGGACGCTGCCGAACAGGGCGAAGCCCAGCGGGTAGAGCCGCTCGGGATCGAGGCCGGTCTCGCGGCGCCGTGCCGTGGTGGTCCGGCGGCCCCAGCTTCGCCAGCCGGTGGGAGCGCATCGGCATGTAGGAAGCGCCGTGGAAGAAGCGGCCGACGAGGTCCCCGTTGTAAGTGACCGCCGAGGACGGTCTCCCGCCGCCCGAGCTACTCCCGCCCGGTTCCCACGAGATCCTGGCCGCCTTCGAGAAGGCCGACGGCGCACTCCGTGCGAAAGACGTCTGCCAGGCGCTGGACACCGGGAAGGAGCCCCGTCATGTCGACGGTATCCGGGCCAAGCTGAAACGCCTGGTGAGCCGGGGCATCCTCACCGAACCCGAGCCCGGCCTCTTCGCCCTGACGCGCTGTCCCCGACCCTACTGAAAAGTCAAGCGGCGCCCTGCGACCTGCGGACCATCACCACGGCGCACGTGCCCGGGCCCGGGCCGTCCAGCACAATCGGATCTGGGGCATCGTCTGCGCGGGGCTGCCGCGCGCAGTGCGCTCACCACACGGGCCTGAACGAAACGTCCTGATCCGGGTGAACCGCCGCGATGTAGGTCCGCAGGTCCCAGTCGAGGGCGGCCAGACGTTCGGCGCCGATGACGTCGGCCAACTGCCCCTCGACCGTCGCCCACAGCTCGTCGGCCAGTTCCAGGTACTCACGTCCGCGGGTGGTCAAAGTGAGCACCTGGGCCCGCTTGTCGGTGCTGTGCGGGCGCCGTTCGACGTAGCCCCAGTCCGTCAGCTCCGCGACCGCCTTCGAAGTCGCCTGCTTCGTCACCCCGAGATGGGCCGCGAGGTCGACGGTCGTCGCCTCCGGATGTGATGCCAGATACCGGAAGGTGTACCCGTGTGCCGGACGCAGCGGCTCCCGGCCCAGCTCGGCAAGCAAGGCGTGGAACCGGTCGGTCATCGCGCGGTACGCCACGGCCAGCAGCAGCGGTACCTGGCCTGGGCGCACTTCGGCGAAGTCGGGACTGGGTGGCATGACGGCTCCCCAAACAAAGTAGTCAATTCGGTTGACCGATTCCGGAATCGGCTCTATCTTCAGGTGGTCAAGCGAGTTGACTATATCTCTCTGGGAGAGTGACCATGCCCCTGACCCCCCTCGCCGACGCGCCCACATTCGAGCGCGACGGCTTCACCTTCCGCCCACTCGCCGTCCCCTCCCGCGGCAGCACCGAGCTGGCCATCTGGGCGCTGGAACTGGCACCCGGCGTCCACAGCGAGACCCACAGCATGGACCGCGAAGAAGTCTTCGTGGTCATCGAAGGCAAGGTCTCGGCGACTGTCGCGGGCAAGGACATACTCGCCGAGGCGGGCGACGCGATCATCGTGCCCACACACGCGACCCTGCAACTACGCAACGGCTGCCCACACCATCCCGCCAAGCTCACGGCCGTGACCAGCGCCGGCATGAAGGCAACCGCCGGCGGGGTCACCTTCGCGCCGCCGTGGGCCCAGTGAACCGGCAGCAGCGACCATGAACGACGTCACCGCCGTGGCCCAGCTGGTCCTCCACGAACGGCGGGCCCGCGACCGCGGTTGGTGGGACCTCATGCGTGAGTGCCTGGCCCCGGACGCCGCGATCCGTCTCAGCTGGTTCCGCGGACGGGGAGCGGCGTTCGTTGCCGCGTCCCAGGAGATGGCCGCGCGCGGTGACGCCGCCACCCACAGCCTCTCCTCGCCGACGGTCGACGTAGCCGGCGACCGCGCGGCCGTCGAGATCGGCGCGGCCATCCACCTGCGCAGCGACCTCCACGGCGTCGAAGTGGACCTCACCTCCCATGCGCGACTGCTGTACCGCACCGAACGCCGCGCCGGGCGCTGGCTGATCACCTCGCTCGACCCCGTGTACGAGTACGACAGCCTGGCCCCCAGCATCCCCGGCACGCCCGTGCGGCTCAACGCCGACGTTCTGGCACGAGCCCGACCCTCGTACCGCATGCTGACATGCCTGCTCGGCGCCAAGGACTACACCATTGCCGACGACCTCTGCGGCGACGACCGGCCCGAGCCGGTCCGGCAGCTGTACCGGACGCTGTTCGACTGGCTTCGCGCCGACACCAAGAAATGACCAAGATCCCGGAAGCCTTGGCGCATGGCAGGGCCCCTGCCGCCTTCGCAGTCAAAGCCACCAGCCGGGGACGGGCCCTGAGCGACCGGCGCCTCCACCTCCCCGAGCACTCCTGGTCCAATGACCCCGAACGCCGCACTGCGGCCGGGATACCCGAGACGGTGCAGTTCGCCACCAAGCCACGTCTGGCTGCGGAAATGATCGAGGCCGCGCTGGACGCCGGGATCACCGCCTCCTGGGTGACCGGCGACGAAGCCTACGGCCAGGACCCCCAGCTGCGCGCCGTCCTCCAGGCGCGCGGCATCGGCTATGTCCTGGCTGTCGCCTGCTCGACACGGGTGAGGATCAACCAAGGCCGTACGCCCGCCCGCGCCGATGCCCTCGCCGGCCGCCTGCCCGCCACGGTCTGGCACCGCCAAAGCGCCGGATACGGCGCGAAAGGCCCCCGGTACTACGACTGGGCCTGGGTCCACATCGACACCGGCAGCCATCGGCACCTGCTCATCCGACGCAATCGGTCTACCGGCGAACTCGCTTTCTACCTGTGCTGGTCCCCCGTAGAAGTGACCCTGTCCGAACTGGTCCGCGTCGCCGGTGCCGCTGGAGCGTCGAGGAGTGCTTCCAGGCCGCCAAGAACCAGGTCGGACTCGACCACTACCAGGTCCGCAACTGGACCTCATGGCACCGGCACATCACGCTTGCCATGCTCGCCCTGGCCTCCCTGACCGTCCTCGCCGCAGACGCGCCCCCCGAACCGCCCGCAGATACATACCACTTCGCCCGCAGCCGCCATCCGATCACGCTGACCGTCCCGGAAATCCGCCACCTACTCGCCGCCGTCTTCCACCCACCAGCCGTGACAGCGACCGAGCTGCTGCACTGGTCCAACTGGCACCGACGCCACCAAGCAACAGCCCGACGCAGCCACTACCGACGCCGAATCGCCAGCGAACCCGCTGGATAGATCACGAAGCGCACTGGAGTACCAGGTGATCGGGTCCGGGTCGCCGGGCGGGCGCGTGCGACCCGAGGCGGACGGACAGCTCCTGCTGGGGCATGACCCATTTCCGACCGCAAGCCGACGCGGCGCGGCCGGCACTGCGGCCAGGATCGTCGCCATGCCGATGTTCTCCGCCTTGCAGACCCTGCCCGATGTCCCGCGCTGGGCGCGCAACGCAGCGCGCCTGGCGGTCCTGACGCCGCTGCCGTCCAGCCTATGGCGGCTCCCGATGGCCTGGGGCTGGATGATGGGCTTCGGGCCGGAGGCCAAAAGGACGCTCCACGTGCCCGGCTGGGGGTCGCTCTACATCGTGGGCCTGACGGTGTTCTCGGAGGTCTTCGCCTTCCTGACGCTCGGCCTGGTGCAGTCCTGGGGCGAGGTCTGGCCGCGCTGGGTGCCGGGCCTGCGCGGCCGCCCAGTGCCGGTCCCGGCCGCAGTGATCCCCGCCCTGGTCGGAGCCGGCCTGGTCATGCTGTACTCCGTGGGCCTGATCCACAACATGTTCGTCAATCCGGACCCCGACGCTCCCCACGGCATCTCCGTCGTGGTCCTGAACCTCTGCTACGCGCCCGTCATCCTCTGGGGGCCGCTGCTACTGGCAGTCACCGTGCATTACTGGCGCCGCCGACGCCGGACGTGACCCGCCGGCCGCGGCCCGCACTCAGGCACGGTCGAAGCACACACATCACAAACTCGCGCTGGAGTACTGGTCCTCTGGTGGCCGGTATCGACACGGCCATGCCTGGCGCCTCCGTCAAGGACAGTTTCGCCGATCTCGACCTGACGGAGGACGGCTTCCAGGTGTTGTTCGAGGCACAGTGGATCCACCGCCCGGCCAGTCCGCCCGTCATCCCGTCGGATCTCGCCTGGGACGTGGCGGGCGACCCGGACACGCTGCGCGCCTGGGGAAGGTGTGACCGTGCCGGCTGACCGTGTCTACATCAATACCGGGCTCGTTCTCCCGCACCGCAAACGCCCCGGCCGAGCCCTGCTGCCCGGCGAGGAGGAGGACAACGCCGAACACCGACGGATCCGGGCACGTGTCGAGCACGCCTTCGCCCGCATGAAGTTATCCACGGGGCTCAACCACATCTCATCGCCACCGGCGGCACCGCCGCTTCGCTGAGCAATTCGAGCTCATCGGGGGACATGGGCGCGATGAGACTGCCGAAGTCTCCGCCCTGGACCGCATAGCGCTCCTATCCCAGGTCGCTCATCAGTTGAGCCCAGGCGCGGGCGGTGCGGTGGACGCCCCAGCCGCGCTCGTGGGTCGGGCCGGAGAAGGCGTGCCCGGGCAGTGAGGGCGCGACGGCGTGGAAGGCGTCGGCCGGGGTCGCCGCCGTGTGCGCGGGGATCGGCCAGCGGCCCGAGGACGGCCTGGAAGTCGGCGGTCGTGCTGGGCCACCCGCGCGTGACGGTCAAGGGGGTCGCGTCCGGCTCGGGGGAGCGGAGGTGCAGGACGTGGATGTTCTCCCGTCGATCTCGACGGTGGACTGCGGGTGCGCGTTCAGAGCTGCCTCGTGCGCCCGCCAGTCGTAGCCCTCGCGCCAGTGATCGGCCAGATCCCGCAGCCACGCCTTGCTGACGCCGTAGGACCCACCGGTCCCGGGCAGCTCATCGCAGCGCTTCACCTCACTTGACGATCTCCATCACCGCCATCATGCCTGCGTCCTCGTGGTTGAGGATGTGGCAGTGCAGGACGCTCTTGCCCGTGTAGGTGTTGAAACGGATCCGGATGACGAGCTGTCCCTTGGCGGGAACGCTCGCGGTGTCCTGCAGGCCATGGCCCTGGTGTGGACGGCCGTTGATGCTCATCAACTGGAACTTGTTGACGTGCACGTGGAAGGAGTGTTCCTCGTTGCTGTCGTTGCGTACGGTCCACTCCTCGACCGTGTTGAGCTTGGGCCGGATGTCCACCCGGTTCGGGTCGAATTGTTTGCCGTTGACATAGTACTTGCTCCCGTCGGCGTTCTCGGAGAACACGATGGTGCGCCGCGCGGCGATCGGGTCGTGGCTGAAGTCCAGTCTCGGGGCGAAGGACGAGGCCGGCAGCGGTGCCGGCCTCGTTGAGGGGCCCTCGGAGTCCAGGGTGGCCAAGGTCGCCTGCGGGAAGGAATTGCCGCCCGGACCGGTGTTGTAGGCGAGTGTCTGGAGCTGGGTTCGGCCTCGCGGACCGCCTTGGACCAGCACGTCGAAGCGGGTGCCGGCCGCCAGCAGGAGGGAGTCGGCCGTCCAGATGCGGTCGGAGGGAGCGCCGTCGTGGGCGATCACATGGAACTGCTGCCCCTGGAGGTGGACGTTGTAGTAGATGTTGGCGCTGATGTTGGCCAGCCGCCACAGTTGGGTCTCGCCCGGCCGGATGCGGATGACAGGGTTGATCTGGCCGTTCACGGTGCGGTTGGTGGGTGCGCTGATGTGCAGGCCCTGGGCCTTGACCGCGTCGCCTTGAAGCTGGAAGTCCTTGAGGCCGATGACGTGTTCGCTGATGTTCCGCAGGTCCGCCGGCAGATACTGCTGAAGCCCGTCGACGACGATGACGCCCGACAGGCCGCCGGCGACCTGCGGTGCGGAATCGGGGTGCGCGTGTGAGTGGTACCAGTAGGTGCCGGCCCGAAGGGTGTCCGGGAACCGGTAGGCGTAGTGGTGGGTCTCTCCGGGACGGATGTGGATGAAGACGTTGTCGGAGTCGCCGGACGGCGAGACATGAAGTCCGTGGACGTGCAGATTGGTGCCCTGGCTCAGCCTGTTCGTCATCGACAGGTAGAGCGTGTCCCGGGGGCGGATCCGCAGCGTGGGCGGCATGTACCGGCCGTTGTAGGTGAGGGCCCACAGCTTTCGGCCGGCCACGTCCACCTGCCGTCTCTCCACGACGAGGTCCACCCGCAGGACGCCGTTGCGGCTCACCATCTGCTCCGGCTCCCGCAGCGGGGCACCCGCGGGGAACGACGGCGTCTGCGAGGGGGAGGACGACCGCCGCGAAGACGACCCGCCGCCGGTGCAGCTGCTCACCAGTGCAATCACGGCGAGGATCAGGACGGTGGCACGGCGGAGCAGCCTGCGCGGACACCGCATCACGCCTCCACAGCCTGTCCCGACCCGACGCTTCGATCACCAGCAGTAAACCTACGGTGGAACCCGTACGCGATCCGGGCGAATCGTTCGCGTGAAGGCGCTCCTCCATGCCACCCGCGGCGGGAGCCTCAGCACCACGGCGGTTTCGACGATGCCGGGCAGAGGAGAGGTTGCGGACCAGGGCGCGATGTCCGCGAGATGAACTTCGGACTGAGCCGCGACCCGGGCACCCAGCGAGTGCACATCGAGGTGTCCGATGGAGGCCCTGCCGCCATGGACGGCGACTGGGCAGCCAGCTGCACCCCCGACGAACACGGCCGCGGACTGGAGATCGTCGATCAGCTCACCGCCGCGCACGGCGACCGTGAGGAACCCGAACGCGCTGTCCACTGGGCCGACGTCACCAGCGTGCCCTGACTCGACCGCGCGGCAGCAGGCTGCGCCGGATGACGGCACCAGCTGTCGCATGGAGCGGCGGCTGCCGTCGAGCACTGCGATTCTCATAAATGACGAGTTCTGAGAGGACTTCTGCGAGTGGCGAGCTGGGCGAATCCGGGCGGTTTACCCGTCGCCGGGCGCCTCTCTCAACTGGCCGTTTGTAAGAGACCCGAACCGAAACCGGCCTACCGCTCACCACGGTTCCGGTGTTCCCCCAGGCCGGAACAGGCCGGCGGCCGCGGAATCTCAGGCGTGTACCGCTACTCGCAAGTTCTCAACGCCGCGCTCATCCTGTGGTTGATCGCCGGACCGCAGAAGACGACCAGCCCGACGACACGCACGAGCCCGCCACCACGGTGGCGGGCTCGTGCGTGTTCGACGCCTTTTGAGGCTGTCACCCAGAGCAGCCATAGGTCCTCCTTTCTTCCCCGGGGCCCAATTCCCCGCAGCTCGCCCAAAAGCTCGTCATCACCTCGGGCAGAAGCGCCCTTCAGTCGTCACGGCCTACCGCATCCTCGCCGAGGGCGAAACAGTGGAGCTCCCGACCGGACTCTCCTCGATGCCTACGACCCTTGCTCTGCGAGTGTGACCTTCCGGCCCGCGCGCGCCGCCTCTCGGACCTGCTCCAGCATGGCGTGCCGCCGGACGGCGTGCCGGAAGTCGGGAACGCCGTCCTCGTCCGGTGCAAGGTTCCCGGTGATCTGGTCGCGCAGGAGCGCGTACTCGTGGGCGACGTTGTAGGCAGGCTCGGCACCTCGCTCCGTCCATTGTGTCAGCCAGCGCTGATAGCGGGCGGGAACCGGAAGTTCGGCCAAGGCACCTTCTTCTCCCCGGGCGCCGTACAGCCGCAGCCGCCCCTGGAACCACAGAGCCTGGTCGGCCTTGACGACGAGATCGCCGTCCGTGCCGTTGATCTCCCAATGAAACGCGGTGGCGCGGGACGTCCCCCCGCGGAAGTGCATCGCCGCCACGGCCCCCGACTCCAGCACACCAGTGACGACGATCTGGTCCTCCGCGCTCTTGGCCGCAACCGCCCCGCTCGTGACGTTCGTGACCTCAGGGCGCAGGTTCTCGATGAGAGCCGACACCTCGCGGAACTCCCCGAGCACCATGGCCAGCGCGTCGACCGAGTGCCCGAAGGGGATCGACAGCAACGTGGCGCCGCCCCTGACGTCCAGCACGTACGCATAGTTGTCGTCGTAAGTTGCGCCCCCGATCCAGCCCGACCCGAGCATGCTGGTCGACAGCACCCGCCCCACGTAGCCGTCGGCGACCAGGTCCCGCAGATACCGAAGCGGCGGAGCCGACCGGGCCTGCAGGCCGACTCCTGTGAGCACACCCCTGCGATGCGCGAGGTCGGCCAGTTCCTCGGCCTGCGCGAGGTCGGTACCGAGCGGCCACTCGCTGAACACCATCTTCCCCGCCTCCAGCGCGGGTCGGATGAGCTCCAGGTGGTGCGGAACCTTCACCGTCACCACCACGAGATCGACTTCCTCACTGCGGGCCAGCCCCTCTGCGCTGTCGAAGGCCAGCGGCACCGCATACTTCTCGCCGGCCGCACGCGCCGACTCGGCGCTGCTGGCGCTCAGCGCCCGCAACTCGTATCCATCGAGCCCGGCCAGCGCCGGCACATGGGCGGTCGCCGCCCACCCGCCGCTCGCGCTCAGACCTACGACACCGACACGAATCAGCTCTCCGTGAGGGGAAGTGGACGTCATGTGCACCCCAGTGTTCGCGACCGCCTGCTCTCACCTCAAAACGGCCAATAGCCACGGAGGACACGGTCCAAGCATCATGTTCAGCTATGTCGATTGGTTCGCCGTTGGTCAACGGCACCACACTCGGCGAGTTCGCTTCCCCGCACCCTGCCCTGCGGCTCGTCGGAGCCGCCAAACCGGCCGAGGAACAACCCAGCGAATGACCGGCGCTATACCCCGCCGAAGTGCGGACGGCACCAGGCCGTGATGCCATCGGACCCTGCCAGCACGGACGTCACGCTGCCACGCGTCCCCGGCATCGAATGCGTCGGCGTGATCGACGAAAGGCCCGCCAGCAGCGGCCTGCGCCCCGGTCAGCAGATGGCCACCATGAGGGGCGGGATGGGCCACTCGTACGACGGGGCGTACGCGCAGTACGCCCTGGCCCCAGTCGGCCAGGTGATCCCGTTCGCGCCCGAGTTGCCTTCCCTGTCCCCTCCAGCGCAGCTTCGTGACGGGCATTCCGAACGCCGATGGCTGGCTGTTGAAGCATGCGCCGGCCTCACGGGCCTTCGGGGTTCGGCGCATCACCGTGTGGGGCGGGGGAACGGCAGCACACTGTCCCGGACGGCTGCAGGCTTGCACTCTGTGGCGATCCGGTCGACAAGAACAGCGCTGGCGAGGGTCAGCTTGGTGACCAGCTGGCGGAGCTCTTCGATCTCGGCCTTCTGGTTCGTAATGGTCCGTAGTTGGAGAGCGTGGGCGTCGGTGCGGACCGTGTTGCCGCAGCCGGGCTGACAGGCGTACTGCCGTGGGGCGGTCGCGCCCGAGTAATCGTCAAGACTTGTGGATGAGCTGAAGGAAAATCGGGTTGCCATCCCCACGTAGCAGGCCGAACGATTGCGCCTTGTGACGACTGCTGATGAGAAGCCGCTGTTCGATGCCGCCAGGCCGATCGCGTTGGTGACCGACGTCGGCCGGTCCATCGGAATCGGCGCGGGGATCGCTTGCCGGCTGGCGGAGGCAGGCTGGAACGTCGCCTTCACGTACTGGACACCGTACGACGCGCGCATGGCCTGGGGCATCGAGACTGACGCCGCGGACACCATCGCCAAGGCCCTGGAGGAACGGGGCGCCGACACGGTGGCGGTCGAGGCGGACCTCGCCGATCCTGAGGCCCCAGGGCGAGTCTTTGACCAGGCTCAGGGCGGTCTCGGCGACATCACCGCGTTGGTGATCTGCCACTGCGAGTCGGTGGACTCTGGCCTGCTCGACACCACCCTGGAGAGCTTCGACCGCCACTTCGCGGTCAATGCCCGTGCCACCTGGCTGCTGATCCGGGAGTTCGGCCGTCGCTTCCGCGGGACTCCGGGGACCGGACGCGTGATCGCCCTCACCAGTGACCACACTGTCGGCAACGTGCCCTACGGGGCGAGCAAGGGCGCACTCGACCGCATCACCCTGGCCGCTGCCCACGAACTCGCCCACCTCGGGATCACCGCCAACGTGATCAACCCCGGCCCGATCGACACCGGATGGATGTCCGACGACATCCGCGACCACGTACTGCGCCAGACACCGCTGGGACGTCTGGGCAGCCCCCAGGACACCGCTCACCTCGTGGACTTCCTGTGCTCACCGCAGGGCCAGTGGATCAACGGCCAACTGCTCAAGAGCAACGGCGGTCTCGCCCACTGACCAGCCGGACCGGCTACGCGGCCTCCGGCCGCTCAACCAGTACACCGTTCTCGAAGCGGGCCCCCGCCCGGACGAGCGACACCAGGTGAGCACCGGTGATCGCCCGCCATCGGGCCTGGGCAGACTCAACAAGCTTGAACACCATCGCCAAGGCGGCGGCCGGGCTGCCGGCCCCGCGGGTCACCTTCGTGCGGAGCTTGACCGTGGAGAACGTCGACTCAATAGGGTTGGTGGTCCGCAGGTGGACCCAGTGCTCGGCTGGGAAGTCGTAGAACGCCAGCAGCTCGTCCGCGTCATCGGTGATCTTCGCGACAGCCTTCGGCCACTTCGTGCCGTAAGTGCGGGCGAACGTCTCGATCGCCTTCTCAGCGTGGGCACGGTCCTCTGCGTTGTAGATCTCCTGCATCGACTTCGTCGCGCCTGGCTGCACGGACTTCGGCAGGCAGTTCGCGACGTTCCGGGCTTTGTGAACCCAACATCTCTGATGCCTCGCGGCGGGGAACACCTCGGCCAGGGCTTTCCACAGGCCCATCGCACCGTCTCCGACCACCAGCTCCGGGTCGCGCATACCCCGGCGGCGACAGTCGCGCAGCAGATCGGCCCACGACTCCGTGCTCTCCCGCAGCCCCTCGGCCAGGGCGATCAGCTCCTTGGTGCCGTCGAGACGGACGCCGAGCAGGACCAGGACGCACGAGTGCGCCTGGCCGAGCCGCACTTTGGGATGGACCCCGTCCGCCCACACATAGACGAAGTCGCGGTCGGACAGGTCTCGGTCCTGGAATGCGACGTGGTCGTCGCTCCACTGCTTCGTCAGCCGGGTCACGGTCGCCGGCGACAGCCCCGCCGTGCCGCCGAGGAACTGCTCCAGCGCGGGCACGAAGTCACCGGACGACAATCCGTGCAGGTAGAGCAGCGGCAGCACCTCGGAGATCTTCGGCGACTTGCGGCACCACGGCGCCAAGATCTTCGAGGAGAACCGCTTGCGCTCACCGGTCTCGTCGTCGACGCGGCGGTCGTTCACGCGGGGCGCGATGACCTCGACCGGGCCGGCCGCAGTGACCACGGCCCGGGGTCGGTGATGGCCGTTGCGGACCACCAGGCGCCGTCCAAGCTCGTCGGTTTCCGCAGCCAACTCGGCTATGTACTGGTTGACTTCCGCCTCCAGCGCGGCGGCGAGCATCCGGCGAGCTCCCTCGCGGACGATCTCGTCGATCAGGGAGCCGGACTGGGTGGAGCCGTCGTCAGTCACTACGCTGAGCATGGGCGTGCCTTCCCGACCCGCGCTGCGAACGCGGGCCTACTCGGACATCACAGGATCATCGGGAAGGTACGCCTTCTGCGTCCCGCCCGGGGCGGATCCACAAGTCCTAAGCATTGCTCGTCGCGCCCGGCTCGGGGTCGCAAAGATGTGAGCGCCGGCGACCTGCTCACCGTGGTGCGACCCGGGCTCCCTCCGCCAGACGGCGGCAACACACCCACTGTGGCGACCGTTGGTGATTCGGGCTCAGTTGCGCGGGGCACGGCCTGGCCCGCCGACGGCCAGCAGCGCGCGGGCGCCATGGCCTTCGCCCGCCGCACCGCCCCCGCGCTGGCTGGGCGAGGGCGATGCCGCGTTGGAGCCGGTCGCCTTCGCCCCCCAGCCGGCCCGGACAGCGAGGGCGCGGACGCTGGCGGCTGCGCTCGCGGCCGGGCTGCCGCTCGGCGCGCTCGTCGGGGCTGCCCTGGCGGACGAGATCTGGCTGCCTCTGGCCTGCGCCAGCGCCGAGCACCCCGTGCCCAGGACAACGCCTGTCCGGCCACCGAGCGCGTTGCCGCCCGCGCGGCCATCAGTGACGCCGTGATCCTGGCCGCGTACCTGCTCGTCCGTCCTGCCGCCGGGGCGTGGCGAACGACTCCGGAGGTCCGCCGGTACGCCCAGGCGCCTGCTGAGGTCGCCGAGGCCCTACCCACGACCGCCCCTCCCGCCGAGGTGGAGCAGCTGCGCCGGGGCCGGTCGACGCTGTCCGGACCCGACCGACCAGCCCCTGCCGGGTCCTCTTGCCACACACCGTGTTCCACCGCAAGAGTGGGCAGATGGACCCCCTGGATGCAAAGGGACCCCAAGTCCCGCCCTCCTACCCCCCAAAGACACCTCCGCCTCCGAAGCGGCCGGTCGAGCTTCCGCGACCTGAGACACTCGCTGGTCTACCGCTGCCCAGCCCGCAGACCCGGCGCCTCGCCACACGCACACGAGCTCGTATGACAGTTCGCAACCGCCAGGTCTGCAACTTCACGATCACGTCGGATCGATGGGCCGCCGGCAAAGTCGGCGGCCGCGTGGTGGAGGCCCTTCGGGGCTGGGGCTACCGAACGGACGAGGAAGCGGTCACGAGCGTGTGCCAACTCCTGGTCGAGGCGGCCGTGGCGGATGAGGGAAAGAGGATTAGCGTCCATGTGGCAGACCAGGACGCGATGGCGCTCGTCGTCGTGCTCAGCCACCGTCCCGACCCTGCCCCAGACGATGACGTTCTTGCCCGCATCGCGGCAACCGCCGTCACATCCTCCTGCGGAACAGACGCAGCGCCGGACGGGCGCCGCGTATGGGCACTGCTGGACACCCGCATCAAGACCACAACCAAGGCTCAGCTGTAGCTACAGCACCTCCGTACCGACGCCCGACGATCACTGTTTAGCGGTCGACCGCGCACAGGGCAGCAAAAGCCTTCCACCGGAGGCGCCACGCCTCGGCCGGGCCGTTCCGCCTACTCACGTACGCCGTTCGACTGTGCAGCGCTCCCCGCCGCCGTTCGGCGGTGCCCCGGCGCCCCCGGTCCTTCGGCGCCCGCACGCCCGTGTCGCCATTCGTCCCCAACTCCCGCTCGGTGCAATCCCGTTCACCCCGCTGCCGTCCGGCCCATTCAGCGGCCGGGCCGCGCCGTCCGGTCAGGGCCACTCGTTGCGTCCCCCTGGATGACCGGACAAGCCGGCCTGAAGGTCACGGTGCGCTTCATGCCCCACCGTGCGACCACTGCTCTGTTGCGTCACCCGCTTCACGCTGATCAGCGTGTTGCTGCGGCTTCGCAGCATGAGCTTCTGCAAGTTGCGGACCTTCTTGAGGTCCCCGTCCTGCGTCGCCTTGAAGATCCTCTGCCTCAGTCGCCGTACGTTCTCCTCGCAGGTGGCCCAGTCGATGCCGTGCCAGTCGAGTAAGTCGTCCTCGGGTCCGTTCACCGCAGGCGACGGCATCACGGCAGGTGCCGTGATCTCCATGTTCGCCTCCGGTGTCTGACTTGCCCCTCGGTTCCGGCTTCCTTGCAGTGGTGACTTCAAAGGCTCACCTGATCCACGTGGGCACCCTTTCGGGCCGGGCCACCAGGACCCGTATCCGGCGAGTTATGCAAGAGATGAGTGAAGGTCCCGTCTCCCGGTTTCCTCTGGCCTTTCGGCCCGCCGGCCTTCGCTTCTTGGATCTTCCTTCTCCCGCCGGGGACTTCAGCCTTCCTTGCGGTCGGCCTACCAAGCCTGGGCTTGGACCCCGTCGGGGTTTCCACGTTCCGCACCAGTAAGACGCGGCTGGGGTGGGCGCCCCCTCTACCACGGGACCAGCGGTGTCCTCCCTCCGGGCTCAGTTACCCGAAGGTCGCTTGGTGCCTTGCAGCACCGGGTCCTGTGACCGCCGCCAACACGCCATCGACGCGGCCTTAAAGCCACGAGGCATCATCAAGGGTTCACTTGCGTTCGCCCGTCCAGCCTTCCCCTCACCTGTTGCACCCCGATGGCCGGGACGCTCTTGGGCTTGAACGCTCCGCTTCACACTCCGCCGTTACCAGCGACGCATGGGAGCGCGGGGACGGACCTTGGACACTGGTCCGAAGTTCAGCCGATCGATACCTCCTTCACGTGGCTGGACTTACTTACCTGGAGCGACTTCGTGTCGCACACTGAGCGCTTCAGTTGGCGAGCTTCGCCAACTGAAGCGCTCGGCGCGGGCGTGTCCGTTACCGTCTCGGTCCTGCTGTGGCGTACAGCACGGTGCCGGTCGCCAGCAGGGCCCACGCGGTCGCGGCGGACGCCGTCGTGGCGGGGGAAAGGATCATCCAGCCGCCCACCTCTCCCACGATGCCGGGCGGAAACGGGACGACGAGGGTGAACGCGAGCCAGCCGATCGGCAGGGTCCATGCGAACTGTGCCCCGCACAGCACCGCCCCGAGCGCGGCCAGGCCGGCCAGGCCCGCGCTGTCCCGGACGACGAGCGCAGCCGGGGCGAGCTTCGGCCCGGCCGCCTGGACCGCCAGCAGCGCCGCCCCGGCGACCGCGCCCATCAGCAGCACGTGCGCGGCCCGCCGAGGCATCCACCGGATCGCGGCCGTCCGGTCCAGCGCGGCATCCTGCCCGCCGAGCCCGACGGAAGCGGCCGCCACGTTCGCGGTGAGGACCAGGATCACGATCCCCAGGTCCACCGGTCCTGGGCCGTCGAGGGCCCACACCGCCAGCGCGACGAGCGCGACCGCGGCGGCAGAGGTGGGCACCTGCCGTGAACGCGCATACAGCATCAGCCATCTCATGAGGATGTCTCCCCCGTCAGCGCCGCGAGCGCGTTCTTGCAGGAGAGCGCGGCGGCATGCGCCTGGGCGATCCGCGAGCGCTGCTCGGCCGGCGGCAGGGCCGTCAGCTTCTCCCAGGCGACTTCGGCGTTCGCCGATGCACCCTGCGGATGCGCGGCCTGCGGACGCGCGTCGGTGTCCGGCTGCTGCAGCGGTTCGAGCTGGTGATCGCCCAGGGCCCAGCTCGCGGCGACGCTCTGTGCGGGGATGTCGACCTGCCCCCCGCCCTCCCAAGGGGTGCGCGGTGCGCAGTTGGGTGCCAGGCCCTGGGCGACCAGGAGGCGGGTCAGTTCGGTCCCCGTCGCGTGGGCGATCAGCGGGTCGTCGAAGTCGATCAGCACCACGTTGCCGGAGAGTTCGCGTGGGTCGCCGATCGCGCGCAACTCGGTGTCCTCCCGCACCGAGTTGGGCGCCTTGTCACCGAGGGCGTCGTGCAGCACGCGCAGCGCCTCCTTGCCGCGCGGCGCGAGCTCGGGCAGGCGTGAGCGGTTTGCCTGCGTCACGCACACCGGGCCATCGCAGACCAGGGTGGCGGCGGCCTTGTCGACGACGTAGGCGTCGCGCGGAGCGGCCGGGAGGACCAGCAGGGCCAGGGCGGCGCCGGCCAGGACGGGGGCCACCGCGAGCAGCCGGGCCCGGCGGGTGGCGGCCGACAGCAGTGCGAAGCCGGTGGCGAGCAGGCCGAGCAGCCAGAGCGTCTGACCGAGGTGCACGGAACCGGACAGGGTCAGCAGCATCTCCCGCGGCTCCGCGGTGGCCGGGGACAGCAGGGCGAACCGGTTCGGCGGGATGCTCGAAGGCAGTTCCCCGTCATTGGCCTGCCGCAGGAGGAGGGACGTCAGCAAGAGGAACACGGTCAGGGCCGGCGGGGTGAGCACGGAGGGCACGGCCCGCGCGACGCCCATGCCGAACACGGCCCCCGCGGCGAGGGCCAGCGCCGCCACGAGCGAGATCGGCAGCCAACCCAGAGGCATGTACGTGGTGGCGCCGAGGGCCACCTGGACTCCGCCCACCAGGATGAGGAGGCCGAAGCCCGATGCCAACGCGAGCGCCATCGCACCGGCCGGCAGCGCCGCACGGCGCCAGGCCGGCAGCGGCGTGGTCGTCAGCAGTTCGGCCGTCCGCGAGCGGGATTCGCGCAGCCCGTAGACCGCTCCCATGCCCACCACGAGCGGCCACCAGAAGACCAGCAGGTACCGGGTCCACAGGGCCATGGAGGTCCACTGGGCCGTCCACCCCGCGTCGCCCCTCCACCAGATCCCGTCGATCAGACAGAAGACCGCCAGGCTGCCTGCCAGGACGACGATGCCGAGCCACGGGGCGAGGGAGCGCTTCAGTTCGATGCGCAGGACACGTCCGTTCACCAGGTGCCTCCCTGCCGACCGGAGCTCTGGAGCAGCGCCGAGTAGCCGCGCTCCAGGGGGCTGTCGCCCGGGTGGTCGGGGCTGCCCGCCGCGGCCAGGTCGTCCGGCGTGCCCTGGAAGACGAGGCGGCCGTCGGCGAAGAGCACCACGTCGGAGCAGGCGGCCGCGACGTCCTCGACCAGGTGGGTGGAGACGACCACACAGGTGTCGCGGCCCAGTTCCTGGAGCAGCTCGCGAAAGCGCAGTCGCTGCGCCGGATCCAGGCCGACTGTCGGCTCGTCCAGCAGCAGCACCGCGGGATCGTTGACGATGGCCTGGGCGATGCCGGCCCGCCGCACCATGCCGCCGGACAGGGTCTTCATCCGATGGTCGGCGCGGTCCGCCAGGCCCACCCGTTCCACGGCCCGCTGGACGGCCCCGGGGACGACCGCCTTCGGAACCTCCTTCAACCAGGCCATGTACTCGACGAACTCACGCACCGTGAAGCGCTTGTAATAGCCGAAATCCTGCGGCAGGTAGCCGATCCGGCGACGCAGGGCCCGGTGGTCAACCATCCCGCCCACGGAGGTGCCGAGCATCTCCAATTCGCCCTCGGTGGGGCGCAGCACGGTGGCCAGCGTCCGGATCAGGGTGGTCTTCCCCGCTCCGTTGGGCCCCAGGAGGCCGTGGGTGCCGGTGCCCAGGGACAGGTCGAGCCCGTCGACGGCCATCTTCTTGCGTCCGACGCGTACTTTCAGGCCGTCGGCCCGGATCTCCCAGGCGTAGGTTTTCGGCGCGGCGTCGGCCGCGCTAGTGGTGGGCGTCATGCGGTAGTCCCTTGCGAGGGTCGACGATGGTTTCACAGCGTTGAGTACGCGTTTCTGCGGGCGATCACGGCGCCGATGCCGAGCACCAAGAACAGCCCCCACGCGGGCAGTTGGTCCGGCTGTAGGGCACGCTCCAGGTCCACGGGGCCGTGGTCGGTGGCCCACGCGAGTACCACGACGGCGACCCAGGAGCCCGCCAGCCCGGTGGCGGCGCGGGTCACGCCGACCACGCTGCCCAGCGCCAGGGCGGTGGAGGTGAAGGCCAGGGAGGGCAGCAGCCACTGCGCGGCCGACATCGTGCCGGTCAGCCATCCCCCCACCAGGAGCCCGGGCAGGACCACCACGAGAACCGCCGCGGTGCGCCGCAGGAGCAGGGGCAGGCCGGCTCGGGCGGTCGAGGCCGTCAGTTCGTGCGCCGGGTCCAGGCCGCGCGACCACGATGCGGCGACGCCGCACAGCGGCAGCACGGGCGCGATCAGCACCACGGCAGAGACGCCGCCGAAGAACGTCGGCGACGCGACCGCGTCCAGCAGCAGCGCCATCAGGGTGACGAGGACGGTCATGGCCAACCACGGGGCCATGACCGGGGTCAGCCAGGCAGCGACCCACCTCGGGCGGTGTCGCCGCGAGGGTGCCCTGACGGCCGCGTCCAACTGCGGTTCCAGACCGGCCCGGACGGTGTCGACGAGCGCGGCGATGCCGGGCGCCTCGGTGGCCACACAGGCCGCCAGGTGGCTCCGGCACAACGCGCAGGTCTCCAGATGGGCCTCCAACGCCCATACCGTGTCCGCAGCCATCGTCGCGTCACCACGTGCGTAGTCGTCGATCAACTGCCTCGACGCGTGTTCCCCGCTCATGTCAGCGCCTCCCGCATCGCGATCCGGGCCCGGCGGGCGCGGGTCTTGACCGTGCCTTCGGGCAGTTGGAGCAGGACGGCGGTCTCTCGGATGGAGAGCCCGTCGAGCACCGTGGCCTGTAGTACCTGGCGGAGTTCCGGCGCCAGTTGCCGCAGGGCGTCGCCGACGTCGCCGCCGACGGTCCCGGCGAGTGCCTCTTCCTCCGCCGCGGGCACCACCGCCCGCTCGGCGGCGGCGACCGGCGGTTCGGCGTGGTGGGCACGGCGCCGGAACGCGTCGACGAGGCGGCGCGCCGCGATCGTCCACAGCCACCCGACGGCCGTCCCGCCGACCGCACTCCCGGCGAACGCGCCGGCCGCGCGCCACACCGCCAGATAGGTCTCCTGCATGACCTCGGCGACGATCTGCTCGTCCGCGCAGCGGCGGCGCAACCGCACCGCCAGCCACGGCGACGTACGCCGGTACAACTCGTCGAACGCCCTGCGGTCACCTCTGGCCACCAGCCGGACGAGGCGTTCCTCGTCCAGCTCGTCCAGTGCTCTCCTGCGTGATCTCACACCAGCCAGACGCCCGATGCGGCGCGCAGGTTTTGCATCTACCGTGAGCTGCGTCACAGTGTCGCGCGCGGAGGATTGCGATCCCCGCGAAACCCGGTCGCCGGCTTCGACCCGGCTCGTGGTGAACCCTGGCGTCTCGAGGTGCTTCACCCTCCTCGGCGCAGCCTTGGGCAGTACGCCGACCGACTCGCAGTCGCCATCGATGCCGAAGGTCCAGCCCGCCAACCGAAGCACTCACTCGCCAACCGAAGCGCTCAGTCACCTTCTCGTTCGAGTGCCCCCAGGCCCGACTTGCACTCGAAAACAAACACGTGCACCTATTGGCGTATGCGCGACCTCACCGACCGCCAGCGCCGCATCCTCGCAGCCATCCGCAGCCACATCGCCAAGACTGGTGATGCCCCGACCGTGCGCGAGATCGGTGCTGCAGTGGGGCTGAGCAGCAGCAGTTCCGTGCTCTACCAGCTCCGACAGCCGGAAGAGGCCGGCATCCTCACTCGCTCCCGCTACCGCACCTGGTCGGTCCGGTGGGCTTGATCCGCTTTGGCGGACATCGGAGATCAGGGGCTTCGGCCCCGGAAGGATGATGTCCATCATGGAGAGCATGGGGAAGAAGAAGCCTCGCCCTCGCCGGTCGTTCACGCCGGAGTTCAAGGCCGAGATAGTCGAGCTGTGTCGGCGGGGTGACCGCTCGGTCGGTCAGGTCGCCAAGGACTTCGACCTGACCGAGACCGCGGTGCGGGACTGGGTAAAGCAGGCCGAGGTCGACGCGGGCGAGCGGGACGGCCTGACCAGCAGCGAACGCGAGGAACTTGCCGCACTGCGGCGGGAGAACCGCAGGCTGCGAGAGGACGTGGAGATCCTCAACCAGCACTGTTGCTCTGACCGGTTGAATCTAAGGCCGCTTTTTTCAAGATTTCGATCGTCTTCTGCTGCTCGGCGTTCTGCCTGCGCAGCCGCCTCAGCTCCTCGCGCTCCGCGCTCGTCAGTTCGCCCGACGTGCCCCCGCCCCGGGCGATTCGGTCACGATTCACCCAGCCACGCAGACTCTCCGGGCTCACGCCCAGATCCCGCGCGACCTCTGTGATCGTCTTGTCGGAGGAGCGGGCCAACACGATCGCGTCCCGCTTGAACTCCTCCGAATACCGCTTCGAGTACTGACTACCCACCTGGCACTACTTCCTCTGGAACCTCACGCCCCAGTTTCCAGGTGTCCAGTCACAAGGGGGAAGCTTCACCTGGGATCTTGCCCCTCTGGCGTGATCGCACTACCCGGATGCCATGGGCTGCCCAGGGAGGCCAGCGTGTCCCGGTCGTCGAGCGGGATCAGGTTCGCCTGCGCCCAGGGGGCGGCGTGGCCGCACAGCCGACGGATTGGCCCGGTACGGCCCGGGCCCTGGTGATCAGCTCCGAGGGCGCGGCTGCCCCGGGACCGGGTCAGCGGCGGTACAGCCCGGCCTTGTCGGCAGCTTCCTCGGCGGCCTGCAGGTGGCGGCGGGCGTCCTCACCGAGGGTGTTGAGGACGCCGGCGACGATCATCTCGGTGACGGCAAGGGTCGGCACGAAGCTGTCGTAGGGAGAGGGCGCGGTGACCTGACTGGGCAGGACGACCTCGGCGTGCTGGGCGACCGGGGAGAGCCAGGTGTCGGTGAACAGGATGACGCGGCTGCCCTGTTCCTGCGCCATCTGAGCCATGACCAGTTTGTCGGCCTCGTAACGCCGGTAGTCGAACACGACCAGGACGTCGCGGCGGCTGAGCGTGGTGAGGACCGCGGTGCGCTCCACATGGCGGTCGGGCAGGAAGCGCACGTCGTCGCGCAGCTGCATCAGATGCAGTCCGAGGTACTGGGCGAGCAGGTGGGTGAACCTACCGCCGGCCAGCGTGATCCGGCGCTTGGAATCGGCCAGGAGCGCGATGGCGCGTTCCAGGTCGTGGGGCGGCAGTTCAGCGAGCGTGCGGGTGACCGCCGTGCCGAGTATCTGGTCCGCGGTGAGCTCGCGCGCCTGCGGTTCGCGGCCATATCCGGGTGTGGTGTACAGCGACAGAGGGGAGGCGTTGCGTTCGTCGAGCTCGGTGCGCAACGCAGCCTGGAAGTCGGGGAAGCCCCGGTAGCCGAGGCGGTTGACGAAGCGGATGACGGTGGGAGCGCTGACCCCTGCGCGTTCGGCGAGCACCGCGACGGTCTCGAAGCCGGCGGACGGGTAGCCGGCCAGCAGCACGCGGGCGACCTTGCGTTCAGCCGGGCTGAGATCCCCCAGTTTCTGCCGGATCTCCGCGGCGAGGGCGCTGGAGTCCATCGTGGTGCCTTCCTTTCGTGAGCGAGATCGTTGTCCGTCGAGCCTAGTGCCCGCCTCGCCGCCGCGGCCGTGGCGCGGCTGCGTGCACGAGGCAGGGATCACGGCGGCAGGTGTGGGCTCCCGCACCGGCCGGCGGGTACACCGCCGGTGCGGGAGGCCGATGGGTCAGCCGGTGCGGGCATCGCCGAGGCGGGCGATGAGGGAGGCGAGCAGGGCGATCCGGGCGGGAACGGATGTGACGTCGAGCCATTCCTCCGGTGAGTGGTCGGCCCCGCCGACCGGCCCGAGCCCGTCCAGCACTGGTACACCGCATCCGGCGATGAGGTTGGCGTCACCGACGCCGCCGGTCGCCGCGGCGCCCATCGGCAGGCCCAGCTGCTGCCCGGCCCGCAGAGCGTGCGCGAAGATCCGACGGGAAGCGGGCGTGTCCGGCATGGGCGGGCATACCTCCAGCTCCTGGACCTGAACCGTCGTGCCGGGAACGGTGGGGCGGGCCGCGGCGGCTTCGATCGCGGCGCGAGCACGGTCCAAACCCGCGGCGGTCGGCGACCGCACCTCGACGCGCAGTTCCGCCTCGGGGCAGACGATGTTGGCCCGGCTGCCCGCACGCACGACGCCGACGTTGACAGTCACGTCTCCCCCGTCGTCGTTGAGTCCCTCGAGGGCGAGGACCAGGTGAGCCGCCGCGAGGGCGGCATTCGCCCCCCGCTCGGGTTCGATGCCGGCGTGCGCGGCGCGGCCGGTGACGCGGAGCAGGCAGTCCGCCACGCCCTTGCGGGCGACCACGAGATCCCCGTTCTCCCGTGCGCACTCCAGCGCCAGCGCATAGTCCATGCCGTGCGCGGTGCGTTCGGTGACGGGGCGGCTGGCCGGCGATCCGATCTCCTCATCCGGGGTGGCGAGAAACACCACCTCGGCATAGTCGTCCAGGCCGGCGGCGTGCAGGATCTCCAGGGCGGTCAGGCCGGCCAGCAGCCCTCCCTTGTCGTCGCTGACGCCGGGTCCGTGGGCCAGCGAGCCGGCGATGCGGAACGGCCGTGCGGCGGCTGTACCGTCCTCGAAGACGGTGTCCATGTGGGCCGCCAGCAGAATCCGCCGGCCACCGTCGGCCTGCGGCAGGCGGCCGGCATTGCGGGCCACCAGGACGTCACCGGACCGGTCGCCACGGGCCGGCCGGAGCGCGATCCGTTGCGTGGCGAAGCCGATCGCCTCCAGCCGGGCCGCGGTCCACGCGGCGACGAGATTGACGCCGTCGGGGCTGTAGGAGCCGGAGTCGATCGACACCAGCTCGGCCAGATCCCGGAGGTAGCCGTCGAGCCGGGCTTCGGCCTGGGCCAGCAGCGCGGCCGTGACGGCCGGGTCGTTGGCGGATGTGTCGCGGTGCTGCCGCGAGGGGGCGGTCACAGGACCTTGGACAGGAACAGGCGGGTGCGCTCCTGCTGCGGATCGGCCAGGACCTGGCGCGGCGGGCCGGATTCGACGACGACGCCTTCGTCCATGAAGACGGCGGTGTCGGCGACCTCGCGGGCGAAGGCGATCTCGTGGGTGACCACGACCATGGTCATGCCGTCCGCCGCGAGTTGCCGCATGACCTGAAGGACGTCCCCGACCAGTTCCGGGTCGAGGGCGGAGGTGGGCTCGTCGAAGAGCATGAGCTTGGGTTTCATCGCCAGGGCGCGGGCGATGGCGACCCGCTGCTGCTGGCCGCCGGACAGCTGGGCCGGATAGTGGCCCGCCCGGTCGGCCAGGCCGACCCGGTCCAGCAGGCGTTCCGCGTCGAGCCGCGCCTGTGAGCTGTCAACACCGGCTACCTTGACCGGGGCATCCATGACGTTCTGAAGGGCCGTCATGTGCGGGAAGAGGTTGAAGCGCTGGAAGACCATGCCGATGTCGCGGCGACGCCGGGCGACTTCCCTCTCCCGCAGCTCGTACAACTTGCCGCCCTGCTGCCGGTAGCCCACGAGGTCACCGTCGACGGCCAGCCGCCCGGCGTCGACCTTCTCCAGGTGATTGATGCAGCGCAGGAAGGTGGACTTCCCAGAACCCGACGGCCCGAGCAGACAGCAGACCTGACCGCGTTCCACGGTCAGATCGATGCCCTTGAGGACGTCGAGCCTTCCGAAGTGTTTGCGCACGCCCTCGGCGTGCACCATGGGGGTTGTCACGGTCATCCCTTCTGGTGGTTCGGGCCGGCTCCGAGGGCGGGCAGACGAGTTGCGGCCCCGGTGAGCAGTCGCCGTAGCGGGCTGGTGCGCCCGCTACGGGTGGTGCCGCGTCCGTAACGGCGCTCCAGCCAGGACTGCGGGAAGCTCAGCAGAGTGACGAGGATCAGATACCAGATGCTGGCCACCACGAGCAGGGGAATGACCTGGTAGTTCTGTGCGTACACGTCCTGGATGTTGGACATCAGGTCGTGCGCGGAGATCACCGACACCAAGGCGGTCATCTTCAGCATGTTGATCGATTCGTTGCCCATGGGCGGGATGATGACCCGCATCGCCTGCGGCAGCACGATGCGCCGCATGGTCAGCGCCGGCCGCATGCCGAGCGAGTACGCGGCCTCCGTCTGCCCTTCGTCGACGGACTGGATGCCGGCGCGGATGATCTCGCTGGCGTATGCGGCCTCATTGAGCCCCAGGGCCAGCAGCGCGGCCACCGCCGGCGTCAGCAGGCTGTTTGTGTCCGCCTGGAGGAAGGTGATGTGCGTGAACGGGACACCGATCATCACGTGCTTGTACAGGGCCCCGGCATAACCCCAGAAGATGATCTGGACAAGCAGCGGGGTACCACGGAAGACCCACACGAACGCGGTGGCCAGGCTGTACAGGACGGGATTGGTCGAGCGCCGCATCACGGCGACGAGTGTGCCGAGCGCCAGGGCGAGGACCATGGCCGCAGCGGTCAGCCACAGTGTCGTGACGAGGCCGTCGAAGACCAGGCCGGCGAAGAGGTAGCGGCCGACGATGTCCCAGTGCAGATTGGCGTTGTTGGCCAGCGACCCGACGAGTCCCGTGAGCGCGGTCACCGCCGCCACGGCGGCGATCCACCGGCCCCAGTGCCGCACGGGCACGGCCAGGAGGTCCTGCGGCGGCGCCTCGTCGGACCGGACGGGATCGGTGCTGGCGGGTACGGGTGCGGTAGCGGGTGCCATGTCAGGACACCGCCCCGTTCTTGGTGGCCTGTTTCACTGCGATCGACGCCGCGCCGTACTTGTCACAGATCCTGGTGAGCGTGCCCTCGTCGATCAGTTGCTGAAGTGCCTTGCGGATGGCTTCGGTGAGCTGTGGAAGTTTCTTGCTGACGCCGATGCCGTTGGGCGTGGCTCCGTAGCCGGCGCTCGCCGAGGGGTCGTCGACCACCTCGAACGCGCCGCCGCCGTCGGCGGTCTTGGCCGTCCAGCCGGCGGCGGGCTTGGTCAGCACATCGGCCACGACCTTGCCCGAGCGCAGCGCGAGCTGCGCGTCGGAGTCCTTGGGGAACGTCTGGATGCCGATCTGCGGTCTGCCCGCGGCTGTGCACGCGGCCTGGTGGGTCTGGAGCAGCTGAAGCTGGTGAGTGGCGGCCTCGACACCCACGTGGCGGCCGCACAGGTCGTCCAGTTTCGTGATCCGGGCCGGATTGCCCTTGGCGACCAACACCCCCGAGCCGGAAACCGAGTAGTCCACGAAGTCCAGGACCTGCCTGCGCTCCTTGGTGTCGGTCAGCGCCGACATGGCGACGTCGAACTTCCCCGCCTGGACTGCCGGCACGATGCCGTCGAACTTCTGCGGCGTGAAGGCGAACCGCACGCCGAGCTTGGCGCCCAGCGCCTGCCCCAGGTCGTAGTCCAGACCGGTCAGGTCCGGCTTGCCCTCGGTGACGAACATCGCGAACGGCGCGTAGGGCACATCGGTCGCCACCCGCACCGTGCCGGTGTCTTTGATGCCGGCCGGCAGCGCGTCGTGGAGCGCCGCATCCCGGGTGATCTGCGCCCCCGCGACGGCGACACGGGCGGGCGGCGCCGTACTGGCGGCTTGACCGCCGCACGCCGTGAGTGTTGCCACGACCACGGCCGACAGAACGGCTGCGGCGGTCACGTGACGGGTCAGGCAGGTGTGCACCACGGTCGAATCCTTCCTCTGACGTACTGCCGGCGGGAGACGCCGACGACGAGCACGAAGAGGAAATTACATGGAGCCAATGAGATTGGATAGATGTTATGCACATTACGGCCTCGTGATGCATTGCGCCGACCGGCCATCCATCCGCAATGTGGCGATTGCGGCCCTTCTTGGGGGAGCGCGAAGGCAGCCCCCCCCAAGGGTGACGTTACGCAGCCACGCTGCTGAGTAGTGTCTGTAATACCTGTTTCCGCACGACCTTCCCAGCCCGACGCACCCGCGACACCCCGTCCGGTGCAGTGGTCATGCTGTGCCGGTGCACTGACGAGAACGACCGCACCGCCACCGTGAACCCCGTGTGCTCCCGAGCCATACCGGTGCCCTGAAAGGTCTGCACCTGACCCCAGGGACCATGTGCGCACTCACCCGGCAATGCCTCGACCGCCGCATCGACGACCTCAACACACTCAACACCGAACTCACGGCCTGGCAGAACGCCACCAACACCGACCAACGCCAGGTGAATTGGCAGTTCACCACCCACGATGCACGCATCAAACTGCGCCACCTCTACCCCAAGCATTAGCCGCGACGATCTACTAGGACTACGAGGCCAGTGTGCGGCGTGCGAGGTGTGCGGGCCCCTCCGCTGCGATGTACCAGAGCAGGGCTGCGCACACGAAGGCCGCGGCTGCGTCGACCAATGAGCCCACGAGGGTGTCGCTCCGTGCGCCGGCGGCGAGCGCGACGGCCGCGGACAGTGCCAGGGCGACGGGCGGGAGCGCGCGGGGGCTGCGGGTGATGTCCGGTGCGGCGGCGGTGGGCAGCAGCCAGGTCACGAGGCTGTAGCAGGCGCAGGCCAGCAGTGTGGACCCCAGCACGTCACTGGGCCGGTGGTGACCGAGGGCTTGGACGGCGGCGGCGATGCAGGCGTGCCACAGCACGCCGACCGTGGTGACGTAGGGGCGGATGCGGGGGGAGGCGACGAGGATGACGCCGAGGGTCAGCGCGGCGGGGATGATCGCGTGCCCGCTGGGGAAGCTCGACTCGATGAGCATTTCTCTTGCGTTTATCAGGTCCGGGCGGGGCAGGACCGCCCTGAGCACCTCCTTGCCCCCGATCGTGGCCACAACGACCCCGACCGCCGCACACCCCTGCCACCAGCACCTGCGCACCAGGGTCACGACCGCGATGACGCCCAAGCCCACGATCAGGGTGCCGGTGTGGCTCATTTCCAGCGGTGGCAGGGGCGTCGAGCCGTAAGCCGCTCCCGACCAGGGATAGATCCATGCAGTCCTCATGTCGTGTAGTACACCGAGGTCGAGCACGGCGTTCTCCGCCCGTTGCCCGAACGGGGTGCAGACAGCGATCAGGTAGACCGCCAGGAACCCCAGGAAATACAGCAGAGCTGGGGTCCACGGCCGTGTCGTCCGCGAGGGGCTGGGGCCGGCCGGGGCTTCTGAGGCCTGGCCGGGGCCGTCCGGACGGTGCGTGGACAGGGTCGAGTGATCTTGCTGAGTCATCGTCCTTCTCTGCCTTCGTGGGCGAGCAGTGCGGTCACGCGCCGCTTTGGGCGCGAGGTGGGCCGGCAGGTCCGGTCGGCCCATCGGGGATTCGCTCCTATTCGGGGAGCGCCCGGCTCTGCCGGCGCTGGGCGGCGATCGCCAGGGCAGGGAGGGGGGCGATGAGGAGCACGAGGACGACCAGGTGCGGCAGGGACTGCATGAACCCGTTCGGCTGGATGACGGTCGCCTGTGTGCGGATGAACGCAAACGCCGCGACGGGGATCAGCCACCGGTAGTCGCCGGTGGCGGCCGTCGCCGCCCACGCGGCGATCAACGCAGCGACTTCGAGGGTGAACAGGCCGCGTTGGAAGGCCGGACTGATGGAGGTGAGGTGCAGGTCCCCGGCCACGAACATGGCGAGCACGACGGGGACCAGCCAGCGGTACGAGTGGCGCCGCAGCCGGGCAGGACGGCAGGCCGCCAGCACGGCACACGCGGTGCACAGTGCCCCGGACAGCACCAGGTCATGGGCCGTTATCGGGGCTCCCAACCCGTAGTAGCCCAGGCCCGCCTTGCCCTCGTCGCCGAAGAACGTAGTGCTGTTGAACGTGGCACCGGCGTAGATCATCGCTGCTGCGGCCGGCAGGGCGATCCACGGCTTGCCGCGCAGCAGGGCGATCAGGCAGACCAGCGGAAGCAGCCCGTAAGGCAGGAGCCGTGTCCGCGTGCCGGGACCTTGCGACCAGGGGTACCACCCGGAGAAGTGGAAGGCGATGGCATTCCGGCCGGGATCGACGTGCAGTGCCCAGTGCCACACATCCTGCAGGTACGGCACCAGCGCCAGCGCGGCGAGGACGAGAGCGGACAGATGGATGCCGTCCAGCCACCACGGCCGGGCCGTGTCGTCGACGACGGCACGGGCTCGGGCCTGCGCCCCGGCACGCGCCAAGGCGACGACCTCCCGCGGCGGGGGCCAGGAACGGCCGGGATACGCCTCGGACAGGCAGGTCAGCAACTCCTCTCCCTGCCGGGAACGGTAGGACTCGGGATAGGCCGCAAGCAGCAGACGGTTCATGCCGGGGCCGCTCCGATATCCCGCGAGCGCCCGATGACGACAGCCGCCGCCTGCTGCATCCGCAGTGCCTCCCGGCTGAGCATCGCGGCGCCGTCCTCCGTGAGCCGGTAGTAGCGCCGCGCCCGCCCGTCCACGATCTCCTCATGACCGGCGGCCACCAGCCCGGCCCGCTCCAACCGCTCCAGCGCGCCGTAGAGAGTGCCGACAGCGATCCGGAGCCGCCCGTCGGTGGCCCGCTCGGCGGCCTTGATGATGCCGTAACCGTGTAACGGTCCGTCCATGAGCGAAGCAAGGATGAAGTACTGCGGTTCCGTCAAGGACTGGGACTGCCGTGTCATGCATCAAGCATATATCGAGCAACGAAATATATCTGCCGGCCCTGGGTGGTCATCGGCAGCGTCTCCACGCACGCGGCGAGCGTCGCCCTCTCGCGACCTGCGGGCGCGACGGCGGGCTCCTCGACGCATCCGCGCGGCGTTGGCGGATGCGTCGAGGAGACCTGGTCCGGGCCGAGCGGAACGTCAGTCCCGCTCGATCAGCCACTGGATCGCATCGGTGATCTCCAGCTCGCCCCGCCGCGACGGCGTGACAGCGGCCGCGGCCTCGTGGATCGCGGGCGTGAACACAGAGATGCCGACCAGCGTCAGGTCACTCTTCGGCTCCTGAGGCTTCTCCTCCAACCGCACGACTTTCCCGCCGCTGTCGATGTCCGCCACCCCGAACGCCGACGGGTCGGCGACCTTGGTCAGCAGGATCCGCGCGTCGGGCCGCGAGCGCTCGAACTCCGCAACGATCGGCGTGCCCGCCTCCAGCGAGCGGAACACCACGCCGCGTCGGCCGTGCCGGTCCATCCCCGCCGGGCACCCCTCAGGGCCGTCCCGCCTGGCGAGCGGGACGGCCCTGAGGTTCAGTTAGCGCTGATGCGAACCGGCCTACTTCTTGAGGGCAGGCTTGGCGGGCTCGACGGGCTCGGCGCAGAACTTCGCACCCTTGCCGTTCTTGTACTTGCCGATCATCTTGGTGGAAACCTTCAGGCCCGGCTTGTCGGCACTGTCGGACACGAAGGTCGCTCCGGCCGGCACATCGACCGGCTCGGCGCAGAACTTCGCCCCCTTGCCGCTCTTGTGCTTGCCGGTCACCTTGGTGGAGAAGGACGCGGTCCTGTCCGTGAACTTGGCGGTGGCCGCGGGCTTGGTGGCCGCGGGCTTGGTGGCGTCGGAGGTGTTGGCGCCATCCGCATGGGCGGTGCCGATGGCGGCGCTGACGCCGAGAAGAGCGGTGGCGCCGATCATGACAGCGCGCTTGAGGGTCTGGGGCTTGCGCATAGCAAGTCCTTCCGGTCCGGTCACCGCTCGATCCGCGGTGGCGACTGGGCATCACCGTGCCGGCGTGCCGCTGAAGCCACACTGAAACCCTGAAGCAGACTTCAGCGTTGGCGCCGTTCAAGCCGCCGGTGAGGCAGGCTGCACCTCATGCGCATGCTGATGGTGGAGGACGATGCACGTCTGGCGGCTCTGCTGCGCCAGGGGCTGGCCGACGAGGGCTTCGAGGTGGACTGGGTCGCCGATGGGCGCAAGGGACTGCGGCGTGCGCTGTCGGGAACGTACGACGTGATCGTGCTGGATGTGATGCTGCCGGGTCTGAACGGCTATGCCGTCTGCGCCAGGCTGCGCGCAGCGGGCAGCAGCACGCCGGTGCTGATGCTCACCGCCAAGGACGGGGAGTACGACGTGGCCGAAGGTCTGGAGACGGGGGCGGACGACTATCTGTCCAAGCCGTTCTCCTTCGTCGTGCTCACCGCCCGCCTCAAGGCCCTCATCCGCCGTTCCGGACGCCGTGCGACGGCGGTGCTACAGGTGGGAGATCTGCGCATCGAGCCGCTGTCACTGCGCTGCTGGCGCGGCCCGGACGAAGTGGCGCTGACCGCGAAGGAGTTCGCGGTGCTGGCCTGTCTGGCCGAGCGGGCCGACGAGGTAGTCACCAAGACCGACATCGCCGGGCGGGTGTGGGACGAGTACTACGAGGGCGACTTGAACATCGTGGAGGTGTACGTCAGTGCGCTGCGCCGGAAGATCGACGCGCCGTTCGGGCGCCGGAGCATCCGCACCATCCGGGGCGCCGGCTACCGGCTGTCCCCCGAAAGCTGAGGGCCTGATGCCCGGATCATCCGTACGCCGCTGGTCCCCGCGCCGCATATGGCCCTCCACAGTGCGGGGCCGGATGACCCTCGCCGTGGCCGCGGTGCTGACCCTCGCGCTGACCGCGGGGGCAGACATCCTGCTCACCACCGTACGCGGCGACCTGTGGCAGTCGGCCCGCAACTCCTCGCAGCGGCAAGTCGATTTGGCAGTGGAGCTACTGCACCACGCAGGGAAGAGTGGCAGCGGCGCGTACACCGTCGACGGCCTCAAGGTACGCGAAGCCCAATTCAAGCTGGTCCCCGTGCCGGGCATCACCCCTGGAGCGTCCCCCGGACCGTCCCGGGAGCCGAAGTCCCCGGCACCGCAGGCCCCGGAAGGCACCAAGGTGTACTCCTTCTCGGCCGACGGCCGCTACAGCGTCCAGGGCACGGTCGACTTCACCGCCGCCGAGGACACCCTGCGCAGCGTGCTCGTCCTTGTGGCGACCGGTGTGCTGCTGATCGTGCTGCTCGGAGCGCTGCTGACATGGGTGACGGTTGGCCGGGCCCTGGCCCCGGTCGAAGCGGTGCGCCGCGAGGCCGCCGAGATCACCGCCAACGACCTGCACCGCCGCCTCCCGGTCCCACCCGCACGGGACGAAATCTCCCGCCTGGCCACCACCCTCAACGCCACCCTGGACCGCCTGGACCGCGCCGTCACACGACTGCGCACCTTCACCGGTGACGTCTCCCACGAGCTGTGCAGCCCGCTCACCACCCTGCGCACCCGCCTCGAACTCGCCCTCGCCCGCCCCGACAGCGCGCACTGGCCCCAGGTCGCCGCCGAAGCCCTCGAAGACGCCGACCACCTCCAGGACCTCGTCAGCGACCTCCTGCTACTGGCCCGCCTGGACGCCCACCACGAACCACACCACCGCCAGGTCGACCTCACCCCCCTCACCCACGATCTGGCCCGCCAACCAGGCGCCACCCTGCCCGTGGAGATCGACGCCCCCAGCCCCGCGCCCGTACTCGGCAACGCCGCCCATCTGACCCGACTGCTGACCAACCTCATGGAGAACGCCCGCCGCCACGCGGCCACCACCATCCAGGTCCGCGTGGCCATCGACGGCCACGACGTCGTACTGGAAGTGACCGACGACGGCCCTGGAATCCCGGCCGACGACCGCGAGCGCGTCTTCGACCGCTTCACCCGCCTCGACGACGCCCGCACCCGCCAGGACGGCGGCACCGGACTCGGCCTGGCCATCGCCCGCTCCATCGCCACCACCCACGGCGGCACCCTCACCGCCCAAGCCCCCACCGGCCCCCAGGGCGGCGCCCGCCTCGTCCTACGCCTGCCCAAAGCACCGTACGCTGCGCCTCGGGCTCCAGGGGAGAGCAGCCCCGCAGGCCGCAACTCTTAGAAACCTCTTAGTACTCCAGCTGCAGTTCGCTATTGCCGCTGGTCAAAGGCTTGTTTTCGAGTGTAGCGAGCTGACTGGCCGTCATGTTGCCGGAGTTCGTGACCGGCGGCATGCGATCACTGTTGTGCTGATCGTGCAAGATGATGTGCGGCCCGATGTCTGGGCTTCGGAGCTGGAGGAGGTGCTGCTGCGGATCGGTCACCGGTTCGGCCGGGTCGATCTGCGGCGGCGGATGCGGGACTACGTGCGCGGGCTGCTCGGTCCTGTCGGCAGGAAGAACGGCTGGCAGCTGGCCGAGTGCGTCGGCCATGACGTGCCGGCCGGTCTGCAGCACCTGCTTGACCGGGCCCGGTGGGATCCGGACGAAGTCCGTGATGACCTGCAGGAATACGTGGCCGAACGGTTCGGCGAGCCCGACGGCGTCCTGATCATTGACGAGACAGGCTTCCTCAAGAAGGGCACCACTTCGGCGGGCGTGCAGCGGCAGTACTCGGGCACGGCGGGACCTACCGAGAACTGCCAGGTCGCCGTGTTCGCGGCCTATGCCTCGACGCGGGGCCGGACCCTGGTCGACCGGCAGCTGTACCTGCCGAAGTCCTGGACGTCGGACCGGGAACGGTGCCGGGCGGCAGGGGTGCCCGACGGCCGGGCGTTCGCCACCAAGACCGAGCTCGCCCGACACCTGGTCACCCGGGCACTGGCCTCACCGCTGCCCATCGCGTGGGTGACCGCGGATGCGCTCTACGGCCAGGACTGGCACAGCCTGCTCGCCTTGATGACCGGTGCCGCCCCAAACGCGTGATCCGCAGCCACGCGTACAGGGGGTCCGGCCAAGATGCCTGCAAAAGCTACATTGAAATGATCTTGTAGACAGGTCCGCCGTCAGTTGGTCTGGAGGGCGGTGAAAGTCGGCGTGGGCCTGGCGACGGCTTCGGGGTACGCCTGGCGCTTCTCGTGCTCGGCGAGCGCCCGGTAGATGCTGGCCAGGCCCGGGTTCTGGCCCTTGCGCTTGCCGGTGGGGATGATCAGGTCGAGGCGGATCTGCTCGACGGACTCGCCCGCTGCCCGGGGCCGCAGCACGGTTGTCCAGCATGTCGTCGGTGATGACGGGCGGCCGGCGCCGTGCTTGCCCTTGCGGGCGGCGGCATCGAGTCCTTCGAGGGTGGCTTCGCGGATGCTCTCGCGCTCGGTCTCGGCCATGGCGGCGAAGACCCCGAACAGCATCCGGCCGGGGCCGGACGGGTCGTAGATGCCGGGCAGCGGGCCGGCCAGCATCTGCAGGACCAGGCCGTGGGCGGTGAGGTGGTCGGCCAGCGCCGTGAGCTCGGCGGCGTCCCGGCCGAGCCGCTTCATCTCGTAGACGGTGAACAGCACGCGGCAGCGCGCCTGTGCGACAACGCCCTCTCCTACGACCATCGCACCGACTATCCACTCCCCATCCACCTGACGATCCAGATGGACGAAGACCACCCCAACTACCGGCGCACGCTGCATGAAGAAGAAGACGCTCGGTGAGCGATGCCGTGCGAGGGGGCTAGGGGCTGTCCGACGGGTCGGGGCAGGCGTCAGCTGCGGCCCTGACCCGTGGCGGCGACAACGGCGTACAAGCCGTCCCTGTTGGCGACGTACACCAGGCCGTTGGCCACGACCGGTGCACCGATGTCGCCCACCGCGGACCCGGTCCTGAAGGACCATCGCTTGCGGCCGGTCGACGCGTCGACGGCGCAGAGGGTCCCGTAGGGCTCCGCTCGGTTGCCCACGTAGACCGTGCCGTCCGCCACGGCCGGTGTCGTTGGCCTGAAGTCGCCGGAGATGCCGTAGGTCCACTTGGTGCGGCCCGTCTTCGCGTCCAGGGCGTGGAGGAGGTTGTCGCGACCTCCGACGTAAACCGTCCCGTCGGCCACCACCGGGCAGGACGGGAAGTCGTTGGCGTCGGGCTTGGTGCCGCCGCCCAGGGGGACGGCCCAGTTCTTCGCTCCGGTGGCCGCGTCCAGGGCGTACAGGGTCTGGTCGTTGTTGGGGACGTAGACGACGCCCCGGTCCACGGCGGCGGTCGCCCGGAACGTGCTGCCGGCCCGGAACGCCCACTTCCTGGCGCCGGTGGCCGCGTCCACAGCGTAGAAGTTCCGGTCGTCGCTGCCCACGAAGACCGTCCCGTGAGCCACCGTCACCGGGGACAGGACGAAGCCCCCCGTGGCGAAGGACCATTTCTCGGTGCCGGTGGCGGTGTCCAGGGCGTGCAGCGACTTGTCCAGGCTGCCGACCAGGACCAGCTTGCCGGCCACGGTGGGAGCGCAGCCGATGTCGTTGCCGGCGGTGAACGTCCACGTCGGGCTGCCGCCGGTGCTCCTCACCGCGTACAGCTTGCCCTTGGCACCGCCCACGAACAGCATTCCGCCGGCCGCCGCGAGGAACCCGTTGGGCAGCTCGGCGCCGTACACGGTGACGCTCGACCGCTTCTCGCCGGTGAGGGCGTCCACGGCGTGGATCCAGATACCCTCCTCGAAGAGGTAGAGCACGCCACCGGAGAGTGCGGGCCCGCGCGGAACGAGCGTGGAGGCGTAGTAGTGCCAGGGTTGGGCGCCGTGCGCCGACGTACCGGACGGAGCGCCGGCTCCCGTGCCGGTGCCGCCTGCCGCCGAGCCGTCCTGCCCGTCTCCCCAGGGAAACAGCGCCAGTCCGGTCACTCCGGCCGCAAGGGCCGCTCCGAGACCGAGCCGTAGGGCGCGGCGCCGGCCGGGGAGCGGGCCCGGTGCCGGCTCGCCGCCGGCGGCCGGCCGGTGCGCGGGCTCGGGCGGCGGCGCCGTCTGCGTGGGGAGGTGGTGCCGGTCGGCGAACGGCCCCGGACCGGCGTCCGCGGCCGGGCCGCCCGGGGTGTGCTCGGTCGGCGTGCGCTCGACCGGGGGCGGCGTGTGGAGGGGTGGCGTATCGCGGGCCGGTGCGGTGCTGGGCGCCTCGGCGGCGGAGGGCGGCGCCGGGTCGGCCCCGGAGGCGATGCCCGGTGCGCGCAGCGCGTCGCGGACGTCGGCCGCCGATGCCGGGCGGTCCGCGGGGTCCTTGGCCAGCAGCCGCATGACCAGGTCGTCGAGCGCCGCCGGGACGCCGGGACGGAGTTCACCGGGCGGGGTGGGCGTCTGCTGGAGGTGGGCGGTCATCATCGACACCGGGTCCGCCGCGCTGAACGGGGTGTCGCCGGTGAGGAGTTCGTACAGCACGCAGCCGAACGCGTACAGGTCCGTCCGGGCGTCGCCGCTGTGCTCCCGGAACCGCTCGGGCGCCATGTAGGCGAGGGTGCCCATGACCTTGCTGGACTTGTCGGTGGCCACCATGAAGCGGGCGATGCCGAAGTCCAGGATCTTGATGTCGCCGCCCGACGTGAGCATGAGGTTCGCCGGCTTCAGATCCCGGTGCACGATGCCCGCATCATGGGCTGCGGCCAGCGCAGCAGCGCCCTGCACACCCCAGTCCACCGCGACCGGCACCGCCGGCGGACCGTCCTCGCGCAGCACGGCGGCCAGGTCCCGGCCCTCCACGAACTCCATGACCAGGAACAGCGTGCCGTCGCCCGGGTCCTGGCCCATGTCGTAAACGGTGACGACCCCGCGGTGGCTGAGCCCTCCGGCCGTGCGCGCCTCGCGGAAGAACAGCTCCGTGCTCAACTCGCCGCCCCGGCGGTACGGCAGCAGCTTGACCGCGACCCGACGCCGGATCACCCGGTCCCGGCCCTCCCACACCTCCCCCATGCCGCCGCGACCCACGAACGACACCAGCTCGTAGCGGTCCCCCAGAACGCGCACAGCCACCCCTCCCACGCCATATCCGGCACCACATCCGTCGCGCCCTGGACACGGCTCATTCAACACCGTCCGGAGAGCGGGGGAAGAGCTCCCCTCCCCCTCTCACCGAGGCCGTACGCACGGGTGCGCCCCGGCCCGGGGAAGGGCCGGGGCGCACCCGTGCGTACGGCAGGTCGGGGCTAACACCGTGTCCTACATGGCCAGTTGGCCGTTGGGCTGGCTATGGGGAGTGGGCGGTGGGGATGGATTGTTCCGGACGGGTTGTGGGAGATCGCCAGGCCACTGTTGCCGCCGGCGCGGGTGCGGCCGCAGGGTGGCGGCACGCAGGACACGCCTGATGAGACGTTGTTCGCGGCGATCATCTATGTGTTGGTCAGTGGCTGTGCCTGGCGTGCGTTGCCGCCTTGCTTCAGGATCTCCAAGTCCACGGCTCACCGCCGGTTTCTGATCTGGTCCAGAGCGGGAGTGTGGGGCCGCCTGCACGAGGCGGTCCTACACCGGCTCGACGACGCCGGCCTGATCGACGTGACCCGCGTGGTGCTGGATTCCGCCCACGTCAGGGCTGAAAAGGGGGCGAACACACAGGTCCGAGCCCCGTGGACCGGGGCAAGCCGGGTTCCAAGATGCACGTCTTGTCGGACGCGAACGGACTGCCCCTGGTCGTCGGCGTCTCCGCAGCCAACGTCCACGACAGCGAAGGGCTGAAGCCGATGGTCGCCGGTCACCAAACGAGACACGACCCCCAAACGGCCGGTACTTTAAACCCCAACGCCTGCATGCGGACAAGGCTTACGACATCCCTCACCTGCGGAAATGGCTCCGCGGCAATGCATCGGCGTCCGCATCGCACGCAAGGGCATCGAGTCCAGCAAGCGATTGGGGCGGCGACGTTGGGTGATCGAGCGCACCATGTCCTGGCTGACTGGCTACCGCAGACTCAGCCCCCGCTACGAACGCGATCCCCGCAACTACCTGGCCTTTCTCGGACTCGCCGCAGCCCTCTGCTGCTACAAACGCCTGATCCGCCTCACCACATAGGACACGGTCTTAATATTGCCCTTCGCCGCAGTGTGGCGGGGCCGTGTCCGCCCCGGAGGTCATCGTCGTAGGAACCTTTCGTTCGCCGCCCCCGACATGCCTACGTTTCGGACGTACGCGCCTGCGCCCCGGCCCGCTCGCCGGGCGCGTGCACGGGGACACCACCGAGGAAGGTGTGGGTGGGCCGCAGCCCGGCCAGCTCCTGCTCTGGCACGGTCAGCGGGTCCCGCGCCCACACGGTGAGGTCGGCGAGGCGCCCCGGGGTGAGCTGCCCGCGCAGCGCGCTCTCGCCGGTGAGGCGGGCGGCGGCCGTGGTGTGTAGGGCGACGGCCTCATCGCGCCCGATGGCGTGGTCCACGCCGAGCACGCCAGAGACGGTCTGCCGGGTGGTGAGCCCGTACAGAGAGTGGGCGGCGCCGTACGAGCCGACGGGGTAGTCGGAGCCGCCGGAGATGTCGGCGCCGGCGTCCAGCCACTGCCGTGCGGGGAACAGGTGGGCGACCCGCTCCTCGCCCCAGTACTCGCTCTGCACGGTAGCCACGTCGTATAGCAGTGCCTGCTGCACGGTCACCGGAATGCGGAGGGCGACGGCGCGGCGGCGCTGTTCGTCGTCGGCGATGCCGCCGTGCTCCATGACGAGGGCGCCGTAGGGCAGTCCGGGGATGCGGGCCCGCACGCGCTCGAACATGTCGAGCAGTGTGCGTACCCCGCGGTCCCCGTAAGCGTGGATACCGACGCGCCAGCCGCGCCGAACGACGCATTCCACGGCCTCCTCCAACACATCCTGGTCCCAGGCGAGTTGGCCGGTGTAGCCGGGGGTGGGGCGGTGTGCGGGACAGTAGGGCTCGTCGAGGGCGCCGGACTCGATTCCGCCGTCCATCCAGAACTTCACGCCCCACACCTTCAACCACGGGTCCTCGGCGTACTTCCAACCTTCCATCCCGTCGAGCAGCTCCTCGACCTGCTCGACGGTCGTGAAGCCCATCGTGGTGAGCAGCACCCGCACCCGGCACCCCAGATCACCGGCGTCCCGCAGCTGCTTGAGCGCGGCGAGGTCGGCGAGCGAGGCGTTGGTGTCACGGACGGTGCCGATGCCGGTGGCGGCGTAGTCGTGGGAGGCGAGCCGCAGCCCGTCGAGCTTGCGGGCCGGGTCGGGGGCGGGCAGCTGCGGCTGGATGAGGGCGACACCGTCGACGAGATGCCCGTTCGGGGTGCCGTCGGCGTTGCGCTCGATGGCTCCGCCCTCCGGATCAGGGGTGGTGGCGTCGATGCCGCACATCTTGAGCGCGTACCCGTTGAGGACCTGGTTGTGGACGCCGCGCAGGACGAGGACCGGGTGCCGGTCGGTGGCGGAGTCCAGCTCAGCGGCGGTGGGGAAGCGGCGCTCGGCGAGGTTCAGCTCCTGCCAGTGCCCTGCCGTACGGATCCACTGGCCGTCCGGGGTCTTTGCGGCGCGAGCCCGGATCAGGTCCAGGAACTCGGCGATGCTGCGGGCCCCATCGACCGCCACGTCGTGGGCGCTGTCCCCCGCCGAGATCAGGTGGGTGTGGGTGTCGTCGAAGGCGGGCAGCACGGTTACGTCGTCACCGGGTAGATCCAGCACGCGGGTGTCGGGCCCGATCAGCTCGTCCAGACCGTGCGGATCGGGGTCGACGGCCGCAATCCGGTCCCCGCGCACGGCCAGTGCCCGCTGGGGTACCTGCCCCTCGACGCGGGTGTGGATGCGGGCGGCGCGCAGGAGCAGGTCGGCGTGCGGACAGGGTGCCATGGTGCGTCTCCTCAAGCGGGCGGACTGGCGACGGTGCCCATCCCCGGCCCCAGGCTACGCCCCGCCCGCCCGCGCAAGGAGAGCCCCTACCTGGGGCATTGCCGAGGTCAGCCCGAAAGCCGCCAACAGTTGATCTTGATGCGGCAGTCGCCTTCCACTCAGTGCCGGGTGTCAGCCACGAGAGAGGGTCACCGCTGGCTCCGGAGCCGGGGTGTCCTCGTGGCCAGCGGTGCGCTCGGGCATGAGGTCGGCGACGGCCGTACGGAGGCACCCCGGCTGACGTTCGCGGGCCAGACTGGCGACGGACTGGCCGCCCAGACACGCGCCGCGCACGTCGTTGATCTTGTCGGCCTTAGTACTGCAATCACAGTTGTGGGGTTTGGTGTGATTGAGTGTCCCAGTATCTGTGGACCTGGTGTGCGGCAAGTCGATTCGTGGCGTGGGGAGTTGGCGGGGTGACACGCGGGGTTCGCTGCACGGTTTGCCCGTTCGGAGCCGCGAGGCCGGGCACTGGAGTACATGGTTGGGCTGGTTGCGCCGTTGGAACGCAAGAACGGCTGGTCGCTGGCGGAACGAGCCGGTGAAGCGCATCCGATTGAAATGCAGCGTGGAGGCGGGCCGGACGGCGTTCCTGGCGGGGCTGGCCATCGGCTGCGACCAGACGCATCTGCCTCGCGGCGTGGACGCGGAACGGGCCCTACGCCTCAGCGTCTTCGACTTCGCTGGGCGGATCCGCGCCGCCTCCGCCTGAGCGGGGCACCCTCACCGGGCCCAGTCGCCGTCCCAGCCGGTCCCGCGGCGCTGCCTCTCGATCTCCTTGAAAGCGGACTTCATGCCCGGCGACATGCCGCGGTACTTCGTCTGGTCGTCGCGCCGCTCGCGTACGGCTGCCATCACCATCTCATGGGTGGCGTTGGGGTGCGCGCGTCGGTACGCATCGAGCCAGGCGGTGGTCTCGGGTGACGAATTCGGCTCGTCGCCCGTGGGTGGCGGTGCCGGTGGGGCGGCCGATGCGGCCGGACGGTTCCTCGGCGGGGGCTCCGGAGGCGACTTCGGGCGGCTACTGACTTCAGCTCGTTGGGGTGAATCCTTGCGAAGTCGCTGATGGGCGTGGGCGGGTGGCTGTATTCGTGGTCTGTGAGATATGCGGATGGGGGCGGGCTGACTCCTGCGGGACGTCAGCGCCGGGAGACGGTA
>NZ_NNBP01000046.1 GCF_002803155.1 Streptomyces sp. CB02959
CCAACGAGCTGAAGTCAGTAGAGAGCGTTGAAGTCGACGTCCGACGGATCAGAGTCAGATGTCTCGACCGTGCCTGTCCCCTCGTCGATCAGCGTGCGGCGGACGCGTACTCATGTTCACGCGCCGGTTGTCCGGGAAGCGGCACGGCGATGACGGGGCAGCGCGCGTAGTGGAGCACACCCTGGCTCACCGAACCCAGCAGCATGCCGGTGAAGCCGCCGAGCCCCCGCGTTCCCATCACCAAGCCCAGCGCATGGGCGGACGCATTGGCGAGCTCCTCCACGGGATGGCCGGTGACAACTTCGTGGTGCACTTCCACCTCGGGCCAGGACTCGGCACGGCCGGCCACGGTCTCGGCCAGCAGGCTGCGGCATTCCTGCTCCGTCGCGAGCTCTTCCAGTACGCCGAGCCGGTGCGGATGCCTTACATACAGTGCTCGCAGGACGGCGCCATGCAGGGCGGCCTCCTGGGAAGCGACGTCGACGGCGGCCGCCGAGTGCGCACTGCCGTCGACCCCGACGACGAAATAACGGGGCTGCTGAGTGAGGTGTTCGGGTTCGGGCACCACGACCACGGGACAGCGGGCGTGCGCCATCACCGGCAGCGCGACCGAAAGCGGGCCGAACACCTCCTGGACCCGGCTCAGGTGGTAGGAGCCCAGCACCACCATGGCGGCGTCCTGAGCCTCCTCCTGAAGCACCCATGCCGGCTTCCCCTCGGCCAGCAGACTGGAGAGCTCCACCCGCGGCTGCCGCGCATGGGCAAAGGCCACCGCCTCCTTGACCACTTGATCCCCGGCCTCATTCCCATAGCCGCCGGTAGGCCCTGTCACGGCGTGGACCAGCTGCAAGGGCACCTGCCGCAGGGCCGCCTCGTCCGCTGCCCAGGCCAGAGCCATCCGCTTGGAGGTATCCGGGGCGACACCGACCACGACCGGTCGGCACGGTTCTGCTGGGGCCGTCATCATCTCCCGGCTGCACCTCCAAGTCTCGCCCCCTCCAGCATGCCCCCGCCAGCAGGGGGTGTCTCGACGTGCGGTGGGTGCAGGACGTGGTCCGGGTACGGCAGGGCGCTACCACGTTCTCAGGCCGGCACCCTGCTGCTCCACATCCCCACGCAATTCCTGGTGCAGCTCCGCCGCATCGCGCTCCTCGAAGTGCGCCCGCCCGTGCAGGATGTCGGTCTCGGTCATTGGGAACGTCTCCTCGGGGGCGGTCGCCCGGCGATGGGCGACCCGGGCGCGTTGGGACTCCTCGTTCACCGGCAGGTAGACCAGGTGCAAGCAGGCGCCTTCGGCCTCCACCAGCCAGCGGATCGCGGATCGATCGTCCCGGTACCAACAGCCGTAGTCCACCACCATGTTGGTGGCCAGCTTGACCGCCTCCAAGGCGAGCCAGAGCATGCGCCCCTCCAGTACGTCGCGCTTGCCGTCCGCCTCCGCCTTGCCGAACAGGGGAATCATCCAGTCGTCGGGCGTCAGGCGCAGCACGCCGTGCTCCTCGGCGAGCTGCCGAGCTCTCGTGGTCTTTCCGGCCTCTGGCAGGCCGACCGTCAGGAACAACATGGTCACATCCAGACCGTTTCAGGGAAGCCAGGCGAGCGACACCCGTTTTTGCGTACCTGAGCATCCCGACCACCGGCGCATCCCGACTTCCAGGCCGTGACCGCATGCGGCTGAGGGCACGTGCAGGGCAGGTGGCCTGACCATCCCCGACCTTGTCAACCGGACCAGTTCATCCCTGGTGCATCGATGGTGGGTTGGAGTGCTGTTTCGAGGACGGCTCCGGCACGTAGCCGGATGGGGTATCCCGGCTGGGTGACCATGTTGGCGAAGCTCTGCCGGCTGGGTAAGAGACGACTGCCATAGCGTCCCATCCCTGGCCTGGGTCGCCCACGAGCGGGGTGGCGCCAAGGCCGTAGTGGAGAAGCTTCGCGCCGGCCGCCTTCGGGGGCCTTCAGCCCGCCCTGCGGTTCAGTTGCCGCATTGGTTCACCGACCGGCGCAGTGCCACTCTGACCTGCACGTTCCGCCGTGGGGGGCTACGACGCAGGCGCGTCGTCGTGCGTCTCCAGGCTCGGCCGAGCCGGAGATCCCCCGCAGGCACCCCGTCAAAGCTCCAGGACGCGCAGCCGCGGTGTGATGTCAGAGCGAGCGCCACAGCGGTGGCCCGGCCGCCAGCTGCTCGGCAGGGGCACCAGTCAAATGCCTTCGTGTCATGGGTCGTTGATCCGGAACAACAGCCGGATGGCACGTCGCACCAGCAGTCGGCAATCGCGAACCGTGGCTACTTTCGCCGCGGCTGTCCGTGGACCTGCAGTTCTGGCTGCCAACCCGCTCCGAGCAATCCCCGAGCTGCTCCGATCGGTGGGACCTTCGAGGGTGTGCGCCGCGTCTTCCCTGCCTGACGTGCCCGGAAGGCGTCGGCGATGCACCGGCTCCGCACCGGGCGGACAGTGAAGGGAGAACGTGCGCCCTCAGCACGTGAGGAAGGAGCGGGCACATGCTGCACCGGAAGGTCGGAGACCTCATGACGACGGCTGTGGTGAGCGTGCGGCGTGACACGGGCTTCAAGGACATCGCCCAGCATCTCGCAGAGCACGACGTCACGGCGGTCCCGGTCGTCGACAACGAGGACCGCCCGATCGGCGTGGTGTCGGAGGCGGACCTGCTGCGCAAACAGCAGAGCCAGCCGGATCCAGGCGGGCATCAGCCCGAGGCGCACCTGCCGCCCGGGGACCGCGCCAAGGCACATGCACTGACCGCCGAGGGGCTGATGACCAGCCCGGCCATCACGGCACGGCCGCAGTGGTCGGCGGTGGAGGCGGCCCGCGCCATGGCCCGCCACCGGGTCAAACGGCTGCCCGTCGTGGACGACGCCGACCGACTGGTGGGCATCATCAGCCGGTCCGACCTGCTGCACGTCTTCCTGCGGCGGGATATCACCATCGCGGAGGAGATCAGGGCCGACGTCCTGACCCGAACCCTCGGCCTGGACCCCGCCTCGGTCACGGTCCAGGTCACGGACGGACGGGTGACGCTCGGTGGGAGGGTGCCGCACAGCAGTCTCGTTCCCATCGCGATACGTCTGTGTGAAGGCGTCGACGGCGTCGTCGACATCACGAACCACCTCGGCTTCGATGTCGATGACACGCGAGGTACGCCACAGCCATAACCCCCGCCCTGCCCCGCAACCGCGGCTGTCCGGTCTGCGGTTCTACCGGCGGGGCATCCCGAGCACACGGTGCGCTGCTGCTCTGCCTGGTCGATGGGCATGCCCGAGTGGCCCGTGGGCGGGGCCGAAGGGCCCTGGTGTCTGGGCTTGCTCCGCGCGGAAGCTGAAGGAAGAGCCGGGGAGGTGAGCACGGTGATGTACTGGGACGGTGGCGGCTGGGCCTGGATGGCTTTCACCGAGGCACCAGTGACCCCTGTGCAGGGCGCTGGCTGCCGCCGGCCGTGCTGGTGAGCGCGCTGACCGCTTCTGACACCGGGGTCCCGGCGCAGCGGCCCCGTACGGAACGGAGTGCTCTTCACTCGACAGATGCTCACGGGCTGCCGACGCGACGCGTGCCGCGAGAAAGCAAGTCGCCGCACAGGTGCGGGGCTCGGACCGCCCGCGGAGACGTGCGGCCTCCGGGGCAGATCGTGCGATGCCGGCGCTGTCGTCTTACGGTGGCGGTAAGGGGGGGGTGAGCGCGAGTTTTTCACCTCACGCCGGAAGGCGGGCGGTACCCATGGCATCTTCTGGTATGCGGGTGGTGGTCGTCGGGGCCACCGGCAACGTAGGCACGAGCGTCATCCTGGCACTCGGTGCGGAGCCGGGCATCGCATCGATCCTGGGGCTGGCCCGACGGCTCCCGCGGTGGTCTCCGACGAAGACCAGGTGGGCGAGCGTGGACATCGCGGACGACAGCACGGACCTGGCCGATCACTTCGTCGGCGCCGACGCCGTCATCCACCTGGCGTGGCTGTTCCAGCCCACGCACCACCCGGCGACGACCTGGCGCACGAACGTGCGGGGCAGCACTCGGGTCTTCGAGGCCGCGGCTGCAGTCGGCGTTCCCACCCTGATCTACGCGTCCTTCGTCGGAGCCTACTCGCCCGGACCCAAGGACCGTGCCGTGGACGAGTCCTGGCCCACCGACGGTTGGCCGGAGTCGATGCTGTGCCGGGAGAAGGCGTACGTCGAGCGTGTCCTGGACGCCTTCGAACTCCAACACCCCAAGATCCGGGTGGTGCGGTTGCGGCCCGGCTTCATGCTCAAGCGCGAATCCGCAGGCGAGCAGCACCGCCTCTTCCGCGGCCCGTTGGTGCCCAAGCACCTGACCCGTCCGGAGCGCATGCCCGCGTTCCCGGACATCCCCGGCATGCGGTACCAGGCCCTGCACACCGACGATGCGGCCGGGGCATTCCGACAGGCCACCGTGCGCACGGTCCACGGCGCGTTCAACCTGGCGGCCGAACCGGTCGTGGACGCGGCCATGTTGGGAGAGATGTTCAGCGCACGCACTTTCCCGATGCCGGGCTGGCCGGCTCGGGCCGCGGTCTCCGCCGCCTGGCGCACGCATCTACTGCGCACGCCTCCGTCCCTGTTCGACGCCGTCCTGCACTTCCCGATCATGGATACGTCGCGGGCGCAGCGGGAACTGGACTGGACGCCCCGGTACACAGCCCAAGATGCGCTGCGGGAGTGGCTGGCCGGTCTGCACGAGGACGCGAGCTTGCCCACCCCACCGCTGGCCTCCTCGGCAGAGCGCTCCCGCCGGGCCGAGACTCGGGTCGGTGCTTGATCATGAAGCCGCCGGGGGCGGCGCGGTGGGCGGAGCCGCGGGCCCGGGTGGAGACGCTGGGGGCCCGCCCCGAGTACGAGCTCACCGCCGCACGGGGACCCCGGCACCGCACACGGCATGGCCCGGCTCCTGACTCCCGGTGACGGCGGCCGGGAGTCCGTCGCCGCAACCGGCCCGGCTGGCCCCCTCCTGCAGACTGTGCCGCCGGGGGAGGTCTTCGCCGCGCTGGACACCTCGCCGCGTGGGCTCACCGCGGCTGAGGTGACGGCGAGGCGGGACCGCTACGGCCCCAACGAGCTGCCGCACGCACGCCCTCGACCCCTGTGGCAGCAGTTGGCTGCGCAGTTCACGGATCTGTTCGCGGTCGTCCTGCTCGTCGCGTCGGCGATCACTTTTCTGGCCTACGGGCTGCAACAGCCCCGGGATCCGGGCACCTTCCGACTGGCCGTGGCCATTCTCGGCGTCGTGGTGCTGAACGCGGCCATCGGTTTCGGTCAGGAGTACTCCGCCGAGCGGACCGCGCAGTCGCTGCAGGCGATGGTGCCGCACACCTGCCGGGTACTGCGCGACGGGGAGCGCTGGGAGCTGCCCGCGCGTGAACTGGTGCCGGGCGACGTCGTCGTCCTGGAGGCCGGGGACGCGGTGTCGGCGGACTGCCGCCTGGTGGAGGCGCACGAGGTCTCGGTGAACAACGCGGCGCTGACGGGCGAGAGCGACGCAGTCGGCTGCAGCGGCGACCCGGTGCGGGCCGGGCCGCTGCTGGAGGCGCGTAACTGCGTTTTCATGGGCACGGATGTCGTCGCCGGGTCCGCGAAGGCCGTGGTGTTCGCCACCGGCGCGGCGACCGAGTTCGGGCGGATCTTCCGGCTCGCCGCGGCGGCGCCGAGGCAGAAGACCCCGTTGCAACGCCAGGTGGGCTCGATGGCCCGCCGGGTGGCGGGAGTGGCACTGGCGATCGGGGCAGCCCTGTTCGCGGTACGCGTACCTGCCGGGCAGCCGTTCGTGGAAACCTTCGTGTTCGCGCTCGGGGTGATGGTCGCCTTGGTGCCGGAGGGCCTGCCCGCGACGCTGTCGGTGTCGCTGGCGATCGGCGTACGGCGCATGGCGCGGCAGCATGCTCTGGTCAAGAAACTGCTGGCGGTGGAGGCACTGGGCTCCACCACGGTCGTGTGCACCGACAAGACCGGGACGCTGACGCAGGCGGAGATGACCGTCACACAGGTGTGGGCCGACGGCGCGTCGCATCCCGTCTCGGGGGTGGGCTACGCGCCGGTCGGCGAGGTCACCGATCCGGCGCCGCCCGTGCGCGAACTGCTCCGGGTGGCGGCACTCTGCTGCAACGCCCGGCTGGTCCCGCCCTCCGGGCGCGAGGGTTGGCGGGTACTCGGCGACACCACCGAGGGGGCGTTGCTCGTCGCGGCGGGCAAGGCCGGTATCGATCCGGCCGCCGAGGAGGCGGCCGCGCCGCGCGTGACGGAGTATCCGTTCGACTCGGTCCGCAAGCTGATGAGCACCGTGCACCGGGCTCCGAACGGCGAGATCTTTCGTGTGCACGTCAAAGGCGCCCCGCAAGAACTGCTCGCCCGCTGCACCGACATCGACTGGAGGGGCGAGCGGCGACCAGCAAGAGACGAACTGCGCGCCGAAGTCATCGCGGCCAACGACGAACTGGCCTCCCAAGGACTTCGGGTGCTGGCGGTAGCGTGGCGGCCGGCGACCGACCCCGGCCCCGCGCAGGACGAGGCCGAATCCGGGCTCACGCTGCTGGGCCTGGTCGGCATGCAGGACCCGCCGCGGCCGGAGGTCAGCGACGCGGTCAACGCCTGCCGGCACGCCGGAATCCGTATCGTCATGGTCACCGGCGACCACCCGCTGACGGCCGAGGCCGTCGCCCGCCGCGTGGGTATCGTGCGGCAGGCCGCCCCCACTGTCGTCACCGGTCCCCGCCTCGACGTCCTCGACGACGGCGCGTTGGACACGCTGCTCGCCGAGTCCGGGGAACTGCTGCTGTGCCGGGTCAGCCCCGAGCACAAGATGCGGGTGGTCACTGCCTTCCAGCGGCGCGGTGAGGTGGTTGCGGTGACCGGCGACGGCGCCAACGACGCGCCGGCCCTCAAGCACGCGGACATCGGTGTGGCGATGGGAGCCTCGGGAACCGATGTCGCCAGGGAGGCGGCGGTCATGGTGCTGCTGGACGACTCGTTCGCCTCCATCGCCACGGCGGTGAGGCTCGGCCGTTCCGTCTACCAGAACATCCGCAAGTTCCTGATCTACCTCTTCAGTCACAACATCGCCGAGCTCGTCCCGATCCTGGCCGCGACGTTCGCGGGATTCCCGCTCGTTCCGATCACCGCCGTGCAGATCCTCGCAATCGACCTCGGCTCGGACGTCCTGCCTGCCCTGGCTCTGGGGGCCGAGCCGCCCGAACCCGACGTCATGGACCGCCCGCCACGCTCCCGTGACGAACGGCTGTTCGCGCCCACGGTGATGGGACGCATCCTGTTCCTCGGCGGCATCCAGGCACTCGGCGTGTGCGTCGTCTTCTTCTGGCACATCCACGCCTCCGGGATCCCTTACTCGCACTTCACCGAGCACGACGCCGTCTACCGGGAGGCGATCACCAAGGTCCAGGCCGGGATTGTGGTCAGCCAGTTCTTCAACGCTCTGGCGGTGCGCACCGACCGGCAGAGCGTCTTGCGCATCGGGCTGCTGTCCAACCCCTGGCTGCTGGCCGCGGGGTGTTTCGGCATCGGCCTCATGGCAGCGATCAGCTATCTGCCCGCGCTACAGGCCGTCTTCCACACCGCCCCGCTGGCCGCTGCCGACTGGGCGGTCCTGGCGGCTTTCGGCGCGCTGCTGCTGGCCGCCGAGGAATCCCGTAAGTGGTGGCTGCGGCAACAGCGAACCGTGAGGCCCTTGGGAGGGAAGGGAGGAGAGCGATGAGAGTAATCATCGTCGGTTGCGGACGGGTAGGAGCCAGACTGGCCGCCCAACTCGCCGTCGAAGGCCACGACGTGCGGATCATCGACCGCTCGGCCAAGGCCCACAGACTGCTGCCTGCCGGCTTCCCCGGCCGGTTCCACGAAGGAAACGGCTTCAGCCGTACGGTACTTGCGGTCGCCGGAATCGAGCATGCCGACGCGTTCGTGGCCGTCACCTCCACGGACAGCAGCAACATCGTCAGCGCGCGGACCGCCAAGGAGACCTACCGGGTTCCCCTCGTGCTCGCCCGTATCTGCGACCCGGCCCACGCCGACATCTATCGCGAACTGGGCATTCCCACCGTCGCCAGTGTCCGCTGGACGGTGCATCGGATCCACCAGATGCTGCTGCACCGCCATCTCACGCCGGAGCTCTCCTTCGGCAACGGAGAAACCCTGCTGCTCCGCTCCGAGTTGCCCGCCTACCTCACCGGGCGGCGACTGACCGAGTTCGACGTCGACGGCGAGATCCGCGTCGTGGAGGTCACCCGGGCGGGCCGCTCGCTGGTGCCCGCGCACCACACCCCCGCCGAACCTGGCGACCTGGTCACCTTCGCCGTCGCAGCCACCGCCCTCGGCCGCCTGCGCGGCTTTCTCGACAAGGAGCTCGGGACGTGAAAGCCCTCATCGCCGGCGCAGGCCGACTGGGCACCCAGATCGCCCAGGTGCTCTCCGCGGCCCAGAACGAGGTCACTCTCGTCGACCGCGACGAGGACCGCATCGCCGAACTCGTAAGCCGCCTCACCATACGCCTGGAGGCCGGGGACGCCTGCCAGGCCGATTTCCTCGAGCACGCCGGAGCCCTCACCGCCGACGTCGTCATCGCCGCCACCGGCGACGATGCGGACAACCTCCTCATCAGTCTGCTCGCCAAGCGCCGGTTCGCGGTTCCGCGGGTCGCCGCCCGCGTCAACGACACAGAGAACACCTGGCTGTTCGACCACCGCTGGGGCGTCGACGTCCCCGTACCCGCCGCAACCCCACTGATCTCCCTCATCGAGGAGGCCACCGGCGCCACCGACACCGTCGCACTGCTCCGCCTCAGCAAGGCAGGCGTCAACGTCATCGAAACCGCGATCACGACACAATCCCGTGCAGCCGGACGGACCCTCGCCGATGTGGCACTCCCCGCCGGCACCGTCATCGCCACCGTCATCCGCGAAGGCCAGCCCACCGTCCCCACCCCCGAGGTACGGCTCCGCCCCGGTGACGAGCTGCTCCTTGTCTCCCACACCGCGACCGAGCAGGAAATTCACGCGGCCTTTCAATGACGACGGGAACTGGTGCCACCCGGGGACGGGCACCGACCAGACGAGCCGGGTGCCGCCGCCCGTCCGCGCGCCGACGGCAGTTCCGCCACTGGCGTCCTCCGTCCGTTGGGCGAGGTCGCGCAGCCGCTGTTCTTGGGGACGATGCCCCCTGTTGTCCACAAGGGTCAGGGTCAGCCGTTCGTCGTGACGAGGCCGCCCTGCTCCTCAGTACATACACTGGTGGACAGCGCCGACTTCCTCGTCGCCCGCACGGGACGGGCCATGACCGAACGTGCCAGGACGCCTTCGCGCATCGTGCTCGTGGGGTACACGACCGCACGTTCCGCCAGGGAGATCGTGGTCGAAACCGAAAGGAGCCGGCCGATGGACGTCTCAAAGTTGATGAGTGCTCCGGCGGTGGCCGTTCCGGTCGGGACGCACCTGCGGGAAGTGGCCCGCCAGATGGAAGAGTACGGGGTTGGTTGCCTGGTGGTCACGGACGGCGGGAGGCTGCAAGGCATCGTCACCGACCGCGACCTCGCGGTGCGCATGCTGGCCAGGGGGCTGGACGCAGAGGAGCGGGTGGATGCGGTGATGACCCTGCCCGTGATCACGGTGGATGTGACCGACGACGTTTACGACGCATACCGGGCTTTCCGCAACTCCGGGGTTCGCCGCCTGCCCGTACTGGACGGGCACCGGCCCGTCGGCATGCTGACCGTGGACGACCTGCTCATGGACGTCTTCCAGCGGGTGGGCGATCTCCTGGGACCGGTTGCCTGGAGCATGGTGGAGGGCCCAGCCGGGTCGTGCACCACGGATCAGAGCTGAGTGCCTCCTGGGCGTGCCGGCGCACGACGGCCGCGGTAGACCCGTCCACAGCGCCGGCCATGCCGGTGACCTCCGCGTCGTTCAGCCCGGAGAGGAGTACGGGCGGTTGCTGCGGGTAATGTCCGAAGCCAGCCCGTGCACCTTCGGACGGCAGATTCCGGAGGCGGTGCGCAGTCTGGCGCGCGCGTACGGTGACCGACTTGCGGGGTGGGACCGGTGACGGTCGAGTTCGGCGAGTACCTCCCCGTAGGTGCCGAGGTGGCGAACGTGCCGCACTTCTCGGCCCACGCGGACGCAGCGCAGATCGTGGACCGGCTGCGCGCCGCCTCGCCACCCCACACCACGTACCTGGTGCAGGGCGAGCCGGACGCCTCCGTCGCGCTGCGGGACCGTATCGCCCGGGAACTGGGGTGGTGCCACGAGCAGGAGAGAACGTCCTGGTCCGCTGAGCACCGGGCGAACCTTTCCACACGCTCGCCCAACCCGGCCGGAGCCGCCGGTCGTCCGGCCATGGGACGGCGAGGTGGGGGCGGCGTAGGGCAGGAGTACGCCCACTCCTTCGTACAGCCGTAGTTGGCGCTCCATCCGGACGTCTTGCGCGCCGTGGCAACGCAGTTCATGCTTCGCCGAGTCCAGCCGTATGACCCCTTGACCGCGTTACGGTCGGTCACTCGCCGTGGTAAAGCCTGTCGACGTCGACCAGGAGGACCTCTCCCCTGGCTTCCGCGGCCCGCAGTTCCGGGCCGAACCCGACCCCGCTATAACACGCCGGCGTGGCCCCGTTGACGTCCTCGCCGGCAGCCCCGAGGACGGACAGAACGTAGCGCAGCCGTTCCAGGTGATGGATGTCCATGGTCCCGTTCCAGCGGGCGAGTCCGACCGAGAGCAGGACACCGGGCCGCCCCTCGACGTTCCCTCGTACCGCCACGTCGACATGGAGAGGGGTGTGCCCCGCAGGGCCGGAGACGGTGCCGCGCACGGCTGTCTTGAATTCCCCTCCGAAGGCGTCGGGGGCGGCGTACTGGGTGGTCCAGTCCCGGCACTGCTGGGCGAAGTGCGGCGCGGCAACCGCGGTGTCGAACGTGGGGCGGACGCGTTGCCACACAGCGGCGGCGTCCTCCTGCTCGATCAAGGCGCGATGGGGCCATGCGACGGCGTGCTCGAAGGCCAGAAGCGGCTCGACAATGCGGTAGCGCGTCAGCGCGGGCCGGAACGCGTCGGACTCTGCGCGCAGGAGACCGGTGTTCCGCAGCATGGCCAGGGTGTGGGACACGTCGGGCAGCTGAGCTCCGATGCGCTCGGCGATCCTGCCGGGTGTGGAGCGGCCGGCAGCGATCGCGACCAGTACGGAGTGGGACAGCGCCCGGTCCGCGTGGTCCGCCTCCTCCTCCAGCAGATTGCGCGCCTCCCAGAACAGGGGGACGCGTGGGTTGAGGACGGTTCTGCACACCCAGGCGTCGAAGTCATTCGGGCCGGCAGGGGCGTCGCCACACACAAGGTCGCCTCGATAGGCGGGAGTTCCGCCCACGACGGCATGTACCTGGACGGCAAGCCGTGGGGATCGGATGCCCCAGAATCGCGCCGCCTCGCGGAAGCCGAAGGGCTGAACCAGGAGTTCCAGCGAGGCGAGCCGGTGCAGGGAGGACGGGCCGGAGAAGAGTCTCCGCATCAGGGATGGAGCCCCTCCGCTGAGGATGAGACGGGCCCGGTTGCGCTGACGCACCTCGTGCAGACGGCGGTATGCACCGTGAATGACGGAGGGCAGTGCCGGGCTCGGGCCCACCAGGTCAGGGAAGTCGTCGATGATCACGGGGACCGGGCGCCGGTCGCCCAGCGCCAGAAGTGCGTCCACGGCATGCTCCCAGCGCTGCCAGCGCGGTGGACGCGTCGCCCGGGTGTGCTCCGCGAAACGTTCTGCCAGGCGGTGCAGTGTCTGGGCCTCTGCTACCGCCTGCCCGTCGAAATAGAAGCCTTCGGCGGCCTTGGCGAGGGCTTGCAGCAGGAAGGTCTTGCCCTGCCGATGCTGTCCCGAGACCAGTCCGAGCGTGGCTCCGGGGCGCGGATCACTCACGAAGTCAGCCAGAGCGGCCCACTCGACCTCGCGATCGAACACCCGATCGGGTTTCGCCGGGTGGGCTCCAGCATCCGATGGCGACACGGACCGCTCCCTCGTTCGTCGACCGACGGCGTCGCGGTACGTCCAGTACACCTCCGGCGCCCGGGCCGCGCCCAGCCGACCGGCCGGCCCGTCCGGGGTACCCGAGGGTCTGTCGGCGTGGTCGCCGGGGCGTCGCGGTGCCCGGTCGGATTCCGGACTGTGGTTTCGGCGATCGATCGATCACCTCGATGTCGCCGGTCCTGGGCTGGTGGACGTGCGGCCACTCGGTCACCGCCGTACCACTCGCCGTGGGGACGCAGCGCGTGGCATGGTGCGAGGGTCGAAGATCTCATCGTTGGTTATGGCCGGCTGCTTCCGGACGCCTTCGGCCGCAGCCCGGCGACCGCCGGCCGTCTCACCGACCCGGCCGGGTCGCCGGTCCGAGGCGGACCGTCACACGAGGGAGGCGGGAATGGTTCGGCCGGAAGACCCCGCGCAGCTCGGCGGGCACCGCGACGTTCCACACACCGCGGATCTGCGGGTCGAGGCATGGGGCCCGACTCGTGAGGTGTGCCTGGCACAGGCCGTGCGGGGCGTCTGCGAGTCCTTCCTGGACCTGGCGGGCGCGGCCGGTGTGCGCCAGCGGGACGTCGTGGTGCACGGGGACACGAACGAGGACTTGCTGGTGGCCCTGTTGGAAGAGGTCATCTACTGGCTTGACGCCCACGACGAGGTTCCGGTCGAGGTGGAGCTGACCACCGTCCGCGATGGGCTGCGGGCCCGGCTGCGCATGGCGGACATCGGATCGCTTCCGGTGACGGGGGCTGCGCCGAAAGCAGCCACCCTTCACGAGCTGGCGTTCGATCGCGGGCCGGATGGTTGGCGGTGCTCGGTCACCCTCGACGTGTGACCGCCCCGTCTCCACGCCCTTGTCGGCCTTGCCTACCGCCGCTTCGGCCGGCGGCAGACCGGTCGGATCGGCCCGCTGTGCGCCTCAGTCCGCTGAGCGCCACCCGTCCGTGCGTGACCTGGACCGCGACCGAGGCGGGGTCCGGGCCGAGGGCGCGGGTCAGGACGTCGGCCCTGGTCTCCTCGGTGATGGTGGTGTCTCGCCGCACGACGCATGCGCCGTGGCGCGGTCGCCGGCCGGCAGGTGCGCCCCGGGCGGATGCCCCCGGCGGTTTGCCGGCGCGGTGGGCAACGGTTGCCTGTCGGCGGCGCAATGCGCGCGTACCGCCTGGATTCATCCTTTGACGACGCCGAGCGGGGTCAGCCGGGCGACCAGCCGGGCCAACCCGGCGCCTTCGGTGGCGGTGGCGACCGCGTCGACGTCCTTGTACGCGGCGGGGGTCTCCTCCGCGAGACCGCGCCAGGAGGACGGCCGGACGGCGATGCCTCGGGACGCGAGTGCGTCACGCACCTGCTCCCCGCGGACTTCGCGCAGTGCCCGATGGCGGCTCCACACCCGGCCGGCGCCGTGACAGGCGGAGAAGAACGCGTCGTTGGCGGGCGTGCCGACCATGACGTACGAGGCGGTGCCCATCGTGCCGGGCACGAGGACGGGCTGGCCGACCTCGGCAAGGTCCTTCGGCAGGGCCGGGTGACCGGGCGGGAGGGCGAGGGTGGCGCCCTTGCGGTGGACGCACAGCCGGCGCGGAGCGCCGTTTACCTCGTGGGTCTCGATCTTGGCCATGTTGTGGGAGACGTCGTACACCAGGTCCACGCTCACACCGGCGGTGACGGTGAACGCACGGCGTGCGGCCTCGGTGAGCAGTTGCCGGTTGGCGCGGCCGTAGTTGGCGGCGGCGGCCATCGCCCCGAGGTAGTCGCGGCCGGGTGGGGAGACGACGGGCGCGCAGGCCAGCTGCCGGTCCGGGACCTCGATGCCGTAGGCGCGCAGTGAGCCGTCCATGACCCGGACGTGATCGGTGCACACCTGGTGCCCGAGGCCGCGGGAGCCGCAGTGGATCATCACGCAGACCTGGCCGGCCCGCAGGCCGAAGGCGGTCGCCGTCCTTGCGTCGTAGACCCGGTCCACCACCTGGACTTCCAGGAAGTGGTTGCCCGAGCCGAGGCTGCCCACCTGGTGCAGCCCACGCTCCACCGCACGCTGCCCGACCTGATCCGGGTCGGCACCCGCCAGCGCTCCATGGTCCTCGCAGCGATCCAGATCGCGCGGGACGCCGTGGCCGCGTTCCACCGCGTACCGGGCACCGCCGGTGAGCAGCTTCTCCAGCTGCGCGCGTCCGGACAACTTCCACAGCCCGCCGCGTCCCATGCCGCGCGGGGTGGTGTCCCCGAGTATGTCCATCAGTTCGCCCAGGTGAGGGGCCAGCTCGGCTTGTTGTATGCCGGCGGCCAGCAGCCGGACACCGCAGGAGATGTCGAAGCCGACGCCGCCCGGCGAGACGACTCCGCCCGCGTTGACGTCCGTGGCGGCGACCCCGCCGATGGGAAAGCCGTACCCCCAGTGCACATCAGGCATGGCGAAGGAGGCACGGACGATGCCGGGCAGCGTCGCCACGTTCACCACCTGCTCCAGCGCTCTGTCACCGGCCGCCTGGGGCAGCAGCCCACGACTGGCGAAGACGACACCGGGCACGCGCATGGCACCCCGCCCGTCGATGCGGAACCGGAAGGGGCCCTCTTCAGTCACCGTGACGTCCATGCCGTGCTCGCCGAGTCTTCCTGGCCCACCTCAGGGGCCGGCTGGAGAAGTGAGCGGCTCACGCATGCCTCGCTGCCGTACTTGACCGGGACGACGTCCGTGAGAAGTACTCCTCCGCGGACGGCCCGGGTGCCAGAAGCTCAAGACGTCTCCCGCCTGTCCTCGCACGAAGTGCACGCAGCCGGCTTTCTTCCACTGTGAACCCGCTCGGAGCGCGGCGCACGACGCGTGTGCGCGCCCGTTCCACGCTCCGACGGCCCGACTCCGGTGGCGACGCGTCATCGGGCAGCGTTCCCCTGCCCGCCTTCAGAGGGGCCGGAGTTGAACCGTCGAGACCTGGGGCACGCGGGCGTGAGCAGGCGGCGGGGGCACCGTCGACCTGGACGTCCATGCCCACGCCAGGAGGCGCCGAGCCCGGCGATTCGGCCGACATGGGCGTGGCCTTGCCGGACGGCGGTGGGTCTTGAGCTGCCGCCCCTGGTCCACCAGCTGGCCACCGATGAGCGCGACTGGCCCCTGTGGGTCGCGGCCGTCGCCTTCACCGTGCTGGCGATCCGGCTGCTGCGGGCCTTCCCGCTCTCCGCCCTGATGCGGTACCGGCGCGGCGCCCGCGACCATCACGTATACGGTCTTCCACGGACCGGAACCTTCGGGATGGCCGCGCCAGTGCACCCCAGTCCGTGCACGGTACGGAATCCCATCGATCCTCTGCCGGTGATCACACCCACCGCCTGCATGGCCCGTTGCTGACCGGCAGGAGCGGACACGGCCGCTCCCACTCGGCATCAGTCGGATCAGCCCGTCCCATGCCATGGACAACGAGCGCTCCCGCCCCGAGATCGACCGGACATCCTCATCCGCACGGCCTTGTGGTGCCGTGCGGATGATGCGGCTGCCAACCGACTCGGCCCGCCCTAGCATGGAGCTCCGGGCAGGGGAAAGGAGAAGCCACCAGGACACCAACGATGCCGAAGGGGGACTCCACCGGGTCCGGGTTGTCCTCCTTTCTGAACATCGCCGGAAGCCCTGGAGACGGACAACCGCCACCCCGCCCGCGGAGTCCTGCACACGCGGCTGCACACGTGCCGTGACAGGCCGACCGTGGCCGCGCAGTTCCCGCACCACTGCCTGAGCTGCTGCGGAGCGTTTACTAGGACGACTGGGACCCCGGTGTCGTACCGATCAAGTACGACCGCCAGGGCTACATCGGCCGCTTCGTCCGCAAGGCCAAGGTCACCACTGAGGACGTCCCCGGATCGCCGCCGCGGCCACCGGCGTCGTACGCAAGCACGTCTCACCCGGGGACCTGGAAGCGGTACTGGAACAACTCCCCCACGACATCCGTGCGTTGCTTCTCCAGCAGACTGCCTGACCGACGACACGAGACAGCGCGCATCACAACAGCCAGGGCCTGCCGGCCAACCCGGCAGGCACGCCCCTCCCGCGGTGTGCGGTCAGCTGAGGCATGGAAAGTCCGAGGAGGCACTGCTGGGTACGGTCGGTCAGCGCTACGCCCAGCACAGGCGTCCCGTCGTCATCGTCCGCCCCGGGCACCCGATGGGCCCGTCCCTCCTGATCGGCAGCGAATCCACGCGGTGCCGGAGTCCCCGAGGGATTGTTCTGCTCACTCCACCGGGCCTGTGCCGTGCCGGCTCGACTGTGCGCTTCCGTCGCCCGGGTGCTGTCGGGAGGGAGGATGGAGCTGCGGGTTCCGGTTTTCCGGTCGGGTGGTGGTCCGGTACTGGAGGAGGCGGTCGGTGGTGTCTCGCGGGCGGTTGCGGGTGTATCTGGGTGCCGCGCCGGGGGTGGGGAAGTCCTACGCCATGCTGGCAGAAGGACAGCGCCGGCGGGGGCGGGGCACGGATGTGGTGATCGGACTGGTGGAACCGCACGGGCGCCGGCTGACCGCGCAGATGGCCGAAGGGCTGGAGCTGGTTCCGCGGCGCACCCTGGCATACCGGGGGCGTGAGTTCACCGAGATGGACCTGGGAGCGGTGCTGGCGCGGCGGCCGCAGGTGGCGCTGGTGGACGAGCTGGCCCACACCAATGTTCCGGGATCACGGAATGAGAAGCGCTGGCAGGACGTCGAGGAGTTGCTGGATGCCGGCATCGACGTGGTGAGCACGTTGAACATTCAGCATCTGGCGTCGTTGAACGACGTGGTGGAGCAGATCACGGGGGTTCGGCAAGCGGAGGTGATCCCGGACGAAGTGGTGCGGCGGGCCGAGCAGGTGGAGTTGGTCGACATGACGCCGGAGGCGCTGCGGCGCCGGATGGTGCACGGGAACGTGTATCCGCCCGATCGCATCGATGTGGCGTTGACGCACTACTTCCGGCCGGGCAATTTGACGGCGTTGCGCGAGCTGGCCCTGCTGTGGGTGGCCGACCGGGTCGAGGAGGGGCTGCGGCGGTATCGCGTGGAGCACGGGATCGAGACGCCGTGGGAGACGACGGAGCGGATCGTACTCGGGCTGGCGGGGGTGCAGGGCGAGGAGTCGCTGGTGCGGCGGACGGCGCGGATCGCCGAGCGGACGCCGGGGAGTGAGTTGGTCGCGGTGCACGTGGCGTGCAATGACGGCCGTGCCGGGGCGGATACGGCGGCACTGGCCGGGTCCCGTGCCCTGGTGGAGTCGCTCGGGGGCCGCTTCCACCAGGTGGTGGGAGAGGACGTTGCGGAGGGGCTGCTGCAGTTCGCGCGGGCCGAGAACGCGACGCAGATCGTGTTGGGGGGCTCCCGGCGCGGGCGGTTGCGGGGCCTGCTGGCGGGGGACCAGGTGGTGACCAAGGTGGTCCGGCAGGCCGGCCGCATCGATGTGCACATCCTGACGCACGACCGGATGGCGCGTGGGCCGGTGGTGACGTTGCCGCCGCTGACCGGTGGCCTGAGTCCGGCCCGCGTGGTGCGGGGGGTGGCACTGGCGGCGGTGCTGCTACCGGTGCTGACGTTGCTGCTTGTGTCGGTCCGCGGCTTCGGGTTGGCGGGCGAGTTGCTGCTCTACGTGCTGGCGGTCGTGGCCACTGCTCTGGTCGGCGGCGTGTATCCGGCTCTGCTGGCCGCCTTCGTCGCGGCGGGCCTCGCCGACTACTTCTTCGTACAGCCTCTGTACTCGCTGGCCTTTGCGCACGTCGGTGACGTGGTGGTCCTACTGGTGTTCGTGATCGTCGCGCTACTGGTCAGCGGCGTGGTTGAGCGGTTGGTCCACCGTGTCCGGGAGGCGGAGCGGGCCTCGGTGGAGGTCGCGACCTTGGCCGATCTGGCGACCGGGGCGTTGCGGGGGCAGGATGATCTGCCGGCGTTGCTGGAGCGGGTGCGGGAGACGTTCGGGCTTGCCGCCGTGAGCCTGTTGGAGCAGGACCGGGCGCGTGGGCGTGGTTGGTTCGTGGTTGCCAGCGCCGGGCGCGGGGCGCCGGAGCGACCGGAGGCGGCGGATGCGGAGGTAGCGGTGTCGGAGGGGGTGGTGCTGGCCGGTCGTGGGCGGCCACTCGACGCCGGAGACCGCAGAGTCTTCCGCGCGTGCGCCACGCAGGTCGCGGCGGGGCTGGAGAGCCACATGCGCCGGCAGCAGGCGACAGAGGCGGGGGAACGAACTGCTGCGGACCGGCGACGCGCGGAGGTGTTGCAGGCGGCCGCGCGCGATCTGAAACCGGAGGTCGCGATGGCACGGCGGATGGTCGAGCAACTCCGTGACGGCGAGGGGCGGCGCACCGCCGAGGAACGCGGGGCACTGTGCGACGGCGCCGAGCACGCACTGGATCGAGTCTCAGGTGTGATCGGTGATCTGCTGGATCTGAGCCGCCTGCACACAGGCGGGTTGGATGTGCTGTTGCGCCCGGTCGATGTGGACGAGGTGCTGGCCACGGTGATCGACGATCTGGGGCCGGGCGGTCATGAGGTGGTGGTGCGGTTGCCGGACGGACTGCCGGACGTGGTGACCGATGCCTCGCTGCTCACGCGCGTGATCGCAAACCTGGTGGCCCACCTGCTGCGTTGCCGGTCCACCGGCAACCCGGTACTGATCGATGCGTTGCCCGTGGACGGAAGAATGGAGATCCGGCTGACCAGCCGGAGAGCGGTCACGTCCGAGGCGGAGACGGCGCCGACCGGGCTGGTGCCGCGTCTGTGCACGGATCTCACGGAGGCGATCGGCGGCAACCTCCGGTGGGAGGGAAACGGAACCTGCGAGCTGACCGCGGTGCTGGATCTGCCGGCAGCGCGCCCGCTCAGTGGGGCAGATCGTTCAGAACGAGATTGAGCGGGTTTCGGGCGCCGTTGATGGTCCTCGACGTTCAGGGGCCCGCGCCGAAGCAGAGGTTGCGCCGCAGCCACCTGTGGTTGGGGCGAGGCGATGAACCGTCCGCGGCTGCGGTCGTGGTCAGTCGTGCGGGACGATGACGACGGGGCACGACGCGTGATGTGCGGCGGCATGCGCGACGTTACCCAGCCGCGGTGCCAGGGGGCGGTGTTGCCTACGCCGCCCGATCACCAGCAGTTCGGCGGCTGACGCCGCTTCCACGACGGCCCGGGCCGGACTTGCCAGCACCACGTTGTCGATCACTCGTACACCGGAAAACTTGTCACGCCATGGGCGAAGTACCTGTTCCAGGCGCTGCCGGATGTCTGCTGTGATCGTTTCGCGGGCGTCGGGGCCTGCGGCCCACGGCACGTACGCCTCCACCGGCAGGCTTCTCCCGTGGACGGCGTGCAGCGGCGCATCGTGCAGGGCAGCGGCCTCGAAGGCGAACTCCAGCAGGTCGTCGCAGTTCCCGTGCAGACTGATCCCCACTACCACTGCGCCTGCACCGCGAGGGGGAACCGGGCTGGAACGGGTACCGGCGCGTACCAGAGCCACCGGGCGTTCCGCCATGGCCACGATCGTCATGCTGGTGTCGCCCAGGAAGAAGCACGCGGCGTGGGAAAGTCCCCGTGATCCGAGCACCAGCAGCCGGGATCGCGTGGACGCGTCCAGCAGTGCGGCCTCGGCATCGGAGGCGACCAGGTCCTCGGCGACGGGGAGGTCGGGGTAGAGGTCGGCCACCTCCGCGTGCACGTCGTGCACGATCAACTTCGCCCAGTAGTTCTGATCCACCTCGGGGGCGTCCCCACCGCCTCCGGCGCGAGCATGGGCCAGGCATGCAGCAGGCGGAGCGTGAGCCGGCGACGGGCGGCCTCCTCGGCTGCCCAGCGGGCGGCCGCCCGGCTCTCGGCCGAGCCGTCGAGGCCCACAGTGACGACGTCGTCCATGGTGTTCGCCTCCATCTTGCCGGGAGCCCCGAGCGGTCTCACGTTCCCAGCGTGCTGTCGCCACGCCACCGACGACAGGGCCCCTCGGCCCAAACAAGCGGGGAACGGCGGCGGCAGGGCGACATACGGCCCTCGCCACAACGGCCCGAACCACCCTACGACCGAGGACCACCGGCCCTACGCCGCATCGGCGCGGTGCGCACACGATCAGGACATGGAATGGGAGAACGGCCTTCAGGAGCTGGACCGGGCAGAGTGTCTGCGGCTGCTGACGTTGGTGCCCATAGGGCGCATCGTGTACACGCACGATGCGCTACCCGCCGTCCTGCCGGTCAACTTCTCCCTGGATCAGGATCACGCGGTCGTCTTCCGGACATCGGCCCAGTCACGTGTCGCACTGGCCGTGGACAGTGCCGTCGTGGCTTTCGAAGCAGACTGGTTCGACGAGGCCACCCAGTCTGGCTGGAGCGTCGTCGTGACCGGATGTGCCCTGCGGGTCACTGACCGAGGGGAACAGGATCGGCTGCGTGCGGTCGGGCTCCGCTCGTGGGTGACCGTGCCGGCAGACGCCTTCATACGAATCGTCCCCGAGTTGGTAACGGGTCGCCTCCTGCACGGGCACCCGCACGGCGGTGACGATCGGCGCGCGGCGTCGATGGCCGACACCCCGTGAAGGCGGCGGCTTGGGCACGTCTGCCGAGCCACCCCTGCGGCCCCTACGTGGACGGGCGGGCCGTGACGATCCTGGAGAGGGCGCGAGGCTCCGGAGGAAACCGAGATGACATGGGAGACCATTCGCAAGGACGCTCCACCGAAGGTGACGCCGCATCTCGCCGACTACGCACGGGAATGCTCCGAGTTCACCTGGCTCCGGGCGCGGAGGATCCTGGACGGACTACCCGGCGGGCATGGACTGAACATGGCGCACGAGGCCGTCGATCGCCATGCGCGACCGGCGCAGGGAGACAAGGCCGCATTGCGCTGCATCGCGGCCGACGGCACCGTCACCACCGTCACGTACACCGAGTTGGCCCGCAGTACGGCGCGCTTCGCGAACGTCCTACGATCGCTGGGCGTCGGCCGCGGTGCCAGGGTGTACACGCTGCTCGGCAGGTGCCCAGAGCTGTACACGGCCGTACTGGGAACTTTGAAGAACACCAGCGTGCTCTGCCCGCTGTTCTCCGCGTTCGGTCCTGACCCGGTCCAGGAGCGGCTGCGGCTCGGCAGCGCTCGGGTGCTGGTCACCACGGCGGCACTGTATCGGCGGAAAGTCGCGGACCGCAGGTCGGAGCTTCCCGGGCTCGCGCACGTTCTCATCGTCGGGCCCGGTGCCGAGGACCTGCCCGGCACGGTGCCGTTCGACGCGCTCATGACCGCCGCGCCGGAACGGTTCACCATTCCCCCGACCTCCCCCGAGGACATGGCGCTACTGCACTTCACGAGCGGAACCACCGGTACCCCGAGGGTGCGATCCACGTCCACGAAGCCGTCGTCGCCCACCACGCCACGGCCGCCTACGCACTGGATCTGCATTCCGAGGACGTGTACTGGTGCACCGCCGACCCCGGCTGGGTCACTGGTATGTCCTACGGCATCATCGCTCCGCTTGTCCACGGCGTGACCGTGGTGGTGGACGAGGGGGACTTCGACGCCCTCCGCTGGTACCGCATTCTCAGTGAGCAGCGGGTCAGTGTCTGGTACACCGCGCCCACGGCACTGCGCATGCTCATGCGCACCACGCCGCGGCAGCGGTCCAGCACCCGGCACCCGGTGCACGACCTGCCAGCCCTGCGCTTCGTGGCATCCGTCGGAGAACCCCTCAACCCCGAGGCCGTGGTCTGGGGCCAGGACACGCTGGGCCTGCCCGTCCACGACAACTGGTGGCAGACCGAGACCGGTTGCATCATGATCGCCAACTTCGCTGCCTGCGAGATCCGGCCCGGGTCGATGGGCCGACCGCTGCCCGGTGTCCGGGCCACGGTGTTGGAACGCGGCGAGGACGGCCGCGCGCTGATAACCGACGGGCGGGTGAGGGAGGTGCAAACGCCTGACGTGACGGGTGAGTTGGCGCTCCGTCCGGGCTGGCCCTCCATGTTCCGCGGGTATCTGCACGACAAGGAGCGCTACGAGGCGACGTTCGCCGACGGTTGGTACCTCACGGGCGATCTGGCCAGGCAGGACGAGAACGGGTGGTACTGGTTCGTCGGCCGGGCCGACGACGTCATCAAGTCGGCGGGGCACCTCATCGGCCCCTTCGAGGTGGAGAGCGTGCTGATGGAACATCCCGCCGTCGCCGAGGCGGGGGTGATAGGACGGCCGGACCCCATGGCGGGGAACATCGTCAAGGCATTCGTCTCGTTGCGGGCCGACGCCGAACCGACCGCCGCGATGGAGCGCGAGTTGCTGGCCTTCGGCCGCCGACGCCTGGGCCCGGCCGTTGCTCCTCGGGAAATCACCTTCGACCAGAATCTGCCCAAGACCCGCAGCGGCAAGGTGATGCGCCGACTGCTGCGCGCCCGCGAACTCGGGCTTCCGACCGGCGACCTGTCCACGTTGGAGGGTTCGTCATGACCTCCGTCCACGGCACCCGCAAGCGCAGGACCAAGGCCGACGGGCGGGGCATCACGGCCCGGGGAGCCCACCGCGGCGAGCTGCTGCACGCCATGTTGCGTATCCGGCGTTTCGAGGAGCGGTGCGTCGAGCTGTACAGCGCAGCGAAGATCCGCGGCTTCGTCCACCTCTACATCGGGGAAGAAGCCGTCGCCGTCGGCGTCACCCACACTCTGACCGCTGAAGACGCGGTGGTCTCCACCTATCGCGAGCACGGTCACGCGCTGGCCCGCGGTCTCCCCGCCGAGGCCATCATGGCCGAGATGTACGGCAAGGCCACCGGCTGCAGCGGGGGCCGCGGCGGATCCATGCACCTCTTCGACGCCAGCCGTCGCTTCTACGGCGGCAACGCGATCGTTGCCGGCGGACTCCCACTGGCCGCGGGGCTCGCGCTCGGCGATCACATGTGCGGGCGGTTCCGGGTGACCTGTTGCTTCTTCGGCGACGGCGCCTACGCCGAGGGCGAGTTCCACGAGACGGCGAATCTGGCCGCTCTGTGGGGCCTGCCACTGCTCTTCGTATGTGAGAACACCTGTACGCCATGGGCACGGCCCTGCACCGGCACGAGGCGCAGACCGATCTTGCACTGCGCGCCGCCTCGTACGGCATGGCGGCGTGGGCGGTGGACGGCATGGACGTCGAAGCCGTCGAGCGGGCCACCGGCCGGGCCGTCGAAAGCATCCGGGGTGGCGGCGGGCCGCACTTCCTCGAAATGCGCACCTACCGCTTCCGCGCCCACTCCATGTACGACCCGGACCGCTACCGCGACAAGGGCGAGATCGAGCGGTGGAAGACGCGCGACCCGATCGAGCGACTCACCGACCGCATGCGTGAGGACGCCGAGTTGGTCGACGACGAGCTCGCCGAGATCGAACACCGGGTCACCGAAGAGATCGACGCTGCCGTCGCCGAAGCCGAACGCGCCCCCGAGGAACCGGTGGAAAGCCTCTTGCAGCACGTCACCAGCGCCCGGACGGAGGTGACGTGACCATGTCGGAGGAACGCGTCGGAGCGGCGAAGACGACATATCGGGAGGCGATGCGGGAAGCCCTCCGCGAGGCGTTGCGTTCCGACGAACGGGTCTTCCTCATGGGTGAGGACGTGGGCCGTTACAGCGGCTGCTTCGGCGTGAGTCTCGGCCTTCTGGAGGAGTTCGGACCGGAGCGGATCAGGGACACCCCTCTGTCGGAGTCCGCGTTCGTCGGAGCGGGCATCGGGGCGGCTCTCAACGGGATGCGGCCGATCGTCGAGATCATGACCGTCAACTTCAGCCTGCTCGCCCTCGACCAGATCCTCAACAACGCCGCCACGCTCCTGCACATGTCGGGCGGTCAACTACCCGTCCCGCTCGTGATCCGGATGACGACGGGGGCCGGCCGGCAGCTGGCCGCCCAGCACTCGCACAGCCTCGAAGGGTGGTACGCACACATCCCTGGCATCCGGGTGCTCGCACCGGCGACCATCGACGACGCCCGCCACATGCTCGCGCCGGCACTGACCGACCCCGACCCCGTGCTGATCTTCGAACACGGCAGCCTCTACAACGCCTCCGGCGAACTCGCGACGTCCGCCGACTCCGTGGACCTGGACCGCGCCGCGGTCCGCAGGCCCGGCACCGATGTCTCCCTGATCACCTACGGCGGCTCCCTCCCGAAAGCGCTCGCCTCGGCCGACCATCTGGCGTCCGAGGGCATCGATGCCGAAGTCCTCGACCTACGCGTCCTGCGCCCCCTCGACGGCGAGGCCGTGGCCGCCTCCGTGGCCCGCACCCACCGCGCGGTCGTGATCGACGAGGCATGGCGCAGCGGCAGCCTCGCAGCGGAGGTGTCCGCGAGGATCGCCGAGGACTCTCTCTACGAACTGGATGCACCGGTCGAGCGGGTGTGCAGCGCGGAAGTCCCCATCCCGTACGCGCGGCTGCTCGAACAGGCCGCGCTGCCGCAAACCGCCGACATCATCGCGGCCGCACACCGGGCGGTGGGTTGACGATGGCCGAGTTCACGATGCCGGCGCTGGGCGCCGACATGGACGAGGGCACCCTGCAGGAGTGGCTGGTGCACGCCGGTGACCCTGTCCACAAAGGCGACACGGTCGCGGTCGTCGAGACCGCGAAGTCCACGATCGAGGTGGAGTGCTTCGAAACGGGCAAGGTCGGGCAACTGCTCGTGTCCCCCGGTACGACCGTGCCGGTGGGCACCTCACGAACCTGGGGCCCGGCGACGCCTTCCGGGACACGTTGGGAATGGACTCGCTCGACTTCCTGAGCTTCGTCGAGATCCTCTCGGAGCGCACCGGCATACGGATCGACGATGAGGACACACCGTGTCTCACCACGTTCGCAGGCAGCACCAGGTTCCTCCTGGCCCGCGCGGAATGACCGGTCACGCCCGCTGAGGCCAGTCAGGCTGTCACGCCGGCAACCTCAACGAACCGACCGACCCGGTTTTCCGAAAGATGGCTCTGCCGACAGGGCGAAGCACAGCCGGGGCGTGGCCGGCGTTCAGCGCACCAGGACGTTCTCTCCCGAGCGTGGAAGGACCGCGTGCCAGCGCAGCTCCCGGGCGATGCGGTCCCGCAGGGCCGCGGAGGCGTCCGGCTCGCCGTGTACCAGATACGTCGTGTGCGGCGGCGGGGCGGCGCGCAGCCAGTCCACGACCTGCGCCGCGTCCGCGTGGGCCGAGAAGTGCGGAACGTTCGCCACCTCGGCGCGCACGGGGACGTATTCGCCGAACATCTTGAGTGCGCCGGCCCCGTCCACGAGGTCGCGGGCGCGGGTGCCCACGGCCGCGAAGCCCACGATCACCACGGCGTTGCGCGGATCGGGCACGCGCCTCCGCAGGTGGTGCAGAACGCGTCCGCCGGTCGCCATACCCGCCGACGAAACGATGACCGCCGGGCCCTGTGTGTGGTTGATGTCGATCGACTCCTGGACGGAGCGGGCGGCGGTGAACGGTTCGGGACTCAGCGCGGCCACCCCCACGGACGTGATGTCGGGCAGCAGTTCGGCGGCGCGGGAGTGGATGGCGTCCCGGTACACGTCAAGGGCCTTCAGCGCCATGGGACTGTCGACGTACACCGGGACCTTTTTGGGCAACGTTCCTTGGACGCGCAGGGCGGCCAGCTCGTTGAGGACGACCTCCGTGCGGTCCAGGGCGAAGGCGGGAATGACCACGGTTCCGCCACGGCGCAGCGTGCGGGCCAGCACGTGGGAGAAGCGTGCCCGACCGGCTTCGTCGTCGTGCCGGCGGTTGCCGTACGTCGACTCCACCAGCAACACGTCCGCGCCGGAGAACGGCTCGGCCGGGCGCAGGAGCGGATGCCCGGGGCGTCCGAGGTCGCCGCTGACCGCGAGGGTGTGTCCGTCTTCCAGAGTGAGGTGGACCCACGTCGAGCCGAGGATGTGGCCGGCACACCGCAGGGTCAGTGTGGTCCCGGTGGTGACCTCGATGGTGGTGTCCACGGGTACCGGATCGAAGTACTGCAGTGTGCGGTCGACGTCGGCGTCGTCGTAGAGCGGTTCGGCGACCCGGTGTTTGGACCAGCCGTGCGCGTTGGCGTGCGCTGCCGCCTCCATCTGCAGCCGGGCGCTGTCACGCAGCACGATGTCGGCCAGCCGTGCGGTGTACGTGCTGGCGAGGATCGGCCCGCGGAAGCCCTGGCGGACGAGGCGGGGCAGGTACCCGCAGTGGTCCAGGTGCGCGTGGGTGACGACGACGGCCTCGATGTCGGAGGCATCGCGGGGAAGGCTCCGCCAGTTGCGGCGACGCAGCTCGCCGAGACCTTGGAAGAGCCCGCAGTCGACGAGGATCCGTGCGTGATCGCTCTCGACGAGGAACTTGCTGCCGGTCACGGTGCCGACGCCCCCCATGAAGGTCAGCAGTGCCGGCCTCGGCCGGGGGGCGGCGGGAGGGGTGGGGAGCATGACGGGCCTCAGCCGGAGCGCCGTGCGGGGTGCGGACGCACGACGGCGAGGGGGCATTGGGAGAACTGCAGAAGTTGGTGGCTGACCGAGCCCAGCGCCAGGCCGTGAAAGCCGCCGCGGCCGCGGGAGCCGACGACCAGGAGGTCCGCCCGGTCGGAGGCACGGGCCAACGCGAGCATCGGGTCCTCCTCGAGAAGGGACTTCTCCACCTGCACTTCGGGGTGCTGCTGCGCCAGTGGGGCCAGCCACTCCTCCAGGGCCTCCCGATGTCCGCGGACCGCTTCGTCCAGGGCGCGGCCGGTCGTGAGACCGTGGGGTCCCGGGCGGGTCCAGGCGTGCACCGCGCGCAACGAAACGCCGCGCAGGGCTGCCTGCTGGAAGGCGTACGCCAGGGCGGCTTGCGAGTGGGGTGAGCCGTCCGTACCCACGACGATGCGGTGGTGGCCGGTGGTGAGGTGGTTGACGACGACCACAGGGCACGCCGCGTGCCCGACAACCTGACGCGCGACCGAGCCCAGGAGCAGGCTCCCGAAGCCGCCCATGCCCTTGGCGCCGAGCACGAGGGTGTGCGCGTGCTGCGACTCGGACAGCAGCACAGCAGGTGGAGCACCGGAGGGCAGTCCGGACGTCACTTCCAGGCCCGGATGCGCTTCCTCGGCGATCGCGGTGGCCTCGGCGACCACCCCCTTGTCGCGTTGGCCGACTTCCCAGGCGTGTCCTTCCGGGGTGCCGGCGTGTTCGTGTGCCGGGGCCAGAACGTGCACGATGTGCAGGGCACGGCCGCGTGATGCGGCCTCGTGAGCCGCCCATATCAGGGCCCGCAAACTGCGCCCGGAACCGTCGACCCCGACGACGATCGGTCGAGTCATGACCACTCCCTTGCGTGGAACGATTGGTGTGGAACGTCGGCGTTGGACCAGTAGCTGATCTGCCCGGGCACGCCCGCTCCCGCCGGAGATGGGACAAGGCTTCCGACCGGCAAGGTCCTCGCGCGTTGCCTGTGCCCCGCCGCGGCAGACGAGCGGACGTGTCTCCCGCTCCTGTGTCCTCACGCCACTGTGGTTTGCCCCACGGTCACCGGCTCGTGGTGCGGATGTCGTGCCGGCAGTGCGGCGGCGGTGTGCTGGGTTTCGTCCTCGACGAATCGAGCCACGGCGCGGGCGCTCTCCAGGAACTGGGCGGGGAAGACGATGGTGGAGTTCTTCTCCGCGGCGATCTCGGAGAGGATCTGCAGGTTGCGCAGTTGCAGGGCGACGGGGTGGGCGCTGATGACGTCGGCGGCCTCGGCGAGGCGGTCCGCGCTCAGTGCTTCTCCCTCGGCGGCGATGATCTTGGCGCGCTTCTCCCGCTCGGCCTCGGCCTGGCGTGCCATGGCACGCTGCATCGTGGGCGGCAGCTCGATGTCCTTGAGCTCGACCAGCAGGACGTAGATGCCCCAGCGCTGGGTCAGGCCGTCGAGGATGTCCTTGATCCGAGTGTTGAGCGTCTCGGTGTCGGTGAGTACCTGGTCGAGGAGGGACCTGCCGACGACGTTGCGCACGGTGGTCTGGGCGATCTGGCCGATAGCGGCCGACACGTCCTCGATCTCCACGATGGACTTCACGGGGTCGACACGGGGGAAGTAGGCGACCGCCGCAACACCGATGGAGACGTTGTCCCGGGTGATCACCTGTTGGGAAGGGATCGGCAGGGTCACCGTCCGTAGCGTGACCTTCCGCATCCGGTCCGCCAACGGGATCATGAAACGAATTCCCGGATTCCGGACGTTGCGCAGTTTCCCGAAGCGGAACACCACTCCGCGCTGATATTGACGCACGATCGCTACACCGAGGTTCGCCACGGCGCCCACCTCCTGGCTGTTCTTGCTCCACGGTGCCTGGCGTCGAGGCGCTGGCGCTTGGGCCCTACGGCCCTGTGTCCCGGGTCGAAACGACCGGATTCCGGCCCCGGCCTGGGAGGACCTCAAGGTCGACCCCGGCGCCATGCGGCTCTGCGACGGCTGCGCCGTTGTCAGCGAAGCCGGATGGATCCGCGGGACGACGCACCTTGCTGCGTTTCCTGATGCCCTGCCCCGTGCGCGTCTTCGGTGCCCGGGAGCGGGAGGTCGCCCTGCAGTGGTTGGCGTCGCTCCCCGAAGGCCCCGGCATCTCCCACCGTCTCCTGGCCGACTCCCGGGTCCTCGTGATCGAGGCCCGACAACCTCTGCGCGCACAGGACTTCGAAGCGCCGGCTGTGACCACGGACGACTGGCTGCGGACCCACGACGCGCTGGCCGGCCTCGTCATCCACGCGCGCGATTTCCCTGGTTGGGAGAACCTCAACAGCCTGGTCCGCCACGTGCAGTTCATCCACGATCACCACCGCCGCATCGAAAGGATCGCCATCGCCGCGGACAGCAAGGTCACCGCGCTGGCACCGCACCTCGCGAACCGGTTCGTCCACTCCAAGGTGCGGCACTTCGCATACGACGAACTCGACGACGCCCTCGCGTGGGCCGCCGGCCCCGGGGCACCGTAGCGTTCCCTCTTTCCACGTGCTGTCGCCGTACGGGCGGTGAGGGGCCCTCTGCGCGAGGGGTGCCGGTGGGGCGTCAGGTCGGCCCGTCTCGTCGGAGAATCCCGATGGGCATCGGGCGCGGCCGCCTGGGGCACTACGGGCCGGGACAGGGCTTGCGGGGGCAGCCGTTGAGGGTGAGTCAGGCTGTCGCGCAGACGCCCTCGACGAACCGGCCGACCTGCTTCTCCGAGAGGTGGCGGGCAAGGTCCGCCTCGCTGATCATCCCCACCAGACGGTGATCGGAAATGATAGGAAGCCTCCGGATGTGATCCCTTTTCATCGTCTGGAGGACGTGACCCGCGTCGGCTTCGACATCGATGGTGACGGGCTTGCCCTGCGCCAGTTGCCCCGCGGTCATCACCTTCGGGTCTTTGCCCTTGGCCAGGCACTTCACGACGATGTCACGATCGGTGATGATCCCGTGCAACCGGTCGTCCGGGCCGCAGATCGGCAGGGAACCGATGTTCAGCTCGCTCATCCGGCGTGCGGCGCTCTCCAGCGTCTCGTCTCCCGCACACAGGTCCCGCCGGCGTGCATGATGTCTCGCGCGGTGGTCATGGCCGTCCTCCAGGAACGGAACCCCGACCTCACCGGCCACCGCGCCCACCGGCGGGTGCTCACGCGGCAAGGCGTCTCCCCCACCAGTGTTGCGCCCGGAACACACCGGTCGCCAATCCGAAGCGGGGAGCTTGTCCGGCTCTCCCCCGCCCCCGGTGGTGGCCGCCCGTCGTGCCGCTCCTCGTCGACGGCGCCATGCTGGAAGAGGGATTGACGACACTACGCGGCCGGGAGGGATGGCCATGGTCCCCATGGGAGTCGGACGGCCGATCGTGGCCGGTGTGGCCCCGGATCCCACTCAGCGGACGGCACTGGCCTGGGCAGCGGACCAGGCGGCCCTCCGCCGGATGCCACTCCGCCTGGTCCACGCCGAGGGGGTACCCACCGGTGGTTACCGGAAGTCGGAGGTTCGGCCGTCATGGGAGGAGTGGAACCAGGCACTGCACGAAACCGGCGAGCGCGTGCTCAACAGCGCGGTCGCATTCGTCGAGGAGCGGCAACCGCAGGTGGTGCTCTCGGCGCTGCTGGCCGAGGGCGAACCGGCGTGGGTACTGCGCGAACAGGCCCGTGACGCCGCCGAGGTGGTGTTGGGCTCCCGTCACCTGGGTCCGATGGAAGGGGACTTCAGCCCGGCTTCCGTCGCGCTGCCCGTCATGACACACGCCTCCTGCCCGGTAGTCGTGGTACCCGAACCGGAACACCGCGCCCAGGACCCGGCGTTCGTCGTCGTCGGCGTCGACGGCAGCGCGCACTCCGCGGCCGCGGTGGACGTCGCCTTCCAACAGGCCGCCCTGCACGGCGCCGTCCTGCGAGCCCTGTACGTGCACAGCCCCGAACGGTTCGGCAGGGTCGACGAGCACACTGCACACGACGCGTGCCGAAGTCTCCTGTCCGAGACCGTGGCCGGCCGCACCGCGACCTACCCCGAAGTCGTGGTCCATCAGGAGGTCCTGCTCGGCCACCCCGTGGAAGAGCTGGCCAAGGCGTCGGCGCACGCCCGGTGCCTGGTGGTGGGGACCCGCGGGCGCGGCGGCTTCACCGGCATGCTGCTCGGTTCGGTCAGCCAAGGCATGCTTCACTATGCACAGTGCCCCGTCATCGCCGTACCGCAGCCCGGGAACAACACGCCCTGACGGCCTGCCGATCCCACGCTCGTTCAGCCGTCGGGCCGCTCACGTTGCGCGGTTCACCTTCGCACGACGACGACCGGGCAGGGCGCGTGCTGGGCGCAGTGCCGGCCGACCGACCCCAGCAGAGCGCCGGCGAACCCTCCGTGGCCGTGGCTGCCCACCACCAACAGATCGCCGCCCCTGGCTTGGTCCAGCGGCGGGCGTGCCGTAGGCCAGGCCGCAGCGGACCCGAGCCATCTGCTCCGGCGGCACCGCCTCCTTGACGGCGTCGTCGAGGGCACGGCTCGCCGCGCCTTTGATGTCGCCGGCCAGCTCCTGTGGTGCGTCGATCCAACCGATCGACCCGTACAGCGGCGGATACTCCCATGCCGTCACCGCGTAGACGGCACTGTCGGTCAGCTCGGCCTGGCGCACTGCCCAGCGCAGGGCCTCCTTCGAGGATTCGGAGCCGTCGACGCCCACCACGATGCGGCCCCGCTCCCTCGCACCTCCGCTCATGGCGCCCTCCACGGTCTGCCCTTCCGGCAGCAACGACATCGCCTTGCCACCTCGCCCTCAGCCTCCCTTTTCCCGGCGGCACCACGCACGGGGCCACCCGTCCACGGCACCAGGGCCGCATGGCCCCTGCGCGGCCGTTCGACCTCTGTGTGAGGGGCCACGGGTGAATGACGATGGGAGGGTGGGTGCCGCATCGCGTCCCGGCCGTCCGATCCGTGCGCCCCGTGAGGTGGTGAGCCGTATGAGTACGCCACTGGTCGTCGGCACCGACGGCTCCGACGACGCCCTGCGCGCAGTGGACTGGGCCGCCGACGAAGCAGCTCTGCGTGGTTGTCCGCTCCAGGTCCTGCACGCGTCGCTGTGGGAGCCGTACGCGGACTCGACGATGCCCGCAACCGGGAAGGCGCAGGCACGGCGGGAGGCCGCGGCCCGGGACGTGGTCGCCGGCGCCGCGGAGCGGGTGCGGCTGCGTCGGCCGGAGGTGGCCGTGTCCGCCGTGGTCCGGGAGGACGATCCGGTCTACGCGTTGGTCGACGCGAGCGATCACGCCGCGATGGTCGTGGTCGGCAGCCGAGGACACGGTCTGTCCGGCGTCGTGCTGGGTTCGGTGAGCCTGACGCTCTCGGCCCGGGCCCACTGCCCGGTGGTCGTGGTGCGGGGCGGCCGTGACGCGGGGCCCGGGCGCGGGCCGTGGGTCTTGCTCGGGCTCGCGGCAGTGGACCGGAATCCTGCGGCGGCCGACTTCGCGTTCGCGGAAGCCGCGCTGCGCGGCTGCGGGGTCACCGTCGTACACGCCACCACCCGCGCCGGTCTGTCCGCAGCGGACCAGGCCCGACGGGAGCAGGCGGTCCACGGCTGGCTCGACGAGGTCCTGGAGCGGCCCGTCGCGGGGCACCCCGAGGTGCCGGTACGCCGGGTCGTCGTCGGTGGCCGCGCGCAGGCGGCACTGCTCGGGGCCGCGAAGGGCGCGGAGTTGCTGGTACTGGGGGCCCGCCGGCGGGCGAACCCGCTCGGGCCGCAACTGGGGCGGATCAACCACTCGGTGCTCCATCAGGCACCGTGCACCGTCGCGATCGTCCCGGTGCAGCCGACCGGTGGGTGAGAGGGCGTCGGGGTACTTCTCCCACTCGGGCGGCTGTTCCGTCGTCGCCCTCTTCGCGTACGGGCGGTGAGGCGAGCCGCCACCGGATCTCCCGGAGCGGAAGGCCGTTCAGGCTCCGTCGTCGCCGGGCCCCCGCATCGCGCCGTGCACCGCGAGGGACCGGACGGCCCTGCGGTTGCGGCCCGTCCGGACCTTGGTCCGGAGCAGCCGCCGCACCGACCATGGCATGTACGCGGAATGGTCCTCCGCGGCCGGAGCGGACGTCCGGAGGGCGGCCGCTCCGGTTTGCCGGGCAGACCGAGCGGGCGCGCCCCGGCAAGGGGCCGTCCGGCACTGGCGGGCCGCCGGGCGCCGTGCTGACCTAGAAGCCGGAGGACCTGACTACTACCGGGACACGGGTTCGACGCCGGGATCGCCGCGCGGATCCCGGCAGGACCGGAGGCCGCCGTGCGGTGGGCTGAGGAGCAGGGAGTGGAGCGGGCGTCACGGACCGCGGATTCGGGGCGGCACCGGCTGGGCCCGTTGCTGCTGATCGCGACGACAGCGGCTCTGGTGGCCGGCGGGTTGGCCTGGCTGGTCGGGCGCGGGGAGCTCGCCGACGTGTGCTGGGCCATCGGCACGGTGATCGGTGTCGCCCCCGCGGTGACCTGGGTCGTCGGCGCACTGCGGCGGGGCCGGGTGGGGGTCGATCTGATCGCGGTGCTGGCCCTGGCCGGGACGCTGGTCGTCGGCGAGTACCTTGCCGGAGCGCTGATCGCGGTGATGCTGGCGACCGGACGGACGTTGGAGGCCGCCGCCGGTCGTCGGGCCTCCCGCGATCTGCAGGCCCTGTTGGAGCGGGCGCCGCGCACCGCCCGGTGCCGCCGCGGTGGGGAGATCGTCCTGGTAGACCTCGACGAGGTCGCCGTGGGCGAGGTGCTCGTGGTTGGCTCCGGTGAGGTGGTACCGGTCGACGGCGCGGTCACGGCGGGCTTGGCGGTTCTGGACGAGTCCGTGCTCAGCGGTGAACCGGAGCAGGTGGAAAGGCGATCGGGCGACGAGGTACGCAGTGGCGTGGTGAACGCCGGCGGCGTCTTCGACCTCACGGCGACGGCGACCGCACGGGACAGCACGTACGCGGGGATCGTGCGGCTGGCCCGGGAGGCGGCGGCGGAGCGGGCACCGGCGGTGCGCCTGGCGGAGCGGTACGCCTCCTGGTTCCTGCCGCTGACGCTGGGACTGGCCGGGGTCGCCTGGGCGCTGAGCGGGGAACCGGTCCGGGCGGTGGCCGTGCTGGTGGTGGCGACCCCTTGCCCGTTGCTGCTGGCGGTGCCGGTGGCCGTCGTCTCCGGCATGTCACGGGCGGCCCGACGAGGCGTGATCGTGCGGGACGGCCGGGCGCTGGAGTCCCTGGGCCGGGCCCGCACCCTGGTGATCGACAAGACCGGGACGCTGACGGCGGGCCGACCGCGGGTACGGGAGGTCGCAGCGGCACCCGATGGCCTCTCCCCCGCCGAGGTGCTGCGGCTGGCCGCCTCCGTCGACCAGGTCTCGGTGCACGTCCTCGCCATGGCGATCACCCGTGAAGCACGCGACCGCGGCCTCGGCCTGTCCCTGCCCGGCGGGGTCGTCGAGGAGCCCGGGCGCGGCGCCGCCGGCACCGTGGACGGTCGGCGGATCACCGTCGGCCGGACCGACCTGGCGTCGGCGGAGCTGCCCGGTTGGGCCCGGACCGTGGACAACTGCGCACTCCTCGACGGGGCCACGGTCGCCTGGGTCACGGTCGACGGCAGACTCAGTGGTGCCGTACTGCTCCACGATCCACTGCGCCGGGATGCGCCACACACCGTCCGGCGACTGCGGACGGCGGGACTGACCAGGCTCCTGCTGCTCACCGGGGACCGTCCCGAACCGGCCCGTCAGGTCGGGACCGTGCTGGGTCTGGACGACGTCCGGGCCGGGCAGTTGCCCGCCGACAAGGTCCGGGCCGTGCGGGAGGAGTGCGGGCACGCGGTCACCATGATGGTCGGCGACGGCGTCAACGACGCGCCGGCCTTGGCCGCCGCCGACATCGGCGTCGCCATGGGGGCGCGCGGCGCCACCTCGGCCTCCGAAGCCGCCGACATCGTGTTGAGCACCGACCGGGTCGCCCGCCTCGCCGACGCCATGGACATCGCCGTACGGGCCCGTCGGATCGCAGTGCAGAGCGCGGCGGGCGGCATGGCGCTGTCGCTGCTGGCGATGGTCGCCGCGCTGCTGGGGCTGCTGCCACCGGCTGCCGGTGCGCTCCTCCAGGAGGCCATCGACGTGGCGGCCATCCTCAATGCGCTGCGCGTCGTGCTGCCGGCGCCGGGTACCGGCGGGCCGCCCCTCGAACCAACTGCCGAACAGCTCATCCTCCGCTTCGCCGCCGAACACGAAGACCTGCGCGGCGCATTGGACGCCATCCGGGAGGCGGCGAGCCTGCTCTCCGTCGATCCGGGCCCACGTGCCCTGGCGGCCGTCCACCACGTCGACCGTCTGCTCACCGAGCGGTTGCTTCCACACGAGCACGCCGAGGAGCATCAGCTCTATCCCGCCCTGAACGAGCAGTTCGGCGGCCCGGACACCACGGAGACCATGAGTCGCGCGCACGCAGAGATCGAGCGACTGGCCCGTCGCATCGCCGCGCATCTCACCATCGCCGATGGGGCGGGTGCCCTGCTCCCGGAGCAACTGGACGACCTCCGGGCGTCGTTGTACGGCCTGCACACGGTGCTGCGGCTCCATTTCAGCCAGGAGGAGGAGAGCTACTTCTCGCTCTCGTCCTGACTGCCGCCGGTCGGCGAGGACCTCAGGAGTGGGGGATCGGGCGGCTGGGCGATGCGGCTCCGCCCGCCGCGCATGCCGACCTGAGGCCGCCCGGCTCCCGCGCGCCGTCCTGACCGATCACCCGCGTGATGGCGTACGGCGCACCGCATAGACCGCGGCTCCGACGGCCAGAACCGCGGCCCCCGCGGCGACGGAGGTCAGCGGAAGGGCGAAGGCCAGGACGAGGCAGCCGGTCAGGCCGACGGCGGGAATGATCCTGGCGGGGCGGCCTTCGGCCGGTGTGAGGGTCCATGCCGAGGCGTTGGCGATGGCGTAGTAGACAAGGACGCCGAAGGAGGAGAAGCCGATCGCGGCACGGATGTCCGCAGTCGCGGCCACGGCGGCGACCACGACGCCGACAGCGATTTCGGCCCGGTGCGGCACCTTGAACTTCGGATGCACCGCGGCGAGGTGGTGGGGCAGGTGGCGGTCGCGGGCCATGGCCAGGGTGGTGCGGGAGACGCCGAGAATCAGAGCGAGCAAAGAGCCCAGCGCGGCGACGGCTGCGCCGACCCGCACCACGGGGGTGAGTCCGCCGGCTCCTGCCGCGCGGGCGGCTTCGGCCAGCGGCGCCGCGGCCGCGGCCAGTCCGTCGGGACCCAGCACGAGCAGGACGGCGACGGCGACCACGGTGTACACGAGCAGCGTGATGCCCAGCGCGACCGGGATCGCCCGCGGGATCGTGCGCGCGGGGTCGCGGACCTCCTCGCCGAGCGTGGCGATGCGGGCGTAGCCGGCGAAGGCGAAGAACAGGAGCCCCGCGGCCTGGAGCACGCCGACGACGGTGGCGTCCGAGCCGACGTCCAGCCTGGCGGTCTCGGTCGTACCGGAGGTGAGCGCGGCGACCACCACGGCTGCCAGGACCGCCAGCACCACGGTGACGATCGCGCGCGTGAGCAGAGCGGACTTGTGCACGCCGACGTAGTTGACCGCGGTCAGCGCCAGCACTGCGGCGGCCGCGATCGCGTGTGCCTGGCCGGGCCAGACGTAGCTGCCGACGGTCAGGGCCATGGCTGCGCAGGAGGCGGTCTTGCCCACCACGAACGCCCACCCGGCCAGGTATCCCCAGAACTCGCCGAGCCGCTCGCGGCCGTAGACGTAGGTGCCGCCGGAGGCCGGGTAGCGGGCGGCGAGCCCGGCGGAGGACTTTGCGTTGCAGTAGGCGACGACTGCTGCGCAGCCGAGGCCGACCAGCAGGCCGGAACCGGCTGCCCTCGCGGCCGGGGCCAAGGAGGCGAAGATCCCGGCACCGATCATCGAGCCCAGGCCGATCACCACGGTGTCCATGACCCCCAGTCGCCGCTGGAGTTCTCCAGGTGACCTGGGTGTGGGCGAGGGCGTGCTGCTCAACTTCGGCGCTCCTTGTCTGCCTCGGCCCCTTGGTGGCCGTGTCCGCGAGCACGTGGCCTGCGGTCCGCGCAGACGATAGGGGATCGACGTGAACACGTCGGGCCGGTGGAGCCGTGAACGGCGTCCCAGGCGGGTGGGCAGACGCCGAGCCGGCCGGGAGCAGGTACGGGGCAACGAGGCAGCCGCCGGACAGGCGGCGGCTGTTGGAGGAGAGCGCCGCAGCGTCGGCGAAGGCGGCAGTGGCGTGGTGTGCCGGGAGAGGCGTGAGTGGTCGGAGAGGGCGGGGTGCGAGGCCCACAGGCGTGGGCGAACGCGTACGCGAGCCGGCGCTCAGGCTGTGATCGTCAGGACCTCGTCCACCGGTCGGCGCGGTGTGCGCGGCCCGCCGGGGCCGTAGCCGAGGCGGAGCACCATCTGTACGCAGCCGGTGCCGGAGAGCGGGTCGCGCAGCAGCCAGCGCAGGTCCGGCCATTCCAGGGCCTGGGTGGCGAAGGAGCTGACAAGCCCTTGGCGGGTGGCGAGCAGGAGGACGCGTTCCAGTGCCTGGCCGGCGCGGAGCCAGTCCGCGGGACCGTCGTGGGTGGTGCTGAGGGAGGCCAGTTGCGGCCGTTTCTCGAAGTCGGCGTAGGCGCGTCCGGGGACCGTGCGCCGGCCGGCGAAGTCACGCATCGGGGCCGCGCCGCCGCGTTTGGCCGGGCCGAAGGCATATTCCGGTATGCCGTCCGCGGGGGCGTCGGCGGAGTCGTCGTGGGTCCACCTCTGTTGTTCGACTTCCCGGCCGTCGTCCATGCGGTCGTAGCCCTCGGCGTGCAGGATGAGGTCGAGTACCGCCTCACGGTGCGGAGTGGTCAAGAAGGCCAGCTGGGCCCCCTCGCGGGCCGCGGCTTCTACGAGGGCGGCGCGCGAGTCGTCCGGAATGCGCCGCTCGGTGAAGGGGTAGCGGCTGGTGTGCCGGACGGCGATGGCGGGCTGCAGAGCGGAGAGGGCCGCGTCCAGCGGCTCGTGCGGCACGTCGAGCCGTACGGAGGCCAGGAGCGTGGGGGTGTGGGGAGCCGGCAGCAGGGTGGTCACGGTGCAGTGGCCGGCGTGCGCGGCGGCGGCCCGGAGGTTGAGAAGGGCCGCCCCGCAGCCGAGGTGGAGTCCCCGGGTGGTGGGGTCGGCCAGCGGCATCGCGCGATCCAGGTCGGCGAACAGCAGCACGGTGCGTGATGCCCGCGCGTAGTCGAAGTGCCACGGCTGGGCGTTGTGCATCGAGGGCGCGGTGGTGGCTTCCGCCACGAGTGCCTTGACGGCCGTGTCGTTGAGGGTGGGGTGGGTGAGCACCGGGGGCCTCCCGGGCGGATCGGACCATGCGCCCGGGCAGGGCGGACGGTGGAATCGGCAGGTGCCTCCAGCGTCACGGGAGTCCGTCGGAATCCTGAGGGGCCATACGGCCCCTGACGCGGACCGGTCGGACCGCATCGGGACGGCCGGCCACGTGCGGGGGCCGAGTGGCTCATATCGGCGCGACGAGCGGGCCGGTCACGCTGGGGGGTGTGGCCGCGCCGCCGGCCGCCGTGGTGGAAGGAGCCGGAGATGGAGCACCGCACGATTGGTGAGCTGATGACCCGGAAGGTCGTGAGCGTGCAGCTCGACACCCCCTTCAAGGAGATCGCGCAGACGCTCGCCGACCACGCGGTGAGCGCCGTCCCGGTGCTCGACAGCCTCGGCCGGCCGGCCGGCATCGTTTCGGAGGCCGATCTGCTGCGGAAGGCGGCCGACCGGTCCGATCTGTCCGGGCGGACGCCGCTGCCGCACCTGGAGGCGTGGGAGAAGGCGCGGGCGGAGGGCCGTACCGCCGGAGAGCTGATGTCCGCTCCGGCGGTGTGTGCCCACCCGGAATGGACGGTGGTGGAGGCGGCGCGCCTGATGGAGGTGCAGCAGCTCAAGCGGCTTCCCGTGGTCGACGAGGCGGACGCCCTGCTGGGCATCGTCAGCCGCAGCGACCTGCTGCGCGTCTTCCTGCGCAAGGACCAGGCGATCCGGGAGGAGATCACCCGGGAAGTACTGGGGCGCACCGCACGCCTCGGTGCGGCGGGGGTGACAGCTGATGTCAATCGCGGTCAGGTCGCCCTGCACGGCACGGTGGCCGACCTGCTGCTGGTGCCCGTGCTGGTGCGGATGTGCGCGAGCGTCGACGGCGTGGTGTCGGTGTCCGAGGACCTGAAGCCGGCGCCGGCCACCGGCGGCCGGGCGGACGGGACCGACGAAGAACGAGCAGGGGAAGGCCGGTCGCCGTCATGAAGAACGTCGTCACCGTCGGTGTGGACGGGACGTCGCAGGCCCTGGCGGCAGCCCGGTGGGCGGCGCACGAGGCGCGGCTGCGGCAGTCCCGGCTGCGGATCCTGACCGCCTGGCCGCCCCTCGCGGCAGGGCCGCGCGGCGCACCGTGGACGCCGGAGCCGCCGCACTGGCCGGACCGGATCATCGAAGAGGCCAGGTCGACGGTCGAGTCGACGGAGCCGGGGGTGCCCGTTGACGTGGCTCTGGTGCGCGAGCAGCCGCTGGAGGCCCTGGTCGAGGCCGCCGCGCAGGCGGATCTGCTGGTCCTGGGGTCGCGGGGGCTGGGCCCGGCGGCGCGTTTCGCGCTGGGCGAGACCGGCCTGGACCTGGTGCCGCGGATCACGATCCCGGTCGTCCTGGTCCGCTCCCGGCAGGACAGCCCCGCGGCCGAGAGCAGCAGCAGCGTCGCGGTCGGTGTCAGCCTGCACGCGCCCTGCGAAGGGCTGTTGGCCTTCGCCTTCGAGACCGCCGCCCGGCGAGCCGTCCCGCTCTGCGCCGTACACGGCAGGAACCTGCCCCCGTTCGCCTACGACCGCGGCGGCGTCGTGGAACGGGCCGCCGCGGAACAAGCCGAACTCCTCGCCCGCGAGGAGCTGTCCGAGGCGCTGCGCCCGTGGCGGGAGAAGTTCCGGGACGTGCGGGTGGAGGAGCAGGTGGTCATGGAGAGTCCGGCACCCGCCCTGCTGCACGGCGCGGCGGGCGCGCAGCTGCTGATCGTCGGCCGTCGGCATCTCGGCCGCGCGGTCCCGCGCATCGGCCATGTCGTCCACGCGGCCGTCCACCACGCCCCCTGCCCCGTGGCGATCGTGCCGCACGAGTAATCCCACCACGCCAATCGGCCGGAGCCACGGGCAGAAGGGATGCGTACACGATGACAACCGACCGAGCAACCGGATCCGGCACCGAGCCGGCACCACACCGCAGCGACCTGGGCCGACGCGCCGCACAGCGCCGCCAGCAACTGGGCCTGACCCGCGAGGAGGTCGCCACCCGGGCCGCCGCCTCGCCCGGCTACCTCCAGTACGTCGAGGAGCACGGGGCCGAACCGAGCATCGGGTTCCTGCTACGTCTGGCCGGTGCGCTCGACACCACGGTCGCCGAACTCACGGGCCGTACCGCCGACCTTCCACCAGGCTTCGGCAAGGCCGGCGCACACCCCGAGGTGCTGGCGCTCAGCCCCGACGAATGCCGGAAACTGCTCTCCACCCACGGCATCGGCAGGGTCGCCGTCACCCTCAACGACACCCCCGCCGTCTTCCCCGTCAACTACACCGTCGTCGACGACGTGATCGCCTACCGCACCCAGGCGGGCTCCGGCCCCGCCGCAGCCGCCGGGCACGAGGCCGCACTGGAGGTGGACCGCATCGACGACGCGTACAGCCAGGGCTGGAGCGTACTGGCCGTCGGGCCCGCCGAGGTCGTCACCGGCTTCTACGCGTCCCGCAAGTTCGAAGAACAGGCGTACTCGGCGCCCTGGGTGGGCAGTGGCCGATACCAGTGGATCGCCATCCGACCGGCCCGCCTCAGCGGACGACGCATCCGGGTCCCCGGAGCGCCGACGCAGCCGACCGGCAGGACCGACCGCGGCGCGGACACGTGAGCCGGTCGACCATGCCGTGGACCCCATCGAGCCTCAGCGCGTCAACCGACCTGGGGAAGCTGCCCGCCCGGAGGTTCGGCGAGGACACCACGAAACCGCGCCGAGCAGCTCGGAAAGCCGTCGGGAGACGTCCATCAGCAGGTCGTCGAGCGCCACCACACCAACTAGCCGCCCGCCGTCGAGGACCGGAAGCCGGCGGACGGACGAGCGACGCATGGTGCGGTACGCGGCATCCACGTCGTCACCCGGGCAGACCGCATGGATCGGTACCGTCATCACCTCACCGACCGGGGTATCGGCGCTCCGCTCCGCGCCCAGACCGCGCACGGCCAGGTCCCGGTCGGTGACCATGCCGAGAACCGTCTCACCGGAAACGACCGCCACACACCCGACGGTGTGCTGCTGCATCAGTCGCGCTGTCTCCCCCAAGGTGGCATCGGGAGCAACCGTGACCACCGGCGTACGCATCACATCCCGAACCCGCATGGCCGGCCTCCTCACCACGTCGAACCCACTGTCGCGCGGCAGCGCCGGCGAAACTGTGGGCCGGTCGTCCCCGCCGAGCGCCGAAAGGCCCACGGCCTCGGCCGTGGACAGGCCCAGGAACGGCTGCGGACGGCAGCGGAACGGCCTCTCGGACCGAAGAAGCTGGGCCGTCCGGTCCTGTGCCCAGGCGTTCCGAACTGATGCGCTGGGAGTCAGGCCGACGCGGACTCGCAGGTGTCCCGCCGGTGGGACTGCCCCATACCTCACCAGCGTGTTGGGCAGCAGCGTGGAAGGAACGGCCGCCATGTCCGAGACCACGACCACCGATCTGTACGAAGTGACGATGGCGCTCTCCTATCTACGTGAGCGGATGACGGAGCCGGCCACCTTCAGCTGTTTCGTCCGCCAACTGCCGCCCGACCGGGGATTCCTGGTGTGCGCCGGCGTCGAGTCGGTCCTGAGCTACCTGTCCCGGTACCGCGTCAGCCTCGATGACGCCAGGGCCTTCGCGGAGGCGTTGGGACGTCCGGTCCGCGATCTGATGCCGCTGGTGGGGACGTGTTTCACCGGTACAGTGCGCGCGGTACCCGAGGGTCGCGTGGTCCTGGCCGGGGAGCCGCTGCTGGAGGTCACCGCTCCCCTGCCGGAGGCGCAACTCGTCGAGACGTGCGTACTGAACCACCTCAGCCACCAGACCATGGTGGCCTCCAAGTGCGTCCGGTGCGTCCTCGCCGCCGACGGACATGCGATCGTGGACTTCTCGCTGCGCCGCACCCACGGGACTGCCGCCGGCTTGCAGGTGGCCCGGCTCGCCGCGCTCACCGGTTTCGCGGGCACCAGCAATGTCGCCACGGCCCGCGCCCTGAACTTCCCCGCGGTCGGCACCATGGCGCACTCCTACGTCGAGGCGTTCGAGAACGAGGAGGCTGCCTTCACCGCCTTCGCCCGGTGCCATCCCGGCCCGGTCACGCTCCTGGTGGACACCTACGACACCGTGTCGGGGGTCGCTGCCGCCGCCCGTGTCCTGCGCGCGCTGGACCGCGCCGACGGCTCGGCGGTCCGCCTGGACAGCGGTGACCTCAAGGAGTTGTCCTTCCGTGCCCGGGCCGTCCTCGATGCCGCCGGGCTCCCGCAGGTACGCATCGTGGCCAGCGGGGGCCTGGACGAGTTCGCCGTGCACGACCTCGTGTCGGCGAAGGCGCCCATCGACGTGTACGCCGTCGGGACCCGGGTGGGGGTCAGTGCGGACGCCCCGTACCTGGATACCGCGTACAAGCTCGTCGAGTACGCCGGGCGCCCGGTGATGAAGCTGTCGTCGGCGAAGGTGACGGCTCCCGGCTGTAAGCAGGTCTTCCGGCGCCGAGGCTGTGCCGATGTGATCGGCCTGGCCGACGAGCCCCCGCTGCCGGGCAGTACGCCACTGTTGCGGACGGTGCTGCGAGGCGGGGCGCGGTGCACGTCGCCGCTGCCGTTGGAAGACGCCCGGCGGCAACTCGCCGCCGAGGTGGCGCAACTTCCGGCCACCGCCCGGGAGATCAGATCGCCGGTACCAGTACAAGCCACCGTGTCCGGGCCACTCGCGACGCTGACGGGCCGGGTGCGGCGCCGGATCGAACGAGAGGTGCGCGGTCCGTCCCGGGTGGAGCGCCCGGGACGGGTGTCCGGTTGACGGAGCCCGGGCATCGCGGGCGGCACGGGTTCGTTCAGGACAGGGTTGGTTGGCGGCTCGCGCCCGCGCCGCCCGGATCGATCAGCCGGTACCGGGTGGCCAACAATCGACGGGCAACGACATCAAGAACCCGGTGGGCCACCGCCAGCCCGAGGACCGGGTCCGCTTCGCACAGCACGCGCACCTCCGTCGCGTCGAACTCGTGGGCCCGGACGAGGGTGAACGCCTCCGCGCCCATCCGCCAGCGGTACGGCGGCACCAGCCACGACCAGCCCAGCAGATCCCCCGGGCCCAGCAGATCGACGACCGCCGGCCGCCGCCCCGCCAACCGTACGTCGAGGTTCACCGAACCGGTCCGGATGATCCAGAACTGGTCGGCGGCACCGCCCTCCTCGAAGATGCGGGTACCTTCCGGAATGGTCACCTCGTGGGCGAATGCCAGCAGGTGTTCCCTCCCGTTGAGCGGAAGTCCCTTGAGCAGTGGTGTGGTGCCCATGGCCGTCCTCCTCGTCACCGGCCCCGTCCTCCGGGCGGCGCCGCCGCGGCATCGCCCGCTGGAGGCCCCCGCCGCCGAAGGCCATGAACGTGCCGGCTCGCACAGGCGAGCCGGCTTTCGTGACCGAGGAGGACCGCCCACTTCTCGCGGACCCTGAATGCGCGGTGCGCGGCCTCGCTCCGCTCCTCCGCGTCTGCCCGTCCTCCCCGTCACTTTCAGTGAAGCGCCCGGCGACTTCGAAGGAAAGTTCCGGTCGGTCCCCGACCCATGGGCCGAACGACCCTTCGGCCGGGCGAGTCGCCCCATAACCCACTGACGTCTCCTGTGACAGGTTCAGGACTGGGCACGAGTGCACAAGCGAGGTGAGGGCGGTGCAGGCACACCTGGGCGATCAGCTCGTGGTCGCGTCGCCGGCCACCGGAACCACCCGGCGGGACGGGGAAGTCGTCGGACTGCACCACGAAGACGGTACCCCTCCCTACGACGTCCGCTGGTCGGACACCGATCGGATCTCGCTCTTCTTCCCCGGCCCCGACACCCACATCCGGCACCTGAACTGCCCTGCGGGAGCCGGCCCTTCGCACACCGACGCTCCGCAGGAGGCATGACATGGGCGGCTCGGTCCTCGTCGGGCTGGACGGCACCGGCAACAGTGAGCCGGCGGTGCGCTGGGGCGCCGAGGAGGCGGCCGTCCGCAACCTCCCGCTGCACCTCCTGCACTCCTGGGTCTCCCAGCCGTGGTCGGTCTCCCTCGTACCGGAGGACGCCGACCGGCGCCGGTACGGAACCGAAGTGCTCCGGCGGGCCGAAGCCACGGCCAGGGATCTGCATCCGGGGATTCCGGTGAAGGTCGAGCAGGTCGCCGAGGAGGCCGCGGACGCGCTGGCGGAACGCAGCGGGGAGTGCACGCTGCTGGTGCTCGGATCGCGCGGGCACGACAGCATCGCCGGCTTCCTGCTGGGCTCGGTGAGCCTGCGCGTACTGGGCCGCGCGAAGTGCCCCGTGGTCACCGTCCGCGAGGAGGAGTCGTCCGTCGGCCCCGGCCCCGAGATCGTCGTCGGCGTGCAGGAGCCGGGCACAGAAGCTGACGCGGTGCTCGACTACGCGTTCACCACGGCCTCCGTACACCACGCTCGCCTGCACGCCGTACGCGCCCGAACAACCGCCACCGCAGTCGGCACCGACGCTGCCCGGCCGCAGGGCGAGGCGGAGTCCACGACGGCCGAGCGGGAGGCGCTCTCCGCAAGCCTCGCCCCATGGCGTGAGAAGTTCCCGGACGTCCGGGTGATCGAGGAGGTGCTCGACGGCCGGGCCGTGCCCTCGCTTCTGAGTGCCTGTGCGCGGGCCGGGCTGCTGGTCATCGGGCGCCGGACGCAGCGCACACCGCTGCCCCTCGGGCCGGCCGTACTCGCCGTGCTGCACCACTCACGCTGCCCGGTCGCGGTCGTGCCGCGGACGTGAGCCGCCGTGCCTCCCCGAGCGCCGTCACCCGCACCGCGGAGAGACTGGAAGCAGAACCGCACCGGCGGCACGGTCTACGGAAGGAGGATCGGCCATGGCCGGGTTGCGTGATCTCCTGATGCGCTTCCGTCCGGTCAGCACCCCGGGCCCGGCGGCCACCGGCGTACCCGCCGACCGCACCGCAGAGCTGGCCGCAGAATTGACGCCGTCGCTGGCCCGCCTGGACAGCACGGCCGCTGAAGCGGAAGCCGTTCGGGCCGCGGCACGCCGCGAGGCCGACCGCATCCGCCGGGACGCCGCCCGCCGCGCGGAGGTCATCACGGCCCGTGCAAGCGCCCGCTCCGAGCGCGTCACCGAGCACCCACTGGGCGGGGTGATCGGCGCGGCCGGCGGCCGGAGCGCGGACCTGAGCCTGGACGCCGTGGCCCTCCGCGTGCTCGATGACGCCAGTGCCGGGATCGAGTCGTTGTGGCAGCCCTGACAGCGGCGGAGCAGGCTGCTCGTCCGACTGCGGCCGCCCGCATCCTGCGGGTAGCCGGGCCGCTCGTCGAGTTGGAGGGCACGACTCGGGTCGCCATGAACGACCTGGTACTGCTCGGCCGGGCGCGAGTGCCGGCCGAGGTCGTCGCGATCACCACGTCCCGGGTCACGGTGCAGGCGTACGAGTACACCGGTGGCCTGGCACCGGGCGAGCCCGGACTTCCGCTGGGCGCACCGGTCCGCGCGCGGCTCGCTCCGGGCCTGCTCGGCGGGGTGTTCGACGGGTTGCTCCGCCCACTGGCGGCCTTCGGGGACCGGCTCGCGCCCGGCACCGGCACGGACGCGCCCCCGGTACGCCGCTGGGCGTTCGACGCGGCGGTCGCCCGGGGCCAGGAGGTGGGCGAGGGCAGCGTGATCGGGGAAGCGGGAACCGGGGACGGGCCGCGGACCCGGATCCTCGTGCCGCCGGGCTGTGCGGGTGAGGTCAGGTACGTGGCCGACTCCGCCGAGTACCCGGAGGACGCGGTGCTCGCCGTGGTCGGCGACACCGAGATCCGGTCGGTGACGCACTGGCCGGTGCGCCGGCCGCGCCCGGTGCGCGAGCGGGTCCCCGCACGCACTGCGCTGGCCACGGGACAACGCGTGATCGACCTGCTCTTCCCCGTGGCCCGGGGCAGCACCGTCGCGGTCCCCGGGGGCTTCGGCACGGGCAAGACGCTGCTGCTCCAGCAGATCGCCAAGTGGTGCGACGCCGACGTCATCGTCTATGTCGGCTGCGGTGAGCGCGGCAACGAAATGGCCGACGTCATCACGGAGTTCGCCGAGCTGACCGATCCACGGACCGGCGGGCGGCTCGCCGACCGCACCGTGATCATCGCCAATACGTCCAACATGCCGATGATGGCCCGGGAGGCGAGCATCCACACCGGTGCCACCGTCGCCGAGTTCTTCCGCGACATGGGGTACGACGTGGTGGTGATCGCCGACTCCACCTCACGCTGGGCCGAGGCCCTGCGCGAATTCGCCTCACGGTCCGGCGAACTGCCCGCTGAGGAGGGCTATCCGGCCGGTCTGGCCTCGGCTCTCGCGGCCTTCTACGAGCGGGCCGGGGCGGTGAACACGCTCGGGGCGGGTCCCGGCTCGGTGACCGTCCTCGGGGCCGTCTCCCCGCCCGGCGGCGACCTGGCCGAGCCGGTCACCGCGCACACCGAACGCTGTGTGCGCGGGCGGTGGACCCTCGACCGGGAACTGGCCTACGCGCGCCACTACCCCGCGCTGTCGTGGTCGCACTCGTTCTCCCGGGACGCCGACGTCCTCACCGCGGGCCCGGACCGGCAGGACTCCGCCGCCCGTAGGACCGCCGTCGCCGGGCTGCTGGCGGAGGCCGACCGGCTGGCGAACCTGGTCGATCTGGTCGGCGTCGGAGCGCTGCCGGCGCCGGAGCAGGTCAGCGTGCTGGCCGGCCGCCTGGTCCGGGAGGGGCTGCTCCAGCAGAGCGCCCTCTCCCCCAACGACGCGCACTGCACGCCGGCGAAGACGGCCGCGCTCGCCGACGCGGTGCTCGCCGTCATCGACCGGTGCCGTTCCCTGGTGGCATCCGGTACTCCGCCGGACATCGTCGAACAGGCCGATTTCACCGCCCTGTTGCGGGCCCGCGAGGAGGCGGCGCCCGACGACACAGCCACCGTGCGGGCCGCCCACGACGCTGTTCTCGCCGTCCTGGGAGAGCTCCGATGAGTCCCGAACGCATACCGGTCGAGTACACCTCGGTGCGGGAGCTGCGCGGTCCGCTCGTCGTGGTGACCGGGGTCAGCGGGGTCGGCTGGGACGAGTTCGGGACGATCGCACTGGCTTCGGGGGAGCAACGCCACGGCGTCGTCCTGGAGGTGCGCGACGACCTCGCGGTCGTCGAGGTTCTGGAAGGCACCGGCGGAATGGATCCGGCCGGGCTGCGGGTGGCGTTCAGCGGTTCCCCGCTGACGGTGCCCGTCGGCGCGGGCTGGCTGGGCCGGACCTGCGACGGCAAAGGGGCTCCGCGCGACGGCGGGCCGCCCGTCTTCGGCCGGACCTCCGCCCCGGTGGAAGGGGTGGCGATCAACCCCGTGCGCCGGCAACCGCCCGGCGAGCCGGTCCTCACCGGCATCGCCGCGGTGGACGCGCTCACCACCCTGGTACGCGGGCAGAAGCTCCCGGTCTTCTCCACGGCCGGGCTGCCGCACCTCGAACTCGCGGTGCAGATCGCCGCCCAGGCGACCACCGCCGGCGAACGGTTCAGCGTCGTCTTCGCCGGCATGGGTCTGACCCACGCGGACGCCTTCTTCGTCCGGGACGCGCTGGAGGAACGCGCCGCCGCCGGTGAACTGTGCCTGCTGCTCAACACCGCCGACGATCCGGTGATCGAGCGCATCCTCACGCCACGGCTGGCACTCACCGTGGCCGAGCACCTCGCGTTCGGCGACGGCCGGCACGTCCTGGTGGTCATGACGGACATGACGTCCTACGCCGAGGCGCTGCGCGAGGTCTCCGCGGCCCGTGGGGAAGTACCCGCCCGCCGGGCCTACCCCGGCTACCTCTACAGCGACCTGGCCGCACTCTACGAACGGTGCGGCCGCATCGTGGACCGGCCCGGCTCGGTGACCGTCCTGCCCGTCCTGACCATGCCCGCCGGGGACATCACCCACCCGGTCCCCGATCTCACCGGCTACATCACCGAAGGACAGATCGTCCTCTCCCCGCAGATCCACGCCGCGGGCGTGTACCCACCCGTGGACGCGCTGTCCTCCCTCTCCCGGCTGATGCGCAGCGGCGCGGGCCCCGGCCGGACCCGCGCCGACCACCTCGACGTCGCGGCCCAGCTCACCGCCGCGCTCGCCCGTGCCCGGCAGGCAGGTGAACTCGCCGAGCTCGCCGGGGAATCCGCCTTGAGCCCGGCCGATCGGAGCTACTTCGCCATGTACCCGGTGTACCTGCACGACTTCCTCAACCAAGGAACCGACCGCAGCCTGACACTGGACGAGTCCCTGGAGCGTGCCTGGCACGTCCTGCTGACCCTGCCGCACAGCGAACTGGGCATGCTGCCGGCCGCGTTGGTCAAGGCCCGGACCCACGAAGATCCTTCCGGGACCGGGGCATGACGGCCGCCGACCCTCCTCCCGTCGGCCGGGCCGCCCGCCTGCGGCTGCACCGCAGTCTCCAGGTCGCCACGCACGGGGCGGACCTGCTCGACCGGCAGCTCCACCTCCTACGGGCCGAGCTCTCGGACCTTCGGCGGGCGGAGGCGGCCGCCCGGAACGCATGGGAACGCCTGGTACGGGAGGCCGGCCTGTGGGAGTTGCGCGGCCTCCTGCTCAGCGGGGAGAACGCCCTGCGCACGGCCTCCGCCGTCCCGCCGGCGGAGGCCGCCGTGGCCTGGGAGGACACGCTGGGCGTGCGGCAACCCGGCCGCGCCACCGTCGTCCAGGGCACCGCGGCCCCGTCCACCGCCGTCCCCGGCAACACCGCGCTGACCCATGCCCGTACCTCGTACCGCGCGGCGGTCGATGCAGCCGCCCGGTACGGAGCCGCGTCCGCCGCTGTCCGACTGGTCGAAACCCGATTGCGCAGCACCACGGTCCGAGTCAGGGCACTGCGCCGGCACCGCATCCCGCGACTCCAACAGGACCTGGTGACAGTTGAGTCGGCCCTGGAGCAGTCGGAACACGAGGACGCCGTCCGGCGACGCTGGGCGGCGCGGCAAACCGGACCGAGCCCCGGGCGCTGACGCCTCGCTCCGAATCCGCCGGCCCCGACCTGTCCCCCAATCCGCACGGTCAGTCCGTACGGGCCTCCTGGGGCACAACCACCAACGGCCCCGGTGCGAAGTGGGCCAGCGAGCGGCTGGTGGAGCCGAGCACCATCCCGCGGAACCCACCCAGCCCGCGCGTCCCGACCACCAGACAGCGTGCCTCGGCGGCCAGCTCGCCCAGCTGCACCGCCGGCTGCCCTCTCACGACCCGCTCCCGGACCACGACCTGCGGGTACTTCTCCCGCCACCCGGCGAGTGCCTCCGACACGTCGACGAAGGACTCATGGACGGCGTCCGGCCAGTCACCATGGTGCGGCCGCCGTACCTGCACCGCGAGCAGGTCCGCGTCGTTCAGCGCGGCCTCCTCGAAAGCGAAGGCCACCGCCGGAGCCGAAGCCGGCGAACCGTCCACCCCCACCATCACCGGCCCGAGCGGGTCGTAGCGCGAGAGGTCCCCGACGATCAGCACCACCGGACACGGAGGGTGCCCGACGAGGGACCGCCCGACCGTGGTGAAGGTGACCGCCTCCCCCGGCTCGGACACCTGACGCGAGCCGACGACCAGCAGCACCGCGTCCTCCGCGGCCTCCCGCAGCATGGCGGTCGGCCTGCCGGCCTCCAGGCGGGTGGAGATCCGCAGGCCCGGCACCCGCTCGGCAGCGGCGTCCTTGTGGGTGTCGAGCAGGGATTGCCCGGCGGCCTTGAAATGCGAGGCCCAGACCTGGTCCGGTGCATCTCGCCGGCCTTTGGGAGCGGCTCCGGCGGGCCATTCCTGGGCGTGTACCAGGCACAGTTCCCGACCGCGCCGGGCTGCCGCGTCCGCCGCCCATTCCACCGCTCTGGCCACTGTCGGCGAGCGGGACACGCCCACCACCACCGGGTTGCGCGGGTCGTTGCTGCTCATGCTCCTTCTCCTCCCGGAGCCGGGCCGCCGAGGCGCCCTGACGGAACCTGTACGTCTGATCCTGACGCCCGCCGCGTCGGCACCGGTAGGGCCGGGTGGCACCGCGCAGGGCCTGGAGGACCCTCCGCCCGGGCCCGGGGGAACCCGGCGGTCAACCCCGCTCGACGGTCAGGTCGAGGAAGTGGGTGGAACAGGAGATGCACGGGTCGTGGCTGCGGATCACCCGTTCGCACAGCCCGGTCAGCTCGGCGTCGGTGGCCGGGCGGCCGGAGTCCAGGCGGTGCTGCACTGCACGCCGCAGGTCGTGCTCGATCGCGGCCTGGTTCTGGGCGGTCGGCGGAACCAGGGCGGCATCGGTGACGGTCCCGTCGGCGTCGAGCGTGTAGCGGTGGTAGAGCAGGCCGCGGGGTGCCTCGGTCGCGCCGTGGCCGGTGGCCGCCCGTGCCGGGACGTCGATGTGGGGGTGGGGCGGGGGTTCGTAGGCGTCGATGAGGCGCAGTGCCTCCTCGACGGCGTAGAGCACCTCGACGGCGCGCACGATGATGCTGCGGAAGGGATTGCGGCACACCGTTCCCTCGCGGGGGTCGCCGAGCCCGGCGTCGCGTGCGATGCCGAGCACATCGGGAGGCAGCCAGCGGCCGCTGATGGCATAGCGGGCGAGCGTCCCGGTCAGGTGACGGCGCTCGTCGAGGCGTGAGTGCAGGGCGGTGGAGTGCGGCTCCTGGCTCTCGACGACGTGCTCGGAGAAGGTGTGGACCGGAAAGGTACGGGTGGGCAGGGCACGGTCGCTGTCCGGCTGCAGGCCGGCAGTGCTCGGGGCGGGCATGACGGTGGGAGTGCCGGCGGCGATGGCGTAGGTGCCGGGTTCGGCCAGCGCGAGGAGGTCGTGGTCGCTGCCGACGTCGGGGAAGTCGAAGCCGGCCACCCAGCGCACGGTGGCCTCCGCGGCGTCTCGGGCACGCCGGAGCCGTTCCGCCAGGGGACGCAGTTCCTGCTTCGTGGGGACGCGGTGGAAGCCGCCCAGGCGGACGTTGACGGGGTGGATGGCGCGGCCGCCGAGCAGTTCCATCACCGCGTTGCCGGTCTGCTTGAGGGCGAGCCCGCGCTCGACGTGTCCGGGGTGGGTGCGGGCCAGGTCGATGACGCTGTCGTGGCCGAGGAAGTCCGGGGCGTGCAGGAGGTAGATGTGGAGGGTCTGGCTCTCGATCCATTCGCCGCAGTAGAGCAGCCGGCGCAGAGCGGTCAGTTGTCCGTCCACGGTGACGCCGCAGGCGTCCTCGATGGCGCGGCAGGCGCTCATCTGGTAGGCGACGGGGCAGATCCCGCAGACCCGGGAGGTGAGGTCGGGCGGCTCGGTGTGGGCGCGGCCGCGCAGGAACGCCTCGAAGAACCGCGGCGGTTCGTAGATCTTCAGGTGGGCTTCGGCGACCCGGCCCCCGTCGAGGCGCAGGCGCAGGGCGCCTTCGCCCTCGACGCGGGCGAGGGAGTCCACGCGCAGCACCTTGGTTTCCCGGTGTGTCACCGTTCGGCCTCCTTCCGCGACTCCGCGTCGAATTCGGGCGAGCCGGTGTTGAACGTGCGCAGCACCCGCACCACGTCGAGGGTGTCCATGCCGTCGCGGTGCAGCAGCGGGATGAAGGAGGGGAAGTTGATCGAGTTCGACGGTCCGAAGCAGCCGTAGCAGCCGCGGCCGTAGGCGGGGCAGAGGGCGCCGCATCCGGCGTGGGTGACCGGTCCCAGGCAGGGGGTGCCGTGCGCGACGGTGACACAGACCGTGCCGCGGCGTTTGCACTCGAAGCACACGCTGTGGGCGGGCACGTCGGGGTTCCGGCCGGCGAGATAAGCGGTGATGACCTCGACGAGCTGGCCGCGGTCGATCGGACAGCCGCGCAGCTCGAAGTCGACGGGGACGTGGGCGCTGATGGGAGTGGAGGTGGCGAGGGTGTCGACGTAGTCGGGCCGGGCGTAGACCACGGCCTGGAACTCCGCGACGTCCGCGTAGTTGCGCAGCGCCTGGACGCCGCCGGCGGTGGCACAGGCACCGATGGTGACCAACCGGCGGGAGGCGGCGCGGATGTGCTGGATCCGTTCGGCGTCCTGCGGTGTGGTGACTGAGCCCTCGACGAGGGATAGGTCGTAGGGCCCCGGCCCGGTGGCGCTGGACGCCTCCAGGAAGTAGCTGATCCGGAGCCGATCGGCGATGCCGAGGAGTTCGTCCTCGCAGTCGAGCAGGGTGAGCTGGCAGCCGTCGCACGAGGCGAACTTCCACACCGCCAACTCCGGTCGCCGGCCGCCCCCAGCAGGGGCATGAGGGGTTGCCACGTCACAACTCCCTTACCGCAAGCAGGGGTTCGGCACGCTTCCAGGAGACGACCGGGCCGTCGCGGCACAGCAGCAGCGGCCCGAGCTGGCAGTGCCCGCAGTGGCCCGTGCCGCAATGCATGGTGCGTTCCAGCGACACCTGGATCCGGTCCGGGGCGACTCCACGATGGACGAGTTCCCGGGCGGTGGCCCGCATCATCACCTCCGGTCCGCAGACGAAGGCGACAGTGGCCCGGGGGGCGAACTCGGCCCGGTTCAGGAGGGCCGTGACCACACCGACGTCCCCGCGCCAGCCCTCGTCCGGCCGGTCGACGGTGATTCCCACCCGCGCACCGGCGGCGCGCCAGGCTTCGACGTCCCGGGCGCAGAGCACGTCGCCGGGTGTGCGGGTGCCGATGAGGACGGCCGGTCGGCCGTACCGGCGGGGTGCGGCCAGTGCGGCGCGGACCAGCGGACGCAGCGGGGCGAGCCCCAGTCCCCCGGCCACGACCACAAGGTCGCTTCGGTCGGCGGCCGGCAGCTCCCAGCCGACGCCGAACGGCCCGCGCACCCCCACCGTCGCACCGGGCCGCAGACCGTGCAACGCCCGGGAGACCGCACCGACCGCGCGGATCGTGTGGGTCAGCCGGTGGCCGTCCAGGCCGCTCAGCGAGAGCGGGATGTCCCCGACCCCGAAGGCATACACCATGGCGAATTGGCCTGGGACGAACGCCGGGAGCGGATCCGCCTCCGGTTCGAGCACGAGCTCGGCGGTGTCCGGGGTCTCCTCGGTGCGCTCCGCCACCCGGTACGGACGCGGCATCAGGTCCGGACGGGTCACGGTCACGGCGCCGCTTCCCCGGCCTGCCGCGTGCCACCGGGCGGGCCGTAGAGGTCGAGCAGGCGGGTGCGGCAGGCTCGCAGCCGCCGGCCGATCGCCACCGCGGCGACGCACCGGGTGACGGCCAGTCCGAAGGCAGGGTCCGCGTCGATCTCACCGCGGACCTGCTCGGCGTCGAACTCGTAGGCCGTGACCGGGGCCCGGGTCTGCGCGCCCAGGTGCCAGCGGTAGGGCTCGAACAGCCAGGACCAGCCCAGCAGTTCACCGGGCCCGAGGGTTTCGACGACTGCCGTGCCGCGGCCCGGCTCGTACATGTCGAGGGCAACGGTCCCGGAGCGGATGGCCCAGAACCGATCGGCCGCATCGCCCTCGTCGAAGATCCGCGTTCCCGCCGGGAAGGAGACCTCTCGGCCGAGGGCGAGCAGCCGGTCACGGTGGGCCCCCGGCAACTCCTCGAAGAAGCCGGCTCGGTGTGTGGTCACGCGGTGCTCTCCCCCGGCGGGCCGCCCGCCGCGCGCTCCGCGTTCAGCGCGTGGGCCTCCTCGGTGATGTCGATGCCGACCGGGCACCACACGATGCACCGCCCGCAGCCGACGCACCCGGAGCTGTCGAACTGGTCGAACCACGTGCCGAGTTTGTGGGTGGCCCACTGCCGGTAGCGACTGCGGCCGGAGGCGCGGACCGGGCCGCCCGGCAGATGGCTGAACTCCAAGTCGAAGCAGGATTCCCAGCGCCGCCACCGCTCGGCGTGGTCGCCGGTCAGGTCCGTGACGTCCTCGGCGGAGGTACAGAAGCAGGTCGGACACGCCATGGTGCAGTTGCCGCAGGTCAGGCAGCGTGCGGCGACGTCGTTCCAGCGGTCGGCGTGCAACGTCTCGCGCATCAGCGTCCGGAGGTCCACCTCGGGCATGGAGCGGCCCATCCGGTCGGCCGCCGCGGCGACCTTCTCACCGGCTGCGGCGGCGAGCGACTCGTCGGCCGGCAGATGCGGCAACTCCGCCAGCACCGCCGCGCCCTCGTCGCTGCCGGCCCGCGCCCAGAAGCGGTGACCGCCGCCGTCGACGACCTCGGTCAGCGCCAGGTCGTAGCCGCCGTCCACGGCGGGGCCGGCGCCCATGGACGTACAGAAGCAGGTGGCTCCCGGTTCGGTGCACTCCACGGCCACCAGGAAGGCCCGTGCGCGACGAGCGCGGTACCGGCTGTCGCTGTGCGGCCCGCCGGCCAGCACCCGGTCCTGCACGGCGATCGCCCGAAGGTCGCAGGGCCGGACTCCGAGGAACGCGTACGACGGCGGTGGGGTGTCGTCCTCGGTCACGGCCCAGGCGCCGTCCGGTCCGCGGTCGGCGCTCCACTGCCGCTCGCGCTGCGGGTGCAGGTAGGTTTTCCACGACTGCGGGCCTGCACTGTGCGCGAATGCCGCACCGTCCGCGCGGGGCCGCACCCGGTAGTGGCCGGCCTCCAGCTCCACGCCCCAGCCATAGGGCAGTTCATCGCCGTCGGTGAGTTCGTCCAGCACGATCGCTCCGTCACGCGCAGTGGGACCGATGACGGTTCGGCCTCGGGCGGCGAGGACGCGGATCAGCGCCGCCATCCCTTCCACCCCGATCACCGCGGTGGTTGCCTCGCCCGTCATCGGCCGCCTTCCGGTGCAGATCGCGTCAACGCGGTCAGTATGCGACCACTCGCCTCCGCGGCTCGGCCGACAGACTGGGATGTGCTCCATACAGCGCTGCGGGTCGCCCGGACGGCCCTCCGGGCGGTGCCGGACGGCTCCGCGACGACCCGGCACGGGGAAGGCCGAGTCCATGGACCAGTACCCCGGTTCCCCCACCCGGATCGCCGTGATCGGCATCGGCAACGACCACCGCCGCGACGACGGCGTGGGCTGGGTGGTCGCCGCCGAGCTCGCCGGGCGTCGGCTCCCCCACGGCGTCACGGTCTTCCGCACCGACGGGGAGCCGACCCGGCTCATCAGCGCCTGGGAGGGCGCGCAGCGGGCGATCGTCGTGGACGCGGCCCGCTCCCACCCGCCCCGGCCGGGCCGCATCCACCGGCTCCGGCTTCCTGAGGAGCTCCCGTCAGGACCGTTCCACGGGACCAGCTCGCACGGTTTCGCCCTCGAACATGCCGTGGAGCTGGCCCACGTGCTGGGCCGACTGCCCGGGGAACTGGTCGTTTACGCCGTGGAGGCGGCAAACACCGGCCCGGGCACGGCACTGTCGCCGGCGGTCGCCGCTGCGGTCCACCCGCTCGTCGCACGGATCGAACGGGACCTCGCGGCCCGCCGTGGCCCGGATACCGGAAGCTGAGGTCGGCACCCGCACTGCCACCGCAAAGCGAGGCGACGAGGGGCCGGTCGGCTCATGGACCCGGGCGCTTCAGCCCTGTTGGGCTCCGGTGCATCGCGCCCACTCTGGCGATGATGCCGCTTGGCCCACAGCACACTCAAGCCGACGGGACCGGCCGACCACCGCAGGAGGTATGTCATGGCCAGGACCCTCGAGTGGAAGGTGCGCCTGCACCTCTTCGAAGAGGGCAGCAGCACGAAGGCGCACGTGGTCCTCGACACCGGGACCACCACCCTCACCGGGCGCGGCACCGCTCGGGGCGACCCGCGGGGCCCGAACGTGCCCGAGATCAGTGACGAACTGGCGGTCAGCCGTGCGATGAAGGACCTGGCCGGGCAACTGGCGCGCACCGCGTCCGACGACATGGAGGACATCCGGGAGTCGCTGCGGCGCTCGGTGGGAGGGTGACCACATGGCGCAGGGCCGGGAGTAGTCGCCCAGCGACAGCGCCTCGGCCCTGCCCGGCTCCTCGTTACCGTACGTGAAGGCCCGACGCCGCATCCGTACCGTCGTCCCCTCGACCGCCCTGCGATCATGGAATACGTCGCACTTTCCAGACGGCACCGCCAGTGGTCTCAGCCGGTCTGCCCCTCCCGGGTAACGGGGATCTTGGTGGTCTCGCTCTTCGTCTCCTCCAGCGGTACCCGGACGGTGAGGATGCCATCGGTGTAGTCGGCGGTCGCCCGGTCCCCGCGAGCCCCGGCAGGCAGCCGCACCGCGCGGGCGAACGAACCGTAATGGAACTCGGAGCTCTCCTTGGTTTCCGCGCGCTCCTCGCGCTCGGCACGGATGGTCAGGAAACCACCTGTGACGTCGATCTCCAGGTTCCGCTCCGGGTCGATGCCCGGCAGCTCCGCTTTGACCTGGTACGCATCCCCTGTCAGGTGCTCCTCTATACGGATCTCGTGCGTGCCGAAGTGCCACGGCCCGCCGAGGATCCCGCTTTCCAGCCGGTCGAACATGTCCTGCATCGAAAGGGTCCGCGCCGGATGGCGTTGCAGTACGTTGCCCATCGTTTCGCTGCTCCTCGGTCAAGATGGCCACGGGACGGTGGAACGCCCCTCGCTGTCGAGCCTGCGCCACGGCCCACTGCCGGCCAATGAGCCGTTGGGCGCTGCGCCCTGGGCCGAACGGCCCACGGCGCGACGAGGGAAACCGAGGGCCGGCGGAATCCACCGCTCATGAGGTGCTCATGGCGCCTTGCCCTTCCCCAGACATCGTCCTATTCCGCCGACGAGCCGAGGCCGCGCCTTCCGCGCTACGCCCGGCGTGCCGCGCAGCCAGGGCCTTCCCTCAGCCGGCCACCATCCGCCGCTCCGCCGCCGAAGCCGTGTGGACGTCGAAGGTCACGTCCACGACGCCCTCCACCGCCCGCGCCAGACGGGCCGCGACGGGCAACAGCTCGCTGTCGCGGATCGGTCCGCGCAGCGTCACCACGCCTTCCTCGACGTTCACTTCGACCTTCTTGTTCGTACCGGTGAACAACCGGTCGACGATCTCCGTCCGTACTTCTTCCGCCAAGTCCGCGTCGGAGCGCAAAAAGACCTTCAGCAGGTCGGCACGGCTGACGATGCCCTGCAGCAGGCCTTGGCTGTCGACCACGGGCAATCGCTTGACGGACTTGCGGGCCATCGTCCGTGCGGCCTGGGCAATGGTGTCGCCGGCGTGCGCGGTCAGCGCCGGGGTGCTCATCAACTCGCCCGCCGTAAGGCCGCCCGCCTTGCGCAGGTCGTCCAGTCGTTGGTCCTGCTCCATCCGGTCCGGGTCCGCGTTCCGGAACTCCTCCTTGGGCAGCAGGTCGGCCTCGGAGACCACACCGATCACCCGCCCTTCCCCCGCGAGCACCGGCAGGGCGCTCACCTTCCACTGCTCCATGGTTTCGATGATCTCCTTGAAGCGGGCCTCCTGACCGACGGCGACCACCGTCTGGGTCATCACGTCGCTGACCGTGTGCGGGGTGTGCGCCATGACGCCGTCTCCTCACTACGACTGTCGCCCCCAGACTGCGACACTTACAGCCTGCGCCGGCCCGCCCGCCTCCAGCAGGGGCCGACCGGACCTCCTGCGGGCCCGGCGGCCCCTTCCACGGAGCGAGCGCACCGCGGCAGTCTGCGGGGGACAACCCACTCATCCGCTGCTTGGGAGGTCCCCATGACGCGCCCCGTGGCCGTTGGCGTGGACGGCTCACCCGCCAGCCTGGCCGCCGCGGACTGGGGTGCCCGCGAAGCGCTCCTCAGGGATCTGCCGCTGCGACTGGTCCATGCCTGGGAGTGGCAGCCCTACTCCCACGCCCCGCCTGCCGGGTTGGAGGCCGTCCGCCGCTGGTCGGAGGGCGTCCCGCAGGAGGTGACCGATCGGTTGCGGCGGCTCCACCCGGACCTCGACATCACGGCTGACTTCGTCATCGGCCCACCGCGCCAGGTGCTGTGCCGAGCCGGGAAGGACGCCGAAATCCTGGTGATCGGCTCGACCGGGGTGGGCAGGGTCGCCGGCTTCCTGCTCGGTTCGGTCAGCATGGCCACCGTCGCACACGCCGAGGCGCCCGTCGTCCTCGTACGTGCCGGGTTCTCCGTAGGACAACCTCTTTCCGGCGCGGCGCCTGGGCCGGCCCCTCCGGTGGTCCTCGGGTTGGATCTCAGCCGACCCTGCGACGAGGTGATCGCCTTCGCCTTCGAGGCAGCGGCCGTACGCACCGCGACCTTGACGGTCGTGCACGGCTGGAACCCACCGCCGTATGACCTCTACGGGCTCGGTGCGGCGTTGAGGTTCGGCACCGACCTTTCGGCCGACGAGCGGGAACGCATACGCCAGGCACTGCAACCTTGGCGAGCACGCTATCCAGGCGTGGACGTGACGACACAGGCCGTCATCGGTGAACCCGCACGCCACCTGCTCGACGCCGCCGTCCACGCCGCGCTCGTCGTCATCGGACGACACCGCCACATGACACGGCCTTCGCTGCCGCACGTCGGGCACCTCGCGCACGCCGTCCTGCACCACTGCCCGGCTCCGGTCGCGGTCGTCCCACACGACTGAGAGCTGCGCGTCAGCGGGCGGGTTGTCGGGCGGGAGAACTCAAGCGGTGCAGGACGGCGTGCGCGCTGGTGCTGGAGACAGCATCCCGCGGCGCCCACATGACGGATCGCCTCCGAAAACATTCTCAGCTCCCGGTGATTGAGGCGAAAATCCGGACCGGGCACGGACCAACGCACCACCGACCCGGCAACAGCGAGCGTTTTCCAACCTCACGCTGATGCGTGGTGAAGGACCAGGACGGCTTTCACGACGTCGGTGATGCGGTTCGTGCTGCAGCGAAGCTTGCGAAGGAGACGCCAGTCCTTGAGGGTGGCCATGGTCTGCTCACCGACGCAGCGGTTCTTGGCGTGGGTGGTGTTGTGGCGGCGCTTCCATCGCTTGAGACGGCGGCCTCGGAACGGAACCCGGACGGGCCCGCCGGCGTCT
>NZ_NNBP01000047.1 GCF_002803155.1 Streptomyces sp. CB02959
CGCACGGACTCCACCCACGTTTCCGAACCCGCCACCGCCGAGATCAAACGCATGTACGTGAACCCCGCAGCCCGCGGCCACGGAGGTCGGCCGATGGGTCCTTGAAACCCTGGAGCGCGACGCGCGCCAGCAGGGAATGACCAAGGCCATTTTGGAGACGGGCGTCCACAACTACGCAGCGCTTGCTCTCTACACCCGCTGTGGATACACCCCAGTCGAGCCCTACGTACTTGGCCGACGACCCCACGATCAACCGGGCTCTGACGAAGACCTTGAACCCACCGCCGCAGGGCCACCAGCGCAGCGACGGGCTGGTGTAGCCGGACGGGACGCCGCGCCCGCCCAGATTGTTGCTGCGCCGCGGGCGGTTGCGCGGGCCCGGGCCGGGCCGATGAGAAGGGCCGTTCGACCTCCATGACCTCTTGATCTCGGCGTTCTTGCCGCCCCCGAGGCCGCGCCGACCGTCTCGGCGGACTTGGGAAGCTGCGGTGCTCGTTGTGCGCCCGGTCAGGATCCGGCTGCCGCTGCCGGCACTCACAATCTCCGCCTCACGCACCTGACGTTCTACGGCCGGCCCAGCCCAGGCGGTCGAGGTCCGGATGGCAGGGCACAGCCTCGTTGCGGTCAGCCGTCGGCCTCAGCCACGGAAACCGCACCTACGGCTGACCGCCCGTACGCACACCTCAGCAATGCGGCTCTGCACGAAGCGATTCGCAAGACTGCCACGGCAGCCCGCGCTACCCGGACGGCAGCCGAATAGGCGGAGGCATCAGCCGACCGCGCCGGCCAACAAGCCGCAGCGGGAACAGGTCCGAACGAGCTCGCCCTCAATCGGAGGCACCAGGACCTCACCGCCCGCGCCGAGGTGATCCGCGAAGTCCGTACCCTCACGGACGTGGTCGCCCAGCACACCCACGCACAGCGGGAAGTGGAAGAACGACTGCACCAGCTTGACCAGCAGTTGACTGCCACCGGCCGGTTCGGCCGTCTCGCACTACGTGGTGAGGACCGCGTTCACGCCGAGGCCGAACGCGGAACGCTCCAGCAGCAGCGCATCGAAGCCGCGCGTGAACTGGAGACACTGCATGGCCGCCTCCATGAGCTTTCTGCCGTTGCCGGACCCGGCGAGGAGCACGACGTCGTGTTCGCAGAAGCAGAGAGACTGAAGCGCGACAGACCAGCGCTCGTAGGTCGTGCCCAGGACATGGACATCCAGACCGCCAAGCGCGCCCGTGTTGAGGCGACGAAGGCCCGCAACACTGCCCGGGGGCAGCACACAGAGAATCCGGGCTGCACGACGAACTGTCCCGGCGCGCGGAGGCGCCGACCGACCGTGAGGAGTGCCCGGAACCGCGTTCTGCGTCTCGTTACGCCAACCACGCTGCCATGGAAATTCAGCAGCATCACGAGGTACCAGAAGCTCCCTCAGCTGAATCGTTGCTGTAGCCGAGGCCGGTCGCGGCGAGTTTGTTAGAGCAGGCCGAATACGGTCTGTCGGGCGGACCATGCCAAGGCGCTCTGGGTTCGGTGGGATAGGCCGAGTCGGTTCCAATGGAAGATGACATGGAGGGCGAGGATTTGCCGCAGTCCGCGATCGAGCTGTCCAGCATGGGCTGCGGCGCCGAGCGCTGCGCCTGTGTCGCGGAAGGCCGATACCCAGGTGGCGACTGGGTGGAGAGGACCGTCGACGGCCAGGTTGGGTCCCTCAGGAGCGGTGCTGGCCTGGAGCAGGGTACGGAGCTGTTGAACCAGTTGCAGGCGGCGTTCTTCGGGGATTTCCTCGGCTGCGGAACGGCCCTCGTCGCTGATGACACGATCCCAGACGTCACCAGCTTCGTACCATTCCAGGCCAGCGCCCCGCATCATGGCCGAGCACAGGAGAACGGAGAGCTCGCGGCGGCCAAGGACGATGTCGGGGCGAGCGGCCAAGCGGAGAATTTCGCGGCTGTCGGCGATGAACAGTTCGTGGGCGGTGCCGATGCCGAGGGTGCCGCCGAAGGCCGCGGTCTCCGGTTCGTAGATGCCAGGCCACCATCGCTTCACGTGATGGTGCTCCCGTAGCCGGTCGAGTGCCGCGCTGACGTCGGCTACGGCGGTGGAGCCGGGCCGCGGGTGGAGGCGCAGGCGCCAGCAGGGGTGCTTGCGGATGAACCACCAGCCGGTGAGGGAGCCGGCCTTTGGGGCCTGGCTCAGCACGGGTTCCAGGTAGGTGGCTGCGGTGGATTCGGCGGCGGACCAGTCCGGGAATTCGACGAAGATCTGCTGCCAACCGAGCTGGCTGGTCTGGTGCGCGAGAGCATCGTGTCCGGCCTGCTGGAATAGCTCGACTGCATCCGCCAAGTGTGCCGGATGCATGTGGGCCCTTTGGGCAATCTCGTCCAGGGAGTGACCGGCCAAGACGTCGAGGACGGCGCGGTCGATGGCGGTCAGTCGATCAACAGGCATGCATCCCATCCCGTCTGAGTGATCAGTGCGCCCGCGGTCAACGAGGACAGGGCGAGTGCGCAGCCGCCGTTGCCCGTCAGCAGTCCCACATTCTGGTTGGGCGTTGTGCGGATGAGGGTGGTGAGGGTTTCGCCCAAGCGGGGCAGCAGCTGACGCAGGTGGGGGTAGGGGCTGTCATGGGCGGCGCGGGCCGTGGTCTGGTAGACGCCGGCCCAGCCGTGGCAGAGCGAGGTGTCGCGGATGAGGGCGAGTTGCTCCGGGTCGGTCATGGCCAGGTAGAGCGCGGCCTCGTACATGTGCTGGAGCCCGCGGTCGCCCAGGGCGATGCCGGCGAGTTGGCCGGCGCGGGCGATGCCGGGGGTGCCGTAGCACCAGCTCGGGCGGCCGGCTCCACGTTGATGTGTCCGACCGGACGAGAACTCTTCCAGGGTGAGGTGCAGTGGCCACCAGGGGCCGCGTTCCCCGTCCTGTCGCCAGGCATCGAGGTGGGAGCAGATGGTGTCAATGGCCTCGTGCTGCCCGTCGACGCTGACGCCGCGACGCAGGGCTTGGGCGAGGAGCAGCAGGGGGCCGCTGATGCCGTGTGCCACCCCGAGATTCCCGTGGCCTTGGGCGAATTCCGTGCTGGTGCCGCGGTTGGGGTCGTGTGCGACCCACCAGCCGGGCAGCCGGTGGCCGTTGATGGCCACGGGGTGGGTGAGGGCGACGAGGTAGTGCAGGACCTGTTCCAGTGCGCTGCTGGTGGGGTCTGCACGGAGGAGGTAGGCGCCGATGCCGGTCAGGCCGCAGAAGAGGTCGTACTCGGCGAAGGTGGTCAGCTGGCCGCGATGTATCCGGGCGAGCGCTCTTTCGGTGCGTTGGTGGGCCAGGGTGGTGACGTGGTGGTGGAGTTTTTCCCACGCGGTGCAGTAGAGGTCTTGGAAGCGCCCGTGGGGCACGGTGTTGAGCAGGACGAAGGCGAGGGCGGGGGCACCGCGGAACAGGCCCGCGGTGTCGGTGGCGTCGAGTTCGCCGGCGGCGGCGTGGTTGATCCAGCGGTGCGCCAGTTTCCAGGGCCCGGTCCGGGCCTGGGCGCGTTCGATGTGCAGCAGCGCGATGCCGGCTGCTCCGTCGGCCAGTGACTGTCCTTCGAGATTCTGACCTGGGGGTGGGGCGGACAGAACGGTGGCGTATCTGCTGGCTATGTGTGCGGCTTGGGCTTTGGTGGTCATGTGGTTCTCCGGGCGGTGTGGCTGAGGGCTGCGGTGCGCGCCAGCCGGAGGGTGAGGGCTTCGGCCCTCGGGTCGGGGCCGAGGGCGCGGATGTGGTGGGCGTGGAGCAGGGAGCGCAGCACGGTGAGCGGGTGGCGTTGTCCGGCCAGGGCTCGGCGGTAGGCAGCCAGGGCTGCGGCGCGGGCTTCCCACACTGCGTTCATCGACGTGCCATGTGTCGTCGTCGTGAACGGGCCGGTTGCGCCGGGTTGGGTGGCGGTCAGGGTCTGTTCGCGCAGGGTGCGGTTCAACGGGCCGTGTTCTTGCGGGAGATGGTCGATGAGCCAGTGCAGGCCGGTGTCGGTGGTGGGGGCGAGATGGGTGGCGAGGTTGAGCAGGCTGGCGGCCGTGAGCGCTTCCGGCGCGAGCGCGTCGTCGTGGGCTGCGTAGCGGATCTGGGCCAGGGCGGCGGTGGAGTCGGCGGCGAAGACGTCGTGGGCGGCTTCCAGGGCTGGGCCGTGCCCGAAACGGCCCGTCTGCGGGGTGTAGCTGGACAAGGTGAGATCGGCGATCAAGCCGGCACGGTGCAGGGCAGTTGCCCAGGCGTGCACGGCGTTGGCCGCCGAGCCGTAGGTTCCCTCGGGCAGGTGCAGGACGAGGACGAGGTGTCGGCCTGCTTCGGGGCGGGAGGCTTCACGGTGTCGTAGGAACCACCACGGCGGCGGTTGATCGAAGCGCGCCAGGAGAGCGGGCAGGTGGCGATCGAGGATCTCGTCGTGCCGCTGCGGATGGCTGTGAAGGTGCACGCGGAGATCCACTCCGGCCCCGGGCAGCCGGGAGTCGGACACGTCGATCGGATGCTGCGGTGAGGGCAGCGGGAGGCTCTGCTGCGGCTGGGCGCGCCGTAGGGGGAGCAGAATTTCGTGGGCGCGGCCGATCCACCCGTGTCGGTCCGGTTCAGGGGTCTCGCGCAGTTCGAGACGCTTGGCTTCGTGGAGGCGGGAGCGCAGCAGGTGGCGATGGACGGGATGCGCCAGGTCCAGAGGAAGACGCTGCTCCAGCTCGACGAGCGCAACCCGAGCAGGCACGCGCATGCGGCGACGCCAGTCGGCCAACGCTTCCTCCCATTGCGGCATCTTGGCCGTGCGGGCGGGAAGTTCGGTCGCGGTCAGGAGCCATCGGGCCGGCGCCAGGATGGTTCGGCGATATCGCACCCGTGGCAGGTAGGGAAGTCGGCTGGCCGCGCCGAAGGAGAACGGGCAGTACACGGCGAAGCGGGTGGTGGACACTTCGGCGAGGAACCGCGCCAGCGGGGGCGTTTGGATGCTGGCTTCCAGCACGTGGGGGATGTGCAGTTCGACCCGCCGGCCGGTGGAGCGCTGCACCAGGTGCAGGTGGCGGGCATCGGCAGTGACAGCCAGGTCCGCGAGGGCGATCACCTCCTTGTTGTCGCCCGGGCGGTGCTCGGCCAGCGGGACGACGGGCAGTAACTGCACGGTGCGGGAGATGTTGGCGTTGCGGTGCCGGCGCGGGGCGAAGCTGAGTTGCGCGGACACCGTGTCCTGCGAGGTGGGGCGGTAGGTGCGCGCCAGGGCGTCACGGTCCTCATGGGGCAAGAGGTAGGCGAATCGGCCCGCCATGCTGTTGGTGAGCCGTGGCACGCTGGTGACCCACACCTCGAACCTGCCGCGGTCCAGTTCCCGGGCGCTGGTCGCGTGGACTTCGAAGGCCACTTCCAGCCGGGGAGCGAACTCCGGCTCCTCGGAGCCGGTGGCGTGGGCCAGCTCGTCGATGTCCGCGTCCGTGAGCACCAGCTCCTCATGCCCGTCCATGAGGCCCTGCTGAAGGCGTGTCAGTAGTTTCTCGTCGCGGTTCGTCCACGGCTGGATCGACTTCTCACGCTCCGCTCCGACGTAGGTGGCCGGTAGGCCCAGCCCGTGATCGCCGACCAGGTTCAGGACCGGCACGGATGCGCCGACACCGTAGCGAGCGCGGAAACGCCTGTGGTAGTCGCGCCATGCCGTGTGCCCGTAGGGGTGCGGGGTGGCCTGGTACAGCGCGGCCACCGCGCTCTGAACTTCGGATACGACGGAGTGGGGGATCTGCACGTGGCCGTCCACCGTCGTGTCGACGAGGAGGGGCGCCGGAGCGATGACCGGGGCGCAGATGGCGTGCATCCGCTCGGCCGTGTCGACCAGCACGCCGCTGGAGGGCGCTTCGATGTTGACGGCGGCCTGGATACCGTCCAACTCGCGCACCAGAGGGCCCACGCCGGGGAGGGCGTGCGCATCGACCCGCTTCAGCTCGGCACAGGCATGGGCCAGGGCATCAACGGTGGTCATCGGGGCCCACAGGCTGGAGACCAGCAGGTGCTGCGCGATGAGATCACCGAGAAGTCCATCGACCTGCCCGGCGGAGGCAGTGGGGAACTGGGCGCGCATCTGGTCCCGCAGCTCCCGATAGGACACAGGCACGGCGGCAGCGGTCAAGGCAGCTAGGACGGTGCGCCGCGCGGGAACGGACACCTCCACGGGCGCCATCAGCACCGCGCGCCCGTCCGCGGGCGGGCCCGCGGCCACGACCCGATCCCCGCGTACGACTGCGGTGTCGTTCGCCACGAACGACAGCCGCTCCACCACGGCTATGTGACTGTGCAGTTGGCGGATCACCTCGGCGAGCCAGGCGGCATCGGCGCGGGCCGTGGCGCGCGGCGGCCCGTGCCACCGCACCTGCGCAGTCGGGCCTACTGTGAGGGGGGCTATGCCGGCGAACAGGCCGAACGGGGTGGCGCGGTGCTGCCACCGCAGCAGGTAGGAAGCAACCGACAGCACGGTCCGTTGGATCTGCCGTGGTCGCTTCTGCACCCCACCCACGATGTTCTCGACTGCCTGGCACAACACCGGGGTGGCCACCTGCACGGCACCCCGCACGTCGGCGTCCTGCCAGACGCTGCAGAGCCACGCACGGGCGACGGCTGAGTCCCCCAGGCCGCGCGGGAGGCCGATGACGCCGGGGCGTGTGGTGGCGCGCAGCATGGCGCCGCCGTCGTACTTGTAGGTCACCGGAGGGAAAGCGGGCACGCTGGCTCCTTCGACGGTGGGCAAGCAGGGCCGGAAGTGCTGGTGTGCCGGGCTGATGAGCCCGGCACACCAGCGAGGAGCCGATCAGGCCGGGTCCTCCGTGAACGACGTGCAGGCCGAAGCCCCGTTGGCGCAGGTGTTTCCGCACCCGTCGTTGGTGGCGCAGAGCAGCTTGCCGTGCGGGTGGGCGGCGACGATGACCTTCACGTCCAGCGGCGCGAAGTCCTCCTCACCGTCGACCTCCGTCGGATCGAGCAGCGCGGTGTGAATCATGATTCCTCCCCTTCGTTGATGGAGTGGTGCATGACGACCTGGCCCTGCGGTTAGTGAGTGGGCCAGGAGAGCGAGATCCGGCAGTGCACCTTGTCGATGACCCGGTCACCGTGGACCTGGTCATCGCTGGTGTTGGCCGGATAGACCCGGATGACCGGGCTGGGGCCGCCGCGGCGGCTGGCTTCCCAGGCACGCAGCTGCTGCGCCATGTCTTCGGCGAGTTGCTGTGCGTGGGCCCCCAGGGCGTGGACGCCGAACTCGGAGTTCTCGCCGTCCGCGGTGCGGCGGTAGACGACGTAGCCGAAGCTGTCGTTCTCCACGGCAGCCAGGGAGAAGCCGGGGTTGGTCGGGGCGACGATGCCGGAGTCGAGTTCCTTGTCCAGCACCATGGTGCAGAAGCCCGGCAGCCCGATGGCCAGGTGCATCTGAAGTGTGTCCAGCAGTTCCCCGCGCCCGATGGTGACGCCGGTCCACAGCTCGACCCGCGGCGTGGTGACCGCGTTGTCGAGCTGGCTGGGCTCGATCGGGATGCCGTCGTCGAACCGCAGACCGATCTCGGGGCTGCCAGCAACCAGGAGCAGCTTCACCTCGTGGGCGGTGGCGCCCTGCATCGGCACGAAGCCGCAGATCTTCGCCGACTCGCTCTCCAGGTGCCCACCGCGGCGGACGAAGGCGACGGAACGGGTCAGTCCCCGCATCCGCAGGGGAACAACCAGCCGGCCTTCGGGAGCGAGCTGATCGAGCCAGGCCGCAGGGACGTCCCAGGCCCCAGCGGTGACCATGATGACGTCGACCTCTCCCAGACCGGGGATCGGCTCGGCGGCATCGGCGGTGACGACGCGGACGCTCTTGTACCCCTGCTCGTCCAGCAGGCGCCGGCCCCGCTCGGTGACCTCGGGGTCGATGTCAACCGTCGTGACCTCGCCTCCATCACCCACCAACTCGGCCATGTAGGCGGCGTTCAGGCCACCAGAGCCGACCTCCAACACCCGCATGCCAGGCTGCAGTTTGGCTTGTTCCAGCATCATGGCCTGGATCTGCGGAGCGGAGACGCTGCTGATCTGCACGCCGTACTCGTCGGTCTTCGTGACAACTGCCGCGTAGGGCTCGTAGACCTTTTCGAAGGGTGCCTCAGGAGCGAAGGCGTGACGCGGGACCTTGCGCATCGCTACCTCGACCTCCGGCGTGACGAGCACGCCGTCCGCTCGTAGCTGGTCCATTACGGTGTTGCGCAGTGTCGTGGCCTGCTCGGTATCGACGGTCATGACGATCCTTCGTAGTGCGTTTCTGGAAAGCCGGCAGGCACCGGAACAGTGCAGAAGCCGGCTGCGGACGACGCTATTGATTCGGACACCGCGTTGTGCGGTGCTCACCGACAGTGGCTGAGATGCGGCCATCGAGCAGAAGCAGATCTCCTTCACGTTGGCGCATGTGGGTGATGTGGGGAGAGGCCGAACCGCTCCCCACCTTCCGGCGCCGAGCCTTGTGCCAGGACCAGCGGCGGGCAGTGCACCCGAACCCCGGCGGGAGTGCGGGGTAGGGCAGGTCCAGTGGAGCTAGACCGCTAGCTGTTCGGGTTCAGCGGGCACGGCTTGTCGCAATAGTCCTGACAGACGTGGGTCCGCTCGTCGTGCCGAAGGCCGATCACTTCTTGCCGTTGGGCATTGCCTCGACCGTTGTTGCGCCTGTCACCAGCGGTCTTCGCCGCCTTGATGGTGTCCTTGCCCTTGCCCACGGTGTCCTTTCGAGTGGTAGTTCCGCAGTGCGGTGAAGGCCGCACGCAGCCTGCGAATTGCTGGAGTACCTCGGTGGGGATCAGACGCCAGCGGGCTTCGCCGCACAGTGGGCGAGGTAAGCGCTCTGCATCGCTTCGGTGAAGCGCTGGGCGCACCGGTTGCCTTCCGCCTCTCGTGCGCGGGACGCGCCGAAGTGCTCCCAGTAGCGCCGAGCGCCCTCCCGCTCCATGAGCGTGTCCGCCACGAAGCGCAGTCGGCTGCCGCGGAGCAGGCGAAGTCGGTGCCAGAGCGAGAGCACGACCATCTGTTGGTTCTCGCTCAACAACTGCGCGAACTCCCCACCGTCCATCCCCTTGGGCGCCCAGTCCTGGGCGAGGTCCGGGTTGGCGACCAGCTGGGCGATGCGGCTGTGGTGGAGCTGAGTCACAGCCACCCGGTTGCACTGGTTCTGGTGCCGTTCCCGCTGGGCGACCTGAACGGCCCCGACGGCAGCGAGAACAAGGACAGCATGCGAGGTTTTCATAAAGATTCCTTCCATCACGGTGTGGTCCCGTGTGAGGCAGGACGACCGCCACGAGGCAGGCCGCCCAAGGGCTGAAAGCGAGGCGGAGCCCGCGGTCCGGCCAAATCGCAGCGACGGGTTGGAGGGAGAAGATCAAGCGTCACGGTGGTGACCGACTACTTCCATCCTCCGTCAGGTGAGCGGGACGGCTTTGAGCTGATCCGCGAGCTGAAACGCACTGGGCCGACTGCCGGGCGGCTGCGCCATCGCGGCGCTGAGCGGTGCGAGGAACTCCGACCAGGGATGTTCAGCGGCTTGCGCGAGAGGAATCTCGGCTGTGGCGATGGCCCGGCGCAGGGCGACCGCGGTCATGGTGCTGGAGTCGAAGCCGGCGTCGGCGTAGGCGAGGGGCCAGGTGGTCGTAGCGGCCCACCACAGTCCGGCGGCCAGTGTGTAGATCTCGTCGTCGGGGTCGAGCACCAAGCCGGCCGCCGTGGACTCCAGCGCGGCGGTGAGTCGCGGGGAGAGCAGGTGCACCAGGCCGCCGAGGTAGGCGGCGGAGACGGCGTTGCCGATCCGCGAGGCGCCGGTGCAAGACAGCAGCCGGACGCCTGCGGTGGTGTGGACCGCGTGGTGGGGGCGAAGGTCGCAGTGGACCCAGCCGGCAGTGTGGAGACGCCCCACAGCCATGCACAACTCGACTGCGGCGCGCCGGGCTTCGTCTCGACCGCTATCCGAGTTGTCGCGCAGCTTCTTGCACGCGTCCCACGTGGTGGGGCCGTCAGCCCAGGGGGTGATGAGCCAGGCCCGGGGCTCGGGGCAGTAGACGTCGTCAGCGGTGTGCAGGACGCGGATGCCTCCCGGCGGCATGGTCCGGAGGGCGGCGGCTTCGCGCACCAGGGCGCGGGCGGCGCTTTCGCCGCTGGCTACCTTCACGGCGACGGTCATGTGTGGGCCGTGGACCTGCCAGAGCTGGTGATCGTGGCGGTCGCGGATCAGGGCCCAGGTCGCGGGGGAGCCGGCGCATTGGTTCGCGTAGTCGCTGGCGGTGTCAGGGCAATGAAGGGACGGTGTGGTTGAGGTGGTCATGGGGCTCCGTAATGAAACATGTCGAGAAGGTCGAGAAGGCTGAGGTCGGCTGGCTGGTCAGAGGGGAATTGAGTTGAGCCAGTCGGCGAGTTGATGGGCTGTGGGCCGGCGGCTGGGCGCGAGGGTCATCGCGGCGGCCAGCGGTGCCAGGAACTCTGGCCAGCTGTGCGCGGTGGGATCGGCGCGAGGGACTTTCCCACCGGCGATGATGCGCCGGGCGTGGGAGCGGCTCTTCGCACTCGGATCGAATCCGACGTCTTGGTAGACCAGTGGCCAGGTGCTGGTGGCGGCCCACCACAGACCGGCGGCCAGGGTGTAGACCTCGTGGCCGCGGTTGAAGAGCACTCCGTTGCCTCTGGACCGCTCGATCGCGCAGGCCAGTTCCGGCGAGAGCAGGTGCACCAGGCCACCGTCGTAACCGGCGCTGGTGCGTTTCCCGGCGCGGGTCGCCCAGGTACAGGACAGCAGCCGGACGCGCCCTGGATCAGTGGTGTGAACGACGTGGTGGGGGTCGAGAGTGCCGTGCATCCAGCCGGCCGTGTGGAGGCGGCCGACGGCCTGGCAGGTCTCGATGGCGGCCGTCCGTGCCTGCCCGCGTCCTTGCTGGTCGCCTTCGCGTAAAAGGCGGAACGCCTCCCAGGTTGTCGGGCCGAGAGCCCAGGGGGTTATCTGCCAGGCGATCGGAGCTGCCGGGCGAAGGTCGGAGCCGGCTCCGAGGGGGCGAGTGTTCCCGGCAGGCATGGCACGGAGATTCGCGGATTCCCGCGCCAGGGCCAAGGCCCCGCACTCGCCGCCGGCGACCTTCACCACCACAGACGCTGTGGGACCGCCGACGTGCCACAGGTGAAGGTCCGGGCGGTTGCGGACCAACCGCCAGACGGCGGGGGAGCCTGCGAGTCGGTTCGCGAGATCAGTGGCGTCGAACGGGCAGCGGACCGAGGGGGACTTCAGGGCGGGGGACGCGATGCGGGCACTCACGTGAAGTCCTCCGGCAGGCACGCGCGGGGATGAGCCTGTCGGCCCGTAGCACCGGTTTGCTCTGCCTGGATCAGGTCGGCGGCACGGTGCAGGGCCTCGATGAGGCGGCCAAGGTTCTGCGCCCGCAGCACTGCCTGCGGGAGGGCGAGAGGTGGTGGAAGCGGCAGTCGCCAGTCGGCTTCGCGGAGCGTGGCCCGTGCGCAGGCGACCTGGGGCGAACTGGTGGGGCAGCTACCGAGCAGGGCCCGCAACTGGGCCGCGAGGTCGCGTCCGTGCGCAGTGAACTGGTCAACCGCATCCCGGACTGTGTCCCGGTCCGGGACGCCAGGTCCCTGCGGTTCCCAGGCAAGCACCGCCTCGACGAGCGAGAGGAACTCGACCCTGGTGGAGGTGGGGGGAGTCAGCGCAGCCATGCGACCACCTGCTCCTCCCTGAGGATCTCGAACTGACACGCGCGCTTCATGGCGTGGGGGCGGTTTCTGGCCCCCAGGCTCACGAAGAGGCGCCGACCGTCACGGCGGACGATGTTGAGGGGCCGCTGCAACTTGCCGGCCATCTTCTCGGGGCCCAGCCCGCGGGCGGGGAGCGGCACCAACTCCCGCTCCCCGCGGAGGAGACAGAGGGCGTCGGGAGCCAACAGCTTGGGTCGGCTGATGGCCTTGGTGGCGTAGTCGACGGCGACTGCGGTCTCCTTGTTGCTGAGGGCGTGGGCGACCTGGCTCTCTCTAGGAGAGAGAAGGTTCTTTGTCACGGTCGTGGTCATTGTTCGACTCCTTGTCGGCCTACTCGCAGGAGTGCCCAGACGCTTTTGCCGGCGGACGTCCTGTTGACGCCCCACTCAGCGGAGATCTCGGACAGCACCATCAGGCCCCGCCCCGACTCGGACTCCGCATCGGGGCGGCGCTGCACCAGGCCGCAGGGCGACGGATCTGCCACTGTGATCCGCACCGCGCTGTGCTCCGACCGTTCCACGGTCAAGCGGCAGCAGACTGGCTCGTCCCCCGGCAGCCGGATCGGCGTGGCGTGGCGCAGGGCGTTGGTGACCAGTTCCGAGACGACCAGCTCCGCGACATCGATCAGCGAGTCCAGACACCAGCACGCGAGCGTGGTGCGTACGGAACCCCGAGCCTGGCCCACCGCCTGTGCGATCAGGGGCAGGGTCTGCGTGTAGCCCGGGATCGAGCGGGTGAGTGGGTGTAGGGGCGACGCGATGGGGGTGGCCATGGTCACTGCATTCCTCTCAGTCCTACGTACGCCTTGCGCTGGCCACGGGCTGACGCGTCTATCGGCCTGGTGGTGAACGGCAGCATGGTCGTGCTGGTGCCGTGGTGCTCCTGGTTGTGTGTTGTCATCAGCGCGTCTCCAGGGGGACTGCGTGTGCATCGTGGGGAGTGAATCCGCGCGGGAGGCGGAAGCGGGGGTTGCCCAGGGCCCGGGAGCAGCGACGTACTCCAAGGAAGGCGGTACGTGCATGGAGCCATCGGTGGTTGTCCAGCAGGTAGCCCTCGCCGGCACGAAGCTCCAGCGGTTGCTGGTGCCTGGTGGGAGCGGCACGGAGCTCGGGCACGTAGGCGCGGGTGAACGGGTGCCAGCGCACCAGGCCGTCTTGCCGCAGTCGTATCGAACACCGCCCGCCCGGGAGGAGATCGAAAACCGGTGCGAAGACGCCGTCACTGCGCCCGAAGAAGGCGGCACGCTGATCGGCGAACGCGGCCAGGGCATCGGGCTGGTTCGCTTGCAAGTCTGAGTACAGTTCCCGGCCATCGGTCAGCAGGCAGATGCCACCGCTTTCAGCAGGCCGGGCACACACGAAAAGCATCAAGTGCGGGGGAACAGGCAGACTGGAGCGGTCGGTGTGCGGTGCCAGTTCACCGCGACCGAGCCCATCGAAACCAGCTCGCTGCGCGTGGCGGCCGGTGTCGTGGATGACGGTCAGCCCGTCCGGGGCGCTGTCGCGATGCGCGCTGACGTGCAGGTACCGAGAGGCCAGATCCAGTACCGCCGCGCGAGAGTGGATACCGTCGAAGGTGACAAGACCGACTTCACTGAGCTGCTTCTCGACGGCACGCGGAGCACCGCGGCCATGCAGGTTGACGTAGGAAGCGCTGAAGAGATCACGAGCAGTGGCACGGCGCAGAACCGAACTCCCTTGGTGCGAACGGTCTGTGATCTCACTGTCGAAAGTCGCCGGTGGCCGCGTAAAGCGACGGATTGTCGACTCGGGCATTTCGCCTACCACGGCTGATGGTCGGTCGCTGCGTGCTACGTTCCGAGGGCCCCGGTCGTCGATCGCTGCAAGAGGACCGCCATGTCGTACACACCCCCGCTGTGGCCCGTCTCCATCAAGGGCATCGCCTGCGATGCCCAGGACCGCGTCCTGTTGCTGGAGAACGAGCGCGGGGAGTGGGAGCTGCCGGGTGGACGGCTGGAGATCGTCGCGCAATCCGGCCAGCCGGCTGACGAGAGCGCGGAGAGTGCCGTCGAGCGCGAGTTGCTGGAGGAAACCGGCTGGAATGTGAAAGTCGGCCCCCTCATCGACGGGGGCGTCTGGATCTACGAGCCGATCCCCGACCGGCGGGTCTTGATCGTCACCTACGGTTGCACGGTGCTGAACCCCGAGCAGGAGCCGGTGCTCAGCCAGGAGCACAAGAAGATCGGACTCTTCACCGCACGAGAGGTGCCGGGCCTCGTCATGCCCGACGGCTACAAGCGCTCGATCGTGGCCTGGTACAAGAGCAAGTAGCCGACCATGGGCATCGGCCACCTCACGTCCCACCCGGCGAACAGTCACGTCGCCTGGCGCTGGGCGACCCCTCAGGCACAGACGATCCTTGCAACCCGTGACCTTGGCGCGATCCTGCGCTTCTACCGAACGGTCCACGGCCTGAACCAGACCCAACTCGGCGCCCTGCTCGGCTACGACAAGACCTACATCTCCGCCCTGGAACTGCGCAAACGCACTGTTGAGGACATCGGATCCCGGCGCCGCCTGTGCGAAACGCTTCACCTGCCACCGCACATTCTCGGCATCACTGACGCCGCGGACGCAGACCACCACGCGATGGTGCAGTTCGGCTATTCCACGGTTCGCCTCGCTGAGATCGCTCGCCAGTCCGGCCACGCCTGCGAAGCGGTAGAAGAACTGTGGCCACTGGTTGCCCGCCTGGAAGCCCGCGCAGAGGACGGCAACGCCGAGCGCGAAGTACTGGGCCTGCTCGCCCGCGCCCGCGTCAGCCTCGGAGTCGCCCTTGGCAACGTCCTCCCGGAAGAGCGGCTGAGCACCGCAGCACGCTGGACCGCCAAGAGCTTGGAGATCGCCGAGGTATTCGCGGAACCCGGCTTCACCTCCTACGTCCTGCGCATGCACGGCAACGAACTGCGCAAAGCACGTCTTCACGGAGCTGCAGTCGACCGCCTGTCCCGCGCCGTCGCACTGGCCCCGGATCACGATGCACGCGCTGCGGCCCTGCCGCTCCTCGCGCGCGCCGCCGGCTCGCTCGGCAATGGTCTCCTGTTCGACAGGGCCATCAGCGAGACGGAGCACCTGCTCGAACGGGTGGAGCACAGCAGTCCGTTCAACCCGTTCGCGCTGCACGAGATCCGGCTGCGCGGCTTGATCGCCACGGGACGAGTCCACCTCGCTGTACAACGCGCGGAGAACACTCCAGCACCGACCACAGCGGTCGCACCACAGTGGCGCGTCATCGAGCAGGTGACCGTCGCCCACGTACGACTGCACGCCCAGGACCATGGCGGGGCCGCCGAATCGCTGAACGCCGCAATCCAAGAAGCCGTCAGGCAACGCCTTCCGCACCAGCTCCAACGCGTAGTGGGCACCGCCGGAGACAACCTGCCCCAACTCCGGGACACCGCTCAGCAGGCGCTCGACAGGATGCGGCAGGAGATGGCCGCTTGACCATCCGGATCGGGCAATAGTGCTCTGACTCATCGTTGGGGGCCATTCAAAGGGAGGGGTCGTTCACGAGCAGCGTCACCATGAGGGCGGTGACCGCCGTGATCAGCAGGACCTGAGCGGCGATCTGTCGCCAGCCGATCCCCCGACTGTCGAGCCAGCGCAGCGGTGACCTCGGCGATCTCTTACTCTTCGTCTCCGCGCGGACGAGAAGAAGGAGAGCATTGCGCTCGCCGAACCAACGCAGCTCTTGCTCGTAGGATTCCAAATCCGAGCTGATGGTCTCTTGTTCCAAGACGATGACCCCGTTGGAAAAGCCTTCATAGACCGTCGCCCGCACCGTCTCCCAGCCGGAGCGCTCGTTCGGCGGGCATCCCCGGATGTCTTGTGCGTCATGGCTGTCGAAGTGGCCGTGCGCCTGCGCCTGTTGACGGAGCTGCGAGAACTCCTTGGAACCGTCGTTGCCATCCGCGGTTACCGCATAGGCGACCACGCCGCGGGGCGTGGGGAAGAGCTCGTTGATGCACTGGTTGTGGGAAGCGCGCAGGTCCTGGAGCCTCTGCTTCTCGCTCGTGGCGAAGAGCTGCCGGCTCCGGTTCGTTGCGAGGTTCATTCCGCCCGCTCTGGCCGTGTTGCGGACGACCTTCCGAAGGGATCCGACCATCACCCGTCCCCCAGCCCCAGGTACAGGTCGTAAAGCTCGGGGCCCCAATCGAAGGGGTCACCGTGGTACGTGCGGAGCTGGTGGCAGTTGGTGATCGACGCCGGCTCCGTCGGCTTCGCCTCCGAGGGTGAGGCCGTTGCGCTCTGCTCGGTCGTGTGCTGCTGAAGTGGCGGATTCACGTGGACTCCCAGTCGGATCGTGCCTGAACATGCACTCTCAGCGAGGGTGTTGATCAGCGTGGACCTACCTGGGGTGCCACCGCCATGTCAGCGGAGTGCTATCTACGTGGCCCTTGCGCGTGCCACGGGCCACCCGAAGGCCAATCAAGGGCCGCATGGCATAGATGTGTTGAACTGGAGCAGAACCGCGGTATTCCCTTCGTGAGAAGGGTTCGATCCGCAGACGACCCGTTGCTGGTCCCACCTCAACTCCTTGGGGGCGACGTGAGTGAAGCACCTCCGCAGACGCTGCTGAAGCAACTGTGTTTTGAGCAAAGGGTGGAGATTCCGGAGTTCGTTAGGCGTTTTGAGAAGACGGCTGACGAAGTCATCGGCAAGGGCGCTGACAACCCGACCTGTAGCGAGCGGACTGCGAAGCGGTGGAGAGCTGGAGGCGTCAACCCTCAGTCGCTGTCGTCGGATACCTGCCGTGTCCTGGAGGCGATGTTCGGCCGATCGATCACGGATCTGCTTGCCCCGCCGCTACGGTCCGATCCCGACGCACCCGTGTTCAACCTGGAGCGAGTAATCGATATGACCGCACGCGACGCACACGACGACGCCAGCGCAACAGCCGCTGCTTCTGTCTCCGACACCAGCCTCGACCAACTCGCCGATGACGTGATGACCCTCGCGCGGGAGTACGCCTTCGTCGCACCGATGGACGTCTTCCGCCGCGGCCAGACCCTCCAAACCAAGCTCCAGGACCAGCGTGACCGAACGCAGGTCCCGGCCCAGCAACAGCGATTGCTCGAACTCAGCGGGCAGACCATGGCCTTGCTCGCCACCTCGGCCTTCAACCTCGGCGCCTTCGATAGCGCACGCCGGCTGGCTCGCGCGGCCGACCTCTACGGAGAGACTGCCCGGGTCGACGTCCTGCGGGCGTACTGCGACGGCATCCTGGCCTACGTCGCCTACTTCACGGGGATGCCGCGCGATGCGGTGATGAAGGCACGTCGAGCACAGACGTACGGTGGCCTCGGCGACGTGGCGCGCAGGCGGCTCCTCGCCGTCGAGGCCCGCGCGCACGGGTTCCTCGGCGATGTCGAGTCCGCCCAGCATGCACTCCGGCTATCGGAGGAAATCGAGAACGGCGCCCGCGACGGTCTACACGACGACGTGGGGGGCGAATTCGGATTCGCACCGGAACGTCTCGCCATGTCCAACAGCTCGACAGCGCTGTTGGTTCATGACTCGGCTCAGGCTGAGCAGTCGGCCCGCAGGGCTCTCGACCTGATCGAACAGCGACCGTCGGACGCACGCTCCGCGCACGTGCTTGGCAGCGCTGCCGCCGACCTCGCCATGGCACGTCTGCTCGACAACGACGTGGATGGCGCAGCCGAGGCGCTAGGGTCCCTTTGGGGCATCCCCGCCGACCAGCGAGCGACTGGTGTTCTGGTGCGGACCGGCCAGATTCAGCGCTTCCTCACGCGACCGTCCTTCAGGGGAGCAGCGCTCCCAGGGGAACTGCGTGATCGCGTAGAGAACTTCACCCGGACCGCAACCACACGTCAGCTCGCCGGCTCCGCGTTGCTCCAACTGGAAGCGTGACCTACGAGAAGGAGGCCAGGATCTTCGCCTCCTTCTCGGCGGCGATCCCGTGTTCTGCCCACCGCGGGTGGTCCACGGGACGTCCGTCAGCTACCAGCCAAGCCCACGTGTCCCTGATGGTTTTCGCGAGCGGCCGGCAACGCAGCCCAGCGGCAACGGCTCGACTGGAGTCGACCGACCACACACCCGCGTGCGTACGCCACAGCGGCAGCTCCGTCCACTGCTTGACGCCGCGCTCGGCCAGGACAGTCGGTTCCACCCATACGGGCTTCCCGGCGCCGCCCGTAACGGTCAGGCACTCCGCGAGAAGGTCCGCAAAGGTCATACCTTGCGGGTGGGCGACGTTGTAGCCACCGCTCGTCTCACTGGATGCCTGGTCCAGGGCGAACTCGGCGACATCGCGGACGTCGACCGGCTGGATGCGCTGCTCGCTCGGTGCCGGGGCAAGGATGCTGCCCCCACGCTTGGCCCGACTCAGCCACCAGGGCAATCGGCCCACGTACTCGCCAGGCCCCAGGATCACCCCGGGCCGCAGGAAGACAGCTCCGTCGCCGAAGACCTCGCAGACGGCGCGTTCACCACCTGCTTTCTGAAAGCCGTACAGGGTCGGACTGCCGTCCGGTCCGGTGTAGCCGACCGTCCCATCAGCGTCAGCGGGACAGTCCAACAGCGGAGACTGATCCGTCAAAGGTTCGTGCGGCCACCCTTGGTAGACCGACACGGTGGAGATGTGCACCCAGCGTCGGGCCGCTTTGCGGAGGGCAGTTGTGGCCAGCAGCACTTCCCGGGGCGCGAAGTCCGAACTCGACGTATCGACCACGGCGTCCCAAGGCCCATGTTGTGCAAGGCGTTCCAGATCCCCCAGCACCGTACGGTCTCCGTGGATCGCGTTGACACCTTCGACCTCGCGCCCGGACAGCCCGCGATTGAAGGTCGTCACGGACCACCCTCGTGCCAGTGCCCTCTCCGCGACGCACGTTCCCAGAAACCACGTACCGCCGATGACCAGAATTCTCATGGGGGTGATCCTGCCGTGTGTCCGGAGACTCAGGGAAGCGCCTACGCCATCACCAACGTGCCGGGACAACACATCTAGGGCAGGGGGTCGCCCCGCAGGCGCAGGGGGTGTTGTGCATCAGGCCGGTCAGCAGCGGCGACGGCGATGATTGTCGGTGAGTTTCCACAGGGTGTATGCGGCGGCTGCCAGGAGTGCGCGGCGCCGGTTGCGGGAGCGGGCCGCTGCCTGTTCGGCGAGGAGGGTTTGGGGGTCTTTGTTCTCGGTGATCCGCAGGGTGAACTCGTTGCTGGTGAGGCTGTCCAGGAGTCCCTGCAGTTTGCGTATGCCTGTGGGTGCTGCGTGCATGATTTCCAGGGCGGTGCAGGCGGCCTGTTTCTCGGACATCAGCTCGTGTGCGAGGGTGAAGATGATCTCCTGAATTTCGTCCTGGAGGATCTGGGTGATGACGAGTTCCGGGCACAGGCACCTGAGGGAGCCCTCGATGTTCGCGAATGCCTTGCCGAGGATGGCGATGGCCGGGTTCACGCGGATGCCGCGTTTCGTGGAGTGCTGCAGGATGGCTGTCAGGGAGACGCCGAAGTTTAGTTCGTCCAGGGATGCGGTGGCGATCTTCGGTACGAAGTTGGCCATGTCGTCGGCGAATGCTGTCGGCTGGGCCCATGGGGTGGGGTGGCCGAGGGAGGTCCAGGTGCGGGCTACGGCTGTGCCGTCGTTGTTGGCCAGCTGGAAGAACAGCAGCAGGAGGGTGGAGCTGAGGGAGCGGTCGAGGCGGCCGGTCATGCCCCAGTCGATGATGGTGGCGCCTTGGCCGGGTTCGACGAAGATGTTCCCGGGGTGGGGGTCGGCGTGGAAGAACCGGTCGGTGAAGAACCCCTTGTACATGAACGCGAGGAGGTCTTCGCCGATGGCGGTGCGTTCCTCGTCGGTGCATTCGTCCGGTTTGATGTCGCGGATGGAGCGGCCGGGGGCGAGGCTCTGGATCAGGACGTGCTCGGTGGCCAGGATGACGTCGGGGATGGACAGGTGCTCGAACTCGGCGGCGCAGGTGCGGGCGCGTTCCATGTTGGCGGCTTCGAGGGTGAAGTCCAGTTCGGGTTCCATCGCATCGAAGATGACCCCCAGCATGGCTTCGATGTCGACGACCGCGCTGAACCGGGGCGCATGCCGGGTGACCGTGCGCGCGAGCCTGCGCAGCAGCCCCATGTCCGCGGTGACCACTTCACGGGTCATGGGACGTTGGATCTTCACCACGGCCGGGGTTTCGTCCGCCATGGTGGCGCGGTAGGTCTGGGCGAGGGAGGCGGCTCCCAGAGGCCGGCTGGTGTCGATGTCCGCGAAGCGGTCGCGCCAGTCGGGCCCGAGGTCGCCCTCGATGACGGTTTCGAACGGGGCGAAGGGTTCGGGCGTGATGCGGTCGTGGAGCTGTTCGAGTTCGTCGATGACCGCTTGGGGGACGATATCGGGGCGGGTGGAGAGGATCTGCCCGATCTTGATCCAGAACGGGCCCAGGTCCTCCAGCACTTGGCGGACGGCCTGGGCCCGTTCATAGCCGGCCATGGCGTGTGTGGTCCGGCCGCGGCGCAGGGCGAGTTCACGCCGGACTTCACGGAACGCCAGGCGCCCCATCCGGCCGACGACGTACCGGCCCCGGCCTCTCACTGCCTGCTCCAGCCGCTGCGGCCGGTCAGCACATGCTGTGCCGGGCACATGCCGAGGCCGGCCCAGGCGGCCAGGACCTGGGCGAGGACCCGGTAGGTGCAGTCGGCGCCCGTGGCGCGCTCGTACGCGGTGAACCGGCGCCCCCCACACAGGTCCCCGGCCAGCGCGCCGGGGGGGACGGGCAGATGCGTTGCGGGGTCACGGATAGTGCCGTCCTCGAAGCAGCACAGCACACGCAGCCGTCGGCTCATCCCCGGAGTTGGTTTCAGCGTCCGACACGTGGTGCCGGGCGGTCATCGTCCTCACCGCGGGCGAGGGCACTCACCGCCCGGGCCAGGACCTTCAGCTCCTCCTGCAGCACTGCGATCTGCTCACGCTGAGAGGAAGGCCCCGAAGCGGATGCCGTGGCGGGCTCACACCAGGGCGAACCATTACCCGGCCACCACGGAGGCGGGCATCCGTTGCCCCACCACGGAGGGCAGTTGTTGCCCCATGGCGGGCATCCGTTGCCCCACCACGGAGGGCAGTTGTTGCCCCATGGCGGGCAGTCGCTGTCCCAGCCGCCGTTGCAGCCTCCCCATCCTCCCCAGTCGCCGCCGGGCCACCGGCGGCGGGCTCCGAAGACGTCGTCGACCATGCTGCTGACGTCATCGGTCAGGTCCGACAGCAGTCCGCCCAGTCCCCTGCGGTAGCGTGCCATGGTCTTCCTTCCCTGTGCCGTGGGATTCTTGGAGGCGAACGCGGCGGCCTGCGGTGGTGTGACACTGCTGACATGTGCCACGGTCCGTGTGCCGTCTGTTCTCGCATGCGGGTTCGCATCACTGGGGAACGTACGGCGCCTGTAGCCCCCTGGCCATGGTGTGGGCGGGGGCGGACGGTGCGCGGAAGCGGCGCACCGCGCCATGTACGGGCGCACATCTTGCAGGCAGCGTCTTTTCCTGCCCATGCCGCATTTCACGCAACCGCGCGCTTCACGCGCTCCTCCCGAGAGGGCTGGCCGAAGGCGGCTCTGGGGAGTTCCGTGGAAACGCAGACACTCTGGCCTGCAGCTTCCTGCCGACGGCCCGCCGTGGGCCGTCACGTTGCCTGTTCCGTTTTCCCTCCGGCTGCGCCTAAACCCGTAGTGCAGTCAGAGCCGGTCGGCTGATCGGAGACCACTCATGCCTCCCACCCCATGCGCAGAGAAGCCGCCCGGCCAGCCCTCGCTGCCGGGCAGGGCGTATCACGGCAGGACTGTGGTCGTGCTCGGCGGTGGACCGGCGGAGACGGTGGTGGGCCTGCGCTGGGTCCTGCCCACCAACTCACCCGCCCTGGCCGCTCGCCACCGCCTGGCCGTCACCGCCGAGGACGGCCTGTGCACCGGCGGCATGGGACCCGTCCTCGGCCAGGTATGCGTCTTCGCGGGCGTCACCACCCCGCTCCTCACGCCGATCGCGGATGTGGCCGCCCTTCAGGTGCCGGATCCCTGCAGGGTGGTGTATCTGACGCAGACGACCCTGGCGGTGGACGAGACCGCCGAGATCACGGTCGGTCTGCTGGCCGGGGCGTCGGCCCCGCCCGCCCTCGTCGATGAGGTGATCGCCGTCTTGAGGGGCCTGGCGCCGGTCGCCGTCGCCGAGCACACCACCACCGAGACCCTCACCTTCACTCCGCCCGCCGCTGCGAGGACCTCATGACCACCTCAACCAGCCCCGTCCCGCGTTCTGCTTCCGGCGCCGCGGCTCCCGCCGGCAAGATGGGCGTCAAGGAGCGGTTCCCTCTGCTGGCCCGCACCATCAGTCCGGAGGCGCTGCGGGCCCTTCCCGGGCAGGATCTTCCGGCTCTGGCCGGTGAGATCCGCGCGTTCCTCATCGAGGCGGTGTGCGCGACAGGCGGGCATCTGGGCCCGAACCTGGGGATGGTGGAGCTGACCCTGGCCCTGCACCGGGTCTTTGCCTTGCCCCGCGACACCCTCCTGTTCGACACCGGCCACCAGGCGTATGTGCACAAACTGCTCACCGGCCGCGCCCAGGCCTTCACCGGCCTGCGCCAAGAGGGCGGGCTGTCCGGCTACCCCTCACGGGCAGAGTCCGCACATGATGTGATCGAGAACTCCCATGCCTCCACGGCCCTGTCCTACGCCGACGGCCTGGCCACAGCCCGCCGCCTTACGGGCGAGACTGACCGCGCTGTGGTTGCCGTCGTCGGGGACGGGGCGATGACCGGGGGCATGTGCTGGGAGGCACTCAACAATCTCGGCGCCGCCCCCGGCCGGCCCGTCATCGACGTCCTCAACGACAACGGCCGCTCTTATGCCCCCACCACCGGCGCTATGGCCGCGCATCTGACCGTCCTCAAGACCGGCGGGGGCGCCCAAGCGTGCCAGAACGTGTTCACCGAACTGGGCTTTGCCTATCTCGGGCCCCTCGACGGTCACAACACGGCAGAACTGGAGCAGGCGCTGCGCCGGGCCCGGACGCTGGGCCGTCCGGTGGTGGTGCATGTGATGACCGTCAAGGGCAAGGGCTACGGTCCGGCCGAGGCTGATGCGGCGGACTGCCTGCACGCGGTGGGTACCGTCGATCCGGCCACCGGCAAGACAGCCCGCGCACCGAAACCGTCCTGGACTACGGTGTTCGGCCGAGAGCTGCACCAACTGGCCACGGAGCGGGGCGACATCGTCGCTCTCACCGCGTCCATGCTGCGCCCCACAGGTCTTGCGGCGATGGCCCAGGCGTTTCCCGACCGGGTCTTTGACGTCGGCATCGCCGAGCAGCACGCCGTCACCTCAGCGGCCAGCCTGGCCCTGGGAGGGCTGCACCCCGTCGTCGCCCTCTACGCGACCTTCCGCAGCCGAGCCCTGGACCAGGTCCTGATGGACGTGGCCCTCCACAAGCTGCCGGTGACGTTCGTCCTGGACCGGGCCGGGATCACCGGCCCTGACGGACCCTCTCATCACGGCATGTGGGACCTGGCCCTCCTCTCGGCCGTGCCGGGGCTGCGTCTAGCCGCCCCGCGCGATCCGGCCAGGCTGGGCGAACTGCTGCGCGAAGCCACAGGCCACACCGGCGGCCCGACCGTGCTGCGCCTGCCCAAAGCCACTGCGGGGCCAGATATCGCGGCCCTGGCCCGCATGGACGGGATCGACATCCTGCACCGCAGCCGGGCCCGGAGCCTGGACGTCCTGATCCTGCCCACCGGCCCCCTCGCTCCGATTGCCCTGGAGGCCGCCGCGGAACTGGAGGAACTCGGCACCGGCGTCACCGTCGCCGACCCCCGCTGGCTCCTGCCCGTCAACCCCGCCCTCCCCGCCTTCGCTTCCCGCCACCGCCTCGTGATCACCCTCGAAGACGGCCTGCGCCAAGGTGGCTTCGGCACCGCCCTCGCCCAGACCTGCCAGGAACACGCCCTCAGCACGCCCATCCTCCCCCTCGGCCTACCGTGTGCTTTCCTCCCCCACGCCCCCCGGAACAGACTGCTCACCCGCTGCGGCCTGAGCGCGGAAGCCATCGCCAACACCGTCCTGCTGGCCCGCAGCCAAGTCCCCCACCTTCCCACCCACACCCTGCATGCTGGCGACGCCCCACACACCGCCGGGAGGACACCATGACTACCGCCAACCCCGGCAACCCCACACCCGCCCCGACCGCTGCGCCTGCCGTACCCCTCCAGACTGCCCTGGCTGCCCCCTCACCGGCCAAGACCGCGGCGGAGCCACTGGGGGCTCCGGCGGGGCCGAGGGAGGTTCCAGTGCGTCGCCGCCCGACCCGCCAGATCCGCGTGGGGACGGTCCCCGTGGGGGGCGGTGCACCCATCAGCGTGCAGACCATGACCACCACCACGACCGCCGACGTGGATGCCACACTGCGGCAGATCGCCGCCGTTACCGCCGCAGGATGTGACATCGTACGTGTCGCCGTCCCCACGGCCGACGACGCGGCGGCCCTTCCCACGATCGCGAAGAAGTCGCCCATCCCGGTGATCGCGGACATTCACTTCCAGCCCCGCTACGTCTTCGCCGCGATCGACGCCGGCTGCGCCGCCGTCCGAGTCAACCCCGGCAACATCAAGAAGTTCGACGACCGCGTGGGCGAGATCGCCCAGGCCGCCTCCGCCGCGCGGGTGTCGATCCGGATCGGAGTCAACGCCGGCTCTCTCGACCCCCGCCTGCTGGCCAAACACGGATCGGCTACCCCCGAGGCGCTGGTGGAATCCGCGCTGTGGGAAGCCTCCCTGTTCGAGGAGCACGGTTTCACCGATCTGAAGATCGCGGTCAAGCACCACAACCCCATGATCATGGTCGCTGCAAACCGGCTGCTCGCCGACGCCTGCGACTACCCCCTCCACCTCGGGGTCACCGAAGCCGGCCCGGCGTTCCAGGGGGCAATGAAATCCGCCGTCGCCTTCGGCATCCTCCTGGCCAACGGCATCGGGGACACCATCCGCGTCTCGATCTCCGACACCCCGGTCGAACAGGTCAAGGCCGGCCACCACATCCTCCAGTCCCTGGGCCTGCGCCCGTGCAAGCTGGAGATCGTCTCCTGCCCCGGCTGCGGCCGCCTCCAAGTCGACCTCCACACCCTCGCCACCAAAGTCGAGGCCGCCTTCGACGGCTTCCCCCACCCCCTGCGCATCGCCGTCATGGGCTGCGTCGTCAACGGCCCCGGCGAATCCCGCGAAGCCGACCTGGGAGTGTCCTGCGGCAATGGCAAAGGCCAGATCTTCCACCACGGCCAGGTCATCTGCACGGTCCCCGAATCCAAGATCGTTGAGACGCTCCTCGACCAGGCCCTCCGTCTCACCGAGCCCACCGACACCCCGGGCAGGGGGGCCACATGACCTGCTCGCCCACGCCACGCACGGTCCTGCTCGCCGCCCCGCGCAGCTACTGCGCCGGGGTGGAGCGCGCCATTGCCACCGTCGAGACGGCCCTTGAGCGGTACGGGGCGCCGGTGTATGTACGCAAGCAGATCGTCCACAACACCTACGTGGTGAGGATGCTGGAGCAGCAGGGCGCGGTCTTCGTCGAGGAGACGGCTCAGGTGCCCGAGGGCGCTGTGGTCGTCTTCTCCGCGCACGGCGTCGCCCCGGCCGTGCATGCCGAGGCCGCCCGCCGGCACCTCACCGTGATCGATGCGACCTGTCCGCTGGTCACCAAGGTCCACCGGGAAGCGGTCCGCTTCGCAGAAAAGGGCTACGACATCCTGCTGATCGGCCACGACGGGCACGAGGAGGTCATCGGCACCCGCGGCGAGGCCCCCGAGTACATCCGGCTCGTCGACGGCCCTCAGGATGCCGCCCGCGTCGCGGTGAGGGACCCGGACAAGGTCGCCTGGCTGGCGCAGACCACCCTGTCCGTCGACGAGACAGCGCAGACGGCTGCCGCCCTCCGACAGCGGTTCCCGCAGCTGGTCTCGCCGCCGGGCGACGACATCTGCTACGCCACCCAGAACCGCCAGGAGGCGGTCAGGCTCCTGGCCCCGCGCAGCGACCTGGTCATCGTCGTCGGATCGGCGAACTCCTCCAACTCCCAGCGCCTGGTCGAGGTCGCCCTCGCCCACGGCGCCGGCACCGCGCACCTGGTCGACGGGGCCGACCAGATCGAGGCCGCCTGGCTGGACGGCGCCACCACGCTCGGGGTGACCTCCGGAGCGTCCGCCCCCGACCTCCTGGTGGAGGAGGTGCTGGACTGGCTCGCCGAACGCGGTTTCACCGAGGTCGAGACCGTCAGCGCCGGCGAGGAGAACCAGCGCTTCGCCCTGCCACGGGAACTCTCCGACAGCCCCACGACCCGACCCCCGGCACCCGCCGGTCTGCGCCGGCCGTTGCCGTCGCCTGATCCCACCGCGAAGGAGTAAGGCCATGCCGGACCCACTGACCGAAGCCCTGACGGTGCTCCGCCGGCACAGTGCCACCTACGTCGAACCCGTCATGGCGATGCCGCCCCGCCTGCACGAGACCATGGCCGCCACGTATCTGATCATGCGGGGCATCGACGAGATCGAGGACCATCCAGACCTGCCGCCCGACGTCAAAGACCAACTGCTGACCGGTGTGTCCTGCGCCCTTCAGACCCGCAACATCCCAGGGCGCCTTCAGGCTGTGTTCGCCGACCACCGCGACGCGCTCCCCGCCGTCACCCTGCGCCTGGCCGACTGGTGCGCCCTGGCACCGCCTGAGATCGCCCCGAGGGTGCTGGATGCCTTCACCGCGATGGCCGACCGGATGGCCGTATGGGCGCGTCGCGGCTGGCGCATTCGCGACGTCGACGACTTCGACCACTACGTCTTCTCCGTCGCAGGGGTGCTGGGCATGCTCCTGTGCGACCTGTGGGCCTGGTACGACGGCACCCGGGTGGACCGCAGCCTGATGCTGGGCTACGCGCGTGGCATCCAGGGCGCCAACATCCTCGCCGATCTGAACACGGACCGGGAACGCGGAGTTGACTTCCTGCCGGCCGGCTGGGGTGCCGCCGAACTGGTCGACTACGTCACCACCGAACTCACCGCCGCCGACCGCATGACGCTCTCCCTCCCTGATCCCGGACCCGCCCGCACTTGGTGCACCCGGCCACTCGCCGTGGCCTGGGCCGAAGTACAAGGACAACGCGCATGAACGCACCCGCTGGCGCTCGCCGCATCCGCGACACCTACTGGCCCGCTCTCACCGAAGCGGTCCGCACCCTGCACGGGCAGGACCACGACGCCGCACTCATCCTCGGCTACCACCTCGGACTCAACGATGCCGACGGCACCCCCGAGGCAGGAGACAACGGCCTGGCCTCCACCCTGTGCCTGGCCGGGCTCGGCGCGCGCGCCGTGCACGCCACCGCAGAGCAAGCCGCCGCCTGCGCGCTGGCCGTCGAGCTGACCAAGGACCACATCCAGCTTGAGGACGACATCCTCGACGAAGACCTGATGCGCCGGGGCCGGCCCGCAGCGTGGCAGGCTTTCGGCACCCCGCGCACCATACTGGCGATCGACCTCACCCGAGCCCTGGCGTTCGACTTGCTGACCGTATGCGGGCCGCAGCCGCTGCGTGCGGCTCGCCATCTGCAGGTCTACACCGACATGGTGGCACGAGGACAGGCCGCCGACCGGGCGGCCGAGACACGGCCGTGGCTGGGCGAAGAACAAGTCACCCTCGCCGAGTACGAGCAGACGATCGAAGCCAAGGGCGCGGGGATGGTGGTCGCCGCCCTCACCCTCGGCGCGGTCCTGACCGGCACAGAGCCCACGGTGCTGGACACGCTCACCCGCGCGGGCATCTACCTCGGCAAGGCATGGCAGATCTTCGACGACCTCACCGACATCTGGAGCGCCGAAGGGCCTCGCCCGGTCTCCAACGACCTGGCCCGCGGCAAGAAGTCCTACCCCGTCGTCATCGCCGCAGCCTCGGCCTCCCCAGACGCCGGTGCCCTGGCCGACCTCCTGGCGACGCGCCCGGACACCGCGCTCGGGACGGCGGCAGCGGCCCGACTACTCGAAGCGTGCGGAGGTAAGGCTGCCTGCGAAGCCCGTGTCAGCACCCTCCACGGCGCCGCGCTCCAAGAGCTCACCCGGCCCGACTACTTCGACCGCGGCGCCGTCGCCGACCTGATCGAGCTGGCCTCCCTGATCGGCACCCGCGGCAACGAGACCACGCTGACGCTCAGTACCCCAACAGGCTGACGCCCTCCGGGCGGGTGCGCCCGTCAATCCCACCATTCGCGAAGAACAGGAGGGACCCATGACCGGAATCGGAACGAAAGCAACGGGATGGGCCGGAATCGCGGTGCCGGTACTGGGGATGCTGCCCATCGCCTTCACCCTCAGGAACTTCCCGAAGTACTACCCCTACTGGAGCGACTCGACCGGGGACATCCTCGCCTGGTACTCCCGCAACAGGACCCTCAGCCTCGTACAGCTCTACACGGCGAACGCATCGCTTCTCCTGGAGCTCGTGTTCTTCGCGGGACTGGCCACCGTCGTCGTCGACACCACCCGCCGCACCAGCATGGCCGCCCGGCTGATCCTGCCCGCTGCAGCCGTCCTCGCGGCCGACTACATGGTCGCCGACATCTTCATGACCATCGGCACGCTGGCCGGCACCCCGAGCCACCCCAGCACTCCGGAACTGGTGCGCTCCGCCCTGGAATCGTCGTACGTCGCCGTGCTGGCAGCCGAACCCGCCGCCGGCATGCTGCTGATCGCCACCGGGCTGGCCATCCGCCCCACGCGCCTGTTTCCCCTTTGGACGGCGTGGTCCGCGACCGCCATCGGCGCCCTCAACATCCTCATCACCTTCGACATGCTGATCGCGGCCGGACCGCTGGTGCCACTGTCACTGCTGATGTCGATTCCCTACATCGCGGCCACCTTGTGGGTGGGAGCAGTCGGCTGGCACCTCTTGCGCGTCCGCCATGAGCTGGCACACCGGCACGGCAGCTCCCTCCGGACGGAGAACACGACGTGAGCCGACACCGCACACCCGTCCCCGGACCCATCCGCCTGGCCATCCCGGACCTGGACTGGCCCTACCCCCACGCCGTCCATCCTCATGTCATGCAAGCCGAGCAGCACACCGCCCAGTGGACGGCACGCTACGGACTGGACGGCCAGGGCGCGGGCGTCGCGACCCGTAACAGGTACGCCGCCATGGCAGCTGCGTGCTATCCGTACGGCGACAACACCGAGGCCCTTGAGCTGGCAGGCGATTTCCTGGCGTGGATCAGCGAGTTCGACGAAAAACGCGTGGAAGACCCCGCGTCCCAGGGGCAGCCCAGCATCGCCGCCCAGAACCTGCTCCACAGTCACCACATCGTCGACTCGCCGGACCTGCTTCCCGCCGGACTCGGCTCCCCGTTCCACCTGGCGCTGCGCGACCTGTGGCTACGACTGCGCCGCATCGCCTCCGATCAGCAGCTTGCACGCATGCACGCCGGCTGGACCGAGTACGCCGCCGGTGCGGCCTGCGAGATCCCCTACAGGGCGCAGAGGAAGCTTCCCGATCCAGTCGCCTATCAGGCCATCAGGCGCAGGACTGTCGCCTTCCGGGTGTGGTTCTTCGTCTTCATCGAACTTGTTGGTGGCTACGAACTCCCGGCGCCCCTGGTGGCGCTTCCCGAACTCAGGCAGTTGGCCACTCTGGCGAACGACATCACCGGGTTGAATCACGACATCGTGACGTGCGAGCACGACATCCGGCTGCCGATTGCCATGAACCTCCCCAGTGTGCTCGCCCACCATCACGGCTGGCCACTTCAGCGAGGCGTCGATACGGCCGCTGAAATGTACCGGGCCACGGTTGAGGAGTTCACGCGCATCGCCGACAGGCTGCGGGAGGAGCACAGCGAACTGGCGGTTCACATCTCCCGGGTCGCGGAATGCATCAGCGGCTTCTTCTTCTGGGAAAACCAGATGACAAGCCGCTACCAGGCCTGACTCCGAACCAGGCACGTCACGGCGGCCAGGTCGCCCTCGCCCACGGCGCCGGCACCGCGCAACCTCGTCGGTGAGGCGGCCGGCCCACTGAGGATCGGCGAGCATGTCCTGGATCATCAGCGTGTTTACGTACACCAGGGCGGCTTGAAACAGGTGCAGGGCGAGGATGGACAGTTCTTGCTGGTCACGGCGATTTGAGGCGAGTTCGCCGCTCTTGCCGAAGAACAGCATGTCGTTGGCGCCGTTCCAGCCCTCGACGACGTTGAGGTCCTCCTGGATCTCGCGCTGAAGGTCGCGGTCGCGCAGGTAGCGGGCGACGAAGATGGTCTTCTGCGCGCGGCCGACTTCCAGCATGGCCTGGTAGACGGGGTGGGAGGCGGTCCGGGTGAAGCGGAGGAGGATGGCCTCGGTGGAGGCGGTGCCGACCCGGATCGCGGTGGCGTACTTGATGAGCTGGTCGTAGTTGTTCTCGATGACGTCCCAGCGGATCGGCCGGGTCATGGCGTCGGCGAGGCGGTCGTAGGTGTCCTCGTCCTCGCGGCCGGGCCGGTAGAGCTTGACGGTGTTGATCTACTTGATGCGCGGCAGCAGGTCGTAGCCCAGCAGCCGGGTCAGCCCGAAGCCGATTTCCGACTGGCCGTGGGAGTCGACGTAGTTGCCTTCGGCCTTCATGGCGGTGGCGTGCCGCATCATCCCCTCGATCGCCGCGGCGACCTCCGAGGCGGTACAGGTCAGATGCTGGCTGTGAATGGCCATAGAACCCTTCTCCACGTGCCAGTACACGAGGATGCCGCGGCCTCCGTAGCGGCAGTGCCACTGGGTAAAGATGTTGCGGTCCCAGGCTTTGAAATGGGTGGAGTCCGAGGCGACGGTGGTGGTGCCCTGGCCCCAGATGGCTTCTGAGCGGGAGGCGAAGATGGCGTTGGCGATGGAGACTTGGGCGCCCTTGAGGCCGGGGGCGGTCAGGTAGCGGCGGGCGGTGTAGCGCAGCTCTTCTTCGGTGTGGCCGTGGCCGCCGGCGGCGACCGCCCGGATCCCCGAGTTGGTGCCGTAGGCGTTCCAGGAGCTTTGCCTCGTCGCCGGCCTCGCGGGTGCCGACCGGGGCGAGCGCCTTGAGCATCGGGGTGCGCAGGGCGGCTTCCTTGAGGATGTCGATCAGCGGGACCGTTCCCCACTTTTTCTGGATCGCCTTCTTCAGCCTGCGCAGGTTCTTCGGCTCCGGCTGCGGTTCGGGCTCGGTGAACTTGATGGCGCCGCCGCGCTGGCGCGCGCCGATGGTCACCCATGGCAGCTTGGGCATGGCGGTGTCCAGGGCGCCGAGGGCCTTGCGCATCTCGGCCTGGAGCTGGGCGGTGAAGACCTTCGCGTCGCGCGGCTTGTTCAGTTTCTCGTAGTACTCGGCGCGGCGGGTCTCGAAGTCGTCGGGCAGGTCCTCGTCGGGGTTGCGCCAGCGGTTGGCGCCGACCACCCAGATCTCCTTGCAGCGCAGCCGGTCGCGCAGGGCCTGGAAGACGCACGCCTCGTACACGGTGCGGATCACCCGCCGCGGGCCCTTGTCGGGGGTGTGGAGGGCGAACTCCATCCAGTCCTTGCGTACGACGCCTTCCAGGTGGGCGGAGGAGATACGTGTAATAGCCGCCACTTCGTAACAGAGTGTGACGTTTGAATGTGGTGAGCGTGTGTACGTTCCGTGATCTGGCCCTGGCCCCGCTATCGGGAGCGTCGCTGTTTATGGTGGCCGCTGTCAGTCGGTCGGGCGTGGGGCGGTTGGTGTGGCGTCGCTGGAGCGGACGGCGTATCCGAAGTTCAAGAGGCTGATCTCGGAACGGGAGTTGCGGGAGTTCTTCACGCCGTCGGCGGAGGAGGTGGCGTGGGCACGTGAGCATACGCATGACCGCCCGGACCGGGTCTTGGCGCTGCTGGTGATGCTGAAGTCCGCGGCACGGCTGGGCCGCGTCCCCAAGCTCTGGGAGATACCCGAGGTGGTCGTGGCTCACGTGCGCGATCAGGCGGGGCTCGCCGCGGAGACGGTGCCAGAGGCGGACTCCGAACGGAGCGAGGAGCGCTACCGGTCCGCCGTACGTGAACGCCTGGAGCTGAGGCACAAGCCGGGCGAGGCCCGCGCGGTCGCGGAGGCGGCGATGCGGGCGGCGGCGCCGGTGAAGGCGCATACCGCGGACCTGGTGAATGTGGCGCTGGAGGAGCTGGTCCGGCAGAAGGAGCGGCTGGAGCTGCCGGCGTTTTCCACCCTGGACCGGATGGCTTCCCGTATCCGCTCCGAGGTGGAGGCCGCGCAGTGCGAGGCGATCGTCTCACGCATGAGTGACGCGGCGCTGGAGCGGGTCGCGGGCATGCTGGAAGTCGCCGAGGGCGAGTACCAGAGCCTGTTCGCGTGGATCAAGCAGCCCGCCCGGCGGGCGACCTGGTCGCGGTTCAGGGCCCATGCGGAGCGGATGGAGAGGGTGGAGGGGCTGGGGGATGCCGTCTTCTGGGTGGGGAAGACACCGCCGGCGAAGGTGGCCGCGCTGGCTGAGCAGGCGAGGGTGCTGTCGGTGGGCGAGATGAAGGACATCGCCGAGCCCCGGCGCACCGCGCTGACCGTGTGCCTGCTCGCGCAGGTGCAGGCGACGGTGCGGGACGAGACCGTGGTGATGCTCTCCAAGCGCATGTCCCGGCACCTCAAGCGGGCCCAGGAGGAGCTGCTGGAGATCGAGAAGCGGCAGAAGGAGACTACCGAGCAGCTCTTGGCCACCTTCCGGGACGTGCTGACCGCTCTGCGCGGCAGCGGCGAGGCCGCTCCCGGAGGGTGGGAGGGGGAGGCGTCGCTGGATGACCTGCTGGCGCTGAAGAACGCCAGGGCTGCGATCGAGACGGCGGGCGGATTCGAGGCTCAGCTGGCGGAGCTTGAGGCCCTGGACGCTTACCGGGGCAGCAACTACACGGCACTGGTAGAGCGCTTCTTCAAGCCGGACCGGCCGACCATGTTCAAGACCGCCCGCCGTCTGTCGTTCACCGCGACCTCGACCGACCGCAGCGTACTGGACGCGCTGGACCACGTCCTCGCTCACCAGCACCTCACCCGTCCCCTCGTGGCGGACACCCATCCCACCCGCAAGGACGAGAACGGGAAGCAGGTACGGCTGGACCTGTCGTTCGCCCCGAAGATGTGGCTGAAGACCGTCTACTCCCGTGAACAGCCGGGGATGCTGGTCCGCCGCCATTTGGAGGCAATGGTGTTCGCCTGTCTCGTGGAAGAGCTGCGCTGTGGTGATGTCGCCGTGATCGGCGCCGACGACTACGGTGACTGGACGCGCATGCTCCTGCCCTGGGAGCAATGCGAGCCTAAGCTCGCCGGCTTCTGCGAGCAGGCCGGCCTCCCCGGCACCGCGAGCGAGTTCACCGTTCGGTTGCGCGAGCGGCTCACCACGATCGCCGAGACCGTGGACGCCGGGTATCCGGACAACAAGGACCTCACCATCGACCCGATCACCGGCGTCCCCTCCCTCGCTGTACGCAGAGCAGGCGAGCGCACCGCCTCCGCAGAGAAGCTCGAACAAGCTCTCTCCGAGCGACTTCCCGCCCGCAGCGTGCTGGAACATCTGGCGCGGGCGGCGCACTGGACGGACTGGTGGAAACGGCCCGGCCCACGCTCGGGCAGCGAGCCGAAGCTGAAGGAACCTCTGCCGCGCTATGTGACCACCGCGTTCGTCTACGGCTCCGGGCTCGGCCCTGCCCAGGCGGTGCGCCGCATGCGGGGCAGCGTGGCCGCGCACGAACTCGGCGCGATCGCCAAGCGCCACTTCACCATCCCGGTCCTCAACCGGTGCGGAGCCGACGTCGTCAACGCCCACGCCGGCCTGGACCTGACCGCGGCGTGGGGTGACGGATCGGTGGCGGCGGTGGACGGCACCATGATGGACACCGTCATCGACAACCTCCTCGCCGAGACCTCGATCCGCTACGGCGGCTACGGCGGAATCGCGCACCACCTGGTCTCCGACACCTACGTCGCGCTCTTCTCCCGGTTCATCCCGTGCGGGGTCTGGGAAGCTGTCTACCTCATCGACGCGCTCCTTGCGAACGAGTCGGAGGTCAGGCCGGACACCGTGCACGCCGACACCCAGGGGCAGTCCTTCCCGGTCTTCGGACTCGCCCATCTGCTCGGCATCGACCTGCTGCCGCGGATCCGCAACTTCCAGGACCTCACCTTCCACCGCCCCGACCCGCAGGCGCGCTACCAGCACATCGACGCACTGTTCTCCACCGATCCGCGCACCTGCATCGACTGGCAGCTCATCGAGAGCGGCTGGAACGACCTCATGCAGGTCGGCCTGTCGGTACAGGAGGGCACCGTGTCCTCCGTCACCCTCCTGCGGCGCCTGAACAACCACTCCCACAAGAACCAGATCTACCGGGTCTTCCTCGAGGTCGGCCGCGCCGTCCGGACGATCGTCCTGCTCCGCTACCTGTCGGACCCACAGCTGCGGGAGCAGATCACCAGGGCGACGAACAAGGCCGAGGCATACAACGGATACACGAAATGGCTGCACTTCGGCGGAGACGGCTACCTGCGCTCCCGCGATCCCGAACTCCAGGAGAAAGCCGTCAAGTTCCTCGACCTGATGGCCAACAGCATCATCTTCTCCACCACCGTCGACATGACCGACACCCTGCGCCAGATGGCCGCCCAGGGCCGGGAGGTGAACCCCGACGACATCGCCGCGCTCAGCCCGCACCGCAGGGACAACGTGCTGCGCTTCGGCGACTACGACACCACCACCCTCCACATCCCACCGGGAACGTACGACGCGGCCTTCACCCCTCACCAGTCTTGAACAGCGGACAAGCATGTACTGGGCTTCTTAGGAGATTCAACACATGATTATCGAACGCATATACGCACACGTGGCCTCGTATGACCAGGCGGAGTGGCCCTGGTCTGTGCCTTGTGTGCGCCTGCTGCTGGAGGACGGACTGCGGATCACCGCGCCGGTGACCTTCCTCGTCGGTGAGAACGGCTCGGGCAAGTCCACACTGGTCGAGGCCATCGCCGAAGGATTCGGTCTGGACCCCTGGGGTGGCTCGCACGACTGGCGTTACGCCAGCCATCGCCCCAAGTCGGTGCTGGGCGAGCAGATCCGCTTTGACGCGACTGTGTACGGGCGACGCATGCTGGGCAGCTGGTCGTCACGCAAGGGGTTCTTCCTACGCGCGGAGACGGCGCTGAACGCCCTGGAGCGGGAAGGGTTCGCGCCGCACTCGGTCAGCCACGGCGAGGGCTTTCTTGCTGCGTTCCGGGGCAAGTTCCTCCAGCCAGGGCTGTATGTGATGGACGAGCCGGAAGCGGCGCTGTCGTTCGCTTCCTGTCTGGAACTACTCGGCCATGTGGCCCAACTGGTGAAAGGCGGCGGCCAGGTCATCTGTGCCACCCATTCTCCGCTCCTGGCCGCTTTGCCTGGTGCAGACATTATTGAGGTCGGCGAGCACGGCATGCGTCGAGTGGCCTGGCGTGAGCTCGCCCTGGTCGACCACTGGCGCCGCTATCTCGCCGACCCACAGTCCTACCTGCGACATGTCCTCGACTGAACGGACCTCCGAGGACACGGAAGGGCTCGATCCGTTGCTCGGGTCTGGAACCCAGGAACCACGACAACATCATCACTCTCCGTGATGGCAGTGACGCTTCATCCCAGTCGAAGCCCCGCAGAACAGGCCTGTGGGCAGTTGGAGGAGATACCCGCGAAGCGGCCCCCGCGGGGGCCGCTTCGCGGGTATCTCCTCCAACTGCCTTCCAGGGGGATGGTCTCGCCGAGCGGCAGGTAGGTGGTGGAGGAGTCCTTGTGCCGCTCGATCAGCTTCAGGGCGTCGATGACGGGCTTGTGGCGGTCGTTGGAGGAGCGGAACGCCAGGACGCCGAGCAGGTCCATCAGACCGCGCCGGTAGTGGTTCCTGTAGGAGGACTTGAACACCTCCCGCTTGGAGCGGGCGAACTCGGCGTTGGTGGCCTTCAGCTCGGCGACCAGGTCCCGCAGCGTCTTCTCCTCGCCGGCGGCCGGGTAGGCCACATCGCGCACGGCACCCTCGGGGCGACCGAGCGAAGCGGCGGCAGTCTTTCCCAGCAAGCCGGACTTGCCGCGGACGCGGGTGAACTCGGCGACGAAGTGCTCGGTGACCTTCTTCTCTCTCGCGCCAGGCGATGGAGATCCAGGAGGGGGCGGGGACGCGGTTCTCCCAGTCCACCCAGCGGCCGGGCTGGTCGAGGTCGGTCTTCGGTGAGGCGGTGGCCTCGATGTATCCGCCGGTGAACACCGTCTCCACGGCCGGCTGGCCGCCGGTGACACGGACCTTGGCGACTACGGTGATGTTGGGCACCGTGGCGATCGGGAGCGGGGCGACGATCAGCCCCCCGTCGACCATCTGGTCCACCCATGCCTTCGGCAGCAGCGGCGGGGTGCACCAGGCCACCGTCCGGTGATACGGGGCCCGTGCGGCGAAACCGCCGGTGCCGTCCGCGACGTGGCAGCGGACATTGTCGACTCACGACTGGGGCCGCCAGGGCAGCAAGCACCACCTGATCACCGACCGGCACGGGACACCCCTTGCAGTTTCGCTGACCAGCGGAAACCGCCACGATGTCACCCAGCTCATACCCTGCTGGACGCGATACCCCTCATCCGAGGCCTGGTAGGCCGGGCCCGCCACCGACCACGGCGGCTGTTCGCCGACCGCGGCTACGACTACGACAAGTACCGTCGGCGCCTCCGCACTCTTGGCATCACGCCGAAGATCGCCCGCAAGGGCACCGCCCACGGATCCGGTCTAGGCAAGTCCAGATGGGTAGCCTCGACCGAATCCACGCGGACCGGGTCCTGGGCGAGGCCATCGCCACCAGGGCGGACCCCCTCCACCTGACCGTGCTCTTTGACCTCTCCCCGGCTACCGCCACGAAGTACGCACAGCTCGCCCGCCCACTCCTGCACTACCCCGTCGTGTACAGCCTCGGAGACCACCGATAAACCATCGACGCGAGTACGTTGTACTCGGACACGCCCCACTGGCTACCGCCGTGCGGCTACCGTGGTCTGGTGCGTCAATGCGTCTTCTGCGGCAACTCTGGTGTCAGCCGCGAGCACGTTATTCCCCGGTGGCTGGCGATGGCAGAGCAATCTGGCATGTGCCCAGGCGTGCAGAGCACGTTCCGGAAGCGCACAGAATCGTTTCGGGCATTCTGCAGGAGCGTGCCCAGGCGGGCGTCGCGGCGGAGAGGACACACGCCGGGGCGTGCACGACGGGAACAGGTCCTGGGCCAGATTGTGCACCGGTGCTTCCCCGATCCTGTTACACGCTCTACCGAAGACAAGCCGACCGATGGATGGTGTGATAGCTGCTTGTCGGCAGCGGGAGCCACGGTGACCCGCCCACATACCGGGGCCAGTTACCCGGGCACTCATATCTGATCCGGTTGTCTGCGCTGTTCGAGGACCCGTCGTCCGCGAGGGCAGCCTCATTCCCCTGCTGGTACGACTCCGTGTTCCTCCTCTTCTTCTCTGTGTGCGCATGTTCCGGCGTACGCTGCCGCATTCGGGCTGGACGGACAGAAAATGGTCACTTCACTCCACCTGTCTTCTGCGTCGATCCCCTCGCTTCTTGCATCGGTTACCGGTCCCGAAGACCTGCGTGCGTTGCCCCCGGAGCGTCTGCCGGAGCTGGCTGCGCAGCTGCGCAGCCAGCTGGTGGAGAAGGTGTGCGCGACGGGTGGGCATCTGGGTCCGAACCTGGGTGTGGTGGAGTCGACCGTCGCCCTGCACCGTGTCTTCGATTCCCCCCCCGCGTCTGTCTGCTGTTCGACATCGGCCACCAGGCTTACGTGCACAAGCTGCTGACTGGCCGTCGCGAGGAGTTCGACACTCTGCGGCAGGCGAGTGGCTTGTCGGGCTATTGCTGCCGGGCCGAATTGGACCACGACTGGGTGGAGAACTCGCATGCCTCCACTGCTCTGTCCTATGCCGACGGCCTGGCCAAAGCCCGTCAGCTCGCGGGCGAGCAGGACCGGTCGGTGGTGGCGGTCATCGGCGACGGTGCACTGGCTGGGGGGATGGCGCGGGAGGCGCTGGACAACATCGCCTCCGCACCCGGCCGGGCCCGTGATCGTCGTGCTCAACGACAACGGCCGCTGCTACGGGCCACCACCGGCGCCCTCGCCCGGTCTCTGGCTGTGCTGCGCACCACAGGTGCGCAGCACAGCCAGAGACCGGGTGCGAATGTGTTTACGGAGCACGGGCTGGCTTATGTCGGACCGGTCGATGGGCACAACATTCCTGCCCTGGAAGTGGCTCTGCACCGGGCGCGCACGTTGCGTCGACCCGTGGTGGTGCACGTGGTGACGGTCAAGGGCAAGGGGTATCCGCCGGCCGAGGATGATGACGCCGACTGTTTCCACGCGGTGGGCGTCATAGACCCGGCCACCGGACGCCCGCTCAACAGCGGAGGCCCTGCCCCGCATCGCGACGCGGCGGCAGCGTGCAGCTGGACCAGCGTCTTCGGCAGCGAGCTGCTGGCTTTCGCCCGAGAACGCGAGGATGTGGTGGCCGTTACTGCCTCGATGCTGCGCCCGACGGGCCTGCACCCCATGGCCGCTGAGTTTCCCGGCAGGGTCTTCGATGTGGGGATTGCCGAGCAGCATGCTGTCACCAGCGCGGCAGGGCTGGCCATGGGCGGTCTGCACCCCGTGGTGGCGATCTATGCCACCTTCCTCAACCGGGCCTTCGACCAGGTCCTGATGGATGTGGCGCTGCACCGGCTGCCGGTGACGTTCGTGCTGGACCGGGCCGGCATCACCGGACCGGACGGGCCTTCGCATCAAGGGATGTGGGATCTGAGTCTGCTGTCCATGGTGCCGGGAATGCGGGTGGCTGCGCCCAGGGACCCCCAACGCCTGAAGGAACTGTTGCGCGAAGCGGTGGCCACAGGTGACGGACCAACAGCACTGCGCATCCCCAAAGCCACCGCGGGTGCGGACATCGAACCACTGGCCCGTATGGACAGCATCGACATCCTCCACCGCTCCGCTGGCCGCCCCCTCGACGTTCTCCTGGTCGCGACGGGTACCACCGCGGCCGCCGTACTGGAAGCCGCCCACCTGCTCCAAGCCGAGGGCGACACGGGCTGCACCGTGGTGGACTCCCGCTGGCTGGCCCCCGTCAACCGCGCCGTTACGCATCTCGCGGTCCGGCATCGGCTTGTCGTGACCGTGGAAGACGGCATCCGTACCGGAGGTTTCGGCAGCCTCCTCACCCAGGCCTGCACCGACACCGCCGTCAGCGCCCCCATCCACCCTCGGCCCGCCCCGCTCCTTCATCCCGCACGGCTCCCGCAACCGACTGCTCACCCGGGCGGGCCTCGACGCCGCCGGCATCGCCGCAACCATCCGCCGCCCCCGCGCAAACCTCCCACCCCGCACCGTCACCAACCCCGCTGGACCATTCCGCGACGCGCGGGGGCACTGATGACCAAGACAGACCTCGGCCTCCCCACCCCACCCCCCAAGGCCCCGGTGCGCCGTCCCTCCCGGCAGATCCGTGTCGGCGATGTCCCTGTCGGCGGCGGCGCACCGGTCATCGTCCAGACCATGACCACCACCCCCACCGCCGACATTGATGCCACCTTCGAGCAGATCACGGAAATCACCGCGGCCGGGTGCGACATCGTCCGTGTCGCCGTCCTCACCCACGACGACGCTGACGCCCTATCAGTGATCACCCAGAAATCTGCGATCCCGGTGATCGCGGACATTCACTTCCAGCCCCGCTACGTTTTCGCAGCGATCGACGCCGGCTCCGCCGCTGTCCGCGTCAACCCCGGCAACATCAAGCAATTCGACGACCGGGTGGGCCAGATCGCCAAAGCCGCCTCCGCGGCCAAGGTGCCGATCCGGATCGGGGTGAACGCGGGCTCCCTGGACCCGCGCCTGCTTGCCAAGCACGGCTCAGCCACACCGCAGGCCCTGGTGGAGTCGGCGCTGTGGGAGGCATCCCTGTTCGAGGAGCACGGTTTCACCGACCTGAAGGTCGCCGTCAAACACCACGAACCGCCCACGATGATCACCGCAAACCGGCTCCTCGCCGACGCTTGCGACTATCCACTCCACTTAGGAGTCACCGAAGCCGGCCCCTCCTTCCAGGGCGCCATCAAGTCCGCCGTCGCCTTCGGCATCCTCCTGGCCGAGGGGATCGGGGACACCATCCGCGTCTCCCTGTCGGACCATCCCGTGCAACGGGTCAAGGCCGGCTGCCACATCCCAGCCTCGCTGGGGCTGCGGCCGCGCAGGCTGGAGATCGTCTCCTGCCCGGGCTGCGGCCGGCTCCAGGTCGACCTCCACCGCCTCGTCGCCAAAGTCGAGGCTGCATTCGACGGCTTCCCCCGCCCCTTGCGCATCGCGGTGATGGGCTGCGTTGTCAATGGCCCCGGCGAAGCCCGCGAAGCCGACCTGGGCGTCTCCTGCGGCAACGGCAAAGGCCAGATCTTCGCCCACGGACAGGTCCTGCGTACCGTCCCCGAATCACAGATTGTCGACGCCCTCGTCGACGAAGCCCTGCGCCTGGCTCAGGATGCAGGGTCCCATCAGGGAGGCGAGGCCCGGTGACCGCCCTGACCTTCCCGGCACACTCGATCGATCTGGCCGCTCTCCACGCCCGCATCGACGAGGCGCTGTGGGACTTCCTGGATGCCAAGACCACCTACGCGGACACGCACGGCCTGCCCGAGGAGATCCCCCACTGTCTGCGGGACTTCCTGGACGCGGGCGGCAAGCGGCTGCGTCCGCTGCTATGCGTGCTCGGCTGGCACGCCGCCGACGGCCACGGCGAGCTCGGGCCCGTCGTGCGGATGGCGGCCTCACTAGAACTTTTCCACGCCTTCTGCCTGATCCACGACGACGTTATGGACGGCTCCGACACCCGCCGCGGACATCCCACCGTCCACCGAGCCTTCACCACCCGCATCTGTAACCGGCATCCCAGTGCCGCCGCCGACCACCTCGGCACCCACGCCGCGATCCTGATCGGCGACCTGACACAGGCCTGGTCGGACGAGCTCCTGCACACTGCCGGCCTCACCCCCGGCCAGCTCACCGCCGTCCTGCCCGTCATCGACCGCATGCGCAGCGAGGTCATGTACGGCCAGTACCTGGACCTGCTGGCCCCCCTCGCCCCCGTCACCGACCTGCACACAGCCCTGCGGGTGGTCCGCTACAAGACCGCGAAGTACACCTGCGAACGCCCTCTCCAGACCGGAGCCGTCCTCGCCGGTGCCAACGAGCCGCTGCTGGAGGCCCTGAGCTCCTTCGCGCTGCCGCTGGGAGAGGCATTCCAGTTGCGCGACGACCTGCTGGGCGTCTTCGGCAACCCGAATCTGACCGGCAAACCCGTCCTGGACGACCTGCGAGAGGGCAAGCGCACGGTCCTGCTCACCCTGGCTGCCCAGCACGCCACCCCTCCCCAACGAGCCGTCCTGGACTCCCTGGTGGGCGACCGGAACCTGGACGAGGACGGCGCCGCCCGCATCCGCACCCTCCTTGAGGCCACCCGGGCCCGCGCCACAGTGGAGAACATGATCACTGCGCGCTACGAACAGGCCCTCACCGCGCTGGAGAGCGCCCCGATTTCGCCCGTGGTGGCCGTCGCCCTGCGCCGCATTGCGGCGCTGGCCGTGGAACGCACCTTATGACCGGGCAGCGGCGCGTACTGCCGGCCGCCCGCGGCTTCTGCGCCAGGTTGGAGCGAGCCATCACCATTGTGGAGAAGGGCGCGAGGCTGTGCGGGCCGCCGGTGTGGGTGCGCCATGAGCTTGTCCACAACCAGTACGCCACCGACCCCTCGGAGAAGAAGGGCGCGGCCTTCGTCGAAGAGACGTATCAGGTACCCGAAGGCTCCATGCCCGGCTGTGAAGCCCCCGTAACCGGACAACCTCCGGCAGCCACTACGAGAATCGCCGAATGCTCGCAGAACACCCACCGAGAAGGTGTCATACCACATCCGATGCGGAAGGAGCGGCGATGTTGAAGAAACCGCCCCGCAGCCCATCGCCCCGGCAGACGGCAGAGCCTGTGCCGGGGGCCGGGATCCCGCGCATGCCGGGGGGCTACCCGTTCCTCGGGCACGCGCTGCAACTGCGCTTCCGGCCACTGGAGTTCGTCCGGTCGCTGAGGGCATGCGGCGACATCGTGGTATTCCGGCTGGGGCCGAGGGACGCCTACGCCGTCAACCACCCGGACCTCATCCGGCAGATGCTGGTAACCGATGCGAAGAGCTTCATGAAAGGAAGGATGTTCGAAAAGGGGCGGCTGGTGGCCAGGAACGGCCTGTTCACCTCGGAGGGCGACTTCCATCTTCGGCAGCGCCGGATCATCCAGCCCCTGTTCCGCCGGGCGCACATCCAGCAGTACGCGGCCACGATGCGCCAGATCGCGCAAGCCCACGTAGACACGTGGCGTGACGGGCAGGAAGTCCGCATGGACCGGGAGCTGTTCGATCTGGCCCTGACTACGGTCACCCGGGTGCTGTTCTCCACCCGTCTCGACGAGGGCCGCTCCGAGGCGGTGTGCCGCTCCCTTCCCGTCCTTCTGGAAGGGCTCGGCAGGCGAGCCGTAGCGCCGATCGATCTGCTGGACAAGCTGCCCACCGTCATGAACTACCGCTTCGGCAAGGCGCTTTCCCTGATGCAGAGCGTGATCGAAGGGATCATCGCCGAACACCGGGTCCGCGGTGCCGACACCGCGGACCTGCTGGCGGCACTGCTGGCGGGACGCGATGAGGAGACCGGAGAAGGTATGACTGATGAGCAGGTGTACGACGAGGTCGTCACCACGCTCATCGCCGGAACCGAGACCACCGCCGGGGCACTGAGCTGGGCCTGCTACCTGCTGAGCCGGCATCCGCACATCCAACGCCGCCTCCAGGACGAACTGGACGAGCAACTGGGGGATCGGGATATCACCTTTGAGGACCTGGGGAAGCTTCGCTTCCTGCAGCAGGTGATGGCCGAAACCCTCCGCCTGCACCCATCGACGTGGATGCTCATGCGCAGCCCCCTCACAGTCGTCGCACTGGGAGGACACGTCCTCCCCGCCGGTTCGACCGTCCTCTTCTCGATCTACGCCCTGCAACGGGACCCGGCGCTGTACCCGCACCCGGAGGAGTTCGACCCGGACCGCTGGGCACCCGACCGCGCCGCGCAGATCAAGCGGGACGCCTACATCCCCTTCGGAGCAGGTGTGCGCGGATGCGCGGGCGAACAGTTCGCCCGCGCGGAAATGGCCGTCATCCTCGCCGTCATGCTGCGCCAGTACACCCTGAGCCCGGCATCCGGCCCGCCCGCCAAGCCGATCGTCCGGCTCATTCCCATGCCGAGCGCCATGCCGCTGATCGTCCACCGTCGCCCGCGCGGGCACAGCTTCCAGGAGGCCCCGTGAACACCGTCGATGCCGCCGTCTCCCGAGCCATCGACTACCTCGCCCGGCAGCACGATGCGGTCTACCCGGACGCGGCACACGTCATGGGCGCCTACTCGACGGCGAAGTTCGTAGACGTATATGCCGCGCGCTTCGGCCTGCCCGCCGCGCACGTGCAGAAGTTCTCCCGGTTCCGCTGCGAGGGCAAAGCCTTCCACATCGCCCTGATCACCGACGCGCTCCAGGACGCCGTCGAAGCCGGCCACGGGGAGTGCCGCCCCCTGATCGAGGAGAACGCCGCATACCTCCGCAAGAGCAAAGACGGGCGGTCCTGGCGGTACTTCCCCGGCTTCGAACCGCTCCCCTACGACGGCGACAGCCTCGGCCAGAGTGCCCAGGCACTCATCCGCGCCGGGCACGCCGTCCCCGACGATTTCGACGACGCCTTCGCCCTGGCTGCCGCCAACGCCTGGGACGACGGGGCGGTGAGCACCTTCTTCTGCGAGGACCCGGACCCGCAGCAGCGCACCGCGCTGAACAAGATCTGGGGACGCGGCCGGGACGACACCGGGCGCGACGCGGAAGTAGTGGCCAACCTCATGTACGGAGCCCTGCTGTACGAGCGGCACGTCGGCCCCTGCACACTGGGCCCCCTGATCGGCCCGGCGGCCACTTGGCTGGCCCAGCAGCAGCAGCCGATGGGATTCTGGCGCGCCTCCTGGTACGTGGGCGTGTACTACAGCACCTACACCACTGTACGGCTGCTGCACGCGCTCGGCGGATACGACCAGGCCACGGACCGCGCCGCACGCTTCCTCACACAGGCCCAGGCCAGCGATCCGCTCAACCGGGCCCTGACCACACTCGCGCTCACACACTGCGGACATCCCCCCACCCACCGGGAGCTCGGCCTAATTGCCGACAGCCAGTTCCCTGACGGATCGTGGGAGGCGATCCCGTTGCTGGACAACCACGCCCGCGTCTGGGGAAGCCGCGCCGTCACCACCGGTTTCTGCCTCAAAGCACTCCTGGCGGCGCCATGACCCCCCAGCCCCGCGCATCACTACCGCTGGGATCCTACGTACTGCCCGGCGGCACCACCGATCCGGGCCACGCCATCGGGCAGGCCCACGCCGCCGAACGCATCAACCTGACCACGCTGTGGATCTCAGAACGCCTCGGATGCCGTGACCTGGGCGTGGTGGCCGGCGCTCTCGGCCAGGCAACCACCAGCGTGAACATCGGCTCAGCGATCACCCCCTTCCACATCCGCCACCCCACCGTCCTCGCCTCTCTGGCTGGCACTATGCAAACCCTGACCAAGGGACGCTTCCTTCTCGGGCTCGGGCGCGGGGGACCGTGGCTCGCCGGACTCGGTGTCACTCCCTCCACCCCTGCCCAGGCGGTCATCGACATCGCGGCCATCCTGCGTCGCCTGTGGGCCGGCGACACCGTGACCTATCACGGGCCCGCCGGACACTATCCCCGCCTCCATCTCGCCGGATCACCACAGACCGCGCCCGTCCCTTTGCTCATGGCAGCCCTCGGACCACGATCGCTCGCGCTCGCCGGGCAGCACTTCGACGGAGTGATCCTGCCCGCCTTCCTCACCCCTCAGGCCGTGGCACAGACGATCGCCACCGTCCGCAACGCCGCCTCAGTAACCGGCCGGGATCCCATGACCGTCCGCGTCTACGCCACGGTCATCACCATCGCTGACCCCACACCCCGCGACCGCGACGTCATCGCTGGCCGCGCCGTCAGCTACCTGCAGCCGCCCCCGCACGGCGAACGCATCGCCCGCCTCAACGGCTGGGACACCGCCCCTTTGGCACGAATCCGTGCCCACCCCCTGCTGGCCGGCCTCGGCCAGACGCTGGCCGACGAGACGTACCGCCCCCACGAACTCGCGGGGCCCGGCCGCCTCCTCCCGGACAACTGGCTCACCGCCTCCACCGCAACGGGCTCTCCCACCGCCTGCGCCAGACAGCTGGCCGAATACCTCGATGCCGGCGCCGACGAACTCATCCTGCACGGCACCCCACCAGACCACCTCGAACCCGTCATCACCGCCTACCACCACACCTCCGCCCGGAGTCCGCTGCCAGCTGTCCACACCCGCCCGCCGCGGTAGTCAGTCGGGGGTTGATAGGGCTCCCGACGACAATCCAAGGAGCGAGGAACCATGGCTTTCTCACCGCACCCCGAGCCCGCGCATGACTGTGCCCTCCCCCTTGGGGCCCCGGCTCCCGGCACCGACCGCAGGATGCTGTGCGTCTTTCCCCGCTATGCCCCCTCCTTCGGCACCTTCCATCACTCTTTCAAGCTGGTCGGCGCCCGTGCCTTCTTCCCGCCTCAAGGCATCCTGCTCATCGCCGCCTTCTTCGCCGCCCGCGGCTGGACCGTCCGCATCGTCGATGAGAACCTGCGCGCCCTGACCGAGGCGGACCTGGCCTGGGCGCGGGTGGTCATGGTGTCCGGCATGCACGTACAGCGAGACAAGATCTTGGACATCGCCTCCCGCGCCCACCGCCACCGCCTGGCGGTCGTGCTCGGCGGCCCCTCGGTCTCGGCGGCTCCCAACTGGTACCCCGAAGTGGACATGCTGCACATCGGCGAACTCGGCGACGCCACCGAAGCCTTGGGTGAACGCCTGGAGCACGACCTGAATCGCCCCGCTGCTCAAGAGATCTACCGCACCAAGGACCGCACCCCCCTGGAAGACTTCCCCACCCCCGCCTACCACCTGGCCGACACCGGGGGCTACCTGGTCGGCACTGTACAGTCCTCCTCCGGCTGCCCGTTCAAGTGCGAATTCTGCGACATCCCCGAACTCTACGGCCGAAAGCCCCGGCTCAAGACACCCCAGCAGATCACCACCGAGCTGGACGCGATGCTGGCCAACGGGATCCGCGACGCGGTCTATTTCGTCGACGACAACTTCATCGCCAACCCACACGCCGCCAAACGCCTGGTGGAACACCTGGTGACCTGGCAGCAGCAGCACCGCTATCCCGTCGACTTCACCTGCGAGGCCACCCTAAACATCACCCAACACCCCGACCTGCTGGCCCTGATGCGCCAGGCCCGCTTCACCCAGCTCTACGCCGGCATCGAAACCCCCGAAGAAGACGCATTGGTCGCCATGGACAAGCGCCAGAACCTGCGCTCACCGTTCCTGGAGGCCATCGCCGCTATCAACTCCTACGGCATCGAAGTCGCCTCCGGCGTCATCCTCGGCCTGGACACCGACACCCCCGACACCTACGACCGCTTCTGCCGCTTCATCGACGCCAGCCACATCCCCTTCCTGACCATCAACCTGCTGCAGGCCCTGCCCCACACCCCACTATGGCGGCGCCTGCAAGCCGAAGGCCGCGTACTTGCCACCCCCGGGCCCGGCGACTCCAACGTGCGATTTCTGCTGCCACGCGAGACCGTTGTCAACGGCTGGCGGCACGTCATCGCTCACGCCTACCAGCCCGATCGTATGTTCGCCCGCTATCTGTACCAGATGCACAACACCCACCCGCACCGGCTGCCAGTACCACTGTCCTCACCCCGCTACCGCCCCACAGCCCTGCCCCGCGGCGCCCGCATCATCGCCAACGTACTCTGGCACTGCGGTATCCGCGCCCCTTACCGCACCGCGTTCTGGCGCATGGCCACAACCGCGCTACTGCGCCACCGGAACCCCGAAGGAATGCTGTGGGCAGCCGTCGCCGGCCACCACCTGACCACCTTCACCAACGAAGCCCTCGAAGACCGCACCGAGAAGACGTTCTACGCCGACACCATGCCCGACCCCGCTCCCCTCCCCCCGGTCAGCAACGACTGAACGGGAACAGGGAGGCCCAGCGACGTTGCCACCACACGCAGAGACCACATCGCTGACGTGGTGTTTCACCCGGCAGCGAGTACAACTCCAAGGTCTTCGGTGGTACCTGTGACCGACTGGACGTGGTGCAGTCCATAGGAAGCGTGGGCTCCGCCTTGGACAACGCGGTCGCCGAGACCGTCAACGAGACGGTCAAGGTCGGGTACCGGTAGTTCGTTGAACTCGTCGGTATGCAGGGGTTGACGGCTGGTCATGTCGGCCGTAAAGCGGTGGTGCGGGGGGCTGTCGAGCTTGGGGGCGAGGATGACCGCGCGACGTCCGTGTCCGCCTGCGCCGGGACCGTTGGAAGAGTACGCGGCTCGTTTCGGTGATCTGTTTGTCAGCCTCGCCCAGCGGCGCGGGTTCCGGGAGTACCTGACCGGGCTGCTGGCGCCGCGGGACCGGAACAAGACGATCACCTGCCTGGCCGGAGCGGAACCGGTGACCGGGGCGGGTTTGCCGACGGTGCAGCGGCTGCAGTTCTTCCTCTCGGAGACTGCCTGGGACGCCGGGAAAGTCAGCGACCGGCGTCTCGAGCTGCTGCGCGAGCAGCCGGAGACCACCCCACACGACAGTGGGGTCATCGACATCGACGACTCCGGCGACCGCAAGGACGGCACCGTGACCGCCCACGTGGGCCGCCAGTGGCTGGGACGGTGGGGCAAGACCGACAACTGCGTGGTCACGGTGACCACGGTGTGGACCGCCGGCGGGTGTACTACCCGCTGCACGCACAGCCGTACACCCCCGCCCACCACTTCCCGCGCGGACGCAGTGACCCCGCCTTCCGCACTGATGGGGATCCGCGATTTTGGCTCTGACCGCAGTTTAGTGAATCCCCAGGTCAGCGGTGGGAACGAAGAACCGTTTCACCACGGTCTCGTGCTCTGTGGTGGTCAAGACGATCGAGGATGTGCTGTTCCCCGGGATCGATGTGCGGTTGGATCGGCTCGCGTTCACTGCGGACGCGTTGGAGGTGTTGGCCGTGGCATGCGGTCCGGCGCCTCGTTGTCCGGGGTGCCGGGCAAGAGCGCGTCGTGTGCACTCCTCGTATGAGCGCGGTCTGGCCGAACGCCCGCTGATAGGGCGCCAGTTGAAGGTCAGGCTTCGGGTGCGGCGCTTCTTCTGCGACCGTTCCTCCTGCAAGAGGAAGACCTTCGTCGAGCAGGTCAGCGGCCTGAGCGAACGCTGTCGCCGCTTCAGCATCGGCACGAAGCAGTGGCTGTATGCCGTCGCCGTCGAGCTTGGAGGCCGGGCAGGGGAACGTCTTTGTCGGCAGCTCCGCCTGTCCGCCGGCCGCAGCAAGCTGCTGGGCCTGCTCGAAGCACCCGCGGTGCAAGAACGCTCGCCGCGGGTCCTGGGCGTCGACGAGTTCGCCTTCCGCAAAGTTATCTGGAGCCACCCGGACGGCGTCTTTGAAGTTGTTCAAGGGGTTGTAGGGCAGTAGGCGTGGACAGTGCCCTCGCTGATCTGGAATCCCGCGGCGAGCTTGACGAAAGTGAGGTGTTCCCGCAGGTGCACCACGGCCACCACCGCGCGCGGGGAGGGACGGAGCTTGCACCTGCGGTCACCCTCGCGGGTGACGATGAGCATCGCGATCTATTCCAGGAGGGCATACGGAAGTTCAAGAGCGGCAGGATAGACGGCCAACGAGGCCTCCGGACTGCGGTGTTGAGACGTCAGGCATCTCGCTCAACAGTCCGAGGGCCTCGCCCGTTACGGGCCGACAGCCGTCACCCCAGCAGTGGCCAGGGCGAAGAAGCTCAGTAGACCTCCCGATTCTTGAAGGATCTGGTATGGGCATACCAAGCGAGGTCAAGGAGCGACTCGCCGCGGTTGCTCAAGGTGTTGTTCCCACACCGGGACGAGCGGCAGCGGCGCCTGTTCGGACACGCGATGCCCTCAGTTGCCAAGCGCGTCCATGGAGGCATATCCGGGTTGGGTGGGCATCAGGAAATTTCCGGAAGCGATGACGGCGCCACTGTCGTCGGTGAGCGTGACAGAGTCGTCCTCTGCGACTGTGACGTCCAGGATGCCGGGGTCGGAGTGTCCCCAGACCATTGCGCCAATGGACCCGGTGATATTGACGCTCTGGCTCTCCCCTTCGCTGGAGGCTTTCGTGGAGCGGAGGTAGATGGCGCCATCATGGCTGCCGATGTCGACGCCGTCAGGCGCGGTGCAGAGGTCCAAGGAGTCGGTGCGAGTGTTGGGGCCGACGTAGTATGCAAGCCACAGAGGGTTGGATGAGTTGTTGGTGACGGTTCGAATCTTCCACATAACAGTGTTCTCCTATCCCGTGTATTGACCGTGGTCAGTTGGATTGGGCTTGATTCGGTTTGACGGACATCCAAGATCAGGGGCTCTGCCCCGGGCTGTACCTGGCCGCGGTCATCGACATCACCATCCGCCGCGTGACCGGCCGGCCCACCGCCGACCACCCGCGCACCGAACTGGTCGCCGACGCTCTCAACGACCACCCACGAAACTGGTGGGTTTCCTGCTCGTTGGCGGGGTGTGATCGAGGGTGGGGATATACAGCGGCTGACCACTGCCGCGCAGTCTGCAGCTGCGGGTGACCGCGGCGCTGGAGTCCGGGCGGGTTGGGGCATACGGACAGGCCTCGATGAGGGTCCTGATCGAGCTGGCATGCGGGGTGCCCAAGACCGAGCAGGGAGTGGGCACCCCGCACATGGCTGCGCCGGCACGGCCTCACCCCGCAACGGCCTGCCCGTCGCTCGTACCGGCAGCAGCCGGAAGCAGTGCGGGCGTGGTCGGAGGAGGAATATCCGGCGATCGTCGTGCGGGCGAAACGGGAGCAGGCCGAGCTGGTCCGGGCCGATCGGTGCGGCCTGCGCCCAAGACCGACCCGCCGACCGGTCTTGGGCGCCGACCGGGCAGACCCGCTGGTGCGGGTCATCGGCCACCGCTTCCAAGGCAACGTCATGCCTGCTGTCGCCTCACGTGGCGCCCTGTGGTTCACCGTCTTCCCCGGCAAGTTCACCGCGGAGGTGATGTGCTCGTTCCTCGAATGCCTCGCCCGTCAGGACAACCACAAGCCCACATGAGCGCCGACCGGCACCCGGTCACCGCAGCAAGACCGTCCGGGCCTGGCCCGAGAAGAACACCGAGCGCGTCGAGCTGCACCTGATGCCCGGGTACAGCCTCGAACTCAACCCGGCGAGCTGCTGAACGCCGACCTGAAACACCACGTCCACGCCGCCCGCGCCACCTTTCGTCGACGACAAGACCCGGCGCTCCCTGCACCGCAGACAACGACAACCCCTCATCGTCTGCGGCTACTTCAGAGCCCGCCACGTCCGCTACACGATCCTGCAGGAAACCCACCAATTTCGGTTCAATAGCGGAACATCACATGAACCTGGCCGTCGAAAAGGGCGAGGCCTGGTGTCTCAGGTTCGCTGTAGTCCTCAGTGATCCTGAAATCATGGCTCCAGGTGGTACTGCCATCAGGGGATGCGGTGCCGCGCCCGACGTGCACGTGGCTATCCGGGCTGAAGTAAGCCATCCACAACTGTGAGCCGTCGATGGCCATCGATGGTCCAGCCTCGGTAAGCCAGGCGTTGATTTCACCGTATTGGGCCTTGACCCAGACGCCACTTTGACGAGTGGCGACATTAATATGGAATTGGGTCCCCCTGCGAGCAATGTGCAGAAAACCGTTAGCGCCGCAGGCCCCGACGGGACTGTCAGTATTCCAGTCGGGGACGGGTTGCGCGGGAAGCCACCCCAGAACCGAATGGAATTCGGTGAAATAAGTGCTCCCGGCCCCTTCGGGTCCCCGAAACACCAGAAATAGACTGCTCCCGCTCCCGACAAGCGCAGGCGTCATTGCATCGATTGAACTGCCGGTGCCCGGGACGCGCTCAGGGGTGCTCCAGACCGAGCCGTTATAGGTGCTCAACCGTACGGTGCGGTCGTCCATGTCGATGTAGGCGCAGTACAGCCGGTTATTCCAGACGGTCAGCGTCGGGGCAAAGTTTGACGCGTAGGGCTGGCTTGCGGGGCCCAGTGATGGGGGAATTGCCCATTCCCAGTCCCCGGAACTGTAGCGATTCCACACCAAGGTCCCATCAGCCGCGGCGAAGACAGCGTACAGCTTGCTGTTGAATTCACAGAGAGCCGGCGCGGTCGAGGTACTCCACCCCGGGCTGCGTGCTTCGTACCAGTTATCGCTTCCCCTGCGGATCCAGTGGTGGACAGGGTGATGGGGGGCGGTGAAGCCGTCGTCGAGCGAGACTTTGCCAAGCCTGCGAGAGAAAGCCCAGACGGCAGCATACTTACCGCGCTGGCCCACCGAGCCGAACAGCTCATTGACCGCCTTGTCATGCACCGAGGCGTGCCAGTGCTGCAGGTCAATGACGCTGGATGAGTTGGTTCCGGCCTTGGTGGGGAACCGGTCGCGGATGCGCCCTGGGCTGATGTCACCGTCGGTGCCGGTGTCGAGGATGTTGAGGAGGGCCTGTTGGGACAACTTTGCGGTCTCGGAGGCGATACGTACGCCGTCGCCACTCTTGAGCAGGGTGTCATCGCCCCAGATCTGGAATGGGGTGGTATGTGCCGGGGAGGAGACCCACAGGGACTGTTCGTTGTAGTAGTCGTGGAGGGCCGCCGTGGACGCCTGGGTGACGCTGTTGGTCAGGAAGGTCAGGTAATTGCTGTACGCAGTGCCGAGGTCAGAGCCGGACACGCTGGACACGCCGGAGGCGGCCCTACGTGTTTCGTAGGTTGCCATCTCCTGGCCCGTTTCGGGGTCTTTGGTGGTACCCGTGTAGGGCCAGCTGGTGTACATGTCGTTCGGGGCCAACCCTGGCTGCAAGGCTGTCGTCATCGTCTTGATCCGATTCCAGTCCCCAGTGGGGATGTACTTGTCCGCGACCCAGTCGACGAACCACTGCATGATCAAGGTCTTGTTGACGAGGTGGCCTGCAGCAAAGGAGTCCTGCAGGAAATGGTCGGCATAACCGTGATAGAGCCACGCCTTGTATCGGTTCTCGCCGTTCGACCCTTCGCCCGCTTGCCATGACCTCATCGCGTAGTCCCGGGAGATCATGTGGAACTGATACCAGCGATGCCACGCATACGGTGCGAAATGGCACGCGTTACGGGCAAGCAGCCCATAGTAATGACCGACCCCCCCTGTGCCAACGTACCTTGTCAGGTCATCCATCCTCCTGGTCTCGAGAATCTTCTCAACAAACCCCCCCCAATTCCAGTTGACCAGATTATTGACAAAGTTCGCGCTTGACGCATTCAGGAGCCAGCTCGCCCCGATCTTGTTGTATGTCTCCTGACGCACAGTCTGCAGGATGGGCAACAAGATGCTCTTGGGCTGGGCGTCCAGGACGGCCGGCTGGGGCAGGTAATCGGCCAGAGTGTTCAACTCTCCATAGGTGACGAGCAGACCGCTGCCCTGCATCCTGATGGCACGAATGTCGGGGAAATGTTCCCGCATCTGCGCTTCCGTTACGCTCTCGGGATTCCTCTGCCACAGCTCCAAGAGCTGGCGCATCTTCCTCAGAAACGCCCCGGAATCGCCCTGACTTTTGTTGAGAGATCGGGCAACCACGTCCAGCGAGTTGGTATTGCAGTCGCCGAGCATGCGGTGTTCCCAGGAGGAGTGGCACTGAACCAGCATCGTTGCGGCATCCGTAAGCCGCTGCGGAGCCGCCGCCGGGCCCGGCACCTTCCGGCCGGACACCACAAAAGTGGCAGCCTCGTCCGCCGCGTACTCACTGAGGTCGTCATACGGCTGCACGCACTCCGCGTCAGCCGCTCCAGCCCCACCGCCCTGCCGCACGGCGTGCGCCACCTCATGCGCCAGCAGCCATCGCCCCACCCTGCTTCCCGGATTGAAACAGCCATCCTGGAAGAAGATGTCGGCGCCCACCGTAAACGCCTCAGCCTCGAATGCCCGGGCGAGCCCGTCGGCCTCGGCACCCGTGTGGATACGCACCTGCCCCATATCCACACCGAAGGCACCTTCAAGCCACGACCGAACCTTCTGTTCTAGCGCGACACCTCCACTCAGCTCCCTTCGAACACGACGCGCAACTGAATCGCGAACCACTGGCACAGGAATCACCAACCAATCAGCGAGAAATCAGATACAGATACCCGAAAAGGAAGTACGATTCGTCGCGATAACACGGAGAGCAGAGGGAAATATTCAACCGGTATCGCGAGAAGAAAAGACCGAGTTATTGAAGCTCTTCCATCCTGAATAGCTGCAGGTAAGGAGGTGCGGACGACCTGGACGACGCCGCTGACGCAGCTGGTGGAGCATCGGGCCCGGCGGAAGATGCGCCAGATCTTCAACCGGGCGAAGGCGCGTCCCCCGGGAGCCCGCAGCCTGGCGTGGACGCGGCTGAACCGCCTGCAATACTCGGGAGTTCACGGTGCCCGTAGTACGGGATACGGAAGACTGAGCCGGCTCCCCGGCAGGCCCGGTCGGCGAGGACGAGGCTCTGCCGGACGAGACAGGACTGCACCATGCCGTCGGCTCTGACCGCAGTCAGGTCGTGGGTCCGTCCCGACAGCGCACGGGAGAACCACAGCGGGACCTCGTCGGCACGCCCGATGACGCGCACGTTCATCCCGTGCCGCTTGTGCTTCTGCGAGTAGTACGGCTCATCAGCTGCGATCCGGCCGGTGGGGACGAGAGCGCCGTCAACGACGACGAAGTCCCCTTCAGCCAGGCCCACCAGAGCTCCCGCAAGCCAGGGGCCCCGGCCGCGAGGCCCTCGAGCGTCTCGTCGACGTACCGCCAAGCAGCCGCCACAAAGACTCCGAAACCTGCCCCGACCTAGGCGAACGTCTCGTTCTTCCGCAGATGGCCGGAGCGAGCAGGGCCTGCTTGAAGCAGCCCAACCGCCGCCACCAGGTGCCGAGTTCACGCCGACGGGCGTGGATCAGTCACGAGACATGCTCGACCAGCTCATAGAGGACATCGAGCACGGCAGATACGGAACCGACGAAGCCCCTCGGTCGGCCGCGTGATGAGTGACATAAACTCTTATAGTCCGCACCACAGCTGTTTCCCTCACGTGAAACTGCCCCGAGTTTGGGAGTGTCTAATCAACGGCGGATCCGATGATCAAGGAGATGCCTGATGAGTGAGGCCATCACCGAGCACGGCGCCGTGGAGGAGCTGGCCGTCGAATCGGCTGCGGGGTCGGTATCGGACGAGCGTTGATCGCGATGCTGGTCGACCGTGCTCGTTCCGACGGGCTGCAGTTGACTGGTGAGGGTGGACTGTTGCAGCAGCTGACGAAGCGGGTGCTGGAGTCGGCCCTGGAGGGCGAGATCACCGATCACGTCGGTTGTGACAAGCACGATGTGACGGGCAGGAACAGCGGCAACAGTCGTAACGGCACCCGTTCAAAGGCCGTGCTGACCGACGTCGGCCCGGTCGAGGTGAAGGTGCCCCGCGACACCGCCGGCACCTTCGAGTCGCAGATCGTCCGCAAGCGGCAGCGGCGTCTGACCGGCGTCGAGGAGATGGTCCTCTCGCTGTTTCGCGAAGGGCCTGACCCACGGGGAGATATCCGCGCCTCTGGCCGAGGTATACGGCGCGAACCTGTCCAAGCAGACCATCACCGCGATCACCGACAAGGTGATGGAGAGCATGGCCGAATGGCAGTCGCGTCCGCTTGACCGCGTCTACCCGGTCATCTTCGTGGACGCTGTCAACGGAAGATCCGCGACGGCCACGTCGCCAACCGCCCCGTCTACATCCCTATGGCGGTGACCGTCGAAGGCACCCGCGACAACCTCGGAATCAGGGCCGGTGACGGCGGCGAGGGTGCCAAGCACTGGCTCCAGGTTTCACCGGGCTCCGCAACCGCGGCGTCGAGGATGTCCTCATGCTCCTCTGCGACGGATTGAAGGGCCTACCGGACGCGGTGGAAGCAGTCCGGCCTCGAACTGTCGTTCAGACGTGCATCGTTCACTTGATCCGCAACAGCATCCGCTGCGTGGCCCGGCAGGACTGGGACAAGGTCGCCAAGGACCTCCGGCCCGTCACACCGCCCCCAGCGAGGCCGCCGCGACCGAGCGGTTCCTGGAGTTCTCCGAGAAGTGGGGCACCAAGTATCCGGCCGTGGTCAAGCTGTGGTCCGACGCCTGGGCCGAGAGGGTGCCCTTCCTCTCCTTCGACGTCGAGATCCGCAAAGTGATCTGGTCGACGGACGCGATGGAGAGCGTGAACGCCCGCATCCGCAAGGCCGTGAGGGCCCGCGGCCACTTCCCTTCGGAGGTCGCCGTGTTGAAGTGCGTCTACATGGCGCTGATTGAGCCTGGATCCGGCCGGCAAGGGACGACGCCGCTGGACGATGTGCTGGAAGGCGCCGCTGAACGCCTTCCGGATCGCCTTCGAAGGCCGCCTCACCCCCACCACCAGCCACTGACCCCTCAACAATCAAGATCAGCCGTTGATTGGACAGGCCCGCCCTTAGTGGGCGGTTCATGAGCCTTTGAGTCATTCTGT
>NZ_NNBP01000048.1:0-29422 GCF_002803155.1 Streptomyces sp. CB02959
CGCGCCCCGAGCGGCGCGCGCCCGCGGTGAACCTCGCGGACTATCTGGCTTCCCAGGAACGGACTTCAGGGGGACGGTCCACATGAGCAACGCACTCGCCCTCGCGACGGTCACCCAGGCCCTTGCGCTGCTGATCGAGCACAACCTGCACCCCGAGATCGACATGGCCGTCTCGGTGGAGACCCGCAAACCGCCCGCCGATCCCCCGACCGACCCGACGATCACCGTCTTCCTCTACCAGGTCGCCCACAACCCCTCGATGCGCAACAACGACCTGGTCACCCGCGCCTCCGACGGCACGCTGCTCAAGCGCCCCGCCGCGGCGATCGACCTGCAGTTCCTGATCAGCGCGTACGGGGAGGAGCAGGAGCTGGTCGGGCAGCGGCTGATCGGCAGCGTGGTGCGGACCCTGCACGAAATCCCGGTCCTGCCACGGGAGTTGATCGAGGAGGCGGCGGAGCGCCCCTATCTGGCGGGGAGCGATCTCGCCGAGTCGCTGCAGAAGGTCCGCTTCACGCCGACCCAGATGGACGTGGACGAGACCTCCAAGCTCTGGGGGATGCTCAACAACACGCCGTACTCCCTGTCGGTGGCCTACCAGGCGTCGCTGGTGCTGCTGGACGGCCACCAGAAACCGGCCCCGGCCCGCCCGGTGCGGCGGCCGGAGGTGACGGTGGTGCCGGAGGTGCCGCCTGAGGTGCCGTTGGGGGTGCCGTCGAGGGAAGCGGGCGGTGCGGCGACAGCCTCGGCGTCGGCGGAGGTGCCGGTGCCGGCGGCGGACTCGGCGGCCGATCAGGCGGCCTCCGCCCCGGCGGCTTCCGCCCCCGCGAAACGGGCCGCGAAGAAGGCGGTCGGCGATACCCCGGCAACCGCCAAGTCCAGTGCCGAGCACGGGAGTTCGGGCGGCGGTCGAGCTGGGGGCCGACCGCGCGCCCGCACGCGTAAGGCGACCGGCGACGGCGCGCGGGGCGCGGGCCGCGCCGACGACCCGGGCCGGACCGAAGACGGCGGGGAGGACTGAGGCGCGGTGCGGGGAACGGGGGCGGAGGAGGAGATGGCAGGCAACGGCGGGGACGGTCCCGGGGCGGCGGCGCACGGCGAGACGGGCGGGGAGGCGCGCGGCGAGGCGGACGGGGAAGCGCTGGCCGCAGCCGTCCGGGTCGTGCTCGCGCGCCTGGACGCGCATGCCGCCCGCGCCCTCGGGAACGCCCCGACGGGCGACGGGGAGGACGAGGCCAACGGGGAGAACGGGGAGGCCGCAGCCAGGAGCGGGGGCGGAAGCAGGGGCGGGAGCGGGACCTCGGGAGTCGACCGCGCACTGGTCACCGGCACCCCCTCCCCCCAGGCCCTGGACACCCTCACCGCCTGTTTCGGGCTGACGCCCTTCGAGCGGGAGGTCGTGCTGCTCACCGCGGCCGCCGAGCTGGACCCGACCACCGGGGTCCGCTGCGCCGCCGCCTGCGGCGATCCGAGCCGCCCGTACCCCACGTTCTCGCTCGCCCTGGCGGCGCTCGGCGCACCCCACTGGAGCGCCCTGACCCCGGTCGCGCCGCTGCGCCGCTGGCGGCTGGTCGAGGTGGCGGACGACACCGGGCTGACCACCGCCCGACTCCGCCTCGACGAGCGGATCCTGCACTTCCTGGCCGGCGCGCCCTACCTGGACGCCCGGCTGCACGGCCAACTCCGCCGCACCCTCGCGCCGGAGCCCCTGCCGCCCGGGTACGAGGCGGCCGCCCTGCGGGTGGCGGCGGGGTGGGCGAGCGCCGGCCCTGAGGCCCCGCTCCGCGTCGAACTGGTCGGCGGCGACCTGCGGACCCGTGGGGAGATCGCGGCCACCGCGGCCCGCCGTTCGGGGCTCGGCCTGTACTCGATGGCCGCCGCGGACATTCCGACCGACCCCGCCGAACGGGACCGGCTGGCCCGGCTCTGGCAGCGGGAGGCGATCCTGCTGCCGGCCGCGCTGCTGGTCGAGGTCGGCGAGGTGGACCGCGAGCAGTACGCCGCCGCGGACGCCTTCCTGGCGAGCGCCGCCGTCCCGCTGGTCGTCTCCGGCCAGGAGCCTCGGCAGACCGGTCGGCCGCGCGGCGAGCGGGTCACCGTACCGAAGCTCTCCGACGAGGAGCAGCTGGGGATCTGGGCCGACGCGTTCACCGACATCCCTGAGGTGACGGACAGTCATCTTGCTTCCCTGGTGGCCCAGTTCCAGCTTCCGCCGCACGTCGTCCGCGCGGCCGCCGCCACCGTGCGCCGCGACCTGCCCGCCTCCGACACCCTCGACGCCGCCGAGCTGGCCTGGCAGGCCGGTCTCACCGAGGCGCGGATGGGCCTGGACGAGCTGGGCCGCCGGATCGAACCGCGGGCCGGCTGGGACGCCCTCGTGCTCGCCGACCGCCAGTTGCGCATCCTCCATGAGGTCGTCGCGCACGTACGCCGGCGCGCCACCGTCTACCAGGACTGGGGCTTCGCGAAGTCGCTGCGCAGCGGCCTGGGCGTCACCGCGCTCTTCGCGGGCGGTTCCGGCACCGGCAAGACGCTGGCCGCCGAGGTGATGGCCAGGGAACTGGGCCTGGACCTGTTCGTCATCGACCTCTCCCAGGTCGTCAGCAAGTACATCGGCGAGACGGAGAAGAACCTCAGCCGGGTCTTCGACGCGGCCGAACGCGGCGGGGCGCTGCTCCTCTTCGACGAGGCGGACGCGCTGTTCGGCAAGCGCAGCGAGGTCAAGGACAGCCACGACCGCTACGCCAACCTGGAGGTCAGCTACCTGCTGATGCGCATGGAGGCGTACCGCGGCCTGGCCGTCCTCACCACCAACATGAAGAAGGCCCTGGACTCGGCCTTCATGCGGCGGATCCGCTTCGTCGTCGACTTCCCCTTCCCCACCGAACCGGAGCGGGCGGAGATCTGGCGCCGGGTGCTGCCGGCGCAGGCCCCGACGAAGGGCATCGACCCGGCGCTGCTGGCCCAACTCACCGTCGCCGGCGGCTCGATCCGCAACATCGCGCTCTCCGGCGCCTTCCTCGCCGCGGAGGAGGGCGACCGCCTCCAGATGCGCCACATGCTGGCCGCGGCCCGCACCGAGTACCTGAAGTTGGAACGCTCTCTGGCGCCGTCGGAGGTCCACGGATGGGTGTGAAGCACGAGGTCGGCAGGAACGTCGCGCGGGCGGCCGGAACCGGTCCGGGGCCCGGCGCCGGTCGGGTCTCACCGGGAGCAGGGGCGGGGGCGGGGTCTCCGGCGTCCGAGGGGCCGCCGTCGGCCCGCTCCGCCGGCACGTTCCGGATCGAGATCGGCGAGCTGGTGCTGGACGGTTTCGACGCCCGGGTCGATCCGAGCCGGGTATCGGCCGCCTTCCAGGCCGAGTTGAGCCGTCTCGTGCGCGAACGGGGCGTGCCGCTGGCCGCGGACGGCGGCGGCACGGACCTCGCGCTCGACGGGCTCGCCGGGCTGCCGGCGCTGCCGGCCACCACCCACCCCGTACGGCTGGGCGAGGCCCTGGCCCGCGCGGTGCACGCGGGCCTCGCCGGACGGGGGGAGGCCCGATGAGCGGCCCGGCCCGGTCGGCCGCCCAGGACGGCCGCTCCGCCCGCGACGAGCGGCGCCGCAAGCGCAAGGAGCGGTCCGCCAGGTCCGCCGCCGCCGAGCCCAAGCGCATCGTCAGCGGCGCCGGCCAGCCCCTCGACCTGAGCGTCCGCCGTGAACTGGAGGAGCAGCTCGGGCACGACTTCAGCCAGGTCCGCCTGCACACCGACCGCGACTCCGGGCAGCTCGCCGAGCTGATGGGCGCGGACGCGTTCGCCGTCGGCCGGGACATCTTCTTCCGCGCGGGCACCTACCGCCCCGGCACGGCCGACGGCCGGCGCCTGCTCGCCCACGAACTCCTGCACACCGTCCAGAACCCGCACGGCCTGGGCGCGCTGCGCGCCGGTCGCGACCTGGGCGCGGTCAGCCTGCCGCAGGAGACCGTCGAACGGGAGGCGGAGTCCGCGGCGCAGGAGTCCGTCCGGTCCGCCATGCTCGGCGCCGTACGGGCGGACGAGCCGGCGGCCGGGATCGAACCGGGCCAGGCCACCCCGGGCTGGCTCCGCTACGCCACGGTGGACGCCGACCGCCGCCGCATGGAGCTGATCGACCCGGCGACGCTGGTGGACCGGCTGGCCAACGGGGTGCTGCGGTCGCTGCGAGGGGATCCCGAGGACCGGTCCAAGCGCGCCCGGATGCAACTGGCGCAACTGCCCGACGAGTTGCAGGACGCGGTGCTGGAGCGGCTGGAGCGGCGGCTGCTCAGCTCGGAGCACGAGCGGGTGCTCGACCTCGTCGCGGAGATCGAGGCCGACGAGGATCTGGAGCGCGGTTCGCTCGACGCGCCGGTGGTCGAGACGGACCCCGCCGAGGAACTGCGGTCCACCCGCGAGAGCGAGCAACGGGCGGCGGCGGAGCAGCGGGAGCAGGCGGAGAAGCCGGGCCTGGCGCCCGGTCCGGAGAAGGACGAGGACGACGCGGCGGGCGCCACCGGGAGCACCCCGCGGAACGGCGGGACCCGGGAGGACGGCACCACTCCGCAGGGCGGCGGCGCGCCGGGCGGGCCCGTCGCGGCGGACGGGAAGGCCGGGCCGGAGCGGCGCGCGGGCGGCGGGGGCCCGTCCCCGGGGGCCGCTGCCGGGGCGCCGGGGGCCGCGTCCGGGCAGCAGGCGCCGGAGGCCGCGCCCGCGGCGGCGGGCGGGCAGGCGGCGGACCGGGCGGCGGCCGGTGGCGGCGAGCAGTCCACCGACGGGAAGTCCGCCGACGGAAAGTCCTCCGACGGTGGTCAGGGGGACGGGCAGCAGGCCGGGGGCGGGAAGGACGCCGGGGCCGACGGCAAGGAGGGCGCCGAGCGCGAAGGCACCCCGGTGGCCGGCAAGGAGGAGTCCGCGGCCAAGAACCGTCCGGGCGCCGTCGACGCGCTGGTGGCGGGGAAGCAGCTGAACCCCGCGGACAAGCGGGGGCAGGAGAAGCCCTCGGGTTCGCCGTCGACGGCGGGCGCCGGGGCGCAGCAGCCCGGCCCGGCGAGCACCCTCGACGGGGTCCGCACCCAGGACCTCGACGGCCCGGAGGAGCGGGCCGACGAGGACCCGTTCGGCGCGGGCAGCGAGTCCGAGGTGGACGTCGGGGGCGGGGAGCCGAGCGCCTGGGACGTCACGCTCCAGCCGGACGACTACCTCCCGGCCCAGGACCTGGACGTGTCCGCCGTCCCGACCGCGGACCGGCTGGACCCGTCCTCGTCCGGCAGCCCGGCGGCCCCGTCGTTCCCGGCTCCCCCGGTGACCAGGGCCGACAAGGTGCAGGCGGAGCGGGCCGCCGAAGACGCCGAAGACGCCCAGGACACAGCGGACGCGGCGGAGGCCGGGCCCGAGGAGGACGTCGGCGACGGGGCGGCCGGTGCGGGGGCCGCGACCGAGGCGGACGGGGCGGGGCCGGGCGGCGGGCCGGACGACGTGCTCGCCGCCGACCGGGCCGCCGACGCGCGCACGGCGCCGGGCACCGCGTCGAAGGACCCGAAGAGCGGCGCCGACCCGAAGGCCGGTCCGGTGGCCGCGCAGGTCGGGGTGGAGGAGGCGCCGGGGCGGCCGGAGGGCGGCGGCGAGGCCAAGGAGCAGGCGGCCAAGGAGGAGAGGGGCACGCCGGCCGCGGGCGACGCGTCGGGGGCCGGGCAGGAGAAGGGTTCCCCGCAGGCGGCGGGCGGTGCGCCGGCGGCGGCCGGGTCCGCGGGCGGTGCACAGGCGGCGGGCGGTTCCGCGGGCGGCGGGCAGCCGCAGAAGGCCGAGGCGGCACCGGCGGACAAGGGCGAGGCGGCGGGCGGCGCCCAGGCGTCGTCGCCGGGGCGGGACAGCCATGTCTCCGGCGGGTCCAACGCGGACGCCTCCGGTGGGGCCAGCGCGGACGCGGCCGCCGGGGCGCGGCACGAGCCGTCGGGCACGGGGACCGGGTCCCGTACGGAGGAGCCGGCGGCCCGTACCGAGGTCCCGGCGCAGCAGGGTGCGCCGGCGGGCGCGGAGCACGGCGCGGGCGGTGCGGCACCGGCCGCCGCCCCGCAGGCGGCCAAGTCCGCGCCCGAGGCTCCGGCGGCCGACGCCCCGGCGCCCGCCGCCAAGGAGGAGCGGGCGCCCAAGGCCGCGGCCCGCCCGGCGCCGGCCGCCAAGGGCGCGAGCGGAGGCGGCGGGGGCGGCAGTGCGGCCGTGCCCGCGAAGAAGGCCAAGAAGGACTCCGGGCCGACGCCGAACCTGTCGAACGTCTCCCCCGAGGCCGGGCTGTCGACCGCGTCGAAACTCAAGCCGCACAAGGCACTTGAGGCCATGGGCGGAGTGGGCGGCGCGGTGGACCGCACGGTCGGCGACGAGCACAAGTCGCTGGCCGCGGCGCCCCCCTCGATGCAGCGTCCGGCCGGTGCGCCGCAGACGCTCCAGGGCCGGCCGAAGACCGGCGCCCCGGCGCAGTACGACCAGAACCCGGCGCAGAAGAGCGACGCGCCCGGCGCCGACAAGGCCGAGGTCACCGGCGCCAAGGAGCCAGAGGGCCAGATCGAGGCGGAGAAGGCCGAGGAGCCCGGCGGCTGGCAGACCTTCAAGATGGCCCTGGGCTTCGGCATCGGATGGCTGGCCGACAAGCTCGGCTTCAAGGTGGACAAGCAGGAGCTGGCCGCCAAGTTCGCCGGGCTGCCGACGAAGGACGAGGCGCTGAAGAAGGCCCAGGCGGGCAACGCGCCGGGCGTGCAGATGCAGGGCGCCGCAGGGGAGAAGGCCGACGAGCAGGGCGGCGCCGTCGACGCCAAGGGGCAGGACACCGTCGCGACCGGCCGGGACGACGCGGGCCGGCCGATGGGCGAGGACCAGGTCTATCCGAACGCCCCGAAGGAGCAGATGGCCGCCAAGGTGCCCGGCGCCCAGGGCGGCAAGGGCGGCGGGCCGCAGGGGGCGGCGGCCACCGGGGCGGTGCCGCCCGAGGCGGCCTCGGAGGTGGCGGAGCACGAGCGCGGGCCGCAGTTCCAGGCCGCGTTCGGCGACGGCCAGAAGAGCATGTCCAAGGGCCGCGAGAAGAAGGACCAGGACTTCCGCGACTCCCAGGAGAAGCACAAGAAGCAGGTCGACGCCGAGATCGACGGCAACACCCGGAGTCAGGCGGACGAGCGCCACAAGGCGATGGCCGAGGTCACCGACCACCGCTCCGACTGGCGCAAGGAGCAGGACACCGAGCTGAAGAAGCTCGGCGACAAGAAGACCGACCGGCACGACAAGGTCCGTAAGGACGTCAAGGACAAGGAAGAGAAGACCGACAAGGACGCCACCAAGGAAAAGGACGACGGCGACAAGAAGATCCAGGACAAGAACACCGAGGCCGAGAACGACGCGAGGAAGAAACGCGACGACAGCGTCAACGACTCGGGGAACTGGCTCTCGAAGGCCTTCGACTGGATCAAGCAGAAGGTCATCGAGATCAAGAACGCGATCGTCGGTGTCATCAAGCGGGCCCGCGAGGCCGTCGTCGGCTTCATCAAGCACTTCAAGGACACGGTCGAGCGCTGGATCAACGAGGCGCGCCAGTTCATCGCGGACGCCATCAAGACGCTGATCGACGACCTCCTCGAGTTCGCGAAGGACATGGTCCGCGCCGTCGTCGAACTGGCCCTGCGCATCCGCAAGTTGATCGCCGACCTGGTCTCCGCCGCGATCGCCCTCGTCAACAGGCTCGCCACGATCCTGAAGAAGGCCATCAACGACCTTCTCGACGCCATCGGCAAACTCCTCAGCGGGATCCTCGACATCCTCAAGCAGGTCCTCGACGAAGCGATCAAACAGGTCATCGGGGCCATCAAGGCGGTCCTGGACTTCGCGTCGAAACTGCTGAGCGCGCTCGGCGACTGGATGCTGATCGCGGTCGACTTCCTCTCCGACCCCGGCGGCTGGCTGAGCGGCGCGAAGAACTCCGCGGTGGACGGCGCCAAGAACCATCTCTTCCGCGAGGTCTCCACCGCGGTCAAACAGTGGTTCAAGGACAAGATCCAGGAAATCATCGGCGTCCCGAAGGCCATCCTGGACAAGCTCCTCAACGGCGGCTTCAAACTCGACGACATCGTCAAGGAAGCCTGGGAGGCGGTCCTCCCCCAACTCCCGCTCATCATCGGCGAACTGGTCATGACCAAGATCGTGGCCAGGCTGATCCCCGGGGCCGGCTGGGTGATGGCCGCCATCGACGCCATCCGCACGGCGTGGGGCGCGCTCAGCGCGATCCTGCGCGCGCTGTCCATGGTCCTCGACTGGCTGAAGGCGGTACGTGCGGGCGGCGCCGGCGTCCTCTTCGCCAAGGCCGTCGCGGCGGGCGTGGTGGCCCTCCTCGAAACGTTCTACCAGTGGCTCCTGAACGGCATCGGCAAGTACGTCGCCAAGGTCGGCCAGCGGCTCAAGGGCGTCGCCGCCCGCCTCGGCAAGGGCTTCGGCAAGGAAGGCCGCGGCCCCAAGGGCGCCGCGGGCGAGGGCTCGGGCGGCAAGGGCGACCGAACCGGCGACCGGAAACCCCGGCCCGCCGACGCCCCTGCCAAGGAACCCGCCCCGAAGTCCCCCGGCGCCCCCGCCACCCGCCCGGCAACGGCCAAGCCCCACGAGACCAGGCCCGGCGAGACCAGGCCCGGCGAAAAACCGGGCGAGAAGCCGGGGGCCGGCAAGCCCACGCCCAAGCCCGGCGAAACCCCGGAACGGCCGGCCCCCAGCAAGCCCAAGTCCCCCGCCGACGAGCCCAAGAAGCCCACCGGCAACGACAAGAACGGCAAGCCCAAGACCCCGGCCGACGAAAAACCGGACACCCGCCCCACCCCGTCCCCCAAGCCCAAGCCCGAACCGGAACCCCGCCCCAAGCCCAAGCAGGACCCGGAGTCCGCGCCCAAGCCCAAGGAGGACTCCCCCACCAAGCCCACCGACAAGGAACCCACCAAGCCCAACGAAAAGCCGGGCACCAAACCCAAAGAAGACGAGCCCCACCCCGACAAGCCCAACAAACCCAAGGAGGAAGACCCCACCAAACCCAAGCCCAACAAGACGGACGACCACCCCCGCAAACCCGACGACAAACACCCGGGCGAAGACCCCAAAAAGCCCAAGAACAAGCCCGACAAGGACCACGACCCCAAAAAGCCCAAGGAGGGCGACAACAAAAAACCCAGACACAAGCCCAACGAAAAGGGCCCGAGGAAGCCGCACCACGAGCCCGACAAGCATCCAGGGAAGAAGAGGCCGAACAAGAAGGATTCACAGAAGAAGAAAGACGACTCCGACGAATCAAAGCAAGATCGACTCAAGAAGGCGATCGCGCGCATTCACGCGATCGAAGAACCAAAGCTTCGCAAGGGGGTTCCCCGATCGAGCCATGTAAAGACACTGGCCGCACTCCGTGAATGGTTCCGCCTGACCGCACTCACGCGCGAGCACCCGCCGCACTTCCAGATCACCGCACGACTCAATCCCTCAGGACGGGTCATCGGCGGAACGGAAGAGCCGGAGCAGGGGTTCGACAACGGAGGATTCGACAAGGGAGACCGCACGATTCCCGTCGACTGGCTGACAGCGCCACACCGGGACAATAAACTCCCTCCGGTCAAATCACCAAAATTCCGAGACAACGCACTTGCTTCCAACTTCACCTCGCAGTACGTGAACAAGAAGTTTGGCGCCCAAGGCGTTTCGGCGAAAGCTCGGAATCCGGAGCCCATCGGCTTCCGGTACCTGCGAACGTACTTCCAGAACACGACGGACAACGAGCGCTGGGCACGAACTCACCTACTCCCGCGGGAGCTCGGCGGCACCATCGAGAACCAGAACCTCGTACCTGCACGGCAGTACCAGAATATGAAACTGAGAGAGACCGAGGCACCGGCCGCCCGGCACATAGCCAGCGGCAAGGACATCGTCTGGTACGAGGTGGGGATCAATTACTACCCGGAACGACCGGACCCGGCTTACCAGAACGCCGGCGGCGTACAGCCGCCGGGCTTCCCCCACCAGCTGAGCACATCCTGGGGGAAGTATCAGCTCAAACCTGGAAAGAACGGCGAGAAGGACAGCGACTGGATCCGGGTCCGCCAAGCACTCAACCCGGTTTCGCTCACCCTGGAACCTCCCCCGGTGCCTGGGGTCACCCCGAAAATCAACATCAACACCGAGCAAGACGAATACCGCCTGCGGCTCGTCCTTCAAGCGACGAAGTCACAAACCAACGCAATTATCACGCTACGGCAGCAGAAGACATTCGCGGACGAGTTTGACTTGCTCAGACGTCTCCAGCTATTCAACTCACGGTTCAAGCTCGCCAAGCTGAGGGGGCGCCTTACCACGCTACGCGGCGAAAGGAGACTACAGTTCTGAAGTCCACCCACCACTCGCTCCGGCCTTAAGGTGAACCGAAATGCTGCCCCTAAACCCCGGCGAACGAATCCAAGTGGATTCGATCAAGGAGCTGGCGGACAGTCCGCCCTTCGAAGTTTCCTGGGAACAGGAACCCATCACCTTCCCGCTTGCAGATTTCGACCCGCTGTCAGATGTCCGAAAGGAGTGGGCAGGCGTAATCCTTGGCGAGGACCTGAAAGAGAGGGCATTGCGCTTCTCCTGGCTCTCCTGCAATTGGTCTTCCCTGCCCGCGCGGCCAGAAATTTACGGAGAGTTCAATCTTCCGCACCTGTACTTCGCGCTCACCAGGGAGCCACCGCAGCACAATGACCTCGCGACGGAAGCCGAGCGCTCACTCTTCGCGGAACTGCGCACGATCGACTCCGCCCCGATAAGAGCAACCGGCGAGAGTGCTTTCATTCGCATCGAGCCGCAAAAGAACCCCCTGGAGATCTGGTATCAGGATCGGTACCTGTTTGACGAGGTGCACTGCACCCAAGGCGTGCGCAGAATGAATCTTGATTACTGCGCCTATCTGGACGCCCTGCTCATGACGAAGGGGGCGTTCGGTTGGCATCTGTTGTTCGTCGACGTATCGCTGCGGGGCGATGCCTTTCGTCCCCATGTCGAGAACCTGCAGCGCATGCTTGAGACGTTTCCTGCCTTGTTCCCCCAGCACGACTACGCAGGCCTCCGGGCCCGGCTAGAGGAGCGACTATGACCCGCTACGCCGACATCCCCAAACCCATCCGTTCCGGAATTGTTGTGGTCGACTCCGATCTCGGGATCCCGCAGCGGATCATCGTGTTGCAGTTCAATCCCGACACGTTGGAGCGGCAGGTGGCGCCGCAGGCGGCCGGGGGTGAGGGGGACAGCGGTGGCGGCGGGGGTGGGAGCGGAGGGGATCGGAACGAGGCGTTGCGGCTGAAGGGGCCTGCGCAGGAGACGTGGAAGTTCACCGCGGAGATCGATGCCACCGATCAGTTGGACGTGGCGGCGCCGGACGGGATTCATCCGGAGTTGGCGGTGTTGGAGATGCTGGTGCAGCCGACGACCGCGCAGTTGTTGGCGGCGTCGAAGCTGACCAAGCAGGGGACCATCGAGATCAGTCCCATCGAGACGCCGTTGACGCTGTTCACGTGGGGGAGCAAACGCGTGATGCCGGTGCGGCTGACCGAGCTGTCCGTCAACGAGTCGGCGTTCGATGTGAACCTCAATCCGATTCGGGCTTCGCTCAGTATCGGATTGAAGGTGCTGACGGTGAGTGATCTGCCGGCCGGGCATCCCGGGGCCGCGCTGTACCTCGCGCACCTGGCGCAGAAGGAGCAGTTGGCGCGGCGGGCACGGGGCGGGACGTTCGCGCAGTTGGGGCTGGGGAGGGGGATCTGAGGCATGGCCATCGAGCCGTATGAGAGTGCGTTGGACGACGTGCCCGGGGCGCATCCGTATCCGCGGAGCAGCCGGTATGCGGGGATCGGTATCGGGGTGCACGTCATGCCCGACGGGACAGAAGTGCGGTATGCGAAGCGGCGGTTGCTGCCGCCGCTGGAGGATGCCGCCGACGAGGCCGTACCGCATGTGGTGGGTGCGGGCGAGCGGCCCGATCAGCTCGGGCAGCGATATTTCGGGGATCCGGGCCAGTGGTGGCGGATCGCGGACGCCAATCCGGTGCTGGAGCCACGGGAGTTGACGGCGGAGCCCGGGGTGGAGATAGCCGTGCCGTTGCCGGGTGGGTTCGCCGGCGGTTTCGGCGGTGGGCCGGGGGTGCGGCATGGCTGACGGTGACGACCCAGTCGGGCGGGGACCGATTCACGTCTCGCTGTACATGGGGCCGAAGTTGGCGCGGCTGGTTCCGCAGGAGGTCGTGGAAGCCCTGCTGTCGGCGCAGATCACCAGTACGGCGGGTGAACGGAGCGGCTTTCAGCTGGCGTTCGACCTGACGAAGAAGGGGGCGATCGTCGAGCGGTTGCTGCCGGAGGGGTTCTTCGATCCGAAGACGCGGGTCATCGTCTGCGTTGCCCTCAAGGGGACGCCGGTGGTGCTGCTGGACGGGGTGATCGTGCGGCAGGAGGTGGGGAGCAGCAATCATCCCGGGCAGAGCACGCTGACGGTGACGGGTGAGGACCTGACGCTGCTGATGGATCTGGAGGAGCGGACGGACCGGTATCCGAATCTCGCGCCGTCGCAGCGGGTGGAGCGGATTCTGGGGAAGTACGCGGATTACGGGATCGACGCGCGGATCATCCGGGAGCAGATTCCGCAGCCGCCGCGGGAGCAGGTGCGGGTCGACTACCAGACGGGGACCGATCTGCAGTACGTGAACGACCTGGCGCGGGCGAACGGGTACACGTTCTATCTGGAGCCGGGTCCGGTGCCGGGGCGGTCGACGGCGTTCTGGGGGCCGGAGCAGCGGCTCGGGCAGCGGCAGCACGCGCTGAACGTGAATATGGATGCGAATTCGACCGTCGACCAGCTGACGTTCGCCTATGACGGGACGGCGCGGGAGGAGCCGCAGGCCCGGGTGCAGGATCCCGTGACGCGGCAGGCGCCGTTGCTGGCGCAGCCCGATATCAGCCCGCTGCGGCCGCCGTTGGGGCTGCGGGGTTCGCCGGCGCTCAAGCGGAAGACGCTGAGCGGGACGGCGAAGATGGACGAGGGGTCGGCGAAGGCGGAGGCGCTGGGGCGGGCCGCCACCAGTGCGGACGCCATTTCGGGGTCGGGTTCGCTGGATGTGACGCGGCACGGGTATGTGCTCCGGCCACGGGAGTTGGTGGGGGTGCGGGGCGCCGGGGTCACCTATGACGGCGATTACTACGTGAAGACCGTGACGCACAATCTGCGGCTCGGCTCGTACTTGCAGAACTTCACGCTGTCGAGGGAGGGGCTGATCGCCCGCAGCGGCACCGTTCGGCCCTAGGTCGTGTCCCACTTTTCGCGCGTGGCGACACGTCACGGCAGGTAAGGAGAGAAGCCCCGCATGGCTGCTGCACCGAACAACCGCTTCCTCGGCAAGTTCCGGGGCCGGGTGGCGGCGAACGACGACCCGATGGGAGTCGGGCGGTTGAAGGTCCAGGTTCCGGATGTGCTGGGGGACGAGGTGTCGACCTGGGCGCTGCCGTGTTTCCCGTTCAGCGGTGAGCGGGCCGGGCAGGTGGTGGTGCCTTCGGTCGGGGCCGGTGTGTGGGTGGAGTTCGAGCAGGGGGATCCCAGTTTCCCGGTGTGGGTGGGGTGTTGGTACGGCCGGCGGGAGGAGTTGCCGGAGGACGCGCAGCGGGATCCGGCGATCTCCCGTCCGGTGGTGATCCAGACGCCCGGGAAGCACAAGATCGTGATGTCCGACGTGCCCACCGAGGGAATTCTGCTGGAGGCGCCGGGTGGGGCGTATGTGCGGATCGACGCCACGGGCGTCCACATCGACAACGGGCACGGGGCGTCGATCTCCCTGAGGGGCGAGCAGGTCGACGTCAACGACGGCCGGTTGACCGTGCAGAAGAAGCACTGACGGAATCGGGGGTGGCAGGGCAGATGGCGAGCGGGAATCTCCTGCACGGCGGATCGGTCGTGGGGTGTCCGCATGGCGGGCGGGCGGTGCCGGTCCCGGCCGGCGGTGGCGCGGGGGCGGCGGTGCGGATCGGCGGTGCGCCGGTGGCCACCGCCGCGGATCTCTTCGTGGTCAGTGGGTGCGCGCATGTCGTGGCGGGGCGTCCGCAGCCCTGCACCAGCGTGCGGTGGATGCCGGACGGCGGTGGTCGGAACGTGTGTGTGGACGGTGTGCCGGTGCTGCTCGACACGACGGCGGCGATGTGTTTCAGCGCCGGGCTGGTGCCGCAGGGCCCGCCGGTCGTGGCCGCCGTCGACCGGGTGGGCGGACCGCGGCAGGGGGTGACGAGCCGATGAGGGCGGCACGGCAGGTACGGCGTACCGATATCGCCTTTCCGTATCGGGTGGATCGGCGGGGGCGGACCGCGCACGCCCGGTACGACGCGCATGTGCGGGATCTGATCGAGCAGTTGCTGTTCACCGGTCCCGGCGAGCGGGTGCGGCGACCGGATTTCGGGTGCGGGCTGTTGGACCTGGTCTTCACGCCGAACAGTCCGGAGCTGGCCTCCGCCGTCGAACTGTCCGTGCAGGCGGCGCTGCAGCGCTGGCTGGGCGAGCTGATCGAGGTGGAGTCGCTGGACGTGGTGAGCGAGGAGAACGTGGTGCGGGTGTCCCTCCAGTACGTGGTGCGGGCCACCGCCAGTCGTCGCGACGAGGTGTTCGAGGGGCGGGGGGCCAAGTGAGGGGCAGCGGTACCCGAGCGGCCGGGGTGAACCGGCGCGAACGGATCCGGGAGGCGCGGCGCAACGGTGTGGACGCGGTGGAGGTCGCCGAGGACGGGCGGACGCTGACCGTCACCTTCCTGGGGAAGGCCCCGCACGGGCTGCGTCCGGAGAACGTCCGGATCGACGGCGGGCGGCGGATCACCGGCATCGAGGCGCTGGAGATCACGGTCGAGCGGGAGGAGGACCCCGAACTCGACGACCGGCTGGTGGTGGTGCTGGACCGGGCCGGCGACTTCTCGCCCTACCGGCTGTCGGTGGTGGAGACGGATCCGTACGGGCGGCCGGGCACCGAGCCGTTCCCGGGGTTCGACCAGCGGTACTTCTCGGCGGAGTTCTCGTTCCGGCCGAACTGCCCGACGCCGTTCGACTGCCGGGACGGACAGGACGGGAGCGGCGGCGGGGACGGCCACCAAAGCGGGGCCGGGCGGCTGCCGGCGGCCTTCCGGTCCGCGCTCGTCGTCGACTACACCGCCCGGGACTACGACGCCCTCCGGCAGGTCGTCCTGGACCGGCTGCGGCTGACGACCCCGGAGTGGGTGGAGCGGAACCCCGCCGACCTCGGCACGACACTGGTCGAGCTCCTCGCGCACACCGCCGACGAGATCAGCTACCAGCAGGACGCGGTGGCGACCGAGGCGTATCTGGACACCGCGCGCCGCCGGGTGTCGGTGCGGCGGCATGTGCGGCTGATCGACTACCCGATGCACGACGGGTGCGCCGCGCGGGCGTTCGTGACGGTGGAGGTGGTGGCGCCGCTGACGCTGCTGCCGGGGACGTTCCGGTTCGCCGCCGTCGACTACCGCTCGTACGGGCCGCGGGACCGGCCGGAGATCGGGTCGGTGATCGACGACCGGGAGCTGGCCGTACTGGCCGAGCGCGGGGCGCTGGAGGTGTTCGAGCCGGTGGTGCGGGACGCACCGCTGCGGCTGCTCCCCCAGCACCGCACCATCCGGTTGTGGACATGGGGCGGGGAGGTCTGCGGGCTGCCGAAGGGGGCGACCGCCGCCACCCTCGCCGACGGCTGGGCCGACGAGGAGGACGGGCGGCGGGAGTTGGCGCTGGCCCCCGGTGACCTGCTCCTCTTCGAGGAGGTCAGGGGGGTGCGGACCGGGACGCCGGGCGATCAGGATCCGGCGCACCGGCAGGTGGTGCGGCTGACGTCGGTCACCCCGGGCGTCGATCGGCTCGTCGGGCAGCCGGTCCTGGAGGTCACCTGGGCCGCGGAGGACGCGCTGGCGTTCCCGTTGCGGCTGGCCACCCGCGGCGGCCGGGACTGTGCGCCGGTGGCGGATGTGAGCGTGGCGCGCGGCAACGTGGTGCTGGTGGACCATGGGCGGACGCTGGACGGATACGGCGACGGGGACTGGGACGGGGACGACGGCCATGTGGGGGAGACCGTCGGCGTGCCGCCGGTGCCCGCCGTCCTGGAGTCCTGCGACCCGCCGGCGTTCGGCTGCCGGGACGGGGGGCACGGCGGCAACGAGGTCGCGCAGCTGGTGAACGACCTCGTCGACCGGGCGGAGGGCGGTCGGGAGCTGTCCGCCGACGACGTCCGGCGGCTGTTCACCGCGGTGGGGGAAGAGGCCGCCGAACGGGCCGGCATCGGGCTGGAGTCGGCGGGGCTGCGCGCCGAGCGGGTGGTGCCGGGGACCGCGTACGCGCAGGCCGCGGCGTTGCGGACGCTGCTGGCGCAGTCGGTGTACCCGGGGATCGTGCCGCGGTTCCGGCCGGTGCTGGGCCGCTCTCCGGTCGTCCAGGCGGTGCCCTTCCCGCTGCCGCGGTACGTCGCGGCCGGGCAGGCGGAGCACCTGGCGGCGATCCCGGAGCGGGTGCGGGAGCGGCTGGTGGAGCTGTGGCGCGGCGCCCGGGACCGGGACGGGCTGGACGAGGCGGAGATCGCCGAGCTGACCGTGCTGTTCGGGCTGAAGGTGGTGGAGCGCCTGGAGTTGGCCCGGCATCCGGTGCGGGCGCTGCGGGAGTTGCTGCACCGCAGTCCGCGGTTGCTGGACGGCAAGCTGCGCAGGCTGGCGGTGCTGGCGGCGCGCGCACGGGCGGGAACGGTGCTGGACGGGCGTACCGCGTGGGAGGTCGCGCAGACCTGGGGCCCGGCCTACGCGGCAGGGCTGCATCCGGACGAGCCGGTGCTGCACGGCCCGGCCGCCGCCGTCCTCCAGGACCCGCGGGAGGCCCTGCCGGCGATCCGCCTCCGGGAGGTCGCGGACGCCGACGGGCCCGACGGGGCCGGGGGCGGCGCGGCGGACGGCACCGACTGGCTGCCCCGTCGCGACCTGCTCCGCAGCGGCCCCCGCGACCGGCATGTGGTGGGCGAGTTGGAGGACGACGGGCGGCTGGCGCTGCGGTTCGGCGACGGGCGGTACGGGGCCCGGCCGACGCCCGGCAGCCGGCTCGCCGTGCACTACCGGATCGGCGGCGGTACGGCCGGGAACGTCGGTGCCGAGTCGATCGGCCATCTGGTGCTGCGGCGCGACCCGGATGAGCCGGAGGCCGCCGATCCGCCGCCGGTGGCCGGGGTGCGCAACCCGCTGCCCGCGGTGGGCGGGACGGAGCCCGAACCGGTAGAGCAGGTACGGCAGTTGGCGCCGCTGGACCTGAAGCGGACCCGGCTGCGCGCGGTCACCGCGGAGGACTACGCGGCGCTGGCCGCCGGACTGCCGGGCGTGCAGCGCGCGGCGGCGGAGATCCGGTGGACCGGCAGCGCCCACGAGGCGCACGTCGCCGTCGACGCGTACGGGACCGAGGATCCTCCCCCGGCCCTGCTGGACGCCGTCGGCTACGCACTGGAGGGCTACCGCCGGATCGGGCACGACCTGGTGGTGCGGCCGGCCCGCCGGGTGCCGCTGGACGTGGCGCTGGAGATCTGCGCCGAACCGGGGCACCAACACGGGCAGATCCTCGCCGAGTTGTACCGGGTGCTGGGCGACCGGGCGCTGTCCGGCGGCCGGCTGGGCTTCTTCCATCCGGACGCGCTGACGTTCGGGGACCCGGTGCGGCTGAGCCGGCTGGTGGCGGTGGCCGCGGCGGTGCCGGGCGTCCGGAGCGTGGCGGTGACCCGGCTGCGCCGGATGTTCCATCAGGACCAGGGGGAACGGGAGGCGGGGGTGCTGCGGCTGGGGCCGTTGGAGATCGCCCGCTGCGACAACGATCCGGACCGGCCCGAGAACGGCCGGCTGGTCATCGAGCTCGGGGGTGGGCGATGACGGAGCACGAGACGGCGGGTGGGGGCACCTTCCGCCGGTGGGGAACCGGCGGTGGCGGCGGGTGCGGCTGCGGCTGCGGCTGCGACGCGGACGGGGGCGGGGGCGGCCACGACGAGCGCCGCGCCGATCCCGGGCTCTACAACCCGCCGGGCCGCGACGCCCTGGACTACCGCGTCGGGGACCACGGTTCGTTCCTCGCGGCGATGCTGGACCGGCTCGCCTCACCGGCCTATCCGGCGCTGCGCGGGCTGACCGTCCGCACCCCCGACGACCCGTCCGTCGGGCTGCTGGACTCCTGGGCCGTGCTGGGCGATCTGCTGACGTTCCACGGCGAGCGAATCGCCGACGAGGGGTATCTGCGGACCGCCAACGAGCACCGTTCGCTGGCGCTGCTGGGGCGGCTGGTGGGGCACCGGCCGCGGCCGGGGGTCGCCGCCGACACCCATCTCGCCTACACCCTGGACCGTGATCCGCGGGCCGGTGACCTGCCGGTGGTGATCCCGCGCGGGGCGCGCAGCCACAGCGTGCCGGCCGGGTCGGACGAGGAGTCGCAGACCTTCGAGACCGACGAGGACCTGACGGCGCGCTGGGCGTGGAACGAGCTGCGGGTGCGGCACCGCCGGCCCGCGCTGCTGACCGCGGAAGATCTGGTCAAACGCCCCGAACTGCTGGTCGCGGGGACGTCCACGGGGCTGACCGTCGGCGACCGGCTGCTGTTCGACTTCGGGGCGCAGCGGGTGCTGCTGCCGGTGGCGTCGGTGCGGTCGGACCGCACCCAGGACGTGACCGGGGTGGGGCTGCCGAAGGCGGCGCCGCCTTCGCTCCCGGAGCTGGTCACCGAGTTGCGGGCGTGGATCACCGAGCCGCCACTGTCCACGGACCCGGACGACCCGGACTATCCGCCGCCGGCCACACCGCAGGCTCCCAATCCGCGGCCGGTGAGCCGGTTCGTCGCGGACTTCGACGGGCAGGTGCTGGCGCCGCTGCGGAAGGACCTGGACGGGATCGCCACCCCGGACGCGTTCGTCGCGCGGCTGGCCGGGCCGCACGAGCGGCTGGCGGAGGCGCAGGCGGTGGCGGCCGGCTATCCGGAGGTCGTCGCGTGGTTCGAGGAGCTGCAGGCGGTCGTCGGTGAACTGGCGCGGCGGGCCGGGCAGTTGGCGGGAGAGGCGCCGGAGCCGCCCGCTCCGGGGACGGAGCCGGGGAGCACCGATCCGGCCGCGACCGCGGGTCCCGCCCCGTCCCAGGAGGCCGCCGCTCCCCCGCTCCCCGCCGCCCTCGCCGCCCTCGCCACCGTCCTGCCGGCGCTGCGCACCCGGGTCGTCCGCCCGCCGTCCGCCGCCCGGGAGGCCGCCGGCGATCCCCGGCGGGCGTTCGGGGCCGGCTCGGACCTGGGCGCGCGACTGCTGTCCGCGCTCGACCCGCGGATCTCCGACGGCCTCTACCCGGCGTGGCGGCGGGCGGCCGCACCGCCCCCGGCCACCGGCACGGAGGTGACCGGGAGCACCGGGAGCACCGGCAGCACCGGGCGGGCCGCGGCCCCCGCGCAGCCGCTGCTCCGCGCCCTGCTGGCCATGCGGGTCACCGCCACCCCGTTCGGCGCGACGGCGCCGCTCAAGCCCGTACAGGACGACCGGGGCCGGGTCATCAGGACCGCGGACTGGCCGGTGACCGGGGCCGCGCTGACCACCGTACGGGTGGTGTTCGACACCGCGGGGAAGGTCCCGGTGCGGGCCGAGTTCCAGCACGTCGAGACCGGCAGTTCGGATCAGCGGGCGGAGAACCTGCCCGCCGACGCCGCCTTCGCGCTCGGTCCGGGCCGGGTCGAGCTGCACACCCGCACCGGCCAGGACCACGACCTGGGCTGGCTGGGCCGCCGCCCGGTGGACTCGCAGGAGCCGGGGACCACCGCCCGGCTGCTGGCCGGGCTGCCGGAGCGGACGCTGTTCGTGTCCCGTCCGGCGGAGGACGGGCGGGTCCACGTCTCGGTGGACAACGGGACTCCGCAGTCGTGGCTGCTGGCGCCCGGCGAGCACCGGCAGGTCACGCAGGGCGAGTACGAGCTGCGGGTGCGGGTGGCGTCCGGTGGCGAGCCGCCGGGTGTGGAGATCGGGATCGCGACGGTCCCGAAGCCGGCCGACCGGCACGTGCTCGCGCTGGACGCGGTGTACGACGCGATCACGGTCGGCAGTTGGGTCGCCGTCGAGCGGCCCCGCAAGGGCGCGGACGGCCCGGACGGCATCCCCGGCGACAAGAAGCTGGCGTTCGTCACCACCCGGGTCACCGCGGTCCGTACCGCGGTGCACACCCAGTACGGGATCACCGGTCGGGGCACGGTCCTCACCCTCGCCGACCCGTGGCTGGACGAGCACGACGTCACCCTGGACGCGATCCGCGACACCACCGTGCACGCCGCGGGCCAGGACCTGGCGCAGGCGGACGACCCGGTGGGCGAGGACGTCCACGGCGACCGGCTGGAACTCGCCGAGCTGTACGACGGGTTGCGGCCGGGCCGCTATCTGGTCGTCTCCGGTGAGCGGACCGACATCCCCGGGGTGACCGGGGTGCGGGGCACCGAGCTGGCGGTGATCGCGGGTGTGGAGCAGAGCCTGGATCCGGCGCTGCCCGGGGACCGGGTGCACACCACGCTGACCCTGACCCGCAATCTGTCGCACCGCTATCTGCGGGACTCGGTGCGGGTCCAGGGCAACGTCGTCCCGGCGTCGCACGGCGAGAGCCGCGACGAGGCGATCGGCAGCGGTGACGCGGCGCGCGCCAACCAGACGTTCGCGCTCTGGCAGTCCCCGCTGACCTGGCTGCCGTCCGACAATCCCCTGGGGGCCGTCCCGCAGCTGGAGATCCGGGTGGACGGGCTGCGCTGGCACCCGGTGGACAGCCTGGCCGGGCGCGGCCCCGACGAGCGGGTGTACGTCACCGGGACGGCCACCGGCGGCGCCTCCGGTGCGAGCGGGGCCGAGCAGGGCGGCGGGCGGACGACGGTGACCTTCGGCGACGGGGTGCACGGCGCCCGGCTGCCGACCGGCCACGACAACGTGCGGGCCCGCTACCGCTTCGGCACCGGCCGGGCCGCCGACGTCGCGGCGGACCGGATCACCCAGGCCGTCACCCGCCCGTTGGGCGTCACCGGCGTCACCAACCCGCAGCCGGCCACCGGCGGCGCGGACGCGGACGGCCCGGCGCTGACCCGGCGCACCGTTCCGCTGGCCGTCTCCGCCCTGGACCGGCTGGTGTCGCTGGCCGACTACGAGGACTTCGCGCGCTCCCGGGCGGGCATCGGCCGGGCCGCGGCCCGCGAGGTGTTCGACGGGCGGCGGCAGGTGCTGCACGTGACGGTGGCCGGGGTGGACGACATCCCGATCGCGCCGGACGCGGAGGTGCTGCGGGCGCTGCGGTCGTCGCTGGCGGAGTACGGGGACGGCCGGCTGCCGGTGCGGGTGGACGTCCGGGAGCCGGTGCTGCTGCTGTGCGCGGCGAAGATCAAGGTGGCGCCGGACCACACGTGGCCGCTGGTGGCGCCGCGGGTCCGGGCGGCCGTCCTGGCGCGCCTCGGCTATGACGGGCGGGAGCTGGGGCAGCCGGCCCAGTTGTCGGAGGTGCTGGCCGCCGCCCAGGCGGTGCCCGGGGTGGACTACGTGGACGTGGACGCCTTCACCGGCGTGCCGGCGTCCGTCACCACCGAGGAACTCGCCGCCCTGACAGGCGAGTTGGCCGGTCCACCGCGGACCCGGGTGGCGGCCCGGCTCGCCCGGTACGACGAGCGGATCCACGAGGTGCCCGCGGGCGGTACGGAGACCCTGACCGCCGTCGCCGCCCGGTACGGCATCCCGCTGGCCGAACTCCTGCGCCTCAACCCCGACCTCACCGACACCCGCCCGCTGTCCGGGGGCCGCGCGGTCAGCGTCTTCCGCGGCATCCGGCCGGCGCAGCTCGCGCTGTTCTCGCCGCGGGTCGCGGACACGCTGATCCTGACCGAGGAGATCCGATGACCACCAACAGGGAGCCGGACGGGCTCGCGGAGCTGCTCCCGCAGTGGCACCGGCTGCGGGACTCCGAGGACCCCGCGCGGGGCGAGCCCCTGCGGGCGCTGCTGGCGGTGATCGCCGAGCAGGTGGACCGGGTCCGGGACGGCGTCGCCCAGCAGTACGACGACTGGTTCGTGGAGAGCGCCGCCGAGTGGGTGCTGCCCTACCTGGGCGATCTGGTGGGCTACCGGCCGCTGCCCGGCTACGAGCGGGTGCTGGCCACCGGACTGCGCGACGGCGGGCTGCCGGACGCCTCGCGGCGGCGGCTGGCGGAGGCACTGGCGCCGCGCCGCGATGTGGCGGCCACGGTCGGCAACCGGCGGCGCAAGGGCACCCTGGCACTGCTGGAGGAGCTGTCCGAGGGGGTGGCGGGCTGGCCGGCGCGGGCGGTGGAGCTGTCCCGGCTGGTCGCGCACCAGCAGCCGGTGCGGCTCTACGGGGCGGCCACCGAGGCGGCGGACGCGCGGCGGCGCGCAAGCGGCCGGCTGGTGGACGTCCGGGACGGTGCGGCGCTGGACCTGGCCGGCGGGCCGTTCGGCACGGCCGCCCGCTCGGTGGACGTCCGGCGCGTCGCCTCCCGCCGCGCGCAGGGCGGTTGCTCGCCCGCCGGGGTCGGCCTGTTCGTCTGGCGGCTGAAGCCGTACTCCGTGACGCGGGCGCCGGCGTACTGCATCGACCGGGCCCGCAACCTCTACACCTTCTCGATCCTGGGCAACGACACCCCGCTGCTCACCCGCCCGGAGCCGGAGCCGTCGGCGACCCACCTCGCCACGGTCGACAACGTCCCGGCACTGATCACCCGCCGGCAGCTGCACGACCGGCTCGCGGACTACTACGGGCCGGGCAAGAGCTTCGTGATCCGGCGGGACGGCGCGGACCGGCCGGTCCCGCTCGCCGACGTCGTCGTCGCCGACCTGAGCCAGTGGCGCTACCGGCCCCGGCGCGGGCAGGTCGCCGTCGACCCGGAGCTGGGGCGGCTCGCGTTCGGGGCCCGGTCGGCGCCGCGGCAGGGCGTGTGGGTCGACTACCACTACGGGTTCGGGGACGACCTGGGCGGCGGGGAGTACGCCCGGGAGCGCAGCGAACCGGGCCGTCCGCCCACCGACGGCGGGGCGCGCGTCACCCCGCCGGACGCCGCCGTCTACCGGGTCGGCCCCGACGGGCCGTACCGGCGGATCATGGACGCCTACACGGCCTGGCAGCACGACCGGCGGGCCGGCCGCACCGGCCCCGACGGCCTCATCGAGATCACCCACAGCGGCGCCTACCAGGAGCAGCTGGACTTCGACCTGGAGCCGGGCGACCGCCTGGAGCTGCGCGCCGCCGAGGGCACCCGCCCGGTCATCCGGCTGCTGGACTGGTACAGCAACCGGCCGGACGCGCTCAACATCCGTGCCGCGGAGACCGCGTGCGGGCCCGGCGAACGGCCGCGGATGGTGCTGGACGGGCTGCTGGTCGCCGGCCGCGGCCTCAACGTCACCGGCCCGCTGGGGTCGCTGGTGCTGCGGCACTGCACCCTCGTCCCGGGCTGGTCGCTGGAGCCGGAGTGCCACCCCGCCTCCCCCGAGGAGCCGAGCCTGGTCCTGGACCGCACGACGGCCTGTGTGGAGATCGACCGGACGATCCTCGGCACCATCGAGGTGATCGGCGACGAGGTCGGCACCGATCCGCTCCCGATCCACCTGCGCGACAGCATCCTGGACGCCACCGGCGCCGACCGCGCGGCACTGTCCGCGCCGGACTGCCGCCACGCGCACGCGGAGCTGTCCGTGCACCGCACCACGGTCCTCGGCGAGGTGCACGTCCACGCGGTGCGCCTCGCCGAGAACAGCCTCTTCACCGGGCGGCTGCACGTGGCCCGGCGCGGGGTGGGCTGTGTGCGGTTCAGCTACGTCCCACCGGGGTCGCGGACCCCGCGCCGGTACCGCTGCCAGCCCGACCTGGTGGGCCCCGCGGACTCCGCCCGGGTCCGGCCCCTGCTGCGCGGCGAGCGCTACGGGACGCCGTGGTACGGGCAGTTGGCGGCGGGCTGCGCCGAGGAGATCGTCCGCGGCGCGGAGGACGGCGCCGAGCTGGGCGCGTACCACGACCTCTACCTGCCGCAGCGGACGGACAGCCTGCGGGCCCGGCTCGCGGAGTACACCCCGGCGGGGACCGACGCGGGGATCGTGTTCGTGACTTGACCCACCGCCCGCCCCACTCGCCGCCCGAACGCCCGACCGAACGCCCGTCCGGCGGAACCCACTTGAGCACCACCACCGCCCACCACCGACCGTCGAAGCTTCCGTACGAGGGGACCCCTTCCATGCACGCTGACCTCTCCCGCATCACCTACCGGCCGGAGCGCCACTACTCCGCGGTGGTGGCGCAGCAGGGCCGGGTCCAGCTGGACGCCGACGCCAACGAACAGACCGCGATCCAGCTGTTCCAGGCCCGCTCCCTGGCCGCCGACCTGATCGGACCGCACGGCGGCCCGCAGGGCACCACCGGCTTCAAGATCGAACTCCGGGGCGGTCCACGCGAGTTGGACGACCTCGTCATCCGCGGCGGCCGCTACTACGTCGACGGGATCGCGTGCGACGCCACCCGCCCGCGGCCCGGCACACCGGTGCCGACCGCCACCGGCCACAAGGAGGCCGACGACGAAGCGGGCGCCCCCTCGGGGAACGCGGACGGCCCCGCCGAGCCCGCCACCCCCGAGACCTGGACGTACTGGGACCAGCCGGACGGCTTCCGCGACCCGGAACGCCCCGGCGACCGACTGCCCTCCCAGTTCCCCTACCTGGTCTACCTGAAGGTGTGGGAGCGGCTGGTCACCGCCGCCGAGGACCCGGCGCTGCGCGAGGTGGCGCTGGGCGCCGCACTGCCGGACACCGCGGCCCGCACCAAGGTGGTGTGGCAGGTGCTGCCGCTGCCGGCGTCCGCACTGGGCCTGGACGGCGACAACCCGCCGGCCGGCGAGATCCGCACCGCCTTCGACGGCTGGGCGCAGCAGGCCGCCGCCCCCGCCTGCCGGCTGGCGGCGCGCAGTGAACGCCCCGACCACGCCGACGACGACCCCTGCCTGGTCGCCCCCGAGGCCCGCTACCGCGGCCCCGAGAACCAGCTCTACCGCGTCGAGGTGCACGACGGCGGCGCCGCGAAGGACGCCACCTTCAAATGGTCCCGGGAGAACGGCTCGGTCACCTTCCCGGTCGACGAACTCGACGGCACCTGGGTGGAGTTGGCGTCCCTGGGCGGCGACGACAAGCTGTCGCTCCAGGTCGGCGACCTGGTCGAGTTCGTGGACACCGGCTACACCAGCCGGGGCGAGGCGGCCCCGCTGCTGCGGGTGGAGGAGGTCGACCTGCCCGGCCGCCGCGTACGGCTCTCGGACGAACCGGCGCCGCACGTGGGCCGGCGGCCCGAACTCCATCCGTTCCTGCGCCGCTGGGACCACCAGGAGGCGGGGCGGAAGACGGTGCGCCGCGGCGACCGCCCCGGGCGGCTCCGGCACGGCGCGGTCCCGGTGGAGGAGGGCGGCTGGCTGCCCCTGGAGGACGGCGTCGAGGTGTACTTCGAGACCGGCGGCGCCTACCGCACCGGCGACTTCTGGCTGATCCCGGCCCGCACCGCCACCGGCGGCGTCGAATGGCCCACGGACCCGGCGCGCCGCCCCCTGCTCCAGCACCCGTCCGGGATCGCCGTGCACTACGCGCCGCTGGCCTGGGTCCACGGCGAACAGGCCGTACCCGACCTGCGGTTGGCGTTCCCGCGGCTGGCGACCGTCATCCCCGCGGCGGACGCCGCGACGCTGGACGCGGAGGCCGCCGCGGAGGCCGCGGACGAGGGCGGTCCCGGGACGCTGTCGGCCGGCACCGGGGGCGGATCCGGCCCGGCGCACCCCCGGTCGCAGACCACCGCGGAGGCCGAAGCGCAGGTGGACGAGACCGGAGCGGCGGGCTGATGGCGACCCCGCTGACCGGAAGTCAGCTGCTGGCCGCGCTGCGCGCGGAGGGGCTGGTCGTCCACGAGGTCCGCGACTGGCGCCGGCACAACCGGAACACCAAGGGCGGATGGGGCCCGGTGCACGGGGTGGTCGTCCACCACACCGCCACCGAGGGCACCGACACCTCCGTGGACCTCTGCTACGACGGGCGCCCGGACCTGCCGGGCCCCCTCTGCCACGGCGTGATCGACAAGGCCGGCGAGGTGCACCTGGTCGGCAACGGCCGCGCCAACCACGCCGGCCTCGGCGACCGCGACGTCCTCCAGGCGGTGATCGACGAGGAGGAGCTCCCCAAGGACCGCCTCGCCGACACCGACGGCAACCGCAACTTCTACGGCTTCGAGTGCATCAACCTCGGCGACGGCCAGGACCCGTGGCCGGATCCGCAGCTGCTGGCGGTGGAGAAGGCCGCGGCGGCGATCTGCCGGGCGCACGGCTGGGGCGAACGGTCGGTGATCGGCCACAAGGAGTGGCAGCCGGGGAAGATCGACCCGCGCGGCTTCACGATGGACCAGCTACGGAAGCGGATCCAGGACCGACTGTCCCGACCCCCCGAGGGCCCACCGCCCCCGGCCCCACCGAACGGGGGCGACGGGAACGGCAGCGGTACCGGTGCTGGGACTGGCACTGGTACTGGTACTGGTGCCGGTACCGGTACCGGCAACGACGGCACCGGAATCCCTCCGGCCGTCCCACCCATGCCGCAACACCCGCCCTACGAACCCTTCCCCGGCGGCGAGTTCTTCCGGTCCGGCGCCCGCGGCCCGGTCATCGCGGCGATGGGCGAACGCCTGATCGCCGAGGGCTGCGACCACTACCGCCGCGGCCCCGGCCCGGACTGGAACGACGCCCACCGCAAGTCCTACGCCTCCTGGCAACGCAAACTCGGCTTCCACGGCAAGGACGCCGACGGCATCCCCGGCCGCCTCACCTGGGACCGCCTCCACGTCCCCAACACCCACTCCACCCCCGGCAACCCCTAAACCGGTCCCACTCCACCCCTGACAACCCCTGAGCCGGTCCCAACAACCGGGCCCCACTCCCAACAACCGGGCCCCACTCCCAACGCCCCGGCCCCCTACCAAGACCGACGCCGCTACCCCAGCCCGGGAATACCTCCCCCACCCCACCCGTTGTGGCCCCGCAGGGGGCCCTCGCACCCCCTAGGGAATCCGTTCCCCTCCCACCTACGGGAAAAGGGCCCTCCCCCACTCACGGGAAACGGCCCCTCACACCTACGGATCACACTTACGCATCGCACCTACGGAAAAGGCCGGGTGCCCCTCCCCCACAGAGGGCCACCCGGCGTCTTTCACTCGGCGGGGTGAGGTGATCCCCACATCACCCCGTCCGCCTCATCCGGCGTCCCGGGTGCCCGGGTTCCGACCGCCGCCGCGGCCGGTCACCGGTGCACACCGTGTTGGCTGCCGGACGGTTCAGAGGCCCTGCACAGGGAGGGCGGGCACCGCCGGGATGTTGGCGGCGTCGGTCAGGTCGGCCAGGTTGGCGGGCACGGCCGGGGTCAGGCCCTTGGCGCCGGCGACGGTGGTGGTCGCGGTGCCCTTGGCGTCCGTCACCACCACGGTGACCAGGCCCTGCGCGAACGGCACGGCGTCGCTGCCGACACCCTGCGCGAGCACGGTCGCCTGCCCGGCGACACCCTGCGCGAACGGCACCGCCGAGCCCTGGACGCCCTGGGCGAAGAACTGGACGCGGCCGCTGACCACGGTCGCGAACGGGGTGGCCTGGCCCGCGGCGTCACCGGCGAGCGCACCGACGTTGCCGACCGCGCCCTGGGCGACCGGCAGCACCTTGGCGACCGCCCGGCCGGCGACCGGCGGCAGCACGTCGGCGGAGGTGCGGTCGACGATCGGACGCGCGGTGGTCAGGGCGCCCTGGGCCTGCTTGGTCAGCTGCTCGGGACGCACACCCGCACCGGCCAGACCGGCCAGCAGGTTGTCGGCCGAGCCCGGGGCCTTGGGCAGGCCGGGGACCTTGGGCAGCGCCGGGACGCCCGGGAGGCCCTTGGGCAGACCGCCGGGCAGCTTGGCGGCGGGCACGCCGGGGACGGCAGGCAGCTTCGGCAGGGCGGGCAGCTTGCCGTTCACCAGCGCGCCGGCCTTGCCCAGGTCCGCGGTCCCGGCAACCTTGGTGACCTGCTTGACGGCCTGGGTGGCCTGCTTGGTGTCAACGGCCTTGCGGACGTCACCGGTGTTCGCGCCGGGCAGCTCGGCACCACCGACGAGCCGGCGCACGCCGTCCACGACGCCGCCGACCTGCGGCAGCTGACCGGTGGGCAGCCGGTCGGCCGACACCCCGCCGCCGAGCGCCCCGGTCGCCTTGCCGGCCACGCCGCGCACGGTCTTGGTGGCGGTGCCGGCGGCCTTCTGGACGGTGCCGGTGACGGCGCCGGTGGGCAGGTGCTGGGCGGCACCGGTGACCGTGCCGACGGCCGGCAGGTCCGGGGTGGCCGGCAGCTCGGCGGCGTTGGCGGCGACGGAGCCCAGGGCCCACAGGCCGGTGACGGTGGCGGCGACGGCGATGGAACGGCGGATGTTCGAGCGCATGGTGGTGATGTCCTTCGAATTCGTGAGGTTCAACGGGCAGACCTGTGCCACCCCCGCGTGGCAGGTCTTGTCAGACGCGGAGCGGGTCTGCCCTAGCCGGGGAATTCGAGGATTTCTTCGGCCCGGCGGCGCGTCGGGGCGCCGTCGGCCGTACGGACGCCACCGGGCAGCAGCCGGAAGCGCGGGGAGTCCGCCGCAGCGGCGGCGTGCCGGTCCCCACCGCGGGGACCGTGGCCGTCGCCCGCGGTGTGCGCGGGCGGTGCGGCCGGGCCCTGCGGGCCCTGGCCCGGCAGGCCGTGGTGGCCGGCGTCCCGCTGCGGATGCGCGACGGGGCGGGGCTGTGCGGCGGCCGGGTGGTGCGGTGCGTCACCGCAGTGCGCCGGGCGGAACAGGTGCGGCACGGCCGGTCCGTCGCCGGTGGCCGCGGCCCCCGCGCCGGCCGGGGCGCCACCGGGCACCCCGCCGTGGGTGGGCGTACCGCCGTCGCCGGGCCGTCCCGGGTGGGTGCCGGCGGGGAGGTGGACGGGCAGCGCACCGCTGACCGTGTCCGCGATCCCGCCGATCTCTCTGACCACGCCGGTCACGCCGTCCACCGGGCCGGTGAGCCGGCCGGTGACCGGTGCGGCGGCCTGCTCGGCGGGGCGCACCGCGCCCTCGACCTCGGCCGCCGCGGTGTCCGTGCGGCGGGCGAGTGCGGTGCCGTCCGCCGTGCCCTGCCGCGCCAACGCATCCCCGGACTCCGGCAGTCGGCCGGTGTGCTGCGGGATGGTGGCGCGGTCCGGGGCCTGGGCCCCGGCCAGGGCGGCCGCGGCCGGGTGGCCGTCGGCGGCGTGTGCGCCGGTGCCGTAGGCGACGCCCAGGAGGACGAAGCC
>NZ_NNBP01000048.1:29466-48025 GCF_002803155.1 Streptomyces sp. CB02959
GCCCCGCGAGCAGCGCGCGCCGCACGGCCACCGTGCGCGGCAGGCGCACGGCGGCAGGCATGGCGGACACAGCAGACAAGGAGGGGACCTTCCCAAACGGACGGGGACAGCCGGGCACACTGCCTCGGTGTCGCACCCGTCACGGGTGATCGAGCGATGCCCTGATCCTTGCACGACCCGCCAGGTGCCACGCAAGTCCCCCCGGGATTCCTGTCACCGTTGCTCCGCCATGTCCGGTATGGGCAGCGGTCTTTTCTCCAGTGCGGCCGCCATCACCTCCGGGAACAGCTCCGGTGTGCAGGCGAACGCCGGTGCCCCCAGGGCCGCCAGGGCCGCCGCGTGCTCCCGGTCGTAGGCGGGCGCCCCTTCGTCGGAGAGCGCGAGCAGGGTCACGAACTGCACCCCGGACGCCTTCATCGCGGCGACGCGTCCGAGCATCTCGTCGCGGATCCCGCCTTCGTAGAGGTCGCTGACGAGGACGACCACGGTGTCGGCGGGGCGGCGGATCCGCGACTGGCAGTAGGCCAGCGCCCGGTTGATGTCGGTGCCGCCGCCGAGCTGGGTGCCGAACAGCAGGTCCACGGGGTCGTCCAGGTGGTCCGTCAGGTCGGCGACGGCGGTGTCGAAGACGACCAGGCGGGTGTCGAGGGCCCGCATCGAGGCGAGCACCGCCCCGAACACCGAGGCGTACACCACGGACGCGGCCATCGATCCGGACTGGTCGATGCAGAGCACCACGTCCTTCTTCGTCGACTGCGCGGCGCGCCCGTATCCGATCAGCCGCTCGGGGACGACGGTGCCGTGCTCCGGGAGGTAGTGCTTGAGGTTGGCGCGGATGGTGCGGTTCCAGTCGATGGCGCGGTGTCGCGGGCGGCTGGTCCGCGCGGCGCGGTCCAGCGCTCCGGTGAGCGTGGCGCGGGTGCGGGTGGCCAGCCGCTTCTCCAGCTCCGCGACGACCTTGCGGACGACCGCCCGTGCGGTCTCCTTGGTGGTCTCGGGCATGACCTTGTTCAGGGACAGCAGCGTGCCCACGAGGTGGACGTCGGCCTCGACGGCCTCCAGCATCTCGGGCTCCAGCAGCAGCGCGGACAGTCCCAGCCGGTCGATGGCGTCCCGTTGCATCACCTGGACCACGGAGGACGGGAAGTACGTCCGGATGTCGCCCAGCCAGCGGGCCACTTGGGGCGCGGACGCGCCGAGCCCGGCCGCCCGGGTGCCGCCGCCGTCGCGCGCCCCGCGGCCCGGCCGCTGGTGCGGGCGCTGTCCGTAGAGCGACTCCAGTGCCCCGTCCATCGCGGCGTCCCTGCCGCGCAGTTCGCGGCCGGTACCGTCCGCGCCGGCGCCGCCCAGCACCAGCCGCCAGCGGCGCAGCCGCTCCGCGGCCGGATCGGTCGTGGTGGTCATCTCCCTGCTTCCCTCGGCTCGTTGGTCCTGCGTGCTGCCGGGTCGAGGCCGTCGTCGGCCTCCCCGTCCCCGCGCCCGTCCCCGTCCCCGCGCCCGTCCCCTGCTCCGCGCCCGTCCCCGCCCCCACCTCCGTCCCCTGCCCCGTCCTCGTAGCCGTGCTGGGGTATGCCCAGCAGGAGTCGGAGGGCGGGGAGGACGGCGGCGGCGCGGTCGCGGTCCAGGCCGGGGCCGAAGCCGGGCGCCGCCGCGTCCGCGGGGCGGGCCGCCGGGTGGCCGGTCCCGCCGGTCGGGCCGCGGCGGACCAGTTCGCCGAGGGTGCGGCGGACCCCGGTGTCGTACGCGGCGAAGGTGCGCCGCAGCAGTGGCAGGACGTCGGTGAACGCGGTGTCCGGTACGCGGGTCAGCCAGCCGTCCACCAGCGCCAGCAGCCGTTCGTCGTGGAGCAGCAGCAGGCCGCCGTCCTGGCCGCCCACGAAGCCCTCGATCCATTCCGCGGCGTCGGCGGGCGGGGCGGCGGGCGAGAGGGCGAGGGCCATCAGCCGCTCCGCGCCGTCGTCGGGCAGTCGTCCGTCGTCCAGCAGCAGCCGGGTGGCCCGTCCGCGGAGCTGTCCGGGGACGGTGTGCCGTTCGGTGAGGGTCCGCAGGACCGTCGCCCAGCGCTCCCGCAGGGGCGCCGCCGTCGGGGTCCCTGCGGGAGCGGTGGGCGGTCGGGCCGGCGCCCCGGTCTCCGCCCCGGTCTCCGCCGGTGTCTGCCCGAGGAGTCCGACGGCCTGGTGGGTGGCGTCGAGGTGGCCGCGCAGCTCGGCCGCGCCGTGCGCGTCGAGGCCCGTGCAGGCCGGGGGCAGCCCGACGAAGATCCGGTCGGCCAGGCCCAGCGCCACCTCGCGGAGCACCCCGGCGTCGGTGCCGCGGACGTCCCCGTAGCGCACCGACCGGACGAGGGCGGGCAGGGCTTGGGCGAGGTGGCCGACGTCCGCGTCGAGGGCGGCGCGGTCCGCCAGCACCCGCATCACCACCGGCAGCGCGTCGGGCAGTGCGGCGAGCAGGCAGCGCTCGGCGAGCGCGGTGACCTCGGCGAGGGTGGCGGCCTCCGCGGCATCCGCGGCGGCCTTGGCGGTGGCCGCCGCGAGCACGGTGGTGCCCCAGATGCCGGCCTCCGCGACCCGTACGGTCAACTCCGGCTCCCAGCGCAGCCGCCAGGTCTCCCGGAAGGTGCCGGTGCTGCCCCGGGAGCGGGTGGGCTCGCCCCAGGGGATGCCGAGCAGGCGCAGTCGGTGCAGCAGCCGGCTGCGGGCGGCGTCGGTCTCCTTGCGGAGGTCCAGCTCCACCTCCCGCTCCGCCGCCTCGGGTTTGAGCCGCAGCGTGCGCTGGCAGCGGGCGAGGTCGCGTTGGAGCGGGACGGCCGGGGCGTCCTCGGGCACCTGGCCCAGCACCTCGCCGACCACCAGCCGGTCGCGGATCAACGCGGCAGGCACGTCGGAGCCTTCGGCCATGACGGCCCGGACCGCGTCGTCGAGCTCGGCGAGGCCGGCCAGGGGGCGGCCGCGGACCGCGGCGAGCCCTTCGGCGAGCCGCACCGCCTCGATGACGTGGGCCGACGAGACGGCGTAGTCCTCCTCGCGGAGCAGCCGGGCGGCCTTGGTCAGCCAGCGCTCGACGGGGCGGTCGGGGGCGTCGAAGAGGTGGCCGTACCAGCCGGGCGAGGTGATTCCGGCGCCGTATCCGCTGCGCCGGGCCAGCCGCCGGTGGGTCCACGGCACCCAGGTCAGTGCCGTCTTCACCTTCGGCAGGCCCTTGAGGAGCTGCCGGTCGGCGGCCACGGTGGGGTGGGGGCCGGCCCGGAGCGGCGAGTGCGGGAGGGCCAGCGCGGGGACGTGCCAGGCCCCGCAGACGACAGCGACCGGATCGCCGAACTCCCGTCGCGCGGCACGCAGTCGGAGCCGCATGTGGGCCTCCCGCACCGGGTCGCGGCCGTGGCCGCCGTCGCCGTACGCCGCGCGCAGCGCCGCCATGGCCTCGGCGAGCGCGGCGAACGGAGCCAGTGCGTCCGCCCCGGGCCCGACCCCGCTCCCGGCTCCGTGCGAACCGGCGGTGCCGCCGTCCCCGCGGTGCTCGACGACGTCCTCCCACCAGCGCTCGGGATCGTCGTGGCCGGCGGCCTCGGCGAGCACCCGGAGGGGATCCAGCCGCACGTCGTCCGCCGCGCCCGCCCCCGTCGCCTCCCCGCCTGCCGCCTTTTCGCGCCCCGCTCCCCGCGTCTCGCCGTTGCTCCGTCCCTTGCACTCCCCCTTGCTCTCTCCCCTGCGCTCCCCCGTGCTCTCCCCCGTGCTCTCCCCCTTGCACTCCCCCTTGCTCTCTCCCCTGCGCTCCCCCGTGCTCTCCCCCTTGCGCTCCCCTGCCGTCTCCTCCGCCATCCCCTCCGCCGTCTCCTCGTCCGGCAGGGCCAGGGCATGCGCCGCCGGAAGGTCGATGAACCGCACCGGAACGTCGTGTTCCAACGCCCAGCGCAGCGCCACCCACTCCGGGGAGAAGGCGGCCAGCGGCCAGAACGCCGCACGGCCGGGGTCGTCCACCGCGTGCGCGAGCAGGGCGACCGGCGGCCGCATCTCCGGGTGGGCGGCCAGCGGCACCAGGTCGTCGGCCTCCGCCGGCCCCTCGATCAGCACCGCGCGGGGCGCGCACTGCTCCAGCGCGGCCCGCACCGCCCGCGCCGAACCCGGACCGTGGTGCCGCACCCCCAGCAGCACCGGTCCGGCCCCGCTTCCGCCGGTCATGCCCCCACCTCCCGGCAGGCGCGGTAGAAGTCCTTCCAGCCGTCGCGCTCGCGCACCACGGTCTCCAGGTACTCCTGCCAGACGACGCGGTCCGCGGCCGGATCGCGGACCACCGCCCCGAGGATGCCGGCGGCCACGTCCCCGGCGCGCAGCACCCCGTCGCCGAAGTGGGCCGCCAGTGCCAGGCCGTTGGTGACCACCGAGATCGCCTCGGCCGTGGAGAGCGTCCCGGACGGCGACTTGAGCTTGGTGCGGCCGTCGGCGGTGACGCCGTCCCGCAGCTCCCGGAAGACCGTCACCACGCGCCGGATCTCGTCCATCCCCGCGGGCGCGGGCGGGAGTCGGAGCGCATGTCCGATCTGCTCGACGCGCCGCGCGACGATGTCCACCTCGTCCTCCGGGGTGGCGGGCAGCGGCAGGACGACGGTGTTGAAGCGGCGGCGCAGTGCGCTGGAGAGGTCGTTGACCCCGCGGTCGCGGTCGTTGGCCGTGGCGATCAGGTTGAAGCCGCGGACGGCCTGCACCTCCTGCCCCAACTCCGGTATCGGCAGGGTCTTCTCGGACAGGAGGGTGATGAGGGTGTCCTGGACGTCGGCCGGGATCCGGGTCAGCTCCTCGACCCGCGCGGTCATGCCCTCCGCCATCGCCCGCATCACGGGGCTGGGCACCAGCGCCTCCCGGCTGGGGCCCTGGGCCAGCAGCCGGGCGTAGTTCCAGCCGTAGCGGATCGCTTCCTCCGGGGTGCCGGCCGTGCCCTGCACCAGCAAAGTGGAGTCGCCGCTGACCGCCGCCGCCAGGTGCTCCGACACCCAGGTCTTCGCGGTGCCGGGCACGCCGAGCAGCAGCAGCGCGCGGTCGGTGGCGAGGGTCGTCACCGCGACCTCGACGATCCGCCGCGGGCCGACGTACTTGGGTGTGATGACCGTGCCGTCGGCGAGCGTGCCGCCGAGCAGGTACGTGGCGACCGCCCACGGCGAGAGCCGCCAGCGCTCCGGTCGGGGCCGGTCGTCGGCCGCCGCGAGCGCCGACAGTTCCTTCGCGAAGGCGATTTCGGCGTGCGGCCGCAGCACTTCCCCGGCCGCGCCGCGGGCATCGCCCGCCGTCGTGATGTCGTTCTCGGACATGCTTCCCCCTCGTCGCACGGTGTGCGGCCGGCACCCCGCGGAGATCCCGCCGGCCGCTTGCGTTTCCAAGCCTGCACCAGACCACTGACAATCCCCCGAAAACCCTTTCTGACCTGCGGAGTTGTCGATGCGCGAGGGCGATTGTCAGTGGGTCGTCGTAGCGTCGGAGACAGCAGATCCGCAGGGGTTCGACGGGAGTCCGCAGGGGGGTCGGATGAGTCCGCACGAGGAACGCTGGACGACGGACCAGGTGCTCGCACTGGCGCCGGACGAGGCATCGCGGGCGGCGGGCGGAAAGCTCGCCCGGACCGGCCGCTGGCCGGCGACCGGCGCGGGCGGGGGCGCGGCGTGGGGGGTGTGCGAGGGCGGCGGCGGCATGCGATATCGGACGGTTGTGGATCTCAACGGTCCGGCTTTCCAGTGCAGTTGCCCGAGCCGGAAGTCCCCCTGCAAACACGCGTTGGGGCTGCTGTTGCGATGGGCCGACTCCGCCCCGGACTCCGACGCCGCTTCCGGATCCGACTCTGGATCGGTCTCCGGCCCCGAATCAGGCTCCGCGGAAGGGGATCGGGCCGCGAGCGATACGGCCCCAGGCGATGCGCTCGCGGGCGACACGGCCGCAAGCGGCACGCCGCCCCCCTGGGCGGCCGAATGGCTGGCGGCACACCGGGAGCGGCCCGCGGGCCCGAGGGCGGAAGCGGGGCCCGGCGACCCGGCGGCCGTCGCCCCCTCCCGCGCGCCCGCGGACCCGGCGGCGGCCAGACGGCGGGCCGAGCGCCGACTCCAGCGGATCGGCTCCGGGGTCACCGAGTTGGAACAGCGGTTGGAGGATCTGCTGCACTCCGGCCTCACGGCGACCGGCCACACCGGTGGAGCCCCCTCTCCCGGCGGCACGGACGGAGCCGCGGGCGGCGGGAAGGACGCCTGGAACGAGACCGCGGCCCGCATGGTCGACGCCCAGGCCCCCGGACTGGCCTCGCGGGTGCGGGAGTTGGGAGCACTCGCGGCATCCGGCGCGGACTGGCCGTCCCGGCTGCTGGAGGAGTGCGCCCTGCTGCACCTCCTCGGCAAGGGGTTCCTGGGCATCGAGCGGCTGCCGGCCCCACTCGCCGCGACGGTCCGCACCCGCGTCGGGCTGACCACGGACGCCGCGGACGTACGGTCCGGCCCGGACACGGTGACGATCCGGGACCGCTGGCTGGTCCTCGCCCAACAGGACAGCGAAGAGGGTGCGTTGACCACGCGGAGGATCTTCCTGCGGGGCGAACGGACCGCCCGGATGGCGCTGCACCTCTCCTTCGGCGGCGCCCACCGCCCCCTGGACGTGGCCCTGCCGCCGGGCCTGCTGCTCGACGCCGACCTCGCCTACTACCCGGGCGCCCGGCCGCTGCGCGTCGCCCTCGGCGAGCGGCACTCCCCCGCGGCCCCGGGTCCGGTCCCGCCCGGCTGCGGTATCGACGCCGCCCTGGCCGCGTACGGCCGCGCGCTGCGCGACGACCCCTGGCTGGACGCCTGGCCGGTGGTCCTGACCGATGTCACGCCCATACCGGGCGGGTCCGGTGGCGACTGGCAACTGGCCGACGCGGACGGCGAATCGGCCCTCCCCCTGGACCCGCGCTTCCTGGGGCGTACGGCGCTGTGGCAGCTGGCGGCCATAGCGGGCGGCGGCCCGGTGACCGTCTTCGGCGAATGCGGCCACCGCGGATTCCTGCCGCTGACGGTCTGGGACCCCGCGCCGGTTCCCCTGTCCCCGTGACCCGCCATCCGCACACCACCCTCACCCGGAGGCAGGGCATGCCCACCACGCGCATCACCCCCACCGCCCCGATCCCGTCTCCCACCCCCACCGACCCCACCGACCCGACGACCGCCCCCGCCCCCTGGCCCGATCTGGTCGGCGCCGCACTCCTGGGGACCGGGCGGCGCACCCCGCCGGTGGCCGTACGGGCCGGCCAGAGCCCTGCGGCGGCGCTGCTGGACGCGGCGGCGGTGAGCACCGTGCGGCGGCGCGCCGCCCTACGTCCCGCTCCGGCCGGTGAACGGCCCGCCCCGGCCCCCGCCGACCCGCGTCCCCCGCTGCCGGCGGCCGCCCGGCGCCGACTCGCGCTCCTGCTCGCCGACCGCGGCCCCGCCGCCGGCGGCCGGCGCGGCACCGACCCCGACCTCACCGAACTGCTGCCCCAGTGGCTGGCCGCCGCCGGCGAGCACGGCTACCGCGCCCCCGAGGCGCTGCTCCCCGCGCTGCTGGACGCCGCCCGGTCGCGTACGGACCTGCGGCCCGCCGCGCTCGCCCTGACGGGCCCCCGCGGCCTGTGGCTGGCGCGGCTGAACGACGACTGGAGGTTCGCGCTCCGCGGCATCGGCGGCCCGCTGTCACTGCCGGGCGCCGACGCCCCCGAGGCGGTGCGCCGGCTGTGGGAGGAGGGGCTGTTCGCGGAGCGGGTCGCGCTGCTGACCGCGGTGCGCCGCCGCGATCCGCGGGCCGGTCTGGAACTCCTCGCCGCCACCTGGGCGACCGAGCGCGCCGAGGACCGCCTGATGTTCCTGGACTCCCTCGGCGAGGCCCTCACACCGACCGACGAACCGTTCCTGGAACAGGCGCTGTCCGACCGCAGCCGCAACGTCCGCACCACCGCCGCGGAGCTCCTCTCCGCCCTGCCAGGCTCCGCCCTCGCGGCACGGATGGCCGAGCGCAGCCTGCCCTGCGTCCAGCTGGCCCCGGCCGCCGGGGATACCACCGCCGAGGTCCTGGCGATCGACCCGCCGGGCACCTGCGACGCCGGGATGCAGCGGGACGGCGTCGCCGCCAAGCCGCCCTCCGGGAGGGGGGAACGCGCCTGGTGGCTGGGCCAGTTGGTGGAGGCGACGCCGCTGGACCGCTGGTCCGGGCACCTCGGCGGCCGCACGCCGGCGGAGATCGTCGCGCTCCCGGTGGCGGGCGACTGGCGGACCGAGCTGCACGACGCCTGGTGCCGCGCCGCGGTGCGCCAGCGGCATCCGGGTTGGGCGCGGGCGCTGCTGGGCGCGCCCGGCGACCCGGTGCTGGCCGCTCCGGAGATGGCGCCGGCCGGTTCGGCCCGGGACCTGACGAAGCTGCTGACCGTGCTCCCGGGCGACGAACGGGCGTTGTGGGTCTCCGAGTTCATCGCCGTCCACGGCCTCTCGGACGCCTTCCGGATGCTGGGCGTCTGCGCGGTCCCCTGGACCGAGCCGCTGGGCCGGTCGGTGGTCGACGCACTGGACATCGCCCGGGACGCGGGCAGCTATCCGTGGAGTTTCAGCGGGGTGATGGGCCTGGCCGAGCGCTGCCTGGACCCGGCGGAGGCCGGCCGGCTGGACATGCTCACGGCGGTCACGGACGAGCCCGAGGGCGCCTCGCCGGGCTCCGGCGGCTACTGGTCCGAGGCGTTCCTGCGCCTGGTCGGCACGCTCCGCCTGCGCGCCACCATGCACGCCGAGCTGGCCGGGGAGCCGTCATGATCCGCGCGGCCGCCGGCCCGCCGTCCCCGAGCGCGACGCCGCCGGTCCCCCGGCGATCGGGCCCGCCCCCAGGAGCGGGCCCCTCCCCCACGCACAGCCGGTCCGCCGCATACGGACCCTCTGCCGCATACGGCCCCTCCGCCGCGCCCGGACCGGCCTCCGCGTCGAGAAGGCCGTCCGTCGCGTCCGGACCGCCCGAGGCGGGTCGCTCAGACGGCCAGCGGGCGGACGTTGGCGTTGACCCACTCCACGATCGAGGCGGTGGTCGCCCCCGGCGTGAAGATCTCCGCGACGCCCTGCTCCTTCAACGGGGCGATGTCCGCCTCCGGGATGATGCCGCCGCCGAAGACCTTGATGTCCGCCGCGTCCCGTTCCTCCAGGAGGGCGAGCACCTTCGCGAAGAGGGTGTTGTGGGCGCCGGAGAGGATGGACAGCCCGATCGCGTCGGCGTCCTCCTGGATCGCGGTGCCGACGATCTGCTCCGGCGTCTGGTGCAGCCCGGTGTAGATCACCTCCATACCGGCGTCCCGCAGCGCGCGGGCGATGACCTTGGCACCCCGGTCGTGCCCGTCGAGGCCCGGCTTGGCGACGACGACCCGGATCGGCCCCGACCGGCCCCCCGCACCCTGGCCCTCCGCCTGCACTCCGTCTTGCCGCGCCACACTCATCACTGCCTCCAAGACATGCGCGGCACCGCCAGGGCGGGGCCGCCGAGCCGACATCCGGTCGCGCCACCACGATCCGGCGGCCACGAGCGTGAACGAACGTTATCTACAGCATCCCGTACCCAGCCGTTTCGTGACATCCGGCGAGGGGGAAATCACACACGGGACATATTCGCCTGGGACACATTCACCACGCGCCGCGTTCCGCGTGTCGCACCGCCGCCAGGGACGGCCGGCGAAGCGCACACGGGCCGGGCGCCCGGGGAGCCGCAGCCGGGCCATCGCGCGGACCGCCGCGCCGCCTTCACCGCTCACGGCTTCCCACAAGGGCATTCGGGGGTCATCGCCGCCTTCCGCATGCCGTTCGGGAGGTCGGCCATGGGGGCCCTGCCTGTTCTCTCCGCACCCCTTCTCCTGCGCAGCACGCTCGTGGACCTGGGCGTGCTCGTCGCCCATCTCCTCCTCTATCCGACCGGGATCACCCAGGAGCAGCCCCTGCCCGTGCCCCCCGAGGCCGGCTCCGCGGCCCGCCTCCCCACCGAGGGCCGCGCCCACCCGCCGGTCCTGCTGCTCCACGGCTTCGTCGACAACCGCTCGGTCTTCGTCCTGCTGCGCCGCTCCCTGCACCAGCACGGCTGGCCCCATGTCGAGGCGCTCAACTACTCCCCGCTGACCTGCGATCTGCGCCGGGCCGCCGAGTTGTTGGGCCGCCACGTGGAGGAGATCTGCGCCCGGACCGGGCACCGCCGGGTGGACGTCGTCGGCCACAGCCTCGGCGGTCTGATCGCCCGCTACTACGTGCAGCGGCGCGGCGGTGACGCCCGCGTCCGGACCCTGGTCACGCTAGGCACCCCGCATGCCGGGACCCGCGCCGCGGCGCTGGTTTCGGCGCACCCGATAGCCCGGCAGATGCGCCCGGACGCGGAGGTGATCGCGGAGTTGGCGCTGCCGGCGCCGCACTGCCGGACGCGGTTCGTGGCGTTCTGGAGCCAGGAGGACCAGGTGATGGTGCCGGCCTCGACCGCCCGGATCGAGCACCCGGACCTACGGGCGGAGAACGTCCGGGTCGACGGCGTCGGACACCTCGCACTGCCGGTCAACGCCACCGTGGCAGCCGGTGTCCGGGCAGCGCTGGCCGCCGCGGAAGCGGTCCCGTCCGCCCGGGACGCGATATCGGTGGCCTGAGCCGCGGCATACGCGGCGGCCCGGGCCATGGCATGAGCCGTGGCCTGAGCGGTCGCCCGAGCAGTCGCCCGAGCGGTCGCCTGGGCAACGGCACGAGCGGCGGCGTGATCGGCGATCTCCCCGGCATCCGTGCGACCACTCCGCGCCATGTCCCGGCCGCATCGTCGAACGATCCTCGAACGAGGCGCCAAGAACGCGCATGGGCGTTGCCGAAAGCAGGCCAATCGCCCGGCCTCGCCGAGCCCGAAACTTCTGGAAGATTGTGGCCGTCGTGTACCGCCGGGTACAGTCGCCGCTAATTCTCCTGCAGCCGAGGCGAAAGAGAAGTTGGTGGACGACCGTCACCCGTCGGGGGCTCAGTTTCCGACCGCCCCCGCTTCCGATGCCTCCTACGCGCAGACGGCATACGGCGACGGTGACCCCCTCTTCGGCTCGCACCCCGGCGGCTACGACCAGGGCGCCTACGGCACCGGCGGCCACCCCACCGACGTCTACGCGACCGGCAGTTACCCCACCACCGGGTACGACACCGCCGGGTACGACACCGCCGGATACGGCAGCACGGCCTACGACCCGTACGCGCACACCGGCTACGACGCCCCCGGCTACGGCACCGGCGGCACCGCCCCGTACGGCACCGGGTACGACACCGCGGCCTACGGAGGCAGCGGAAGCCACGACTCCGTGACCCACGGAAGCGGCATCGCCTACGACACCGCTGCCTACGACACCGGCGGTTACGGCGGTTACGCCACCGGGAGCTTCGCCACCGGCGGCTACGACGGCGGGGCGTACGGCACCGGCGGCTACGACACCACCGGCTATGGCACCGGCGCCGCCTACGGCACCGGGGACGACCTCACCGGCGGTTACGCCACGGGGAGTTACACCACCGGGAGTTACGCCACCGCCGGGTACGACACCGGCTACGGGACCGCGGCCTACGACACCGGCGCCTTCGCGGCCGCCGCGACGGCCGTCCAGGAACCGATCGACTACGAGGCCACCGCGGTCTGGTCGACCACGGACTACGCCGACCACACCGGCCGGTCGCACGACCCGGCCCCCGGCGTCCCGGCCCCGGGCATCCCGGCCCAGGCGGGCCCGCCCGAGGGCGACACCGTCCTGTGGGACGCGCCGCTCGTGGCGTTCACCGCCGAGTCCGGCGACGACGCTGCCGCCGTCCCGTCCGGCACCGGGGCCGACGCGGCCGACGCGTCGATCGCCGAGGCGATGACGCAGGCGATGCCCGTCACCTCCGTCCCGGACGACGACGCCCCCGTCGGCCGGCGGGTCAGCGGCCCCCCGGCGGGCAAGGCGGTCCGCGGCGGCAACCGCGGCCGGCGCCGCCAGGCCAAGCGCTCGGCGCTGCTGACCGTCGCGGTCCCCTCGGTCGCCGCGATGGGCGTCTGCGCGGCGGCCGCGGCCTCGGTCAGCCAGTTCGGCGGGGACAGCCACGACGAGGCGACGACCCAGTCCGCCCCGGACGCCGGTTCCGCGAAGCGGACGACGGCGGCCAACAAGAAGCTGGACAGCCAGCTCGCCGGACTCAGCGCCAGCGCCCAGGACTTCCGCGAACGGGCCAGCCGTACCCAGGAGCGACTGGACCTCAAGCAGCGGCAGGCCGACGAGCGCAAGCGCAAGGAGGACGAGGCGGCCCGCAAGGAGGCGCTGCGCCCCAAGTTCGTCCTGCCGGTCACCCAGCACGGTCTGAGCGCGCTCTTCGGCCAGGCCGGGGTGAACTGGATGTCGGTGCACACCGGCATCGACTTCCCGGTCAGCTACGGCACCACGGTCATGGCCGCCACCGACGGCACCATCCGCACCCAGTGGAACTCCGCCTACGGCAACATGGCGATCCTGACCTCGCCCGACGGCACCGAGACCTGGTACTGCCACCTGAGCAGCACCAAGATCCGCTCGGGTTCGGTCAAGGCCGGCGACACCATCGCCTACTCCGGCAACTCCGGGAACTCCACCGGCCCGCACCTGCACTTCGAGGTGCGGCCGGGCGGCGGCGCGGCGGTCGACCCGCTCCCGTGGCTGCGCGCCCACGGCCTCAACCCGTACTGACCCCGCGCGCCCGAGCACGTAGCCGGAGGGGCCTGCCGCACACCGCGGCAGGCCCCTCTCCCGTCCTCCGTGCGCCCCGGGCCTCTCCGGGGCGCACGGAGGACCTAGAGCTTCTCCACCGGCGCGTACCGCAGCAGCAGCCGCTCGGGCTTCTCGCCGCCGAAGTCGATGGTCGCCTCGGCGTTGTCCCCGCCGCCCTTGACGCCGACGACCGTGCCGAGCCCGAAGCTGTCGTGGGTGACGCGGTCGCCGACGGCCAGCGAGACCACCGGGCGGTCCGCGGTGCGCCGGGTCGCGAAGCCGCTCGGCCCCTTGGACCGGGACGACGACAGCGACGCCCCGATGCCGCCGCCGAAGCCGCCGCCCGAGGAACCGCCCGACGACAGCCCGCCCATGGACGCCGACGGCGTCGCGGGGCCCGTGCGCTTCCACTGCACGTACTCGTCGGGGATCTCCTCAAGGAAGCGCGAGGCCGGGTTGTAGGAGGGCTGGCCCCAGGCGCTGCGCATCGTCGAGCGGGTGATGTAGAGCCGCTCGCGGGCGCGGGTGATGCCGACGTAGGCGAGCCGGCGCTCCTCCTCCAGCTCCTTGGTCTGGCCGAGCGCCCGCATGTGCGGGAAGACGCCGTCCTCCATGCCGGTCAGGAAGACCACCGGGAATTCCAGGCCCTTGGCGGTGTGCAGGGTCATCAGCGTGATCACGCCGGCGCCCTCGTCGTCCTCGTCCGGGATCTGGTCGGAGTCGGCGACCAGGGCGACCTTCTCCAGGAACTCGGCGAGCGTGCCGGGGCCCGGGGCGGCGGCCTCCGCCACCTCGGCCTCCGCCGTGTCGGCCTCCGGCGCCGCGGCCTCGCCGCGCTCCTGCTCGAACTCCAGGGCCACGGAGGCGAGTTCCTGGAGGTTCTCGATCCGGGTCTCGTCCTGGGGGTCGGTGGACGCCTGGAGTTCGGCGAGGTAGCCGGTGCGCTCCAGCACCGCTTCCAGGACCGTGGCGGGGCCGGCCCCGGACTCCACGATCGTGCGCAGCTCCTCCATAAGGGTGTTGAACCGCTTGACGGCGTTGGCGGAGCGGGCGGCCATGCCGTACGCCTCGTCGACCCGGCGCAGCGCCTGCGGGAAGGTGATCTTCTCGCGCAGCGCCAGGGCCTCGATCATCGCCTCGGCGCGGTCGCCGATGCCGCGCTTGGGGACGTTGAGGATCCGGCGCAGCGGGACGGCGTCCTCGGGGTTGGCGAGCACCCGGAGGTAGGCCAGGATGTCGCGGACCTCTTTGCGCTCGTAGAAGCGCACGCCGCCGACGACCTTGTAGGGCAGCCCGACCCGGATGAAGATCTCCTCGAAGACCCGGGACTGGGCGTTGGTGCGGTAGAAGACCGCGACGTCGCCGGCCTTGGCGTCGCCGGCGTCGGTGAGCCGGTCGATCTCGTCGGCGACGAACTGGGCCTCGTCGTGCTCGGTGTCGGCGACATAGCCGGTGATCTTGGGGCCGGCGCCGGCGTCGGTCCAGAGGTTCTTGGGGCGGCGGTTCTCGTTGCGCTCGATGACGGCGTTGGCGGCGGAGAGGATCGTCTGCGAGGAGCGGTAGTTCTGCTCCAGCAGGATCGTGGTGGCGTCCGGGTAGTCCTCCTCGAACTGGAGGATGTTGCGGATCGTGGCGCCGCGGAAGGCATAGATCGACTGGTCGGCGTCGCCGACCACGCACAGTTCGGCGGCGGGGGCGTCGGCCGTGCCCGGGCCGACCAGCTCGCGGACGAGGGTGTACTGGGCGTGGTTGGTGTCCTGGTACTCGTCGACGAGGACGTGGCGGAAGCGGCGGCGGTAGTGCTCGGCGACATCCGGGAACGCCTGGAGCAGGTGGACCGTCGTCATGATGATGTCGTCGAAGTCCAGGGCGTTGGCCTCGCGCAGCCGCGACTGGTACATCGCGTACGCCTGGGCCAGGGTCTTCTCGAAGCCTCCCCCAGACTCCGTCTGGGAGGTGCCCCCAGCGGCCGTGCCGGCGAAGCTCTCCTCGTCGATGAGCTCGTTCTTGAGGTTGGAGATCTTCGCGCTGAAGGACTTGGGCGGGAAGCGCTTGGGGTCCAGGTCGAGATCGCGGCAGACCAGGGCCATCAGGCGCTTGGAGTCGGCCGCGTCGTAGATCGAGAAGGAGGACGTGAAGCCGAGCTTCTTGGACTCGCGGCGCAGGATCCGCACGCAGGCGCTGTGGAAGGTGGAGACCCACATGGCGTTGGCCCGCGGGCCGACCAGGTCCTCGACGCGCTCCTTCATCTCGCCCGCGGCCTTGTTGGTGAAGGTGATCGCGAGGATCTGGCCGGGGTGGGCGTGGCGCTCGGCGAGGAGGTGGGCGATGCGGTGGGTGAGCACCCGCGTCTTGCCGGAGCCGGCGCCGGCGACGATCAGCAGCGGGCCGCCGCTGTGCACCACGGCGGCCTTCTGCTGGTCGTTGAGCCCCTCCAGGAGCGCCGCCGGGTCGATGGGCGGGCGGGCGGCGCCGTCGCGGTAGTACGGCTCCCTGGGCGCGGGCGCGTCGAACTGCCCGCCGAAGAGGTCGGCGGGGATCTCCTCCGGGGCCGGGCCGGGCTCGTCCTCGGGCGGCGGCGGGGGCTCCTCGTCCGGGGGGCCGAGGTCCGCCAGGAAGCTGTCGTCAAAGAGGCTGCTCATCGCCCACCGAGTCTAGGCCGCCGCACTGACAACCGGTCCCGGACCGCCGGATTGGCCGTTACCGCTCCGACTCGGGCGCCGCCGTGTGCGATCCGACACAAACCTGGGGCCGCTCACATGAAGGTCACAAAAAGGTTTCGGGCATATCGAACACTCGCCTTCACAGAAGCCACACGAGTTGGCTACGGTCTCGCACGGGCAGCCCGCCGTCCCCGCGGACGACAGCGTTCGCACGGGCCGCCTCCGCCGAGTCCGGCCCTGCCCCCAGGCACCCGGAGCCGGGGACCCACCAGCACCACCGGGGTGAATCGACCGGTGCGGCCGTCGCCAGGCGGACGCACAAGTCGTAGGGCAAGCCTTCCGTCAGCAGACCGCCCGAACCCGACAGCTAACCCGGTAGGCGGTCCACGGAAGGAGTCGCCGGCCTTGGCGTCCCATCGCAAGCCGCGCACCCCCATACTCGCCACGCCCGGCGGCCGTCGTACGGCGACCGGGCTCACCACCGCCGCCCTCGCCTCGGTCACCCTGCTCTCGCAGACCGCGAACGCGGCCCCGTCGGCCCCCCAGCCGAGCATCGAAGAAGTCAAGGCCAAGGTCGACGGTCTCTACCAGCAGGCCGAGGTCGCCACCCAGAAGTACAACGCCGCCAAGGAGAAGGCGGACAGTCAGCAGCGCACCGTGAACCGCCTGCTCGACGAGGCCGCCCGGCGCGCGGACAAGATGAACGAGTCCCGGCGCCGGCTGGGCGCGTTCGCCTCGGCGCAGTACCAGAGCGGCGGGATCAACCCGACCGCCCAGCTGATGCTCGCCAAGGACCCGCAGCAGTTCGTCGACCGCAACCACCTGATGGAGCAGTTGACCGCGCAGCAGAAGCAGGCGATCACCGACTACCAGGAGCAGGCCGCGGCCGCCACCCGCCAGCGGGCCGAGGCCACCAGCAGCCTGGAGAGCCTCCAGCAGTCGCAGACGTCCCTGAAGGAGAACAAGAGAAACGTTCAGACCAAGCTGGCCGAGGCGCGCCAGCTGCTGTCCCGGCTGACCGCCCAGGAGAAGGCGCGGCTGGCCGAACTGGAGCGCCAGAAGGAGGCCGAGGCCCAGCGCAAGGCCGCCGAGCAGGCCCGCAAGGAGGCCCAGCAGCGACAGCAGCAGCCCAGCGGCGGCGGCTCCGGGCAGACCTCCGGCGGCGGCACGTCCGACAGCGGCTCGTACTCCACCAAGGCCGACAAGGCGATCGCCTTCGCCCGCTCGCAGATCGGCAAGCCGTACGTCTGGGGCGCCACCGGGCCCAGCTCCTACGACTGCTCGGGGCTGACGCAGGCCGCGTGGCGGGCCGCCGGGGTCGACCTGCCGCGTACGACCTGGGACCAGGTCAAGGTCGGCACCCGGGTCTCCAGCAGCAATCTGCAACCCGGCGACCTGGTGTTCTTCTTCAACGACATCAGCCACGTCGGGATGTACATCGGCGGCGGCGAGATGATCCACGCCCCGCACCCGGGCGCCAGCGTCCGGGTGGAGTCGATCTACGGCATGCCGATCTACGGCAGCGTCCGGCCCGCGTAACCGGTGCACGGGCGCGCGTCCCGCGCCCGCGGTGAGTCCACCCCCCACGCCACCCCCCACAGCCACCCCCCACACGCCACCGCGCGGTCATCCGCCGTCTCCGGAGTACGGAGCGGGACGACCGCGCGGTGAGCCGTTGGTGCGGCGGTGCGGCGCCGGGGCCGCCGGGCGGGTGCCGGGGCCGGGCCCCTGGGGGCGGCTCAGGTCCAGAGCACCGCGATGAAGATGTTGAGCATGGTGAGCCCGCCGACCGCTCCGAAGAGCGGCTTGGGGAGCTTCTCCTCGTCGCGCTTGACGTAGACCAGCGCCAGGATCACCACCAGGACGGCCATCTTGATGCCGATCTTGATGTTGTTGAGCGAGTGGTCCTGCATCTGGTTCAGGCCGACCAGCACGATGCCGGTGACCAGCATCGTCAGCGCGCCGTGCAACATGGCCGGCACGAAGCGGGCGGTGCCCGCGCCCATCGCCTTCATCTGGGTCAGGAAACCGCCCAGGAGGGAGGCGATGCCGATGATGTGCAGCGCGACGAAGATATTGATTACTACGTCCATAGTGCTGGATCGTATCCGCCCCATAGCACGCCCCTTCCGGCAGGGCGCCCGTGATGCCCGCTTCGGTCAGGGCCCGCCGCTCCCACCCCTCCCCCGGCCGCGGGCCGGTCATCGCCGCGCGGCAGTCGCTCGGAATCGGACAATGCCGGGCAAGGGGGTTCGCCACCGTGACCCCGGGCCTAGCTTCCTCCTGCAGACGACCGGGCCCGCACCCCGCCGGTCGCATTCGCCCCGCAGGGAAGGAAGTGACGGCCGCCATGGCGTCGCACCACACGGCCGGAGAGCGGCCGCCGCTCGCACCCCCACCGGCCGGCACCCGCACCCCCGCCCGCGGCACCAGCACCGGGCTGCTCCTCGCCACGGACCCGCAGCGCTACCTGGACGGCGCCACGGTGCTGGAGCGCACCGGCAGCCACCAGGCGACCGCGGTGGCGGGCTGGGCCCGCCGCCTCGGCAGCGTCCGCCGCCTCGGCAACCACCCCACGACCACCGCGGACCGCACACCGGTCCCCACGGCCACCGCGGAGCGCACACCGATGCGCACAGCCACCACGGACCGCGCAGCGGGCCTCACGGCCACCAAGGAACGCACCCCGGACCCCGCTGCCGCCGCAGCACGCGCGCCGAAGCGCACGGCCGCCCCGCACATCGCACTCGCCCCTCCCGCGGCGGCGCCGGACAGCCGCGCCGCCCGCGCGGTCGCCTTCGCCCGCGGCGCCCTGGGCAAACCCTACGCCTGGGGCGCGACCGGCCCGGCCGCGTACGACTGCTCCGGCCTGACCCTCGCCGCCTGGCGTGCCGGCGGAGTCGCCCTACCCCGGACCACCTACACCCAGATCACCTCCGGCATCCGCGTCGACTGGCCCCAACTCATCCCCGGGGACCTGGTGTTCTTCTACTCCGGCATCAGCCACGTGGGCCTCTACATCGGCGGCGGCGAGATGATCCACGCCTCACATCCGGGCACCCCCGTCCAGATCGCCCGGATCGACCGGATGCCCTTCGCGGGCGCGACCCGCCCGGGCCAGGGCCCGTCCGGCGGATCAGGACCGGGTAGGCCCTAGAAGGCTCATGAAG
>NZ_NNBP01000049.1 GCF_002803155.1 Streptomyces sp. CB02959
CACGCTACGAGGGGAGGGACAGCCATCGGCCGATCCGCAGGTCGGTGACCGCGGAACGAAGCTCGTCGTCGGCACCCGCGGGGTGATAGATAGGCCGCATCAGCCCACCTCGCCGTAACGGTTGGTCTTGTTGGAATCAAGACCAACGTCAGGGAGCGGACGGCTGTTGGCTCGATGGACCTCGATGTCTGGCGCATTGTCTGCCTGGGCGCACCAGGGGGTCGTGAAACGGCGGCGTTCAGCGAAGTGCCACGGGTCGGTGGTCGCGGTGGCGAAGGCGGTGGGCCCCTCGGGGAGGCGGGTCAGCACTCCGAGGATCAGTTTGTGAGAGACGGCCAGGATGGAGCCGTGTGTGCGAGCGGCGTGGCGCAAGAAGCAGGCGCAGCGGGCTGCCCGGGTGTGAAGGTCGGCGAGGCTCTCGCCGTCTTCGAAGCGCAGGTCTGGTTCAGTGAGACGGCGGTTGCGCCATGTTCGGTAGTCGGGCGGGTAGTTGTCCGGGATACGGTCGAGGACGCTGCTGGGCGCGCGCCACTCCGCCAGTAGCGCGGTGCTGGTAAGGAGGGGAAGGCCGGTGAGGAGTGCGAGGAGGCCGGCGGTCTGACGGGCGCGGGGGAGGGGGCTGGTGATGATGCCGGCAATGCCGTCCGGGAGAGGCAGGGCATTGTGAACCTGACGGCGCCCTTCCTGGGTCAGTGCCGCGTCGAAGGGGGCGTGGTGGCCGGGGCGGTGCCCTTCGTAGGCACCGTGGCGCATGAGCCAGACCTCAGCCAAGGATCCAGCCTCCGTCCACGCGCAGGGTTTGGCCGGTGATGAAGCCGGCTTCGTCGGAGGCGAGGAAGGCGACGGCCGCGGCCACGTCTTCGGGGCGGCCTCGGCGCGGGACACACTGGCGGGCGAGCTGTCGGGTGGTCATGGCGACGGGGTCGGGGACGACGGAGTCCTCGGCGGGAACACGGATGGAGCCGGCCGCCACGCCGTTGGCGGTGATGCCCTCTGCGCCGAGTTCGCGGGCGAGGGCGCGGGTGAGTCCTTCGAGGCCGGCCTTCGCGCTGATGTAGGCGCTCAGATCATGGCGTCCGGCCGCGGCGAGGACTGAGCCGATGGTGATGATGCGCCCCCACCGGCTGGCGGTCATGCCGGGCGTGAGCGCGTGGGCGAGGAGGTAGTGGCTGGTGAGGTTGGTCTCCAGCCCCTCCTGCCAGGCACTGGGGATCGTCTGGGCCCACGAGACGCGGGGGTAGGCGCCGGCGTTACTGACCAGGACGTCGATCCCGCCGAGCTGTTCCGCAGCCTGTTGGCACAGACGTCGGACTTGCTCGGGGTCGCGGAGGTCGGCCTCCAGCGCGACGGCCCTCCGACCGCTGTGGGTGATCTGTTCGACGAGGCTGGAGCCAGCCTGGTGCTCGCCGAGATGTGCGACGACGACGGCGGCGCCGTCTGCGGCGAGGCGTTGGGCGATGGCGGTACCGATGCCGCCGGTGGCCCCCGTGACGAGAGCGGTACGTCCGTTCAGTGGACTGGGCATGCCGACTCCAGCGGGGCGAAGTAGGTGGCGGGATCGAAGGACGGGCTCAGGGCCTCGGCCAGCCGGGCCAGGAGCAACAGCCGGTCTTCAGCGGCCAGTTCGGCAAGGTTGTAGACGGCGAGAATCCGCATGGCCAGGTATGGACGGAGCGGTTCGGCCAGGTCGACGCTGGGCCAGAGCCGCTCGGCTACTGGCAGCACGAGGTCCTGCCAGTAGGCGGTGACGGCGGCTCGCCTCGGCGCGCACAGGCGCGGGACGTAGTCGATGCGGATCGTGCGGCCGGTGGCGTCGAGGGTGGCTTGCTGGATCTTCGGGGTATTGGCTGCGACGTGGTCGAAGGTGGCCCGATGGTCGGTGAACGCGGCCCGGTTGTAGGTGGGGACGAGCCATCCGCCCAGGGCGGAGGTGTACCACAGGAAGTTCGCGAACTCACCCGGGATGCTGTTCGGGCCGGCGGTGTCGTAGTCCAACCAAGCAAGGGGATGGGCGAGGTTGACGTCGGTTGGGTCTCCTTGGGTCAGGGCTGCCCAAACGGGCTCGGAGGCCGCGAAGCAGTCCCGCAACCGCCGCAGAGTCGCGAACCAGTCGAGACGATGCCGTCGACCGTTGATGTCCAGCGTGTGTGTGCAGAGTTGGGATACCGGCACGTTGATGATCCCGGGGGCGACGAGGAAGTCTCGCCCGCGGTAGTAGGCGTCGAGCCGACCGCCGGGCGCGGCACGATCCCAGTACAACTTGCGCACGACGTCGGTTGGATCGGTTCGTGCCGCGGTGGTGAGGATGACGTTGCGGTACGTGGTGGTGAGCTGGTGCAGATAGGCGCGCAGTTCGTTGCTGGGTTCGTGGGCGTTGAGGAGGTCGAGCAGGAGCCCGTGGTCAGGACCGTTGGGAAGCCGTTCGTACATCAGGAGATAACCGCCTGGCACCCGGAGTCGGGCGCGGAGGGCGGGCACGCGGTAGTGCGAGGCCAGGTGGCTGTGGCCGCGGATCTCGGCGCGGGCCTCGGCCGGGGAGCGCGTGTACTTCACCAGCAGCTGCTGGCCCAGGCAGTCGACGGGCAGGAGGAGGTTGCGGGTGAAACGGCGAAGCGGGCCGACTGTCACTCGGTGTGTGTTCATCGTCCACTTCCGTCGAGCAGGTCGACGCAGAGCCGGGCGAGGGTAGCCGGGGTGAGGGTCTCCAGGTGGAGGTCCGCCGGATCCGGGATGATGACGTCGCGCACGGGGCACAGGTCGCCCTGGTGCATGCGGTCGGACAGGTCGGTGGCGACTGCGTGGTGGTTGGGCCGGCCGCTGCGCCACTTGCTGTGACTGTGCCGGGCGTAGAGGCCGACGACCGGCGGGCCTGCGCCGTCCGGCCTGCGTGCCAGCGCGGCGAGGTGGGTCAGGCCGGTGTCGTTGCCGACGACCAGGTCGCAGTGCGGGAACAGGTCGACGAGGTGAGCCGCCGGCACACCGTCCAAGCGCAGCACGTTGACGAAGCGGCGGGGACCTTCAGCGGCGGTGGCGCGGATTCCGTCCCCGTCCTGGCCGCCGATCAGGAGCAGTTGGGCGGGGAAGCGCCGGGCCTCGGCGATGCGCTCGGCGACCTCGGTGAAGCGGTCCGCGGTGTAGTCCTTGCGCTCAGGCCAACTGGTTGCGGTGATGCCGGCGATGGTCAGCCCGGTGAACCAGCCCGCAGCCTGCAACTGCTCCACCAAGCTGCTCGATCGGGTGGCCAGCGTGGGGGCGAAAGGCGTGGTGCCGGGAAGCCGGATACCCAGGCGACGTTCCAACGCCAGGTAGTAGCGGGCAGGCAGGTCCGGGTGCGCCTTCCCGTCCGCCGACCAGCACGGCGGACCCGCCGGATCGCACACCACGGTCGCCGCAGCTCCCGTGGCAGCTGCCTCGATTCCGGGCCGGTCGCCGATCACCACACGCTGGCTGTCCGGCAGTGCGGTCTGGTTCTCGGTTGCCAGACCGGCGCGGATGACCAGGTCGGCGTACGGGCCGGTGGCGCGGACGAGAGGGGGAGTGGACTGTAGGCCGGCCCAGTCGGTGAGGGCGCGGATAGCGGAGAGGGCCAGGAGAGTGTCGCCGAGCTTCCCGTGGAAGGCCACCTTCACTTCGCCGCATCGCCTCAGGCGGTCTGCGAGATCGAGTGAGGCCGGCAGAGGTAGCGAAGCCCCTACGGGGAGGGCATCACGGTCGTATCCCAGCGGTGTGGTGTGGACGTCTGTGGACGGGGTGCGGTGGGACCCGGAGTGGAACACCGCCCCGGCACCGAGGTCGGTGTTCATGCCGCCGCCTCGATCGTGGCCAGGGCGACCAGCGGGATGCCGAGGCCGTCGAGGAGGGCACGGGCGCCGCGACTGGTGTCCTCCACCAGACACGCGGCGGCCAACGGCAGGGCACCGGCCTCACGCAGACTCTCGCTGAGGTTGGCCAACGTCCTGCCGGTGGTGACCTCGTCATCGACCAGGACGATCCGCTGGCCCGCGCCGATGCCGTAGGCGTAGACGTCGGTGCGCATGGCGTGCGGTTCGCTGAAGCGGACCGCGCCGTCGAGTGGAAGACGCAGCTTCCAGGCGATCTTGTAGGGGAGCTGCGCTGCGGGGGCGAGGGCGACGGTGGGCAGGATGCCGCCGGCGTCCAGGCCCAGGAGGAAATCCACGGGTCCGAGTCCGGCCACCTGGCGCTGGACACGTGCCCACAGATCGGCGCCTGCGGTGGCAAGGGCGTTGGGGGAGACGGGGGATTCGAGTCCGTCCAGGGAATGGATGACGCGTTCGCGCCGGCTGGTCGGCCCGACGCCGAGGCGCTCGACGATGCGGGCGTTGAAAGACGGTGCGGAAAGGATTTCAGGCATGGCGAAGTCCCGGGCAGGAGCGGAAAGGGAAATGTGCGAAGCGGGAACGGCGCGATGGCGTCAGGCTGCGAGCTGGGTGGAATACCAGGCCAGCAGCTGGTCGACGCCCGCGATGACCGGCGGCAGGGACTGCTGCCGGTGGCCGTCGCGCCAGGCGGCGGAGACCTCCGCCAGGGACGGCACGGAGAAGGCGGGCAGGTCCGGCAGACGGGACGCCGCGGCGAGGATGCGGTCGGGGCCACTCGTCCAGTGATGCTGCTCGCGCAGGAGGAGCCGGCAGGCGAGCGTGAGGTGCTTGTACAGCTGCCGCAGCAAGTCCGGGCCGGCCTCGGCGCGCAGGCGACGCATGGTGAGAATCACCTGCGGGAGCTCACGAACGGCGGCCAACGCGAGCTCGTCCGCTGTGATGGCCGGCAGCTGCAGATCGGGGGCATGGTGCAGAACCGGTTGCCCCTGCTGGAGCTGGTGCAAGGCGAACGCCAGCCGAGGGGTGAGGCGCCGCGCAGTCAGCTCGCCAGGGGTGACCAGGGTGAGGCCGAGCGCTGCCGCACCGTCCAGCGCTGCCCCGTAGCTCTTCAGCGCCTGGGTGACCCTGCTACTCGCGTCGTGTTCGGCGACCACCAGAAGGTCCAGGTCGGACCAGCCGGCGATCCAGGCTCCCTCGCCCGGACTCCCGGTCAACGCCACCAGCTGCACCGCCGGGCCGCTGGACCGAAGGGCATCGACGAAGTCGGCGGTCGCGGACGCAACCGGAGCTGACAGGCCCAGGCCGTACGGAGTGGCGATGCGGAGCTGAACGGGCCCGGCGGGATCGGCAAGTTGTTGGAGCCGGGCGCGAAGCGCGGCGATGCTGCCGGAGTTGTTGATGACGTGGTCGGCGACGGCGGCGACCTGATGAGCTCCGCGGCTGAGCTTGATCTCATCCTTGGCGGCGACGGCCTGGGCGGGCATGCCCGAGCGCGCCACTCGCACCGTGAACGGGGCATCCAGGTAGACGATCTGCAGCCGGTCGCCCATGAGGACTTTGAGTTCACCGATCGAGGCGTCGTCGTGCACGGACTCGATGGTGATCAGCCGCGTGTCCACATGCGCCTCGGCAAAGCAGTTCAACTCGCCCACAAGCAACTCGGCTTGGCGTCGAGCGGAGAGAGCATAGGGATCTGCCAGGCCCTTACGGTGGGCCGCCTGACGCAAGAGATAGCCGATCTTCAAACGCTGAGCGCCGCAGGTCCGCCGCAGGAACTCCGCACTGGTGCTCTTGCCGCATTCGCTCAACCCGCCGAACGCGACGACTCTGGCCAGACGAGGGCTGGGCGTGACCGACGTGGCTTCGGAATCCTCCCTGCCGTAGAGCTTGAAACGCGCAGGCATGGGAAGGCGCCGTCGGCCGCAGACGACATCGGTGACCAGCGCGTCGAGCGCGGCGCACATCTCCTCGCGCTGCTGGTGTAGCGCGGGAACGCGGCGGCGGGCCAGTTCGTCACGGTTCGCGGCGCGTTCGCTGTGCCAGATCCGCAAGGTCAGCACCGAGAGCCGGTCGACGACGGAGGCGAGCGTCTCGGTGTGCAGCGGGGCATCGGCGCGCCCTTCGTCCGCCAGCGTGGCGAGCACCTCGTCTGCGCGTTCGGCCAACGCGTTCCGCTCAGCGTTGAGCTGATCGATCGCCCGCTTGCAGTCAGCCACCTGGGAAGCGGTCAGGTTCGGGTCGCGGACCTGGTCCTCGGTGTCCCAGAGATGGGCGTTGACGGTATGCAGGCGGGTGACGGCGTCATCGAGGCGACGGTAGTCCTTCTCCTGCAGCGCCTCGACGGCGCGCGTCAACCGCGGTGGCAGTACCAAAGGGGGTGGGCTGTGCGTCATCACGTGCTCCAGTTCCTCGGAGGCGGCACGGGCAGGTGAGCACCGACGTGGCGGAGCACCTCGGCGTGGACGTCGTTCGGCGAGCGGTCCTCGCACTCCACGACAGCCGTGTAAACGTCGTGGTCGGCCTGGTGGCGGAGGACGGCGTGCAGCGTCATCTGGTACGAGGGATAGATCCCGGTCCAGGCGCGGCCCTCACGAGCGCTGGTGATCGCGTAACTGCGGTCGGGGTCACGCGAGGGCAGGAGGAGGATGGAGACTTCCGCCGGGACGTTGGCCGTGCCGGCAAGCCCGGCCACGGTGTCCAGCGCCTCTCCCACGCTCAGGCCGTCCTTGACCGCGCACGTCGCGGCCGACACCGCCAGGAGCATCGGAAAGCCCCGGTCCAGCAGCCCCGTCCGGTCGGGCTCGCGGGCATCGGCCCGCTTGGCGTGACTCGCCAGCAGCATGCGGGTCAGCTGAGCCGTCGTCGAGGTCTCGAACCACCACCTCGCATAGTCGCCGGCCGCGACCCGCGCCCATGGCTCCGGGTCGTGTTCATGGACCGCCCCGAGCACCTGGAGGCCGTCCCGGCATTCCGCGAGCCGCCGCACATGGGTCGTCTTACCCACGTTGTCAGGACCGTTGAGACTCAGGAAGTCCGGCAGGCAGCGCATCGGCTTCACGCCTTGCGGAGCGGCGTGCCGAGGACGGAGGCCAGCGCGTCGGTGTTCGCGGCGATGAACTGCGACAGCTCCGGCGGCATCAGGTTCGTGCCGCGAACGGCCTGCGCGGTGAACGGGATACGGACGACCTCGTAGCCGCCCCGTTCCGGCTTGGAGAACTCCGTGCCCGTCCGGACCGCGAGGTCCATGGACACCAGGCGGGCGGCGAAGATGTGCTGGATGCCGACACCGCCCTCCAGCTCATCGGTGATCAGGTGGACGAGTTCGGCGCGCTCCAGTGTGCCGCCGAGTTCCTCGAACACCTCGCGACGAAGAGCGTCCTCGATCGTCGCGTCCTCTTCCTCGACGCCGCCGCCGACCGTCACCCAGTACGGATCCCGGCCCTGCTTGGTCCGTTTGATCAGAACCAGTTCGTCACCGTCGAGGAGGATTGCGCGAGCGCTCCGCTTGATGATGTCGGCCATGGTCGATGACTCCTTCTGACGAAGTACGTGGTTCGAGGGAGAGCGGTCACCGCAACCGCGGACTCTGCGCCGGGGGAACGTCGCTCTCCGACCAGGCACCAAGCATGGAGGACACCGGGTCGGGAACGGTACGAAGAAGTGCTGCACTATCGCCGAAGAACTGCCGAACAAACCCCGCTACGCTGCCCGTTCGGCACCTATGTTGGGACTGCGACAGGGGGAGAGAAGCAGTGGTCACAGTCACGGTGCAGCGGTGGTCCGGACGCGAGACCCGGCTGTTTCGCGAGGCAATGCGGATGGGCATCCGCGACTTCGCCGACTACCTGGGAATCAGCGACCGCGCGATCTCCAACTGGGAGGCAGGTGGGGAGAGCTACCGCCCACGCGCGGCCTCCCAGTCCGTCCTCGACACCGGTCTCGCCCGCGCTCCGGACGAGGCCAGAGCGAGGTTCGCCGACGCCCTCGGCGTCAGCGGCCCGGGGCCATCGGCCGCCGCCGAGATGAGCGTCGACTCCCACAAGTTCCTACCGGTATTCATCGGCTCCGACCGCGCACACCGGCTACGCACCCAGATGACCGGGGAAACACCGCCCGACTGGCTGGAGTCGTGCTCGGCCATCGTCGCGCACCCACATGCGCCGACGTGCACCCTCCACGTCTTCGCCTGCGGAGTCGTGGTGTTCCACATCCTTCAGCCCCGCAAGCCGGCCTCCCTCACCGAACTCGCCGTATGGCGCTACCGTTCCTACGCCTCCGACCTGCCGTGGGCAAGGGCGAAAATCCACGACCTGCTCGGCGAACATCACCCGCACGGGCCAAACCCGGAATACGTCCTGTCGCTCTACTGGTTGACCGCCGGCCCGTGGATCGGCAGCCAGTACGACACCGCGATGCGTCTGTTGTCCACCCCGTCGGTGTTGGTCGACCGCAGCGCCCCCGGGGGCCCCGTGCCCCTGGACGGCGCCGTGGAGGAGTCCCTCCTGGCCACGGGCTTCGACCACCCGGACATCGTCTCCTTCGGCGTACGCGGTGTCTCCACCGGATACGCCGGCTGGTCCGGTGTCTCCTACGCTGCGCTCTCCCAGGAGCGCAGCCTCACCGTCGAAGAGCTCGTCAGCTGTGAACTGATCGTTCAGGCTCTGTGGTGCTACACCCACCACATCCAGCAACGGATCGAAGAGGGGAGTGATCCTTCCACGCCGGATCGCTATGGCTGGCGCTTCCTACGAGCAGCCAACTCCCGGCTCACCACGGCCCGTGCCCAAGAGACCGCGCAGCACTGCCTCATGCGCGAGGCAATCATGAGGACCAGCGGCCTGGCCGAACGCCTCCGGGCCGCACAGGAGGCGCTACGCGAGAGTATGGGATGAACAGCGAGCGAGGAGGCAGAAGATGGACACCGGCAGTGCAGCGCTGGTCGTGATCGACCTGCAGAACGGATTCGTCAACCACCACAGTCGCCATGTGGTCCCCGTGGTGTGCGACCTTGTCGCCCGCTGGTCCGATGCAGGCCGACCGGTGCTCTTCACCCGTTACTTCAACCACCCCGGCAGCGCCTACGAACGCTTCTTCCAGTGGAACCGCCTCCAAGGGCCGCCCGAGACCGACATCGTCCCCGAACTCGTCGGCCCCGCCGCCAACGCCCACGCGACCCTCGACAAGACCGGCTACACCCTCTTCACCCCGGAAGCCACCGACCTGATCCATCGCGAGGGATGGACCGACCTGGTCTTCTGCGGCATCGCCACCGAAAGCTGCGTCCTGAAATCCGCCGCAGACGCCTTCGAACTCGGCTACGCACCCACGGTCATCACCGACGCCTGCGCCAGCGACGCCGGCCCCGACGTGCACGACGCCGGTCTGGTCGTCGCCCGCCGCCTGATCGGTGCAGGGCAACTCGTCACCAAAGACCACGTGATCGCCCAAATCCCCACACCCTGCAACGTATCGGTGCTGGAATAAGCCCATGGCCGCCACCCCAGCGAACACCCCGCACACCACCGACACCGACGTCGACCTGATCGTCATCGGCGGAGGCCCAGCGGGCTGCGCCGCCGCCCTTACCGCGGCCGGCGTCGGCATGCGCTCCGTGCTGGTCGAGCAGGACGACGTCCTGTGCCGAAACCTGCACCGGATCCCCGCGCTCAACAACGTCCTGGGAGGACACAGCAACGGCCCCGATCTCGCCGACTCCATAGCGAAGGACCTGGCCCGCACACCGCTGTGTCACCTCGAACTGGGGCGCCGCGCAACGCAGATCCGCGCCTTCGACCACCACGTCGCCATCACCCTCGACACCGACGTCCGCCTCACCGCCCCGCACGCGGTCCTCGCCACCGGCGTCGGCCCCCTCCAACCCCGCGATGTTCCCTGGATCACCGCCCCACCGGAACTGACCCTGCCCCCGCTGTGGCAGGAACCGATCAATGCCGAAGGGCGGACCCTCCTCGTCCTGGGCGGCGACCGCCCCATCGGGACCTTCCTACGCGCCCACCCCGATACCGACACCCAACTCCTCGTGGCATACCCGGCAAACGACGACTACAAGGTCGACGAAATCCGCGACGACCCCCGCGTCACGCTCCTCCCCGTCCAACACGTCACGATGCATCCGACACAAGGGCCAACGGTCACAGCCGACATGGAGAGCCGGGACGGGCAACGCAAAACCGTCTCCGCCGATGCCGCGTTCCTCAGCCTCGGCAGCGCCCCAACCGCCCCGCCCGGCGACCTTGCCCGTGACACCGCCGGCTACTGTCCGCCCTCCGATCAACACCCGCGCATCGTCGTTGCTGGTGATCTGCGGTCGGCCCGCTTCCAGCGGATCATGACGGCCATCGGATCCGGCAGCGAAGCCGCCCTGCGGGCGTACTACGTGACTCGGTAGGGGTGCCGGCGTCGCGTACGCGGGCGGCTACCTGGGCGAGGGGGGATAGTGGCGCGCTGGTAGAGCGGCTCGAGAAGCTGGTGGGCGAGGGCTGGCTTCCCCGCTCGCGACGCCGGCTGCCTGGCCAGCGCTCCGCATTGCCATATGGGGCATTTGGGGAAAAGTAGCTATATGGGAGAAAAGTCGAGCCTGGCGGAAGTGGTGGACCTGGCCGAGCAGCTTCACCGCCGCCCTTCGGAGCGTGACTTTGAGAGCCCTCCCATCACCGTGCGCGATCAGAGCGAGAGCTCTTCTGCCGAGCAGCGTACGGCCGCGGCGGGGGAGGTACTGCGTGCTGTGATCAGGCGGATAGGGCCGCCGACTTTGTACGGCGGTGCCGCCGCCGGCCTCGCCGTTCGGTGGCGCAGCGAGGAGCAAACGGTTCTGCTGGACTGCGGTATCCGGGGGCTGCGGCTTTCGGTGTGGCACACGGTAGAGCTGGAAGCTCGGGAGGAGGCGTGCTCCAAGCAGGGCGAGTGTGTCGATCCGTCCTCGTATTACGGGCGCCTGCCGTATCTGTGGCTGCTCTACCGAGGGGTGGGCAGTCCTCCGCTCACCTTGCCAGCGGTTGAGACGGCGCCCGATTGGCACTGAGCCGTTTCCAAGCTGGCGTTGCTGACGCGAGTTGGACGGTCCTGCGCAAGGGTGAAGCTCCTGGTAGACGGGTTCTCGACCAAGATCACCCGTGCCCGCCAGGAGCTTCGTGTGCTTGCCTATCCGTCCTCGATCGATCTGTCCAGCCGCACTCTGCGGTTCCTGACGGGGCAACCGGCCGTGAGGAGGCAGGAGATCGGGACGCGGTGGCAACGTCTCTCCGCTGCACGCCAGGCCCTGCTCGCCCTGGCTCACCTGCGGTGCGGTGACACCTATGCCCAGCTCGCCGCCGGGTTCGGCATCGGAATCGCAACCGTCTTCCGCTACATACGGGAAGCCGTCGAGGTCCTGTCCGCCCCCGCCCCGTCCCTGGCCGAGGCGATGAGGACGATCCGGGCGAAGGCGTTCCTCATCCTCGACGGCACCCTGCTGCCGATCGACCGCATCGCCACCGACACCCCGTACTACTCGGGAAAACACAAACGCCACAGAGAGAACGTCCAGGTCCCCACCGATGATCCGTTCGGCCGTCTGCTGCGGGCCTCGCCCGCACTGCCCGGCTCGACCCACGACCTCACCGCCGCCAGGCGGCACGGGATCACCGAAGCCCTTGCCGACGCGGGACTCAAATGCTGGGCCGACAAGGCGTATCAAGACGCCGGCGGGCCCGTCCGGGTTCCGTTCCGAGGCCGCCGTCTCAAGCGATGGAACCGCCGCCACAACACCACCCACACCAAGAACCGCTGCGTCGGTGAGCAGGCCATGGCCACCCTCAAGGGCCGGCGTCTCCTTCGGAAGCTTCGCTGCAGCACGAACCGCATCACCGACGTCGTGACAGCCGTCCTGGTCCTTCACCACGCATCAGCCTGAGGTTGGAAAACGCTCATTCATAGTTGCGGATGATTTTCCCGGTCCTGCGTTGCTTGTAGCGGTGCCCGACGAGACCGCGGTGGCACTTGTTGCAGCGCAGGATGCCGGAGAGGAAGTACCTGACGACCGGCGTCGCACCCGACTCTCCCGGTTTGATGCCGGCCTTCTGCCGTCGGCGCTGCAGTTCGAACTGGACCTGGGACCAGTTCTTGGGAGTGACGATGGGCTCCCACGCCCCGAGCAACGGTCGCCCGTGCTCGTCGAACAGCACCAGGGTCCAACCATCCCCTGCTGTGACCGCGTTCACACGGTGCCGACCTGCGTAGGAGACCATGCCCGCGTATCGCGGGTTGCGGAGCATCTTGGCGACCATGGTGGAGGGCCAGGTCTTCGCCGCAGGTGGCTCGATCCCCTCGGAGTTGAACGCCTTGGCGATGCTGTACGCGGATTCGCCGGCCGGAAGTCCTGGAAGATGCGGGTGACGAGGTCGGCCTCATCGGGAACCAGCTGCCCTTTGCGCTCTCCCTTACGCACCCATCCGTAGGCGATCCGCCCCTGGACCTGACCGTTCTGGGCGGCGGAGAGGTGCTGGCGGGCAACGCGGCGCGCGGTGTCCTCCGAGGACTTGAGCGCCATCACGCACATCATGCGAGCCATGTGGCGGTCGCTGTCGTTGATCAGGTTCATCCGACTGCCGGTGGCTGCGGTCACCGGACGCTTGACGTACTCGACGGTGTCGATGAGGTCTTCGAGGTCCCGTGGCTGGCGCACGAGGCGGTCGAGGTCGTAGAAGATGACGCCGTCGATCACGCCGAGGGTGAGGTCGGCGAGGAGCTGACGGAACTCGGGCCGCAGGACGACCCAGTCGATGGTGCCGTCGGGCTTGGCGATCTTGCGCTTTTTGAATGCGGAGGTGTCGTTCTCCCGGTAGATCTTGGAGAACGGACCCCAGCCGAGGCGGGTTCGGCTGTCTTCGGCATCCTCTAGCTGGCGGTCGACGCCGGCCTCCAAGTCGAAGCGGTCGGAGGAGATGCGGAGTTAGGTGCCTGGGCGCTTCGGGGCGTACGTGGCGAGGTGGTCGTGGAGGTTCAGGGTGACCTGTCCGCCGCGGGCGTGTGCGGGGACTTCGAAGTCCTCCCAGGCGATGGTGAGGGCGGTTGCTGGCGCGGTGTCGGCTCCTGGTGCTCGATGGCTCCGATACCGGGCACTCTCCGTCGAACCCCGCGACTGGGCGATGCTGCGGATCCCCCGTAGAATCCGCGCCCTCTCAGATGGATACTGATCACCATGCGAGTTGACTTCAATCCTGCCGAGATGCCCCGCAATGACTTCTACAAACTGTTGACCGCCACGGTCGTGCCGCGGCCGATCGCCTGGGTGTCGACCGTGACCCAGGAGGGGACGGCGAACCTTGCCCCTGCGAGGTTCTGAGGAAAGCGGTATCGGTTGGGCGGACGTTAGTCCAGGTCAGCGGGTTGGGGCAAGGGGGAGTGGCGTTGGGGGCTGGTGCCTGCTCGACCTCTTACACGGGCCAGCACCAGGGCGATCGACGAGCGCCAGCCGTTCAGCCGAAGTGTGCCGCAAGGGTAATTCTCCGTCTTTCAGCCTCGTGCTGATTTATGCAGCTGATTCTCCCCACGCGCTCCCCAGCGGCCGTGATACTCCCCAGATTCTCCCCAGGAAGCTCCATGATCACGGCCGGAATTGAGGTGCGGGAGCGACCATCGCCGGGGGCACGCCCAGTGATTGCCGGCGTGGGCGAGGGCGCAGTGGTCGCTACCGACTAGCGGTGGTTTGTTGACGGCGGAGTGTGTCTGCGCTATTGCTCCTTGTAGGGGGTGTGGTGCCATGACCGCTCGTGTTCCGTGTCCGCCGGCGCCGGGTCCGCTGGAAGGCTATGCCGCTCGCTTCGACGACTTGTTCGGCACGCTGGCTCAACGCAGAGGATTCCGGCAGTACTTGACAGGGGTGCTCGCACCGCGGGATCGGAACAAGACACTGACGTCTTTGGCGGGCGCCGAGCCGGTCGTCGGAGCCCAGCACCGGGCCGTGCAGCGTCTGCAGTTCTTCCTGTCGGAGTCGACATGGGACTGCGAACGGATCAACGACCGGCGCCTGGAACTTCTCCTGGACGACGCGGCGACCGCGCCGCACGAACAGGGTGTGCTGGTCATCGACGACTCCGGCGACCGCAAGGACGGGAAAGCGACCGCACACGTGGGCCACCAGTGGCTGGGTCGGTACGGCAAGACCGACAACGGTGTGGTCACCGTGACCACTCTGTGGGCCGACGAGCGCATGTACTACCCACTGCACGCGGTGCCCTACACCCCGGCCCACCACTTCCCCAAGGGCAAGAACGACCCAGCCTTCCGCACCAAATGGCGGATCGCCGCCGCCCTGGCAGGCCAGGCGCAGGCCGCGGGCATCGCGTTCCGCGCGGCGGTCGCGGACTGCGCCTACGGCGATGTGGACGCCTTCCGCGGCGAACTGAGCCAGGCAGGGGTGCCGTTCGTCATGGCCCTCAAACGCCGTCGCGGGGTGTGGGCCTACGGCGACCAGGCGTACACCCCTCTCGACGCTGCCCGGAGCCTGGCGTGGAACGGTCCGGACGACCCCCGCGACTGGAGCCCGGTCACCCGCACTTTCCGCGACGGACACACCGCTACCTGGTGGGCCGCCGACGCCACGTTGGGATGGTGGGGCCCAGACGGGACGACACGGCTGGTGGTGGCCACCACCGATCCGGCCACACTGCCGGACAAGGGCACCTGGTACCTGGCCACCGACCTGCCCCGGCCACAGGGCCCGCGGGCGGCTGACACCCCCCAACCGCCGGCCGACCTCGCCGAAGTCGTCCGCATCTACGCCGTCCGCAACTGGATCGAGCAAAGCTACAAACAAGTCAAGGACGAACTCGGCTGGGCCGACTTCCAAGTACGCTCCGATATCGCGATCCGGCGCCACCAGACCCTGGTCAACTGCGCGTTCTCTTTCTGCTGGGACACCTGGTTCGACCAACCAGACCCACCCGAACCCCCATCGGAGTCTCCAACCGACGCAACCAACCGCCGCAACGAGCGGACAGAGAGGGGGACCACCCGCTTCCCACCAGCCCCAACCGCCCTGCTGGCCCAAGGCGATTCGCCAAGTCCGCAGCTGGCTGACTCCGTCGATCACCTTACGGCGCTGGTGGCAGGCATGGTCCAACAAACCACCCCCCAACCAACTACAGGCACTGATCGACGCAGTCACCACAGGGAAACCCATCAACCTCTACCGCCCTGATTACTGACTTCAGCTCGTTGGGGTGAATCCTTGCGAAGTCGCTGATGGGCGTGGGCGGGTGGCTGTATTCGTGGTGTGTGAGATATGCGGATGGGGGCGGGCTGACTCCTGCGGGACGTCAGCGCCGGGAGACGGTACGGATGCAGGCGGCTGAACTGTTCGAGCAGATGGTCAAGCCATCGGAAGTTGCACGTCGGCTTCGGGTGAGCGTGAAGTCGGCTTATCAGTGGCATCAGTTGTGGCGGGACGGTGGTGTGCAGGCTCTGGCCTCCCGCGGTCCGAGCGGGAGCCGGTGCCGGCTGTCCCCGCGGTGTCTGGAGAAGCTGGCCACGTATCTGGAGGAGGGGCCGGCCGCTCACGGTTGGGTGGAAGACCAGGTGTGGACCGCATCGAGGGTGGCCACGTTGATCGGCAGGAAGTTCCACGTCTCCTACAGCGTCTCGGGTGCCACCCGGTTGATGCACCGGCTCGGGTTCTCCCCGCAGGTGCCCGCCCGGCGGGTCGCCGAGCGCGACGAGCAGGCCGTGAGCGTGTGGCGGGAGGTGACCTGGGCGGAGGTAAAAGGACCCGGGCGGCCTGCCGGGGCTACGTCTGCTTCGAGGACGAAGCCGGCTTCACCCGACGGCCGCCCCGGGGACGGACGTGGGGCCGGCGCGGCCGAACACCCGTCGTGACGGTCAGCGGCCGGCGTTCGGGACGGCTCTCACCCGACCTGAATCCCGTCGAGTGGGTATGGGCCCACGTCAAACGCAGCCTGACCAACCTCGCCGTCATGGCCCTGGACCGACTCGAAGCCCTCGTCCGCAACCGACTCAAACGCCTCCAGTACCAGCCCGACAACCTCGACGGCTTCATAACGGGCACCGGCCTCGCCCTCGACATCCCAACGTCACCCTGACCAGCCGAAGTCAGTAACAAACTACCGCTAGGCAGAGACGGCTTGGCAAGACCGGGGTTGGGGCTGGGTCATCCGGTCATTTCGTGGGCGGGGTTACGCGCGGAGGCGTCGTGTGTTTTCGGCGGGGTCATCCTCGGGTCGTCGCCAGCTAAACGCCTGAGTATCGGGGCGGTAGCTGCGGTGGTGATGACGGTCATGACCACCATGAGGGTGAATAGCGGCTCGCGGATGACGCCGGTCTGGAGGCCGATGCTGAGCACGACGAGTTCGGTGAGGCCGCGGCAGTTCATGAGCGTGCCGACGGCGGCCGCCCAGCGCCAGTCGGAGCCCGTGAGTCGGGCGGCGCCGGTCGCGCCGCCCCACTTGCCGATAACGGCGACCGCCAGGATCGCCGCTTCCCAGCCCCACTGTCCGGCCGGCAGCGTGGAGAGGTCGGTGTGCAGGCCAGTGTCGACGAAGAACAGTGGTAGCAGGAGCGGCAGGACGACGGCGCGGATGCGTGCGGCGGTGCGCTCGATGGCGAGAAGGTCGCGGGGTGCGGTGACGCCGAACAGGAAGGCGCCGAGGGCGGGGTGCACGCCGATCTGGTCGGTGGCGTAGGCGCTGAGACACAGCCCGGCGAAGAGGAGCGCCAGGACGAGTTCGTCGCCGATGCAGCCGGCACGCTCGACCAGGGCGCGCAGCAGAGGCCGCATGAGGGTGAGGCCGGCGGCGAAGGCCGCGGTCAAGGCGAGGGTGGTCAGGGCCGACAGAGCGGTGCCGGAGGTGGCCAGGGCGACAACGGCGGTGAGCAGGCACCAGGCGAGGGCGTCATTGGTGGCAGCACAGGCCAGGGCGAACGTGCCCAGGGAGGTGGTCTCCAGGCCGCGGTCGGCAAGGATCCGGGCGAGAACCGGGAAGGCGGTGATGCTCAGGGCAACGGCGACGAACAAGGTGAACGGCAGCCGGCCGACGCCGTCGGGTGCGAAGTGCGGGTAGAGGACGGCGGCAAGTGCGGCGCCGAGAGTCACGGGGAGCAGGAGTCCGGTGAGGCTGACTGCGGCCACGGCGCGGCGAGTGGTGCGCAGGCTGCAGAGGTCAAGTTCCAGTCCGATCAGGAACAGGAACGCCAGGAGACCGAGGTTGCCCAGGGTGGAGGTGATGGGCAGCACGGAGGGCGGCAGGAGGCGATGTTGGACGGCGGGGGCGAGCCAACCGAGCAGCGAGGGGCCGAGCAGGATCCCGGCCAGGATTTCGCCGATGACCGGCGGCTGGCCGAGCACCCGTACAGCACGCCCGCTGCACTGGCAGACGAGGACCACGACCGGAACGGCGAGGAGCACGGGCAACAGCGGGTCGGACACGTCAGCTCCAGGAGTCGGGCGAAGGACCGCCCGGCGCGGCGCGGCGGCCGGGCAGGGACGGGGTGGATCAGGCGCGGGACAGCGGCAGGGTGGTGCAGCGCAGCGAGCCGGGGATCCGGGTGACTTCGCGGTAGTCGACTGTGAGGACATCGAGTCCGCGTGCGGCGAGCTGGGTAGTGATGCGGTCGCTGCCGGCGGCGACGATCACGGTGTCCGGAGCGATCGCCAGGACGTTGGCCTGGACGGCCCGCGCCTCTGCGTCGGTGACGTCGATGAGGTCGAAGTGCTGCTCAAACCAGCGCAGTTCGGCGGGTGGAAAGACACCGTGGTGGATGAGCGCCATGCCGGGCGCAACGATCGTGAAGTGGTCGTCCAGGTGGACGATGCCGCGGGTGGCGAAGCGGACCGGGCGGACCTCGCGGTCGACGCCGTGGTGGGCCAGCGCGCGCTGCAGCGCCCCCACGCCTGCCGGGGAGGTCTCTTCGCCGAGGCCGACCAGGACGGTGCCGGTGTGGAGGACGACGTCGCCGCCCTCGATGGTGCCCTCGTCCAGGTGGGCGATGTGCGGGGCGCCGGTCAGCAGCGTGGTGAGCGCGTCGGCCTCTGGGCGGCGGTGCGCGGAGTTCAGGCGCGCCATGACGAGGACGTGGTCGATGACGAAGGCGATGTCGCGGGGGTAGTGCTGGACCGGGCAGCCCGGCGCGGCGTCGAGGAGGGTCACGGTGGTGCCGCGGCTGCGGAGCAGGTTAATCAGGGTGTCCTGCTGGGTGCGTACGGTTGCCGGGTCGTAGGGCTTCCAGGAGCTGGTGGTCTTTGGGCGGATCAGGACGGGGTGGAGGTCGGGGCCGTCGAGGTCGGGGGTGATGTCGCTCGCGTAGCGCATGGCGACGTGGTGCAGGGTGCCGTACTCGCTGGTGGCGTGCGGGGTGAGCACGATGGTGTCTCCTGGTGTGCGGGACGGGTCGGACGGCGAGCTGGACGCGGCGCAGACGGTCCCAGGAGGGTGCGGGTCCGGGGGGCGGCAGGTCAGGGCTGCCGCCCCCGGAGGTTTCGCGGGTGTCAGCCGACGGGGCTCTTCTTCTGGGTGTCGGGGACCTGGGGCAGCCAGTGCACAGCGTCATCGCGGAAGGACTGGTTGATGGGGACGAGATCGGCCCCGCTGGTGTCGTCCAGGGCCGTGACGACGATGCCAAGCTCGGGAACATCGCTGTCGATCGCCGCGAGGCGGCTGCCGCAGTTCGGGCAGAAGCCCCGCTGGGCCTCGCCCTCGAACGTGGTGAACCAGGTCGGCTCGACGCCGTTCGTCCAGGTGACGTCCTCGGGGGCGAAGCCGGCCCACCACATCACCGGGCCGCCGCCGAGCTTCTTGCAGTGCGGGCAGCTGCAGGTGTGCGGGTAGATGGCCTCGCCCTTGACGGTGAGGCGGATCTGTCCGCACAGGCATCCGCCGGAGCGCTCCTGGGCTGCGGCGACGATATCGGGGGTGGCGTTCATCAGTACATCTCCGAGGCGCGGTGGGCGAGTTGAGCCCACCAGTGTGTCATCCCCTCGCTGATCGTCAGCCATCCATCGAGGGCCTGGGGCAGGTTGATGTGGAAGAGTTCACTCTGCTTGATGAACCTAGCCAGGCCCTCGATGTGGGCGGCCTCGACGCTCATGCCGCCGACCTGGGCGGCCTCGTGGCTTTCGTCGAGGTGGAGGTCGTAGTAGTGGTGCAGGGCCTTGAGCTCGCTGCCGCTGCGGCCGATGGTCAGCTCGCCGTAGCGGTTGGTGATGTCGCGCAGGATCTGGGTCTCGGCGATCGCCACGGCCTCGGTCGCGTAGTAGGCGCCGGCGATGTGGCTGGGCATGTGCGAGCCGACCATCCACTGGTGGAGGTTGACCAGTGTCTCGGTCTCGGGGGCGGGCACGTGACCGTTGACGAGCAGGCCGAGGTCCGACAGGAGCGCGTTGGTGTAGAGGACGTAGTGCGCGGGCACCTTGCCGCGCTCGCCGCCCTCCTCCAGGTGGTTGCGGCGCAGCTCGTGGGCGAGCTCGGGGCAGTAGCCCTCCACGGCGGTGGCGGCCGCCTTGAGGAACTGGGCGTTGTAGCGGGCGAACACCGAGAGCTCCTCGATGTACATCCGGGCCTGGCGTTCGTTGAGGTCGGCGGCGCCGACCTTCTCGGCGATCCGCTCGTACGCCCAGTCGACCAGTGGGGCCAGGTGCGCGGTGACGAGGGCCTTGCTGGAGGTGAAGCGGCCCAGGAGGGTGCCGTTGATGGCGCTCTGTGTCTCGGGGTTGGCCTTGAGATATGCCTGGATGAGGCTGTTATCGGGGGTCACGCGTCGGTCTCCTCCATGTCGGCGGGGCGGGGGATCAGGTGCAGGCCACCGGTGGCTCCCAGGGCCCGGACGGCCGTGAGGAGTTCCGGCTTGTCGGGGAGGGCGATCGTTGCGCCGCTGTTGAGGGCGGTGATGGTGTCCCGGTTCAGCCCCGCGCTGTCGAGGGCGACGCCCGGCTGGTGTCCGCGCAGCAGGACCTGGTGGGAGTCGCCATCGGCGTCGAGCAGGGTGGTCACCTGGTAGGGGGCGATCAGGCGGATCTCGGCGCCCGGCGTGACCTGCTCGGGGTCGAAGGCGTCCGCTGCTTCCCGGCGGGAGAGATCGCCCTCGACGAGTTCCCAGCCGCCGTTGCTCTGCAGCGTGGCCCACCGCTGCTCGGCGTGCTGGCGGGCCGCGCTGCGGACGCGGTCGGCGGCGAAGTGCAGGAGTTCGCGGCCGACGCCTGCCAGCCGGTCGGCGACGGCGCCGGGCCCGGCGGCCGTGTCCGCCATCGCGGAGGGCTCGTTGAGCGGGTCGTCGGGCCCGCCGCCGGCCAGGTCGGCGAGGACGTCCGGGATGATGCGGCTCTGCAGGATCTGCGCGTACGGGTAGGTGTACAGCGGCATGGCCACCGAGACGGAGAAGGTGTCCTGGGTGCCGACGTGGAAGACCCGGCGGGGCAGGAAGAGGGCGTCGCCCGGCTCCAGTAGGAAGTGCTCGGCCTCCTCCAGCAGCGCGCGGTAGTCGCCGAACGTGGGCTGTTTGCCGCCGGTGAGCTTCTCGTACGTCTCGGCGGGCCAGCAGTAGAAGTTCTTGGCGTTCGGACCGAGGTGGACGAGGAAGGCGTCCTCGTAGCCCTCGTGGATCCCGAAGGCGGTGCCCGCGTAGTTCCCGGCGAACGCGACCTGTTCGGCGCCGCCCAGCGGCAGGCCCCACCCGTCGATGAGGGTCTTGAGGAAGGTGCCAAGGCCGGCGGCGAGTGCGGGGCTGACGGTCTCCAGGTTGTTGATGACCAGGGAGAACCGCTCGGCGTTGGCGAGGTTCTGCATCCAGGGCACGAAGGAGTCCACGCCCCCGTTCCAGGACGGGGCGGTCAGCACCTGGGGCAGGAGGTCGTCGCGGCGGTCCTCGCCGACGTAGACGCGGGCGTGCGCCTTGATGTCGGTGCCGGCGTTGTGGGCCCGGCGGATGGCCTCGAATCCGGTCAGGACGTCGTCCGGTTCGGCCGCGCTGGCGGGGATGATGCCCTTGAACAGGAAGGGCGTGGTCCGCCCGGTGGTGTGGTCGGGGAAGGTGCCGGTCCAGAAGGTCTGGTCGGGCGGCCAGGGGTAGGCGGTGTCCATCGGGGGTCTCCTGACGTCGGGGCGGGCTGCCGGGGCCGGAAGCGGAAGAGCGGCGTTGCGGGGGTGCCGGGGTTAGCTGAGGTAGTCCTCGGGGCCGCCGCGGCGGACGGTGTCGAGGGTGAAGCAGTGGAAGCCGCCGCCGAACAGACGCCGGTGGCGGTGGCGGACCGGGACGACGGTGAACCCGCGGCGTTCCAAGGTCTCGATCAGCTCCGGGTAGAGGGAGTTGACGACGACGGTGTTCTCGTCGATGGACAGGAGGTTGATGTCCATGTACCGGCTGCCGATGGGCATGACGAAGCCGAGGTCGCTGTAGTCCGGGAAGTTGCTGTCGTCGGTCGCGGGGGCGTAGATCACGTCCCAGGACTGCATGTCCTGGGGCAGATATTCCCGGTAGGCCGGGGAGCGCAGCAGCATCAGGCCGGGGCGCAGCGGGACCAGGACGCTGTCGATGTGGTTGTCGGCCATGGCGTCCAGGCGGTGGAACCGCAAGTCGCGGATGTTCTCCCGGAGCCAGCGCAGGGCGAGTTCGTGGTTGTGGTTGGCGACATTGACCAGGACGTCGCGGCCCAGGCGCATGCACTGCGCACCGTCGAAGACCATCTCCAGGCCCAGGCCCTCGATCGCCCCGGCGCTCTCGCCGTCGGTGGCGCGGCTGACGTCCAGGTTCTGGCGGGTGAAGTAGAAGGTGTCTAGGGAGTCGCGGGCCAGGGCCGGGCGCGGCATGCTCAGCCAGTTCGCCCCGTCCTGGTAGTAGCGGTAGAAGGCGGGCTTGAGCAGGTCGTTCTCGAAGATGCGGGCGCGGACGTGGGGCGCGGTCTCCACGATGGTGTTGCCGAGGATGATGCTCTGGTCGCGGACGTTGAGCGGCGGGGTGGCCCTGGCGTCCCAGTGCAGGGAGCGGATGTCGACGTCCTTGCCGGGTGCCGCGGGCCGCAGGACCTTCACCCCGCATCCGGTCAGGGCGTCGGCCAGGCCGGCGATGTCTTCGTTGAGCTCGTCGACCAGCTGCGTGGGGATCGGCAGGAGCTCTTCCCCTGACGGGGTGGTGTGCTGACCGAGGACCGGGGCGACGTTGTCGTAGAGGAACAGCCGCCACGAGGTGTCGGTGTGGTGGGCGTCGTAGTGCTCGGCGCGGCCGAGGACGACTTCGTCGAGCCGGGTGAACTCGTCGAAGCTGTTCAGGGCCGGCGGCGAGGCAGGCTCGGGCTGGGGCATGATGGGCCGCCTCCTCGGCGGCGGGCGACGGCGCGCCCCGGCCTCCGGCGCACGGGTGCGCGGCGGGTGGGCGTTGCCGTTCGGGGTTCGGAGGTCGGGCGGGGAAGGTCAGGCGGCCGAGGCGTGCCGGGGCGGGGTACAGGCGGCTGGGGCGTCGAGCCGAGTGATGATGTCCTCGATCACGCACGGCTGGTCGGGGGTGGCACGGCGCCGGAAGAAGTAGCCGGAGCACCATGGCACTTCGCCGAAGCGCGGCAGGTGTTGCGCGGTGAGGGCGCGGGCCTCGGGCAGGCGCCGCCAGGGGATCTGCGGGCACCAGTGGTGGATGGGGTGGAACATGTCGTCGAGGTGGCCGCCGAGCAGGTGCCGGGTGAGCCAGTGGGAGGTCCAGCCGCGGGTCTGCAGGAGGATGTCGCCGTTCTCGATCAGCCCGGCGTGGTTGCCGAGATCGGTGATCCAGGTGACGACGGGCCGCACCAGGACGAGGGGGAGCAGCCAGTAGAGCAGGAGGTACGGCACGCCGCCCACGGGCCACAGCGCGGCGACGACGCCGGCCCACAGCACGGCCCGGGTGGCGAGGGCCCGCCTGGTCTCCCCCGGCGCGCGGGTGACCAGGGACAGCACCGCGGTCTTCGGCAGCCGCCACAGCGCGTTGCGCACGATGACCCGCAGAACGAAGCCGCGGCGGCTGGGCGCCCGGCCCGCGGCGCGGATGTTGCCGGCGCGGTAGGACTGGAACATCGGGTCGTCGTCCCAGCCGAGCTTGGCGTGGTGGACGTAGTGGCTGCTGCGGTAGGGCTCGAAGCCCTCGCCGAGCAGGCCGGTCAGGAGGTAGCCGATGATCCGGTTGGCGTCGCGGGTGGCCATGAGCTTGGAGTGCACGCACTCGTGGCCGAGGTTGGACAGGTGGCGCTGGCGCACCCCGATGTAGCAGACGGCAAGCAGGGGGCCGGCGACGTGACCGATGAAGTGTCCGGCGAGCACTGCGGCGGCGATTGCCAAGAGGTCCCAGGCGACGTCCCACAGGCCGATGGTCGGGCGCCCGCAGAGCTTCTCCAGGTCGCCGATGAGCTGCTGCCCGAGGGCCTTGCGCACAGGGCCGGAGGCTCCGGTGCCGTTGCGGGTCCTGCCGACGGCGGGACTGCTCATCAGGTCCTCCAGTCGAGACGGTGTGGATGAATGGGGCCGAGTTCCGGCGCGCCCTCGCGGGCGGGCGCGCCGGAGCACGACGAGGGGTGGTTCAGCCGCGGGTCAGACGGCGACGAGGGCGCGGTCCGGGCGCATGCCGGCCTTCAGCACGGAGGCGTCCGGGCGCATCCCGAGCTTCAGCACGGAGGCGTCCGGCCGCATGCCGACCTTCAGGCTGGGGGCGTCGGGGCGCATGCCGGCCTTCAGCACGGTGGCGTCCGGGCGCATCCCGAGCTTCAGCACGGAGGCGTCCGGCCGCATGCCGACCTTCAGCACGGTGTCCGGGGTCATTCCGGCGGTAGCGGTCATCGAGTTCTCCCTGTTCGGTCGCGGGTGATCCGCGAGTCCGGATGATCGGGCTGTGGAACTGCCGGGCCGCGGGTCCGGTGAAGTGCTGAACCATCGGCTCGGCACGCCATGGCGTGGGCGAACGCAGGTGGAGAGGGCCGCAACGGAGCACGTCCTGCCCACCTGTGGAGGAGCGTTGCGTGGCAGTCACGCCGGGCGCTTGGCCAGTCACGCTAGAGCTGGGCTGAGGAGGGCCGCAACGGCTCTGGCCGTTGCGCCGGTTGCACGGGACCGTTGCGTCCCCGTTGCGCGCACACCCGCGTTGAGCTGCAAAAACGCCGAACGTTGTTCCTGAACGAGCCCCATTTTCAGCCCGCTGGCCGCCGCACGGCTGGTGGAAGGGCTTCTGCTGCTCGTGCGGGCGCGGCTACTTTGTGGCCCCGCCGAGGACCCACACGCCAGATCACCGCGGGGCCCGGCTCCCAGCGAACTCCGCCCGGAATCAACGACCTTGAGGAGCACCCGTGCTCAACCCCGTCGTCATGAAGTCCGACCTGCTGTTCAGCCTGCGGGACACGCTCCGCGCGGAGACCTTCGTCGAGGTGACCACCCCGACATTGCGCAGAGCCGACCTCGGCCCGGGACGCCGCCTACCGGTGGACCATGACGGCGGGCGGTTCCTGCGGGCGATGATCGGCCCGGCCCTGCGCAAGAACCTGGAGCACCACCGGCGCATCTTCGAGATCGGCGCATGCTTCCGGCCCGAGAAGCCCGACGGGTTGCACGCGCCCGAGTTCCAGATGCTCGACCTCTACGCCGCCGGCGAGGACTTCAACTTCCTCCTGGCACTCGCCGAGCAGCTGATCGGCCCGCACCTTCCGTACACCCCCCAGCGGGTCTCCGTCGCCGGCCACGTCCGCGACCAGTTCGGCATCGACCTGCACCGCGAGCCCCTCGGTGACCTGCCCGCGCGGATGGCCGCCCACCTGGGCATGAGCGCGGACGTGCCGTTCAAGACGGTGCTCGGGCAGTACGTGGAACGCGAACTGGAGGCCCAGAGCACCGGCGCAGCGCTATTCCTGACCGAGTACCCGGTCGGCGGGGACGAGCCGTGCGCCCGCCTCACGCCCGGCACCACCGCCGTCCTCAACCGCCTTCGAGGTCCTGGTCGACGGCATCGAGGTCGTCCACGGCTACGAGGACGAGCCCGACGGGACCGCGTTCATCGACCGGGCCCGTGCAGTGGACCTGTACGACGACGAACAGGCCCTGGCCCGGGAGGCGATCGACGCCGGCCGCGTGCCGGCCGGCAGCGTCGGACTCGGCATCGGCATCGAGCGCCTGTGCATGGCCGCCTCCGGCGTCAAGGACATCAGCGTCTTCCACCCCTCGCCCCAGTTCTGACCGCCCCGATCACCGTCCGGAAGGAGTGGCGATGGACCTGTCGCTGCGCCCGCTCGACGAGAGCGGCTTCGGCGCCGTCGTCGATGCCGACCTCGCGATCCACGCCGAGCGCCTCGCGCCCCAGCTGGCGGCGGCCCTGCATCAGCACCGGCTGCTGATCGTGCCCCGCCAGCACCTGACCCACGCCGACCTGCTGACCGTCGCCTCCTGCTTCGGGACGGTGGACACCCGCGTCGACCGCCGGTACGCCGTCGGCGGCTTTCCGGGCCTGACCGTCATCAGCAACATCGTCGAGGACGGCGAGCACATCGGCATCTACGACGGGGACAACGAGGAGGAGTGGCACGCCGACAACAGCTTCAAGCCCGAGCTCACCTCGGCGACGATGCTCTACTCGGTCATCACCCCTGCCCAGGGCGGCGAGACCCGCTTCGCCGACGCGACCCGCGCCTACGTCGACCTCTCCCCCGCGACGCGGCAGCGGATCGAGGGGATGCGCGCGGTGCATTCGATGGAGCATCTCTGCGCGCTCCAGAGCCAGGCCAGCGGCGGCCAGTCGTCGATCGCGACCGGGAGCCTGACCGCGAGCCCGGAGATCGAGCACCCGCTCGTCCTGACCCACCCCGCAACCGGCGCCCGCAGCCTGCTACTCGGCTCCATGGTGATCAGCGGCATCCCCACGCTCGCCGAGCAGGAAAGCCGCGCGCTGCTGGAGGAGCTGCTGGAGCACGCGACCAGCGCGCCGTACGTCTACAGCCACCGCTGGGAGGAGGGCGACATGGTCGTGTGGGACAACCTCGCCACCCTCCACACCGCCTCCCCCTGCGACAGCTCCCGGCACCGCCGGCTGCTCTACCGCGCCGCCGTCCGATAGCCGAAAGCCCCGCGTTCACACCGCCAGATGACCCGCGGCGAGAACACGAGGGATACCCCCATAGCCGGCCCTAGGTGTTCTGTCCGGGGAGGTTGTGGACGGGTGAGCCAGGTCTCGGCTGAGGGATCTTGAACAGGTGAGGGCCTTCGGTTCGGTGTGGATTGCGACGTCTACACCAACAGAAAGGCCCTCGTGCCCCACCGTAATGCACCCCTGACCGAGACCGGACGGCTGCGCCTGGCCCGTTGCGTGGTCGAGGACGGCTGGCCTCTTCGCCGGGCCGCCGAACGCTTCCAGGTCTCGCCCACCACCGCCCAGCGGTGGGCCGGCCGCTACCGCACGCACGGCGAGGCCGGTATGAGGGACCTGTCCTCCTGCCCGCACACGAGCCCGCGCCGCACCCCGACCCGCACCGAACGGCGCATCATCAAGGTCCGCGTCCTGCGCCGCTGGGGACCGGCCCGCATCGCACACCTGCTGCACCTGGTGCCCTCGACCGTGCACCGGGTGCTGACCCGCTACGGCCTGGCCCGCCTGGCACATCTGGACCGGGCCACCGGCCGCGTCATACGCCGCTACGAACGCGATCGCCCAGGCGAACTGGTGCACGTCGACATCAAGAAGCTCGGCAACATCCCCGACGGCGGCGGCCACAAGGTCCTCGGCCGGGCCGCAGGCCGCAAAACCCGCTCAGGCACCGGCTACAGCTACCTTCACACCGCCGTCGACGACCACTCCCGCCTGGCCTACAGCGAGATCCACACTGACGAGAAGAAGGAAACCGCCACCGGCTTTTGGAAACGGGCCCACGCCTTCTTCGCCCAGGCCGGGATCACCGTCGAGCGGGTCCTGACCGACAACGGCTCCTGCTACCGCTCACGCAACTGGCGCGACGCGCTGGCGGATGCCGGGATCACCCACAAGCGAACCCGGCCCTACCGGGTCGCCGGGCCGATCGCCTTTCTCGGACTGCTCGCGCCGTACGCCGCCCGCGCGCTCGCCGGGGCCCGCACGACCGCCCAACTCGCCCTGTCCGGACTGATCGCCGCGGACGTGATGATCGTCGCCGACGTCCTCGCCCGGATCGTCATCCGCCCGTGGGAGACCCCGGTCAGCGTGCTGCTCGCCTTCGTGGGCGGCCCCCTCCTGGTGTGGATCGCCCGCTCGTCCCGCCTGTCCACCGCTGGAGCCTCGGCATGACGCCACCGCGCACCGCCCCGGCGCTCACCCCGCCCGACAGCACCGTGCTACGCGCCGGCACCCTCTCCTGGCTCTTCCCTCGCCGCAGCGCGCTGGCCGTCGCCCTCCTGGCACCGCTGGCGCTGCTGCTCATCACCGTGGCAGTGGCGGCGAGTTCGACCGGCATGAGCCCGTCGCAGACCGTGTCCGGCCTGCTGGGCACCGGCGACCCGGGCACCGTGCTGATCGTGCGCGACTTCCGGCTGCCGCGCGTCCTGGTCGGCCTCATGGTCGGCGCCGCCCTCGGCATCGCCGGCTGCCTCACCCAGACCCTGGCCGACAACCGGCTCGCCACACCGGACCTCGTCGGCGTCAACGACGGCGCCACCGCGGCCGTCGTCGCCGCGGCGGCCGGCTCCACCTCCGGTCTGGTCGGCGACTGGTGGCTCGGGCCGCTGGGCGCGATCGCCGCCGCGGCCCTGGTGGTGCTGTGCGCGGGCGGCGCCGGCAGCCGCGGCTACCGGGTGCTGGTGGTCGGCATCGGCGTGTCCACGTTCCTCGGCGCGGTGGGCGACCTGGTGATGTCCCGTCAGAACGACAACACCGCCGGCGGGGTCTTCCTGTGGGCCGTCGGCAGCCTCAACGGCCGCGACGCCACCGCCGGCACCCCGCTCCTGGTGGCCCTGGCGTTCCTGGTGCCGCTGTGCCTGGCCGCCGGCCACCGGCTGCAACTCCTGCGCTTCGACGACGACCTGGCCGCCGGCCTCGGCGTGGACCTGCGCCGCCTGCGGGCCGCCGCGCTCGCGCTCGCCGTGGCCCTGGCCGGCGTCGCGGTCGGCGTCGGCGGCCCGATCTCCTTCGTCGCGCTCGCCGCCCCGATCCTGGCGCAGCGGCTGAGCGGCCCCACCCGCGTCCCGGTCCTCGGCTCCGCCCTGGCCGGCGCCTGCCTGACCACCGCGGCCGATGCGTTGGCCCGGGTGGCCGCCCCCGTCGAACTCCCCGTCGGCGTCGTCACCAGCGTCCTCGGCGGCCCCTTCCTCCTCTGGGTCCTCTTCCGCCCGGACCGCAACACCGGAAAGGTCTGACCGCCATGACCGCAACCGCCGGGCTCGCCCTCGACGGCCTCACCGTCGGCTATCCGCACCGCCGAGTGGTCCACGACGCCTCGTTCGCCGTTCCCCGAGGGAGCGTCACCGCGATCGTGGGCCCCAACGGCTGTGGGAAGTCGACCCTGTTGCGGGCCGTCGCCCGCCTCCACCGACCGGACTTCGGGACGGTGCGGGCCGACGGGCACGGCCTCTGGCAGCTGACCCGGCGTCAGGCCGTCCGGCACGTCGCCCTGTTCCCGCAGGCACCGCGGGCCCCAGAGGCGGTGACCGTCGCGGGCCTCGTCCGCTACGGCCGCCATCCCCACCAGGGACTGCTCCGCCAATGGTCACGCGAGGACGAGCGCGCGGTGCACGAGGCGCTGGAGGCCACCGGCACCCGGGCGCTGGCCGCCGAACGCCTGGACCGGCTCTCCGGCGGCCAGCGCCAACGCTGCTGGCTCGCCATGGTCCTGGCCCAACAGACCCCGGTGGTCCTGCTCGACGAACCCACCAGCGCCCTCGACCTGGGCCACGTCATCGACGTGCTCTCGCTCGTACGCACGGTGGCGGCGGCCGGCCGGACGGTCGTCATGGTCCTGCACGACCTGGCCTCGGCCGCCCGCTACGCCGACACCGTGATCGCCATGAAGGACGGCCGCGTCATCGCGCAGGGCGCCCCCCCGCGACATTGTCGACGGCCCGCTGGTGAAGGAGCTCTACGCCGTGCAAGCCGACATCCTCACCGCCCCCGGCGACGCCGCCCCCATCGTGGTGCCGCGGGCGCCCGGGGCCTGAGGACCACCCGCCGGAGCGCGTCGATCGCGGTGCCGAGAACCGCGATCCGCGATCGAGGTGCATCGAACCCTCTAAGGAATTGCATAGTGTCGGGTGCAGTTCGATGCGGGGATGAAGCCAAAACCAGCCACCATGGCGGACACTCACCGCTTCGCCAGGACCGTGGTCCCCTTCGAGCACTGGTACTTGGGGTTCCCCGCCGCACTGTCGCCGGTGCTCAACCTCGTCGTCGAGGGCGCCGGCAGGATCGACGCCGCAGAACTCCGCCGGGCGGTCGCCACGGCCGCGGAGTCCTGTCCCGGCGCCCGGTTGGCCCGGCGGGGCAACCGCTGGTCCGACAGCCGCCGGCCACCACCGGTCCGCCGCGCGACCGGCACCGTGCTGGACCGCACCACCCTCAACGACGTCCCGGAGCTGCGGCGGCCCCTGCCGGTGCAGGGCGCGTACTGCGAGGTCGTACTGTGCGACGGGGAGTTCCCGGCCGTCGTCTTCCGCGCCTCGCACGCGGTGATGGACGCCCGCGGGCTGCGCCTGTGGGCGCTGGACGTCTTCCGGGCGCTGCGCGGTGAGGAACCGGAGGGCGCGCAGTCGGTGACGACCGTGGCCGAACTGGACGACCCGCTGATCGCCCAGGCGGACGCCAAGAACCAGGACTTCGTCCTCCCGTCGCTGCTGGGCGTGCCGGCGGACGCGCGGTTCGGCGGCCACCGCTGGTGGCGGCGCTCGCTCGACGGCACCTTCCCCGCGGTGGCCGCCCGGCTGGCCACCGAACTGGCGCGGCTGTCGGGGCAGGAGACGGTGCCGGTGAGCATCCCGGTGGACCTGCGGCCGTACCACCCGGGGGTGCGCTCCACCTCCAACTTCGCGGTCACCGTCTCGCTTCAGGTCACCCCGGCGGACGGGTGGCAGGCCACCCAGCAGCAGCTGCTGACGGTGCTGTCCGAGCGCCGGGGCACCGTGCGCGCCCCGGGGCCCGAGGTGCTGAAGGTGCCGCTCGGGCTGCTGCGCATGCTCGTGCGCGGGGTGGACCGCAAGGCGCGCCGGACGGACCGTTTCTCCTCGCTGGCCGGCGTGAACAGCCTCGGCAAGACGTCCGCCGACGCGTTCGCCACCGACACCTTCGAGCCGGTCGCGAGCTACCTGCTCGCCCCGCGCGAGCCGGCGAGCCCGTTGGGCCTGAACGTCGTGGAGTCCGACGGCCGCACCGAACTGACCCTGTCCTGGTGGCCCGGCGAGGAGGCGGAGGCCGGAGCGGAACGACTGCTCGACGCGCTCTGCGAGTCCCTGTCGCCGGCCGCCCACCGGGAGCGGGCCACGCTGCTGCCGCCGGTCCCGGCCGACGGGGCTGCCACGCCCGGGGACCGGACGGTGGTCGACCTGTTCCGCGAACAGGTGCGCTCGCGGCCCGACGCGGTGGCGATCAGCGGCCCCGAAGGCGAGGTGACCTACGCCGAACTCGACCGCCGGGCGCGGGTGGTCGCCGCGGAGCTGCGGGCCCGCGGCATCGGCCGGGACACCGTCGTCGGGTTGTGCACGGACCGGACGGTGGCCGCGGTCACCGGGGCCTGGGGGGCGCTGCTGGCCGGCGCGGCCTACCTGCCGATGGACACCAAACACCCGGACGGGCGGATCCGCGACCTGCTCCAGGACGCCCGGGCACCGCTGTGCCTGACCCAACACCCGCACAACGGACGGGACTTCCTGCCCGAGGGCTGCGAACGGCTGGTGCTGGACGAGCTGTCGTACGCGGCCGACCCGGCCGAGCCGCCGACGCCGCCCGCGCCGTCGGACCTGGCGTACGTGGTGTACACCTCCGGCTCGACCGGCCGGCCCAAGGGCGTCGACATCGAGCACCGCAGCCTGACCAACTACGCGCACTGGGCGCTGCGGGAACACGGCATCGGCCCGGACACCCGGCTCCCCCTGCTGTGTTCGCTCTCCTTCGACGTCGCGCAGATCTCCCTCGTGCTGCCGTTCCTGGTCGGCGGCACGCTGCTGCTCATGCGCGACGAGCTCGACCACCTGTCCTTGCAGGAGGTGTTGGAGGCCGGAGCGACCGCGCTCGCGCTGACACCGTCGCACCTCGACCTGATCACCCGGTTGGGGCTGCGGCCCGGTGCGGTCGGCACGCTGATGGTGATCGGGGAGCAGTTCACCCGGGCCCTCGCCCTGCGGGCCCGGGAGGTGTTCGGCCCCGCCTGCCGCATCATCAACCTCTACGGGCCGGCCGAGGCCACCATCGGGGTCAGCGACCACGTCTTCGACCCCGAACAGGACACCGGTGCGAACGTACCCATCGGGCTGCCGCAGGACGGCGTCTCGCTGTTCCTGCTCGACGCGGAGCGCCGGTTCGTCGCCCCGGGCGAGACCGGCGAGCTCTACATCGGCGGCGTGCAGCTCGCCCGCCGCTACCGGGGCCGGCCGGACCTGACCCGGCAGCGGTTCGTGCGGCTGGCCGACGGCACCCGCGCCTACCGGACCGGGGACCTGGCGCGCCGGCTGCCGTCGGGCGAGGTGGAGTGCTGCGGGCGCGTCGACGACCAGGTCAAGGTGCGGGGGCACCGCATCGAACCGTCGGAGATCGCGTTCACGCTGGAGTCGCATCCGGCGGTCGCGGCGGCGGTCGTCGTGCCGCGGACGCCGCCCGGCCGGACCGACCGGGCGCTGTGCGGCTACGTCGTGCTGCGGCCCGACGTCCCCCCGGTCGAGGTGGCGGAGCTCACGGCGCACCTCCTCGAACGCCTGCCGTCGTACATGGTGCCCGCCGCCATGCTGGTGGTCGCGGAGATCCCGCGCACCGTGAACGGAAAGGTCGCCGCGTCGGCGCTGCCCGATCCGTTCGCCGATGCCCAGGCGCCCGCCGACGCGACGCCGTTGGACGACACCGAGGCGGCCGTCGCGAAGATCTGGGCGCGGGTGCTGGGCACCGACCCGGACGGGATGGGGTCGGGGACCGACTTCCACCAACTGGGCGGCGATTCGCTGGCGATGATCGCCATGGTCGCGGAGGTGGCGAGCGAGCTCATCGGCGCCGCGGGGGCCGAGGCGTTCACCCGCCGGGCGCCCGAATTCCTCGCGGAGCCGACGCTGGCCCGGGTGGCCCGGCTCGCCGACGCGGTCCGCTCGGCGTGACAGGCCCGGGATCCGGCCGCGTCGGGCCGCCGGAGCGGTGCGGCGCGGTGCGCGCCCCGGTCGGCGGGTGCCGCCCGGGGCCTCCCCCGCGCCGGTGCGGTCCGCGACCGCCGGCGCTGGTGTGGCCTGCGGCGCTGTCAGACTGAGCCGATGGACTACCTCAACGGCGAACCGGTCGGTGTCGACGCGCTCAAGGCACTGGCGCTCACCAACTTCGGCCACTTCACCACGCTGCGCGTCGACGACGGGCGCGTCAAGGGACTGTCGTTGCACCTCGACCGCTTGGCGGCCGACTGCCGGACCGTGTTCGACGCCGCGCTGGACCGCGCGCGGGTCCGCGCCCTCCTCGGCCAGGCCGTGGACGGGCGGACGGGTTCGCTGGCCGTGCGGGTGACGGTGTTCGACCCCGGTCTGGGGCTGGCCCGGCCCGGGGCCGACGCCGAGCCGCACCTCCTGGTCACCTGCCGCCCGGTGGGCGGCCCGCTGGCGCCGTTGCGGGTCACCACCGTCGTGTACCAGCGGGAGATGCCCGAGGTGAAGCACGTCGGGCTCTTCGGGCAGTTGGCCATCCGGCGGGCCGCGCAACGGGCCGGTGCCGACGACGCGCTGTTCGTCGAGCCGGGGACCGACGTGCTGTCCGAGGGCGCGACGTGGAACGTCGGCTTCGTCGACGCGCAAGGACACGTCGTCTGGCCGGCGGCCCGGGTGCTGCCGGGGGTGACCATGCGGCTGCTCCAGACCGTGCACACGTGGCAGCGGCGCCCGGTGCCGCGCGCCGAACTCCCCCAACTGCGGGGAGTCGGCCCCGCGCCGAGTTCTACGGCGTGCTCGGGGCAGGCATACAGGGTGGTTCCGGGACCGCTGTCACTCTCGATCCAGCGCACGGCAACGGGCGCGTCACTGAGCTTGTGGCACTTGATGCACAGTGCGATGTTCACGGCCGGTATCGGGCCGGTTATGCCCTCGCGGGTCACGCTGCTGCCACCTCCCGCCGAACGGGCGTGATGTTGAGCGTGGGGAAGTCGTAGTCCACGCCAATTTCAGCGAAAGCGGCTGCCCACCAGCGTTCGCGTTGCTCGGGGGTGAGCGTCTGTGCTTCCTTGGCGCGGAAGATGGCTCGGGCTTCCGTGGATGACGGTCTGGTCCATTGATCCGTTTCCAAGCTGGCGTTGCTGACCGCGAGTTGGACGGTCCTGCGCAAGGGTGAAGCTCCTGGTAGACGGGTTCTCGACCAAGATCACCCGTGTCCGCCAGGAGCTTCGTGTGCTTGCCTATCCGTCCTCGATCGATCTGTCCAGCCGCACTCTGCGGTTCCTGACGGGGCAACTGGCCGTGAGGAGGCAGGAGATCGGGACGCGGTGGCGGCGTCTCTCCGCTGCACGCCAGGCCCTGCTCGCCCTGGCTCATCTGCGGTGCGGTGACACCTATGCCCAGCTCGCCGCCGGGTTCGGCATCGGAATCGCAACCGTCTTCCGCTACATAGGGGAAGCCGTCGAGGTCCTGTCCGCCCTCGCCCCGTCCCTGGCCGAGGCGATGAGGACGATCCGGGCGAAGGCGTTCGTCATCCTCGACGGTACCCTGCTGCCGATCGACCGCATCGCCGCCGACACCCCGTACTACTGGGGAAAACACAAACGCCACGGAGTGAACGTCCAGGTCCTCACCGATCCGTTCGGCCGTCTGCTGTGGGCCTGGCCCGCACTGCCGGGTTCGACCCACGACCTCACCGCCGCCAGGCGGCACGGGATCATCGAAGCCCTTGCCGACGCGGGACTCAGATGCTGGGCCGACAAGGCGTATCAAGGCGCCGGCGGGCCCGTCCGGGTTCCGTTCCGAGGCCGCCGTCTCAAGCGATGGAAGCGCCGCCACAACACCACCCACACCAAGAACCGCTGCGTCGGTGAGCAGGCCATGGCCACCCTCAAGGGCCGGCGTCTCCTTCGGAAGCTTCGCTGCAGCACGAACCGCATCACCGACGTCGTGAAAGCCGTCCTGGTCCTTCACCACGCATCAGCGTGAGGTTGGAAAACGCTCTGTCGGCGCTATCTCCGCCTTCGCGGAGATGTCCCAGACCAAGAGATCGACCTGTTTTGGGCGGTTTCCACATGCCTCCGGCACCGCCTGCAGAAGGACTTGTCATGACTAGCGCGACCCCCGCACCCCCGCCGCCACACGAGGGCTTCTGGGAGGAGCGTCGGACCTGCTTCCTTGCGACATCACGCCCCAATGGCACTCCGCACCTCGTCCCCGTGGGGGTGACCTACGACCCGGCAACCCGCATTGCCCGCGTTATCAGCAGTGGCACGAGCAAGAAGGTCCGCAATATCCGCGCCGCCGGCCAAGGGGCCCGCGTCGCGGTCAGCCAGGCCGAGGGCCGACGTTGGTGCACCCTCGAAGGCACCGCGATTGTCAAAGATGATCCAGAGTCCGTAGCCGACGCCGAAGCGCGCTACGCCCAGCGGTACAAGACCCCGCGCCCCAATCCCGAGCGAGTCGTCATCGAGATCACCGTTACCCACGCCATGGGTACCGCCAAGCCTCCTGGCTGGTAGCTCCAAGAGGTCGGCGCCTACGTCAACAACGTGAAGGTGACCTCCGACGACGCGGTGGCCACGGTTGACGAGCTGTTCCACGGGCGCCGGCTGGTGCTGTGCCAGGGCAAGAAGAATCTGGCGGCGGTCGAGGTGGCGGACCCTGCCCGTGACCTGGACACCCGGGTAGCCCTGGGCGCGGCCTACACGACAACCCGGCGACTGAGCTGACCTTCCTGAAGGTCTCTGACGGGTGTGCCGCAGTCCGTAGGTAAGCAGAAGGATCTGCTTTGCTTGGGCAATCATCCCGGTGTGTCTTGCTCACCTCCATCTGAGCAGCCGCCTGGCCGCCCGCTCCCGTACGGCCGGGTCCGTGCTCAGCGTGGCGTCGGCGAGCAGATGGATCTGCCAGTACAGGCGGAGTCGACTCTCGGTGGTGGGTTCCTGCTGGCTGATTAGGGCGAGTACGGGTGTGGGGTCGTCGAGGTCGAGGCGTACGGCGAGGCGGGCGAGGTCGGACCGCTGGTCGCCGAAGATGGCCAGCTCCCAGTCGATGAGCAGTCGGGAACCAGCGGGTTCACGCAGGAGGTGGCTCGGTTGCAAGTCGTGATGGAGCAGTACTGGCTGGATGGTGTTGTCGCTGGCCTCGACTTCTTGGTGGAGGAGCCGGGCCGTGGAACGCAAGTCCGGGGCGGCTGCCGCGTACGTGTGCAGGCGGTCGTGGAGGTAGTCGGTCCAGCTGTGGTGTTGTCGGGCGCCGGCGAGGCGGCCGAAGTGGGTGCCGGGGATACAGTGGATGGCGGCCAGCGGTTCGGCGAGTTCCGTCAGGAACCGGTCGACGGGGACGGGTCTCGCGTGAAGTGCGGTCTGTGCGGTCCATGGAGGGGTGCTGCTGCCGCTGGACGTGGCGAGCAGCTGCGGAGCTGGGGCGTGGTATCTGGTCAGGAGGCGGAGAGCGGCTACTTCGTTGGCGGCGCGGCTCGGGTCGCCGTAGTGCTTGAGGATGTACGGCGTCGGTCCGTCCACCGACCAGACGCGGTTGGCCTGGCCGGTGGTGATCTCGCGGGCGCTGGACGGGACGCGGCCGTCTATGCCGTCCATGGCATTGTCAGGAGACATCGCCGAGGTAGGTGCCTGAGAGCGTGGGTGCCTCGGCGAGGGTGGTGATGAGCTGGCGGATGGCCTGCGGGAGCAGGTTGATGGCAGGGGATTCGCCCAGCGGTACCCATTCCAGGCCGGTCTGCACTTCGTCCTGGGCGTGGCCGCCGAGTTGACCGGGATCGCTGGTGGGGGTGCACAGGAAGATCGCTTCGATGCGGTGGGTGTTGGCTTCGCTTACGGGGTGGTCGTGGTTGGCACCGATGTATTCACGGAGCCACAGCAGCCGCTCGACGGTGACGGTCAGGCCGGTTTCTTCGTCGACTTCACGGCGGACAGCGTCGCTGAGACTCTCCCCGGGGCGTTGGCCGCCACCGGGGAGGAAGTAGCACTCCTGCTCCTCCCAGACGGCACGCATGAGGAGGACGTGGCCGTCGTGGAGGATGACGGCTTTGGCGGAGGTGCGGATTTCGGGGGTGCCGGGCTCGGTCACGTTCTGGTCCAACTTCCTTGTCGGGATTGGGCGGTGCTTCAGCGTTCAGTCTTGCCGAAGGTGGTCGAGTGTCCGGTGATGTGGCGCAGGATCATTCGCCAGGGGCCGGCGAGGCGGATGAACGGTTGACTGGGACTGCATGCGATCAGCTTCGCGCCCAGGGCGCGTGTAGGGCGTGGGGCGGCAGCGATATGGCCGATCGTGGGGATGACCGTGGCATGGAGAGCAGGGACCAGCTTGATGAGTCGGGCGGTCAGGATGGGGCCGTGCAGCAGGACACCCGCGAGGGCGAGCGCGAAGCACAGGGGGCCGGACCAGCAGGCAGAGATGACCGCGGAGGCGATGAGCGGCGCGCCGGTGAGCCAGGCGACCTCGTCGGCCCATTCCCGGAGTACCAGGAGCACCTTGCCGATGGGGGAGAGGGTGCTCGGCAGGTGAGCGACGGCTTTCGTATGTCGGTCTGGCCGGGCTGACGTGAGGAAGGCGAGCGCGTGGAGGTTGGTCAGGCCGCGTGACTCTGTATAGGGCTCGTCCAGGACTGCGATGGGGGCAGGTGCGATGTCGGCACCGAGGAGCGAAAGACGGTGGCCTGTGCCGAGATCCTCCATGGGTTCGGGGAAGCCACCGAGGTCTCGCACGGTCGGCAGATGGACGGTCATGCCACAGCCGACGCCGTAGATCATTGGCCGTAGCAGTGCCCGTATGGGACTTGGGACTTGGGCGGTGGTGAGCCATTGCATCAGGCGGATGCGGGCGAGCTCGATGCCGAGTGAGCGGCGGAGTTGGTAGAGCCATTCTCCGGCCAGGATCAGGCCGGTGGCGCCGGATGGGAAGGGGCGGCGACCGAGCAGTGGCAGGCGCTGCTGCTGGATGAGGGACGGTGGCCGCCCGGTGCGGGCCCTGTGGCGAGTGGCTGCCTCGGCGAAAGAGTTCAGCGTACGGACGTCTGGGACGGCGTCTGCGTCGTAGACGCAGAGGAAGGTGTTGTCCGCGTCGTCCTCGTCGTGCCAGCCGAGGGGGCCGAGGATTCCGTCGAGGTGGTTGATGGCGTGGTTGAGCTGTCCGGCCTTGCGGCCACCGGTGTCTGGTTGGTGGAGGTGTACCAAGCGCAGCCCGACGGCCGGCTGGACTTCGGCAAGGGTGGCGACGGTTTCGCGGGTCGTGGGTTCGGCGTCGTACAGGTCGGTGAGGACGGCGAGGCGCTTCTCCCTGGGGGCGGCGTTGACCTGGACTGCGATATCGCCGCAGCGGGCGCGGGGGAACAGCTCGCGCAGTTGTGCCTCGGCGAGGTGGCTGGTGGCTGCCAGTACCGGAAGCCGATCACGGTCGCGACGACGGGCGGTCTCTTCTCGTTCGGTGGTGATGACGACCACCGCTGCACGTTCACGTGGGTAGTCGAGGGCGGTGAAGGCGGCCATCGTCTCGGGAACAAGGGCTTGCTCGCGGAGCATGGGCAGCAGGACAACCAGCCACGGCCCCTCCTCGTCGGCCGGAACGGGGTCCTGGTCGGCGCTGGCCAGCAGCCAACGGGCACAGAGCTCGACTGCGACGAGTGCCCAGAGCCCGCGGGCCAGCAGAAGTGCGATCAAGACCGGAACGGCGAAGTGGAGCCAGAGTTCGGCGACCGTCATTGTTCGTCCTCCAGCAGGCGGTAGACGGAGCGGACTTGATCGGCGATGCGCGGCCAGGCGAAGAGCTCTGCGCGCTCTCGGGCCGCGGCACGTCGTGTGGCATGGGCGGCGGTGCCAAGTTCGCTGAGCAGGGTTTCGACAGCTTCGACGGCGGCAGATGCGTCGCCGGGTGGTGTGAGAAGGGCGGCCGGGCTATCGCCCGTGTAGTAGGGGATGCCGCCGGTGTCGGTGGCGACTACGGGGGTTCCGCAGGCCAGGGCTTCCAGGAGTGCGTTGTTGGCGGTTGCGTCCGCCAGGGGGAGGAGCACGGCGGCGGCCTGGCGATAGAGCTGGGTGAGGGTGGTTTCGCTGATGCCTTCCAGCACGCTTACGGCTGGGTGCCAGGTGCGCTGGTTGGCCTGGCGGGTGACGACGGCGAGCTGGATGTTGTTGCCGTGCCGTTGGTGGAGCCGGTCGTGGACGGTGTCCAGGACGTCCCAATCGCGTAGCCACCAGCCCACGGTCAGGATCAGTGGCCGGGCGTCGGGCTCCGGGACGCCTGCCGGTGTGAAGGCGGTGGTGTCGATGCCATGCGGGATCAGGTGCACACGTTCCTCGGGCAGGTGGTCGGCGAAGAAGGCCACCTGGTCGGGGGCGAGGGCGATGATCTGCCTTGCGTGTGCGGCGAGCCGTCGCCAGTTCGTGGCCGGCATGAAGCGGGCCAGGCGTGCGGGAGGCTGGTGATAGGTGACGGCGGTGGGGTCCGGTCGATGGTGGGAGAACCAGAACTGCTCGTCGCCGTAGAGGACATGGGCGGGCCCGCGTCTGGCGAGGACGCGTACATCCGTGGCGAAGTGCTCGGTTTCGCTACGTTCTCGCCGCCGTCTCTGTTACCGCCGGTTGGTGATCAGAGTAGGCAGCGCTGGACACGGACGTGGATGTTTTGGCCAAACAGCACCGTCGTGGTGGCCCGGGACAAGGGCAGGCGCGTGGAGAAGCCGCACAAGCAGGCTGGCAGGCACAGCAGTCAGTCGTCGTTTGCGCCTACACGTCGAAGACGGCGAGAAGAGAGAGGGCGCCGTGGCCGACGGGTGTGGTGTAGGGCGGCACCTTGCGGCGATTTCGATAGCGCCAGGCCGAACCTGCCCATCACCACCAGACCGGTACTCAGTTGCTCGATGGACTCAGTTCGGTCCTGGCGTCGTGCCCATGAGGGGGTCCTCAGGCGAGAGGACAAACTGCTGCCGTCATCCATCGCCCGCCCGATGCAGTGCTCGAAACGCAGGTCAGGACGCTCCGCAACGGGGACATCCCAGGGACTTTCCGGGGGCTTTTCGCTGAGTAGGCGGGAAAGGGGCCGACAGCTCTGGAAGACGCAAAGTCCCAGGTCGGGGCTGGTTTTCTGCTAGTCGACGACGCTCGCCGGGACGTTTCCTCTCGGGGACTCCGTCAGCCTTGCCTAACGGCGTGGACGAGGGCGCGGCGGGGCTGCGAGAGTCACTCGGCCGTCGCGCCGCAGGTGGCGCCGCTCCAGGTCAACTCCCCCTGAAGCGGCGCCACTTGGTGGCATCGGCGCACTTCCTAGCCTCGGGCTTTCACGA